>JAIXWR010000039.1 GCA_027491155.1 Verrucomicrobiaceae bacterium
AACGGCGAGCGGAAAGCCGGTCAGGAAAGGTTGTTTGGTCACACTCTCTAACCGTACCCGGGCCGGCTTTCCGTCTGCTGATTTCCAACGAAATCCAGCTTAATCCCGTGCCATTCCTGACTGTAAGTGTGACTGGGCAGGAGGCGTCGTCGAAGATCAACGAAGTTCTGAATTGGATCGAATTGCCCACCGCCGGTGCGACGTCAGCGATCGAAGCGGAGGTTGTGACCCCGGGTCGGAGTTTATGGGAACACCTTGGGATGGGACTGGTTTTCGCAGCGGTGGCATACGCCGTGATCAACGCGAAGTCCCGCAAGAACAAGAAGGAGAACAAGTCGCAGACCCCAACCGCCTGACCCGCTCCGAGTCGGATTTTCACCGTGATTGCGACCCTTCATCCACAGTCAACGCGCGGGCGCCGTCAGGCGGTTGAGGTGCTATGACGTTGCGACACCAGATCCACCCCAGCCTGCAAGCCCCCCCCTACTTCAACCTCGCCGCATAAAACCCGTCCCACCCCGTGGCCGCCGGCGACACCTTCAGCTCCGCATCGATCACCTTCGGTGATCCCCGCTCCAACAACGCCCGCACCTGCCCGCCGTTCTCCGAGGGCAGCACCGAGCAAGTCGCGTAAACCATCACCCCGCCCGGCTTGAGCAGGTGGTGATAGCGGTCGAGCAAGCTCGCCTGCAGTTCCAGCGTCTTGCGCAGGCTCCCCGCGGTCAGCCGCCACTTCAGATCCGGCTGCCGCTTCAAAGTCCCCAAACCCGAACACGGCGCATCGACCAGCACCCGGTCCGCCCAACCGCTGCGCTGGCGCAGGGTGTTGGATTGCCACGGCTCGATCCGCACGTTCCGCGCCCCGGAACGGCCGACGCGCTTCTTCAGTTCGACCAGCTTCCGCTCCGCGGTGTCCAGCGCGAGGATCTCCCCGCTGTTCCGCATCGCCCCGGCAAGCTGCAAGGTCTTGCCCCCCGCTCCCGCACAGGTGTCGACCACCCGCATGCCCGGCTCGACTTCCAGCAAAGGCACGATCTGCTGCGATCCCGCGTCCTGGATCTCCACCCGGCCGTCAAGAGCCAGCGGCTTGGGCAAAGTCTTCCCCTCCGGCAGCACCAGCGCGTCCGGCGCACCCTCCACCCGCTCCACCGAAACCCCTTCCGCGCCCAGCCACGCGATCGCCTCGTCCACCGTCGCCATCAGCGGGTTCACCCGCAGGAAAACCCGCGCCCGGCGGTTCAGCGCGGCCAGTTCGGCATCCCACGCCGCCCCCAGTTCCTGCTCGCAAAGCGCGTCCAACCAGTCCGGCACCGACTCGCGGATCGCCCGCGGCTGGTTGGCCAGCTCCGCCTCGCGCGACGCCATTTCCGCCACGCCGCAACCGTCCCAGGTCCACCACTCCGGCACCTCCAGCCCGCCCCGACGCCATTGCGCCGCGCACAGGGCCGCCACCGATTTCCCTCCGGCGACAAAGGCCAGCGCCCGCCGCCAGCGGGTCACTTCGAACACCGTCTCCGCGATGAACCCGCGGTCGCGCTTGCCCCACTTCGGGTTCGCGCGGAAGGCCTCGTCCAGCGCCCGGTCCAGCACCCGCCCGTCCTCGAAAACCTCTTTCAAGATCCCCGCGCATCCCTCCGCCAGCAACCGGTGCACTTTCATGGCCGCGACCCTTGCCCGGTCCCGCTCCGCGAAGCAATGGCTTTTCCCCAAAGGCGGAGCCCCACCCGGCACCCCCGGACTTGCCGCCACCTTGCCCGGTACCTAGAACCACCCCGTGCCCACGATCCACCCGACCGCCCTGGTTTCACCCGACGCCGAAATCGCCGACGACGTGAGCATCGGCCCCTTCACCGTGATCGAGGGCCCGGTCCGAATCGCCGCCGGCGCGAAGATCGGCGGCCATGCCTGGATTTCCGGCCGCACCGTGATCGGCGAAGGCTGCGAAGTCGGCTGGGGCTCCATCCTCGGGGCCGACCCGCAGGACCTTTCCTTCGACCCCGCGGTCGACTCCGGCGTGATCCTCGGCCCCCGCAACACGCTGCGCGAATACGTCACCATCCACCGCGGATCGAAGGAAGGCGGCCAGACCGTCCTCGGCGAAGGCAACCTGCTCATGACCGGCGTCCACCTCGCCCACGACGTCCGCCTGGGCGACGGCAACATCCTCGCCAACAACGTCCTCCTCGCCGGCCATGTCACCGTCGGCAACAAGGCCTTCCTCGGCGGCGCGGCGGGCTTCCACCAGTTCATCCGCATCGGCGACCTCGCCATGGTACAGGGCCTCACCGCCGTCAGCCAGGACGTTCCGCCCTTCTGCACCGCCTACGGCATCAACCAGATCGCCGGGCTCAACACCATCGGCCTCCGCCGTGCCGGCTTCAGCGCCGACGACCGCGCCGCCGTGAAGCGCGCCTTCAAGCTCGTCTATCTCTCCGGCAAAGCCCGCGAGGAAGCCCTCGCCGCCGCCGCCAGCCAGGATTGGCCGGAGCCCGCCCGCCGCTTCCTCGACGCGATCGCCTCGCCGTCGAAGAAAGGCGTCATGAGCCCGTGACCCCGCCGTTCTCCTCGTCCGTGTCGTCCTCGGCCTCGATCCCCCGCTGGACTTTGGGCGGCAGGAACGGTCGCACCACCAGCCCGTAAAGCAGATACGCGGTGAAGAGCACCGCGGGCATCACGTAGTGGAAGCGCACGGTGGCGATCAGCACCACCGCCGCCACCACGATGATCAGCGGCGTCCCGCGGGTCCGCCAGCCGACCTTCTTGAAGCTGGGATACCGCACGCTGCTGACCATCAGCCAGGACAGCCCGAGCATCGCCCCCGCCAGGACGTACTTCCAGGCCCCGAGGTTGCGGTCGGTGTCGTTGATGTAGATCACCAGGTAGGTCAGCGAGGAAATGAAGCCGGCGGCCATCGGGATCGGCAAACCGCGGAAGTCGGTGCTCGCGTTCGGCCGCTTCGGCGCCGCGGCCAGGCAGTTGAAACGCGCCAGCCGCACCGCGCCGCAGAGGACGTAGATGCAGGCCAGGCCCCAGCCGAAGCCCTCGAACTTCAAGTCCTCGTCGAGCGGCAGCAGCACCGCCTTGGCCATCAGCATCGACGGCGCCATGCCGAAGGAGATCACGTCCGCCAGCGAGTCGAACTCCCGGCCGAAGGGCGATTCCTGCCCGCCGAAGCGCGCGAGGCGGCCGTCCAGCAGGTCGAAGATGCACGACGCGAAAATCAGCAGGATCGCCTGCTTGTAGTAAGGCTGCGCCGACTCGAAATCATAGACGCCCTCGGGACTGGTCGCGACCATGATGCCCTTGAAAATCGTCAGCACCGCGAAGAAGCCGCAGGCCAGGTTGCCGGCGGTCATCAGGTTCGGCAGCAGGTAGATCCGCGGCTCGTCGGGGTCGTTCAGGCGGGACATGCGGCAGGACGATGCCCCAGAACAAGCGCCGGAGACAGCGGAAAATCCGGTCTGGCAAACCGGTCGCCGGACAAGTTCTTCTTCCGTTCGTTTCGTCCTTTTCGTTGTTTCTCCCCCGCCCGGGCCGGCACCGTCCCGCTTTCCCGCCATGAATCCCGCGACGATCACTCCCGACACCCCGATGGGCGAAATCATGCAGGCCCTGCCCGGCGCCCGGCGCGCGCTCTTTTCCGCCTACCACCTCGGCGGCTGCCAGAGCTGCGGCTTCGCCGATACCGAAACGCTCGCCCAACTCTGCGCCCGCGCCGGGGAGCTCGACGTCGCCGAAGTGCTCGCCCATCTCCTCGCCAGCCACGCCCACGACGAGTCGATGCTGCTCTCCCCCGCCGAACTGAAGGCCGGGCTCGATTCCGCCGGGCCGCCACTTCTGTTAGACTGCCGCACCCGCGAGGAGCACGAGGCCGTCCGCATCCCCGGTTCCGTCTTCCTCGACCAGGAGCTCCAGCAGCAGCTCTTCGCCGGCGACCCGCAGCGCCGCATCGTCCTCCACGACCACTCCGGCAAGCACGTCCTCGACACCTGCGCCTGGTTCCAAGGCCACGGCCTGAAAAACACCCGCGCCCTCCGCGGCGGCATCGACGCCTGGAGCCGCGAGATCGACCCCTCGCTGCCGAGATACCGGATTGAGATCGACTGACTACTCCCCCACCATCCCCGGCGGGATATGGAACAAGAGCCGCGCGTGCCAGGCCGGCGGGTGGACCTGCAGGCCGGTGATGCTCGCCTTCTTCACCTCCACCGAACTCCCGCTGCAACCGAGAAGCCATTCGATCAGCGCGGAAAGATCCGGCTCGTGACCGACAATCGCCACCCGCTCGAAATCGCTGAACGCCACCAGTTCGCGGATCGCCGTTTCCGGGTCCATGCCGCAGGCCAGCCAGCCCTGCAACACCGGCCCGGGCATCTCCGCCGCCTCGCACAAGGTCTCCGCCGTCTGCCGCGCCCGCACCAGCGGGCTGGTCAGCACGATGTCCGGCCGGCGCTCCACCTTCTTCAAGAGCCGGCCGATCCGGGCCGACTGCTCGAAGCCCTTCGCCACCAGCGCCCGCGCGGCATCGCCCTGCGGATGACCGTGGGCTTCGGCTTTCGCGTGGCGGATGACGAGGAGTTCCACTGGGATGAAGATGGTAGATAATAGATGGCAGATGGTGGATTGGGGTGGCCCTTCAGCCGCCTCACATCGTCATCCCGCCGTCCACCGCCAGCACCTGGCCGGTGATGTAGCGGGCTTCCTTGCCGGCGAGGAAAAGCACCGCCGCGGCGATGTCTTCCACCGTGCCGAAGCTGCCGAGCGGGATCTTGCCGAGCACTTCCTCGCGGACCTTCTCCGGCAGATCGCCGGTCATGTCGGTGGTGATGAAGCCGGGTGCCACCGCGTTGCAGGTCACCTGGCGGCCGGACAGCTCGCGGGCGACCGATTTGGTGAAGCCGATCAGCCCCGCCTTCGACGCCGCGTAGTTCGCCTGGCCGGCGTTGCCGATGAGGCCGATGACCGACGCGATGTTGATGATGCGCGGGTCCTCCGCCTTCATCAGGACGCGCATGAAGGCCTTCACGGTGTTGAAGGCCCCTTTGAGATTGGTGTCGAGCACCGTCGTCCAGTCTTCCTCCTTCATCCGCATCAGCAGGCCGTCGCGGGTCACGCCGGCGTTGTTGACCAGGATGTTGATGGTGCCGAAGTCGGCGATGATCTGCTTGCCGAGTTCCTGCACCGCCTCATGGTCGGCCACGTCCACGGCATAGGCCCGGGCGCTGCCGGGAAAGGCAAGGTTGATCTCGCCGGCGGTCTTGCCGCAGCTCGATTCATTCCGGCTGACCACCGCCACCTTCGCCCCTTCGGCGGCGAAGGCCATCGCGATCGATCCACCGATCCCGCGGCCACCGCCGGTGACCACGACCGTCTTTCCTGCAAAGCGCTGCATGGGGAAAGCCTGCGACGCCGCGGGCGGTCTTGCCAACTTGGAAAATCCCGCCGGAGCCGCGCGGCGGCGCTTTGCTCTTCCGCTGGAGCGGGATCCTCCGTTAGACCGGTGCCATGCGCTGCCCGTATTGCCGGACGCGATTGACCGAACACGTGCTGGAGTGCCCGGCGTGCCGGCTGACGCTGGATCGCGCCACCGCCCTGCTCGGCCCGGTGCCGCGGCTCGGCCAGGGCGTCGCCGACCTCGCCGGCGTGCTGCCGAAAGGCGATGCCGCCAAGATCTCCAAGGCCGCCGGCCGCCTGATGTGGACCTTTCCCCAGATCAGCCTCCACGTGCTGCTGCACGTCTTCCCCGAAGAGCACCCGTTCGACCTCCACGTCTTCTGGCTCTTCAACAGCGGCGGCTTCTCCACCGAGGCCCAGAAGGCCGGCGAGAACCGCAGCATCCTGCTCGCCCTCGACCCCGCCCTCGGCCGCTCCGCCCTCACCGTCGGCTACGGGCTGGAACCCTTCCTCGGCGACGAGGCGCTCGACCACCTGCTCGAACTCGCCGAGCCCGCCTGGCGGAACGGCGAATGGACCCGCGGCATCCTCGAGGTGATCGCCGGACTCGACCGCTTGCTGGAAAGCGCCGCGCTCGAGGTCGCCGCGGGCTTCGGCTTGTCCGCCCTGGCTGCGAACAAACGCGGCGGCGAGTTCTGAGCGATCAGGCGAAGGCCTTCAAGAACCCGACCTCCAGCGCGAGCTGCTCCTGGGCATTCGTGTCCAGGTTCGAACGCATCTCCCCCACCGCCTCCATCCGGCGGACCAGACGACCGAGATCCTCGGCACCCGCCAGCAAGGCGACCGCTTCCCGGGACGCCGGGAAATCCAGCCCTCCCGCCCCGGTCTTGCAGCGCAGGACATCGGCCATCCACGATTGCAGGACCTCGAACAAGCGCGCCCGTTGCTCGATATACTCCGATTCCGCCGCCGCCTTCAGCGCCTCTTCCCGCCGCTTGAGCCAGTCGCCCTCGAAGCCCTTGTTCAGCGCTTTCTCCTCCTCCTTCAGCAGCGCCTCCGCCGCTTCCACGGCCTCGGACTTGCTGGTTTCGAGGATCGAGGAAAAAACCGACTTCAAGGTCAGCGCCACACCCGGCGAACCGAAACCCGCCCGCGCCGCCTGCTCCAGGGCCGCCAGCAGGTCGGCACCTCCACCCTCGGTCAAATCCGGCTCCCCCGTCAGCGGCAGCCGCACGCAGCGCGACAAGACCGTCGGCAAAAGCCCGCCGGTGTTCGACGTCAACAGCAGCAGCAAGGTCCGCGGCGGAGGCTCCTCCAGGGTCTTCAAGAACGCGTTCTCCGCCGCCGCCGCCATCCGGTCGGCATCGCAAATCACCCCGACTTTCCAGGTCTTCGGCCCCGAGGACACGTAAAGCCCTTTCTCCAGCTCGCGGATCGCATCCACCACGATCCGCCGCGATTTCGACTGCGGCCGGACGATCCTCACCCACTCCCCCGCCAGCTCGTCCAGCGGCGGGACCTCCTCCACCACCGGCTCCCCGAAAAGATCGAAGCCTCCGCCGCCGCCCCCGCCGTCCAGCATCTTCACGATCCGCGCCGCCAGCCGCTCCTTGCCACAGCCGCGCGGACCGCTGATCAGGAACGCATGCGCCAGCCGGCCCCGCTCGTGGGCCGCTTTCACCAGTTGGAAGGCTTGTTCAGGCGGAAAGGCCATCGCGCCACGATCCTGCCCGGCTGCCCCGCCGACTCCAGTTTCGAATTCGGGAAAACTCGGCCGCCAGCCCCACCCGGAACCACGGTCCCCGACGCGGAATAAAATATTTGCCCTGATTTTTAAAATATGTTAACCAATTGGCCGCTGTCACCCCAACCACATGAAAAAACAACTCAAGAGGTTGCCCCACCTCTGCGTTGCTCTGATCTCTCTCGCTCCCCTGCTCCCCGAACCCCTCGCTGCCGCCACCGTCGCCCAAACCAACCCGATTGGGCGGGTTGCCCGGCTGTTCAACCGCCAGCTGGTTCGGGACGAAGATCAGATCAACTGGCTCAAAATCCGCCTGTCCTACCTGGCCGTCTTCGCCGAGAAGCCGCTCAAGGAACAGGTCGGCTGGCGTTGCGGCATCACCGACCCCGCCGCCGGCCCTCCCTGGATCGCCCTCGACCTCGGCCGCGAATACCCGCTCGGCGAGATTTTCCTCGTGCCCGCCCAGCGCCAGGCCGGCGATCCCAACGACCTCTTCCCCCGCCGCTTCACCATCGAGGCCGCCAACCAGGCCGACTTTTCCGACGCCCGCACGATCTACCGCACCGGCAAACGCCCCCAGCCCTCTCCGGACGGCTATCCGGTCCAGTTCGACGGCGACCAACTCCCCGCCCGCCACGTCCGGATCATTTTTGAAGAAGGCCACCAGCGCGGCCTGAAAGGTGTCTGCGCCCTGTCCGAAATCTTCGTCTTCTCGGATCGCCTCCCGGTTTCGCTCGGCGCCGCCATCACCACCGGCCAGTCGGTGGACATCCCCGGCGCCTGGGAACCCGGCTACGTCGTCGACGGCCGCACGCCCCTCGGCCTCTGGGAAGGCGGTACCTCCACCCTCACCGAATCCCGCGGCCACTGCCTCGAGGTCCCGGTCGACCGCCAGAACGTCGAATGGATCATCGACCTCGGCGAAGCCCCGCGGATCGACCGCGTCGTGCTCTTCCCCTACGCCCTGCCGGAACTCTCCGGCCCCGGCGTGGTGCCGCCCAGGCTCAAGGTCGAGGTCGCCGACAATCCGGACTTCACCGGCGCGACCAGCATCGCCTGCAGCGGAGCCGAAGACCTGCCCATCGACCTGACCACTCCCGTCATCTTCCCCGCCGGCCCCGCGAAAGGCCGCCACCTCCGCATCCTCTCCGACCAGGCCTGGCAACTCGGCCACCGCCACCTCCAGTCGCTGGGCGAAATCGAAGTCTGGGCCGAAGGCCGCAACATCGCCGCCGGACGCCCCGTCACCGTCCGCCACGCCGGCCTCGATTTCCCGATCCAGGAGCTCACCGACGGCTTCGGCAGCGGCAAACTGATCCTCCCCATCCACTCCTGGCTCAGCCAGCTGGCCGAACGGTCCAAGCTCGAAAGGGAGGTCACCGCCCTGACCTCCAGCGCCAGCAAGATGGCCGCCGAAAGCGAGCTCAACACCACCTGGGGCGCCGCGATCGCACTCGGTCTCACGTTCCTCATCCCGGTCGCCATCGTCGAACGCCGCCGACTCGTCTCCCGCACCCACCTCGACAAGCTCCGCAAGCGCATCGCCTCCGACCTCCACGACGACATCGGCAGCAACCTCGGCAGCATCTCGCTGATCGCCCGCTCCGCGAAGCGCGACCTCGAACGCCTCCACGGCCCCGTCGAAATCGCCAGCGACCTCGGCGAGATGGAAACCATCGCCCGCGAAAGCTCGCTCGCCATGCGCGACATCGTCTGGCTGCTCGAACGCCGCCAGGACACCATCGGCGACCTCGTCCAGCGGATGCGCGATTGCGCCGCGCGACTGCTGCGCGAGACCGAATACTCGCTGGTCTGCCGTTCTTCCAAGACCACCGCGAAGCTCACGCTCGATGCCAAGCGCCACCTCTTCCTCTTTTACAAGGAAGCGCTCCACAACATCGTGAAGCACTCGAAGGCCACCACCGTCACCGTGAAGCTCTACGACTCGCGCGAGCTGCTGGTCCTCGAGGTCGCCGACAACGGCGTCGGCCTCCCCCGCGGCGAAGGCGACCAGATGGCCGCCGTGAAAAAGCTCAGCGACCGCGCGCGCGTCCTCGAAGGCAACCTCCATGTCGATTCCACCCCCGGCGCAGGGACCACCTTGCGTCTCACCGTGAAACGGACCAACCTGATGGCCACCAAAAAAACATCCCATGAGTGATTCCAACAAACCGATCCGCATCTGGATCTGCGAAGACCACGCGAACTTCGCCAAACAGATCTCCCGTCTCATCGCCGGCGAGGACGACCTCGTCTGCGAGAAAGCCTTCAACCACCCCGACGACCTGATGGCCGAGTTCGGCTACTGCGCCGCCCCGCCGGATCTCCTGATGCTCGACCTCGGCCTGCCCGGCAAGGACGGCCTCCAGGTGCTGCGCGAAGTGAAGGCGAAGTTCCCCGACCAGCGCATCGTCATCCTCACTTCCTTCGACGACCGCGAGCGCGTCTATCGCGCCATCTGCAACGGCGCCTCCGGCTACCTGCTCAAGACGGCCGACCCCGACGACATCCTGACCGGCATCCGCGACGTGATGAACGGCTCCGCCGCGCTCAGCAGCCCGATCGCCAACATGATCCTCGAAGGCTTCTCCAAGCACGGCCCGGTCGAGGAAACCGAACCGCTCACCGGCCGCGAGGAGGAAGTCCTCCGCCTGCTGGTGAAGGGCTTCATCAAGAAGGAGATCGCCGACCAACTCGACATCTCCCAGCACACCGTCGACATGCACTTGCGCTCGGTTTACCGGAAGCTCCACGTCCGCACCCAGACCGAAGCCGTCTCCAAAGCCCTCCGCAAAGGACTCGTCTGAACCAACGCGGGCATTTACCGGGACCGCGGACTTCAGTCCGCAGAACGGTCCCTAACCGCCCGCTACCCATTCAAGTCCGCACCGCCAGAACGCCCACCGGGACCGCGGACTTCAGTCCGCAGAGCAGTCCCCAGCGGCCCGCCACCCCTTCAAGTCTGCACCGCCAGAACGCCCACCGGGACCGCGGACTTCAGTCCGCAGAGCAGTCCCCGGCGGCCCGCCACCGCCTTCAAAACCGCCCCCAAAAAACCACCCCCCGTGCTTCTGCGGGGCAGAGCCTCCGCGCACCCGGTGGAGGGCCCCCTACTTCAACGTCATCAGATACGCGAACAAGTCGGCCACCTGCTTCTCCGAAAACCCGTCGATCAGCCCCTCCGGCATCAGCGAGCGCTTCGACACGAGGTGCTCCTTCACCTGATCCTTCGGGATGGCCCGCTCGTCCGCCCCGATCTGCTTCAGCACCAGCGTGCCGCCCTTGTCCGATGCCAGAAAGCCGCTCGCCAGCGTGCCGTCCTTCAAGGTGATGTCGTGCCGGTAGTAACCGCTCTCGAGCTGCGCGTTCGGAGTGAGAATGTTCCTTAGCAGGCTTTCCACCCCCATCGCCCCCGCCCCGCCGAGCTCGGGGCCGATCGCGATGCCCTCGCCGCGGACCTGGTGGCAGATCATGCAGCTCGCCTGGAACAAGGCCTTGCCTGCCGCCGCATCGCCCGGATTCGTCGCCATCGCCCGGAACTTCCCGAACTTCTCCGCCAGCGCTTTCGCCTCCGCCGGCGTGACCAGTTCCGGGAAATCCGAAGTCCACTCGATGGCCGCGCCGCCCTGGAGCTTCAAGCCCGGCGAATCGCCGCTGAACGAATGCACCAGCCCGGGCCGCGGCTCGCCGGCCGGAAAGCTCGTCCGGAAGTCCGCGCGGATGTCGTCCGCAGCCCGCGCCACGCTCCAGACCCGGTATTCGAGGAAGCTCGCCGCCGTGCCGCCGTTCTGATGACTGCGGCCGGGATCGAGCGGCTTCATCGGCCCCGTGAACACCCCGCCCGACACCCCCGCCGCCTCTCCATCAAGGTAAAGCGCCAGCTTGCCCGCCGGATCCCGCGTCACCGCGCAATGCGTCCACTTGCCCGCTTCCACCGGCCGGTCGGCAATCACGACGTCGCCCTGGCCGTTCCACAAACGGAGTCGTCCATCGTAGAAATTGATGTCCGGCCCGCCGCCGCGCGTCCCTAACAGACCGTCGTTGTTGTCGATCCCCGCGTCGAGCTTGATCCAGGTCTCCACCGTGAAAGGCCCCTCCAGCGAGAAGCCAGCGTCCAACACGACGTCGCGCTTGCCGGGCAGCCGGATCACGCGGACCAGCAGGCCGTCGACCTTCTCCAGCACTTCGCGGAACGCCGGATCATCCGCCCCCAGCACCGCGGAAAGCCTTTCCACCACCGCGGCATCGAAGCCCGCGAAGCCGCCTCCCGCCGCCGTCTTCGCGAAAGCAGTCGCGGACTCCTTGTTCGACAGCATCCCGTTCACCGCGAACTGCCGCATCGCGCCCGGCAACTTCGCCCAGCGTCCCGCGATCTCGGCGACCGCCGCAGGACCGCCCGCCGTGGCAAAGCCGGTCAAGGCCTCGCGCGCCACCGCCTCGTCGGCATGATCCAGCAGCGCCTTCGCCAGCCCCGCATCCGCGGCGCCGATCTCGTTCAAGGTCCTCAGCAAGGTCGCCAGTTCCACGGCATCGGCCGGAGCTTTCGCCCTCTCTAACAAAACGGATGCCAGCTCCTTCAGCCGGAACCGGCGCGCCAGGTCCAGCACCAGCGGCAGCGACTTCGGATCCTCCTTCACCATCGCCGCCGTCGCCGTGCCCACCGCCCCGCGCAAGGCCGGATCGGCCGCCGCGGCGGGATCGAGCTGGAGCAGCGCCTTCAACAGTTCACCGCGCCGGGTGCGATCCGCCAGCAAGGTGCCGAAAGTCTTCGCCACCGCCGGATTGGCAAGCTGCGAGCCCAGCAAGGCCGCCTCATCGCCGGTCAAGCGGCGCGCCATTCCGGCCATCGACTCCAACAAAAGCGTCACGCCCTTCTCCGGCGACAAGGCCTGCGCCGCCAACAGGCGCCCCTCGCTTGGCAGCTCCGGATACTTCTCCAGGATGAATGCCGTGGTCGCGGGATGCGACTCCATCGCCCAGCGGATCACGTAGCGCAGGAAGGCGCTTTCATAAGCCGCCCGGTCCCCGCCCTCGCGCGGTGCCGGCACCGCCCAGGCCAGCGCCGACAACATCGGCGGAGCCACCTCGCGGCGCGTCCGGACCGAACTCGCCCACGCCGCCAGCGTCGCGAAGTCCTGCTCGTCGCTGACAATCTTCGCCAGGCCCGGGCTCTTCGCCGGCACCCCGGATGACATCGCACCCCAGGCCTCCGCAGCCTCGCGCCGGACATCCGCATTGGGATCCGCCGCCAGCTTCTCGACCAGGGCATCGTCGGTCACCCCGGCCTCCAGCAGGGACCACAAGGCCCCCAGCCGCTTCGCCGCCGGCTGCGCCGCGTCCGCCGCCAGCTTCTTCAGATCGTCCGTCACCGCCGGGTCCTTGCGATCCCCCAGCTCCGCCCACGCCATCCGCGAAACCCGCGCGTTGCCCGCTCCGAGTTGCTCTAACAGCTCCTTCGATCCCATCTTCGCCAGGTCCGGCGGCCTCACCGGCGCCACGCCCTTCGGCTTGATCCGCCAGATCCGCCCGCGGGTCTTGTCGCGATCCGGATGCGTCCGCGGCACCTCGTTGTGCGAGATGATCTTGTTGCACCAGTCGGCGATGTAGAGGCAGCCGTCGGGCCCGAACTGGATCGAGACCGGCCGGAACCAGGAGTCCTTCGAAACCAGGAAATCCTCCTGCTTCTGATAGACCCCGTCCTTCAGCGTGACGATCTGCAGCCGGTTGGTGATCGGATTCGCCAGGTAGAACACCTTCGCCCCCGGCCACTTCGCCGCGAAGGCGCTGCCTTCGTCGTCCGCCAGCACCAGGCCGCTCAAGCCGGTGCCGCCCATCGGCTGACCGGGCGTGGAAGCCGGCAACTGCGGCGCGTAGGGCCGCAGCTTCTCCCGCGATCCGGTCGGATAATGCGTGCCCGTGATGTATTCCGACACCGGATGCCCGATGTCGTTCGCCTCCTGCAGGAACTCGCGGCCGTCCTTGCCGGTCGTGAATCCCCAGATGTTGTTCGGCCCCGCGGTCAGCAGTTCGAAGTCCGAGCCGTCGAGCTTCGCCCGGCCCAGCTTGCACTGGTTGAACGCGATCTCCTTCGGCCCGCTGGCGAAGGCCGAGCCGTCCGGCCGAACCACCTTCGAGTAGTTGAAAAGCCCCTGCGCCAGATAGAACCAGCCGCCCGGCGTGCGCTCGAACTGGTGCGGGAACAAGTGCGAGTCCTGGATCCCGAAGCCTCCTAACAGCACCTCGTGCCCGTCCGCCTTGCCGTCCTTGTTACGGTCCGCGTAGTAGCGGATCTCGTGGCCGTACTGGACCAGCGCTCCGTCCTTGTAAGGCAGGAGTCCCAGCGGGATAGCCAGCCCCTCGGCAAACACCCGCGGCACCTGCGGCCCGGGCTTCCACGGTTCGTCGAAGACCAGCACCCGGTCCTTGCCGCCGCGGGCATACATCGCCTCGGCCTGCGCCGCGTTCTCGTTGGCATCCACCGGATACTCCAGCGCGGTCATCGTCCACATCCGCCCGGCATGATCCCACGCCATGGTGATCGGCTTGCCCACGCCTTCCTTTTCGGAAGCCACCACCTCAATTTCGAATCCCTCCGGCAGCGTCATCGCCGCCATCTCCCGCTCCGGCGTCCGCACCGCGGCCTCCTCCCACACCGGCGCGCCCGGAGTCGGCGGCAGCTCCTGGATCGTGATCTCCTTGAACTGCGCCAGCATCTTGCCGCCGCCGTGCGCCTGCATCCCGATCAGCCCCTCCAGCGGGATCGTCCGATCGGCCTCGGTGTAATCCAGCGCCGGCACCCCGTTGATCCACGAGCGGATCCGCCGGCCCTCGCACAGGATGCGGTAGTCGTTCCAGTCCCAGTCCTTCGCCGTGGCCTTGATCGCCGCCGGATCGACCGGCTCGCCGACCACCTTGTTCCTACGGGATTCATCGTACAATTTCCCCCACCAGCCGGTCCCGGCGTCGACCTGGTAGCCGGACATCTCGTGGTTGTCCTTCACCCGGATGCTGCGGACCTGCACCCCGGAGTTCATGAAGCCGCTGCCCTTGACCAGCCGCACCTTGAAGCGCAGGTCGAAGTTCGCGTAGCGCTTCTTGCTCGCGAGGAAGGTGTTGTGCGCCACATCTTCCTCGAGCGAGCCGCCGGTGATCATCCCGTCCTGCACCTTCCACCATTTCTCCTCGCCCGGCCGGATCTCCCAGCCGTCGAGCGTTTTGCCGTCGAAGATCGAGACCGGCGGCGCGGGCAGCGGTTTGTCGCCGTATTCCAGCCAACGCACCGATTCCCCCGCAGCGGCCTTGTCCAGGGCATGCTGCAAGGCGGCCTCGGTCCAGCCGGGATTCTTGTCGGGCAGCCCGGCGAGCATCCGCTTGGCATCGGGCGTCTTCGATTCCAGCCCCTGCGCCGGCACCTCGCCGCCGGCGGTCCAAAGGATGCCGTTGAGCACCATCTTGCGCACCTCGTCCCGCGCCCAGCTCCAGTGGAAATGACCGCCGGTGAACCCGAAGGCCCGCCCGCCCTTCGGCCGCGGGAAGGCCCACGCGACATACTGCGGCTCCTTGCCCTCGGCCATCGTCTTGCGGGCGTGGTCGTTGCCGCGGTAGGGCGTCAGGCCGGGCTCGACCAGTTCCTTCGCCGGCTTCACCGGAAACAGCGGTTCCACCTTGCCGTGGTCGCGGCCGCACTCGCGCAGGTGGAAGTAGCACTCGTCGTAAAGCGAGAAGGGCTTCACCCCTCTCAGGATTGGATGGTCCGACGGCTTGTCGAACTTCGCCTCCCAGAAAGTGCTGATCGAATAGTAAGCCTCGAAATCCGCGCCCATCAGCTCGCGCCATTTCGCCCGCTGCGGGTCGCCGCCCTGATCCTTGCTGGCCGGATCCGCCGCCTGGATCCCGGTGGCCCAATGGATCGCCACAAGCCCTTTCCCGGCATTCATGAAGGCCTCCAGCTCCGCCAGCTTGTCGTTCGCCGGATGGGCCTGCCAGCCGTCGGCGTAGATCACCAGCGCGTCCGCCTTCGCCAGCGCCGCGGCATCGGGCCAGGCCGTGACCACCTCCGCCTCGATCCCCGGCGTCTCCTTGATCGATTCGCAAAGCAGGGTGCTCCCCGCCAGATGCTTGTGCTGCCCCCAGTTGTGGCTGTTGGTGCCGGCGAGGAACAGGATGCGCTTCGCTTCCGCCGCGGGCAGGCCGCAGATCAGGGACAAGGAAAGGAAGGCGAGGATCGGGTGTTTCATGGGAAAGTTCGGATCGGATCAAACGGGACTCCTGAGCGGCTTGTTGCCGGAAATGAACGGGCAACGGAAGAAAGCAAATCACCGCCCCGGGCCAGCGGCCGCCTTTCTACGGCTCCGGCCGCGGCATTGCATCCTCCTCCGCTTATTCCCGATCCACCTCGCGACGCCGATCCGGGCCCGGCATGGACGATCTTGAACTTTCCTTGCCAGCTCCGCTTTTCTCGGCACTTTCCCGCAAGCTTTTGCCTTCCGAGCCGTAACAGGAACCGTTTCATTACCCATCACCGTGCGTCACATCATCACAGGATTCCTCTGTCTGACCGCCGCCTCGACCGCCGGCACGATCGGTTTCAATCGCGACGTGCGGCCGATCCTCTCCAAGAATTGTTTTCCCTGCCACGGCCCGGACGCCCACCACGGCCGCAAAGGCGAGCTCCGGCTCGATCTCCGGGAGGAGGCCCTCAAGGGCGGCGAGTCCGGCAAACCCGCCATCGTCCCCGGCAAGCCCGACGAATCGTCGCTGATGGGACGGATCCACAGCCAGGACCCCGACGTCCTGATGCCGCCGCCCGAGTCGCACCTCGAACTCCGCGATTCCGACCGCGCCGTTCTCCGGAAGTGGATCGAGGAGGGTGCCGAATACGAAGGCCACTGGGCCTTCCAGCCGCCGAAGAAAGCCCCGCTGCCCGAAATCCCGGACGCCGGCGAAAATCCCATCGACCGCTTCATCGCCGCCCGCCTCGCCGCCGAAAAGCTCTCGTTCTCCCCCGAGGCCGACCCGCTCGTCCTGATCCGCCGCGTGACCTTCGACCTCACCGGCCTGCCGCCCTCGCCGGAGGAAATCGCCGCCTTCCAGCAAGCCCTCGCCGAACGACCGGCCACCGCTTACTCGGAACTCGTCGACCGCCTCCTCGCCTCGCCCCGCTACGGCGAGCACATGGCCGTCCGCTGGCTCGATGCCTCCCGCTATGCCGACACCAACGGCTACTCGATCGACGGCGGCCGCCACCAGTGGCTGTGGCGAGACTGGGTGATCAAGGCCTACAACGACAACAAGCCCTACCACACCTTCATCACCGAGCAGCTCGCCGGCGACCTCATCCCGGGCGCCACCGAGCAGCAGATCGTCGCCACCGGCTTCAACCGCAACCACGCGATCACCCACGAAGGCGGCACCATCCCCGAGGAGAACCTGGTCAACTACGCGGCCGACCGCGTCAAGACCACCTCCGAGGCCATCCTCGGCCTGACCATGGCCTGCGCCCAGTGCCACGATCACAAGTACGACCCGATCTCCCAGCGCGACTACTTCCGCTTCTTCGCCTTCTTCAACACCCTCGGCGATGCCGGTCTCGACGGCAACGGCGGCAACAACGCCGCACCCGCGATCAACGCGATGTCCTGCTTCGCCGACCCCGCCGAAGCCGCCGCGATCCAGGAGCAAATCGCCCGCCTGCGCCAGGAGCTCGAGGTCCCGATGCCCGAAGCCCAGGCCCGCCACGAAGCCGCCTGGCGCGCCGACCTCGCCACCCGCGGCCGCGATTTCAAGACCTACCCGCTCGAAGTCCTCGCCGCCACCTCGCCGAACGGCAACCCCGACCGCATCCGCATCGAAGCCGACCAGTCGGTCTCCATCCGCGGCGGCGACTACGCCGCTTACAACGTCCTCTGCCGCCTGCCCACCGCCCAAGGCCCGTTGCGCGGCTTGCGCGTCGTCTTCCACCCGACCGATGTCGCCCAGGGCAAGCTCGGTTTCAGCAATGCCCGCGGACTGGAGGGGAACTTCGTGCTCAACACGCTGACCACCTCCACCAGCTCCTTCCCCGCCGGCAACGTCGACCTGAATGCCCAGCTCCCGATGGTCCGCTTCTCAGCCAGCAGCGCCCAGCCGGGCCACTGGCCGGAGGAAATCGCCGGCACCGCCACCAACGGCGGCTGGGCCCCGCTCACCGGCTCGACCACCCCGCAGCACGTCACGGTCACCTTCGCGGAGCCCGTCGACCCCGCCGCGACGCCCTACCTCACCACCGAGCTGATGTTCAATTTCGGCTCGAACGCCTCGCCCGCCCGCTTCCAGATCCAGGCCTTCACCGGCCATGACGACGGCTCGCCGCACCCCGACGAAGTCACCACGATCCTGGCTGCCGATCCCGCGACCCTCACGCCCGAGCAGCAGGCCCGCCTCAAGGCCCACTTCCAGGCCCACGCGCCGGAGAAAGCGCTCATCCGTCACCAGATCGCCAACCTCGAGGAACGCCACGCCGTGCTCACCCGCAAGCACCCGGTGCTGGTGATGAACACCTCGCCGAAACCGCGCGTCACCCACGTCCTCGACCGCGGCCTCTACTCCGCGCCGAAGGAAGCCGTCACCCCCGGCACGCCCGAGGCCCTGCCACCGCTTCCGGAGCCCGCCGACCGCCCGCTCAACCGCCTCGACCTCGCGAACTGGATGACCCGCCCGGACCATCCGCTGACCGCGCGCGTCGCCGTCAACACCCTGTGGGAATCCTTCTTCGGCAAGGGCATCGCCGCCTCCTCCGCCGACTTCGGTTCGCAGGCCGAGTGGCCCAGCCACCCGGAGCTGCTCGACTGGCTCGCGGTCCACTTCGTCGAGACCGGCTGGGACGTGAAACAGATGATCCGCGGCATCGTCACCTCCCGCACCTACCGCCAGTCGTCGAACACCTCCGCCGAACTCCTCGAGCGCGACCCCCGCAACGACCTCCTCGCCCGCGGCCCGCGGCTCCGCCTGTCCGCCGAGCAGATCCGCGACCAGGCGCTCGCCACCTCCGGCCTGCTCGTCGAGCGCCTCGGCGGACCCAGCGTCCGCATCTACCAGCCCGGCGACCTCTGGCGCCAGATCAGCCACTTCGGCTCCAGCCCCGCCACCTCGCAGACCTTCATCCAGGACCACGGCGAAAAGCTCTACCGCCGCTCGCTCTACACCTACTGGAAGCGCACGCTGCCCCCGGTCAACCTCGCCATCTTCGACGCCCCGAACCGCGAGGTCTGCGCCATCGGCCGCTCCGCCACCAACACCCCGCTGCAAGCCCTCGTCCTCCTCAACGACCCGCAGTTCGTCGAAGCCGCCCGCGCCTTCGCCCAGAAACTACTGCAGTCCCCCTACCCCGACGATCCCGCCCGCCTCGCCGCCGCCTTCTCCCGCGCCACCGGCCGCCCGGCCACCAGCGCCGAGCTCGACACCCTGCAAAAGGCCCTCGCCCGCGAACGCCAGCGCTACCAGTCCGACTCCGCCGCCGCCGAGGCCCTCCTCGCCATCGGCGAATCCCCCCGCGACCCCGCCCTCCCCGCCCCCGAGCACGCCGCCTGGACCCAGGTCGCCAGCCTGGTTCTCAACCTCTCCGAAACCGTGACGAAGCACTGAAGAAGCAAGATGGGAGATGGCAGATGGTGGATGGTAGATGCTTGAAAAAGACCCCGCCGCCGACGCCTGCCTTTCATCTTCCATCTACGATTTGCCATCTACCATCCACGATCTCCAATCTCCTGCCATGTTCGATCCACTCACCTTGAACCGCCGCGCCTTCCTCGGCCGCTCCGCCAACGGCCTCGGGCATGCCGCGCTCAGCTCGCTGATCATGAGCTCGATGGCCAAAGCCGCGCGCGGTGAAACCGTCGAGCCCGATGCCTTCCGTCGCTTCGCCCCCAAGGCCAAGCGGGTGATCTTCCTCTTCCAATCCGGCGGCCCGTCCCACGTCGACCTCTTCGACGGCAAGCCCGCCCTCGACAAGCTCCACGGCACCAACCTGCCCGACTCCGTCCGCGGCGGCCAGCGCGTCACCGGCATGACCTCCGGCCAGGCCAGCTTCCCCGTCGTCAAACCGATCGCCCCCGGCAAGCCCTGCGGCCCCGCCGGCGTGTGGATCAGCGACCTGCTGCCGTGGACCCAGAAGATCGCCGGCGAGATCTGCGTGATCCGCTCGATGCATACCGAGGCGATCAACCACGACCCGGGCATCACCCTCGCCAACACCGGCTCGATGCAGCTCGGCAATGCCTCGATGGGCGCGTGGATCAGCTACGGACTCGGCAGCGACAACCAGAACATGCCCGCCTTCATGGTGCTGCTCTCCCAGGGCACCGGCAAGAACCCCGACCAACCGATCTTCTCCCGCCTCTGGGGCAGCGGCTTCCTGCCCTCCCGCCACCAGGGCGTGCTGCTCCAGGCCGGCAAGGATCCCGTCCTCTACCTCGACAACCCGGCCGGCGTCACCCGCCCGCAGCGCCGCGAGTTGCTCGATGACCTCGCCGGCCTCAACGGCCACTTCGCCGAGGCCACCGGCGACCCCGAGACCATCGCCCGCATCCACGCCTACGAGATGGCCTTCCGCATGCAGGCCTCGGTCCCGGAACTCACCGACCTCTCGAACGAGTCCGCCGAAACCTTCGACCTCTACGGCCCCGAATCCCGCAAGCCCGGCACCTACGCCGCCAACTGCCTGCTCGCCCGCCGCCTCGCCGAGCGCGGCGTCCGCTTCATCCAGCTCTTCCACCGCGGCTGGGACCAGCACATCGCCATCACCAAGCAGCTCCCCAACCAGTGCCGCGACACCGACCAGCCCTCCGCCGCGCTGATCATGGACCTCAAACGCCGCGGCCTGTTGGAAGACACCCTCGTCATCTGGGGCGGCGAATTCGGCCGCACCGTCTTCTCCCAGGGCGACCCGAAAAGCGCCTCCGCCGGCCGCGACCACCACGGCCGCTGCTTCTCCATCTGGCTGGCCGGCGCCGGCATCAAGCCCGGCCACGTCCACGGCGAGACCGACGACTTTTGCTGGAACATCACCAAGGACCCCGCCCACCTCCGCGACCTCCACGCCACCATCCTCCAGCAGATGGGCATCGACCACAACCGCCTCGTCTACCCCTACCGCGGCCTCGACCAGAAACTCACCGGCGTGGAGCCTGCCAAAGTCATCGCGCCGATCCTTGCTTGAGCAGCATCGCCGCATCCCGCTTCACCGCCCCGGGATTCCAAGCTGCCGGTTCCCCGTCGCTCCTCGCTACCGCCACCCAGCCGGTAGGGTGCCACCGGAAGATCGGGACGGGCGACTTCCTTGAGGGTCATGGTGCGAGGCTGAGCGTCACGGCGCAGGCGACGGCGAAGCCGTTGCCTGCCGACCCGTGTTCTGCGGGTCCTTTTCGTAGGGATCAGGCGCGAGGTATTCAGCACCCTTCGTGCACTCCAATACCGAGCCATTGATGTGAATTTCCATGAGATCACGTCCATCCTTCTCGATCACAAATGCATCTCCAGCCGGGCTCTCTTTCCACTCTATCGCGAGATCCCTCCCAAAGGGAATGGATGTCTGCTGCTTCATTTCCGATTGATCATGCGAGACAAACAACCGCAGCATGCCATCCAGTGCGTGTGGACTCTGCCCTTTGAATCTCAGCCCTCTCACATGCGAATCCCCAGACGGAGATGTAGATTCAAGCCTGAAGCGCACCGGAAGAACCAATACCGCCCCAATGACCACTGCGACTGCGAGGACTGGAGGAATGATGAGCAGTGCTTTCTTCATTTCTTGCAGAAGGTATTGCTCATCCACGGCGGGGATAGGAGGCCGAATTCAAACTTGAGGGCGTTAACCGCCGTCGGATGGAGCGTCTGGTTCGCATTAGTTTTTCCAGTTGATCAGGTATTGCGTCAGCTCTGGGCCGTCGTGAAATGCGAATCCAACGCGTGTGGGTGAAGCGAGGTGCAAATCACGGAATGCATCCTCGGCCACGAGTTGCTCCAAGACTCTCCAAAACGTGTATCCTACCCGGCACTTCAAAAAATCCCTGTCGGAGTCCTCGGACTGAGGATAATCATCGCTCTCGGCAAACTCCTGCCATTCCGGGAAGAGCACTTCCGCGAAGTCAGGAAAATCAAAATCACCAGAGTTCGTGCAGACCTGGCTTACCGAGTGAACACTAAGTTGGAATATCGCGCAATCGAGCCAAGTCTTTAGTTGTTCGGTAAAGAGTTTGCGGCGGTAGGCGACGTGATAATCATATTGTTCCTTTGCGAATCGGATCGCGGAGTCCTCGGAATTCAACGCGATCATCACATAGCCGTAGCGCGGCTCTGAATCGAACCAGAAGTCGGATACTGTCACCTCGGGATGTTCAATGCGAAATCTCGCAATAGCCTCTCGCGACTCTTCAAGAAGGCGGCTATAAGCGGTATCCCAGTTTGGCTCTTTCATTTTCTTAGTGAACGCCTAGCTCATCCGCGTCGGGGAGGAAAGCTTGAATTCAAAGAAGGACGTTGCCCGCCGTTGGATGTGCCGTCTTCGCCGGGTCGTTTCTTCGTTGTGGCGGCATACTCGCTGTTGGCTACTGGCTTCAGTTCCATATTACTCCGTGTCAGCCGGATTATCTGCATTGTTGTTCCTACGTCCGTATGAACAATAGAGGGCGATACTGCGAAACGCCTCACTGTCACTCCATCCCATTGGGGTTCAGTTCCCACGACAACCTCAGATCCGACGGACAGCAATCCATTGGCCGCAGCAATCTTGAGATCCTCAGGCAACTCGACAACTTTCGATCCGTGGAGCACCTGCCGCGTTATGCGAAACACTCCTCCTATCAAGCTACTGCCAACCATGTAGAGATTGACGCACTCTGCCAGGATGTAGATGACGAGGAAAATACCGAAAAATGTAATTAGCGGAGGCATGGTATCTCTGGCGAACAGTGCTCTTATGCCGCGCGCCGCAATTGCGGTGCTTCTGCAGCGTGCTGCATAAGCCCTGCAAAAGCAGCGCGGGCCGGAGGGATTCCTTCACTTTTCATTCTCTTTCGAGAGCTATTCCGAAGCGTGCCGCCTTGCAAGGGGCAAGTCAGGGCTTGGGACAGGCGGGGAGTTCCCCTTCGCTCTCCTCCTCCAGATTCGCCATCAGAACATGAAACAGCTCCTCGACCAGCTCGGCCGATGACCCGACCTTCCTAGCGAAAGCCGGATCCGAAAGCAGCAGCGGGTGGAGGAAATCCGAGATGCGGGCCAGGAGCAGGTCCGGATTCCGGGAGCGCAAGAGCTCCGGATCGAGCTGCTCCACCAGCGAATCATGAAGCACGGCGGCGGTTCTCAGAAGGAACTTCGCTCGCTCCTCCCGCGTGGCGGATCGCATCTGGTAGGCGTCAAAGAGGTCCGAACATCCTTCCGGGAACGCTGCTCGCGAAAGAGGCAGATCGGGATCGGGGATACGTTTCATTTCGAGTCGCGCTGGCTTCCTCCACCTCAACCAGGACGAAGCGTCGGCTGCGCCCGGCCCGGATTACGGAACCATGGCCAGAAGGCGTTTGAAATCCACGGGATTCGCACGCTCGCCACGATGCCGAAGGCAATGCCATTCGCGGCTACGACTTTTCAGGGCCTCACGGCTGCCGTCGATCGCTCGCTTCGATTGGTTCTTCTTCGCGCCGGGCCGGCGGCTTTTGCACTTCACGGACGACTCCCCGTCACCGTCCCCTCGAGCACGTGCGGCCTGCTCGTTTGTGGTGGCACTTTCCCTGCTGAACTCCTAAGAAATCCGAATTCCATGCGCTCAACCCGGCTTATCCGCACCATCCTTTTCGCCACGGCGATCCCCGCCGTCCTCGCCCTCCCGACGCAGGCGGCCACCCTCACGGTCAATACCACCGCGGACCAACTCGACAGCCCGGCGGGCGCGGAGCTTTCCCTGCGCGAGGCCGTGCGGGACGCGGCCGATGGCGATACGATCGTCTTCGCCCCCGCGCTGGCGGGGCAGACCCTCACACTCACCACCGGTGCCGAGATCGTGTTGTCCAAGGGCGTGACCATCGACGCCTCCAGCCTGGCGCCTGCCGGACTCACCATCGACGGCGGCTCCGGCGACAACCGGATCTTCCACGTCCAAGCCGACAAGACCGTCTCGCTCGCCGGACTCACCCTCTCCGGCGGGAACGCCAACGCCTCCTCATCCGGGGCCGGTTACGGCGGGGCGATCCATACTCAGGGCAATCTGACGCTGAGCACCTGCTCGTTCACCGGAAACGCGGCTTCCGTCCGCGGTGGAGCGATCTTCGCAAACGCTGGAACCGTCAAGGTGGAGCGCTGCACCTTTTGGGGAAACACCTCCAACGGCTGGGGTGGCGCGATCCATGCCGAGTTCTGCTCGCTCGATATCTCCCAGACCACGCTGACTGGAAACACCGCGACGGACGGCGGCGCCGTGTTTTTCATGTCCAATCCCTCCACCACCCAGTCGATTCTCGTGTCACACTGCACCATCGCCAACAACACGGCGACGACGGGACTCGGCGGTGGCATTTACGGGACGAGTTCCTCTCAATTTGTTTCCAATTCAATTATCGCCGGAAATTCAGCTCCGTTTGGCAACCCGAACATCGCTGGAAACCTCGGCAACATCGCCTCGGTGATCGTGAGCGGTAACGCCCTTCTGGCTCCGCTCGGTCACTACGGCGGCCCGACGCAGACCATGCCGCCGCTCATCGGTTCACCCGCCATCAACGGGAATTATTATTACGGGTTCGGCACCCCGCCCACAACCGACCAGCGCGGCTATCCGGTGGATGGCATCCCGGATCTCGGCGCGGCGGAGGGCAAGGTGGTGGTCACCACCGCGGTGGATGAGACGAATCCCGTCGCAACACAAGGCGCGGGCATCTCGATCCGCGAAGCGCTGCGCGACACCCCGTCCGGCGCGGCCGTCGGTTTCGCGCCCGCGCTTTCCGGCCAGACGATCACGCTCACCACCGGCACCGAACTCTCCTTCACCAGGGGCGTGACGGTCGATGCCACCACCCTTCCGGGCGGACTCACGGTCGATGGCGGCCCGGGCAGCAACCGCCTATTCTACATCCCCCCCGGACGGACGGCGTCCCTGCTGGGAGTCACCCTGACCGGAGGGAACGGGGCCGGCCAGGGCACCGCGCCGGATGGAGGAGCCGTTTACAACGAGGGCACGCTGAATTTGAATGGATGCATCTTCAATGCAAACACCGCGAGCAGCTTGCGCGGCGGTGCCGTTTTCAACAACGGGACGCTGGCGATCACCGGGGGCAGCTTCAGCGCCAACACGGCGGCACTCGGGGGCGCGGTCTTCAGCCTCTCCGCGACGCTGACGGCCAACGGTGCCACCTTCTCCGGAAACTCGGCCCAAACGGGCGGCGCGATTCATGGCTCCTCCGGCGCGATGACCATCGACGCGAGCACCTTCGCCGCCAACTCCGCCGGACAAGGCGGCGCGATTCATCATCCCGCGGGATCGCTCACCGTGACCGCGAGCACTTTCTCCAATAACACCGCCACCGGGGACGGCGGTGCGATCCAAACGCCGGCCGCCGCGCTGACGATCAACCGGAGCCGTTTCACGGCGAACTCGGCGAATGCCGGCGGCGCGATCCATGGCGGCTCCGGCGCGGTGGGAATCACCCAGACCGCCCTGACCGGCAACACCGCCGGGCAGGACGGCGGCGCGATCCGCTGCGGCTCCGGCGCGCTGACTCTCAGCCAGTCCACCCTCTCGGGAAACATGGCGAACCAGCGCGGTGGCGCGATCCACAGCCCGTCGGCAGGGGTATCGATCAACCGTTGCACGCTCACCCAGAATTCCGCGAGCGAAGGCGGTGCCATCCACGGCGGTTCCTCACCCAACTCGATCAACCGCTCCACCATCACCGGCAATTCCGCGACCGGCGGTGGCGGCGGTGTTCATATCGCGGGCGGTGGTTTCTCGCTCACCAATTCGATCCTCACCGGCAATACGGGTCCTGCAGGCGCGGAGAATTCCACCGGAACCCTCACACCCGCCGGCGCGAATCTCACCAGCGGCAGCCCGCAGTTGAACCCGCTCGGAGATTACGGCGGCCTCACGCAGACCATGCCCCCGCTGGCCGGCTCGCCCGCCATCAACGCCACCGTCGGTTCCACGTTTTCCACCGACCAGCGCGGCTTCCCGTCATCCGGAAAAGCGGACCTCGGCGCCGCGGAAGGTGCGACGGTGGTCACCACTCTCGCCGATCAATCGGACACCGACGCGGCTTCAGGAGGCGGCATCTCCCTGCGCGAAGCCATCCGCGACACCCCGGCCAATACGGGTATCACCTTCCTCCCAAGCCTCTCGGGGCAAACAATCACCCTGACCTCCGCCGCGGAAATCGTGATCACCCGGAACCTCGTGATCGACGCCAGCGCGCTCGCGGGCGGCCTGACCATCAATGGCGGCCCGGGCGACAACCGTATCTTCAGCGTGAATGCCGGCCAGAGCCTTTCCCTGACCGGACTGACCCTCACCGGCGGGGACGGCACCGGTTCGATCAGCTCCTTTAACGGAGGTGCCATTTACAGTGCGGGTTTCCTGACGCTCACCCGCTGCACCGTGTCCGGCAATACGGCCTCATCCGGTGCCATCTACGGCGCAGCCGGCACGCTCACGCTGCTGGAATGCACGTTCTCCGGAAACAACGGGCAATTCGGCGGCGGGGTGTATTCCGCCGCGATTGCGACCACGATCACCCAGTGCACTTTTTCCGCCAACACCGCGCAGCGGGGATCCGCCATCTACGGCAACGGCGGCACGCTGACCGTGCAAAGCAGCGTCTTCTCGGGGAACTCGTCCAGCGACATGGGGGCACTGGCCCTCTTCTCGACCACCGCGACGATCGAAGGATCTGTCTTTTCAGGAAACTCGGCGTCCCGGGGCGGCGCGCTCTACCATGGCAGCGGGTCCAACACCACCCTCCTGCGGAGCACCTTCAACGGCAACACGGCTACCGGCGAAGGCGGCGCGATCGCGGGCAGCTCTCCCATCAGCATTCAACAATGCACCCTTTCCGGGAATTCCGCACCGTCGGCCGGCGCGATCCAGGTCAACACTTCGACCACCACGCTCGTGCAAAGCACGGTTTCGAACAATTCGGCAACGTCCCAGGGAGGCGGTGTCCGGGTCTCCGCCGGCACCTTCACGTTGACGAACTCGATTCTCGCCGGAAACACCGCCGGGACCGCGGGAACGGAGAACTTTGCAGGCACCATCAATGCCAGCGGTTCCAATTTCACCAGCGGCGATCCGAAGCTCGCCCAACTCGGCAACTACGGCGGCCCGACTCAAACCATGCCGCCCTCGCCCGACTCACCGGTCGTCGATGCCGGCGCGACCACTGCCATCACCACCGACCAGCGCGGCCTGGCCCGTGTGCTCGGGGCCGCCGTGGACCTCGGCGCCGTGGAATCCGGCCATCCCATCACCCCGCTTCTGGTCACGACCACGGCGGATGAAAACGATGGCATCGGCACCGGCAACATCTCGCTCCGAGAGGCCGTCGCCTTCGCCCCGGCGGGCTCCACCATTGCCTTCGCCCCCGCGCTCTCCGGCCAGACGATCACCCTCACCAGCGGCGCGGAGATCGTTCTCACCCGCAACGTCACCATCGACGCCACCGGCCTTCCCGGAGCCCTCATCCTCCATGGCGGCACGTCCAGCAACCGGCTGTTTTCCGTCAGCACCGGCCACACGGTCTCGCTGCTCGGCCTCACGCTCAGCGGTGGAAATGGCACGGGCGCGGACAGCTCCGGCGACGGTGCGGCCATCTTGAACCGCGGCACGCTCACGCTGACCCGCTGCACGCTCTCTGGAAACAGTTCGGGCAGCGATCGCGGCGGAGCGGTTTTCAACACCGGCACGCTCACCGTTCAGCAATGCACGCTCTCCGGCAACGCCGCTCCGGTGGGTGGTGCCATCGCCAGCACATCCGGGTCCGTCACGATCCTCCACAGCACCGTCTCCGCGAACACCGCGACGGACGACGGAGGCGGAATCGCCATCGCCGGCGGAACTTGCACGCTGACCCACTCGATCGTTGCCGGAAACCTCTCCAACAACGGCGCGACCTCCAACATCAGCGGCACGGTCACCTCGACCGGCGCCAATCTAACAAGCGGCAGCCCGCAGCTCGCCGCCCTTGGCAACTACGGCGGCCCCATGCGAACCATGCCACCGCTGGCCGCATCCCCCGCCGTTGATGCGGCCACGGGCTCCGGCATCACCACCGACCAGCGCGGCCTCGCCGTCTTCAACACACCCGACATCGGCGCGACGGAAAGCGTCTCGGTGGTGACCACGCTTGCCGACGAACTCGATGCCGTGAGCACCGCCGGCACCGGGGTTTCCCTCCGGGAAGCCGTCCGCGACACCCCGGCCGGCTCCACCGTGGCTTTCGGCTCCGCATTGTCCGGACAAGAGATTTCACTCACCCTCGGATCGGAAATCCTGTTGGCGAAAGACGTGACAATCGACGCTGGCAGTCTGCCCGACGGCATCAACCTCTCTTCGGGAGGCGGAACGAGCCGCATCTTCCGCATCGGTGGCGATCGAACCGTCTTCCTCACCCATCTTATCTTGATCGCCGGCTCGGGCATTGGTCCGGTTGGACCGGCAGGCGGTGGCGCCATCTACAACGAAGGCACCCTCAGCCTGACCCGCTGCCAGTTCTTCGGAAACAGCGTGCCGGAAGGCGCTGATGGCGGCGCGATCCACAGCTTCGGCACGCTCACCGCCCTCGGATGCAGCTTCAACAACAACAGCGCAAACCTCGGAGCAGCCATCTACGCCACCGGCATGGTCACGCTGGACCAATGCGAAGTCGCATGGAATTTTGCGACCTTGGACGGCGGTGGCATCCACAGCATCGGTCCGCTCACCATCAGGCGCTCCACGCTCTCCAGGAACCAGGCAGGCAACGGCGGTGCGATCTATCACGGGCCCTCCACCATGAACATCGAGCGCTGCACCATCTCCGATAACAACGCGGACTTCTCCGGCGGTGGCGTCTACACCAGCTTTTCGAATTTCACCCTGCGTCACTCGATCATCGCCGGCAACACCGCCGGTGACCCGGGAATGGAGAATACCAGTGGTGCCTTCACCGCCACCGGGGCCAACGTGACGGGCGGCAATCCGCTACTCGGACCACTCGACTACTATGGCGGCCGTACCCGGACCATGGTCCTTCTCCCCGGCAGCCCGGCCCTCAACACCGCTGCCGGCAGCACCTTCACCAGCGACCAGCGCTCCCTCCCGATCATCGGAACGCCGGACATCGGCGCCCATGAGGCGGGCACCGTCGTGGACTACGACGCCTGGGTCCTGGAAGCCACCGGTACGGCCATTCCCTTTTTCACCGACAGCGACGGCGACGGCATGGCTGCCGGTCTCGAATACGCCATCCGCGGCGATCTTTTCCAGAACGACCGGCCGCTCGCGCCCACGATCGCTCCGGTGAGCGGCGGCCACGCCTTCCGCTTCCGCTACCGGGCCTCCGCCCCGGATGTTTTCTACATCGTGCAGCGCAGCCCGGATCTCGGCCAGACCAGCCGATGGCAAAGTGTTTATTCCTTCAGCGGCAGATCCGGGACCGGGGGTGGCATTTCAGGCGTGACCGCCGTGGTGGATCCCGTCACCGAAACCATCACCGTCACCGATTCAATCACCGGGCCGAAGCACTTCTGGCGTCTCTATCCCGTCCAGAACTAACCCTTACCCGGATCCCCGGCTCGCACCGTCGCCAGCCGGAGCATCCGGGCTCCCTGAACTCCGGGTCCCGATGCAGGGCGGGAGCCGCTCTCGACCGTCCTGCATCCTCCACCCTCCCCCACTCAAGGCTCGCCACGCCCCCGGCCCGCCCCCAAGCTCCCCGCCACCGATGCCCGGAGAGCCCGTCAACATCATCTGCATGAAGTGGGGGACGCGATACCCGTCCCGCTACGTCAACATCCTGTTCCGCTCGATCGGCCGCCACCTGTCGCGGCCCTTCCGCTTCGTCTGCCTGACCGATGACACCGCGGGGCTGGTCGAAGGCATCGAGACCCTGCCCTTCCCGGAAAACCCCGGCGTCACCCAGGCCCGCTGGCCGAATGTCTTCCTCAAGCTGGTGATGACCCGCGACGGCTTCGCGGACCTCTCCGGCCCGACCCTGTTCCTCGACCTCGATCTGGTGATCCTCGATTCCATCGACTGCTTCTTCGACTACCAGCCGGGGGAAAACTGCATCATCCACAACTGGATCGAGCGCCGGAAGCAGATCCTCCGCCCGCGGCCCGACATCGGGAATTCGTCGATCTTCCGCTTCGAGGCCGGCAAGTCGCAGTACATCTACGACACCTTCATCCGCGAGCTCGACCGCGCCCAGGACCGCTCGATCTTCCAGACCGAGCAGGCCTTCCTCACCTACGCCATGAAGGAGCGCTACTGGTGGCCGGAGGAATGGGTGCGCAGCTTCAAATACAACTGCCGCCCGCCTTTCCCGCTCAACCTCGTCGTCGCGCCGAAGAAACCCGCGGGGGCGAAGTTCCTGGTCTTCCACGGCCAGCCCGATCCGCCGGACGCGATCTCCGGATTCCCCGGCAAGCGCCTCCACCACCGCGCCCTGCCCGCGCCCTGGGTTGCCGATTACTGGAAGGAGTGACCACCCCGGCCCTTTGGACTGCCGAAGCCAGTTCTACCCGGTTCCCGCAAGTCTCCCGCCTTCCACCCGCGACAGTCCCCGATGAGAATCCGCCCTTGTCCCAACGGGACTTCGGAACAAAGCCCCGGGTTGCGAGGAACGAGCTACCCGGGGAAGCCCGGGGCAATGAATCCCTACCTCGAAGAGGTTGCGCAAGGGGGCGGCCTAAAAGGAGGTGCGGAAGCCGATTCTACTCAACGCCGTTGGCGTAGCCGATTTGTCGCTTAGCACCCGGGGTAGCTTCGCAACCCCGGGCTTTGGTCCGAAGTCCCCTCGGGACATAAGATGCAGCGGTGACCCGCGACTAATCGTCCACCAGCGACGCGATCCGTCCGCGCTTCTCCAAGCGGCGCTTCCAAATCATCGCGGGACCGCGGAGCAGCTTCAGGCGCGACGGCTTCATCCGGGTGATCGCGCGGATCATCTTCGCCGGATTCTCCACCGCCACCTTCGGCCCGCGGGAACGGCGGCGCCGCTTGCGCTTCTTTTTCTTCGCGGACTTCGCGGCCGGCTTCGCGCTTGCGGCCGCTTCCTTCGGGGCTCCCTGCGGGGCACGTCGGCGCGGCAGGACGAGCGAATCGTCGGCAAACAGCAGCACGTGCCCTTGGGTCAGCAGCCAGAACAGGTCGGCCAGCCATTCGTTGCCCGGCTCGGTCTGCCCCTCCGGCAGCAGGCCCTTCCAAAGGTCGGCGAGCTTCTTGTTCGGGTTCGCCTCAAGCCAGGTGACGATCGCCGCCGGACGCTCCGCGAGCACCGCGTCGGTCATCAGCGGATGCGGCCGTGCCGGACCCGTGAAGAGCTTGCCCTCGCGCTTGAAGACGGAGAGATGCTCGGTCTCCAACAGCCGGCAGATCGTCGGGATGAGGATCGCCGGGTGCTTGCGGGCGTGCGATCCGGCGATCCGGACACAGGCCAGCAGGCCGCTCGAAAGATTGCGCGCGGGAATGGCACCCGACACCTCGGCCGTGCGCACTTCCTCGAAGATCTCCTGGAAATGGCGGGTCGCGAAATCGCGCTCAAGCTCCGACCGGTCGAAGGTCCAGCCGGTATCGTCGGCCGGTGCTTCCGCGGCAGGTTCCTCCGCCGCCTCGGCGACCTCTTCACCCGCGGCCTCGGGAGCTTCGGCGGTCTCGGCCGCTTCGATTTCCGCGGCTTCCGGAGCCTCCACGGCTTCAGCTTCCACGGCTTCGGGCTCCGCCGATGCTTGCGGTGCGGGTTCCGGAACGACCGTTGCTTCGGCCGCCCGGCGGAGGCGCCAGCGGACGCGCTTGCGCATCGTGTCGAGCCACGCGTTCACCGCTTCCTCGCCGCGCTCGGTGCGGACGCGGGAGGCATAGACTTCGAAAGGCATGTGCGAGAACTGCTCGCGGTGGATCCGCCGCAGGTTCGTCTGATAGGCGTGGAAGTTCGGCGGCCCCAGCCACTCGCCGCTCATGCCGCAGCGGGCCACGACCTGGAAATTGCCGGCAGGCGGGTCGGTCTCGACCTCCTGCGACTCGTACATCTCCCCCGCCACCGGCGAGTTCCAGAAGTGCGCGATCGCTTCCTCCTTCGTCAGCCACAGCGACGCGTCCTTGCGGCTCTTTAAAATCGGCCGCGCCTTGTCGGAAAGCTCGAAGCGCAGGTGATAGCGCTCCCTTCCGGCGAGCAGGATCTGCGCGACATCGTAGAGCGAATAGACCCGCGCCAGGTGATGGATCTCGCGGACCACCAGATGCACGGCTTCCGCCGCGGGCACGATGGTCACGCGCACGCCTTCCGCCGGCTGCGGCAACTCGCGCGGTCCCGAATCACGATCGCGGTCGCGGCCACCGCCGCCGAACCTGCGGTCGCCACCGCCGCCGCGCTGCCCCCGGAAATCCCCGCGTCCACCACCGCCACCACCACGCTGATCGCGACGGTCGTCGCGGCGGCCGCGGTCGTCACGACGCCCCCGTTCATCGCGATCCCGACGCTCGCGCGGAGCCTCGTCGTCACGGGTTTGCGGAAGTTTCTTTGCCGGTGCATCGCTCCGGGCCCAGGAAGGGCCGAGTTCGAATGCGGACAGCAGGCGCTTGGCCAGCTCTTCGGAGGGTTCGCTCACAGGCCGAGACTAGCGGTCGATCCGGAAATGACAACCCGGCTTCCGACATTTTGCGACACGACCTGCAGGACCTTCACGCGCTCCCTGACCCGCCATTTTTGTAAGCGGAATGTAAAAGCGCGCGCCATCGGCGGACGCATGACGTTTGACTCGCCAACGCACCATGAATGCCTCCCGGAAGCTTCCCCGCCTCGATCTTGCGATCCTCCTCGCCGTCACCGTTGGTGCCGGAGCCCATCCCGATCACGGGGATCCCGCGGCGTCGCTGCTGCCAATCGCCGCACCGGTTCCCGGCAAGGCGGAACGAAAGCCGGCGAACTCGGTGAAGATCACGATCGAAGGCGACTTCCGGCTCATCGAGTCGAACGGCTGGCCCGACCACGAGCCGGGAGAATTCCCGCGGCGCGGGAATCCGAACACGCCGGTGCCGCAGAAGCATTCGTTCCGCGTGCCTTTGAAACCGGTGGCCGCGGAGTCGCCCCAACGCCGCGGCGGCTGGTGGTGGGGCGTCGCGATCAACGGCGTGCCCTTCGAACCCGGCACCGGCGAGACCTGGAACAACGACCCGCGCTCCGGCTGGCGCTACGAGGCCGCCACCGGCTTTCTCAATCTCGGGCTCGACGAGCACAACGCCCACGTCCAGCCGAACGGCTCGTATCACTACCACGCCTTGCCGACCGGGCTGGTCGAGGGACTCGGCGGCGATGGCAAGAAGATGCTCCTCATCGGCTGGGCGGCCGACGGCTTCCCCGTTTACACCGGCATGGCCCACGACGATGCCAAAGACCCGAAGAGCGCGCTGCGCAAGATGAAGTCCAGCTACCGGCTCAAGCAAGGCCCGCGTCCGGAACAGGCGGACGGCCCCGGCGGCAATCACGACGGACGCTTCAGCCAGGACTTCGAATACGTGAAGGACCTCGGCGACCTCGACGAATGCAACGGCCGCAGCGGAGTGACCCCGGAATTCCCTGAGGGCACTTATTACTACTGCGTCGGTGCCGAGTTCCCCTTCGTCGGACGCATGTGGCATGGCACCCCGGATGAAAGCTTCAACAAGGGGGATCGTCCGCCCGGTGGACAGGGCCGCCCCGCTCCCCTGGGCGGTGCCCCGCGCGGCAGCCTTGAGGACGGTCCCGGCGCTGGCCCGGGACCAGGTCGCGGCCCGATGCCGGTGATCGACGCGCTCGATTTGAACAAGGACCGTGTGATCGACGCGGCCGAACTCGCCAAGGCCGCCGAGAGCCTCAGGAAGCTCGACAAGAACGGTGACGGCCAACTCAGCGCCGAGGAGTTCCGACCCGCGCCCGGACGGGGCATGGGGCCGCCGCCCGAGTAGACCGGTCCGGCGTTAGCCCGCGCCTAACAGATCCAGGATCCGCGCCGTCGCGCCGTCGTGCTGCTGAAGCACCGCGGCGGCAGCGTCGCAAGCCGACTCACGACGTCCGGGATCACCTAGCAAGTCACGCAAGCCGCGCAAAAGCCTGGCTTCATCTTCAAATCGGACCGCTCCCCCTCGTGCCACCAGCGAACCCGCGAGCGGCTCGAAGTTCTCCATGTGCTTCCCGAACAAGAGCGGCCGCCGCGCGAGGATCGCCTCGGCCGGATTCTGGCCGCCGGTCCCGAGGATGGTCTTGCCGATGACCACCAGCGTCGCATGCGCGGTCCAGTCGCGGAGTTCGCCGGTGCTGTCGATCACCAGGCAGGCCTTCGCCGGATCGGCCGGAGGATGAAAGGCCGAACGTAGCACCACCTCGAAGCCTTCCTTCTCCAGGTCCGCCTTCACCTCCGCGCGCCGTTCGGCATGACGTGGCACCACCGCGAACAAGGCGCCGCTTTCCCGCACCACCTTGCCGATCCAAGCTTCCTCGCCGGCGTGGGTACTCGCCGCCAGCACCACCGCACGATCCGCTCCGAAGCCATCCAACATCACGCCGAACTCCGCGCGCTTCGACGGCATCACCGCCGCACCGGGATCGAACTTCGAACTGCCGGTGACCGTGATCTTTTCCTTCGCGACGCCCATCGCCTCCCAGCGCGCGAGGTCCGCGGGTTCCTGCGCCGCGACGTCATCGAGCATCCCGAACACAGGCCGGATCACCGCGGCGAGCTTGCGGTAGCGTCGCTCGGATCGCGGCGAAAGGCGGGCGTTCACCAGCCGCACCGGCACCCCGCGCTTGCGGCAGGCGAGCAGCAGGTGCGGCCAGGCCTCGCCCTCGACCAGCACGATCTGCGACGGCTCGAAGCGGCCGAGGTAGCGGTTCACGCAGAGTTTGAAATCGACCGGCGCGTAGGTCACCCGCACCCCGGGCAGCGCGGCTTCCACGCCGACCGCGTGGCCGGTCGCCGTGCCGGTGGCGAGCACGAATCGCTTGCCGGGCTCGCGCAACTGCCAGGCGCGGATCAGCTTCACCGCGATCATCGTCTCGCCCACGCTCACCGCGTGCAGGTGGACCGCGCCGCAGGGCTCTTCCTCCAGGTCCGGCCGGTAGATCGAAAAGCGCTCCCGCAGCCCGCTGCCGAAACCGCCGCGCTGCCCCATCCGCACCAGCCAGCCCGGCAGGGAAAGCAGCAGGAAGAGCGGGAGCAACACCCGGTAAAGCCCGAGGACCAGCGGAAAAAGCATCGCGCGCAAACTAGGAAGCCTCCCCCGCAGCGTAAAGCAGGATGGCGCTGCTGCCGTATTCGCGCCGGTCCGCCAGGCGCCAGCCCGCGGCTTCGGGACTGCGCGACGACGACGCGCACTCGGCGATCAGGAACCCATCCTCCGCCAGCAAGCCGGCCAGGTGGGGCTTGGCCATGAGGTCCTTCAGGTGATCCCGGTCGCCGGGGTATTTCGCATAGGGCGGATCGGCGAAGATCAGGTCGTAGCGCCCCGTGTCGCGGGCGACCCAGGCATGGACATCGGCCCGCACCACACGACCGCCCTCCAGCCGCGACTTGGCCAGGTTCTCGCGGATCGCCGCCTCGGCGTTGCGGTGTTCGTCGACGAATACGCACGATGCCGCGCCGCGGCTCAGCGCCTCCAGCCCGATCGCGCCGGAACCGGCGAAAAGATCCAGCACCGCCGCCTCCGCCACCCGCCCGCCGAGAATCGAGAACATCGCCTGCCGCACGAAGTCCGTCGTCGGCCTCGTCACGGCCTTGGGCACCTTGATCGCCAGTCGTCCTGCGGTTCCCGCGATGATGCGCATGGCGGTTTCTATCCGCTCCGGAGGCCGGCCGGCAATCCTTCCCTGTAGCGGCGGGTCTGCCTGTCCTTCGTAGCCTTGGCGGAGAAGGATGACCGCCGCACTCTGTAAATGAAGCCGCCCCCGCCGCCCGCTTCCGCTTTAATGGAGATGCCGCTTTCCCGTGGCTACATTTACAACCACCGGCGGTCGCAGACCGCCGCTACATTTCTAGTTCGCTTCCGGCGACACCAGCCGCCCGATTTCCCCCACGGGAACCACCGGCCCGCCTTCGCCGAGTTCGACTCCTTGCCCGCCGGAGTACGAGATCCATCGTAGATCGAGGAACACCCGCTCGGGCGTCCCCAGCGGCCGGAAGACCGGACCTGCCGCGCCTCCGGGCACCGCGAAACGCCGGGATATCGCCGCGGCATCGTCGGGGGGAACGACCATCCGCAGCACCGCGCTCCCCTGCCCCCCGCCGCCGATCCGCCCGTTGCCCAGCAGCGAAAGCCGCTCGCCGGTTAGCCTGACATCGGGACAATGCAGCACGCCGCCTTGCAGCACGGCCAGCGCCCGCGCCTCGTCGAAGCGCCGCATTTCGCCGGCCGTCGCCAGCACCGGACGGCGCGCGACGGCCTGCGCCATCCCTTGCCACGACGAGGGGACGCGCAGCAGTCCGATCCCCTGCACCCGGGCTTCCACCTGCTCCGCGACCGGGCGGAGCTGAGGGAAGAACGGCGACCCGTCGAAGGCCTGCGGCGGCACCGTGAGCTCCACCGCGAAGGGCGCGCCCGGCATCCGTCCCGCCACGGCGGCGAGCTTCACCTGCAAGCCGGCAACGCGCAGGTCGCAGGGACCGAGCCGGAGCTCCGGCGCCTTCCAGGCCAAAGGAAGGGAAAGCCCGGACGCGAGGTTGCGGCCGAGGATATCGATCCTCCCCAGCGTCACCGAGGACGTCGCCGCCCTGCCAGCCACGGGAATCCTCGCATCCATCCCCGAGACCTCGCCGAGGCTCCCCTTCATCGACGCGCTGCGGAATTGCAGGCCGGCATCCTCGATCACGACCCACGCGGTCTCCGGCTCCTCCGTTTCACCGGCAACCACCACCGTCGGTGCCGGCACGGCCGCGGGAGCGGGCGGCGGGACGGGCAAAGGGGCCGCCGCGCTTTCCCCGCCGCCGGACGGGGCGGGCACGGGCACTGCAAGCGCCACCGGGGGACTCGCCGCGGCCGGTTCCGCGGCCACGCGGGACGCCATGCTGGCCAGCATCTCCACCGCCACGACCGCGCGCGGTTGCTCGATCCGGATCTCGGAAAACTCCAGCTTTCCCTTCAAGAGCGGCCGCCAGCGCGGCACGACCTCGATCCGCCGGACCTCCAGCACGGGATCTTCGACCGCATCCTGCAGCCCGGGCGGCTGCCGCAGCCTCAGGTCGCGCACCACGAAGCCGCCCCATGGAGTGCAGGAAAGCCGGCCGACCACGGCTTCCACACCGGTCCTTGCCGAAATCATCCGCGCCACCTTTCCCCGCGCCCACGGGGTCGCAAGCAGCAGGTTGCCGAGCAAAAGCAGGGCGGGCGGCACCGCGACGAGCAGCACCGGGATCCACCGGATCCGGCGCTTCCACCGGGGGGACCTCGGCGGCCCTGCGGACATCACTTCTTCTTGGGTGCCGGTGCCGCGGGCGGCTTGACGATGCCGGCGGCGCCGAGCGGGAAGCGCACCACGACGCCGCGGTCGATCAGGCGCGTCCCCTGCTCGGAAATCTCCTGCAAGCGGTAGACCACGAGGCCGAACTTCTTGTCGCCGGTCTTGCCGACGGCGATGTTCTCCTTGGTCGTGCCGAGGCCGGTCTTTTCCTCGAACTTCCATTCGTGGCCGGTCCACGCACCGAGCGTGCTATTGGCATCCGCGGACACGTCCTCGATCCGCTTCAGCTCGCCGTTCGGGGAGCGGAAGTTGTCGGTCTTGGGGTCGTAGCTCAAGGTCGAGACCGCCTGCGCGGCCCCGCCGATGTTGATCTTCCATCGTCCGTCGCTGCCGCTCGTCAGGCGGATCGGCACGGCTTCGATGCCCTTGAACTCGCGCTTGCCCCAGAACTTGAGGTATTCGTCGTATTCTTCCTTGGTCAGCCCGAGCCGCTCGTCGAAGGGCAGCGGGACGCCGGGCTTGCCCGCCTTGGCGTGCTCGCGGAACCACTCGGGGTTCTTGCGGGCGGCCTCCTCCACCTTGGCGATGTATTTGTCGAGCTCCGGCGGCGGCACCACCACGACGATCTCGCCCTTGATCACGACGTTCGGGGTCAGGTAGTCGCCGATGACTTTCGGCACGTCGGCCGCGAAGGCGCTGGCGGTGAGGGCGGCGAACAGGATGCAGGAAATTCGTTTCATGGGGAACGGGGCTCGAACGGCGAGCGCCCGAAGCATTTCCGCCCGCGGCGGAAACTCAAGCGGCAATCCGGGGCACCTTCAGGGCTCGCCGTCCGGAAAAATCCCGCGGACCGGGGTCTCCTTCCCCTCGTCGATCCACAAATCCAGCGCCCGCTTCATCGGCGCAAGCACCTCCGGACGGGAAGCCGCCAGGTCGCGCCGGCAGTCCGGATCGCTGGCAAGGTGGAACAACCCGTGGTGACGCCCGCCGTCCTTGCGCGGCGTCGCCACCACCTTCCAGTGCCTCGTCCGCAGGCAGCGCTGTTTGGCGGACACCACAGGCCCCTCGAGCTCCTCCTTGAGCACGATCTGGTGCTGGTCCTCGGAAGCGATCCGCGTGAGCTGCGTCATCGGCGGCAGTTTCGGCCGTTCGACGCCCTCCACCTTCAGCAGGATGAAGGGAAAGCTGGTCTCGCCGTAGAACGGCCGGTCCTCCCGCTCCGCCTCGCCGCCGATCCACGGGGCGACGCTTTGACCCGTCCATTGCGCCGGCTTTTCGACGCCCGCCAGATCGAGCAAGGTCGGGGCGATGTCGATGCTCCGCACCTGCTCCGCGAACGAACCGGCGGCGATCCCCGGCCCGGTGATCGCGAGGGGCATGTGGGAACAATGGTCCGCCCCGTTGAAGCCGAGCCCGTGGGTGAGCGTCACGCCCGGCTCGTAGAGGTCGTCGCCATGGTCGGAGGTCATCACGATGATCGTGTTCTCCTCCAGCCCGTGGCGGCGCAGGGCGTCGAGGATGCGGCCGAAGCAGTCGTCGAACTGCCGCGTGCACCCGTCGTAGAGCCCGCGGATCTGGCGGATGTCCGCTTCCGGCAGCGCCTTCATCTTGTCCTCGAGCCCGGTGCCGCTGACGAACTCGTTGATGTCGAAGTCCACCTTGTTCCGGTTCTTCCCCGAATAGGCGGGATCCGTGAACATCCGGCAATAGGGCTCGCCGCTGGCATAGGGCAGGTGGTTGCAGGAATAGAACACGTGCCAGAAAAACGGCCTCCCGCTGGCCGCCTGGTCCGCCAGCTTCTCCTCCACCCGCCGCGTGACCACCTCAGGATTCACGAAGCCCGCCAGCGACTGGATCTGCGGGAAAACCCGGTGCCCGGCCGGATGATCGAAATACAGCGGCACCACGAAATGCGCCATCACCACCGCCTGGTCGATGTAGTTGCGGAAGTTCTCGAAGCTCGACACCGAGACCTCCTCGAAGCCCAGCGGCATCATCTGGTAGAATCCGGCACACCAGTCGCCGATCGCCGCCGTGTCGTAGCCCTGCTCGGACAGCACGCTGGCGATCGGGCGGATCGATTTCTCGGCCCCCTCCACCTGGTCCCGCCGCGGATACATGTGGCGGATCCCGTGCTCGTGGGGGTAGCTCGACGACATGACGCTGATGCAGGACTCGAGCGTCGAGGCGATGGGCGTGTAGCAGCGCTCGAAGCGCGCCGCATTGACCGACCACGCATCGATCCGCGGCGATACCCCGGCCGCCGCAGGGCCGTCCCGCCGCTCCGGCCGGTAGCCGCTGTAGCCGACCCGGTCGCCGCGCAGCGAGTCGGAGGCGATCACCAGGATGTTCGGCCTTTTCCGGTCAGGGCCTGCCGACTTTCCGGCGGGTCCCCCGGTGCGCGAGGCGAGCAAGGTCCCGCTCAATGCAAGCAGCGCGGTTGCCAGAACCCCGACCCGCCAGCGGGCGCTCATCCGCCTCAACCACCAGAAAGCGATCGCCGGCAGCACGATCAGCGGCAGCACGGTGAACAAGGCCGTGTGCAACGGCTGCTGCCAAGACTCCGGAGGCAGCCGCAGGATCTGGTAATACCAATGACCGAAGTTCTCCGGCCCCAGGAAATAGGGCCGGTCCTGCAGGAGCCTGAGCAGGAAATAGCCATGCACGCATCCGGCGAACAGGAACGCGGGAATCGCCACCGATCCCCGGCCGCGGTACTTGCAGCGGCGGCACCAGACGCTCACCGCCGGTGTCAGCAGCAGCACCGCCAGCACCCACAGGACGACGTAGGCGGAAAGCATCAGCAGGTTCTGCCCGATCACGTAAGACAGGTAATCTTCCCGGGCCAGGCGGCTGAACTCGTTGTCCATCGCCCCGGTGCTGCGGGTCAGCTTCACCAGCGCGAGCACGAACTGCAGCCCCAGGAAAGCCCCGGTTCCCGCGATCGTGCCCCGCAGGACCTCCCGCACCGTGCTGCCCTTGTCTGTCGATTCCGTCACGCGCGCGGAAGCTCGCAGCAGATCCACCCCGGATCAAGGCGAGTCCTTCGCCTTCTCTTCCACCAAGATCCAGCGCGGTGCCACCACTTCCTCGATCACCACGCCGCGCGGCGAGGCGCTCCCCGGCGGCCGCCGCAAGCGCAGGATCACCGTGGCCTTTCTTCCCGGGGAAATCCGGCTCAATTCCCCCAGCCGGGCCGCCACTTCGCTCTCCGCCTGCACGTAGCCGAAAAGATACCCGTCCGAATCCTTGGCGGTCAGCCGGTAGCAAACCCAGCGCCCCTCGCCGGAAAACTCGTGGCTGAACAATGAGTCGGGCTCCGCCCAAAGCCGGAAATCCAGGGCTTCCGACGCCGGCAGTTCCGAAACGAAGCGATCCCAGGCCATCGGCTGATAACAAACATGGGTTTCCCAGTCGACCTTCACCCCGGTCTCCCCCGTCTGTTCCACCAGCAGGCTCTGCGCCTCGCCTTCCTCCACCTCCACGCGCAACATCCAGAACGGCCGGTCGGAAAGAACCGCCGGTTCGAAAAGCGACATCCGCACAAACTTCATCGGCCGGCGGGGTTCGGCCGCCCAGGTAGCCTCGATCATGGGACGCACCCGCTCGGAATCCCTCACCAGCGGCAGCAACTCCTCCACCGACTCCGCCCTCAGGTAAGCCGCGATCACCCGCTCCACCTCTTCCACCAGCACGGTGGCCGCCCGGACCTCTTCCCGGTCCTCCGCGACCTTCTGCTTCACCACCCCGTGGTCGATCTCCAGTTGAAGCTCCCCTTCCCGCATCTCCAGGACCGACCAGACGCCGCCGGCGACCAGCGCCAGCGCGATCAGCACGAACCACCCGTATGGCACCCCGGCCAGCCGGCCGTCCCCGATTCCCCACGGCTGCTCGATATTCGCCACGACCTCCTTCGTCTCGAGAATCGCCTCCACCCCGGGCTCGAGGCTCCGGCCTTCGAAGTTCTCGCGCACCTCGCCTTCGATCCGTGCCGGCGCCTCGTCCGCCTTCCGCCCGGGCAGGCGCTCCACCTTTTCGACCGAGACACCCTCGGCACCCAGCCGCACCACTTCGGAGGGCTCTTCGGTCACCTCGTCGATGACTCGCAGTTTCGGTTCGGGCTCGGCCATCGGATTTCGGGACGCGGAAGACGAAAGCCGCAAATCCCGTTCGACGCAATGCCCTGCTTTATCCTATGCACTGCCGCGAAGCCCGCCGATGCCTGCCCGGATCCTCATTTGCACCGCCGCCTTCGGCGAAGGCCACAACAGCGCCGCCCGCAACCTCGCCCTCGCGCTGGAGGAAGCCGGGGCCGAAGTCCGTGTCTGCGACCCCTGCCTGCTCGGAGCCCCGGTCAGCACCCGCTGGATCTGCAAGGGCTACCGCCTCGTCACCACCCGCGCCCCGCGGCTCTGGCATTTCGTCTATCTGCGGACCGGCGATGTCGATTTCTCCAAGCAACGCATGCCCCTGATGCGCAAGCCGGAGCGCAAGCTCGGCGAACTCGTCGACACCTGGCACCCCGACGCCGTCGTCGCCACCTACCCGCTCTACCCCTACTTCCTCGAACGCCTGCTCGCCGGAAATCCCTCCCCGCCGAAGGTCTTCACCGTCGTCACCGATTCCATCGAGATCAACGCCGCCTGGCTCAAGGCCCCGACCGCCGAGTGGATCGTCTCCGACCCCTTCACCCGCGACTCGATGGTCCGCGGCGGTCTCCCGGCCGAACGCGTGATCGATACCGGCTTCCCGGTCCACCCTGCCTTTTCGCGGATGACCCCGGTCGCCGCCGACGACCGCTGCGATCCCTTCCGCGTCCTCTTCTTCACCACCTCCCGCCGCCTCCAGGTCCGCCGCTTCGCCAAGGCCGTCCTCCAGGCCTCGCCGAAGACGCAGATCACCATCGTCCTCGGCAAGAACGTCCGCCACCTGTGGCCCCGGGCGAAGGAAATCCGCGACGCCTTCCCCGGCCGCGTGAAAATCAAGGGCTGGACCCGCAAGGTACCGCAACTCCTCAACTCCCACCACCTCGTCGTCGGCAAGGCCGGCGGTGCGACCGTGCACGAGGCGATCGCCGCCCGCTGCCCGATGCTCGTCCACCACCTCGTCCCCGGCCAGGAGGAGGGCAATCTGCGCCTGCTCGAAGCGATCGGTGCCGGCAAACTCGCCGAAAGCCCGGAAGCCATCCGCAGCGCCGTCGCCGACCTCCTCGCCGACGACGCCGCCCTCTGGCGCTCCATGAAACGCAAGCTCGCCCTCCACGGCCGCAACGCCGGAGCCATCGCCGCCGCCCGGCACATCCTGGAGCGCTGCGGAAGTGCCAAGTGAGGAAGTGCCAAGTGCCAAGCGAAGACCGGCCGGCACGTCCCACTTGATCTGCCTTGGCATTTCTTTGGCACTTGGAACTTCGAACTTGGAACTTCAGGCTCCCGCGCGCCCCATGACTTTCCTCTTCGACATCGGCAAGGTCCTCCTCGACTTCCACTTCGAGCCATCCCTCGCGAAACTCCTCCCGCCCGAAACGCCCGACGCCCTCCAGCGTCTCTCCGTCTTGTTAGAGAAGAAGGACGACTTCGAAGCCGGCCGCATCGCGGTCGAGGAATACGTCCCCTGGGCCATCGAACGCCTCGGTAGCGAGGTCGCGCACGAGGACTTCCTCCACGCCTGGCGGAACATCTTCACGCCCGTCGATCCGATGTGGCGGGTCGTCGAATCCCTCGCCGCCGGCGGCCACCGGCTGATCCTGTTCTCCAACACCAACGGCATCCACTGCCCGTGGATCTTCGAGAACTACGAGATCTTCCGCCACTTTCCGGAAGCCGTGCTTTCCTTCGAAGCCGGATCGATCAAGCCCGAGCCGGAGATCTACCACCACGCCATCCAGGTCCACGGCCTCAAGCCCGCCGAAACCCGCTACATCGACGATCTCCCTGCCAACATCGAGACCGGCAAGCAACTCGGCTTCCGCACTTGGCAATACGACCTCAACGACCATCCCGCCTTCGAACGCTGGCTCTCCACCGAACTGATGGCCGGTTAGCCGGTGTTTCGGTGGACCGGTGGACCGACCTACCGATTCACCGAAAAACCGCTCCTCACTTCTCCTGCAAGACCGCCGCCGCCGTCAGCTCCACGAAGGACCCCATCGGTCCGAAATAGTGGATCTTGCGATTGCCATCGAGCACGTAGGCCAGCGGCCAGGAACTCACCCGATAGGCCGCCGTGAGCTTCCCGTCGGGATCTGAAAAATTCGGCCACGCGACTTCTCCGGTGGCCTGCAACTGCCGCAACGCGAGCTGGGGATCGCGGTTCACGCCCACGATCTCGAACGGCTTGCCCGCGAAGCGCTCCCGCATCCGCCGGGCCAGCTCGGTCAGTTGCTCGGTGCCGCCTTCCTCGGATCGCCAGAAGAGAAGCACCACCACCTTGCCCTGGTAGTCGGAAAGCTTCATCGGCTGACCGCCCGATCCCGTCCCCACCAGATCCGGTGCCTCGCGGCCCTTGCTGAGATACTGGATGATGTAGAGCTCGTCCTCCGCCAGCTTGGCCACCGTCACGCCGTTGATCTCGATCTCGCTGCTCTCGATGATCGCCTTGCGCAGCAAGGTCAGCCGCCGGCGCATCACCTCCGGCTCGTCGCTCAGGTCCTTCAGCAGCATCGCGATCGCCAGCGCCGCCACGCCCTGCACCTTCTTGTCGGGGTTGTCCTTCTCGATCTTCTCCAGCAGCGAAAGGGTGCCCGGATCGTTGACCGTCACGAAGGCCAGGCAAAGCGGGGCCAGATCCTTGCTGGCCAGGTGATGCTTCGTCACCGCCTCGCGGATCGCCTGCGCCGCATCCCCCATCAGCGGCTTCGCGCTGCCGGAATCATCCTGCGTCACCAGGCCTGCCGAGATCCGCAGCAGCCACGCGGCCGGCTCCACCGTCCAGCCCTCGGCCAGATTCGGCTGGATCACCGCCCACATCCGCTTCGCCGCCTCCGCCGTGTCCGGCCGCTCCGCCGCGATCTTCTGGCGCTCCTCCGGGGTCGTCGCCACCTGCAAGCGCAGCACCCACTGCTTGAAATCCGCCTCGTACAAACGACGCACCCCGTCCGCCTGCTGCGGCGTCCCCGCCCGGGCGGCAATCAAGGTCCCGGCCAGCACCGACAGCAGCAAAACTGAAAGCTTCATCCCGCAAGGCTAGCCGCCCCGCCCCGGCTGACAAGCCCCGGGGGAGTTCTCCCGTTCACCCCACCGCCGGCACGTCGACCCAGGCGCCGGTCTCGTGGGACTTCCAGCTCAGCTCGGCGAGCTGAACGCCCTTGGCGCCTTCGCGCAGGGTCCAGCGGAAGGGCTCGTCGTTGACGACGTGCTTGAGGAAGAGCTCCCACTGGATCTTGAATGCGTTGTCGAAGGCCAGCTGGTCCGGCACTTCGGTCCAGCGGTCGTAGTAGTTGATCGGGCTGTCGATGTCCGGATTCCACACCGGGCGCGGGGTGACGCTCTGGTGCTGCGCCCAGCACTTGCGCAGGCCGACGATCGCCGAGCCCTCGGTGCCGTCGACCTGCATCGTCAGCAGGTCGTCGCGGCGGACGCGGACGTTCCACGACGAGTTGAACTGGCAGGTGATGCCGGTGTCGGTCTCGAACAGAGCGTAGGCGGAGTCGTCGGCGGTGCATTTGAAAGGCTTGCCGCTCTCGTCGAATCGCTGCTCGATGTGCGTGGCCGCCTTGCAGAAGACGCGGGTGACGTTGCCGAAGAGGTTGTCGATCACGTAGCGCCAGTGGCAGTGCATGTCGACGATCATGCCGCCGCCGTCCTCTTCGCGATAGTTCCAGCTCGGGCGCTGGATCGGCTGGCCCTGATGCTCGCCGGTGAAGACCCAGTAGCCGAACTCGCCGCGCACGCTGAGGATCTTGCCGAAGAATCCCTGTTCCTTGAGGAGTTGGAATTTCCGCAAGCCGGGCAACCACAGCTTGTCCTGCACCGCGCCGTTCTTCACGCCCGCCTTCTCGGCCACCTCGGCAATCCGCAGCGCCTCGTCGAAGGACACCGCGGTGGGCTTCTCGCAATAGACATGCTTGCCCGCGGCGATGGCTTTCTCGAGGAAGCCGATGCGATACGGCGTGCCGGAGGCGTCGAAGAAGATCTCGTTGTGCGGATCCGCCAGCGCGGCATCGAGGTCGGTGGTGAAGCGCTCCACCCCGTGCTTCGCCGCCAGCGCGCGGATCTTGTCTTCGTTGCGGCCGGTCAGGATCGGATCGGGAATGACCAGCGTGTCGCCGCATACCAGGCCGCCCTGATCGCGGATCGCGAGGATCGAGCGGACGAGGTGCTGGTTGGTGCCCATGCGTCCGGTGACGCCGTTGAGGATGATACCGAGTTTCTTGGTCTTCATGACGTTGGATTTGTTAGAGGCTCGCGCAGCTCGCGATGATCTTTTCAAGGAAGTCGTGCTGGTTCTCCGACCAGTATTTTCGGGAGAAAATCTCGACCTCGGTGAGGCCCGCGAAGCCGCTGGCCTTCACCATCTTCGCGATGCGGGCGGAGGCGTTCACCCCCTCGCCGGGCAGACCGCGGTCGAGCAGGACGTGGTCGAAGTCGGGCTTGAACTCGCAAACGTGGAAGGCGAACAGGCGGTTTGCGGCGGCGCAGCGTTGGATCTGCGCTTCGAGCCCGCTTTCCCACCAGACGTGGAAAACATCGAGCGCCACGCCGACCAGCGGGTGGCTCAGGGATTCCGCCAGCTCGTTCGCATCGCGCATCGAGGCCACCGCGGACCGATCGCCCGCATACATCGGGTGCAGCGGCTCGATCGCCAACCGGATCCCGGAGCTCTCGGCCTGCGGCAGCAGCGCGGCAATGCCGTCGCGGATCTGGTCGAGATTCTCCTCCGGCGTCTGGCCGATCGTCGCGCCGCAGACCAGCACGATCATCGGTAATCCAAGCGCTTCCGCCTCGCGCAGAGCAGCCCTGTTCGATTCGATGGCAGCTTCGCGGGTAACGGCATCCTTGCCGGTGAAAAACCCGCCGCGCACCAGGCTGACCGGCTTGAGCCCGCTGTCATCGAGGTGCTTTTTCACCTTCCCGAGGTCTTGCCCTGCCACGGTTTCGCGCCAAATTGAGACACCTCCGATGCCGCGCCGCGCGTAGTTCTCCAGACACTCGTGGATCGACCACGGCTTGTTCGTGAAGGTGTGGATCGCGAGTTGGTCGGGGCTCATTTCCGCTGGCCAAGGAAGCACCCCTCATTTTTCTTGCAAGGGAAAATTCATCCGCTTTCTTCCCCCTCAAGAAATGCAGCCCGCCCTGCTCGACAGCCTCGATTTCTCCGTGGTCCGCGACCTCCGCAAGCGCGAGGGCCTGACCCTGGACGCGCTGTCGGCCCGCTGCGGGATCTCGATCTCCGTTCTCTCAAAACTGGAGCGGAACCAGAATCCCGTCGAGCTGGAAACCCTTTACCGGATCGCCCGCGCCTTCGGACTGTCCGCCTCCGACCTGCTCTCGCTGGCCGAATCCGTCGCCGCCCATCGCAAGTCCGCCACCCGCTACCGTTCCGGGCCCTTCGACTTCGAGAAGCTCTCGTTCCAAGGCATCGACTGCTTCCACGCCACCGCCAAGGCCGGCGGCTCGCTGACTCATCCGGAAGCCCACGGCGACGACCATGAGATCTGCTGGGTCCTCCGCGGCCGCATCGCCATCACCCTCCCCCGCGAACGCCACGAACTCGCCGCCGGCGAAGCACTGAAGTTCGACGCCATGCTGGAGCACACCTACGAGATCCTCGAAGACGCCGAACTCACCATCGTCCACCTCACCAAGCAGCACCGCTTTTAGAGCCGAAAACCGAGTTGAGAGTCTATGGTTGATTGTTGATGGTTCTGAATGCGGGATTGATGCCGCACGCGGGGCTCGCCCCGCACCACGTTGCGATTTCGAAGCAAACTGATCTGGATCTACCATCAACCATCCACTCTCCACCATCAACTTTCCCACCAAGCAGAACCCATGATCCACCTCGACTCCGCTCCCGCCCTCGCCGACCTCAAGCCCGCCCTTGACCGCTTCTTCTCGCTGGCCAAGGACAAGATCGAAGCCATCGACCGCGAATACGACGAGTCGAAAGGCTCGCCGGTCTTCACCGTCGGCGGCAAATACACCACCCGCGGCTGGACCGAGTGGACCGAAGGCTTCCGCTACGGCATCGCCATCCTCCATTTCGACGCCACCGGCGACCTCGCCAGCCTCGCCAGCGGCCGCGAGCGGACCGTCCGCAAGATGGCCTCGCACGTCTCGCACATCGGAGTCCACGACCATGGCTTCAACAACCTCTCCACCTACGGCAACCTCCGCCGCCTGATGCTCGAAGGCCGCCTTCCGGCCGACGAGTGGGAGAAGAACTTCTACGAGCTCGCCATCAAGGTCTCCGGTGCCGTCCAGGCCGCCCGCTGGACCGTCCGCCAGGGGGGCGGCTTCATCCATTCCTTCAACGGGCCGCACTCGCTGTTCGTCGATACCATCCGCTCCTGCCGCATCCTTATGGAGGCCCACCGCCTCGGCCACGTGCTGATGAGCGAAGGCGACAAGGCGGTCTCCCTGCTCGACCGCGCCCTCCAGCACATCGAGTCCACCGCGCTCTACTCCGTCTTCTACGGCGAAGGCCGCGACAGCTACGACGTCCGCGGCCGGACCGCCCACGAGTGCGTCTTCAACACCAAGGACGGCGCCTACCGCTGCCCGAACTCGCAGCAGGGCTACACCGGCTTCAGCACCTGGACCCGCGGCCAGGCCTGGGCGACGCTCGGCTTCGCGGAGGAGCTTGAGTTGTTAGACACGATGGACGCCGCCGAGTTCGAGCCCTACGGCGGCAAGGCGAAATGGGAAGCCCTGATGCGCAAGGCCGCCACCGCCACCGCCGACAACTTCCTCGCGAACACCCCGGTGGACGGCATTTCTTACTGGGACCAGGGCGCGCCGAACCTCCACAAGCTCGGCGACTACCTCGACCGCCCGGCCGATCCCTTCAACGCCCACGAACCGGTCGACAGCACCGCCTCGGCCATCACCGCCCAAGGCCTGTTCCGCCTCGCCCGCTACCTCGAAGCGAAGGGCGACTCCGCCAACGCCGCGCGCTACGAAAAGGCCGGCCTGGTCACCGCCAAGTCGCTTTTCAGCGAGCCCTATCTCTCCACCGACCCCGCCCACCACGGCCTGCTGCTCCACTCGATCTACCACCAGCCCAACGGCTGGGACCACCGTCCCGACCCCGCGAAAGCGGCCTACGGCGAGTCCAGCATGTGGGGCGACTACCACGCGATGGAGCTGGCCGTCTACCTCCAGCGCCGGATCGACCAGAAGCCCTACCTGACCTTCTGGACCTGAGTTCCGGGAGCCGCAGGGAGAACCCGATGCTCGCCGGGCGGCGGGAATCGACAGCAGGAGTGTCGCATTTACGCGTCTAGAAGTCGCAAGTTCGTCACTTCCGGCGAAAGATCGCCGTTTCCGGGCGATTACCCATCGCTTGATGAACCCCAAGATCCCCTTCCTTTCCGCGCTCTGCGGCTTCACCGCCCTCGCCGCCTCGGCCCTCCGGGCCGCCGACCTGCCGGACCCGGACGGCAAGCCGGCCGACATGACCAAACCCGTCAAGGTGTTCATCCTGATGGGCCAGTCCAACATGGTGGGCATGGGCAGGATCACCGGCGCGGACAAGCCCGGCTCGCTGGAGCACTCGTGCAAGACCGAGAAGCTCTACCCTTTCCTGGTCGATGACTCCGGCGCCTGGACCGAGCGGAAGGATGTTCGCAACGTGCGGGTCATGGTCGGCCGCGGCGGTGGCATGCAGCTTTTCAACAACGAATGGCTTTCCGTGAAGGGCAAGACCATCGGCCCGGAGATCGGCATCGGCCACCAGCTGGGCCAAGCCATGGACGAGCCGGTCCTCATCCTCAAGAGCTGCATCGGCAACCGCAGCCTCGGCTGGGACCTGCTGCCCCCGGGCAGCAAGGGATTCGAGCATGTCGCCACGGACAAAAAGACCGGCAAGGAGACGACCTGGGTCTACGCGGGCTACAAGGAGTCGCCGAACCGCTGGGAGAAGGGCACCGAGCCGAAACCCATCGGCTGGTATGCCGGCAAGCAGTACGACGACGACGTCGCCAACGCCAAGAAGGTGCTGTCCGAGCTCAACACCTACTATCCCGACGCCAAGAGCTACGAGGTTGCCGGCTTCTTCTGGTGGCAGGGCGAAAAGGACTGCGGTGATCCGGCGCTGGCGGCCCGCTACGAACAGAACTTCATCAACCTGATCGCCGCCCTGCGCAAGGACTTCGAGGCCCCCAAGGCCAAGTTCGTGCTCGCCACCCTCGGCGAAGCCGTCAAGGGCCAGACCACCGGTGCCGCGGGCGATGTCATGAACGCCCAGCTCGCCGTGGACGGCGCGAGCGGCAAGCATCCCGAACTCAAGGGCAGCGTGGCCACCGTTTACTCCAACCCCCTTTCCCAGGGCGGCAGCGGCAACGGGCACTACGGCGGCAACTCGCGGACCTACATGGACGTCGGCCTCGCGATGGGCGAGGCGATGGTCAAGCTGCTCAAAGGCGAGTGATCCTTCCACCCAACCTGCAACCGCTCATGCAATCCAGATCAAGCGCGGCCCTCCTGGCCTTGGCCGCCCTCCTCGCGGCCGGGATTCCCAACGCCCTTGCCAAGCCCGCAAAGGCCCCTGCTCCGCCGGAATTGTCGGACGCCGGCAAGCGCCTCGAAGCGGCCTACACCGCCGAGCTCGAGTCGCTTCGTGCAAAGATCGCCGCCGCGTTGCCCGACCTCGACGCCCGCGCGAAGTCCGCCTACCTCGACGCCTGCAAGTCCGAGAAGACGGCCGAAGCGGCGATCGAGGACGCCCAGTCGAGGCTCGACAAGATCAACGGGGCCAAAGGCCTGGTCGCCCACGCCAAAGGCAAGTGGATCGGCGGCGCCGACAAGGGGATCGCCGAGGCGAAAGCCAAGCTGGCCAAGGCGGCCAACGCCGCTGAACGGAAGGCAGCCCAGGACGAACTGGCGAAATGGGAGAAGAACCGCGAGGACGGCCTGGCCGCCCTGAAGGAGCGCACCGCCGCCATGGAGCAGGCCGAACGGGACCGCCCCGCGGTGGAGAAGCAACTCGCCCAAGCCAAGGAGGCGCTCGCCAAGTCCAAGGCGGGATCCACCGCCGCCATCAAGCAGCTCGGTCTCGCCGATATCCTCTCCAGCGACAAGCTCGACGCCTTGCTCGCCAAGCACTCGGTGATCACCGAAGCCACGCCCGCCGGCCTGGCACGCTTCGCCCAGCAAGACTCCGGGAACGAGAAGCTCGTCGGACAGCTGCTGGCGGACGGAAAGCTGATGCTCCAGATGCTGGTGGCCGACGGTGCCGACGGCGGCCAATACGGCGAGGCGATGAAGATCTACACCGACATCCGCAAGCTCAGCGGCAAGTCGGGCGAAGGCGTCCTGCAACGGCTTGCCCTTGCCGTGGCCCTCGACCACGCGGTGCCCAATCCCCAGCGCAACCGCGACTCCGAGACCAACGGCCCCGCCCACGTCAACCCGTTGAACCGCTACCTCCACTTCGAGAAGGCCTTCCTCGCCGGGGAACTCGACCCCTGTTTCAAGGACCTCACCGTCTGGGATCTCCGCATGGTCGTCGATGGCGAGGAGCCCGACGACATCCTGACCTGGGGCCGCCAGATGCTCCGCAACTACCGGCCGGACCACGTCACCACGCCCGACATGGGCTGGCGCTACGTGGCCCTCGTGCGGACCGATATCCCCTACGGTTCACAAGATAACATTTACGACGAGAAGGAGCTCCACTTCTTCCAGAACATCCTCAAGAACGGCGGCATCTGCGGACGCCGCGCCTTCATCGGCCGCTTCATGCTCCGCGCCTTCGGGGTGCCGACCACCGCCCGCCCGCAGAAGGCTCACGCGGCGCTCGCCCATTGGACACCCGACGGCTGGGTCGTCTGTCTCGGCGGCGGTTGGGGCGTCGGCTGGACCAAGACGCCCTACGACCGCGACCTCGACTTCCTCGCCACCACCCAGGCCCGCGCGCTGGGCGACCATTTCCTCGCGGTAAAGCGCGCCCAGTGGATCGGCGACGCCATGGGCGAGGCCCGCAGCTACGGACTGATCACGAAGAAGGAGCCCGCGTTCTGGAACGGCGTGTCCCTCTACACCCAGCGTGCCTTGATCGAGGCGTCCAAGGCGAGGACCCTCGCCGCCGTCGGCGAGGACATCGCCGAAGCCACCGAGTCGAAGGTGAAAGAGAAGATCGTCGAGGTGAAGATGACCGAGGAGGATCGCCGGGCCGTCGTCGATGCGAAGGGCGTGATCACCCTTCCCGCCGCCGCCACCAGCAATCCGACCAAGAGCAGCGGCAGGATCATCTTCCAGAACAGCTTTCTGGGAGGCAAGCAGTTGCACTACAGCCGCGGCAACGGCATCCAGCCTTTCGAATACAAGTTCGACGCCCCCACCGCCGGCAAATACCGGCTTAGCGCCCGGGTCTCGACGCCGAGCTGGAAGCAAGGGCTGAAGCTCGTGGTGAACGGCTCCGGCAAGCCGGTCGAGATCGCCCTGCCCTACACGGTCGGCATGTGGGAGAACTCCGAGCCGGTCGAGATCGAGCTGGCCAAAGGCTCCAACGTCCTGAGCTTCACCCGCGAAGGCAACGTGAAGGGAGTCAGCATCCGCGACTTCACGCTGACCCCGGTCCAGGCACCCTGAGCCACGCGTGCACCTTTTCCCCTCCCGATCCCTCCGGTCCACCCCCATGGCCGGAGGGATCGTTGTTTCCGCACCCGGACCGCCGGCATGGCGATTGACCGGAAATCCCCGCCGTCCACCTTGCTTCCCATGCGCCCCTTCCCGCTTCTCGTTTCCCTGATCGCCCTTCCTTTCTCGGGATCGGCCGCCACGACCGGTGACGGCCGCATCACCGATCCCGACACCGGCATCACCTTGCCGGCGGACTTCGACGCCGAGGTCCTCTACGAAGTGCCCGAATCCCAGGGCTCCTGGGTCGCCATGGCCTTCGACCCCAAGGGCCGGCTCATCGTGTCCGACCAGGACGACAAGGGCGTCTTCCGCGTGACCCTTCCCACGGAAGGCTCCGCGATCCGGGTCGAAAGCCTGCCCGGCTTTCCCTACGAGCCGATCGACTGGGGCAAGCGCAAGGTCGGCGGCGCGCTGGGATTCCTCCACGCCTTCGACAGCCTCTACATGTCGACGATGAAAGGACTCTACCGCATCCGCGACACCGACGGCGACGACAGCTACGACGAGTTCAAGCTGCTCAAGCGCCTCAACTACGGCTACGAGCACTCCGCGCACTCGATCATCCAGACCGCCGACGGCAAAGGACTCTACCTGATCAGCGGCAACTACACCCGGACACCGCAAGGAACCGGATCACTGCAGCCGCCGGTTTGGAAGGAGGACTCGCTGCTACCCTTCATTCCCGACCCCACCGGCCATGCCGTCGGCATCAAGGCTCCCGGCGGCTGGATCTGCCGGATCTCGCCCGACGGCGAGGACTGGAAAATGATCGCGTCCGGATTCCGCAATGCCGTCGACCTCGCCCTCAACCGGGAAGGCGAACTCTTCACCTACGATTCGGACATGGAGTTCGACATCGGCTGCCCTTGGTACCGCCCGACCCGCATCAACCACGTCACCTCCGCCTCCGAATTCGGCTGGCGCTCGGGCTCGGACAACTGGCCCGAGTATTTCGCCGACAGCCTCGGCTCCGTCCTCGATGTCGGCCCGGGCTCGCCGACCGGCATCAGCTTCGGCCACCATTCGAACTTCCCCGCCGTCTATCAGGACAAGCTCTTCATCTGCGACTGGACCTTCGGCACGATCTACACCGTGGAGCTCGAGGAGAGCGGATCGAGTTATACCGGCACCAAGAAAGAGTTCCTCCACGGCAGCCCGCTGAACATCGCCGCCATGCGCTTCGGCCCGGACGGCGCGATGTATTTCGTCACCGGCGGGCGCACCACCGCCTCGCGGCTCTATCGCATCCGCCACACCGGGGAAAAAGGCACGGGCACCGCGAGAACCCTGCTCGCCAACCGCGAACCGCGGGCGCTCCGGCATTCGCTCGAACGTTACCACGACGGCGGCAAGGGCGGCAGCGAGGCGGTGGAGAAGGCCTGGCCCCACCTCGGTCACGACGACCGTGCGATCCGCTACGCCGCCCGCCTCGCGATCGAGAACCAGCCCCTGGACCTCTGGCGGGAAAGGGCCTTCGCCGAGAAGAACCCGCGCGCCGCGACCCACGCCGCCATCGCCCTCTGCCGACATGCCGACGCATCCCTCTCCGGCCGCGTGCTCGACCATCTCGGCGCGATCCCCTTCGACACTCTAACAAGCGACGATCGCCTCGCCCTGCTGCGCGCCTACTCGCTCTGTTTCATGCGCCTCGGCAAGCCGGCCGGGGAACCGCTCGCGGCCGTGATCGCGAAACTCGATCCGCACTTCCCGGCGAAGGACGACACCCTGAACGCGGAACTCTGCCGCGTCCTCGCCTACCTCGACGCCCCTTCCGTGGTCGGGAAAACCATCGCCCTGATGAAGACCACCCGCGCCGAGACGGTGGAATACGACAAGGAAATGCTCGGGCGCCACGAGTATGGCGATGACATCCTGAAGATGATGGCCAGCACGCCGAACACCCGGAACATCCACTACGCCTATTGCCTGCGGCGGGTCCGGCAGGGCTGGACGCTGGAGCACCGGAAGGACTACTTCGGCTGGCTGAACGACTCGCTGGAGAACAGCGGCGGCAGAAGCTTCACCGGCTACATCCGTGCCATCCGCGAGGACGCCATCGAGCACCTCGCCCCGGAGGACGCCGCCGCGGTGGCCGGACTGCTCAAGGAGATCGGCACGATCGATCTCTCCAAGCTCCCGACACCCGTCGGGCCGCCGGTAGCCTGGACGGTGGACTCGGCGATGAAGCTTTTCGAAGGCGACCTGCGCGGCCGGAACTTCGAGAACGGGAAGAAGATGTTCTCCGGCGGCCTTTGCATTGCCTGCCACCGCTTCGGTGGATCCGGCGGCACCTCCGGGCCGGACCTCGGCTCGGTCGGCATGCGCTTCTCGATCCGCGACATCATCGTCTCGATCTGCGAGCCCAGCCAGTCGATCTCCGAGCAGTATCTGGCGAGCATCGTCTCGCTGAAGGACGGCAGCACGCTCCACGGCCGGCTGATCTACAAGAACGACAAGGAAGTCGCCGTCGCGCCGAATCCCTTCAACAACGCCGAGTTCAAGAAGGCACCGGCCGACCAGGTGACGAAGATCGAATACTCCCAGACCTCGATGATGCCGCCCGGCATGATCGCCGCGATGAATGCCGACGAACTCAAGGACCTGATCGCCTACGTGGTCTCCGGCGGGAATCCGAAGCACGAGGCCTTCCAGGCGGAATGAGAGCACGCCTCGCCGCGATCGTCCTCGGCCCCCGACTTCGAACCGCTGCATGATGTCGACAAGGATCCCGACCCACAGGTCCAACCCGCCACCTTGTCACGACGGACGATTCAGGATTGCGGGCCGGCCCTTGCTTTGATCCTGTCCCCGGCTCCGCTTCCAATTCCCACCGCAGACTTCGCGTCCTGCCCTTCGTAGCTTGAGCGAAGAAGGGTTCGTTTGCCCTCTCCAATCACTCCATGAAAACCGCACTCATCACCGGCGGCTCCCGCGGCATTGGCCTCGGCTGCGCCAAAGCCCTTGCCGCATCCGGCCATGCCATCGCCATCAACGGAATCCGCGCCGAAAGCGAGGTCGCCGAGGTCCTCGCCGAACTCCGCGCCGCCGGTGCGCCCGAGGTGATCTACTGCCAGGGTGATGTCGGCACTTCCGAAGGCCGCGCCGCGATCCTCGCCACCCTGCGTTCGAAATTCCCATGCCTCAACGTGCTGGTCAACAATGCCGGGGTCGCCCCCGCCGAGCGCAGGGACGTGCTGGAAACGACCGAGGAATCCTTCCAGCGCCTGATGCGGATCAACCTCGAAGGCCCCTACTTCCTGACCCAGGCCGCCGCGAATTGGATGATCGAAAGCCGCCAGACCGACGCCGCCTTCGACGGCTGCATCATCAACGTCAACTCGATCTCCGCGACCGTGGTCTCGGTCAACCGCGGCGAATACTGCGTTTCGAAAGCCGGCCTCGGCATGGTCACCCAGCTCTTCGCCGCCCGCCTCGGCGAGTTCGGCATCCCCGTCTATGAAGTCCGCCCCGGCGTGACCAAGACCGACATGACCTCCGGTGTGACCGACAAATACGACAAGCTCATCGCCGGCGGCCTCTGCGTCACCCCGCGCTGGGGCTTCCCCGAGGACGTAGGCAAAGCCGTCGCCAGCCTCGCCACCGGCAACTTCCCCTACTCCACCGGCCAGGTCGTCATGATCGACGGCGGCCTGACGATCCCGCGGCTTTGAAACAAGGAGCGGCGGATTGCCTCCGGCTATCTCCGCTTCGCTTCGGTTCCGGTCCGCCAGCGCCTGGTCGTGGATGCGGGGGGGATCGGAACCCGCCCCTCCTTGGGTTACTTGCGACCCGCCGGAATCCTGCTTTCCTCCCGCCATGCGCTACGCCATCTGCAACGAAACCTTCGGCTCCATCCCTCTCCCCGAAGCCGCCGCCCTTGCCGCGAAAATCGGCTACACCGGTCTCGAGGTCGCGCCCTTCACGCTGGCCGACGACGTGGCGACCGTCACCGCCGCCGACGCGGAGATCCTCGGCCGCCAGGTCCGCGAACAGGGGGTGGAAGTCATCGGCCTCCACTGGCTGCTGGCCAAGACCACCGGCTTCCACCTGACCACGCCGGATGATGCGGTTAGAAAAGCCACCACCGCGCGAGCGAAGCACCTCGCCGACCTCTGCCACGCGATGGGCGGCTCGATCATGGTGTGGGGCAGCCCGATGCAGCGCTCTCTGGAGCCCGGCTGGAATTACGACGACGCCTTCGCCCGCGCCACCGATCTCCTCCGCGCCGCCGCCGAGCACTGCGGGCCGCTCGGCGTGACGATCGCGATGGAGCCGCTCGGCCCCGGCGAGACGAATTTCCTCACCTCCGCCGCCGAAACGATCCGCCTCTGCCAAGCCGTCGATCACCCGTCCTGCAAGCTCCACCTCGACGTGAAGGCGATGAGCTACGAGGACAAGCCGATCGGCCAGGTGATCCGGGAGAGCAAGGAGTGGACCGTCCACTTTCATGCCAACGACCCGAACCTCCGCGGTCCGGGCATGGGCGAGGTTGAATACGGCCCGATCGTCGAGGCACTGCGCGAGACCGGCTACGAGGGCTGGGTCTCGGTGGAAGTCTTCGACTACACCCCGAGCCCGGAAGCCATCGCGACGGAGAGTCTCGCGAATCTCCGCCGCTTCTTCGCCTGATCAGTCCTCCGGCAGCGGCTGGCCCTTGGTCTCCGGCAGGAAGGGCAGCACGATGATGCCGAGCAGGAAGATCAGGCACATCCAGGACGCCGCGTCGCGGAAGGCGTCGATCTTCGCGACGGTCTTCAGCGCCGCCAGCGCGCTCTCACTGATGCCCGCCGGTGCATTGTCTTGGGCGGCCTTCTGCGCCGTCACGCCGAATCCCGCGGCCAGCGCGCCGAGCGTGAAGGGACCGAGTGCAGCAAGGTAGCGGCCCACGTTGTAGCAGAACGAAACGCCCGTCGCCCGCAGGCGGGTCGGGAACAGCTCGGGCAGGTAGATCGAGAAACCGGCGAACACCGAGAGGTGGAAGAAGCCCATCAGCGGCGCCATCCAGAGAATGTCCCAGCGGCCGTTGATCTTGCCGATCATCTGGAACACGAAAACCGTCACCAGCAGCGAACCCGCGAAGAAGATCCCGAAGGCCTTCTTGCGGCCCAGATTCACGGCGAAGCGGGTGAAGACCAGCATCCCGACGAAGGCGCCGACGTTGAAGGCGAGAAGGTTGAGCGACATCCAGAGCTGCTTGCCCTTGTTCACCTGGTCGGGAGTCGCGCCCGCTTCCGCGAAATTATGAGAGACGATGTCGCCGACCAGGTCGGACGAAAACACGCCGATTCCCCAAAGGCCGATGACGCCCGCACAGGACAGCACCATGCCGAGCAGGGCATGCTTGCGCCACGTCTTGTGGCCGAAGAGGTCGCCGTAGGATCCGGATTTCTTGCCCTCCGCGATCGCCTTGTCCCGGGATTGGATCCACGACTCGGGCTCCTTCATCCGGAGCTGGATCGTTGCCACGAGGAAGGCCGGCAGAGCGCCGATCACGAACAGCCACTTCCAGTAGTTCTCATTGCTGCCGATCGCGGTCAGCGCGATGGACACGCCGATCAGCCCGGCGGCGCAGTTCCCGACCGCCGAGAACGATTGCAGGACCCCGAGTGCCCGCGGCCGGATGTGGCCCGGCACGGTGTCCGCGACCAATGCCACGGCGAGACCGAAGACGCCGCCCACCCCGAGGCCCGTGATGAAGCGGTAAACCGCGAAGTCCGTGAAACTCTGCGAAAGCGCCGAAAGCCCGGTGGCGATCGAGTAGAGCAGCACGGTGACCGACAGCATCTTCGCCCGCCCGTAGCGGTCGCCCAAGGAGCCGAAGATCATGCCGCCGGTCGCCCACCCCAGCACGAAGATCGAGGTCGAGAGCGCCCCGGCCTGGATCGGGAACTTGCCGAAAAGCATCAGCTCCTGGTTCGCCCCCAGCAGCGACTTCATGGCGGGGCTGCGCGCCAGGTTGAAAAGCTGCTGGTCCAGGCAGTCGAACAACCAGGCCAAGGTCGCCACCACGAACACGAGGCGCTGGTAGGGCTTGAGCTGGGACCACCAGCCGTCGGCGGAAGGTTGGGATTTGTCGGACAAGTTGCTCATGGAAGTCTTGGGGCGAGTTTCCCGGACTCCAAAGCCCCGGAGACGATCCGGCAAGCCTGAAAGCTCTCCGGGGGAAAGCCCGTTCTCGACAAGTCCCGCCGCGCCGGGTTTTCTCGCCGCCACGGACTCCGCGGGCATCTTGTCATACAACCCGCACCCTGACCGCAAACCCTCGATCTTTCATCCAAAGACCATGAAATTCGGAATCATCGGCGCCGGCATGATCGGCCACTTCCACGCCAAGGCGATCACCGCGATGAGCGGTGGCTCGCTCCACTCGGTTTTCGACCTCCGCGCGGAAGCCGCGGAGAAACTCGCCGCGGAATACGGCGCGAAGGCCTACTCCGACATGGACTCCTTCCTGGCGGATCCCGAGCTGGAAATCGTTACCGTCGGCACCCCGTCCGGCGCCCATCTCGAGCCCTCCCTCGCCGCGCTCAACGCCGGCAAACACGTGATCTGCGAGAAGCCGCTGGAGATCACCGTCGAGCGCATCGACACCCTGATGGCCGCCGCCAAGGCCAACGGCAAGACCCTCGCCGCCGTGCTCAACCGCCGCTTCCACCCCGGCATGGAGGCCTTCAAGAAGGCTTCCGACGAGGGCCGCTTCGGCAAGCTGACCTCCGCATCCTGCTATGTGAAGTGGTACCGCGACCAGGCCTACTACGACTCCGCCGGCTGGCGCGGCACCTGGGCGCTCGACGGCGGCGGCGCGCTGATGAACCAGTCGATCCACACCATCGACGCCCTCATTTACCTCGCCGGTCCGGTGAAAGCGGTGCAGGCGAGCATGGCCTGCCTCGCCCACGAGCGCATCGAAGTCGAGGACATCGCGGTGGCCATCGTCGAGTTCGAAAGCGGCGCGCGCGGCGTGATCGAAGGCTCCACCTGCACCTGGTCCAAGGACGGCCACCCGGCCCGGGTCCAGCTCTGCGGCACGGAAGGTTCGGTTTTCCTCGCCGACGAGGCCTTCGAGGTCTGGGACTTCATGCACGAGAAGCCGGAGGACGCGACCATCCGCTCCACCCTGATGAAAGGCCAGGCGGCCGGACTTGGCGCGAACGATCCGAAGGCGATCAACTTCTACCAGCACCAGCGGAACTTCGAGGAAGTCGTCAACGCCATCCGCGAAGGCCGCGAGACCACCGTCTCCGCCGCCGAGGCCCGCAAGCCCGTGGCCGTCATCCGCGCGATCTACGAAAGCGCCCAGAACGGCGGCAAGCGGGTCGAACTCTAACATCCATTCCATTCTCCCCGATGAAACTCACCGGATTCGCCGACGAGGCCGCACGCGACCTCGAAACCCAGATCAAGGCCACCCTCGAACTGGGATGGTCCGCCATTTCCGCCCGCGGCGTGAACGGCTCCAACCTCCACGAACTGCCGCAGGACGAGTTCGACCGCGTGGCCGACCGCCTCGACGAGGCCGGCATCCACATCCCGGAATTCGGCTCGCTGATCGGGAACTGGGGAAAAAAGATCAGCACCGACTTCGAGATCACGCTCGCCGAAATCGGCCGCGCCATCCCCCGCATGCAGCGCCTCGGCACCCCGCTCATCCGCGTGATGTCCTACGCCCAGGAACCCTGGGGCCAGGACCAGCACGAGCAGGAACGCTTCCGCCGCCTGCGCGAAATCGTGCAGCGCTTCGCCGATGCCGGCCTGCAGGCCGTCCACGAGAACTGCATGAACTGGGGCGGCTTCTCGGCGGAACACACGCTGCGCCTGATCGAGGAGATCCCAGGACTCAAGCTGGTCTTCGACACCGGCAACCCGCTCTTCCAGCGCGACCGCTCCAAGGCCGAGCCGCATCCCTGGCAGGACCCCTGGGAGTTCTGGACCAAGGTGCGCGACCACGTCGTCCACATCCACGTCAAGGACTGCATCAGCCCGACGGTCGAAGGCGTCGAGCCGGTTTACACCATGCCCGGCGAAGGCGACGCGAAGATCCCCGAGATCCTCGCCGACGCGAAATCGCGCGGCTACGACGGCTGGGTCGCGATCGAGCCCCACGTCGCCACCGTCTTCCACGTGAAGGACCAGTCGCAGGTCGACTGGCAGCAGTGCTACGACAGCTACGTGGAATACGGCAAGCGGATGGAGAAGATCGTCGCCGCCCTCTGAGCCCAGGGGCTTCCCGGCAGCAACCGAATCATTTCGCGCCCGGCAGCGGGCCCCAGATCTCGCGCATCAGTTCGTGGATCCCGGGCTCCGCCTGCTTGAGGTCGCCGGTCACGAAGGGGTAGAAGTCGTTCGAGCCGAAGTAGCTCTCGGTCATCTCGGCGAAGAACTCCTTGCAGTCCGTCAAGCCGTAGTGCTCGCGCATCCCGCCGGTGCTGGTGAGCACCGACTTGTATTTGCCGCTGCTCCGGAACTTCTCCCACGCCGCGACGATCCGCGGCTCTTCGAAGCCGAGGAACTGGTCGTGGTAGGCATGCGCCAGCTCGTGGAGCACGACCCATGGCATCCGGTGGTTTTCTGCGGGCGATAGGAAATCCTCGACGTCGGGAATGTGGACGCACTTCGCCAGATTCGCGTTGTAGCCGTTCTCCGTCAGCCAGCCGGCATCGGGATGATACTGCATCGCCTCGAGGTCCGAGTAGTCGCGGTCGAGTTGGATCGTCACCTTTCGCAGCTTGGCCAGTTCCTTTTCCGGCACCACCACGGTGATCGCCACCAGCCGGGCCTCCAGCAATTTCAAGGCCCGGTCGCCGGTCGGCTTGTCCGTCCCCTCGATCAGCCGCCGGTCGATCCGAACCGGCCAGCCCTCGAGTTCCCGGGTTTCGTGAGCAGTCGGGATTGCAGGCTTCGCGGCGGCGAGGCTGCAGGATGCGGCGAAAAGAAGCGAGACCAACGATTTCATCACGGGAATCCATACCGCGGGGAGACCACCGGGCGATCAAGAACTTCCCGCCGTCGCAATCCGTGCGATGCTTCCCGCATGCAAGCACCGACCCTCGGCCAACGCCTCGCCTGCCGTGAGAAGCCTCCCGGCTTTCCCGTCATGCGCCAGCGCTGGTCGCGGATTCTCTTCCTCCACTGGCAGGCCGATCCCGACCTGCTGCGCGCCTCGCTTCCGCCCGGTCTCCACCTCGACCTCCACGAAGGAGCCGCCTGGCTGGGCATCGTGCCCTTCTTCATGGAGCGCGTGCGGCCTTCCTTCCTGCCCGTGGTGCCCGGGCTTTCGTGGTTCCTCGAACTCAACGTCCGCACTTACGTCCACGACGACAACGGGGTCCCCGGCGTGTGGTTCCATTCGCTCGACTGCAACCAGCCGATCGCCGTCGAACTGGCGCGAAACCTCTTCCACCTGCCCTATCAGCACGCCCGGATGAGTTGCCGGACTTCCGGCCGCGAAACCGAATACACCTGCCGGCGCAAGGGCTCACCGGGGGAGGCCCGCTTCCGCTACGGTCCCTCAGGCCCGGCGAAGCCCGCCGAGCCCGGCTCGCTGGAGTTCTTCCTCGCCGAGCGCTACCTGCTCTATTCCGCGGATCCAAGCGGCCGCCTGTTCGAAGGCCGGGTTCACCATGCGCCCTACGAACTCGCGCCGGCCGCGGTGGAAGAATGGTCCGCCCTCCCCGCCGCCTGGGACGGTCTTCCCGCACCCTCCTTCCCGCCTCCCTCCGCCCTCTGGGTCGATCACGTCGATGTCGGTGTTTATCCGCTGCGACGCCTCACGACGTAGCGGAAGGCCTGCGACCTTCCGACAGGCCGCGGGAACTTCCAGACTCCGCTCCTCCTGCAAACTTCCCCCAACGGAACGGCGCAGCCGTCCCGCTACCGTCCGAGCTTCTCACTGCGCCTCCGCCTTCAGCACGCCGACATACGGCAGATTCCGGTAGCGACCCTGGTAATCCAGCCCGTAGCCGACCACGAATTCATCCGCGATCAGGAAGCCCACGTAATCCGCTTCCACCTCCGCCGCGCGCGGCTTGTCCTTTGCCAGCAGGACCCCGGTCTTCACCTCGGTCGCCCCCTCTTCCAACAAGCGGTCCACCACCGCCCTCAGCGTCCGGCCGGTGTCGAGGATGTCGTCGAGCAGGAGCACCTTGCGCCCCTTCACGTCGGGCAGCTTGTGATCGAGGAAATCGACGGTGCCGCTGCTCTCGGTGCCGCCGTGGTAGCTGGCCACGTTCAGGCACTCGATCTCCAGCATCCGCGGAAGTCGCCGCAAGAGGTCCGCGGCAAAAACCAGCGCACCCTTCAGCAGCACGATCACCACCAGCACCTCGCCGGGAAAGTCCTTGCGGACCTCCTTCGCCATCACGTCGAGCCGCTTGTGGATCACCTGCTCGTCCACCAGCACGCGTTCGATGTCGTCTTCCATGCCCCGACGATCCGCAATTCTCCCTCAGCCGGCAAGCCCCGGCCTAATCCGCGGCCCGCTGGATCCGGTAAACCTTGTCACCCTTGCGGTGCAGGTTCAGCCGGTCCATCGCTTTGAGCTCCAGGAATTCCGGGTCCTCCTTGAGGGCCAGATACTCGGTCTCGCGGTATTCCTTCTCCGCGAGCACCTTCTGCTCCGCCGCCAGCACCCGGGCCAACTCGAACTCGAGGTCTTGCAAGCGGCGCTTCTGCGGAAAAGCCGAAGCGACCACCGCCAACCCGAGCACCAGCCCGAGCAGGCCGAACACCATGCGGTTCACGGTACGGATCACCTGCGTCTGGGCTTCCAAACGCTTCAGCTTCACCTCCCCCGTTTTTTTTCGCCGCGCGGCCATTCGTCGTGAGTTGGTTAGCATTCGTTAACCATCGCGGACAGTAAAAAATGCGGGGATTCCGCCCGCGCACCACCTGCGAACTTCCGCGCATCCTCCATCCCGCCGCCGTCCACGATTGACCGTCCGCGGTGTCGCGGCTTACTTCGCCCCGCAGCACTCGCTTTCTCCACATGAACGCACCCATCACCGTCTCCGTGACCGGCGCCGCCGGCCAAATCGGCTATGCCCTCCTGTTTCGCATCGCCTCCGGCGCCGTCTTCGGCCCGGACCAGCCGGTGAACCTCCGGCTCATCGAGATCGAGCCCGGCATGGCCGCTCTCCAGGGCGTGGTGATGGAGCTCGACGACTGTGCCTTCCCGCTGCTCCGCGAGGTCGTCCCCACCTGCGACCTCGACGAAGGCTTCCGCGGCACCAACTGGGCGCTGCTGGTCGGCTCGGTCCCGCGCAAGGCCGGGATGGAGCGCGGCGACCTGCTCGGCATCAACGGCAAGATCTTCACCGGCCAGGGCCAGGCCATCGCCCGCAACGCCGCCGCCGACGTACGCACCCTGGTGGTCGGCAATCCCTGCAACACCAACGCCCTGATCTGCGCCTCGAACGCCGCCGGCGTGCCAAAGGACCGCTTCTTCGCGATGACCCGCCTCGACGAGAACCGCGCGAAAAGCCAGCTCGCCCAGAAGGCCGGTGCCCACCACTCCGAGGTCACCAACCTCTGCATCTGGGGCAACCACTCGGCCACCCAGTATCCCGATTTCACCAACGCGAAGATCGCCGGCAAGCCGGTCACCGAGGTCATCGCCGACCACGACTGGCTGAAGGGCGACTTCATCAAGACCGTCCAGCAGCGCGGCGCCGCCATCATCGCCGCCCGCGGTGCTTCCTCCGCCGCATCGGCCGCGAACGCCGCCATCGACACCGTCCGCAGCCTGGTCACCCCGACCCCGGCCGGCGACTGGCACAGCGTCGCCGTCTACTCCGACGGCAGCCACTACGGCATCGCCAAGGGCATCATGGCCTCCATGCCGATCCGCACCCTGACCAACGGCACCTGGGAAGTCGTCGACGGCGTCCCGGTCGATGCCTTCAGCCAGGGCAAGATCGACGCCACCATCGGCGAACTCCTCGAAGAGCGCGAGGCGGTGAAGGACCTCATCCCCGCCTGAGACCACGGCGGTCCACCACTCCAAAGAAAGCCGCGGGACAACCCGCGGCTTTCTGCTTTATTGCCCGCCAAATGCTCAAGCTCCCCGTCATCACCGGCCTGATCCGCCGCCGCCTGCTGGTGAACTACCGGGTCGATCCCGCCGCGCTTGAAAGCATCCTGCCGTCCCGCTTCCGCCCGAAGCTCCACGACGGCCACGCCATCGCCGGCATCTGCCTGATCCGCCTCGAAGGCATCCGCCCGCGCCTTTTTCCAGCATGGGCCGGCATCACCAGCGAGAACGCCGCCCACCGCATCGCCGTGCGCTGGACCGATGCCGATGGCTCCGAGAAAGAAGGCGTCTTCATCCCCCGCCGCGACACCGGCTCGCTCCCGAACCACCTCGCCGGCGGCCGCATCTTCCCGGGCGAGCATCACCTCGCCGACTTCGACATCTGCGACCAGGACGGCCGCATCGACCTCTCGATCCAGTCCCGCGACCAGTCGATGAGCATCCGCCTCGCCGCCCGCGAGACCGCCGGCTTTCCTAGCAACTCCTGCTTCCGCTCGCTCGAGGAATCCTCCGCCTTCTTCGAACCCGGCAGTGTTGGCTTCTCGGTCACCCGCGACTGCTGCCGCCTCGACGGCATCCGCCTCGAAACCCATCGCTGGAAGGTCGGGAGCCTTTCCGTCGAGCGCGTCGAGTCCTCCTTCTTCGACAACCCCGCCGCCTTCCCTCCCGGCAGCGCCACCCTCGACCACGCCCTGATCATGCGCGACATCCCCCACGCCTGGCACGAAGTCGACGCCATGACCCTCCCCGCCCAAGCCTGACGTCCGCCTTTGTTTCCTCCACTGCCTTTCTTGGCACTTGGAACTTCAAAACTTGGAACTTTGCCCCTTGGCACTTGGAACTTCCAAACTCGGAACTTCCCCTCTCCCCACACTCCTCTTGCATGCGCGGCCCCCTTTCCTAAAGTCCGCCGCGGATGTCCCAGCCCCTTGTCATCGCCGGCCGCGAGTTCTCTTCCCGCCTCTTCACCGGCACCGGGAAATTCCCTTCCAACGAGTCGATGCGCGACGCCCTCGCCGCTTCCGGCACGGAGATCGTGACCGTGGCCCTGCGCCGGGCCGACCTCACCGGCACGGCCGATCCCTACGCGAACATCCTCGATTTCATCGATCCCGAAAGATACCTGCTCCTCCCCAACACCAGCGGCGCGATGAACGCCGAGGAAGCCGTCCGCCTCGCCCGCCTCGCCGCCGCCGCCGGCCTGCCGAAGTGGATCAAGCTCGAGATCCATCCCGATCCCACCTACCTGCTGCCGGATCCGATCGAGACCCTGAAAGCCGCCGAGATCCTCGTGAAGGAAGGCTTCACCGTCCTGCCCTACATCAACGCCGACCCGGTCCTCGCCAAGCGCCTGCAGGAAGCCGGCACCGCCACCGTGATGCCGCTCGGCGCGCCGATCGGCTCTAACAGGGGCGTCGCCACCCGCGACCAGATCCGCATCATCGTCGAGCAGGCGATCGTCCCGGTCGTCGTCGATGCCGGCCTCGGCGCGCCCAGCCACGCCGCGGAGGCGATGGAGCTCGGGGCGGATGCCGTGCTGATCAACACCGCCATTGCCATCGCATCGGATCCCGTCCGCATGGCCATCGCTTTCAAGAAAGCCGTCGAGGCCGGGCGCGAAGCCTACGAACTCGGCCTTGCTGAGCCCACCGACCACGCCTCCGCCACCAGCCCGCTCACCGGTTTCCTGGCGTCCTGACGGGCGGAAACGGAGTGCCGCCTTGCAGGCGGCATGAAGGCGGGTTGTCGCCTTTCAGGCGACATGCTTGGGCTGCGGTCTCCGGAGCGAAGTGCGACAGCCCGTCCGCCGGCGGATTCCCATTGCGCCTCCCGGCGGCCTGTCCTCCTTTGTCCCGATGCCCACCCTCCTCCTCGTCGGCGCGACCGGTCTCGTCGGACGCGAAGTCCTCCGCCTCGCCCTCGCCGACCCGCAGGTCAAGCACCTCGTCGCCCCCACCCGTCGCCCGCTCGCCCCGCATTCGCAACTCACGAACCCGCAGGTCGACTTCGACCACCTCCCGTCCGACGCACCCTGGTGGAAAGCCGACGCCGTGATCTGCACACTCGGGTCCACGATCAAGAAAGCCGGCTCGAAGGAAGCCTTCCATCGCATCGACCACGCCTACCCGCTCGCCGTCGCACGCCTCGCGCGGGCCCACGGTGCCCGCAGCTTCGCCCTCACTTCCTCGACCCGCGCCGATCCCCGCTCGGGCAACTTCTACCTCCGCACCAAGGGCGAACTCGAACGCGACCTCGACGCCTGTGACTTTCCCTCGCTCACCCTCGTCCGCCCCTCGCTGATCGGCGGCAAACGCGACGAAGCCCGCCCCGCCGAACGCCTCGCGATGCTCCTGATGTCCGCATTCCATCCGCTCGTTCCCCGCCGCTACCGCATGGTCCCCGCCGAAAGGATCGCCCGCGCCCTCCTCGAAGCCGCTCTCTCCTCCATCCCCGGCCGCCACGTGATCGAGTCCGAATCGATCTAACAACCTGAGCTTCCGCCTCGAGGAAATCGCCTCCCGCCTTGCCTTTCGGCCCGCTTCGTGATCTTTCGCGCCATCATGAAGCGTCGCCACTTTCTCTCCGCCGGAGCCCTCGCCGCCCTGCCGCTCCCCCTTTCCGCGCAGGACAAGCCCGCGGCACCCGCCCGGCCGAACCGGATCGGGGTCTCGTCCTACTCGTTCTGGGGCTTCCAACGCGAGGCGCTTCGCGACATCCCGACCTGCCTCGACCACGCCGCACGCATGGGCTTCGACGGCTTCGAAATCCTCCAGCGCCAGATCGCCGCCGCCAACGAGATCCCGGACAACGCGACGCTCCAGAAGTACAAGCGCCATGCCTTTCTGTTAGGCCTCGATCTCATGGGCTATTCGACCCACCAGGGCTTCCTCAATCCCGACGCCGAAAAGCGCAAGGCCCAGGTCAAGCACACCACCGACTGCATCGAGCAGGCCTACGCCCTCGGTATCCCGACCATGCGGGTCAACTCCGGCACCTGGGGTACCTCGAAGGATTTCAACGACCTGATGGCCAAGCGCGGCATCGAGGAACCCATCAAGGGCTACACCGAGGAGGACGCCTACGGCTGGGTCATCGAGTCCTACAAGCAGATCCTCCCCGTCGCCGAGAAGTGCGGCGTGGTGCTCGGCCTCGAGAACCACTGGGGCCTCGGCGTCACCCCGGAAGGCGTGAAGCGCGTGGTCGATGCGATCGCTTCCCCATGGCTCAAGGTCACCCTCGACACCGGCAACTTCCTCGAGGATCCCTACGACCGCCTGACCAAGCTCGCGCCCGACACCGTGCTGCTGCAGGCCAAGACCTACTTCGGCGGCGGGGTATGGTACACGCTCGACCTCGACTACCCTCGGATCGCGAAGATCCTGAAGGACGCGGGCTTCACCGGCTACGTCTCGCTCGAGTTCGAAGGCAAGGAAGACCCGCTCACCGCCATCCCCAAGAGTCTCGACTTGCTCCGCAAGGCCTTCGCGTGAAGGTGTGCCCATGGAAAACGCCGGACGCCTCCTCGTCCTCGCCGGGCTCGCCCTCGCGGTAATCGGGCTCGTGCTCTGGTTCGGCGGCGGCCGCGGCTGGTTCTCGTGGCTCGGCCGGCTGCCCGGCGACATCCGCATCGAAGGCGACAAGGGCGGCTTCTATTTCCCCGTCGTCACCTGCATCGTCGTCAGCGCCCTGCTCAGCGGACTGCTGGCGCTGGTCCGCAAGTTCTTCGGCTGAAGCCGCCCCGGCCGGGAGTATCCAACAGTGACCCGCCTCCAACCCATGAACCGCTGCACCTTCCTCACCACCCTCGCCGCCGCCACATTGGCCGCCTTCCTTCCGGCTTCCGCTGCCGATCCCGCAACGAAAGATCTCCCGAAAGTCCTCATGATCGGGGATTCCATTTCGATCGGCTACACCCCTTTCGTCGAGAAGCAGCTCAAGGACTCGGCCTCGATCTCTCACAACCCCGGCAACGCCGCGCACACCGGAACCGGCCTCGCGAAAATCGATGCATGGCTCGGCGACACCCGCTGGGACCTGATCCATTTCAATTGGGGTCTCCACGATCTCTGCTACCGGAATCCCAAGGCCAAACAACAAGGCAATCGCGACAAGGTGAACGGCACTCTCACCACCACGCTGGAGCAGTATGAAAAGAACCTCGAACAACTGGTGGCCCGCCTGAAGAAGACCGGCGCCACCCTGGTCTGGGCATCCACCACCGTCGTCCCCGAAGGCGAGGCCGGCCGCATCGCCGGCGACGAGAAGAAATACAACGAGGTCGCCGCCCAGGTCATGAAGAAGCACGGCATCGCCACCAACGACCTGCACGCCCTCAGTGCCACCTTTGCCCCCGAGCTGTTCGTCCGGCCGGGCGACGTCCACTACAAGCCCGCCGGCTACCAGAAACTCGGCACGCAGGTGGCCGAAAGCATCCGGACGGCGCTCGAAAAGGCGAAAGAGAACTGACAAAGTCCTCATCAATCGCCAATTTTCGTGCAATTCCCTGCCCTTTCTGACGGTATTCCCGCCATGCACCGCCGCCAATTCCTCGCGACCCTTGCCGCCGCTTCCGCCCCGCTTTCCCTCCGCGCCCAGGACGCCGCCGGTCCGCTTCCGATCAAGCTCTCGCTGAAATGCGGCATGGCCAACTTCGGGGCGAACCTCGAGGAGAAATTCCGCATCCTCAAGGAGATCGGCTACGACGGCGTGGAGCTCGACTCCCCCGGTGGTCAGGACAAGGCCGAGGCCCTCGCCGCCTCCAAAGCCACCGGCCTGCCCATTCACGGCGTGGTTGATTCCATCCACTGGCAAACCCGCCTTTCCGACCCCGATGCCGCCGTGCGTGAGAAGGCCCTGCAAGGCCTGCTGACCGCCATCCGCGAAAGCCATGCCGTCGGCGGCTCCGCGGTGTTGCTGGTCCCCGGCGTGGTCGATGCCAAGACCAACCACGACGAAGCCTGGGCCCGCTCGGTCGAAGGCATCCGCAAGGCCCTGCCGCTCGCCGCGGAACTCGGCGTCCACATCCTGATCGAGAACGTCTGGAACCGGATGTTCTACACCGAGGACGGCGGCAACGCACAGTCAGCGGACTTGTTGATCAAGTATCTCGACGAGATCAACTCTCCCTGGGTCGGCTCCTACTTCGACATCGGCAACCACCAGCGTTTCTCGAAGCCCGCCGAATGGATCCGCGCGCTCGACAAGCGGATCGTGAAGCTCGATTGCAAGGACTGGGGCGTGAAAGGCGGCTTCGGCAAGATTGGCGAGGGCGATATCGACTGGCCGGAAGTCCGTAAGGCGCTCCGCGAGATCCGCTTCACCGGCTGGGCCACCGCCGAGGTCCAGGGCGGCGACCGCGACGCCTGCGCCGCGATCCTCGCGCAGATGAAAAAGCATCTGTTAGGGGCCTGACAAAACCGGGATCGATGCCACCATGGCAGCGTGAGGTTTTTCCCGACCGCACTTCTGCTGCTCTCCCTCATCGCCACGGCCACCGCCGGGACGATCCGCGTCACCGTGGGCAACAACGGCTGCCGGACCAAACAGCTCACCGTCCAGCGCCTCTGGAAGGCCATGCCCGGCATGGAGTCCGTCGTCATCGTGCCGCGCAAGTCCGGCGACCCCGCCAACCAGCGCGTCTTCGTTCTCACCTCCAAGGGCAAGCCGCCGGAGCAAAAGGACCTGGAGCGTGCCCTCGGCCGTCGCGCCGAACGCTACCCGATCCTCGCCGTCGAAGCCGTTCCCTGAACCCGGGCCAATCGGCATTTGCACCGCACCGGCCCGCCGGTTAGGACGCTCCCGTGTCCGATAGCGATCCCTACCTCTCGCGCTTCTCCGGCATCGCCCGGCTCTACGGCAGCGCTGCGCTCGGGACGTTCCGCCGCGCCCATGTCGCGGTGGTCGGCATCGGCGGCGTCGGCTGCTGGGCCGCGGAATGCCTCGCGCGTTCCGGGATCGGCAAGATCACGTTGATCGATGCCGACGACCTCTGCGTCACCAATACCAATCGCCAGATCCACGCGCTCGACGGGACCTACGGCAAGCCCAAGGTCGGCGTGATGGCGGAGCGCCTCCGCGCCATCCAGCCGGAGATCTTGATCACCGAACGCCAGGAGTTCCTTTCCGACCGCAATGTCGACGAGTTCCTCGACGCCGGCTTCGACGCGGTGATCGATGCCATCGACGCCGTCCGCGCCAAGTGCGTCCTGCTCGCCCGCTGCCGCGACCGCGGTATCCCCATCGTCACTTGCGGCGGCGCCGGCGGCCGGCGCGATGTCACCTGCATCCGCGTCGCCGACCTCGCCCGGACGAAGGACGACGCCCTCCTGATGGCCGTCCGCAAGCGCCTGCGCGACGAGCACGGCTTCCCCAAGGCCCCTCCGGGAGAAAAAGTCCGCAAGTTCCACATCGAGGCCGTCTTTTCCGACGAACCGCCCCTCTTTCCCACCTGCGACGGCGGCGTCAGCCACGACAAGCCCGAGGACCTTCCCGCCGGCATCCGCTGCGACGCCGGCTACGGCACCGCCACCCACGTCACCGCCGTCTTCGGCATGACCGCCGCGGGACGGGTGCTGGAGAGGCTGGCGGAGTAGCGTGCCCCTTGGACTGGCGTGCAGCTCCGCCCCTCGTAGCTTTAGCGAAGTGGGGCCGCTGCCGCAGTCCAAGGGTGCCTAATAACCAAAGCGGGATTCGGCAGGGTTCGAGCCCCGTCCGCTCCGCAGAAGTTCCGGGGACGCACCCACAAAAAAGCCGCCACGAAGGGCGGCATTGCCACTCACGAAGAGTGGCGGAGCGGACGGGATTGCCTGCGGCCATGCCAGCCTGCCGCAAGGCGGATCAAAGCAAGGTCGCGATGCTCCCGCGCATTCGAACCGGGTGCCTCATCCCCAAAGCGGGATTCGGCAGGGTCCGAGCCCCGTCCGCTCCGCAGAAGTTCCGGGGACGCACCCACAAAAAAGCCGCCCCGAAGGGCGGCATTGCCACTCGCGAAGAGTGGCGGAGCGGACGGGACTCGAACCCGCGACCTCCGCCGTGACAGGGCGGCATTCTAACCAACTGAACTACCGCTCCAACTGGTAGTCTCATGCGCCTTGCGGCGTGGGCGGGACGCTAGGGGGAGGCCCCGACCCGCGCAACATCAATTTTCAATTTTTCTCAGCCTCAATCGAGCAGCTCCGTGACCGCTTCCAGAGACGCCAGATCCTCGATGGAATGCACCGTCGCGTCCTTGTCGATCTTGCCGACCAGACCCGCCAGGACCTTGCCGGGCCCGAGCTCGACGAAGGTCCGGTGACCCATTTCGCAGAGCAGCCGGATCGATTCGGTCCAACGCACGGACCCCGTCACCTGCTTCTCCAGCATCGAGCGGATCGCCGCGGGATCCGATACCACGGAAGCCCCGAAATTGCACACCACCGGGATCCCCGGCGGCTGCATCGACACGCCCGCCAACTCCGCGGCGAGCTGGTCCTGCGCCGACTGCATCAGGCGGCTGTGGTAGGCCCCGGCGACGTTGAGCTTGATCGCCCGGCGGATCCCGTGGTCGCGGGCTTTCTCGACGGCGGCATCGATGCCTTCCACGGTCCCCGAAAGCACGATCTGCCCCGGCGCGTTGAAATTCGCCACGTCCACCGCGCACTCGGCGGCCAGCGCTTTCACCGCCTCCTCCTCGCCGCCGATCAACGCCGCCATCGCGCCCTGCGTCGCCTGGCAGGCTTCCTCCATGAAAAGTCCGCGGCGGGCAACCAGCTTGAGTCCGTCTTCAAACGAAAAGGTCCCGGCCGCCGAGTGGGCAGTGAACTCCCCGAGCGAAAGCCCGGCCGCCGCCACCGGATTCAGCCCGCCGACCCGCTCCTTCAGCAGCGCCAGCGCGACCAGGCCGTGGAGATAAAGCGCCGGCTGGCAGCGCGAGGTGCGGGTCAATTCCTCCTCCGGACCCTCGAACATCGTCGTCGAAAGCGGGAAGCCGAGCACCTCGTCGGCCAGCTCGAAAAGCGCCCGCGCCGTCGCCGAGGCCTCGTGGAAATCCTTGCCCATGCCCACCTTCTGGGCGCCCTGTCCGGAGAATAGAAGAACGACGTCGCTCATGTCGCCCCTGTCCTAGCGGGCCACAAGCCCGTGGAGCAAGCCCTCATGCCCGGCGACCAGCCGCGTGACGAGTTCCGGCGCGCGGGAAATCGACTCGTCCAACGGCAACCCGAAGCTTTCCAGCGACAGCGCGGCATCGAACAAGCCCGCCGCACAATCTTCCACCCGCCCCGCCACCGCGACCACTGGCACCCCCGCCGCCCGTGCCAGCGCCGCCACCCCGGCCGGGCCCTTGCCACCGAGTGTCTGGGCATCCAACGAACCCTCGCCGGTGATCACCAGATCCGCCGCCGCGACCCGCTCGCCGAGCCGCAAGGCCTCAGCCACCAGATCGAATCCCGGCACCACGGTCGCCCCTGCAAATCGCAGCAGCCCGAAGCCCAAGCCGCCCGCCGCGCCCGCACCGGGCGTCAAGGCTTCCCGCCCGCCGCCGGAAACCGTGGCCAGCTTCGTCAGCACGGCATCGAGAAACGCCACGTCCTCCGGCGTCGCGCCCTTCTGCGGCCCGAACACCGCCGATGCCCCGCGCGGCCCCGTCAGCGGGTTGTCCACGTCGCAGGCCACGATCACTTCCGGCAACATTATCCGCCGCGACTCATCGATCGCATGAAGTCCCGCCAGTGCCTCGGGCACCGCGTCGAGCAAGTCCCCGCGTTCATCCAAAAAGCGAACCCCCAGCGCCGCCGCCATCCCCGCGCCGCCGTCGTTCGTCGCGCTGCCACCGAGCCCGACCAGCAGCCGCGTCGCGCCCGACACCTCCACCGCGTGCCGCATCAGCTCGCCCGTCCCGAACGTGCTCGCCCGCCGCGGATTCCGCTCCTCCGACGCGATCCGCCACATCCCGCTCGCCGCCGACATCTCGATCACCGCCACTGTTTCGCCGCCACTACGATAGATCCCGTAGTTCGCCTCGACCGGCCGGCCCAGTGCATCACGGCAGAAAGCACTCACCCGTTCCCCACCGCTGCCCGCCAGCATCGCGTCGATGAAGCCCTCCCCACCGTCCGCGATCGGGCAAACGTCGCACTCCCACCCCGCCGGCAACCCCGCCCGCACCGCCTCGCAGGCCTCCACCGCGCCCAGCGATCCCTTGAACTTGTCACATGCCAGCAGAACCTTCACGGGGGACATCATGAGAAAGCAGGCACGCCGTGGAATCTCAAAGCGCGGGTCCTGCGCATATCCTGCCAAACCGTTACCATCGACCGTTTGATAGCGTCGCACCGCCCGTTGATTCTGGTAACGCCTGAAAAGGCTGACAGCCATGAAACCCCTCGTCGTCCTCCTTGCCCTGACCACCGTGGTCTCCGCCCAGAAACTCATCGGTTGGAACAATCTCGGGATGCACTGCATGGACGACGACTACTCGGTGTTCTCGATCCTCCCGCCTTACAACACGATCGATTGCCAGCTCATCAACGCTTCCGGCAAACTCGTGCGCAACCCCGCCGGTTTCCTCCTCACCTACGAGGCCATCGCCGACCCCGACGGTTCGATCAACCGCGGCAGCCAGGGAAAAACCAACTTCTGGGATCACTCGCAGGCACTCTTCGGGGCGACACTCGCCCCTGAAACCGGTCTCACCGGCCACAAGATGCCCGGTCCGCTCAACGAGCCGCAGCCGACTGAATTCAACGCCCTGATGAACTGGTTCGAGGCCGCCGGAATCCCCATCACTCCGATCGACGACGCCGGGAACAGGAACCCCTACCCGGTCATGCGGCTGACCGCGAGGACCCCGACGGGAACCCTGCTTGCGACCACCGACGTCGTGCTGCCGGTCTCCGCCGAAATGGATTGCCGCAAGTGTCACGCCTCCAACTCCGGCCCCGCCGCCAAGCCCGCCGCAGGATGGGAGAACGACCCGAACCCGGCGCGGGACCACCGACTGAACATCCTGCGGCTCCACGACGAAAAACATCTTGGAACCACGGTTTATGCCAATGCGCTCGCGGCTGCCAAATACACGGCGGATGGACTCCATGCCAGCGTCGTCGATCTTCAGAAGCCGGTGCTTTGCGCGGCATGTCACGCCTCCGAGGCGCTCGGCACGGGAGGAGCCGCGGGCGTCTCTCCCCTTACCCGCGCGATGCACTCGAAACATGCGAACGTCACCGGACCCGACTCTCCTTTGACGCTCGATCACTTGTTAAACCGCAGTTCCTGCTATCAATGCCATCCCGGCTCGGAGACCCGCTGCCTGCGCGGCGCGATGGGTTCTGCCGTCGCCGCGGATGGCACGGCCGCCATGCAATGCCAGAGCTGCCACGGCACCATGAGCCAGGTCGGCGCGCCCGACCGCACCGGTTGGCTCGACGAGCCAAACTGCCAGCAATGCCACACCGGCAGCGCGACCCAGAACAGCGGCCAGATCCGCTACACGAGCGTCTTCAAGGATGATGGCTCCCTGCGCGTCCCGGCCAGCACGCTGTTCGCGACCAATCCCGACACCCCTGCCACGGGGAAGTCGCTCTATCGCTTTTCGAAGGGTCACGGTGGACTCCAATGCAGCGCCTGCCACGGCTCGACGCATGCCGAGTATCCCGCGCTCCACCGCAACGACAACCTGCAAAGCGCCAAACTCCAGGGCAACGTCGGCGTCATCGCGGACTGCTCCGCCTGCCACTCGTCAGTGCCCAACACCGTGTCCGGCGGCCCCCACGGCATGCACCCGGTCGGTAACGCTTGGATCCAATCCCACAAGGACCAGGGAGAAAGCAGTTCCTGTCTCGCGTGCCATGGCTCCGACCGGCGCGGCACGGTCCTGTCGCGATCCTTCTCCGATCGGACTCTCACCTTCAGCAACGATAACGTCACCCACACGGTTTCTCTGTTCCGCGGTGAAAACGTGAGCTGCTTCCTCTGCCACAAGCGCGAGAACGACGGCCGCGTCGGCGGCATTTTCACCAACAACAGCCGACCCGTGGTCATCAATGCGAGTCTCACCACCGCGACCGACAGCGCCGGCAGCATCTCCCTCTCCTCAAGCGATTCCAACGGCCATCCCCGGACCCTGCGCATCGTCACCCAGCCGCAGCACGGCACCGCTTCACTGGCCGGAAGCCTCGTCACCTATCATCCGGAGAGTGGATTCAACGGCCCGGACTCGTTCACCTTCGCCGCGTTCGACGGCTTCGCGGACTCGAACCTCGGCGTCGTCTCGGTCACCGTCGGCAACCCGGCAACCGCCGACACCCTTGACCGCGACCACGATCAATATCCGGACATCGTCGAATACGCCCTCGGACTCTCCACCGATTTCCCGACATCTCCCGAAGCGCGCACCCCGTTCATGAGAAACACCGGCGGCACGAACTACCTGACACTGAGAGTTCCGCGTTTCCTCGCGCCGAGCGATGCCACCGCGGTCATTGAATTCAGCTCGAACCTAGAGAACTGGGTGCCGGGCGTGATTTTAACCAACACCCCGTTCATCCTCGAAGCCCGCGATCCCGACCCCGCCCTCAGCCACGCCGAGCGCTTCGTCCGCATCCGGGCGGTGCGATGAGTCCGCGCCCCGGGCGCCGCAAAAGAAATCCGACTCGCCCCGACTTGGCACTTGGCTGCCGCGGAATCGCGACTAGGGAAAACCCGTGCCCCGCACGGTCGATGCCACCCACGACTGGCTGCAGCGGGCCATCGGGCAGCCGGATTTCGCGCAGCGCCTGGCCCTTGCGGCCTCGGGTGCAGGAGGCGTCGTGTTCGACCACGCCGACGAGGCCGCCCACTCCTGGCTCGCCGCGGTGATCTGCCGCCACCTTTCCGATGCCGGCAAGCGCCGCCTCTGGCTGGTCTGCGAAGGCCACCGCCAGCGCGAACGACTCGCCGCGGAACTCGAGCTGTGGGGCATCGACGCCACCGATCTCCCCGAAATGCCGGCCGAACTCGACGGCGGCCAGATCGCCGATCCCGAAGCCGCCGCGCTGCGCCTCCAGGTCCTCGACGATGCCGCCCAGAAAAAGTCCTGCGTCATCCTCTGCGGCCCCGACGCCTTCGCCCAGCCGGCCCCCTCGCCCGCCGCGCTGGCTGGCAGCCGGATCGTCGTCAAGCAGGGCACCACGGCCGATCCGCTCGATCTAACAGCCAAGCTTTCCTCCCACGGTTACGACCGCGTCGTCACCGTCCAGGGCCGCGGCCAGTTCGCGATGCGCGGCGGCATCCTCGATGTCTTCCCCTGGCAAGGCGGACGACCGCTGCGGATCGAATTCTTCGACACCGAAGTCGATTCCCTCCGCGAGTTCGACGTCGATTCGCAAGCCTCCATCGGCAAGCTGGAACAAGCCGAACTCCTCCTCGCCGAGCCCGACCTCGATGCCACGGTCGGCGATTATGTGAGAAAGGGCGACGTCCGCATCGGCTTCGAAGAGGCGGACGGTGACATCCGCATTCTCACAGGCGCGGCGGACGGCAAAGGCGAGGAAGACTTCTCCACCGCCTGCTTCGGCAGCCCGCTCGGCAGCTTCGAAGCCGGCGACTTTGTCCTCGAACAATCCCGCCGCCAGACCTTCTTCGGCCAGCTCGACGAGTGGCGCGCGCAGGACTGGAAGATCGGCATGGTCTTCTCGAACAAGGGCGAGGAAGACCGCTTCATCGAACTCGCCGGCCAGGAAGCCGTCGCCGATCTGGTCCGCCTCCGCGGCGAGCTCGTCCAAGGCTTCACCGTCCCCGCCGCGCGGATGGCCGTGCTTTCCTCCAGCGAACTCTTCGGCCGCTACCGCACGCCCGGCACGCTGAAGAAACGCCATGATACCCATCGCGCTCTAACAACCCGCGCCTCGCTCGACGACATCGCGGAAGCCGACCTCGTCGTCCACAGCGAATACGGCATCGGCCGCTTCCGCGGCATCGCGCCCGGCGAGACAGGCGACGAGATCACCATCGAATACAAGGACGGCGGCCTGCTCGCGGTGCCGATCGACCAGTCGCACCTGGTCGCGAAGTACGTCGGCATCGGCGGCAAGACGCCCGAGTTGAGCAAGCTCGGCGGCACCGCATGGAAGAACCTCCGCAAGTCGGCCGAGAAGTCGATCCTCGACTACGCCGCGCAGCTCCTCCGAGTGCAAGCCGAGCGCCAGGCCGAGGCCGGGATCCCCCACCCGCCCGACTCGCGCTGGATGTGGGAATTCGAGAACTCGTTCCATTACACCGAGACCCCCGACCAGCGCCGCGCGATCGAGCAATCGAAGCGCGACATGGAAGGCATCCGCCCGATGGACCGCCTGATCTGCGGCGACGTCGGCTTCGGCAAAACGGAAGTCGCCATCCGCGCGGCCTTCAAGGCAGCCACCGGCGGCATGCAGGTCGCCATTTTGGTGCCCACCACCGTGCTCGCCGAGCAGCACTGGCGGACCTTCCGCGAACGGATGAGCGACTACCCGATCCGCATCGAGCTGCTCAACCGCTTCCGCACGCCCGCCGAAATCCGCGACACCATCAAGGGCCTCGCCGACGGTTCGGTCGACATCGTCATCGGCACCCACCGCCTGATTTCCGGCGACGTGACCTTCAAGAACCTCGGCCTCGCGGTGGTCGACGAGGAGCAGCGCTTCGGCGTGAAGCACAAGGAGAAGTTCAAGGAGATGTTCCGCAGCATCGACGTGCTGACCCTTTCCGCCACGCCGATCCCGCGCACCCTCTACATGGCGCTGATGGGTGCGCGCGACATGTCGACCATCGACACCCCGCCGCCTAACAGGGTGCCGGTCCACACCAGCGTCTGCCCCTACGACGAGCGGGTGATCCGCGACGCGATCCGCCGTGAGATGAAGCGCGGCGGCCAGGTCTTCTTCTTGCACAACCGGGTCAAGAGCATCGAGATGATGCGCAAGAAGATCGCCGAGCTGGTCCCCGAGGCACGCATCCTCGTCGGCCACGGCCAGATGGAGAAGGACGACCTGGAAGTCGTGATGCGCAGCTTCGTCCACGGCGAGGCCGACGTGTTGCTGGCCACCACGATCATCGAGACCGGCATCGACATCCCGAATGCCAACACCATCCTGATCGACCGCGCCGACCGCTTCGGCCTGGCCGATCTCTATCAGCTCCGCGGCCGCGTCGGCCGGGCCGGCGAAAAGGCCTACGCCATCCTGCTGCTGCCACGCGACATGGTCACCGCCGGCGACGCGCGGAAAAGGATTCACGCCATCAAGCAGTACACCGCCCTCGGCTCCGGCTTCAAGATCGCCATGCGCGACCTCGAGATCCGCGGCGCGGGCAATCTGTTAGGTACCAAGCAGAGCGGCCACATCGCCGCGGTCGGCTTCGATCTCTACTGCCAGCTCCTCCGCCAATCGGTCGACCGCCTCCAGGGCAAAACCCCGAAAGCCCGCGTCGAGGCGAGCTTCCGCAGCGACTTCGTGGCCTTCTCCGAAACCGAGCACGCCCGCGGTTCCGGCGACGGCCCGCTGCTCCCCGCCTACCTGCCGAATTCCTGGCTCGGCGAAACCCAGCTCCGAGTCAGCGCCTACCGCGAGCTCGCCGAGAGCATGGTCGAGAAGGACCTCGACCAGCTCGAAGCCCGCTGGCGCGACCGCTTCGGCCGCCTGCCGGAGCCCGCCGCGAATCTCATCGCCGTCGGCCGCATCCGCCTGGTCGCCGCGAACAAGGGCGTCTCGTCGGTCGAGATCAAGGGCCAGCGCCTGATGCTCCACCGCGGCGGCGATTACATCATGCTCGAAGGCCGCCGCTTCCCGCGACTCACGTCCGTCGATCCCGCCGGCAAGCTGCGCGAGGCGCTGGAGATGCTGCGGGTACTCTGAGACGGCTCATTTCTCCACGTCCTCTGTCGCCAGTCGGGCGTCCTCAATCACGACGCCGCCATTCACCAGCGACAAGCGCCCGGCGATCATCGCAGGACGGTCGCGCCGGATCGCCAGCAGCGACTCTTTCGAACCTGCGGCGAACCGGCACTCGATGGACTCCACTCCGGTCTGGAGGTTCCGGCCCTTCGGATCCGACTTCGCGTAGGGAAGCTGGAAAGTCCCGACGATGGTCTCGCCTTGGGTCCGCAAGTCGCCCGCCTGCAACCTCCACGTCACCGCGGCGCCCTCCACCTTCTCGACGAATACCTCTTTCGCAAGGGTGGTCGCCCCCGGATCAAGCCGCCAGGCCAGAAACATCTCCGGACTCAAGGCATCACCCTTCTGGTATCCGCTGTAGTCCGCCAGTTCGCCTTCCCTCAGTTGAACCGCGGTCACGGTGCTCTCCCGCTCCACTGCCGCCCGGGCCTCCTCTCGCGCCTTGAACTCCGCGATTTGCTCCTCCACCTCGCGCTTCCCGTGACGGACCGCCTTGAAGCTGTAAACAAACACGAGTGCGATCACTCCTACCAAAACGAGCAGTCCGACCACCGCCGCCACCACGCATCCCGACCTTTTCTTGTCCGACATGCCGCCAGCGTATCGCAGCAATTCCCGCCGCCCGCCATTCCAATTCCACCACCCGCTTCCACATCCCGCCCTTGCCGCCGCCCGGGCTTTCCTCTCCAATCCGCCCGCCATGGCCCATGACCCCATCGACGTCCGCCACATCGCGGGACTCGCACGACTCGAACTCAGCGAGGAAGAGTGCGCTGTTTTCCAGAAGCAGCTCGAGGCCATCCTCGGCCATGTCGAATCCCTCGCCGCGCTCGATGTCAGCGGCATCGAGCCCACCTCCTACCCCGCCCCGGTCTACGACGTGATGCGCGAGGACCTCCCCGGCGACAGCCTCCCCCGCGAAGCCGTCCTCGCCAACGCTCCCGACCAGGCCCAGGACCAGATCCGGGTGCCGAAGGTCATCGCCGACGCGTGAGAGACGCAAGACTTCAAGACTCAAGACGCAAGACTGGAATCATGTCCCTCGCCTCGTCCTCCATCTCCGCCCTCCGCAAGCAGCTCGTCGCCCGTGAAATCACGGCGGTCGATATCGTCGACGAGCTCGCCGCCGCGATCGCCAGCCGCGACCCCGAGATCGGTGCCTACTTGTCCCACGATCTCGCCGGTGCCCGCGCCGCCGCGGCCACCGCCGACCTCTCACTGCCCCTCGGCGGCATCCCGATCGCGCTGAAAGACAACATCAACGCCCTCGGCCAGCCCTGCACCTGCGGTTCGCGCTTCCTCGAAAGCGGCTACACCGCACCCTACGATGCCACCGTGACCACCCGCCTCCGCGCCGCCGGAGCGGTGCCCTTCGGCCGGGTCAACATGGACGAGTTCGCGATGGGCTCCGCCACCGAAAACTCGGCCCTCCAGGTCACCCGCAACCCGCACGACCTCACCCGCATCCCCGGCGGCTCGTCCGGCGGATCCGCCGCCGCGGTCGCCGCGGACCTCGCCATCGCCGCGTTGGGCTCCGATACCGGCGGCTCGATCCGCCAGCCCGCCTCGCATTGCGGCGTGGTCGGTCTGAAGCCGTCCTACGGCCGCGTCTCGCGCTACGGCCTGGTCGCTTTCGCCTCGTCGCTCGACCAGATCGGCCCGCTGACCAAGTCGGTGGAGGACGCCGCGCTGATCCTCCAGGCCATCGCCGGGGCCGACCCGCGCGATTCGACCTGCCTCGATGTCCCGGTCCCCGATTACGCCGCGGAGCTGGAAAAAGGCGTCGCCGGCCTGAAAATCGGGATTCCCCGGGAATATTTCGGCGAGGGCATCGACCCCGCCGTCCTCGCCCTCGTCCAACAATCCGCCCAGCGCCTCCAAGCCGCCGGGGCCGAGCTGGTCGACATTTCCCTGCCGCACACCGAGCACGCTGTCGCGACCTATTACATCATCGCCCCGGCCGAGGCATCGTCGAACCTCTCGCGCTTCGACGGCATCCGCTACGGCAAGCGCGCCGCGGCCCCGGCCGACCTGCTCGACCTCTACCGCCGCTCCCGCGAGGAAGGCTTCGGCCCCGAGGTGAAGCGCCGCATCATCCTCGGCACCTACGTCCTTTCGTCCGGCTACTACGACGCCTACTACTCCCGCGCCCAGAAGGTCCGCACCTTGATCCGCAAGGACTTCGAGAACGCCTTCCAGCAGGTCGACGCCATCCTGACCCCGGTCGCCCCCGCCCCGGCCCGGAAAATCGGGGAGTTCTCCGACGACCCGCTCCACGAGTATCTCTCGGACATTTTCACCCTCGCCGCGAACCTCGCCGGCATCTGCGCCGTCTCGGTCCCCTGCGGCACCGTCCCCTCGGAATCCGGCAGCCAGCTCCCCGTCGGCGTCCAGATCCTGGCCCCCCACCTCGCCGAGGCCAAGCTGCTGCGGGTCGCCCGCGCCGCCGAACTTTGAATCTTTCCTTGACCCCAAGGGCCCCGGAGCCTATTTCCGCCGCCCCAACGAACGACCCACGACTCTCATGGCCAACGCTCAAGTTATTCTCCGCGAAAAAATCGAAGGTCTCGGTGCCGAGGCCGATGTCGTCAAGGTCCGTGCCGGCTACGCCCGCAACTACCTGGTCCCGCAAGGCAAGGCCTTCGAAGCCACCCGCGCCAACCTCCGCCACGTCGAGAACCTCAAGGCCGCCCGCGCCAAGCGCGAAGCCGAGGAACTCGAACTCGCCAAGGCCCTCGGTGCCAAGATCGCCAAGCTCCGCCCGAAGTTCACCCTCGAAGTCGGCCAAGGCGGCCGCGCTTTCGGTTCGGTGACCTCCCTCGACATCCACAAGGAACTCGAAGCCGCCGGCATCGTCATCGACCGCCACGCGATCGAACTCGAGAAGCCCGTCAAGAAGTCCGGCAAGACCGACGTCACCGTCCGCGTCCACCCGGATGTCAGCGTGATCCTCACGATCAACGTCGAGTCCAACGGCACCGAGCAGGAAGAGGAAGAAGCCTGAGTTCTTCACAAGGTTTTTCACAAAGCGCGGCACCCGCAAGGGGCCGCGCTTTTTTACTGGGTGCGCGGAGGCTCCGCCCCGCAGAAGCAACGGGCCGGCTGACTTCGGCGACCCGGACTTGAACCGGCAGCACGCCTCCGGGGACCACTCTGCGGGGCAGAGCCTCCGCGCACCTGGTAAGTTATTCACAACCTGTTCCCAAGTTACCCCTCTTGACCCACGGTCTTCGCTTTGGCGAACTAAGCTGTCTATGGAACTGAATACTCAAACGAAGATCGACGAGCATGACTGTCCGGAACTCCACCAATTGGTCGGCGAAATCTGCGACTGCCTTGGGCACCCCCCGGCCGAATATCGTGGTTACACCTTTCACGAATTTCTCTCAGTGACGCTTCAAAAGCAGCCAGTAAATCTCTGCCATACCAATCCGCTGCCGGGGAGCTTGCTTCCGTCAAGAATGGAAAAGCTGGCCGGACGTCCAGTTTACGATTTCGCGAGGCAGCTCGCCAGCCAACGAACGACAGTTCAACTTGGACGACACGACGGGAAAACTCTCTTGGTGTTTCTGCGGAATTGCTACCCGCTGGAAAAAAAACATCGCAGGAGATTGAGGTAGGAGCCCCGAACTGAGATCTCGGTTGCTCCTCTTGTCGGCCGATTGCTATTGATCCGTCCAGCCCGCATCAAGGCTGGCAAACTGGTCATGGCCGTCGACACCAAGCCCTTCCGCGCCCCGGATTCCCCTTCCCTCCAGACCTCCGATGCCGCCCTCACCGGCCCGGACGTCACCCGCTCCATGCCCCACGCCCTGGGCCCGGAGAAAAGCATCCTCTCCTCCATGCTCAAGGACCCCGAGCAGTGGATCGGGATCGCGCTCGAAGAAGGCCTGACCCGCGATCACTTCTACCTCCCCGGCCACGGCCTGCTGTTCGAAACCCTCCGCGACCTCAACGCCAAGGGCACCGACATCGAGCTCGTCTCACTCGTCCAGCTCCTCCACGACCGCGGCAACCTCGACAGCGTCGGCGGCCCGGCGGCGATCACCGACATCTTCACCTACGCGCCCAACGCCGCGCACTTCCACAACCACCTCGCGCTGGTGAAGGACAAATACGTCCTCCGCTGCGTGATCCGGACCTGCACCGAAGCCGTCTCGGAAGCCTTCGAGAACCCCGAGGAAACCGTCTCGCTGCTCGACCGCGTCGAATCCAGTGTCCTCGGCATCCGCCAGGGCAACGAGACCACCCGCGGCTTCCACATCAAGCAGTCGGTCGGCGAGGTGATCAGCCACTTCGAGGCGCTGCTTTCCGGCGACGTCGAGGTCCAGGGCGCGCCCACCGGCTACACCGACCTCGACCGCATGTGCAAGGGCCTCAAGCCCGGTGAAATGTTCGTCGTCGCCGCCCGCCCGTCGATGGGCAAGACCTCGTTCATGATGAACGTGGCCGAGCACATCTGCATCGACCAGGGCATTCCCTCGATGGTCTTTTCCTGCGAAATGACGGCCTTCCAGATCGTGCAGCGCCTCGTCTTCTCGCGCGCCCGCTTTGCGATGGCCCAGATGGGCCGCGGCTTCAAACCGAGGAAGGAAGACCTGCTGCGCATCAAGCGCGCCGCCGAGGAAATCGCCTCGTCGAAGCTCTTCGTCGACGACACGCCCGGCATCCTCATCGACACCCTCCGCGCCAAAGCCCGCCGTCGGAAGCGCGAGGACAACATCGGCTTCATCTGCATCGACTACCTCCAGCTCCTCAAGTCCGGCTCGAAGCAGGCGCAGAACTCCCGCGAGCGCGAAATCGGTGAAATCTCCGCCGGCATCAAGGGCCTCGCCAAGGAGCTCAGCGTTCCGATCCTCGTCCTCGCCCAGCTCAACCGCGGTCCCGAAGGCCGCACCGGCAAGTCGCTCGGCGTGCCCCGCATGTCCGACCTCCGCGAGTCCGGCACCATCGAGCAGGACGCCGACATGATCGGCCTGCTCTACCGCACCGCCTACTACGCCGAGACCGAGGAAGAAAAGGAGGCTGAGGCCGGCAAGGCGGAACTCCTCCTCTCCAAGAACCGTAACGGCGAAACCGGCCACGTGCCGCTCACCTTCATCGCCGAGCTGATGCGCTTCGAGACCCGGGCAAGGGATGAGAACGAGCAGCATTAGGGAATCACCATGCCTCCGAAGAAAAAGCCCAACGCGAAGCCCCTCGCCGGCCCCGCCTTGGTCAAAGAGGTCTGCCGCCGGATCCGCCTGGCACGCAGCCTGTGGGACGCGCATCGAAATGCCGCCTGCCGCGGCGAGCGGGAAAAAGCCATCGCGCTCTATGAAACCCTGAGCGAGGCGGAGAAAGAAAAGGTCCCGCAGACCCTCCGCGTCTGGCTTCGCTACCGCAGCGAGAAATACTTCGGCGAAGGCCGCACGCCGCCCGGCGGATAGGACCTCCTTGGACTGCGGCAGCCTGCTGCCGCTTTCCCTTCGTCAGCCTGCTGACGAGCCCTGGCCCGAATCCTCCACAGCAGGCTGTGGCAACAAAGCGGCAGCAGGCTGCCGCAGTCCAAGTTCGATCAACCCGCCTCCGGTGCGCCTATTCCGCCTCCTTCTTCACCCGGTGCCCGGGCTTCGCCAAGATCTCGACGTAAACCTCGGCACCGCCCGCCGCCTGCACCTCCGCGATCGCCTTCTCCAGATCGCCCGGATGCTTCACCGTGGCATCTTCGGCCGCCTTCCCGACCCGGCAGTCGAAGTCCCAGAAATCGACGCCCTCCGGCAAGGGCTTCCGCCGCTCGCGCTTCAGGTACTTGCGGATCTCGTGCTTCACCGCATCCAGCACCAGCCCCGGCTTGCGGTCCGGAATCACGAGAGCGAACTTCTTCTTCATCGGCGGTGCTTGTGCCGCCCGTCGCGCCGCTTGTCCACTGCGATTCCCTCCGCCGCCCCACGCGATCCCGGAATACCCTCGCTGCCGGTTCCCGTGCAGGATGTCCCCGATGAGCCTCCCGGCCATCCTCGCTCCTTGAGCGCGAGATTTCCGGCGGGGAAGAGGGCCCGGGCTTCAGGTCGGCCCCTTCCCCTCCTCCCCGCCGGAGATCCCCCCTTCTTCAGCACCGCCCGCTTTGCTCCAGCAGCGGCTTCATCTTCGCCAGCTCGCGCAGCGCGGTTTCCTCCTGCTCCGCCGACAAGCGGAAGCTCCAGTTGTGCGGCCCCACGGTGCCCGGAGAGTTGATCCGGTCCGTCAGATCGCAGACATCGGTGATCATCACCGCGGCGTAACGCGACCTCGACCCGAACAACCCGGCGAACAAGCCCGCCTTCACCTCCGGGCCGTAATGCCGGTTCGAGTCGATCCCCGCGAACTCGGCCAGCAGCGCGAGGTCCCGCTCCGCCTTTTCCCGGTCCTCCTCGTCGGCGTCCGGGTTGCCCGCGGCCGACTGGAATTCCTCCCACATCGCCGGCAGCGAATCGTGATCGTGCGTCGCATACGTGGCGAAGGAGCACTCCGGCAAGGCATCGGGCGGAACCACGTGCCCTTCCTCGTCGTAGTCCCAGTGCGGGATCCGGAAGCCCGGGATGTCCAGCGAGGCAAGGTGCGGCCGGACGTACTCCGGCACGCAGCCGAGGTCCTCCCCCACCACCGCGGCCCCGCGCGCGGCCTCGATCACCATGCGCAGCCGGACGTCGCCTTCGAAGCGGTTCGCCGCCCGGTTCTCCGGCGTGTCGTCGGGCCGCGGCGACCAGCCCGGCAACTCGCCGCCGCTCAGCGCGACCGCTTCTTTCTCGGTCAGATCCAGGAACTCCGCATTCCGCTGCGGCTGCCAGGGAAAGGAATAGATCCGGTAGAAACCGAGCACGTGGTCGATCCGGAAGATATGGAACACGTCCGTCAGCTTCGAGATCCGCTGCCGCCACCAGGGGAAACCGGCCGCTTCCATCCGGTCCCAGCGGTAAAGCGGGATGCCCCAGTTCTGGCCCCACTGCTGGATGAAGCGGTCGTGCTTGAACATCGTCTCTGGCGGGGCGCCGCCGCAGTGCTCGAGATCGAAGTCCTCGCGCCGGAAGAACACGTCGGCCGAATAGCGGCTCACCCCGATCGGGATGTCGCCCATCAGCTTCACGCCGCGGTGGTCGGCATGCATCCGCACCGTCCGCCACTGGCGGAAACACAGCCACTGGACCCACGCGTGGAATTCCAGCCGCTCGTTCACCGCCGCCGCATCCCTCGCCCGCTCGCTTTCCAAATGGGCCATCGCTCCCTCGACCGTCCGCCACGCCTCCGGCCAGGCATCCCACACCTCGCTGCCGCCGGCCTGTTCCATCAACCAACGATACATGCAGTAGTTCTCCAGCCACGCCCTCTCCTCGCGGCGGAAGCGGTAGAACGAGACATCGCCCGGCCCGGCATAGAACCTCTTCCATGCGGTCTCCAGCAGCCGCCGCTTGACCTTCTTCACGGCCGCATAATCGACCCGCCCGCCCCGCAGGGTCTGCCCCGACTCCGCCCTCGCCGCCGCCAGGTCGGCCACCTCCAGACCTGGAATCTCGGCCGGCTCGCAGGTCAGGTAGAGCGGCTCCAGCGCGACCGATGAAATCGCGTTGTAAGGGCTGTCGTCGGACCCGGTCTCGTTCAGCGGAAGCAGTTGGAGAAAGCCGATCCCGTGCTTCGCGCAGTGGTCGATCCACCGCCGCATCGACCGCGTGTCGCCGATCCCGAGATCGCCCTCCCGGCACGGGGTGAAGGCAGGCAGAAGAAGTCCGGCAAGGCGCGACGACATGAGCCGCAAGCTGTCAGACCGGCCGGACCATTCCAGCAAGAATCACCACCCGGCAGCAAAGTCCTTCACCCGGGACCCGTCCCCAGTCGGGCACCCGACGCAAGGACACGATCGTGAGACAGGTCCCGCGGCGCGGAAACCCTGCAACGCCTCACGCCAGGTTGGTGAACACCGCCTGCACGTCGTCGTCCTCCTCGATCTTTTCGAGGATCACCTCCACCTCGGTCATCTGCTCCTCGGTCAGCTCGATCGGCTGGGTCGGGATCCGCTCCAGGCCGGCCTTCTTCGGCGTGATGCCCAGCTTCTCAAAGCCGGCTGTCAGACTGGCGAAGTCATGGTAGTCGGCGATGGCCCGGCCGATGCCGTCTTCCACTTCCAGCTCTTCCAGACCGGCATCGATCAGCTCCAGCTCGATCTCCTCCGCGCTCATCTCCGGTGTCATCTCGAACTCCACCACGGCCTTGCGGGTGAACATGAAGTCGAGCTGCCCGCTGTTGACGATCTGGCCGCCGTTCTTGTTGAAGATGGTCTTCATGTTGACCACCGAACGGTTCGTGTTGTCGGTGGCGCACTCGATGTAGAACAGCGATCCGTGCGGGCCCTTGCCCTCGTATGCGACTTCCACGATGTCCGCGGCGTCCTTGCCGGAAGCGCGCTTGATGGCGGCCTCGATCTTGTCCTTCGGCAGGTTCTGGCCCTTCGCATTCGCGATCGCCAGCCGCAGCGGCGCGTTGGCGGCAGGGTCAGGACCGCCGTTCTTGGCGGCCATGGTGATGGATTTGGCGAGCTTGGGGAAAACCCGGGACATCGTGTCCCAGCGGGCTTCCTTGGCTCGGCGTCGGCATTCGAAGGCGCGTCCCATAGAGTTTCTTGGCTGGCGGGAATTGAAGCGGATCCGCCGGGTTGGGCAAGTCCCGCGTGGCCGCCCGATTCGCCGCCGGGCATCTGCCGGATTGCCGGTCCGCTTTGGATCCGCTATCGCACCGCGGTCATCGCCAACCCTTCCTCCCTCATGAAAAAAGTCCTCACCTTTTTGCTCGCCGCCGGCCTCGCTTCCACAAGCTGGGCCATCGAATCCCCGCCGGGTTACTACAACGACGGCGTGAACATCTTCCCCGCCCCTCCCGGCAAGTTCGTGCCGGTCGCCAACGCCACCGCGCCCACCGATTGCCCGGTCGGCTACTACACGCCGGTCGCCGGCATGAGCGAGGCCATCCCCGCCAGTCCGGGCTATTTCGTGCCGGTCGCCGGTTCCTCGTCGCAAACCCCGGCGCCCGCCGGCAGCTACGCCAGCGGCATCGCGTCCACTTCCGCCACGCCTTGCGGCCCCGGATTCTACACTCCCGTCGCCGGCATGAGCGCCCCGATCCCCGCCAGCCCGGGCTACGTGGTCCCCGACGGCGGAGCCACCAGCCAAACCCCGGTCCCCGCGGGCCGATTCACGTCAACGTCCGGTGCCATGTCCGGCATCCTCGCTCCTACCGGCTATTACACTCCCGTGCCCGGCATGAGCCAGGCGATCCCGGCCAGCCCCGGTTACTTCGTCTCCACCGTCGGCGCCGCGACCCAAAGCCCGGCCCCGGCCGGAAGCTTCACCAGCGGAATTGCCTCCTCCTCCGCCACGCCATGTTCTCCGGGATCCTACACGCCGGTCGCCGGCATGAGCAGTTCGATCCCGGCCAGCCCGGGCTACGTGGTCCCCGACGGCGGAGCCACCGGCCAAACCCCGGTGCCTGCCGGTCGCTACACTTCGACGTCCGGTTCCATGTCGGGCACCCTGACTCCTACCGGCACCTACACCCCCGTGCCCGGCATGAGCCAGGCCATCCCGGCCAGCCCGGGCTACTACGTCCCGACGGTCGGCGCCGCGAGCCAGACCCCGGCACCGGCGGGAAGCTTCGTCGCCACCATCGGTGCCAATTCCGCCACCGAAGCCTCCGCGGGCTTCTATGTCCCGGTGCCCGGAATGAGCGTCCAGTTGGAAGCGCCGCTCGGCCACTATGTTCCTAGTAGCGGCGCCACTTCGTTCGAGAGGGCCCTTCCGGGGTTCTACGTTCCGGCCACCGGCTCGGCCGTTCCGTTTCCCGCGATGCCGGGCACCTATGTGCCCACCTCGGGCGCTTCCGAATCCATTCCCGCGCCGGTGGGATCCTACGTTCCCTCATCCGGGTTCGCCTTCCCGCTCCCCGCGCCGGCCGGATCGACCACCTTTGCGACAGGCTCCACCTTCTTCCAGCCGATCCCCGACATCGAACTGACCGCCTACACGCTGAATCCCGGCGGCAGCAGCAGCTTCTCGTGGACCACCGTCACCGGCCAGACCTACGGCGTTTTCATGAGCAACAACCTGCTCGAGTGGATCGAAATCGACAGCGTGCCCGGCACCGGCGGCGTCGTGACGAAGAACGTGACCGCTCCTGCTCCGGGATCGGAGAAGCGCTTCTTCCGCATCGTCGCGACGCCGTCGCCGTGAGTCCCGCCTAACGCTCCACCTGCAAGCGCATGAAGCGCCGCGGATGCGCCGGATCGCTCCGCAGGTGGAGGTCGCGGACCTCGACATCGCGAACGTCTCCCGAGCCGCTTTCGCTGATCCCGGCTCCCGGAACCAGAGCGGTGAAGGCCCCGCCCCCGCTGCTGGCCGCCAGACCGGTCCACGGGCCGGCGGGGCTGGCCGCAGCCTGCACCGTCAGGGTCAGGTCGCGGGCAGAGAGCCGTCGGGAAAACGAGAGCGCCAGCTTGCCACCGGCCTCGCCGCCCGCGGGAAGCGGCGTCATGGAGGCGAGGTTCGGATCCCCGCCGAGCGCGTATTCCAGCAGGTTGACGATGCCGTCCCGATCGACGTCCGCGAGGTCCGCCGCATTGCCGGAGTTCGCGTTGGTCGCGAAATGCGTGAAGCGCCACTGCTGGATCGGCGGCAGCGGGGTCCATACGAGGTTCACCGTACTTGCCGTGTGCTGGAGCGTGAAGGCCCCGTAGCCGCTCGCCGGCCGGCCGTTGAGGTCGCTGCCGATGGTTCCCAGCTTGAAGGTTCCGGTGACCGAGGTCGCCGCGACCAAAGGCCAGCTCCGCGCTTGCCCCCAGAAGGCGTCGCGGAAGTCCACCGCGCTGCCCGGCCGGTTGAAGACCAGGTCGATCGCCGCGTTGTTCGTGATCGACACCCCCGCCGCGTTCACGCGGTCGAGGGCAACACCGCTTTCGACATTGTCGCCGAGTTCCCAAGCCACGCGGCTGGCGGAACCGAAGGCAAGCGTCCCGCTGAAGGTGATCGTGCCGAAGCCGTCGCCCGGCTGGAGGGTGCCGTTGACCACCGTGTTCGCGGCGATGCTTCCGCGCCCTGCCAGCCTCCCCGCGGTGGCGACCGTGACGGTGCCCCCGGCGACCAGGCTCCCGTTCATGACCAGCGTGCCGGCGCTGACGGTCGTGTTGCCGGTCCAGGTGTTCGAACCGGCCAGCGTCCAGGTCCCTCCATCGTTCTTCGCCACGGCGAGCACGTTGGGCGCGACGCCGTCGAGCACGTTGCCGGTGATGATTCCCTTCGCCGCTCCGGCCAGATCGAGCGTGCGGCCGGTGGTGTTCGGCATCAGGTTTCCCTCCAGCGTCAGCGTCCCGTCGCTCGCCAGCAGCCGCGTCGCCCCGCCGCCGCTGGTCAGGGTGAAATTGCCGCTGACCAGGTTGTCGCCCGCCTCGTTGATGATCGCGCCGCTGTTGCTGCTGGTGGTGAAACTGATGCTCGCCGGCAGTTCGATCGGATCCAGGGAACCGTCGAGCCGGAGCTGCGGTGCCCCGGCGGTGCCGTTGCTGAGGACGATGGTCTTGGTCCCGTCCCCGAGCGCGTGGCTGTTGGTGATCCGCAGCGCGCCGCTGTTCACCGTCACGCCGCCGTCGAAGCTGTTGATGCCGCTCAGCACGATCGTCCCCGCGTTGATCGGGCAGTCGATGTAGAGCCCGCCGCTGCCGCCGATCGGGTTCGGCACGGTCAAGGTGCCGGTCCGCTCGAAGCGCAACGTGCCGTTGTTCGTCACCTCGCCGCTGCCCAGAACGCCACCGGGCCCGTCCTCGCCCACCTGCAAGGTCCCCGCGCCGATCAAGGTGTCGCCGGTCCACGAATTGGCACCTCGCAGGATCACCTTGCCGCTTCCGGATTTGATGAAATCCCCGGCTCCGTCGATCGCACCGCTGAAGCGGAAGGTCGCGCTGCCGCTCGCGTTGAAAGTCGTCGCCGAACCGAGCGTGACCGGCGTGGCGAGGTCATAGCTCAATCCGCTGCCGTTGCCGGCCGTCATCTGGACCGACGGGTTCGCCACGCCGTTGTTCAGGAAATGGAGACTGCCTCCGGAGATCGCGACGCTGGTGGCGGCGCTGCTCGTTCCGGCCAAGGTGAGGCTGTTCAACACGAAGCCGCTTCCGAGATCCTGGTTCGGCTGGATCGCCCCGCCCGCCAGCGTCTGGCCGGTGAAGAATTGCAAGGCGGTGCCCCGGCCGGGAAGCGGGACGGTCGCGCCCGACCAGTGGCTGCCGTTGCTCCACGGCAGCGGCGTGCCGGGCGTCGTGTTGTTCCAAACAGAAGTCACCGGCGCGGCCGACAGCGTGATCGACCCTCCCGCGCTCAAGCCGCCGAAGTGACGCACCGTCATCCCGGCCGCGAGCGTGCCGATTTCCGCCGGTGCCAGCGCGGAGGTGAACACGGCAAGGTCGTCGAGCTGGCCGTCGAACCACCGGCCCGGCTGGAAAGCGGGATTGGCATGACCGCCGAAAACCAGGGGCGAATTCTGGTCGATGGCGAAGGTGAAGCCGGAGTCCGTGCCCGCCAGGGTCCCGTTGACGAAGAAGGAAAGCACCGGCCCGTCGCGGACGACCGCGAAGTGGTGCCAGGCACCCGCAGCGATGCCGGTTTTCTCCAGATCGACGTCGAAGATCGTGCCGTTGTGATGCTGGAGCCGCACCGTTGTCTGGCCGGCCGGGCAATTCACGTAGATCTCCTTGTTGGTGCCGAAGCCGTCGCCGTCGGAGAGGTGCCAGACGAAATCGTCGTTCGTCGTGTCCCGCCGCTTGAACCAGCCGCACACCGTCCAGTCCGCGGTGTTCCAGTCGAGCTCCGCGGCGGACACGGAGCGGCGGACCCGGGCTGCCGTGGTTCCGGTCTCCACCAGATCCACCGAGCGTGCACCCTGGCTGACCAGCGATGAGGCATGGTCGGGAACCATCCCGAACGAACCCGCTCCCGCGAAGTCGATGGTCCCGTCCCGCGATTTCCCGGAGACGTCGGGGACCGTCGTGGAGCCCGCGGCATCGGGCTCGTCGAAATCGTAGGCCAGCAGCACGCGGGCATCCGGCGTGGTGTCGGTGGCGGTGAAGCTGAAACTCGGCACGCCGGTGTAGCCGGGATCCGGCGTGAAGCGCGCGGTGTGGCCGTCGTCTAACAGAACCACCGTGCCGTTCACCCCGCCGCTCACGCTGAAGCGCAGCTGCTCCGGCGGCGTGCTGTCGTCGGTGACATAGCCGCGCAGGTCGATGTCCACCGCATTGTCGGCATTGCCGGTCGCGCTGCCGTTGGCCGCGGCGGGCGGGTCGTTGGTCGCGGCGAGGTTCCAGCTGGAAAGCGGCGCGATCACGGGCAGCGTGGCCGGAACGGTCTCGCCGCCGGAAAGCGGCACGAACCAGAGCGCGAGCGTGGTGTTCATTACCCCCGTGAGCTGGATCGCCAGCTTCTTGTGCCCGGTGTTGGCATTCTGCCCGGCGGGATTCGGCGAGCCGGCCAGCGGCACCGCGTCCATGATCTGGAAGGTGCCACCGCCGCTCACGATCTTGCACCACAGCCGTTCCGCGCCCTGGGTCATCATCGCGGACGTGCCGTCGGGATCGATCGTCACCGTGGTGGCCGGCGAGGTGAAGTGACCGAACCACCAGACCGTCTTGCCGCTCGCCGCCTGGATCTCGTCCTGCACCAGCACCTCGTCGCGCTTGCCGGTCAGCCGCGCGCCGCGCCAGACGCGGGTCATCCCGCTGTAAACCGGCGTCAGGTCGTGGATGGCGAAGCTTTCGCTGCCGCGGGCCTCGCTCTGGAAGGCCAGCAGCGGCGCGACGGCGCCAAGCACCATGCCCCCTCCCGCGCCCGGATCGATCGCCAGCGTGTTCTGCCCCTCCGGCCGCATCCGGTAGTAGTCCCAGCGGTCGGTGCCGCTGCTCGGGGTGTCGCTGAAATACCCGGGCAGCGCGTAATTGTCGCCGCCGAGGTCGTGGAACCAGCGCTTGCCGAGGGCATCGAGCACGAAGGTCCCGGCATCCAGATTGCCATGGGCCGCGCCCATTTCCCCGCCTTTGCAGCCGATGAAGGTCGCACGGCTGTCGTTCCACTTGCCGCGCATCGTCACCATTCCCTGCGGCTGGTAGGCCGTTCCTGCGTCGCCGTGAAAGGCCATGTCCACCGGTGTCGCGGAGCCGGCCACCGACGCCGTGCTTTCCGTGTGCCACAATGCGCCGAGCGCGCTGCCGCCGCCCTGGTTGTCCCACCACGCCAAGACCGGCTGGCCGTAGCGGCGAGCCATCCACGGGAACACCGGTCCGCGCGACGGACCGCCGGCGCCGGCATCGGCGAAGTTGAAGATGATGTTCGTCGGCCCGGTGGCGCCGATCGGGGCGAAGCCGCTCTCCGACACGCCCTGGGTGCCGCTGATCCCGAAATCGCTGCCCAGCACCCACTCCAGCCCCGCGAACATCCGGATGCCGTATTCCGTCGTGTAGCCCCAGTAGCCGGGGCCTTCATACCACGCCCCGCAGTCGGTGGTGAAATGCGCCCACAGCGGCCGCGTCGAGTTCAAGGCACGGTGCAGGAGGTTTTCCACCAGCGCCTCGCTTTCCGTCCCCACCGCCAGCGCGCCGATGCTCAGGCCGCCGTTGCACACCATGTTCCAGTTGTTGCCGCTGCTGCGCGACCACCAGGCGTTCGAAGTGAGCTGGGAGAGCCCGGGATTCAGCCCGAGGTTGAGGATCGCGTTGCGGATCGTGTCGCGCCGCAGCTGGGTCCAGTAGTGGTAGAACCAGTCGTAGCCGATCGCGCAGGCGTGGGTCATTTCGGCGGTGTCCAGGAAATGCCCGGGATGCCAGTCGGGGAAAGCGGCCACCGCGGAAAGTTCGGTCCACGCGCGCTCGGCATACTGGCTGTCCCCGGTGAGCTGCCACGCGACGCCGAGCTTGTACATCCGGTCCACCACCTTCCGGGATTCGCTCAGGATCGTGCCGCGGACGTCGGGCGCGTAGGTCACCGGGGCTTCCGTGAGGATCGTGTTCGCACTGTTGATCGCGTTCTGCGCCCAGGTCTTCGGCTGGCTGGCGGCCGGGCTCTGCCAGGTGGCGCGGAGTTTCGCAAAGCGCGCCGCCGTGGCGAAAATCCGCGGATGGTCGCGCGCCATCGTGTCGAGCAGCGCGGCCTGTGCCGGCTGCGCGGTGGACAGGCCGGGCTGCACCAGCGCTTCTCCCGGGACGACGCTGAAGTCCGCGTCGCCGGGCTTCTTCCAGCCCACGCTCCAATGGTCGGTGCCGTTGTCTTCCTTGTGCAGCAGTTCCACGAAGTAGCGCTGACCCTGCACCAGCGGCACGGGCGCCGACTGCTGCCCCGCCTGCGCGTTCCAATCGCGGAAGCCCGTCGCCGATGCGACCGACGCGACCAGCACCTTGTTGGCGGCCGTCGAGTCGCTGCTGAGGTAAAGCTCCACCACCTCGTCGCCGCTCACCGCGAACTGGTAGTTGCCGGTCGTTGGCGGCACGATGAACCCGGTGACCCGCGTCCCGTGGCCATCGCTCCAGTCCCGGGCAAGGCACTCGAAGCTCGTGATGAACTCGCGACCGCCCGGCCTCGCGGGATAGTTCGGGTCGGAGGTCAGCGCGGCGATCGTGCCGCCCGGGATGCCGGTCCAGTGCTCCTCCAACAGCGATCCTCCCGCCTTGGCCTGGCGTGTTGGAAACAAGCGCGAGGATGGAATCACCTCGCGCGCCCTCGAGGCGCAGGACCATTCCAGCTTCGCGGTGGCCGAACCGCTGCGCTCGATGTACTCAAGCCGCAGATTCACCCGCCGGCCGGCTTTCAATTCGATCTGCCCGCGCATCTCGGTCGGCGCGGCAAAATAGGTCCGCGCCACCAGCAGGCGGTCGTCCACCCACAACCTTGCGCCGTCGTCCGCCGTGACGTGGAAGGTGTAGAGCTGCGAGAACTCCGGCTCCACCTGCCCGGTCCAGACCACCGAGAAGCTGTCCCCGCTGGTCAGCGAAGTGCCCGCCGGGATCGACGTGCCCCAGTCGAAGTTCACCGTCGCGTCCGTCCGGCTTCCGGCCGGCGTCGTGAAAGTCGACGTGTCGTAATAGGCGGCGCTGAGCCCGTTCTGGGCGCGGACGAGCGGGACAAGCAGCAGGAGCCAGAGAAGGAGAAAGCGCATGGTCGGCGGGCAAGCCCTTGGGTTTCAGGCAGGAATCGCCCGAAGCCTAGAACCCCCGCTGCGTCGCGGCAAAGCGAATCTTCCCTCTGGAGTGCGACGGCACGACGTCGCTTTGGCTCGGGGTGACGCTCGCCTCACCCCGGGGATACGGACCACCACCAACGGCAATCCGTGGCCGGCAGAGCAGAGAAGCCGCACCCCGAGCGAAAGCTGCGTCGTGCCGCAGCACTCCAGACGGTCGCTCGTCCGGCGGGGCAGGATGATCTGCAACCGCAAGGAACCGCTCACCTCACGTCACATCCGAATGCCCCCCTGAATCCACGTGGTCATCCCTAAAGGCATCGGGCTGAAGACGGGACGGCCTCCATCACGCCACCTGCCGGTCCACGTCGATCCTGAGGTTCCCGATGATGAAGTCCTGCCGGTCCGGCGTGTTCTTGCCCATGTAGAAGGCGAGCAACTCCTTGGTCCCCTTCCCTTCCTCGAAGGTCACCGGATCCAGCCGCATGTCGGGGCCGATCATGAACTTGAACTCGTCCGGCGAGATCTCGCCGAGGCCCTTGAAGCGGGTGATCTCCGCGTTCTTGCCGAGCTTGTTGATGGCGTTCACGCGCGATTCCTCGTCGTAGCAGTAGATCGTCTCCTTCTTGTTGCGCACCCGGAACAGCGGCGTCTGCAGGATGAAGAGATGACCTTCGCGGATCACCTCGGGGAAGAACTGGAGGAAGAACGTGAGCAGCAGCAGGCGGATGTGCATGCCATCGACGTCGGCATCGGTGGCGACGACCACGCGGTTGTAGCGCAGTTCCTCGATCCCGTCTTCAATCCCGAGCGCCGCCTGGAGCAGGGCGAACTCCTCGTTCTCATACACGATCTTCTTCGCCAGCCCGAAGGTGTTCAACGGCTTGCCGCGCAGCGAGAAAACGGCCTGCGTCTCGACGTCGCGGCTCTTGGTGATCGAGCCCGAGGCGGAGTCGCCCTCGGTGATGAACAGCGTGCTGTCGAGCCGCTGCTTGTGCTTCGAGTCGAGGTGCGCGCGGCAATCGCGCAGCTTCTTGTTGTGCACCTTCGCCTGCTTGGCGCGCTCGCGGGCCATCTTCTGGATGCCCTTCATGTCCTTGCGCTCGCGCTCGGCGGCCTGGATCCGCTTCTGGATCGCCTCGGCCACCTTCGGGTGCTTGTGCAGGTAGTTGTCGAGATGCTGCTTGAGGAAATTCCCGACGAAGGTGCGCAGCGACTCGCCCTCCGGCGCGATGGTGGTGGAGCCGAGCTTGGTCTTGGTCTGCGACTCGAAGACCGGCTCGATGATCCGCACGCAGATCGCCGCCTCGATCCCCGCGCGGATGTCGGCGGGGTCGTACTGCTTCTTGTAGAATCCTCTAACAGCATTCACCAGCCCCTCGCGGAAGGCCTGCAAGTGCGTGCCGCCCTGGGTCGTGTTCTGGCCGTTGACGAAGGTGTAGTACTCCTCGCCGCTCTCGGCGGTGTGGGTGAAGGCGATCTCGATGTCCTCGCCGCGCAGGTGGATCGGCTCGTAAAGCGCCTCGCTCTCCATCTCCTCGCGCAGCAGGTCGAGCAGGCCGTCCTTCGATTTGAACTTCTTGCCGTTAAAGGTGATCGTCAGCCCGGGGTTGAGGTAGGAATAGTAGCGGCACATCCGCTCCACCGTCGCCTCCTTGAACTTCGCCTTCGCGGGGAAGATCGAGCGGTCGATCTCGAACGCGAGCCGCGTGCCCGACTGGGCTTCTTCCTTGCGAGGATACTTCATGTCCTCGGTGACCATGCCCTTGGAGAACTCGATCGCCTTGGTCTGCCCGTCGCGCCAGGCCTGGATCTCGAAGAAACTGGAAAGCGCGTTGACCGCCTTGATGCCGACGCCGTTGAGGCCGACCGATTTCTTGAAGGCCTCGCTGTCGTACTTGGCACCCGTGTTGATCTGGGCGGCGCAGTCGAAGAGCTTGCCGAGCGGGATCCCGCGGCCGAAGTCGCGGACCTCGACGCGACCTTCCTCGTCGATGTCCACCTTGATCTCCTTGCCGTGCCCCATGATGTGCTCGTCGATGGAGTTGTCGATGACCTCCTTGAGCAGGATGTAGATGCCGTCGTCCGGCGAAGTGCCGTCGCCCAGCTTTCCGATGTACATCCCGGGGCGCATCCGGATGTGTTCGCGCCAGTCGAGGGACTTGATGTCAGCTTCGGTGTATTCGGCCATGGGGAAATTGTTTCGGAAAGGTTGGGCAATTGCCGGGCGACTGGCAAGCCCCCCGGGAGCGCCGGTCCTTCCAACCGGCCCGGATGGTCCCTTGCTACCGGTCCCGGCCTCAATCCAGCGCCGGCTGGACCAGATCCCAGCGGCGCTTGAACGAGGGATAGCGCGCCGCCAGCACGTTCGCCGCCTCCTTCGCCCGCTCCGGATCGCCGGCCAGCAGGTCGAAGGCGATCGCCTGCTCGTGGCGGCGCAGGCGCTCGGTCTCGCTCGACTCCGACTTCACCAGTTGCCGGTGCAGCTCGATCAGGCTGTCGGGCGAAATGTCCGACCACGGGATGACGCGCGGCGATCCGCTCGGGTCGAGCGCCAGCAGCCCGCCGCTCCTCGATCCCTGGATGGCCGCGGTCTCGCTCTTGTCGCGGAGTTTCAGCACCAGATCGGCGGGAGCTTCCTTCAGGTCGTCCTCGAGGTCGCCCAGGAAAGCCGCCGCCGCTTCGGTGAGCAGCAGGATGGCCGAGGTCATCTCCTTGCCCGTCTTGCTGAGGAAATCCGGCGACTTGATCAGCGTGGAGGCCTCCGAGAACTTGCAGGCCGAAGCCTGCTTGCGGACGGTCGCCAGCAGGTCTTCCATCGGCGCGGTTGCGGGCTCCCCGCCGGGCTCCGGCGATGCCTCCAGGGCGCGGGCGCGCCGCTCGAGGTCTTCCTGGAGAACGCTCAGGTTGAAGACCGCGCGGCCCTTGGTCTTCAGCTTGTCCCCCGCCGCCGCGAGCTTGTCCTGCAAGTCGCGGCAGGCGGCCGCGCTGTCCGGCAACTTCGCGGGCACCAGCTCCGACAAGAGGCGGAGGTCGTCGAGATAAGCGCCGATGATCCCGCGGTAGGGCGCGATCCAGGCGTCGGACCCTTGCCCCGGATGGCTGGCCACGGCATCGAAATATCCCCGCGCCACCTCCGGCAATCCTTGCTCCCAATGCTTCAGGCCGCCCAGCAGGGCCGCCAGCAAGCCGGCTCCCGAGGGCTCGGCGGCATCCTCGGGGCGCGGGTTCGGACGGAATCCGTTCAGCGACTCGAGCGCCTCCTGCAGCACGGCGCGCGTTCCACCATCCAGCCCGGTCGCCGATTGCAAGTGCAGCGACGCCGCATGGGCATCCTTCTTCGCCTGGGCGGGCTTGCCGTCCAGATACGAACAAACCACCGCCTCGCACGCCGCCCAGGAACCGGTCGGCTGCAACACTCCCGGCAGGTCGCGCACCTCGACGAACAGCTGCCGCGCCTTCGCATAGTCACCGGATCGCAGCGCTTCGCCCGCCCCGCGGTAGGCCGGACCGGCGCGTTCGCTGCCACCGCCGGCCGGTGCAGGGTCCGCACCGGCGGGCACGGTGACCACCGGGGCGTCGGACGGGGTCGCCGGCTTGTCGGGCTGGGTCACCAGCCAGATGCCGAAACCCAAAGCGCCCGCCACCAGCAGGGAGGCCCCCGCCAGCGCCGCCTTCTCGCCGGCCCTCGATGCCACCTGCGGCGCGGACTTGGCCGCCTTCTTCGCGGCGGCCGGCACCGCCGGCTGGCTTGCCAGCCGCTGGCGCGCGGATTCGAGCGCCGAAAGCAGGTCGTCGTAGGAACGATAGCGCTGCGCCGGATCGTGAGCCATCGCCCGGTCCACCACGGCACAGGTGTCCGCGCTGACCCACGGCGCGGCCTTGGCGAGCGGCGCGATCTTCTTCTTCGCCTCGCGCAGCCGGTTGGTGTCCATCGACTCCTCGTTGCACGGCGGCTTGCCGGCCAGCGCGTGGTAAAGGGTCGCGCCGAAGGCATAGACGTCCGAGCGGAAATCCTCCGGCAGGCCCTCGATCGTTTCCGGCGGGACGTAGTAAGGCGTCGCCCAGATCTCCGTGGCCTGTGCCTTGCCGCCCTTGGTCACCAGCGCCAGGCCGAAGTCGACGATCTTCGCGTTGCCCGCGGCATCCAGCAGGATGTTGCCCGGCTTGATGTCGCGGTGGATCAGGCCGGCGGCATGGGCGGCCTTGAGCCCGGCCCCCACTTGATGGGCCAGCGGCAGCACCTCCTTCTCGGGGATCGATCCCCGTTCGCGGATGTGGTGCTCGAAGTGCCCGCCCGGCACCAGCTCCATGGCGATGTAAAAGCGGTTGAAGGCCCGGCCGGTCGTGAAGACCCGCACCACGTGCGGATGGCTGAACGACGCCGTGATCCGCGCCTCCTCCTCGAAGGCGCTGATCCGCTTCTCGTCGCTGCCGTATTCCTCGTTGAGGATCTTCACCACCACCTCGCGGTCCAGCGTGTTGTCCTGCGCGATGAAGACCACGCTCATGCCGCCGATCGCATGGCGGCGCAGCAGCGTGTAGGGGCCGAATTCCCGCTTCACCCGCGTGTGCTTGCCGCAGGCGGGGCACTCGACATTGGAAAACGGGGCCACCGCCGACACGTCCATGGAATTCCCACAGGCGTGGCAGTAGGCCACTTCGATTTCCCCCTCCGGCATGACGAAGGGTAATCTACGGGGCCTCCGGCTGGAAACTTCATTTTCTCGAAACATCTTCCGGCCATTGACAGCCGGCCCGGGCGACCGCGACGCTCCCCGCCGATGGAAATCCGCGTGGAAAGCGATGCCGGCACCCGCCTCGACGCCTTCCTGGCCTCGAGGATCGCCGACCTTTCCCGCTCGCGCATCCAGGAGCTCATCCGCGAGCAATTCGTGCTCCGCAACGGCGGGCCCGCCAAACCCCGCGACGCGGTGGCCATCGGAGACGTCCTCAGCGTCGCCATCCCGGAAGCCGTGCCCGACCAGGCCCAGCCGCAGGACATCCCGCTCAACATCCTGTTCGAGGACGAGCACCTCGTCGTCCTCGACAAGGAATCCGGCATCGTCGTCCACCCCGCCGCCGGCAATCCCGACGGCACCCTGGTCAACGCCCTGCTCCACCACTGCAAGGGACAACTTTCCGGCATCGGCGGCGTCGAGCGCCCGGGCATCGTCCACCGCCTCGACAAGGACACCTCGGGCTGCCTCGTCGTCGCCAAGACCGACGCTGCGCACCAGTCGCTCAGCGAGCAGTTCTCCGGGCGCACCATGGAAAAGCTCTACCTCGCGGTGGCCCAGGGCATCCCCTCGCCCGCCACCGGCACCGTCTTCACCCACATCGGCCGCCACCCGGTGAACCGGCAGAAAATGGCCGTGGTGAACCCGCCCGGCGGCAAGACCGCGATCACCGACTACGAGGTGCTGGCCATCGACCGCTCCACCGGCAGCTCGCTCGTCCTCTGCCACCTCCACACCGGCCGCACCCACCAGATCCGCGTGCATCTTTTGCACCTCGGCTGCCCGCTCGTCGGCGATCCCATCTACGCCAAGCCCGAGCGCCAGAAGGCCAAGCCCGGCCGCCTGATGCTCCACGCCTGGCGCCTCGCCTTCGACCACCCCGCCACCGGCGAGCGGATGAAATTCGAAGCCCCCGTCCCGCCGGAATACACCCCCTGGCTCCAGATGCTGGAACGCCCCTTGCCCTGACCCTCCCATGGATGAAGACGCCTTTTTCCAAGACCTGCTCGCCGCCGTGGAGCAGCAACTCGTTTCGCCGCAGACCCGCTACGTCGCGAAGGCTTTCGAGCGCCTGACGGCGAAGGGCATGAGCATCTCCGACGCGAAGGAGCGCATCGCCGCCATCCTCGGCGAGGAAACCGACGCGATGTACCGCCGCAAGTCCGGCTTCGATGAAAAGAGCTACCGGGAGAAGCTCGCCGCGATCGATCCGGGGGAGCGCTTCGAGGAGGATCCCGAACCGGAGGCCGATGCCCCGTGAACCCGAAAGGCCGCCGGATTTCCGAAGCTTACCGGAGCCCGCTGCGCGACTCCCTGATCCTCGAGGCCTTTTTCATTTTCGTGTGCTCGCTGGCCCTCGATGGCGGCGTGATGCTGCGCTACAGCCTCTTTGCTCTCGCTCCGACCTGGCTTCTCATTCTGCTGATCGTCGTGCGCCGTCCCGCCGAGCCGACACCGCTCGATCTCAAGGTGGTCCGCTTCACCTATCTCGCCATGTGGGTGCTCTTGCCCGGGATATCTGCCCTTGTCTTTCCGCTCGTCGACTGAGCCCGCCTAAGCCCTAGCCGCCCCTGCCCCGCGGCACCGGCCCGATGGTCCCGCCGCTCACGAACTCCGCCGGCGTCAGCACCTGCCGCAGGTCCGGCTTGCCGTTGCTCAGGTTCACCGCCCAGCGCACGATCCGCCGCACCACCGGCCGGCTGTCCCAGCGGATGTGCGCCACCGTCGGTTTGCACCAGGCGAAGGTGGGATCGGCATCGGTGCAGATCAGCGAGACATTCTCCGGCACCCGCAGCCCCTTTCGCGCCAGAAACTGCTGCGCCGCGGCGAACAGCACCGCCTCCTGGATGACCAAAGCCGTGGGCGGCGTCACCCGGAACAAGGCCTCGAGCCCCGCGTGGAAGCCTTCGACGCTCTCCTCCCAGTCCGGCAGATGATAGGCACCGCGCGGGATGCCATGGGCCGCTAGTTCGTCGAGAAAGGCCCGCTCCGACGATCCCGGCTCCGGCAGGCGCCGCATCCGGCGCGCGATCAACACGATCCGCCGGTGGCCCAGCGCCACCAGTTGCCGGGTGGCCTGCGCGTAGGCCGGCGACTTGTCCGGACCCACGCCGGCCAAGGGCAAGCCGCGCCGACGCCCGAACAAGGCGCACACCGGCAAGGACCGCTCCAGAAACCACGTCAGCACCTCCCTCGTCCCGCCGGCCACCACCCACGCGTCCGCCGGCACTTTCTCCACCATCCGCGCGATCCGCCGCACCTCCATCCCGCAATCGATCATCGCCACCGGAGCCTGCACCACCTGGTGCCCGATCCGCGCCAGCTCGTGCTGGAGATCCACCACGTAGTCGAGCTGGCGGTCGGTCGCCTCGCTGAACAGAAAGCCGATCCTCAGCGAGTTCGATGGCGGCGCGCCCGGCACTTCGATGCTCCGCCTCCGCCGCGGGCCGTTCTTCTTAAGCACGCCCTCCCCCTCCAGCTGCCGCAGCGCCGCTTCCAGCGTCTTGCGGCTCACGCCCAGCTCCGGCGCCAGACGGTCGATCCCCGGCAGATACCCGCTCCATTTCCCCCGCTGCAGCTCGTCTTTCAAATACACCGCCACCTGTTCGACGGCGGAAAGGATCCGGAGCAAGGGCATGCCCGCAACCTACCCCCCGGGGGAGGGTAAGGCGAATCCATAAATCGCCGGTCCCGGAACTCTCCCGGAGCCCCGCCACCCGTCGCCGCCCCATCCACCCGGCCCCTCGCGCCCATTCCCTTCGACTTTCCGGACATCCGCGTTTAAGAACCGCCGCCCATGCCTCCGCAAGCCACCGCCCGCTCGCCCTTCGCCGGCTGCCTGATCCTCATCCTGGCCCTGCTGATGCTGCTCTTCCTGATCGGCTTCACCGCCTGGATGCCCTTCCGCCAGGCCGCCGAAATCGAGAAATTCACCCGCGACACCCCCGCCCCGTTGGCGGTCGATCCCATCGAAGGCAACGAACCCAAGGTCAACGACCTCGTCGCCCGCCTCGAAGCCTTCCGCAACGACCTCCAGGGCGATGACGCCAAGCCCGCCCGCATCGAACTCACCGCGGAGGACCTCAACCTCGCCATCGCCGCCTTCGAGCCCGTCAAGGAACTCCGCACCAGCTTCCGCGTCCGGGAAATCACCGCCGGCGCGCTGGTCATCGACATCTGCTACAAGCTCAACGGCCGCCCCCGCCTCGCCAAGGACGGCGAGGAAGGCCCCCTCGCCTCCGATCCCCGCTACCTGATCGGCACCCTGAAGGGCCGCCCCCAGCTGATGCAACGGGAACTGGTCCTGAAGGTCGATGCCCTGGAAGTCCCCGGCGCCGCCGTGCCGGAAGGCTTCATGAACCACTTCTCCACCCTGCGGATCCTCGAGAAATCCCGCACCGATCCGCTGCTCGGACCCGCCATGGCCGCCATGACCCGCGCCACCCTCGAAGACGGCAAGATGATCCTCGCCCGCATCCCCGGCGAGACCGCGCCCGACGTCGTCAGCGACGCCGATTTCCGCAAAGGCGGCGGCCGCCTCATCACCTGGCTCGGCATCGGCGCCTGCCTCTTCCTCGCCTTCGCCGCCCTCATGGTCTTCTTCGGCATCCGCCGGCAAAAGAGGGCCGAACGCGAAGCCGGCAGCACCGGCTCCAATTCCGCCGACTGAAGTCACCCGCTGCCACCCCCTCAAGGAGCGGCGGACTCCGATCCGCCGTGCCCCTGAGCCGCCAACGATCACGCGCGGGAACCGCCTTCAAACGGGTTGCCTTCCGCACCGCCGCCCCGAGCCCGCCGCCCCGTGGCCCAATCGCGCTCTCCGCGAGCCTGCCGATCTTCACCGCCGGGAAATCCTCCAGACAAGCCGGCTCGGCGACGGCGCTTGAAAGCCGCGCCCGGGTCCGGCCCGTAAGCGCCCCGCCAGTCCCACCGCCTCGAGCACCTCCATGAAAGTCACCACCCGTTCCGCCCTCGTCCTGCTTGGCACGGCGACCGCCCTGTTCGCCCAGGAAGCCGCCGTCACCCCGCCGGCCGCCGCCGCTCCTGCCGCCGAAAAGCCCGCCGAAGCCCCGGCCAAGAAAAACCCGGCCCAGGAAGAAACCGACAAGCTCACCGCCGAGAACAACCTCGCCGAAGCCCGCCTCAAAGCCGACACGAACGCCCTCCGCGCCGAGGTCACCAAGCTCAAGATGGAGAAGGAACTCCTCGCCGAGCGACTCGCCCTCTCAGCCGTCAAGCGCCAGGCCGAACAGGAAAACGAAACCGCCAAGATGGAAGCCGAGCGCGCCAAGCTGATGCGCGAGGCCGAACTCGCCAAGGTCCGCGCCGATTTCCTCACCAACCAGCTCAAGGTCGTCCAGACCGAAGCCGGGATCGAAGTCAGCAAGCTCCAGAACCAGATCGCCGCGATCGAGATGGACTCGAAGCGCCGCTCCTACGCCGACGCCAAGCCGGTCTACCTCGAAAACCCGCTCAAGCCCGACGGCACGCTCGTCATTTCCGACCGCCGCATCCCGCTCAACGGACCCATCAGCATGTCCACCGCGGAGAAGATCACCGAGCGCATCGACTTCTTCAACAACGCCGACAAGAAGATGCCGATCTTCATCGTCATCGACCAGTCGCCCGGCGGCTCGGTGATGGCCGGCTACCAGATCCTCAAGGCGATGGAGTCCAGCGACGCCCCGGTCCACGTCGTGGTGAAGTCCTTCGCCGCCTCCATGGCCGCCGGCATCGCCACCCTGGCCAAGGAATCCTACGCCTACCCGAACGCGGTCATCCTCCACCACCAGATCAGCTCCACCCTCTTCGGCCAGATCAACCTGACCCAGCAGGCCGAGATCGTGAAGGAAAGCCAGCGCTGGTGGACCCGCCTCGCCACCCCGGTCGCTGACAAGATGGGCATCACCACCGACGAGTTCATCAAGAAGATGTACGAGCACTCGACCAGCGGCGACTGGACCGAGTTCGGCGTGGAAGCCCAGAAGCTCAAGTGGGTGAACCACGTCATCCAGGGCGTCGAGGAAACCTCGCTCACCAAGAACCCCGACGCCAAGACCGTGCCGGCCGTCCCGGTGGCTGCGGAGATCAAGGAGGAGATCGATGCCGACGGCAAACCCTTCGCCTACCTGCCCCGCCTCACGCCGAAGGACGTCTATTTCCTCTACAATCCCGACGGCTACTACCGCATGCGCTGAGCCGGCGCAGCCAACCCTTCCGCACGAAAGGCCCCGGATCCCTCCGGGGCCTTTCCCGTTCCAGCCCCCGGCCTTCCGCCGCCCCCCGGATTTCCGCCTTGGAAATGCTTGCCAAGCCCGGCCCTTTTCCCCAAAACCTCGGCCCCGTCACCACCGATGCGCGCTTAGCTCAGTGGTAGAGCACATCCTTCACACGGATGGGGTCGCAGGTTCGAACCCTGCAGCGCGCACCATCTTTCCGGGTCGCTGATTGACAGTTCATTCACGACGCGAGTGCCTCCGCAACGAGGTCGAGGTCTGCCCTGAACGGTGCGACCCGCCCCAAAAAACCGCGGGCAGCATTTGAACCGCACCATCAAGCGCCGCGGACCCATTCAGCGCAATTCAAAGGATCCACTCAAACTTCAGGGTATCGCCGTCCTTCAAATCCTTCGTCTGCCGAGCGACATCACCTGTGAAGCGGAGATACTCATATAGGCCGCGCCTCCTGATGTTATCGATGGAATACTCGCCACCGAAAACTGCGGGGATAGTCAGCCCGAAACACTCGCCAACCAGAGGCTCCCCGTAGCTCTCAATCAAATCAGCGACCAAGCTGGCCATCTCCCAATCCCTCTTGTATTCTGCATCCGAATAAAGCGCATCCAACTCTCCAGGCGTTCGTGCAACAGCCTCAGCGGTAAGCTCTTCCGGGCAGATCCGCCAGTAATTCTGATCGTCGCACTTGAGGAAAACATTCCCCATCGAGCTGACAGCCAAAACCTGATTGATCGGCGGCAGGATCCAAGCCCACTCCTCGCTGAGCGCTTCGATCACACTTGGTCCGTCGAACTGCATGAACTTCTTGGCGAACGATGAGCGCGTGCACCACTACCAGCGAGGGCGCGCGTCGATCACGGGGTTAGGGTTGTAGTCAGGTGAAATCATCCAAACTGAACGGCTGGTAGTGGTTGTCACGGCGCGGCTTGTTCGCTATTGCTTTCTGAACTTAGTCCAAGTGCCGCCACGCTTCTCGCGGGTTGCACCAACTCCTTCCGGCATCTCGTGTAGTTCATTGAGACTGGGATCCATCTTCACGACTTCGCCCATACCAACGATCATCGCGTCGTCTTCGGTGTGGTCGCCTCCACACAAAAACTGCCATCCTCCATCGTCAGCATCGTGCGTGACATAAAGTATCGCAGCACTCCCCTTAATTACGTGTCGGCAGGAGAAGCAGGCTGTGTTCTCAGGCTGTTCGAACTGGTAGCCGGACGGCTCAGGCGTCGAAGCCGCAGTGTTGGATGGCTTCTTGCATCCGAAAAGTGAGGGAAATATACCCATGGCGATAAGCAGTGTTAAACGATGCATTCTTCTAGCGAGCAGCCGAATTCGTAGCGGATCAGCGGTGGATATCCCCATTCCCCACCCCACCAGCATGGCGCGCGGGACCCTTATTTGACAAGGATTTCCTCGGGCGAGGTGCGTGGATCCGGCAGTCCGGAGGAGAAGAATCCCGGGCCGGGTGCCGGGCCTGATATCAGCACGTTTCGGGCGGGCCTGCCTCGCGGGGGCTCCCCGCCTCGCCGGACGACTCCGGGCGAGGCCGGAGTGGATGAGTCACGGGCAGGCTCACGGCGGAGACGGGACCGGCGGGCATCCGGCATTCCGTGAGAACTTCGCCCTTCCGGCGGGAATCGTCATTTCTCCCCCCCGGAATCGGCAGGTAGCGGGGCACCCGGGAGTAATGCAGCGCAGGAATCGGTCATGTGCTTCCCGGCACCCGCCGCCCCGCGATGCCGGGTCCGTTCCGGACCGCGCTCCAACCCGCCATCCCATGAAGAACCCAAGACTCTTCAAACCCGCCCGTTCCGGCCGCGGCTTCGCCCTGGTCATTTCCCTCACGCTGATGGTCCTGCTGACCATCCTCGCCGTCGGCCTGCTCGGCCTTTCGTCGATCTCGCTGCGAAGCGCCAGCGCCGACCTGCTGATCCAGGAGGCCCGGCAGAACGCACGGATGGCCCTGATGCTCGCCATCGGGGAGCTCCAGGCCACGGCCGGGCCCGACCAGCGGATCACCGCCACCGCCGGCACGCTCGATGATAAGAGCCCGCGCCCCCATTTGACCGGGGCCTGGGAGGGATGGAAATGGGACGGCACCGGCAGCGCGCCGGACTTCGACGGGGAGAAGTCGAAGCGCTTCGTCCGCTGGCTCGCCTCGTCGCGCGAGGACGGCGAGGAGCGCTCGCCGGACTTCGCCTCAGCCGCGCCCGGCGGCACGGCGGTGAGCCTGGTGAGCGGGGAGCTCAACCCGGCCGACGAGGTGCAGGCCAGCCGCGTGGCGATCGGCGGCGGCCGCAGCGGCGGCGAGCAGGGCTTCGCCTGGGCGGTGTTCGATGAATCGATGAAGCTGCCGATGGCGCTGCCGGAGCCCGCGGGCGACACGCCCGGCAAGCTGCTTTCCCGCGCCGCCGCCGCCCCCTTGCCCGGCTACGCCGCGGCGACCGGACGCAAATGGGAGGCACTCGCCGCGATGAAGGACGAGCGGATGAAGCTGCTCACCCCGGGGCAGTCGGCACTTCCCGGCCTGCAGGCCGCCGACCGCGGGTTCCACGACGTGACCGGCGGCAGCGCCGGCATCGCCGTCGATGTCAGCCGCGGCGGACTGGCAACGGACCTCTCGCGCGCTTTCGACACCCCGGGTAAGCTGCCCGACGAATACGCGTCGCGCTTCCTCTACTCCGGGACCAACGCGCCGCTCGTTCCGCCGCCCGCCCGTTTCAGCGGCGCGAATCCCTTCCCCTCGCCCGACCCCTCGTGGCGGCTGCTCCAATCGCACTACCGGATGTTCGACAGCATGACCGGCGGCAGCGCCCCGTCCCTGGCCAACTCCCGGTCCCCCCGCCCCGCCGCCGGCACCACGGCGAACGCGGCGCTCAACCACCCCTTCTTCCACAGCCAGCAGATCCTGCCCGTCATCGCCAAGGCCCAGTTCGTCTTCAGCCTGAGCTTCGGCTGGCACGCCTCCCTCGACCAGTCCGCGGCCGCCAACAACAGCAGCCTCCCCGAGGGCCAGAAGGACCAATACGTCACATGGCTGGTCATCGATCCGGTGATCACCCTGTGGAACCCCTACAACGTCACCATGCGCTTCGGCGGCGGCCGGATCGATCTCTACCGGGTGCCCCTTGCCTTCCGCCTCTACAAGAACGGCCAGCTCATCAATGCCGAATACACCCATCTCGCGAACACCTTCGTGACCGGCGACATGGGCAGCCGGAACGACACCTACTACCGCCTCAACCTGCTGCCGGAGCAGGGCAAGTCCGAGATCACCCTGGCTCCGGGCGAACACGTCGTCCTCACGGCCAGCAACCACGTCAAGCACTACGGCCATGAATACCAGCGGGTCGGTCTCGACCTGCGCCCCGGCTTCAGCCCGCCCGCCGGCAATGCCAGCACCGCCACCGTGGGCGGCACCTCGACCCTCAACGTCTGCGTTTCCTCCACTGGCGCGGCATCGGGCCGCGACTACGGCCGCGCGGTGCGCACCATCGCGGTGAAGGCGGACGACCAGATCCAGATCGAGGTCAAGCCGCTGCGCGCGAAGATCGACAAGCCGGCGGAAACCGGCGGCAAGGAGATCTCCGGCCTGATGAAATACTACGTCGGCCCGCCCTCCTCGCCCCAACTGGTCGGCGGAATCGAGTTCGACTACGGCGACCAGGAAGGCGCCCACCTCGAGCAGTTCGAGAAGGAGGACCTTCCTTCGTTGATCGTCGCCCCCGACATCCCGCGCGGCGTCAAGGCGGACGACTACCAGGGCACGAAGCCGCCCGTGGTGGTCCGCTTCAAGGAGCCCTTCCTGATTTCGACCTTCCAGCTCAAGAGCGAGCGCGACTCGAAGTTCGCGAGCCGCGGCTGGATCCACAACTCGCCGGTCAATCCCTATGCCTCCGCCGGACTCGACCAGATCGAGCCGTGGGCCCAGCACCAGACCGAGTTGAAATGGGAGGTGATGACCGACTGGCCGCCGTCCAGCCCCACCATCGAGATCAGCAACACCGGCAACCGAGGCTACGGCGGGCCCGGTGTTTACGCGCAGTCCGGACTCGAGTTCGCCGTCCACAGCTCGCTGCCACTCGCCCCCGCGCTCTCGCTGCCCCAGTTGCGCCACGCCCCGCTCAATACCGGCGGCCAATTGCCGCTGGTCTCGCAAGTCGTCGCCAACTCGTTCCAACCGCCGCTGATGAATGCCGACAGCGTGCGCAGCCAGGCCGGAAACCGCACGCTGCTCGATCACTCCTGGCTCGCGAACACGGCCCTTTTCGACGGCCACTTCTTGTCCGGCCTCGCCACCCCGGCGGGCCCGCTGGCCGATGACAACCAGGACCTCGAGTCGCGACTCACCGCCTTCCTCGATCAAGGCGCGCCCCTGCCCAATGCCCGCTTCATCGCCCATCCCGGCGGCAGTTCCACCGGGGAAATCGTCGATCGCCTGACCGCCCCGGACGGCCACCGCAAGTCCGCCGCGCACCTGCTGATCGACTCGCCTTTCAACGTGAACTGCACCCGCGTCGATGTCTGGGAAGCCCTGCTTGCCAGCACCTTCGGCAGCGCTGTCCCGCTGCGGGAAACCGCCGGCATCCGCGCCGCCGGCGGCGACGGCGTGCCCGCGACCCGGCACCTGCCCGCCACCGGGCCCGACCACGAATCCCAGGCGGATCCCCTGTCCCGCGACCGCGCGAAATGGAACGGCTACCGTCGCCTCTCACCGGATCAGGTCCGCAAGCTCGCCGAGCAACTCGTGCTTGAGGTGCGCGAGCGCGGCCCCTTCCTTTCCCTCGCCGAGTTCGTCAACCGCCGGCCCGGCGGCGGCGATGCCGCGCGCTCCGGCGCCCTCCAGTCCGCCCTCGAGAAGGCCGGCATCAACGAGGCCCTGCTCGATCCCGCGTTCAACCTTGCCGGCGGCGGCAACACCGCGGACGGCGCGCCCGGCATCCTCACCCAGGCCGACCTGCTGACACCGCTCGCCCCCGTCCTGACCGCGCGCGGCGACACCTTCCGCATCCGCGCCTACGGCGAAGCCGGCACCCCCGGCGGCACCAAGGTCCGCGCCTGGTGCGAGGCGGTGGTCCAGCGGGTGCCCGAATACCTCGACCCGTCCGATGAAGCCTGGGAATCGCCCGGACTTCCCGTGAACCAGCGCTTCGGCCGTCGCTTCGTCGAAGTCGCCTTCCGCTGGCTGTCTCCCTCGGAAATCTGAACCGCCTTCGCCCGCCATGCTCCGCCTTCTTTCCCTCTTCTCGCTGTTTCTCGCACCGCTCCTGCCGGCACAGGATCCCGCGGCGAAAGTCTCCGTTTCGTTCTACGCCTTCGCCTACCTGAAAGGGCACGAATCGGTCCAGGTGCCCACCGCCGCCGGGAACTTCACCACGGTCCGCCTCTCGACCGCGAACATCGTCGGCCCGGTCGAATGCACCGTCCGCGACGGCCGCATCGCCCTCCTTGCCGCGAAGGCGGCGGCGGACCCGGCCGGCGCGGCCCCGCCGGAAATCGCCAGCATCAAGATGCCCGCGGGCCTCCGCCGGGCGGTCGTGATCCTTTTCCCGCCCGCCGCCGGCAAGACCGAGGAATACCGGACGCTGGTCCTCAACCACGACGCCACCGACTTCCCCCTCGGGATCTACCGGCTGGTCAACCTCGCCAACAAGCCGGTCCGCGGCGCGGTCGGCCGCGAGATCGTGCAGGCCAAACCCGGCGGCATCGCCGACCTGAAGCTCACCGGCACGCCGGGCACCGTGGTGCCGGTCCGCTTCGAGTTCCAGGAAGAGGACCGCTGGAACCTGCTCACGGAAACCCGCGCGGCCATCCGCCAGGACCGCCGCTGGCTGATGTTCATCTTCGAGGACCCCGCGACCGGCCGGATGAACATCCGCAGCATCCCCGACCGCACGGCACCTGCCAAACCCGAGACTCCCGCCGCCCCCGCAACCCCGCCCGCACCGAACCCATGAACGCCCGACCCGGACTCCAGGCGATCCGATTTCCCCGGATCCTCCGCCGAACGCTCGCGTTGCCGCTCGTCGCGCTGGCACTCCTCGGCAACGCCCGCTCGCAAGACGGCTCCCCGTCACCCGCGAAGGTGCCGCTTTCCCTCTTCTGCTTCGACTACGCGACCGGCCTCAAATCGGTTCAGGTGAAGCGCACTCCGTCACAACTCGCCGAAGTGAAGCTTTCCACCGCGAACGTCGTGGATGCCGGCGAAGTCGCGACCGAAGGCGGCAAGCTGCTCCTCTACGGTTTCCCGGAGAACACCGCGGAAGCTCCCGTCGTCGCGAGTTCATCCCTTGGCGATCTGCGGCAACCGCTGATGATCCTCGCCCCCGCCGGCGAGCAGACCGGACCGGCATACCGCAGCCACCTCATCGACCGCGATCCGGCGAAATTCCCGCCGGGCTCCTGCCTCTTTGCGAACCTGACCCCGCATCCCGTCCGGATCATGCTCGGGGAACAGAAGCTGGAGATCGCCGCCGGAGCCGATCTCGTCGCCAAGCCCGCCGCGGCCGCGGGCGAGGTCATCGCGGTGACCGTGGAATGCCAGGTGGACGGCCACTGGCAACCGGTGTCGAGCTCCCGCCTCGCCCAGCGCGACGACCGCCGCTCGCTCGTCACGCTGCATCTCGCCGCGCGCACCGGGCGGGTCATGATGAAGAGCATCCCCTTGCGCGAAGCGGGCAACACTCCCTGAATGCGCGCGGCCATGACCCTTCCCCCGCTCCATCGCATCCCGCGGCTGCTCGCTTTCGTCCTGATCCCCGCCCTCGCCCCGGTCCGGGCCGCCGACTCCCCGCCGAACATCGTCCTGATGGTCGCCGACGACCTCGGCTACGGCGACCTCGGCTGCCAGGGTGCCACCAAGATCGCCACCCCGCGGATCGATTCGCTGGCCCGCGACGGCGCGCGCTTCACCGACGCCCATTCCTACAGCGGGATCTGCATGCCTTCGCGCTACAGCATTCTAACAGGAAGATACGCCTTCCGCCACCGGCGTTCGATGGAATACGCCTGCCATTTCGACGAAGGCCAGGTCCTGCTGCCGGAGTTGCTCCGGTCCGCCGGCTACCGGACCGCCGCGATCGGCAAGTGGCACAACGGCTTCGGCACCGCGGCGCAAGTCGACTGGAACGCCCCCCTCAAGCCCGGCCCGCTGGAGTCCGGCTTCGAATCCTTCTTCGGCACCCCGCGCACCCACTCGGAACCGCCGCTCGTCTTCATGCGGGACCACCGCATCCTCGGCTGGGAGGAAAGCGATCCCATCTCGGTCGACCGCTCGCCCGGCACCGGCGCGCACGGCAAGCAGATCGGCGGGAAAAAGGCGATGGAACTCCGCCCCGACGACCGGATCGACCTGATGCTGGCGGACGAAGCCTCGCAATTCATCGGCAGCCAGACCGCCGGCAAGCCCTTCTTCCTCTACCTGGCCTGGGTGTCGCCGCACAACCCGATCCGCCCCTCCGCCGCGTTCCAGGGCAAGAGCGGTGCCGGCCGCTACGGCGATTTCATCCAGCAGCTCGACCACTCCGTCGGACGGGTGCTCGACGCGCTCGAGAAGCACGGCCACGCCGGCAACACGCTGGTCCTTTTCACCAGCGACAACGGCGGCCGCTACGAGAAGGCCTCCTTGAATGCCGGCCACCGCACCAACGGCGAACTGCTCGGCCAGAAGACCGACGCCTGGGAAGGCGGCCACCGCGTCCCCTTCCTCGCCCGCTGGCCCGGCAGGATCCCGGCCGGCAGCCTGCGCAAGGAACTCTTCCACCAGGTGGACCTCATGGCGACCCTCGCGGAGGCCGCCTCGGCAAAACTGCCCGCGGGAGCCTCGCCCGACGGACGTTCGGAACTGCCCGCCTTCCTCGCCCCCTCCACCGCGCCGCCCATCCGCACCGAAGCCATCTTCCACGGCACCCGCAGCCTCGCCCTCCGCCAGGGCTCCTGGCTCTACCTCCCGGTGCAGGGCTCGGGCGGCAAGACCGTCCCCGAACCCGCCAAACCCTGGGCCATTCCCTACCGTGCCATGGGAACCTCTAACAGCGACGTCGATGAGAGCGGTGCCATCAAGGAGGGCGCGCCGAAGGAGCAGCTCTACGATCTCGCGAACGACCTCACCCAGACCCGCAACCTCGCCGCCGGCGAACCGGACAAGCTGAACGCCATGCGCGAGCGTTTCAAAGCGCTGACCCGCACCGGCAAGGCCGCGGCAAAGACCAAGGCGGAATGACAAGCGGATGAAGCTCGCCCTCTTCCTCACGATCTTCTTCTGCGCGGCGGCCTGCCTGCCGTCCGCCGCGGACGCGCGCGAAGGCAAGCCGAACGTCGTGCTCATCCTCGCGGACGACCTCGGCTACGGCTCGCTCGGCTGCTACGGATCGAAACAGATCGCCACGCCGCAGCTCGACCGCCTCGCGGCCTCGGGCATCCGTCTCACCGACTTCCACAGCAGCGGCCCGATGTGCACGCCCACCCGTGCCGCCTTGATGACCGGCCGTTATCCCCAGCGCTGCGCGTGGGTTCCCGATGAAGAACTCTCGCCCGCCTTCCGGGAACAACGCCGCCGGAATCCCGCCCAACGCTGGGCCTGGGGCATCGCGCTCGCCGAGCAAACCCTCGCCGAATCCCTCCGCGATGCCGGCTACCGCACCGCCCTGTTGGGAAAGTGGCACCTCGGGTACGACACCCGCTTTCATCCCATGAACCAGGGCTTCGACGAGTTCCGCGGCTTCACGGGCGGGGCGGTCGATTACCACACGCATGTCGCAACGCACGGCCTGAAGGAACTCGACTGGTGGGACGGCAGGGAAATCCGCAACGAGCCCGGATACACCACCGACCTGCTCACCCGGCACGCCGTCGATTTCATCGCCCGCCACAAGGACAAGCCCTTCTTCCTCTACCTCGCCCACGCCGCGCCGCACGATCCCTGGCAAGGCCGCGATCCGGCGGCGAAGAAGACTCCCGCGGAGACTTACCGGGAGATGATCGGGGTGCTCGACGAATCGGTCGGCAAGGTCGCCGCCGCCCTGCGCGAGCACGGCCTCGAAAAGAACACGCTGCTGGTCTTCTGCTCCGACAACGGCGCCGCCCCGCCCGGCGGGATCGCCGCGAACGGAAGGCTCAAAGGCCGGAAAGGCAGCCTGCACGAAGGCGGCCACCGGGTTCCCTTCATCGCGTCGTGGCCGGGCGTCATCCCCGCCGGATCGACCAGTGGCGCAACCGCGATGACCATGGACCTCTTCCCCACCTTCGCAAAGCTCGCCGGTGCCGGGCCCGCGAGCCGCCTCGACGGCATCGACCTCATGCCGGTCCTGAAGGGCGGAAAGCAGGAGAGCGCACGCCCGCTTCATTGGCTGTTCGGCGGGAACTGGGCCGTCCGCGAAGGGCCGTGGAAACTGATCGGCAAGGGCGACAAGGCGACCTTCCTGGTGAACCTCGACGCCGACCCCGCGGAAAAGACCAACCGCATCGGAGATCAACCCGCCATCGCCGAAAAGCTGTTAGTCCTCCACCGGCAATGGATCGGTGAAGTCGGCAAGCGCTAGCCTTCCGCGCCCAAACCCGCCATCCCGCTTCCACCATGAACCATCCCCGGCAGCTCATCCTGATCGCCGTGCTGACCATCCTGGCGCTTTCGTTTCACGCCCGCGCCGGTGACCCGCCCGCCAAGCCCAACATCGTCATCATCCTGGCCGATGATCTCGGGATCGAGTGCCTGAAATCCTACGGCGGACTCTCCCACAGAACGCCCCACATCGATCTTCTCGCCCGCGAGGGCATGAGGTTCACGCACTGCTTTTCCAACCCCTACTGCTCCCCGTCGCGCGCGACGCTCCTCACCGGGCGCTACCCGTTCAAGAACGGCTTGAAGACCGTCCTGCACAGCCGCCGCCAGGAAGAAACCTATCTGCGCCCCGACCAACCCAGCTTCGCCCGCCAGCTCAAGCAAGCCGGCTACGCCACCGGCCTCGCCGGCAAGTGGCACGTCTCCCTCCTGCACAAGCACGACACCGTCCGTGCCTTCGGATTCGACCAGTACCAGTCCTGGCAGATCTTCGACAAGGAGGGCCGCAAAACGACCCGCTACCATCAGCCCCACCTCAACCGGAACGGCACGATCATCGCCGGCGAGATCAAGGATCGCTACGGCCCCGACGTGGATGCCGAATTCCTGATCGGGTTCATGAAAGCGAGCGCGGCGAAGAAGCAGCCCTTCCTCGCCTACCTCGCCACCGTGCTGCCCCACTACCCGTGGGAACCCACCCCGGACAGCCCGGAAAAGGGCTACCGTCAGCCAAGCCCGGAGCACAAGGGCGACCCGAAGTATTTCCCCGACATGGTCGCTTATCTCGACAAGACCGTCGGCCGCATCCTCGGCACCCTCGACGAGCTGGGCATCGCCGGGAATACGATCGTCCTCTTCCTCGCCGACAACGGGACCGACACCGGCATCGTGAACCTTTGGAGAGACGGCGTGGAAGTGCGCGGCGGCAAGGGAACCCTCACCGATCGCGGCACCCACGTCCCGCTGATCGTCCGGTGGCCCGGCCATGTGCAGGGAGGTTCGACGTGCACCGACTTGGTCGACTTCTCCGACTTCCTCCCCACCCTCTGCGAACTCGGTCAAGCGCCGCTGCCCGCCGAGGCCATCCACGGCCGCAGCTTCGTCCCGCAACTTCTCGGCAAACCCGGCAACCCGCGGGAATGGATCCACATCCAGCACGAGGGCAAGCGGCAGGTCCGCAACCGCGAATACATGCTCGACCACAAGGGCCGGCTCCAGCGGGTCGTCGCCCTCGGCGAGAAGCCGCCCGCAACAAGGGATCCCGGCAAGGAAGCCGCCGCACGCAAGTCGCTCCACGCGGTGTTCGATGACTTGGGAGACTGAACATGCCTGCGGCCCGGATTCCTCCCCCCGGCCTCCGCTTGTGGCCACCCCGGTTCGTCGCGGGACCCGGCCAACGACGGGGAATCCAGAACGAGCGGACTACCCCCCTGAGGAGCCCAGTCCCTCGCCCGGAAGTTTCTTGCGGCTCGCGATCCCGAGGCGTGGATTCACCCCTTGGTTGTTGGGAGATTTCTCTTCATGCCACCGAGAACCCAAGCGCCGACCCGAATGTCAGGGGTCCCGGCAAACGACTGACCCGTCGGTCCGGACTCCGTCCTCCGCCGTAGCCCCTTGACTTAGACCTCACATCCAGCAATCCCATGAAACCCCGCCGCATCTTCTCCGCCGCCCGCCTCTCCCTGCCGTTCGCATGCGCCCTGGTCGCGCTCTTTACCGCCCGTTCCGCGAAGGCCCAGACGACGCGCTATTGGGATGGAAATGACAGCGCCGCCAACTTTGGCAGTGCATCCGGAACCTGGGCAGCACCCACCACCGGAACCGCCACCGCCGGGTGGTCGACGTCGGCCGGCGGCACCGCCGTCGTCCTCGGCAACAGCATCACCACCCTGATCAACGACCCCCTCAACTTCGGCAGGGACACGACCGGCACCGGCCTCGGCGGGGGCACCATCACGGTTTCGGGCACGGTCAATGCCGCTTCCTTGAGGTTCGGGTCGCAAACCACCGGCAACATCACGCTCTCCGGCGGCACGATCAACCTCGGGGCCGTCAGCAGCATTCACGTTGGCGCCGGCAGCACCACCGTCCACACCATTTCCTCGAGCATCACCGGAGCGGGCACCAGCCTCACCAAGACCGGCAACACCCTCACCCTCTCCGGAGCCAACAGCTATACCGGATCGACGATCCTCAACTCCGGCACCCTGAACCTCGGCAGCACCGGCGCTCTCGGCTCCAATCCGGGTGTCGCGGGAACCAGCGGCATCACCATCGGCGGCGCCGCCGCCGCAACCCTCCAGAGCAGCCTCACCGGCATCACCATCGCCGCGCCGATCACCACGGCGAATACGGGAATCAACTCCACGATTTCATTCGCGATAAACACCGCCGCCACAGCCTCGATCACCCTCAATGGCGCGATCGGCGGCAATGGCAATGTGATCTTCACCACGCCAAACCTGGGTGGAAGCGCCGGTAACGCCCAGACCATCAATCTGGGCGCGGCGGGCACCTATGCCGGCAACACCACGATCAACACCGGAAACATCGCTGTAACCCTCTCCGTCAGGAACTCATCCGGAGCCGCGAATGCCCTCCCGTCGGGCACGGTCCTGACTTTTGGCGGACAAGCCGGCAACGGCTCAGGCAGGACCATGACCTATGACCTGAACGGCCAGAACCAGACTCTCGCCGGTCTGACACAACCGACCAACATCCCCAATGACAGGAACTACCGCGTCAACTCGACCAATGCCGCAACACTAACCATCAGCAACACCGCGGACTACAGCTTCGGCGGGACGAACATCGATGTTGGCACTTCCACCCCCGGCACGGTAACGAGCGCACAAATCAGCGGGGCAATCTCACTGGTCAAGAACGGTGCCGGCACCTTCACCCTGGGCGGCAACCTGACGAACGGTGCCATCGCGACGGGGAATTCCTTCACCGGCAGCACCACGGTTCTGGGTGGCATTCTGGTTCTCGGGGAGAGCACCTCAATCCGGAACAGTGCCTTCGACACCACCGGCAGTATTGCCGGAGACGCCACCAACGGCCTCCGCAGTTCCGTGACCACCCTGACCCTCGGCGGTCTCACCGGTAACAAGAACTTCGCCGACGTCTTCACCACCACCACCGGCGGCTACACCGGCGTAACCGCCCTCACGCTCAATCCCGGCACCGGTGTGACCCACAGCTACGCCGCGAACATCGCCGATGGCGCCGCGGGCATGAACCTCGTCAAAGCCGGTGCGGGCACCCAGATCCTCACAGGCACCAACACCTACACCGGCACCACGACCGCTACCGGCGGCGTCCTGAGCGCCGCCACGAGCGCGGCCCTGCCCGGCTACAACGTCGCCGGCAAGGTCGTTTTCAACGGCGGAACGATCGGCGTGCCAGTTGGCGGAGGTTGGACCACCGGAGATGTGGATACCCTGCTGGCCAACGCCACCAAAACCTCCGGGTCACTGGGAATCGACACCACCAACGGCAACCTGACCCAGTGGACCGCCTTCACGACCACCAACTTCGGCCCGACGCTGGGACTGAACAAGCTGGGGTCCAATGATCTGACCCTCGATCAGCCCAACACCTTCGCCGGTCCGACCACCATCACCGCCGGCACACTGACCCTGACGAATCCCCTCGCCCTCCAGAACAGCGCGCTCGTCACCACCGGCGCCGGCAACCTCGTCCTCAGCGGCGTCACCACGCTCAACCTGGCCGGACTCAGCGGTGCCACGGGAGACCTGGCCACCGTCATCTCCTCCGGCTACGGAAACGTCACCGCCATCAACCTCAACACGCCGGCCACGTTGCCGGGTTCCGCCTTCACCTACGGTGGATCCATTGCCGATGGAGCCGCCGGCATGACGCTCACCAAGACCGGCGCGGGAAGCCAGGTCTTCTCCGGCACCAACAGCTACACCGGTGCCACCCAGATCGATGGCGGCCTGCTGGTGTTCCGCAACAAGGCCGCGAAAGCAGGTGGCACCGCGACCGCCGCCGCCGCCGGTTCCGTCGGCCTCGGCGTGAAGGCCGCGGACACCGCCTTCTACTCCGAAACCGAAGTGGGCAATCTGTTCAACACCAACACCCTCGCGGGTTTTAACCTCGACCCCGCTTCCGGCGTCGCCATCGACACCAGCGCCGGAAACTTCGACCAGTCGGTCGCCCTGACCGCGGCGCGCCCGCTGGCCAAGGTGGGTGCCAACACGCTCACGCTCTCCACGGCAAACAGCTACGGCGGCGCCACCGATGTCTTCAACGGCAACCTGTCGATCACCGACAGCGCCGCGCTAGGCACCACGGCGGGAGCCACCACCATCCACGGCGGCCAAGGCACGACGGCCAATTCCCTCGTCCTGTCGTCCGCCACCACCGACCTGACCATCGCCGAGAACATCAACTTCGCCGCGAATACCGTGGGCCGCTCGCAGCTGAGCCACTCGGCGCTGGGCCGCTTCCACACCCTGACCGGCGCCATCGATGTGACCAGCGACACGAATCTGGTGCAGTTCTCGGTCAACGCCGCCACCGGCAGTACCGATCTAGCCACGGTCGGCGGCGTCACGATCACCGGCGACATCACCGGAGCCTTCACCAATGGTGCCTTCTTCCTGCTGCGCGGTGCCACGGTCGGCGGCCTGTCCGCCGTCAACGTGATTACGGGGAACATCACCCTGACCGGCGGAGGCTTGCTGAAAACCGACGCCAACACCTGGACGATCGGAGCCCCCGGCAAGACCTACTCGGCTCCCAACATCGGCTCGGCGAACGGCATCCTCAAGATGGGCGTGGCCGACTACATCACGGCATCGGCGCCGGAACTGATCATGGGGAACGCATCCGGAGCATCCTCGGGCGTTTTCGACCTCAACGGCTTCAACCAGACCGTCGGCGGCATCACCTACAGCGGCGGTGCCGCTTCGACCGGCACCAAGACCGTCACCAACAGCGACCTCGTCAACGCCGCCGTCCTCACCGTGAACAATTCCGCGGACTTCTCGCCCACCGGCGGCAGCCCGGCGAACAGCGTCGTCCTGACCGGAAACCTGGGCCTGACGAAGGAAGGTGCGGGCACCCTCACCCTCTCCGGCCTCAACAGCCACACCGGCAATACCGTGGTCAACGCGGGCACGCTCGCGCTTGCCGACAACGGACAGCTCAAGTTCGTGCTCGGAGCCACCTCCGGCACCAACAACAGCCTCAGCGGCGCGGGCACCGTCACCCTCGATGGCGACTTCGTCATCGACACCGCGGCGGCGGATTCGCTCGCCGCCGGCTCCTGGACTCTGGAGAGCGTCGGCACCCTCACCGGTCCCTACGGCGCCACCTTCAGCGTCGTCGGCTTCACCGATGCCGGCGGCGACAAGTGGACCAAGGCGAACGGACCCACGAAGCTCTACACCTTCGATGAAGCCACCGGCATCCTGAAGCTTGAAACCCTCGGCTACGCCTCATGGGCCACCACCAACGGCACGGCCCAGACGATCGATCTCGATCATGACGGAGACGGCGTGCAGAACGGCGTGGAATACTTCCTCGGCGGGCCCGCCGGCAACACCACCGGCTTCACCTCCCTGCCCGGTGCGGTGGAAGGTCCCGGCGGCCTCAGCATCACCTGGATCAAGGGTGCCGGTTATGTCGGCAGCTACAACACCGACTTCGTCGTCGAAACCTCCTCCACCTTGAGCGGCCCTTGGACCGTCGAGGCCTCGCCGGGTAACGTCGCCGACAGCCCGACCCAGGTGAAGTACACCTTCCCGGCTCCCCTGTCCGGCAAGCGCTTCGCCCGCCTCAAGGTCACCGGCCCCTGACCCGCAGGTCCGCATCAAGTCCGCGGGGTAGCGGCATCGCCCCGCGGACCGGCCGCTTGATTCCCGGCATTCCTTGCACATCATCACTCGACCATGCGCTTCCGATTCATCCCCTGGCCGGCGGGATTGATCGCTTGCGGATCAAGGCTCGCGGCGGCGCTCACCGTTGCGTCCCTCTTGCCTGCGATTCCTCCGGCCGACGCGGCCACCCGCTACTGGAGCGCGAACGGCAGCACGGCCGGCGGCGACGGGACCTGGAACACCAGCACCGCCAACCGCTGGTCGTCCGATCCCGCCGGCCCCTGGACCCTCGCCTGGGTCAACGCGAACAAGGACATCGCCGAAAACAGCTCGGCCACCGCCAACATCACCCTGGGGTCCAACATCACCCTCGGCGGCTTCACCCAGAAGGCCGGCGGCTCCGCCACCGCGAACTCCATCGAACAGGGCAGCGGACCCTTCACGCTCACCCTCGGCACCGCCGGGGACAACCCTTTCCTCGCGGCCGCCAACAGCACGACGGGCCGCTTCCTCATCGTCAACGCGCCGATCGCCGGCGGGACCGGCAACCACCTCGTCGTCGCCGGCCCCTCGACCTCCGGGACCGGCGTGATCACCCTGGGCCGGGCCAATACGTTCAGCGGCGAAACCCGCTTCAGCGCCGGTGCCACCGGCGGCGCACGGGCCGTCATCAGGCACCCGCTCGCCCTCCAGAACAGCACCGTCGTCCTGAGCGCCGACGCCAGCGTGGTGTTCGACAGCAGCGTCAATCCGGCCGCCTTCACCTTCGGCGGGCTGGCCGCTGCCAGCGCCGGCACCGGCCACAACCTCACGCTCCAGAACAGCGCCGGCGCGGCCGTGGCACTCACCGTCGGCGGCAACCATCAAAGCACCACCTACCGCGGGGTGCTCGCGGGAAGCGGCTCGCTGACCAAGACCGGCAACGGCACCCTCGTCCTCGGCGGGGCCAGCACCCACAGCGGCCCCACGACGGTGAACGCCGGCACCTTGCAAGTGGACGGCAGCCTCGCCAGCCCTCTCACGGTCGGCGGCGGCGCGACCTTGGCCGGCGGCGGCACGGTGCACGCTTCCGTCCAGATGAACGCGGGCTCTTCGTGGATCGCCGGCGACGATCCGCTCGGCGTTTCCAGCCTGACCTTCAGCGGCACCGCAAGCCTCGTCGTGACGACCCCGCTTTCCCGCTGGACCTCCGACGCGGCCATCGAAGTGACCCACGCCCTTTCGGCGGTCGGCGGCAACGCTTCGGTGACGATCAACCTGCCGCAGGAGATGGGCTTCAACGGCACCTACCGCCTCATCCGCTTCGGCAGCGGCCCCGCGGATGCACGGGCCTTCCAGCTCGGCACCACGCCCGTGCTCGCCTGGAACCAGACCGGCACCCTGCAAGTCATCGGCAACCATCTGGCCTATGTCGTGGCCGCGGCCGGCGACACCAGCCCGCCCGTTCTGATGGCCAGGACCCCGGCAAACAATGCGACCGGGGTGCCCGGCACCGTCACGCTGGCGCTCGATTTCAACGAGACGGTCGCCGCCGGCACAGGCAGCATCGAGCTCCGCCGCAGCAGCGATGCTTCGCTGGTGGAGTCCTTCGACGCCGCCACCTCGCCGCGGGTCACCTTCAACGCGGGACGGCTGACGATCCAGCCCGCCGCCGCGCTCCCCGCCGGCCAGTATTACGTGCTGATCCCCGCCGGCGCCGTCCGGGACAGCTCCGGGAACGGCTACGCGGGTTTTACTTCCAACACCGCATGGCGCTTCACCGTCACCGCCCCGGCGACGCTCTTCACCGACACCGGCAGCCCGTCGAACCCGCCGTGGAGCCAGATCCTGCCGACCTTGAACGTGGAGTCCAACGACCCCGGGCCCGTCCTCGGATCGGTGATCAACGTCAACAACGCGGCCGTCGAAACCGGTCTCTACGGCAACCGCCCGATCTCGGTGGGCTCCCAGCGCATCCACGTCGCCTGCCACACCTCCACCTCGAGCTTCGCCGACTTCACCCGCTGGTTCCAAACCGACGGCAACACCCACGTCCTGCGCGTCTTCGTCGACGACGAGAACACCGCCACCGCTCGCGAAGGCACATCATCCCACACCGAGGCCTTCATGGCCGGCGGCTGGAACCATGTGGACGGCATGACCTACGAATGGACCGGCCGTTACACCATGGCCCGCATCTTCAAGAGCTTCGCCGCCTTCCAGCTCAAGAACACCGACAACGACTGGGCCGTTCAGCTCACGATGTCCGGCAGCGGCATTCTCACCGTCAACAACCGCCTCGGAACCGACGTCGTCGTGACCGGACCCGACGGCAGCCCGAAGAACTTCACCGGCGGGGGCTTCGACGTCCGCGTGCTCGACGACGGCAAGGACTACAAGCTCTGGGTCGACGGCGTGCTTTACGCCAGCGGCAGCTTCACCCGGCCCACCGGCGTCACGACCTTCCGCTGGGGCATGTATTTCGGCGCCGGCAACCTCGACCCGCCGGCCGACTTCGGGCTGGTGCTGGTCTCCGGCGCGCAGATCCGCTCATGGCCGGGCACGCTCGCCACCACCGTGAGCGCGGTGACCAAGGCCAACAACACCACCAACCTCGACAGCGGCGCGAGCTGGGCCGGCGGCACCGCTCCGGGCATCCACCAGCAGGCGCTCTGGAACAGCACCGTCGGCTCCGCGAACACCACCGCCACCCTGGCCGCGGAGCGTCACTGGGCCGGACTGAGGATCACCAGCCCCGGCGCCGCGGTGACGCTCGACGGCAGCGCGACGCTCGGGCTGGAAGGCGCGGGGATCGACATGAGCACGGCCACCCGCGACCTGGTCGTGAACGTGCCGCTGCTGCAAGCCGTCGCCGCACCGTGGAACGTCGCAGCCGGACGCACCGCGACCTTCAACGGTGCCATCCGCGGCTACCCGGGGCTCACATTGAACGGCAGCGGCACCGTCCGGCTGGAAGCCGCGAACCGCTTCGCGGGCGACACGGTCGTCAACGCCGGGACCCTGGTCGCCAACGACAATGCCGCCCTTTCCGGCGGCCGGCTCCAGCTCCAGGGCGGAAACCTGGCCAACAGCACGAGCTCCACGCTGCCCAACGAAGTGAGCTTCAGTTCGAACGCCTCGGTCGATGTCGCGGCCTCGCAGACACTTACCCTGTCCGGCGCCCTCGACGGCACCGGCACCCTGACCAAGACCGGCCCGGGCACGCTCGTCCTGTCGGCGGCCAACCCGCGGACCGGCACCACGGTGGTCAATGCCGGCACCCTGGCACTGTCCCACCCCGCCGCCTTGCTCCCGACCCCCGGAATCACGCTCGCCGCCGGCAGCCTGCTGCAGCCGAGGATCGACGGCGTGATCGTCCGGGCTCCGGTCACGCTCGGCAGCGGGGCCGCGCCGGCCTCCATCAGCGCGCCCACCAATTCCCCGGGCGGTGGCGTCCTATCCACCCTCACCCTCCGCGGCCCCTTGTCCGGCAGCGGCGATGTCGTCTTCACCAGCAGCGTCAGCCAGAACGCCCTCTCCACCGTCTATCTCGGTGCACCGTGCACCTACACCGGCAGCACCCTCTTGAATACGACCGCCTCGACCGACGGCACCACCACCAACGGCGAACAGCAGATCATCCTCAAGCTCGGCACCCACGACGCGCTGCCGCCGTCGACCGTGGTCACCATCGACGGCGGCAACGGCAGCGGCACCGGCCGCTTTGCGGAGCTCAACCTGAACGGCTTCAACCAGCGGCTCGCCGGACTGACCAATATCACGCGAAGCGGGGCCAAGGCCGCCTTGAGAAGACAACGCGTCGTCAACAGCAGCGCCGCCGCACCTGCCACGCTGACGATCGACGGCAGCGACAACCACACCTTCTCGGGGAACCTCGGGAGCGACACTGCCAACGGTTCGGTCTCCTCCGCATCGACTCCCGGATCGACCCACGGCAACAACTTCGGACTCTCCAAAAGCGGTCCCGGCACCCTTTTCCTGACCGGACTCAATACCTACCAAGGCGACACCACCGTGACCGGAGGAACACTCCGCTTGGCCACCGTCAATCCTTCCAACGACAGTTCAACCGTCACCCTTGCTTCCACCGGTGCCCTCCTCCACCTGGACTTCAGCGGCACCGATACCGTCGGCAGGCTCTTCATCGGCACCGTCCAACAGCCGGCCGGCACCTACGGCCACGGCAGCACCGGCGCGAACAACGGCGGCAAGGGCGTCGGCGCGCTGGACACCCTCTTCGCGCCCGGCACCGGCACCCTCACGGTCACCAGCGGCCCGCCTCCGGGATTCAGCTCGTGGATCACCGGCACCTTCGCCAACGGCAGCGTCCCCGCCGGCAAGCAAGGCCCGGACGACGATGCCGACCGCGACGGCGTTGCCAACCTGCTGGAATACGCCATCGCCGGCCACGACCCCACCGTGCCGAACCCCGTCGTCGGCAGTTTCAACGGCTCCGCCCTCAGCTTCGCCAAGCGACCGGTTACCGGCGGCCTCGCTTATGCCATCCAGGAATCCACCGACCTCGGTGCCGGCGATCCCTGGTCGGAGGTCACCGGCGCTTCCTATGTGAACAACGCGGCGACCATCTCCTACGCCTTCACCCCGGGAACTCCGGTTCGGCAATTCCTCCGCCTCCGGGTGCTGGCGGAGTAATGGCACGGCTGGATTCAGCGGGGCATCAGGACAGCGCTCCCCCGCGATCGCTGCGACGGGTGACCCTATGGACTGCTGCGGCACGACGCAGCTTTGGCTTGGGCTACGGACGCTTTGCTCTACGGGCCACGGATCGCATTGGCGGCTCATCCGCGGCCGATGGGTTGAGGCGGATTCACCCATAGCCAAAGCGACGTCGTGCCGTCGCACTCCAGCGGGGACCATCGCATCAAGGCATCAACCTTAAGGCTTCCACCAGGCGTCGAGCGCCTCGGTCATCGCCTTCACCCGCTCCGCTTCCTTATCGGCCAGGTTGGTCTTCTCGTGCTCGTCGGTGGCGATCTGATAGAGTTCGGCGGGCGCTTCCGGCTCGTTCGGCTTGTAGGGCACGATGATCTTCCAGCCGTCCTTCACCATCCAGCGGAACCGCAGGCTCTTGGCCGGATCGTTCAGGTCCGCCAGATCGTGGGTGTAGATCTCGCCGAAGACTTCCTTCCGCGCGGCCACCGCCTCCTTGTTCGTGAGGTCCACTCCCGGCAGGTCCTTCGCCGGCTCGATGCCCGCGGCCTTGAGGATCGTCGGGAAAAGATCGGCCGATGCCACCGGCGTCTCGTCGCGCCGCGGCTCGATCGTCCCCGGCTGCCACAGCAGGATCGGCGAGCGCAGGCCGCCGTCGTATTGCGAAAGCTTCGAGCGCGGGGCGAAGCGCGGGTTGTCCGGGCTCTGGATCCAGCCGTTGTCAGCCACGTAGGCCACCAGCGTGTTCTTCGCCAGCCCGCGGTCATCCAGCATCTTCAGCAGTTCGCCGACCGATTCGTCGAACCACTCGACCATCGCGAGGTAGCGGGCGACATGGATCGACGGCACCTTGTCGCGATACTTCGCCAGCAGCCGCTCCGGCGGCGTGTGCGGGTCGTGCGGCAGCAGCGGCGCATACCAGACGAAGAACGGCTTGTCCTGCTTCACGGCGTCGTCGATGAAATCGGAGATCGGCTTCATGCTCTTGCGGCCGATCGACAGGCCGTCGTCGCCGTGGCGACCGCCCTTTGTCATCCCTTGGGTGAAGCCGCCGTTGCTGAAATGCCCCTGCCACCACTTGCCGGTCTGGAGCGAAAGATAGCCTTTCTCGCCGAGCACCTTCGGCAGCAGCGGATGCTTCGCCAGGTTGGCGTTCATCACCTCGCGGCCTTCCTTGAATGCGGGCGACTGGTAGAACTTCCCGCGCGGCATCCCGGCGGGCGCGGCCGGGTCGTTCCCGGTGATCTTGTGAACGTGCGGCATCTTGCCGGTGATGATCGTCGCCAGGCTCGGGCAGCAGACGCTCATCGGCACGTAGCCGCGCGGAAAGCAGAGGCCTTCGTTCGCCAGCCGGTCGATGTTCGGCGTCTTCGCCAGCGGATGCTTCATGAAGCCGTAGTCGGTCCACGCGTGGTCGTCGGAGATGATGAGCACGATGTTCGTGCGCTCCGCCGCCGCGGCCGGTCCGCCGAGAACGATGGCGGCGAGGAATGCGAATCCCTTTCGGGCGAGATGTTTCATGGTCATGGCTGTCTGCGGGTCATGGTTCATTTCACCTCGAAGGAGGCCTTGCCGTTCACCTCTTGATCGAGGACCCAGCGCCCGCCCTCGAGCTTTGCGGGAACGGGCTTGTCGCCGGCGAAGACGCCCTTGCTGCCCGCCGCGGCGGGAAGCTCCACCCGGGCGCCGACTCCGGCCGGCAGCTCGAGTTGCAGCTTGAAGGATCCCTCGTTCTTCCAATCCACGAGCACCGGTCCGCGCGGCGTCGGCACCTTGCCCGTGGCGAACTTCAGCTTGCCGGTGGACGGCGAGATCACGGCCTTGCCCCAGCCCGGGGCCAGCGGACGGACCCCGAGGACATGCCGCGGCAGCAGGTTGGCGGGAGCCGCGCCCCAGGCATGGTTCCAGTCCTGGTTCGGCTTGTACTTTTGATCCCACGCTTCCCACGAAATGGTGGTGCCGCTCTCGACCATGTGCCGCCAGCTCCGGTCGCCCGGCGCGAGCATCAGGTCCAGCGCCTCCGTCCCGCGGCCGTTTTCAAACAGCGCGTCCATCAGATACTGCGCCGGATAAACCGAGCACTTCATGCCGCGCTTCACCAGCCAGTCGGCCACGCCCGCCCGGCGGTCCGGCGGCACCAGGCCGAAGGCAAGCGGGAACAGGCTGGCGTGCAGCGAGGTGTGCGGCGTGTCCACCCCGTCCCGGTAAATGCCGAGCTTGGGATCGAAGAACGTCCGGTTGAAAAGCTCGCGCGTCTTCGCCTCGCGGGCCGCATACTCCGCGGCCTCCTTGTCCCGTCCCAGCGCCCGGCCCATTTCCGCCATCATCGCCAGCGCCCGAAGGTGGAAGGCGTTCACCACGGTGTTGAGCGGCGTGAACACGTAGCCGTCCCGCTCGCCCGCCGGCCAGTCGACGATGTCCTCCTTCTTGACATGCTTCGGCTCGCTTTTGACCAGGCCGTCGGGGCGCACCCGGTCCATCAGCATCTTCGCCTTGAGCGAATCATACCGCGGCGCGAGCCACTTCGTGTCGCCGGTATGCCACCAGTCGGCATGCGCCATGAACACCATGTGCGGCGCCCACTCGGTCGGCCACGTGCCGTGCTTCATCAGGTGGTCGAAGGTGTCGCGCGCCATCTGCACGTCGTGGTCGGTCGTGTAATGGCTGAGCTGGTTCAGGTAGGCATCCGCCTCGTAGGGAATCCGCTCGCGGTCGCCGTCGACATACACGCCGGCGAAAGTCGTCGCCTTGATCGAGTAACGGCACAGGTCCCAGACGCGGTTCAGCATCTCATCGGAACTCCGGAAATCGGCCGCCGCATCGTCCCAGGTCGAGGCAAAGCCCGCCTGGCGGATGATGGTGCCGGTCTCGACGCCCTGCGGCCAGCCCTCGATCTCCACCCAGCGGAAAGGAAGCACCACGCCCCATTCCTTGGGCGTGAGGATGGCCGGCGGATGCGCCTTCGAATCGACCTCCGTGTTGCGCTTGTCGGCCGGCGGCGCGACGACCATCGCCTGTCCGCCCTTCAATTCCACCTCCACCTTGGAATAGCGCACGGTGCCCGGCGGCTTGCGGTTGATCGCCCCGTTCGCGAGCGCCTCGCCGAAATGGACGGTGATCTTCCCGCTCGCTCCGGCAGGCGGCACGAGCCGCAGGTTGCCGAAGGCCACGCGGCCGAAGTCGATGAAGATCTTCCCGCCGTCGGGGCGGACGACCCGCTCGGGCTCCTGATCGAACAATCGGGTCGGCGCGGCACCGGCCGCAAGCAGAAGGCCGGCAAAAACAAGGGAAATGGCGGAACGGAGCTTCATGATCGGAAAGAGTGCCGCCGAGAAGACGGCGGATGTGAATCGGTTCCTGCTTTCATGACACACCTGCCGCCCCGGCCAAGCCCGATCATTCCGAATTCCTACCTTCTCCGGCAATCAGCCAAGAAACGCATCCGGCCTCAAACCGAAGTGACGACCGAGACTCACGGCATGATCGGCGGTGATCTTGCGCTCCCCGCGAAGGATCATCGGCCCCAGAGAACTAGAGCGCCCGAGGATGCGGGAAATATCGGCTCCCGAAAGCCCCTGTTCCTCGACAAGATGGATCAGCAGCGGCAGACCGACGATTGCGGGTGGCTTCGACCACGCATCTTCGTAGCTCTCGATCAACTGGCACAGCAGGTCGAAGTAGTCGTTCTGATCCTTGCTCATCCGCTCTTCAAAGCCTGCGAAAACATCGGCGATCTCCACGGTGTTCCGGTAGCCCACCTCGTCATGAATGGGCCGCGGGGGAAACACCTGGCACAAGGCGGAATAATCCTTGGGCATGGAGGCGAAGGTCAGTCTCGATTTCGTCTTCATAGCTCCTTCTTCCAGTGGTTTTTGCTGTATTCGGCGTGAGTGAGAAACCTCAGCGTGTAGACCCGCTGCTTGTCGTAATGGATTGCCACGATGAGCCGGAAATCATTGCCACAAACGTTGAAGACCGTGACAGTTCTCCCGCTCGCGACTTCAACGGGATCGGTGGATGGGTAGGTGCGGCGGACATCGTGAATGCTCTTCCAATCGGCGCATTTCACCACTGAGATCCAGGTCAGGAGCCATTTTCCCGCCTTCGATCTGGCCGGAGCGGATTCCTTGAGGAAGTTCACCTTGATGATCCGCACCGACACAAAATGTGTCGTTTTGCCCGCTTCGTCAAACTCCAAATTACTCGCAGTCTTCAGTTGAATGCTCAATCGACCAGTGAATCCCGGGCAAACTCACGGATGATCGCGTCCTCGCATTCCGACAAATCACGCAGCCGCCGTATCGCCTCTTCCGTTCCAATCGCCTTCAGCGCCAGGATGCACTTCTTCGCGAGGCTCCGGAAGTCGTCCCAATTCGGGATCCTCCGGGCCGTTTCGTGGAGCACCTCGACACTTTCGGGATCCCCCACCTCTTCCAAAGCCGTCACGACTTCTTCATGCTCCCCATGGAAATCCGACTTTAAAAGCGCTCCCAGCAATTCCGTATAGGAGGCATCGAGCCCGTCCACCGCCGCTAATAGCAGGAGGTCAGCCACGTCCTCTTCGTTCCGCTCACGGATCGCCTTCTCCAGTGCCTCCTGGATCTCGGGCATCAGAAGCCTCCTTCCGATGTTCTCCTCGCCGATGATCCCGCGGAGCGGATGCGGTTCCCACGGCGAAAGTGGATAGCGCCCCCTCAGCTCGCGAAGAACAGCCTCCAGGCTCATCGCAGTCCACAGGCTCACCTCACGCCCCGACCTCGGGATCGTAATCCTTCGGTGCCCGCACGATCCGGTCGATCGGCAGCTTGGTGACGATGTTCCCGCCGCTGCTGCGGCCCTTGATCGGGACCTCGCCGAAATTGAAGGGACGGCTGACGTTGCGGAGGCGCAGCGCCGGCTTGATGTGGACGATCAGCAGCTGGTCCGCGCTCTCCGCCTCGCTGCGGTGCACCGCGAAGTAGAAGATCCGGCTGCCGGGCGTGCCGCGCGTCAGCTCGTATTCCTTGTCGCGGGTGATGCCTCCGACGCGGAAACGCTTGGCCAGGATCGCCCCTTCCTTCCCGTCGCGGTAGATCAGCGAGTAAATCAGGTCCTCGTCCTTCTTGAACACCGCCACCCGCAACGGACGCGGCCCGACGAAGAACTTGTCCGCCACCTTGACGATCCTCATCTTGCCGTCCTGGCCGAAGATGACGATGTCATCCAGCGTCGAGCACTTCTCGAGCGGCGTCTCCTTCTTCAGCCCGTAACCGGCGAAGCCGTTCTTGTCGTCGAGATAGAGCGTCTCGGTCGCCAGGATCACCTGGCTGCGGTCCACGCGGTCGAAGGTGGTGATCTCGGTCCGCCGCTCGCGGCCCTTGCCGTACTTTTTCTTCAGTTCCTCGAACCAGCGGATCGTGTATTTCGTCAGCCCTTTGAGATTCTTCTCGGTCTCCTCGATGTCCTTCTCCAGCGCCTTGATTTCCTCGTCGGCCTTGAAGGAGTCGAACTTGGAGATGCGCTTGATCTTGATCTCGGTCAGGCGGACCAGGTCCTCCTCGGTGACCTCGCGCTTGAGCAGCTTCTTGAAGGGCTTCAAGCCGTCGTCGATCGCCTTCAGCACCGCTTCCCAGGTCGTGCACTCCTCGATGTCGCGGTAGATGCGGTTCTCGATGAAGATCTTTTCCAGCGAGCTAAAATGCCACTTCTCGGCCAACTCGCCGAGGCGGATCTCCAACTCCATCCGCAGCAGCTCGCGGGTCTGCTCGGTATTGCGGCGGAGGATGTCCGAGACTCCGAGGAACTGCGGCTTGTCATCGACGATCACGCAGGCGTTGCCGGAAATGCTGAGCTCGCAATCGGTGAAGGCGTAAAGGGCGTCGCGCATGTTTTCCACATCCACGCCGGAAGGCAGATGCACGAGGATGTCGACCTCGGCGGCGGTGTTGTCTTCAATCTTGACGACCTTGATCTTTCCCTTCTCCGCGGCGGCAAGGATGGATTCCATCAGCGCGCCGGTAGTCGTGCCGAAGGGTATCTGGGTGATGCGTAGGACGCCCTTCTTCTCGGTCGAGATACGGGCCCGGACGCGGACCCTGCCTCCGCGGAGGCCGTCCTTGTAGTCGGTGGCATCCATGAATCCGCCGGTCGGGAAATCGGGCAACAGCACGAACGGCTCTTTCCTCAGGATGGAAATCGAGGCGTCGAGCAGCTCGATGAAATTGTGCGGCAGCATCTTGCACGCGAGGCCGACCGCGATGCCCTCGACCCCCTGCGCCAGCAGCAACGGGAACTTCACCGGCAAGGTCACCGGTTCCTTGTTCCGGCTGTCGTAGGAAAGGGTCCACTCCGTGGTCTTCGCGTTGAACAGGATGTCCAAGGCGAATTTGGTAAGGCGAGCCTCGATGTAGCGGGCGGCCGCGGCGTTATCTCCGGTCAGGGTGTTGCCCCAGTTGCCCTGCGTGTCGATCAACAATTCCTTCTGGCCCAGGCCAACCATGGCGGCGACAATCGAGGTATCGCCGTGGGGATGATACTTCGCCGTATGCCCCTGGAGTGTGGCCACCTTGTTGTAGCGACCATCGTCGAGTTCCTTCATCGAGTGCAGGATGCGCCGCTGGACCGGCTTCAGGCCGTCGTTGAGGTGCGGCACCGCGCGTTCCAGGATGACGTAGGAGGCGTAGTCGAGGAAGTAGTCGGAATACATCGCCCCGAGGGAGGCGTGCTGGTCCGGATCGTGGGTCATGGCGGGCGGATGCTTGGCGCTCCGGGCCGGGGGTGCAAGGCGGAGTTTCGGATCCCTGAAACAATCCCGCGTGCTCCGGACTTCCCGCCGCTCCCCGTTCGGGTGACTGTTTGTCCCGCGCCTCCCGGCTCCAGATTCTCCCGATGAAAGCCCTCGCCCTTTCCCTGCTCGCCCTCACCCCGCTGGTGATCGCCAATGACACCGCCTGGCCGCCGGTCACCCCCGAGGCCAAGCCCTGGACCCGCTGGTGGTGGCTCGGCAGCGGCGTCGACGCGGCGAATCTCACCCGCGAGCTCGAAGCTTTTTCAAAAGCCGGCATCGGCGGCGTCGAGATCTGCCCGATCTACGGCGCGAAGGGCTACGAGGCCCGCGACCTGCCCTTCCTTTCCGAAAAGTGGACCGCCGCCTACGCCCACACCGCGAAGGAGACCGCCCGCCTCGGCATGGGCGTCGACCTCACCACCGGCACCGGCTGGCCCTTCGGCGGCCCGCAGGTGACGGACGCGGATGCCTCCGCCTCGCTTGAAAGCATCAAATCCAAAGCAACCGGCGGCCTGGCCGTCACCCTCGCCCTGCCCAAGGGCCAAGTGGAAGTCCTCTCCGCCTGGCCCGACCAAGGCGACCCCGTCGACTTGCTCCCCCACGTCAAATCCGGCCGCCTCGAATGGACCGCCCCCGCCGGCAACTGGCGCATCCACGGCCTGGTTTCCAAGCATGGCATCCAGAAAGTGAAGCGCGCTGCTCCCGGCGGGGCCGGCTGGGTGCTCGATCCCTTCTCGACCACCTCCATCGACCGCTACCTGAAGTCCTTCGACCCCGCCCTCGACCGCCCCGAAGTCCCCGAGCCGCGCGCCCACTTCCACGACTCCTTCGAATACTACGGCGCGGGCTGGGCCGACGACCTCTTCACGAAATTCCAGCAGCTCCGCGGCTACGACCTCCGCACCCAGCTCCCCGCCTTCCACGGCGAAGGCGAGCCCGACACCGTCGCCCGCGTCCGCGCCGACTACCGCGAAACCCTCAGCGACCTCCACCGCGACTACCTCGCCCAGTGGCACGATTGGGCGAAGGCACGCGGCAGCCTCACCCGCAACCAGGCCCACGGCTCGCCCGGCAACCTGCTCGACCACTACGCCGTCGCCGACATCCCCGAAACCGAGATCTTCCGCCACGTCGACGAGGCGCAGATCCCGATGCTCCAGTTCGCCGCTTCCGCCGCCCACCTCACCGGCAAGAAGCTCGTCTCCGCGGAAACCTTCACCTGGCTCGGCGAGCATTTCCAAGTCACCCCCGCCGCGCTCAAGGAAGCCGCCGACTTCGTCTGGCTCGGCGGCGTGAACCACATCCTCTTCCACGGCATCCCCTACTCGCCGCAGGACGCCCCCTGGCCCGGCTGGCTGTTCTACGCTTCCACCCACATGGGCCCGAACGGCGGCTTGTGGAAAGACCTGCCTGCCTTCAATGCCTACATCACCCGGGTCCAATCGGTGCTCCAGTCCGGGGAGCCCGAGAGCGGCGTACTGCTCTATTTCCCCATCCACGACATCTGGCATTCGGGCGAAGAGAAACTGCCCCTCTTCACCATGCACAACCAGGACCAGTGGCTTTATCCGACATCGTTCTATCGGACCGCGATGGCCCTGCGAAAAGCCGGGATCCCGTGTGAGTTCGTCTCGGACAGAATGCTTGCCTCCGCCACTGTTGAAAACGGCGAAATCAGAATCGGAGGGCGCTCGCATGGGGTTCTTTTTGTCCCCGAAACGAAGTTCATGCCGGTCGAGACTGCCAAACACCTGCTGAAGATCGAAAAGTCCTCGTCCGAGCGAACTCACATCTCGTTTGTCGGCGCATTTCCCAACGACGTTCCCGGCCTCTTTGATCTGACTGGCCGGCGCGCTGAATTGGCGCGGATCCGGAAGGAATTCGAAGACATAGGGATCGAGCCGTTTGGTAATTTCCCCAAGAACGAGCTTTCTGAAAAGGGACTGCGGCAGGTGAATCGAAGTCATCCCGATGGAAGCAGTCTGTTCTTCGTCAATTGCTCTACTTCCCGCTTCGATCAGGTGATCTCGCTTGGGATGGAAACCAAATCGGCAGTCGTATTCGATCCTTGGAGCGGCCGAAGTGGAGTCGCCGACATCGCGCGTGGGTTCCGCCTCGTCCTCGCCCCCGGCGAATCCCGCATCGTCCGCACCTATTCTAACAAGCAAGCCACCGGCCCGCGCTGGACCGATCCCGAACCCGCCGGCGATCCCATTCCTCTAACAGGCACCTGGCAGGTCCGCTTCCTCGACGGCGGGCCCGCCCTCCCGCCGCCCTTCGAAACCCCCACCCTCGCCTCCTGGACCACCCAACCCGGCGATGCCTACCGCAACTTCTCCGGCACCGCGGTCTACCGTCTGGAGTTCGACGCGAAGGACCTCACCAAGGCCCTGCTCGACCTCGGCGAGATCGCCCACACCGCGAAAGTCCGACTCAACGGCAAGCCCGCCGGCACCTGCTGGGCCCCGCCGCACCGGCTCGACCTCAGCGGCCTGTTAGAGAAGGGAAAGAACGTGCTCGAAGTCGAAGTCACCAACCTCGCCGCCAACCGCATCGCCGACCTTGACCGCCGCAAGGTCGAGTGGAAGGCCTTCCACGAGATCAACTTCGTCAACATCGACTACAAGCCCTTCGACGCCGCCGTCTGGCCAGCCCTCCCCTCCGGCCTCCTCGGCCCCGTGAAGCTCATCCCCCTCCGCTAGCTCAAACAGGGGCCGCAGGCCCCACCGGGTGCGCGGAGGCTCCGCCCCGCAGAACGGTCCCTTCAGCTTCGCTGCCGGTTGAAGTCCTCGTCGCCCATTCAGCCGTCCCCGCCCCTTCTTCGCGCTACAGGCCTCACCGGGTGCAAGCCTCCCGCCCGCAGAAGCACCGGGTGGTCGCGCTGCGGTGAAACGGACGCAAATGGAAAGCAGGGCTCGAGGGACCATCCTGCGGGGCGGAGCCTCCGCGCACCCGGTGCGCTCCGCTTCGTATCCCCCTCACTCCTCCTCCAGCTTCGGCAACTTCGCCAGCAGCCGCTTCTGCTCGTGCGGCTTCAACCGCGACGCATCCCGGATCTCCCACCCCGTCGCCTGGCAATACGCGCAATCCGTCGATCCCGTCCGCCCCAGCCCCGAACAAGAGGGACAGGGAAACGCGATGCGGATGTCGGTCAAGGTGCGGGGCTTTTCCATCGGGCTCGGCGGCAGCATGACCCGATCCCGCCGCGCAGTGCAACCGAAGCCTTTGCCTCTCATCCCCCGCAACATCCCCCACTCCCGCGGCGTTTCCTCCCGATGGACCGAAAAACCGCCAAGGACTTCCCCCAGGAACTGCTCGATCTCTACGACGAATACGTTCACGGCCAGGTCGGGCGACGCGGCTTCCTCGACCGCGCCTCGCGCTTCGCCGTCGGCGGCGTCACCGCGGCCGGCCTGCTCGCGGCGCTGAGCCCGAAATACGCCCTCGCCCAGCAGGTGGCGAAGGACGACGAACGGATCACCGTTTCCTACGAAACTTACGACTCCCCGGCCGGCGGCGGCAAGATGCGCGGCTACCTCGCCCGTCCGGCGAAGGCCGAAGGAAAGCTCCCCGGCGTGATCGTCATCCACGAGAACCGCGGGCTGAATCCCTACATCGAGGACGTCACCCGGCGGCTCGCGGTCGCCGGTTTCGTCGCCTTCGCCCCCGATGCCCTGACGCCCCTCGGCGGCTATCCCGGCAGCGATGACGAAGGCCGCGCGCTCCAAGCGAAGCGCAAGGGCGAGGAGATGACCGAGGACTTCGTCGCCGCCGCCAAATGGCTGCACACCCACACCCTCTGCAACGGCAAGGTCGGCGCGGTCGGCTTCTGCTTCGGCGGCGGCATGGCAAACACCCTCGCGGTCCGCCTGCCCGACCTCATCCGCGCCGCGGTCCCCTTCTACGGCGGCCAACCCGCCGCGGCCGAGGTCCCGAAGATCAAGGCCGCGATCCTGCTCCAGTTCGCCGAGAACGACGAGCGCGTGAACGCCGGTTGGCCCGCCTACGAGGAGGCGCTCAAGAAGGCCGGCGTGAAATATACCGCCCACCACTACCCCGGCACCAACCACGGCTTCCACAACGACACCACCCCGCGCTACGACGAAGCCGCCGCGAAGCTCGCCTGGCAACGCACGCTCGAGTTCTTCAACAAGGAACTCGCCGGGAAGTAGACCGGATGACCGAGGCAACCCCACATCCATTCGAAGCTTGGCTCGGCCCATCCGCTTCACTAAATGCGAGCTGTGACTCTGAGGCACAAACCCCACCCCGACCGGGTCGCCTCCCATGGGCAACCCTCCGATGAGGTCGGCGCGCCACCGGAGAGTTCAGAATTTTCCAAGCTGTACTTCTTCGAGTAAATTTTAGCCCGTCAAGGTTTACGAAGTGGGCGCGCTCTGCCCTGAGGACGATTCATGCCCAATGGCCCCGATATTCTGATTATTAGAATCCATTCCGCTATGGCATCCCGAAATAAAACGCGCTCTTCTTGAGATACCTCCGCGCCTCGGATATCGGCATATTCCATCCATAGCATTCTTTGCTGACTGAAATCATTGCATCAATAATTGATACATCATCAAGCCGGGAACCGAAAAATCGACCAGAGATTAAATCTTTCGATATCATGGAATACCCAAAATCACCCGCGCTGGAAAAATCGCGGAGAACCTTGTCCAGCAATTCGCATGGCGATAACCCGAGCCATCTCGGGATATGATCAATCTCAACTCCCTCAAGACAAACTCCAACAATATCATTAAAAATTGGCTGAATCGGAAAATTTCCGTTTTCTCTAAAAAACTCTGACATTTCTTTCCGCGTTACGCGCGTGCATCTAGGTTCAAGCTGGAAAATCGCGATGCGCGATTTAAGCAATATTTCTCGCAAGCCATCAACCAGGCTGCAAGCTGCTTCTATATCAGATAAAGTCACTTTAAATAGATACTTATCTTCTTTGGACCAAATGACCCTAGCACCAAGCTTCTCAGCCGAGCATTCAATGATCTCTATCACATCTCGATTGATGTTACTCATGATTGATTCAATATTGCGGGAAATACCTCCTTAGGCCGGCCGTTCCGATCGGATTATCCACGGCGATACGGTAGTCAAGCCCGCAATTTGCCGCAACCTCACTTTGCCGTTTAAATCCTCGGGGGCCTAATCCTCGGGGGGCCTTGAATTCTGAATCCCGCATGTGAAGCGGCACGGTAGCAGGAAGGATGAATGCGAATGGTGTGGGGCAGGTCGTCGTTGATTCGCCTCCAGCGCAATAGGGGGACCCGGAAGCTGCGACGAGTTGCGTCCCGTCCTTTCCGGATGGGGCTCCACCCGCCGACTCGCACGCACGGCCCGGACAGTGCTCCTGGCAGCGTGCTTTGGGGGTCGAACTTTCATGGCCGCGTTTATATCATGCCTTAAGCGGCGACAAGATTTGAATAAACGACCGATGCCTCAAAGGAGCCCTCCAAGAATCCAAGTGACCACGACGACCAGCCGTCACAAGCTCCCTCCCACCCGCATGATGCCCCTCACCCTGCCCGCCGACTACCCGCGAATCCGGGTCGTCGACACCTTCGAAGCCCTGCTCGCCACGCCCTTCGCCGACGGCATCAACGCCCTCTGCTGGCCGCGCGAGCTGCCAGGCAACTTTGCCGAAGTGATCGCCCTGCTTCCCGCCGCCGACGGCATCCTCCCGCTCGACGAAGCCACGCTTGAAAGCCTCCCCGTCAGCCCCGCCGGACGCATCGCCATCGACTTCATGCTCGCCGACCTCCGCCGGCTCCGCGACCACGACCGCGATCCCGTCCTCAACCGCATCGACGGCTACCCCCGCGACGAGGATCCCGGCCCGGTCGCCACCGACGTCATGTCCTTCCACGCCGACAGCGCCCCGGTCGAGGCCGACACCTGGCTCTGCACCTACCACGGTGCCTGCAGCGAAGGCCTGCGCAATGACGAGGCGCTGAAGAAGGTCGACATTCCCGAACTCCGCGCGGCGCTCCTCGCGGAGTTCGGCGGCGACGACGACGCGGACTTCGCGGAATATCTCAGCGAACTCCACTACGACCTTCACTACGCCGCCGCCCCCGGCGCGAAGCCCTTTCCCTTCGGCATCGGCCACCTCTGGCGCATCGCCGTCGACTGGCCCGGCAGCCCCGTCCCGCCCTGCGTCCATCGCGCGCCGGACACCCGGCCCGGCGATCCGCCCCGGCTGCTGCTGATCAGTTGAAGCGGGGCCGCAGGGAAGGCCTCCACCCCGAAGAGTCGGAACAACGAAAACAGCGAAACTCCGCGAAATTTAAAGCCAGGGTAGCCCTCTTCCGAAAACCCGCAGGGTTAAGCCTGCCATTTTCCCGCCTCTTCATTTTCGACCATTTCGCCACTTTCGTTGTTCCCGTCAGTGTCCCCCGGCTTACCCCATAGAGGGTACGCGACATGGAACCGGACCGCGGCCATGATTCCCGCCATGCGCACCCTGCTCCGCATTCTCCTCGCCTGCTGCCTGACGGCCGCCGCCTGGGGAAAACCCTCCCTTATCATCCTCGGCGACTCCACCGTCCGCAACCAGACCGCCGGCACCCGCGGCTGGGGCGATCCGCTGGTCGCGCGTTTCGATCCCGCGAAGATCGAAGTCGTCAACCGCGCCATCGGCGGCCGCAGCAGCCGGACTTTCCTCACCGAAGGCCGCTGGGACGCGGTCCTCGCGAACCTCAAGCCAGGCGATTTCGTCCTGATGCAGTTCGGCCACAACGACGGCGGCGCACTCAACGACGACCGCTGCCGCGCCTCGATCCGCGGCAATGGCGACGAGAGCGAGGACATCGTCCGCAAGACCGACGGCCAGCCCGAGACCGTCCACAGCTTCGGCTGGTACCTGCGGAAATACATCGCCGAGACCAAGGCCAAGGGCGCCACCCCGATCGTCCTCTCGCTGATCCCGCGGAACCTTTGGAAGGACGGCAAGATCGGCCGCTCCACCGACAGCCACGGCGGCTGGGCCAAGCAAGCCGCGGAGCAAGGCGGGGCGCTCTTCATCGACTTCAACACCCTCCTCGCCGACCGCTACGAGTCGCTGGGCGAGGAAAAGCTCACCGCCCTCTTCGCCCCCGGCGACCACACCCACCCCAACGCCGCCGGGGCCGAACTCAACGCCACCGTCCTTGCCGCCGCACTCCGCCCGACCCTGCTCGGCCAGCACCTGCTCCCCGCCGAGCTCTGGCTGCCGCGGGTCTTCTCCGACCACATGGTCCTCCAGCGCGACACGCCGCTCCCGGTCTGGGGCCGCGCCACGCCGGGCACCACCGTCACCGCCAGCATCGCCGGCCTGAGCGCCAGCACCACCGCCGGTGAAGACGGCCGCTTCCGCATCGACCTCCCCGCCCTGCCTGCCGGCGGACCCCACGAGCTCAAGGTCGCAACCTCCGATGCCTCTCGTACTTTCACCGACGTCCTGATCGGCGAAGTCTGGCTCTGCTCCGGCCAGTCGAACATGGACTTCTCCCTCGCCAAAACCGCCAAGCGATCCTTCGCCGGGGCGACGAATTGGGAGCAGGAAGTCGCCAAGGCCGATCACCCGCAGATCCGCGAGTTCAAGGCGGAGTGGGCCATGACCGAAGACCCGCAACCCGAGCTTGAAGGCGCTTGGAAGCCCTGCACTCCGGAAACCGCCGGGGATTTCTCCGCCGTCGCCTACTTCTTCGCCCGCGAGCTGCAGAAGGAACTCGGCGTCCCCGTCGGCCTCGTCACCACCGCCTTCGGGGCCAGCACGGCGGAAGCGTGGATCAGCCGGGAAAAACTCGCCGCCGATCCCGCCTTCAAGCCGCTGCACGATGCCTTCTGGAAAAAGTTCATCGCCTACCGCGACAGCCCGAAGCCCTTCGCCGACTACGGCACCGCCATGGCGAAATGGACCGCTTCTAACAAAAGCGGCCGCGCCCCGCGCCATCCCGACCCCATCCAGGACCAGCACAATCCGTCCGTCCTCTTCAACGGCATGATCGCCCCGCTCGTCCCCTACGCCATCCGCGGCGCGATCTGGTACCAGGGCGAGTCGAACCTCGGCACGCGCAAGCTCTACCCCGCGCTGCAGAAAGCCCTCATCGAAGACTGGCGGACCCGCTGGAACACCGACTTCTCCTTCCACTTCGTCCAGCTCGCTCCTTATCAAAAAGCAAAGCCCGAACCCGCCGACAGCAGCCTCGCCACGATGCGCGAAGCCCAGGCGACATCGCTTTCCCTGCCCAAGACCGGCATGGCCGTGACCCTCGACCTCGGCGAGGAAAAGGACATCCACCCCCGCAACAAGCATGACGTCGGCAAGCGCCTCGCCCTCCTCGCGCTGAAAAACGACTACGGCAAGGACCTCCCTTCCCGCGGTCCCGTCTTCAAGACCGCCGAGATCGAAGACGGCCGCATCGTGCTCCACTTCGACACCTCCGACGGCGCGCTCGTCGCGAAGGGCGGCCCGCTGAAACACTTTGCCATCGCCGGCGACGACCGGAAGTTCGTCTGGGCCGAGGCCGGAATCGAAGGTGACACCGTCGTCGTCTCCAGCCCTGCCGTCCCCCGCCCCGTCCACGTCCGTTACGCCTGGGCCGACAACCCCGAAGGCGCCAATCTCTTCAACACCGCCGGGCTCCCCGCCGCGCCTTTCCGCACCGATCCGTGAAGCGCCTTCTTCCTTTCCTCATCACCACCGCCTCCGCCCAGATCCCGGCCTTCCCCGGAGCGGAAGGCTATGGCGGCTACGCCCAGGGCGGCCGCGGTGGCGACGTCTACATCGTCACCAACCTCAACGCCTCGGGCGCCGGCTCCTTCCGCAACGGCATCGAAACCGTCCCCGCCGCCGGCCGCACCATCGTCTTCGCCGTCAGCGGCCACATCCCCATCAACGGCCTCCGCCTCGTGGGATCGAAAGTCACCATCGCCGGCCAGACCGCACCGGGCGACGGCGTCGGGCTGATCAACGGCACCTTCCGCATCTCCGGCGACGATGTCGTGGTGCGCCACCTCCGCTTGCGACACCGCAAGACCGGCAGCGGCGGCGATTGCCTGAACCTCGACAGCGGGTCGATCAACAGCGTGCTCGACTCGATCTCGATGCAGTTCTCCACCGACGAGAACTTCTCCAGCTACGGCAGCCCGCCGGAGAACCTGACCATGCAGTGGTCGCTCAACGGCTGGGGACTCCAAACCCATTCCTGCGGCGGGCTTTGGGACCAGAACCACGCGACCTGCCATCACTCGCTGTGGGCCCACAACCACACCCGCAACCCGAAGTCGCGGCCCAACGGATTGCTCGAGTGGATCAACAACGTCACCTTCGACTGGAACATCGGCTTCATCATGGGCGACTCGCAGACGCCCGCCTCGTGGAGATCGAACGTCATCGGCAACTATTTCCTCTCGCCTCCCGGCAACCTGCGCTCGCGGGCCCTCGAGAAGGCCACCGTGGACCGCAACGGCAACCCGAACTTCTCCGTCCACCTTTCCAACAACCGCCACGACAACGACGGCGACGGCCTGCTGAACGGCACCGACAAGGGTTACGCGATCGTCGGCGGATCGGAGTTCCAGCCCGGCGATCCCGCAGGCGCCAACCGCTACGTGAAGTCGCTGGTGCCCTTCTCCAATGCCGGCGCGATCCCGGTGAGCACCGACGATCCGGTCGTGGCCTTCAAGAAGGTCGTCTCCAAGGCCGGCGCGCTGCGGCTGGACATCGATCCCGCCAAACCGCTGCGCGACGAGGTCGACACGCGGATGATCCAGAACCTGGTCACCCAGACCCGCAACCACATCACCCGCGAGTCCGACCTCGCCGGCGTCAGCAACGGCGGCATCGGCACGCTGAACTCCACCGCCGCGCCGCTCGACGCCGATCTCGACGGCATGCCCGACTTCTACGAGGTCTCGCTCGGCTGGAACCCCTCCGCGCAGGACCACAACACCGCCCTCGCCAACATCGGAGGAGTCCTCACCAGCACCACCTTCATGCCGCCGGGCACCGTCGCCGGTTACACGCGGCTGGAGGAATACCTCCACTACCTCGCCATCCCGCACGGCACCGTCGCCAAGAACACCGCGGGTGATCCAACCAGCGTCCAGGTCGACTTCCGCAAGTTCACCGCCGGCTTCTCCGCCTCGCCGGTCTTCACCGTTTCCAACATCAGCGGCGGCACCATCGTGCAAAGCGGCCCCGGCAACGCGGTCGCCACTTTCACCCCGACGATCAATTTCGTCGGCCGGGCGCGCTTCGATTTCACCGTGACCGATGCCGCCGGCCACTCGTGGACCCAGACCTGCGCCCTGCTCGTCACGAATGCCGGCCTGCCGCGCGATCTCGAATGGCAGGGCGGCCTCTCCTCCAACATCTGGGACAGCGCCACCAACAACTGGCTGCGCGACGGATCACCGACCGCCTTCAGCTTCGGCGACCGGGTGAGCTTCGACGACAGCGGATCCAAAACGCCCGCGGTCAACGTGAGCGGATCCGTCTCGCCCGGCAGCGTCGATGTCGATGCCGCGGGCAACTACACCTTCTCCGGCACCGGCGCGATTGCCAGCAGCGGCCCGCTTGCCAAGCGCGGCGGCGGCACCCTGACGATCTCCAACACCGGCCCGAACGCGTTCGGCTCCGTCACCCTGGAGTCCGGCACCTTGACCATCGGCAATGCCAGCGCCCTCGGCACCGCGCCGCTCCGACTCGAAGGCGGCACCTGGAACATCGGTGCCAACGGTCCGACCAACCCGATCACCGCCGCCGGCCCCGCCACCATCACCGGCGGCAGCGGCGGCGGCTTGACCGGCATCGGCGCGATCACCGGCGCGGCCCCGCTGACCATCCAGCAAACCAACGTCTTCGACCTTCGCGGCGACCTCTCCGGCTACAGCGGCGCGCTGACCTTCACCGGCAACGCGCAGATCCGCATGAACGGCTCCATCGGCAGCGCCACGACCGCCTTCAATCTTCTCGGCACGACCAATCTCGCCAAGCGCAGCAGTGCCGGGACCATCACGCTCGGCGCCCTCAGCGGCATCACCGGCACCTCGCTCTCCGGCGCGACCGGCGGCGGCAACACCAGCGCCACCACCTTCCTGATCGGCGGCCTCGGAACTTCCACCACCTTCTCCGGCAACATCAGCAACGGCGGCGGCATCACCGGGATCACCAAGACCGGCGTGGGAACGCTGACCCTCGGCGGCACCGGCAGCTACACCGGTCCCACCGCGCTCAACGAGGGCAGGCTGCTGGTGGACGGTTCGCTCGGTGCCACCGCGGTGACCGCGGCGTCCGGCACCCTGCTCGGGGGCGACGGCAGCATCGCCGGTCCGGTCGCGATGAATGCCGGCTCCTTCCTTTCCCCGGGCACGGCCTCGTTCACCGGAGCCACCCTCACCCTCGGCGGCGGGCTTTCGCTGAACGGCTCGACGATGTACTGCGACATGTCCTCCTCGACCGCCGGAGCCAACGACAAGATCGTCATGAACGGCGGCACCCTCGCCCTCACCGGAGCGCTGAACTTCCAGTTCCTGCTGCTCGAAGGCACCCTCGCCGCCGGCACCTACGACCTCGTCACCGGCGCGTCTAACAGCACCGCCACCGGCGTCACCCTCAATCACAACCTTCCCACCGGCACCCGCCAGACCTTCACCCTCAACCGCAGCGCCGCGGGCTCGAATCCATCGAGCATCTGGCTCACCGTCGTCGGCGATCCCGGCACCCTCACCTGGACCGGCACGACCAGCACGGCCTGGGACACCGTGACCACCGGCAACTGGAGCGGCGCGACCCCGGACACCTTCGGCTCCAATGACGCCGTGATTTTCAACGACAGCGCCACGGTGCTCTCGATCATCCCGACCGGCACCGTCACGCCCCGCACCACGCTCTTCAACCACTCAACCAAGGCCTACACCCTCGCCGGCGGTCTCGGCGGCGGCATCCTCACGAAGAGCGGATCGAACACGCTCACTCTAACAGGAACGAACAGCCACGCCGGAACCGTCCTCAACGCCGGGTCGATCCAGCTCGCCAACGCCACCGCGAATGGCGGCGGACTCGGCACCGGTGCCGTCACGCTGAACGGCGGCATCTTGAAAATGTACAGCGCCGGCGATGCCACCAGCGCCGGCACCGTTCCCAACGCCCTGATCGTCGCCGGCAATGCCGAGTTCCACGCCGCCCCCCGCGGCGTCTTCAGCGGCAGCGTCAGCGGCGCGGGCACGCTGGGCTACCGCAGCACCTACGTCCGCTCCGACATCACCGGCAACTGGAGCGCCTTCACCGGCACCGTCAACGTCATCACCGACGCCGGCGGCGGCGACTTCCGCATCGCCCAGAGCTACTCCTGGCCCGGCCTGCCCGTTGCCACCGTGAACCTGTCGACCAACACCTCGTTCTACCACTCCGGCATCCTCGCCGAAGGTGCCGGCACCACCATCACCGTCGGCGCGCTGAACGGACCCACCGCTTCCTACCTCCGCGGCGGCGTCACCGGCGGCCGCGCCCTCACCTACCGCATCGGCGGCAAGAACACCGACGCGACCTTCGCCGGCAACATCGGCGAGCAGAACACCGGCACCGCCACCAACTACGAGAAGACCGGCACCGGCATGTGGACCCTTTCCGGCACCGGACTCTGGAACGGCGGCACATCCGTCGAGCAAGGTACGCTGCGGATCACCGGCACCATGACCTGCGCCGGTGCCACCGGCGTGGACAGCGGGGCATCCCTGAAAATCGAAGGTGGCAGCTTCAACACGGAGTCCACCGAAATCGCACCCGGCGCCACCCTCGCCGCCTACGGAACCCTCGTCACCGACCTCAACCTCGCCGGCACCTTCGACGGCCGCGGCTTCACCTCCGGCACCCCGGGCACCCTCAATCTCCAGGGCAGCGCCTTCCTCAGCGGCACCACCCGTCTCCGCGGCGGGATTTCCTCCGACCTGCTCGCGGTGAGCGGCGACCTCTCGCTCGGCGGAACCGTCCAGGTCAGCCTCGCCCCCGGCACCGTTTTCGGCCGCTACCCGCTGATGACCTGCGGCGGCGACCTCACCGGGACCGCCCTTCTAACAGGCATCCCCGCCGGCACCACGGCCCACCTTTCCACCAGCGTCCCCGGGCAGCTCGCGCTGGTCATCGACGACTCCGATGAAGACGGCCTGCCCGACACCTGGGAAACCGCGAACTTCGGCAACCTCGCCCAGACCGCTGGCGGCGACCGCGACAACGACGGCACTTCCAACCTCGTCGAATACCGCCTCGGCCTCAATCCCACGAGCGGCTCCAGCGCCTTCAAGGCCACCATCTCCGGCCGCACCTTGAGCTGGCCCTTCACGGCCGGAACCTCTTTTGATATCCAGCGCTCGACCTCCCTCTCCGCACCTTGGACCAACATCGCCCGTGTCACCGGCACCGGCAGTTTCACCGATCCCGCACCGCCCCCGGGCCGGGCCTTCTACCGCATCCTCCTCGTCGAATGAAAACCCAACCCATCCTCGCCACCCTCCTCCTCTCCCTCGCCGCCGCCTCGGCCTCGCCGGAGGAACTCCTCAAGAAGCCCGACTCCTGGTTCCGCTCCGAAGACGGCAAGGAGGCCATCGCCAACGTGCTCTCGTGGCAGTCGCCCGAAGGCTCCTGGCCGAAGAACGGGGACACCAGCGACAAACCCTACAAGGGCAAGGCCGGCAAGATCGAAGGCACCTTCGACAACAAGGCCACCACCGGCGAACTCCGCTTCCTCGCCCGCGCCTTGGAGGCCACCGGCGACGCGCAATGCCGAGACGCCTTCCTCAAGGGCTTCGACCACATCCTCGAGGCCCAGTATCCCAACGGCGGCTGGCCGCAGTACTATCCGCCCGGCAAGAAATACCACCGCCACATCACCTTCAACGACGGCACCATGGTCCGCCTCCTCGAGTTCCTGGGCGACAGCCGCGAGTTCAAGGTGCTCGACCCCGACCGCCACAAGAAGGCCGCCGCCGCTTTCGGCCGCGGCGTGGAGTGCATCCTCAAATGCCAGATCGTCCTCGGCGGCAAACCCACCGTCTGGTGCGCCCAGCACGACGAGGTCACCTTCGCCCCCGCCAAGGCCCGCGACTACGAACTTCCCTCGCTCAGCGGCTGCGAAAGCGCCGGCATCCTCCGCTTCCTGATGGACCTCGAAAAGCCCTCGCCCGCCGTGATCCGCGCCGTGAAGGGCGGGGTCGAGTGGTTCGAAGCCGCGAAGATCACCGGCTACCGCTACGGCAAGTCCGGCAAGGACCGCGTGCTTGAGAAAGACCCCGGCGCCCCGCCGATCTGGGCACGCTTCTACGATCTCGAAACCGGCAAGCCCTTCTTCTGCGACCGCGACGGCATCAAGAAGGACTCCGTCGACCAGATCGGCAAGGAACGCCGCAACGGCTACGCCTGGTATGGCAACTGGGGAGAGTCCGTCGCCAAGGACTTCGCCAAGTGGCCGCACCGCTAGGTCGGGACGATACTCCCATCGGGGGATTTGACCGCCCCGGCCATCTTGACGACCTTAGAGCCCGGGGTTTTCAGACATCCCGAAAACCCGTAGCCGCCCGTGAAACCCATCGTCGTCTTCATTCTGTTCCTCTTTTCGCTTGCCGTCCGTGCAAACGACCCCGGCGGCGGCACACCCGGCGTCGGGGCCAACGTGACCCTCACCGACAACGGCAGCTCGGTCACGCTCTCGAACGGCGTGGTCAGCGCCACCATTACCAAGGACAACGCGAAGTTCACCGCCTACACCTACCGCGGTGTCCCGCTGACCACCTCCACCCGCCAGATCTATTACTCGATGGACGGCGGCTCGAGCTACCGCCAGCCCTCCGGCTGCACCTACACGGTGAAGACCAACACGCCGGACATGGTCGACATCGGCATGCGCCAGACCTGGACCACCCAGGCCCAGGCGGTCGACATCGAGGTCCACTACGTCCTGCGCCGCGGCGATTCCGGGATCTACACCTACGCCATCCTCGACCACCCGGCGAACTACCCCGCCACCTCCTTCGGCGAATGGCGCATGGTCTGGAAGCTCCCCGACAACACCTTCGAGCGCCTCTACGTCGACGATCTCCGCAACCGCCAGATGCCCACCGCGGCCGACTACGCGGCGGCCTCACCCACCTCCATCGCGGAGATCGTCAAGCTCAACACCGGCGTCCTCGCCGGGCAGTACGAGGGGAAATACTGCTACAACTCCAACTACCGCAAGAACCCCGTCTGGGGCCACGCGACGAATGACGAGGACATCGGCGTCTGGCTCGTCACCGGCGGCCACGAGTTCTTCAACGACGGCCCGATGAAGCAGGACCTGGCCCCAGCCGACCGCATCCTGCACATCCACTTCGGAATGAACCATTTCAACGGTTCATCCACCTCGATCGCCGCCGGTGAATCCTGGCGCAAGCTCTACGGACCCTTCCTCCTCTACTGCAATTACAACCCCGCCGGAGCCGACGCCTGCTGGGCCGACGCGAAGGAACAAGCCGTCGCCGAGCAGGCCGCGTGGCCGTATTCCTGGCTCACCGGAAACCCCGACTACCCCCTCGCCGCCGGCCGCGCCACCGTCAGCGGCACGCTCGATCTGAACGATCCCCTCAAGCCGATGTTAGACGGGACGAACGCCTGGGTCGGCCTCGCCGCGCCCGACGCCGGCGGAAACTGGCAGTTCGAGTCGAAGCGCTACCAGCACTGGATCCAGGCCGGCCCCGGCGGCAGCTTCACCATCCCCCACGTCCGCCCCGGCACCTACACGCTCTACGCGTTCACTTCCGGAGCCACCGGCGAATACAAGCACTCCACGCCCGTCACCGTCACCGCCGGTCAGACGCTGAACCTCGGCACGCTGAGCTGGAACATCGCCCGCAGCGGCACCTGGCTCGCCTGGGAAATCGGCACCGCCGACCGCGACTCGCGCGAGTTCCGGCACGGCAACGACTACTTCACGCCGCACCTCTACGAGCAGTTCTCGTCCGAACTCCCGAACCCGCTCGAATACACCATCGGCACCTCCAACCCCGCCACTGATTGGAACTATGCCCACACCGGTTACTTCACCGCCGCCGGTTCCGCGAACTGGAAATGGCGCATCAACTTCAACCTTCCGTCCGTCCCCACCAGCGGCAACGCCCGCTTCCACATCGCCTTCGCCGGTTCCCACTACTCGCGGATGCATCTCTACGTGAACAACGAGACCACCCAGTTCGGCCCCAACCTCTACCCGAACCACGGCAACGGCAACGGACTCCTCCGCCAGACCAACCTCGCGAAATACTCGTCGCACGTCGTCGAAATCCCCGTCTCCCGCCTCCGCGCCGGCAGCAACACGATCACACTCGTCCAAGGCCGTAGCACCTACACCAGCGACCATGTGATGTACGATTACCTGGCGCTCGAAATGCCGACCCTCCCCGGCGGCACGGCGTCCGATGCCGACAACGACGGCCTCGCCGATGCCTGGGAAATCCTCCACTTCGGGAACCTCCTGCAAACCGGCTCCGGCGACCCCGACCTCGACGGCGCGAACAACGAGATGGAGGAAAGCGCGGGCAGCAACCCGACCTCCGCCACCTCCACGCCGGACCTCGACGGCGACCTCTTGCCCGACTTGTGGGAACTCGCCCGCTACCCCTCCATCACCACCGCATCGCCGCTCGACGACAGCGATGGCGACGGCTTCAACACCTGGGCCGAATACCGCGCCGGCACCGATCCACTATCTAACAGCAGCTTCCCCGCCGGAGCCACGACCACGATCCGCGTCGCCCCGCATCCCGCGGTCGTCCCGCCGGATCTCGCCAGCTTCGATGGCACCCTGACGGAAGTGAACGGCTCCGGCCTCTACGACGGCGGCTTCAATTTCAATGACGCCAACAAGCGCAACACCGCCCGCCAGGCCCCCACCCGCCACTACCTCAAGCTCTTCAAGTTCGACCTCACCGCCCTGCCCCGCGGCCCGGTCACCAATGTCACCCTCGGCCTCACCATCAACGGCTCTTCGGCCGGCGTCCGCACCCGCACCATCGCGGCCTTCAACGGTTCACCGTCCGTCATCCAGCCGACGATCCGCTACGATGCCGCCAACCCCTTCCTCCGCCCGGACTACGTCGGCGAAACCAACACCGACACCGACTTCCAGCCCGGCACCCTGACCACCCTCTTCACCTTCGCCAACCAGGTCGGCGAAGGCGTCCGCGAAACCCTCGGCGGCGGCAATGCGAACTTCCGCAACGCCATCGAGTCCCGCCGTCAGGACAACTCGATCACCCTCCTGCTCTACGGCGGCGACGGACAATACCTGACCTACGGCAGCGAACACGCCGACCCCGCCTTCCATCCCGCCCTCGTCATCACCACCTCCGGCGACCCCGCCCCGGACGATGACCTCGACCTGCTCCCCGACGCCTGGGAAGCGCAGATGCTCTCCTCGCTCTCCTTCACCGGTGCTTCCGATCCCGACAACGACGGCTCCGACAACACCGCGGAGTTCGCCGCCGGCTCCGATCCGCTTTCCCTCACATCGACTCCTTCCGACCGCGACGGCGACGGCACGCCGAACACGAGCGACGCCTTCCCCGACAACCCCGAGGAGTCCCTCGACAGCGACCTCGACGGCATCGGCAACAACAGCGATCCGGACGACGACAACGACACCCGCCCGGACAATGCCGACCTCTTCCCGCTTGATCCCGCCGAATGGGCGGACGCCGACAACGACGGCATCGGCGACAACGCGGACACCGACGACGACAACGACCTGCTGCCCGACGCGTGGGAGCTGCTTCATTTCAGCAATCTCCTCCAGTCCGCCTCGGACGACCCCGATGGCGACGCCGCCGAGAACCACGCCGAGTTCCTCCTCAATCTCAATCCCCGCAACCCGAACTCCCGCTTCTTCGCAAGCGCCACCGCCGGCCATGTCATCCGGTGGCAGGGCGTCACCGGCGTCTCCTTCAAGATCGAGCGCTCCGGCAACCTCGCCGCGTGGTCCGACCTCGCCACCGTCCCCGGCGTGAGCGGCCAGAACTCCTACACCGACACCAGCCCGCTACCCGGCAGGAACTTCTACCGCGTCGTTCTCCTGCCGTGATCCAGCCGCTGCTGTTGGAGACAGTTATCCGCTCGAATTTCGTCAAGTTGAGCGCGGAAGATCAAGGAGTGGCGGACTCCGATCCGCCATGCCCATTGTAAGCAGATGAAAAGCGGCTTCCTCAGTTCACTGGCGGCTCATGAGCAAGGCGGATCGGAACCGCAGCGCAGCGGAGATAGCCGGAGCCAATCCGCCACTCCTTGGGCAGCGACGCGAAATCGCCGGAACGAAACGACCAATTGGGGGTAATATGCAGGGCATCCCCCGACCTCGACAATCCCCCGCGCCCTTTCCCACACTGCCATCGTGCGACGCCTGCTTGCCGCCTTCCTGCTCAGCCTGCTGCCGTCCGCCGCCGCGGAAAGCCAGCCGCTGATCACCCGCGTCTGGCAATCGGAAGATGGACTGCCGGGAAATGTCGTGCGCTCGATGGTCCAGGCGGCCGACGGCTACCTGTGGATCGCCACCGCCGAAGGAATCACCCGCTTCGACGGCACCGAGTTCGAGCCCGTCGAACCCGATGGCGAACTCCGCCGCGTCCGCTTCGCCTTCCGCCGGCTCTTCGCGCCCTCCGATGGCAGCTTGTGGGTCGCCACTTTCCAAGGCGGGCTCTTCCGGCTCGAGGGCAACCGCCTCGTCCAGGTCGTCGAAGCCCCGTCGCTGCGACCTCCTCCGGTCAACCAGCTCGTCGCAGGCCCGGACGGCGTCGTCCACTTCATGCAGGGCGAACGGATCTGGCGCGTCGCCCGCGGCGTGGCCGCACCCGTGGAGGATCCCACGGACGAACTCCGCAAGCTCTTCGCCGAAGACTTCCAGCTCCAGCAGGCCGGCGGCCGCTCGGTCGCCGGCGAAGCTCCGCCATCCCTCCGTTCGCGCGACGGCCGCCTCTGGGCGACCGATGGCCTCAACCGCCTCGGCGTCTCGGAGCCCGACGGCCGCGTGACGCCGGTCGAACTGCCGGACGCGGCCACCTTCACGTTCAACGAGCTGCTTGAAGACCGCGAAGGCAACATCTGGGTCGCCACCCAGCTCAACGGGCTCGTCCGCATCCGACGCGGCCGGGTCGACGTGATCGCCAGCGGCCAGGGTCTCGCCGAGCAGTCCGTTTACGCCCTCACCCAGGATTCCTCCGGCGCCTGGTGGATCGCCAACCGCCGCGGCGGGCTCGACCGTCTGACTGACGAAGGCGTCCAGCACCTCGAACTCGTCCCCACCGGCTACCACCGCCCGGCTTCCACCATGTTCGAGGACCGCGAGAAGCGCCTCTGGGTCGCTTCCCGCGGCGGCTCGGTCTTCCTCCACCGCGACGGCACGTTCGAGCCCCAGTTCTCCCGCAGCCAGGTGCCCTCGAAAGTCTTCACCATCGAACAGGACGACCGCGGCCTGATCTGGTTCGGCGGGGAGCAGGGCATCGCCTCCTTCGACGGACTCCAGGTCCGGCAGTTCGGCCCGGCCGACGGGGTCCCGGAGTGCACCGTGACCGTGCTGGAGCGGGGCCCCGGCGACACCTTGATCGCCGGAACCTCCGACGGCCGGGTTCTGCGCGGCGACCCGACCGGCTTCACCCCGCTCGGCGACCCGGCCCTGCTCCGCCACAGCTGGGTCTCCGGCATCCTCCCGCTCGGCCGCGACGAACTGTGGATCTCCACCCTCGGCGGCGGGCTTTTCCTCTGGAATGGAAAGCAGTGGCACCGCTTCGCCTCCGACGACGGCCTGCCCGACCTCCGCCTCACCTGCATTCTCGACGACGGCCGCGGCCACTTCTGGTTCGGCTCGCTGGGGGGCATCCTCCGCGCCAGCCGCAGCGAATTGATCGCCCGGGTGACGGATCGCGAGAAGCCGCTCCACTGGCTGCGCTTCGACCGCTCCGACGGCCTGCCCACCCGCGAATGCATGGGCGGCTATCACCCCGCCGGATGGAAAGGCAACGATGGCCGTCTCTGGTTCCCGACCAGCAACGGCGTCGTCCGGCTCCGTCCCGACCTCGTCGAAGTCAACCGCGTGCCGCCGCCCGTTTTCCTCAAGAGCACCCGCGTCAACGGCCGCCAGCAGGAAGCGCCCGCGGGCCGGGTCGATGCCGGACCGGGCCGCTCCCGCCTCGAGTTCCGCTTCGTCGGCCTCAGCTACAGCGCGCCGGAAAAGGTCACCTACCGCGCCCGCCTCGAAGGCCTCGACGACGGCTGGCGCGAGCTCGGCAGCCAGCGCGTCGCCGCCTACGAGGCCGTCCCGCCCGGCCGCTACACCTTCGAGGTCGTTGCAGTGAACGGCGACGGCGTCTGGAGCCGCGAGCCCGCCCGCATCCCGGTCCGCGTCCTTCCGCATTTCTGGGAATCCGCGTGGTTCCTCCTCGGCGTCACCGGCCTCACCCTCGCCTGCGCCGCCGCAGCCGGCTGGGCCATCGCGCGGTCCCGCATGAAGCGCCGCATCCAGGGCCTGAAAATCCGCCACGCCCGCGAGGCCGAACGAGCCCGCATCGCCCGCGACCTCCACGACGACCTCGGCGCCAGCCTCACCGAAATCTCCATCCTCTCCGCCCTCGCCGCCGAAGGTGGCGACGAAACGACCATGCGCCCTGCCCTCGACCAGCTCTCCCACAAGGCGAAGGTGGTCGTCGGTGCGCTCGATGAAATCGTCTGGGCCGTCAACCCGCGCGAGGACACCCTGCGCTCCCTCGTCGACTACCTCGCCGCCTTCGCACGCGAGTTCCTCGACACCGCCGGCATCCCGCTGCGCACCGACATTCCGCGGAACGTCCCCGACCTCCCGCTCGATGCCACCGCGCGCCACGGCGTCTTCCTCGCCGCACGCGAGGCCCTGAACAACCTCGTCAAACACTCCAAGGCCACCGAAGCCCGCCTCTCGGTGCGCATCGATCCCGGCGAACTCTTCATCCGCATCGAGGACAACGGCCGCGGCTTCTCCCAGGAGTGGGAAGCGAAAGGCTACGGCGTCGCGAACCTGCGCGAACGCATGAAATCCTGCGGCGGCGACTGCTCCATCGCCAGCATCCCCGGCGAAGGCGTCACCGTCACCCTGACCCTTCCGCTGCTTGCCGACCCTTCACCACCGCCCTAGCATGAGCCCCGTGCCTTCCAAGACCGAGACCACCGACGTCGCCATCGTCGAAGACAACGCCGCGCTCGGCAGCAGCCTGAAGAAGGTCGTCGAGTCGGACGCGACCCTCCGCTGCATCGGCGTCTGGACCACCGCGGAAGACGCCTTGAAAAAGATCGACGCCTTCCGCCCGCACATCGTGCTGATGGACATCAATCTCCCCGGCATGTCCGGCATCGAGGCCACCGCGCGGCTCAAGCAGCACCTGCCCGACATCAAGGTCGTGATGGTCACCGTTTACCGCGACCACGACAAGATCTTCGCCGCCCTCAAGGCCGGTGCCTGCGGCTACCTCCTCAAGCGCTCCAACCCCGCGGAAGTCCGCGAGGCCATCCACGACGTCCGCAGCGGCGGTGCGCCGATGAGCCCCGAGATCGCCCGCCGCGTGGTCGAAGCCTTCCACCAGCCGGTCAAGACGGGCCCCTCGGTGGTCGACGACGTGAAGCTCTCCAAGCGCGAGACCGAGATCCTCGAACTCCTCTGCGAAGGCCTGGCCAACAAGGAAATCGCCGACCGTCTCGACATCTCGGTGGAAACGGTCCGCGTCCACCTCAAGCACGTTTACGAGAAGCTCCACGTCCGCTCCCGCACCGAGGCCGCGATGAAGTTCCGCGACTCCCGCGAGGAGCCCCGCTTCCCGCTCTGAGCGGTCCGCACGCGTAACCCCCTCGGGTGAATCGACTCGCCAAAGCGGCGGTCCGATGCTCGCGATGATGGAGGCCCGGATTCTTCCCCCGGGCTCCGGTCAAGGTGCGACCATGAGCGACTCCGCCCGAAAACCCGATTCCCTTTCCCTGCGGTCCATCCGCCTGGCGGCGCTTCTAACAGCTTTGGCCGGCCCGGCCCGCGCCACGCCCGCGACCGTCGTCGGCACCGGCCTCGACCAGTCCGCCCTCGTGCAGTGGACCGCGGTCGCGAACGCCACCGACTACGTCATCGAGCACAAGCCCTCCTCCGGCGGCACCTGGACGGTCTTCGCCGACGGCGTCTCGACCCGCCGTGGTGTCACCGTCACCGGACTGGCCAACGGCATCTCCCACGATTTCCGCGTCTCCTCGGTCACCGGAGGCATCACCTCGCCGCCCTCCACCCCGCTCACCCTCGTTCCCGGTTCCACGGTCCCGGATCCGGACTTGCTCCGGCAGGTTCTTTCGAGCGGCCAGAGCCTCTCGATCGGAGCCGTCGGCTCGCCACCGCTCAGCACCACCCAGCCCTTCAACAACCGGATGCTGACCATCGGCAGCAACGCCCTCGTCCCGCTGGTCGAGCCCGCCACGGGCGCCAGCGACGGCGTCGAGTCGATGTCCAGCGGCCTCGCCAACCAGCTCCGCTCGCTGGTCGGCTCGGAGTTCCGCAGCATCGTCTCGCTGCACGGTATCGGCGGCACCGCCTACTCGGGATTGAAAAAGGGCACCACCGCCTATGCCAACGGCCAGGCCCAGCAGGCCGCCGCCTTCGACCTGGCCCTCGCCCAAGGCCGTCCGCATCTCGTCCAGGCCGTCACCATCGTCCACGGCGAGACCGACGAGGCCAACGGCGTGAGCGCCGCCCAGTACCGCGACTTCCTCGTCGAGTGGCAGAACGACTACCAGAACGACGCGCAGGCCCTGACCGGCCAGACCGGAACCCTGCCGCTCTTCACCTGCCAGATGTCGTCGTGGATGCGCTACGGCCGCGTCCGCCCGAACACCGCCCTCGGCCAGTTGATGGCCGCCCGCGAGCACCCCGGAAAGATCCACCTCGTCGCGCCGAAGTACATCTTCGACTACAGCGACCAGGTCCACATGAAGGCCTACTCCTACCGCAGGCTCGGCGAGTACTACGGCAAGGTGATGAAGCGCGTCCTCGTCGACCGCCAGCCCTGGATGCCGCTCGCACCGCTCTCGATCGTCCGCGGCGGCAAGATCATCACCGCCCGCTTCCACGTGCCGGTTCCCCCGCTCCGCTTCGACACCGTCGCCGTGATGCCCGCGCCGAACCACGGCTTCGAGTTCATCGACAGCACCTCCTCCGCCCGCATCACCCGAGTCCGGATCAGCGGGCCGGACACCGTGACGATCGAACTCGATCGCGAACCGACCGGTGCCAACCCCACCCTCGGCTACGCGCTCACCGGCGTCCTCAACACCACCGCCGGCCGCAACATCGCCACCGCCCCGAAAGGCAACCTCCGCGACTCGGATTCCACGCCCGCCCTTCATGCCGACGCCAACGTTCCCGTCACCATGGGCACCACCCTGCCGAACTGGTGCATGACCTTCAACGACCCCGTCGGCACGTCCGAAGTCCCGCCCACCCTCACCGCCACCAGCGTTGCCGCGCCCGGCCGCATCGATCTCGCCTGGACCGCCGTCCCCGGTGCCACCGGCTACCGCATCGTCCGCGCCACCTCCAGCGGCGGCGCCTTCGCCACCGTCGCCGAACTCGGCCCCGCGGCGCTTTCCTACTCCGACACCGGTCTAACAGATCCCACGGCCACCCTCTTCTACGGAGTCGCCGCCCTGCACCCGACCGGCGAACTCTATTCCAACGAAGCCTGTGCCGCACCCGCCGGCCGCGCCCCGGCCACCGCCGTCTGGAACGGGAACCTCGCCTCCGGCGCCTGGGACCCCGTCACCGCCAACTGGACGGTCGCAAGCAGCCCCGCCGCAACCACGACTGGCGACACCGTCGTCTTCAACGACAGCGCCACCGGTCTCCAGATCCGCCCCGCCGGTGCTGTCCATCCCGGCTCGATCTCGTTCTCTAACAACTCTCTCGCCCTTTCCCTGGTTCCCGGCACCACGGGATCGATCGCCGGCCCGGGAACCCTCACCAAATCCGGCAGCGGAGCCCTCACCCTCGCCCCCCTTGCCGATCTCATCTCGCTCGCCAACTGCGTCACCACCGCCGGCAGCGAGCGCGTCACCGTCACCTCCACCGCCGGCATCGTCCCCGGCATGTCGGTCACCGCCACCAACGGCTCGCTCGCGCCCTTCACCACCGTCGCCGCCATCGAGGACGCCACCCGCCTCATCATCTCGCCCGCCGCCGCCGGCACCGGCAGCACCAGCACCTATTACTTCGCCCGGCCGAACACCTACTCCGGCGGCACCTTCCTCCAGTCCGGCACCCTCACCCTCGGCAGCGTCCACGCGAACCAGTCCGGCCTCGGCAGCGGCCCGGTGACCTTCCAAGGCGGAAATCTGACGATGTATTCCACGGGCACCTCCTTCACCGCCGGCGTGCTCGCCAACGATCTCATCGCCGCCACTACCGGCACCCTCACCGCAGCCCCGCGCTGCGCCATCGCGGGACGACTCACCGGCGGCGGCACCTTGAACGTCACGCTGCCCTTCATCCGCACCGACTTCACCGGCGACTGGTCCGGCTTCACCGGCCGCGTCAACGCCACCACCACCAACTCCACCCAAGGCGACTTCCGCCTCGGCCACACCTACCCGATGCCCGGCGCGGCCTTCAACCTCGGCCCCAAGGTCCACTTCATGACCACCGTCGCGGTTCCCGCCACCGGCCTCGACCTCTCCATCGGCGAACTCGCCGGAAGCACCGGCTCCTTCTTGAAAGGCGGCCCCACCACCACCGGGCCGGTGCTCACCTACACCGTCGGCGAACGGAACACCGACGCCACCTTTTCCGGCATCATCACGGAACAAGCGGCCGGCGCCGTCACCGCCATCCGCAAGGCCGGCACCGGCACCTGGACCCTGAACGCGGCCAACACCTACAAAGGAAAAACCACCGTCGCCGGCGGCACCCTCCGCCTCGCGTCCCCGGGCTCCATCACCAACACCAGCCCCACCGAAATCCTCTCCGGCGGCACCCTTCGCCTCGCGGGTGGCGCGCTCAACACCGCCTCCGTCCTCGTCCAAACCGGCGGCACCCTCGCCGGCACCGGCACCCTCGCCGGCACCGTGACCAACCACGGCACCATCCTCGGCGACGCCGCCGGCACGCCCACCTTCACCGGCAGCATCGTCAACCACGGCACCATCCGCCTCACCGGCGGTGCCTCCATCACCGCCACCGGCACCATCACCAACCACGGCGTCTTCGACAAGATCACCGGCGCCGCCGCCCTGCCGCCGCGCTTCACCAATCTCGGCGTCGTGCTCGATTCCTCCCTCATACGCGTCAAGGAGGCCCGCATCGAAGCCGGCCAGTTCATCGCCACCATCGCGTCCCACCCCGGCCACGGCTACCGGCTCCAGCGCAACAACTCGCTCGCCCCCGCCGGCTGGCAGGACGTGGGCCCGACGCTCCCCGGCACCGGCTCCGTCATCCAGCTCTCCGATCCCCTCGATCCCGCCCGCTCCTCCCGCTTCTACCGGATCAAGGTGGACCCCTAGGACCCTTCCGGCGACGACCGCGGCCCGGCTCTCATCCGCCAGCCGTATACCCCCCTTTGGGTAATCGACGCCCGTCCCTGCCATCCCCGATAAGCTTCATGACACGCGCGAAAACCCCTGCCGCGGATTTCCAAAAACCAAGGACCTGAAAACCCCGATGAAAACAACCCAGCTCGGCGCCGCCACGCGCGCCTCCCTCCTCGCCTGCGCCGCCATCTGCGCTTCCAACAGCGCTTCCGCTGCCGTCATTTCCAAGGCCGACAACGCCGACAATCTCAACCTCGCCACCTCCTGGGTCGGCGGAGTGGTTCCCGGCAACGCCGACACCGCGCTTTGGAACTCCACCGTGACCAGCCCCAGCACGGCCAACCTCGGTGCCAGCTTCACGATCGGTGCCTTGAAGATCGCCGATCCGACAGGCCTCGTCACCATCAACGGCGCGGGCCTGGAGCTTGCCATCAACTCAGGCGGCATCGACCTTTCCACCGCCACCCAGGACCTGACGATCAACTCGAACCTGCGCTTCCTCAGCGCCGTCCACCAGCTCCAGGTTCCCGTCGGCCGCACCCTCACCTTCCTCAACGTGCCCGTCCGCAACCCCGGGCAGAACAACGACCTGGTCGGCGGCGTCGTCCGCGTCGATCCCGCCGGCGGCACCGTCAAGGTCGGCACCGTCGCACGTGCCGCAATCCTCGAGGGCGGCGCAAACCTCAATCCCTTCATGACCTTTGGCGACAACGCCTGGGCCGCCACCGATGCCTCGGGCAATGTCATTGCCGCAACCGACGCGGTGTGGACCGCAAGCGTGGGAACGGGCTTCGCTGCCGGCCCCGCCGCCGTCAGCGCCAGCTTCACCCAAAGCGGCAACGGCGGCTACGAAGGCGTCACCTTCAAGGACACCGTCACCGCCCACACGCTGACCCTCACCAGCGCCACCACCTTCACCGGTCGCGGCGTGTTGATGTCTTCCACCTGCGTCGGCGGCACCATCACCGGCGGCAACATCCGTCCCAACCGCGTCAGCACCGCCGGCGCGACCTTTCCGATCATCCAGAACAGCACGATCGGCGACCTGACCCTGGGCTCCATCGTTCCCAACGCGTCCACGAACACCCCGGTCTCCCTCGTGAAAGCCGGCCCCGGGAAACTCATCATCACCGCCAACCAAGGTTACACCGCCCGCACCTTCATCCACGGCGGAACCCTCCAGCTCGGCGCAGGCGGCACCTCCGGGCAACTGGCCGCCGCCAGCAGCAACGTGATCAACAACGGCGCGCTGGTCGTCGACCGCTCGAACGACATCGCCCTCGCCAACATCATCAGCGGCACCGGCACCCTCACCAAAACCGGCGCCGGCACCTTGACCCTCGGCACCACCAACACTTACTCCGGCGCGACCACCGTCACGGGTGGCCTCGTCAGCATCGGGGCCGTCGGCAGCCTCGGCTCCACCCCGTCCCTCACACTGAATGGCGGCGGCATCCGCTGGACCGCCGCCGCGGACATCTCGTCCATCCCCACCACCATCGGCGCGGGCGGCACGACGCTCGACACCGCCACCGGCGTCGCGGTGACCCTCACGGGCAGCGTCGGCAATTCCGGCAGCGGCTTCGTCATCAAGACCGGCAGCGGATCGCTTACCCTCTCCGGCGCCAATTCCTACTCCGGCGGCACCACCGTTTCCGCCGGCTCCCTCATCGCCGCCAATGCCAGCGGCTCCGCCACCGGCTCCGGCGCGGTCTCGGTCGCCAGCGGCGGCACGCTCGGCGGAACCGGCATCATCGCAGGCAGCGTCAATGTCACCACCGGTGGCAAAGTCACCCCGGGTGCCAGCGTCGGAACGCTCACTGTCGGCGGCCTCGACCTCGATGCAGGCTCCCTGCTCGACTACGAATTCTCCGGCTCCAACGACCTGATCACCGCCGGTGCCGTCAACATCGACGGCGGATCGGTCGCCCTCTATCAGGAGGGAACCGTCAACGCATTCGCCACCCCGGGCACCTACAACCTGATCGCCTACACCAGCCTCACCGGCAGCCCGGCCTCGCTCTCGGTCTCCAACCAGCAGCCGGGCTTCAGCTACACCTTCGGCTCCAACGGCACCCACGTGACGCTGACCATCGCCACCACCGGCGCGGTCCGCAACTGGACCAATCCCGCCGGAGGAAGCTGGGCCAACAACTCCAACTGGGACGGCACCTTCCCGAACGGCCAGGGCAGCACTGCGAACTTCAACCTCAACCTCACCGGCGGCCCCGCCACCGTGACCCTCGATGCCAACCGCACCGTCGGCGCCCTCACCTTCCTCAGCGCCGCCAACAGCTACACCATCGCCCAAGGCAGCGGCGGCTCCCTGACCATGGACAACGGCGGCAGCGGCTCGTCGATCCTCAACGGAGCCGGCGTCCACTTCATCAACGTGCCGGTCACGCTCGCCACCAACACGGTGGTCGACACCTCGACCCTCACCGACAGCATTACCCTCGGCGATGTCGTCTCCGGCTCCGGCACGCTGACGAAAACCGGTCCCGGCAGCCTCGTCCTTTCGGGTTCCAACACCTTCGCCGGCAAGCTGACGCTCTCCGGCGGCACCACCACCTTCGCCAGCGGCGGACTCGGAGCGGGCAACCTCGACATCGACGCCACCACCCTGGTCTGGGACACGGGCAACACCCAGGACATCACCGCGGGCGGCCGGGTCATCACCTTCGGCGCCAATCCGGTGACCTTCAATACCAACGGCAACGACGTCACCCTCGCCAACGACTTCGGCAACGCCGGAGCGGCCGCATTCACCAAGGCCGGACTCGGCAAGCTCACCCTGCTTGCCGACACGACCTTCCCGGGCAACGTCACCCTCGCCGCAGGCACCCTCCAACTCGGCAACGGTGGTGCCGCGGGTTCGATCTCCGCCGTCAACCTGGTCAACAACGGCCAGATCGTCGTGAACCGGAACTCCGACCTCATCCTCTCGTCCCTCATCTCCGGGACCGGCGGCCTCGCCCAGAACGGACCGTCGATCCTCGACCTGAACGCCGCCAACACCTTCACCGGCGACACCACCATCGCCGCGGGCGCCACGATCCGCCTGCTCAACGGCCTCGGCTTGGGCGGCAGCACCCTGATCTACTCCGGCACCGGCGGCACCCTCGACTTCGATGCCAACTTCGCCGCCACGCTCGGCGCCCTCTCCGGCGACAAGAACCTGGTGCTGAACAATACCTCCCTCGGCCTGGTCACCCTGACGGTCGGCGGCAACAACGCGAGCACCGCCTACACCGGCATCCTCAGCGGCGACGGATCCCTGACCAAGACCGGCACCGGCACGATGACCCTGAGCACCGCCCACTCCTACCTCGGCAACACCACCGTCTCCAACGGCGGGGGCACCGGCGGACTGACCCTCGACAGCGGCGCGGTCATCAACGGCGGCGCGGTCAACGTCACCCAGTCGTCCCGCCTGATCGTCAACACCGGCGCTTCGCTCACCGCCTCAGCCGCGTCTTCCGTGAGCAACGGCGGAACCTTCAATCCGCGGCTCGAAGTGCTCGGCGGCACGGTCGCTTTCAACGGCGGGCTCAACGCCCTCGGCAATGCCAACGCCAACTACCTGATCCTGGTGAACGGCGGCAGCTTCTCTGCCTCCACCGTCACCCTCGGCCGCAGCAACCTCAACCAGGGCCTCACCGAACCCGGTAGCGGCGGACTCACCGGCAGCGCCGGCGTCGGGCTCGTCGTCGCGGACGGCACCGCCACCATCACCGGCGCGCTCAACGTGGGCAATAACAGCGCCGCCACCAACTCCACCGCCTCCGCCCGCGTCGACGGCGGCTCGCTCACGGTCGGCGGCGCGCTCACCGTCGGCGTCAACAACGGAGGCCGCTACTCGGCCTTCGATGTCACCGGCGGCACCTTCACTTCCACCGACACGGTCGGCGGCGTGATCCTCGGCCAGACGGTCGCGGGCCCGGCCGCCTTCCTGGTCCGCGGCGGGGTCTCCAACGTCGAGCGCATCCAGTTCGGACAGGCCGCGGTGAACTCGATCGCCGTGACCCACGTCTTCAACGGCGAACTCTACGTGGGCAGCGGCGGCATGGTGCTCGGCTCAACCGATCCGGGCTTCGTCGCCACCCTCAAGCTCAGCGGCGGCACCCTCGGTGCGAAAGCCACCTGGTCCACCAGCTTGCCCGTCGTCACCGCCAACAGCTTCGAGGTCAAGGCCGCCGACGCCACCAGCGCCCCCTTCGACATCACGCTCAGCGGTGCCGTCACCGGCACCGGGTCCCTCGTGAAGTCCGGCGGTGGCACGCTCGCCCTGACCGGGACCTACGCCTACTCCGGGTCCACGGAAGTCGATGCGGGGACCTTGCAACTCAACACGGCCTCCCTCAGCGATACCGCTGCGGTTGACGTCTCCGCCACCGGTTCCGGAACCATCTTCCTCAACCACGGGTCCACCGACACCATCTCCGCCTTCCTCATCGATGGCGTCGATCAGGGTTCCGGCACCTTCACCAGCCTCACCCACCCCGGTCGGATCTCCGGCGGGGGGTCGCTGTATGTCGCACCGTCGGATCCCTTCATCGGCTGGGCCGCCGGCTTCGGCCTGACCGGGCCCGACGCGCTCAAAACCGCCGATCCCGACAAGGACGGCCTGAACAACCTCCTCGAGTTCGCCCTCGACGGCATCCCGAACTCAGGGGCCGCCTCCGGCAAGGTGCGCTCCCGCGTGGAAACCGTCGGCGCCGACCAGGCGCTGGTGATTACCCTGCCCGTCCGCAACGGCGCGGTCTTCGCCGGCAGCCCGGCCAAAACCGCGACCATCGACGAAGTCATCTACACCATTCAGGGCAGCAACAACCTCGCGGCCTTCGACCAGGCGGTGAGCGAGATCGCCGTCAGCTCCGCCGGCATGCCGCCGCTCAACACCGGCTGGACCTACCGCAGCTTCCGCCTCGACGGAGCTGTCCCCGCCCGCGGCGCCACCGGCTTCCTCCGCGCGGACGCCGCGGATGCCACGCCCTGATCCGGGTTTCCAGGGTAACTCCAAAACGGGTAAAAGGCCGGGGGAGCAATCCTCCGGCCTTTTCATCATCCGCCACGGCCGGCAATTCCCGGCGGCTCAGCCGTTGACCTCGCCCGGCCCCTTGATTTGGTTCGCCAGCGCGTTGATCCGCCCGGTGTCCAGCCGGTAGATCCAGCTGTGCACACCCACCTTCTGGCCGCGCGCCCAAGCGTCCTCGATGATCGTCGTCCGCGCGAGGTTCTTGGCGTTCGCCAGCACGTTCAGCTCGCACAAGCGGTCCACCGCCCGTTCGTGGTCCAGCGAGGCCAACTCGTCCTCCCAGCGCCGCGCGGTGTTGCGGATGTGGCGCAGCCAGTTGTCCACGATCCCGTGCCGCTGGCCCTCCAGCGCCGCACGCACCCCGCCGCAGCCGTAGTGGCCGCAGACGATCACGTGCTTCACTTTCAAGACGTCCACCGCGAACTGCAGCACCGACAGCATGTTGAAATCGGTCTGCACCACCACGTTTGCCACGTTGCGGTGGACGAAGACCTCGCCCGGCGCCAGGCCCGTGATCTGGTTCGCCGGCACCCGGCTGTCCGAGCACCCGATCCACAGGTATTCCGGCGACTGCTGGCTCGCGAGGCGGGAAAAGAACTGCGGATCTTCCTCGATCTGGGCGGCCGCCCATTCCTGGTTGTTCTTCAAGAGGTGCGCCAATGACTCCATCGGCTCCGATCCAACCCGACCGCCCCCCGCTTGTCCATCGCGGGAATCGCCACCCCCGCCCGGGACCGCCGGTCTGGGACCGGCCCGGGGGTTCCTCTTGGCACTTGGCACTTCTTACTTGGAACTTACCCTCCACCCCGTGCCCGATCTCTTCGACACCGGCCCCTCCGGCCCGTCGCGCCCTGCCGGCGAGCCGCGCCGCGATGGCGAGCCGCTCGCTTCCCGCATGCGGCCGCGGACGCTCGACGAGATCGCCGGCCAGCGGCACATCCTCGGCGAGGGCAAACTCCTCCGCCGCGCGATCGAGGCCGACCGCTTCACCTCGCTGATCTTCTACGGCCCGCCCGGCACCGGCAAGACCACCCTCGCCAGCGTCATCGCCCGCAGCACCGGCTCGCGCTTCGAGGCCCTCAACGGCGTCGAATCCAACGTCGCCGAGATCCGCGCCAAGATCGACCAGGCCCGCACCTGGCGCGACCTCCGCGGCGAGACCACCATCCTCTTCATCGACGAGATCCACCGCTTCAACAAGGCGCAGCAGGACGTCCTGCTCCCCCACATCGAGCGCGGCACGGTCCGCTTCATCGGCGCCACCACCCACAATCCCTACTTCTACGTCAACTCGCCGCTGGTCTCCCGCTCCCAGATCTTCCAGCTCGAACCCGTCGCCACCGAAGACCTCCTCCCCGTCCTCCACCGCGCCCTGACAGACCCCGAGCGCGGCTTCGGCAACCTCAACGTCGAAGCCACCCCCGAAGCCCTCCAGCACCTTGCCGTCATGTCCGACGGCGACGTGAGAAAAGCCCTCACCTCCCTCGAACTCGCCGTCCTCACCACGCCCCCTCTTCAATCGGCAATCGACATCGACCTCGCCGCCGCCGAGGAATCCATCCAGCGCAAGGCCATCGTTTACGACGCCGATGGCGACGCCCACCACGACACCATCTCCGCCTTCATCAAGTCGATCCGCGGCTCCGACCCCGACGCCGCGCTCTACTGGCTGGCGAAGATGCTGCATGCCGGCGAGGACCCGCGCTTCATCGCCCGGCGGATCGTGATCTCCGCCAGCGAGGACATCGGCCTCGCCGATTCGAACGCGCTGCGGGTCGCCATGGATGCCCAGCAGGCCTACGAATTCATCGGCATGCCGGAAGGCCGCATCCCCCTCGCCCACGCCACCGTCTACCTCGCCACCGCGCCGAAATCGAACACCGCCTACGCCGGCATCAACGCCGCCATGGCCGATGTCGAGAAGGGCCGCACCCTCGCCGTTCCCGAGCACCTTCGCACCAAGACCCGCAAGAAACTCGCCGCCGCCAGCGGGACCGAGGACGAAAAGATGCGCTATCTCTACGCCCACGACTACGAAGGCGGCTACGTCCCCCAGGCCTACCTCCCCGAAGGCCGCATCTACTATCACCCCGGCGATAACGGCCTCGAGAAGCGGATCAAGGAGCGGATGGAGTATCTGCGGAAGCTGAATGAGTCGCAGAAATAATAGCTGGAATTTTAGCTATTTACGCCGAATAGTGTCCTCGTGGACAAAATATCAGCTCTTAAATTCCGCAATCCGGCCTACCTGACGCAGGCAATCGGCGAGCGGCTGCGGGTCGCCCGGCTGGCCCGCGGCTGGACGCAGGAGGAACTGGCCGAGCGCTCCGGCGTGGCGCTTTCGACGCTGAAACTGCTGGAATCCAAGGGCCAAGGCTCTCTCCAGCGGCTGACCCGAGTGGCGGTGGCGCTGAATTTGGATGGGGAACTGCGCGACCTCTTCGCCCAGCCGAATGCCATGGAATCCATCGAGGCGGTGAAGAGGATGGATCGCCAACGCGCGCCACGGCGAAAGAAGGAGCAAGGCCATGGAACTTGATGTCGAATACCACGGCGAAGCGGTCGGTCACCTCCACCAGCATTCGAGCGGCGCGATCTTTTTCGACTACGCGGCGGGTTGGCGGAGCGGCCGGCGGGAGCTGTCGCCGTTTCACTTGCCGAACTCGACTTCCGGCGCCGCCAGCACGTTCAAGTCCCTCTTCGGCGAACTCCACGGGCTCTTCCAGGACGCTTTGCCCGATTGGTGGGGACAGCAGATGATGCGCCGCAGCTTCTTCGAGGCGGGCATTCCCTGGAACCGGGTGACGGCCTTGCAAAAGCTGGCGTGCCAGGGAGATCGGAAGATGGGAGCGCTCGTTTTCAAGCCGGTGCTCAACGAAAAAAGCTTCAGCGACACGCTGCTGGTGGAGCTATCGGACCTCGTCGAGGCGGCGCGGCAGGCATTGAAGGGTGAGACCACCGAAGTGCTGGCCGAACTCGTGAGATCCGGCATGTCGCCCGGCGGCGCGCGGCCCAAATCGCTGCTGTGGCTCTCCGATGAGGGCCGGATCCTTCATCTGGAAGAAGGGCCGGACCGGGAGCCGTGGTTGCTGAAGTTCGACCTGGATGCCGACACCCAGGAAGGCCGGATCGAGCAGGCCTACATGCGGATGGCCGCCGCGGCAGGAATCGCGGTGCCCGAGTCGAGGCTGATCGAAGCGGCGGGAGGCTGCCATTTTCTCGTCCGCCGCTTCGATCGCGACGCCGCGGGGGAAAGGATCCATTTCCACTCCTACTCCGGACTGACCCACACGCCGGTGCGCGACGGCTTGGACTACGAGGACCTGATGAATGTCGCCCGCGAGCTCACCGGTGACCAGCGCGAGGTGGAGGAGCTTTTCCGGCGCGCGGTTTTCAATGTGGCGGCCGGAAACGACGACGACCACGCCCGAAACCACGGCTTTCTGATGGATGACGACGGCACCTGGCGACTGTCGCCGGCCTTCGACCTGACTCTTGCGGCGAATCCCCTCACCTCGGGGTCCCGCTCGGGGAGAATCCAGGGAAGATCCCTCGGCATCACCCGGAAGCACCTCGTCCTGCTCGGCGAATCCCAAGGCGTGCGCCGCATCCGCGACGCCATCGACGGGGTGCTCGAGGCCCTTTCCCGCTGGCCGGATTTCGCTTCGGAGGTCGGGCTTCCGAAAGGCCATACCGCTTTGGTGCAAAGCCAACTCCAAGCCTTGCATGACTGACATCCGCACTCGACCTTCGCCCGATCCTTCCTATCTCTGACGCCGATGGCTGCCGAAACCCTAGCCCGCCCCGCGGGCAAAAAAGTCCTGCTGATGGGCACCTGCCTGTGCGACGCCTTCTACGACGACGTCGCACGCGCCACCGTGGAAGTGCTCGAACACCTCGGCGTCGAGGTTTTGTTCCCCGACAACCAGACCTGCTGCGGCCAGCCGGCCTTCAATTCCGGCGACTGGACCGCCTCGCGCAAGGTCGCCCGCTTCACCGCCGACGTCTTCTCCGGCGAGCTCCCGGTGATCGTCCCCAGCGGCTCCTGCGCCGCGATGAATTTCCACGGCAACCTCCTCCAGTTCGAGGAGTGCCCCGACCCGGCCATCGACTCGCTCGCCCGCCGCACCTGGGAAGTCTGCGATTTCATCGTCAACGGCCTCGGCGTCAGCAGCTGGAAGGGCTCCTTCGAAAAACCGACCCGCCTCGCCTTCCACCGCTCCTGCCACAGCCGCGGCACCAACACCGGCGAGGCGATCACCTCCCTGCTCTCCTCGATCCGCAACGCGGAAGTCGTCCCCTTCGGCCAGGCCGAACAATGCTGCGGCTTCGGCGGCACCTTCTCGGTCACCTTCCCCCACATCTCCGGCCGGATGGGCTCGCTGAAGCTCGACCACATCCTCGACGCCGCGCCCGACCTCCTCGTCAGCGGCGACATGTCCTGCCTCATGCACATCTCCGGCCTCGCCCGCGTCCAAGGCCGGCCGATCGAGCACAAGCACGCCATCCAGGTGCTGCGCGACACACTTTGATGCCTTGACATCAATTCATCTTCAGGGATCTTCGCCTCATGAGAACCACGCTCACCCTCGACGACGACATCGCGGCCCAGCTCATGGACCGCGCGAAGAAGCTGGGGATCCCGTTCAAACAGGTCGTCAACCGGACCCTGCGCAGCGGACTAGGAGGGAGTGCACCTTCCGGCCAGAGCAAGGTCGTGGTCGAACCCTACGACATGGGCCCCTGCCTCCTGGGACCCGATGTGAATTTCAACCGTCTCGCAGCCGAACTTGAAGACGAGGGATGGACCGAAAAGCTGCGGCGCAGCGCAGCCCCATGATCTTGCCGGACATCAATCTGCTGGTCTTCGCGTTGGACCGGCAATCCCCGCACCACGCTCCGTCTGCCGCGTGGTGGAACACCTGCCTGGCCGCCTCCACACCGGTCTGCATCCCTTGGCTGGTGATCCTCGGGGTGGTCCGGATTCTCGGCAACTCGAGAATCTACCAACGCCCGACACCACCGGACGTGCTGCTCGGCCAGATCGAGAAGTGGCTGGCCTTGCCCCACATCCATTCGGTCGATCCGGCCACGAGCCACCTGAACACCTTGCGCAGGCTTTTAAAGGTCACCGGAGTTGCGGGGAGCCTTTCAAGCGACGCCCACCTGGCGGCGATCGCCATCGACAGAAACATCACCCTCTACTCGAACGACTCCGACTTCGGCCGCTTCCCTGGCCTGTCGTGGATCAATCCCCTTCAGCCGTGACCGAAGCCCAAAAGATGCTCGCCGGCGAACCCTACTCGTCGCGCGATCCGGAGATGATCGAGCAGTATCACCGCTGCCGGGCGCTGCTGAAAGAGTTCCACGCCCTCGATTCCCGCGACCTCGACGGCCGCAGCCGCGTGCTCGGCTCGCTGTTCCACCACCTCGGCGAAGGAGCATGGATCGAGGCGCCCTTCGCCTGCGAATACGGCCGCTACATCTCGATCGGCCGGAACTCGTTCGTGAACGTCAACTGCGTCTTCGCCGACAACCACCGCATCGAAATCGGCGACGACACCCTGATCGGCCCGGCTGTCCAGATCTACACGGCCGGCCATCCGCTCGATCCCGACGATCGCATCCTCCCGCCCGGTTCGCCCGCACCTTACCTCACCACCGCCAAGCCCGTCACCATCGGCCACCGCTGCTGGATCGGCGGCGGCGCGATCCTGCTGCCCGGCGTGACCATCGGCGACGGCACCACGGTCGGCGCGGGCAGCGTCGTCACGAAATCCCTTCCGCCCCGCAGCATTGCGGCCGGAAATCCCTGCCGTATTCTCCGTTCTCTCTGATGCCATGATCGACCACCAGCTCATCGACACCTACGCCCGCGAAATTTCGGACGAGAAGCAGACCTCGGTCATCACCGGTTCCGCCGCCAGCACCGACAAGCGCTACACCATCCTCTTCAAGGACTACGAGGACCCCGACGCGCTGCGCAAACTCGCCGGCAAGATCAAGGACCACACCCTCCACCACCTCGATCGCTACGTCGAGCAGGCCGAAGCCTCGCTCCAGCGCAACGGCGTGCAGGTCCACTTCGCCGATACCGGCGACGACGCGAAGGCGACCATCCTCTCGATCCTCCAGGAACGCGGCATCTCGAAGTTGACCAAGTCGAAGTCGATGGCGGCGGAGGAAATTCACCTCAACCCCTTCCTGATCGAGAACGGCATCGAGTGCCTCGAGTCCGACCTCGGCGAGTTCATCATCCAGCTCGATGACGACGTGCCCTCGCACATCGTCCGCCCGATCATTCACAAGAACCGCCGCGAAATCGCCCGCACCTTCCAGCGCGAAGGCATCGCCGCCGACTACAACGACGACCCCGCCACCATCACCCACCGCGCCCGCGCTTTCCTGCGTGACAAATACATGCAGGCCGAGGCGGTGATCACCGGCGGCAATTTCATCTCCGCCGAAAGCGGCCGCCTGGTGCTGGTGACCAACGAAGGTAACTCGCGCTTCGGCATGGCCCCGTCGAAGGTCCACATCGCGCTGGTCGGCATCGAGAAGATCGTCCCGACCGACCGCGACCTCGGGCTGTTCCTCAACCTGTTAGGCCGCAGCGCCACCGGCCAGCAGCTCACCGTTTACACCGAGTTCATCACCGGCCCGAAGGACGACAGCCAGCCCTCCGGCCCGGAGGAAATGCACGTCGTCTTCCTCAACAACGGCCGCACCGACGTCCTCGAATCGAACTGCCGCGAGATCCTCCGCTGCATCCGCTGCTCCGCCTGCCAGAACGTCTGCCCGGTCTACCGCCAGGCCTCCGGCCACGCCTACCGCACCACCTACGGCGGCCCGGTCGGAGCCGTGCTTTCGCCGCTGCTGTTCGGCGACCAGTTCCCCGAACTCGCCGACCTGCCGAAGGCTTCCTCGCTCTGTGGCGCCTGCAACGAGGTCTGCCCGGTCGACATCCCGATCCCCGACCTGCTCCTCCGCCTGCGCGACAAGGCGAAGCGCGAGCACATCCACTCGCCCGGCGCGCCGCCGATGAGTCCCTTCGCCACCCTCGCCACCTCGCCCTCGCTCTGGCGGACCGCCATGACCATGAGCAAGGCGATGAACCACCTCCCGATCCAGGTCGCCCCGGTCAAGCCGCTCCAGGAATGGCTCGGCCAGCGCACCCTGCCCGAATGGCACGGCGGCGACTTCCGCAAGTGGATGAAGAACCGAAACAACTCATGAGCTCCCGCGACACCATCCTCTCCAAGATCCGCAGCGCCCTCGACGGCGTGAAGGAGAAGTCCGCCTACCCGGACTACGATGCCTCCGTCTTCCACTCCCGGCCCCGACTTGAAGGCACCCCGCGCGAGGCCTTCGACCGCAACTTCATCGCCGCCGGGGGCGAGGTCATGCCCGATCTCGCCGCTCTCGCCGCTTTCCTCCAACAGGGCGGCCACACCCGCGGCTACTGCGACCCCGCGCTGATGGACTCCGTCGGCCTCGCCCTGGCCGCCGCCGGCTTCACCGTCGAAACCTCCTACGAACGGTCCCGCTACGAGGATTACCAGTTCGGCATCACCCGTGCCAGCGGCGCGATCGCCGAGTCCGGCAGCCTGATCCTCGACGACGCCCTGACCTCCGACCGCCTCGCCGCGCTCTCGCCCTGGGTCCACGTCGCCGTGCTCCGCGAAAGCGAGATCCACCGCACCATCCCGGACGCCATCGCCGCCTTCGGCCCCAGCCGGAACATCCTCTGGGCCACCGGCCCGTCGAAGACCGCCGACGTCGAAGGCATCCTGATCGAGGGCGTCCACGGCCCCGGCGAGCAGGTCGCGTTTTTCATCTGAATCCCCGGCCGGGATTCCGCGTCATTCCACCGGCAAATGCCGGCTGCCGCGGCATTTGCAGACGGACTGCTCCCGCAAAAGGGGGAGTCCGCAACTTCACGCTCGTCCCGCGGTTTGACCGGGAGAGCATGGATGCCGCCTTGACCTTCCCGCCGATCCACATGCCGTCTCCCCGCCCGATTCCAGCGACCGAAACCGCGGGCGGCGGGGATGACGAGGACGTGGCCCTGATGGCACGCATCGCCGAGGGCGACGAACGGGCCTTCCGCGAACTGGTGGAGCGCCACCAAAACGCCGTGGTCGGCACCGTCGCCCGCATGCTGAACGACCCCACCGAGGCGGAAGACATCGCCCAGCTCGCGTTCCTCCGCGTCTGGAAGCACGCCAAACGCTGGCGGCCCGACGCGAAGTTCACGACCTACCTGTTCACCATCACCCGCAACCTGGTCTTCAACGAAAGCCGCCGCCGCTCCCGCCGGAAGGAAGTCTCGACCGACGAGCGCGAGGAAGACAGCGGTTTCCAAATGGCCGCGGAGACCCGCCACGAACCGCAGGAGGAGACGATGAAGCTCGAGATGCACCAGCAGATCGACCGCGCCATCGCCAGCCTCCCGGAAGCCCAGCGCACCGCCGTCATCCTCTACAGCTACGAATCGCTGCCTTACGAGGAAATCGCCAAGGTCCTCGACACCTCGGTTTCCTCCGTGAAGAGCCTCCTCTTCCGCGCTCGGACCAATCTCCGCGAAAAGCTCGCCAGCTATCTTGCGGAATGAGCGGCCGTTAACGCTTCGCCACGTCTTGGAGCCGGCGCAGCCGGTCGAGCGCGCTGCCGTCGTCGATCAGCTTGCGCGCGATCTCGATGCCGTCGCCGATGTCGTCCGAAAGCCCGCAGCAGGCGATCGCCGCGCCCGCGTTGAGCAGCACCATGTCGCGCTTCGGACCCGTATCCTTGCCGCTCAGGATCGACTCCAAAATGGCCGCGTTCACCGTGGCGTCGCCACCTTGCAGTTCCTCGACCTCGGCATGCTTCATCCCGAAGTCGCGCGGGCGGACCTCCTCGTCCACCAGGTCCTGATAGAGCCCCGCCTTGCAGATCCGGGTCGAGCCTAACAGGCTGACCTCGTCGACACAGCGGCCGTCGCCGGTGGTGCCATGGACCGCCCAAGCGCTCTCGCGGCCGAGCCGCTGGAGGATCTCGGCGAAGGCCGGGCACATCTCGCGGTCGAAGACGCCGACGAGCTGGCACTGCGGCTTGGCCGGATTCAGCAGCGGGCCGATCAGGTTGAAAATCGTGCGCACCCCTTTCTCGGCGAGCTGCTTGCGGACACCCACCACCGCCTTGAAGGCAGGATGGTAGGCCGGGGCGAACAGGAAGCCGACGCCCGCCTTCTCCAGGCAGTCGCGGAAGCCCTCCGCCGGCAGGTCGATTCGGATGCCCAGCGCCTCCAGCACGTCCGCGCCGCCGCTCTTGGAAGTGATCCCGCGGTTGCCGTGCTTCATCACCACCGCCCCGGTCGCCGCGACGACGAACATCGAGGTCGTCGAGACATTGAACAGGTTCAGCTTGTCGCCGCCGGTGCCGCAGACATCGATGGTCGGGCCTTCGAGATCCAGCAACCCGACATGCGGGTCCACCGCGTGCTCCAGGAAAACTTCGACAAAGCCCGCGATCTCCGCCGGGGTCTCGCCTTTCCGCGAAAGCGCCTCGAGCAGCGCCGCCTTCTTCTCATCCGGCGCGGCGGGATCCAGCAGTAGTTCGGCCGCCACGACGACCTCCCGCGGCGAGAGCTCTTCCTTCCGTTCCAGATGATGAATCAGCGCGTCCATTCGGCGGCCAGCCTAGCACGGGGCGAACCGGTCTTGCCAAGTCATTCCGATCCGCCGGTCACGCAGGATCACGCCTCCTTCGCCCACAGCTTGCGGACCAGCGCGATTAGCGCGATTGACGAGCCGAGGAACACCGCGCCAAGGATCGCCCCCTGGTTGTTTTGGCCGTAGATGAAGCTGCCGGTCGCGAACAAACCGGTCCAGATCATGGTCACACCGAGAATGGTGCCCAGCAGCGCCATCGGCAGGCTGTCCGGCGAGGCGGGCAGACCGCTTTCCGCGCGGATCTTCGCCCAGCCCGGGCCGGCGGGGCGCACCTTCTCGTAGAACTTGCGCAGGGTCGCGGCATCGGTCGGCTTGCTGACGAAGGTGGCGATGATCCACGACACGGTGGTAATGCCCACGCCGAGCGGGAGCTGGTGCTTGATGAACCACGGCAACTCGGCGGCCCCCTTGTATTCCTTTGCCAGCACCTGGAAGACCACCGCCACCACCAGCGACGCGACCATCGCGGTCACCTCACTGACGGCATTGATCCGCCACCAGAACCAGCGGAACAGGTAGAGCGAACCGGTGCCCGCGCCGATCTGCAGCAGAAGCTTGAAATTCTGCTCGGCGGTTTCCAGGAACAGGGTGATCGACCCCGCCACCAGCATCAGGACGACGGTCATCACGCGGCCGACCCCGACGTAGTGCTTGTCCGTTTTGCCGGGATTGATGAAGCGCTGGTAGAAATCGTGCACCAGGTAGGAGGTCCCCCAGTTGAGGTGCGTGATGATCGTGGAAACGTAAGCCGCCAGCAACCCGGCCACCATCAGGCCAAGCCAGCCGGTCGGCAGGAATTTCATCATCGCGGGGTAGGCGATGTCATGGCCCAACAGCCCGTCCGGCAGATCCGGGAAGGCCTTCTTGATGTCGCTCAGCTCGGGGTAGATGACCATCGAGCAAAGCGCCACCAGGATCCACGGCCAGGGGCGCAGGACGTAGTGCGCGAAGTTGAAGAAAAGCGTCCCGCCGAGGGCATCGCGCTCGGACTTCGCGGCCAGCATCCGCTGGGCGATGTAGCTGCCCCCCCCCGGCTCGGCGCCGGGATACCAAGTCGACCACCACCCGATCAACAGCGGGATTAACAGGACGCTCCACAGCAGGCTGCTGTCGGCCGCCGGAATCATCGAAAGGGTCTCCGGAGAACTATCCGAGATCTTGGCGATCAAGCCGTCCAGGCCGCCGATCTCCGGCTGCTTGAGGCAGAAATAAGCGAGGGCGAAGGCCCCTGCCATCGCGATCCCGAACTGGATCATGTCGATCACCAGAACGCCCCACAGGCCGGAGGTCGCGGCGAAGGCGATGTTGATCACCGCGCAGAACGCCAGCGTTTCCCATTTCTCGAAGCCGAAAAGAATGCCCGCGATCTTGGTGGCGGCGAGGTTCACCGACGCCATGATGATGCAGTTGAAGAACAGGCCGAGGTAAACGGCACGGAAACCGCGGACCCCGCGCGCCGCCTTGCCGCTGTAGCGCAGTTCGTAGAATTCCAGGTCGGTCAGCACTCCGGAACGCCGCCACAGCCGGGCGAAGAAGAACACCGTGCTCATCCCGGTGAGCGCGAAGGCCCACCACTGCCAGTTCGAAGCCACCCCGTCCGTGCGGATCAGATTCGTCACGAAGTTCGGGGTGTCGGTGGAAAACGTCGTCGCCACCATGGAAATGCCGATCAGCCACCACGGCACCGACTGTCCCGATGTGAAGAATTCCGAAACGCTCTCCCCGGACTTGCGGGCATAGTAGAGGGCAGGCACGAAGCAAATGGCCACCGAGGCGATCAGGATCACCCAGTCGATGGTCTGGAGTTGCACCGCGAGGTTCAAAGGCAGGGAAGGCATGGCTGAAGGTGTTAGTCGGTCGGAGGCCGGGCCGGCAATGGCGAAATGCGAAACGTTTCAGGCAAAATAGGGCGGTTCGCTGCCAGACTTCCACTTGATGTTGCAGCCGGTGCTCGGAAAGGGCCTCGCCGGAGGCTCCTCGCCGGCCAGCATGCCCTTGACCGCCGCGCGCAGGTCGTCGCCGGTCGCGGGCTGGCCGCTTTTCGGCCGGGTGCCATCGAACTGCCCCGCGTAGTAAAGCCGCAGCTCGTGGTCGAAGAGGAAGAAATCCGGCGTGCAGGCCGCGCCGTAGGCCTTCGCCACCTCCTGGGTCTCGTCGAAGAGGTACGGGAAATTCCAGCCGTGCTCCGCGGCGAATCCCGCCATGTGCTCCGGCGCATCGGCAGGATAGCGTTCGATGTCGTTCGGGGAAATCGCGACCGTCGCCACCCCTTCCGCCTCGATCTCGCAGGCCAGGTCCGCCAGGGCATCCGCCAGATGGATGACGTAGGGACAATGGTTGCAGGCGAACACCACGAGCAGGCCGCCGTTGCCGCGGATCGAGTGCAGGTCGTGGATCGTCCCGTCCGGCGCCGGCAGCTGGAACCCGGGAGCGGCATCGCCGGGGCGGAGGAAGAAGGTGGATCGGGTTTCAGCCATGACACTCCCTTTCCGGAAGCCACCGCCGGGTCAAGGCGCAATGCCATCCATCTCTTCTGTAGCGGCCGTCTATGACCGCCGCACTTTAAAAGCGAAGCCTCCTCCAGCGCCCACCCCACCGGAGGATGGAATCCACCTCCACCCCGCTTCACCCTTGCCGCCCGAGTTTGCAGACCGCCGCCCCGGGGCTCGGCGGTTGCCACCCCGGCCCGGCCCGCTACCATTTCGCCCGATGCCCGACCTGCCGCTCCTTTCTCCCGAAGAACGCCTCCGCTACGCCCGCCACCTTTCGGTTCCGGGCATCGGCGAGGAAGGCCAGCGGCGCTTGAAGGGATCGTCGGTCCTGATGATCGGCACCGGCGGCCTCGGCTCGCCCGCCGCCCTCTACCTCGCCGCCGCGGGCGTCGGCCGCATCGGCTTGGTCGATCCCGACACGGTCGACCGCTCCAATCTCCAGCGCCAGATCCTCCACGGCGAATCCTGGGTCGGGAAATCAAAGCTCGAAAGCGCCGCCGCCCGGCTACGGGAAATCAACCCGCACTTGGAACTGGAGCTCCACCCGGTCCGCTTCACCCCGGACAACGCCCTCGACCTCGTCGCCCGCTACGATGTGGTGCTCGACGGCTGCGACAACTTCCCGACCCGCTTCCTTTCCAACGACGCCTGCTTTCTCCTCAAGAAGCCCTGCGTCTATGGCTCGATCTTCCGCTTCGAAGGCCAGCTCACCGTCTTCGCCCCCCACCTTGGCGGGCCCTGCTACCGCTGCATGCTGCCTTCCCTGCCCCCGCCCGGCGCCGCGCCATCCTGCGAGGAAGCCGGCGTGCTCGGCGTGCTGCCCGGCGTGATCGGTTCGCTGCAGGCCATGGAAGCGATCAAGCTGCTGCTCGGCATTGGCGAGCCCCCGCTGGGCAAGCTGACCTGCTACGACGCCCTGAGCACCACCTTCCGCAGCCTCCGCCTGCGCCGCGACCCCGCCTGCCGGCTGTGCGGCGATGCCCCGTCGATCCACTCCGTCCACAACCCCGAAACCATGGCTTCCTCCTCCTGCTCCTTGCCCGACCCCGGCATGCCCTCGATCTCCGTCCAGCAACTCGCCGAACGCCTTGCGGCCGGGGAGAAGCCCTTCATCGTCGATGTGCGCCAACCGGAAGAAGAAGCGGAAGGCACCATCCCCGGCGCCCTCCTGATCCCCCTCGCCACCCTGCCCGATCGCCTCGCCGAACTACCCGTGGACCGCGAGATCCTGGTCCACTGCAAGGGCGGCGGCCGCTCGTCCCGCGCCGTGAAATTCCTCCACGAGGCCGGTTTCCCCAAGGCCGTGAACGTCGACGGCGGGATCAACGCATGGAATGCCGCGAGGCGGTAGAAGGCCTTCTAAAAGCCCGAAAGTCCAAAAGCCGAAGGTCCAAAGCTCCCGGAAACCTTCCAAACTCCAGCCTCAAGCCTGCCTTTCCCTGATCACTGATGACTGATCACTCGGCACTCGGCACTCTCCTCCCAGCGACCGTCACACCTTGATCGCCTCCACCCTCGCCACCTTCCGCTCCTCCTTCGTCGCCTTCGGGTTCTCCTCAACCACCGGCCTCTCGATCCCGCGGTGGACCCAGACGCTCTGCACCAGGCCGAGCAGGAACATGCACATCACCACGAAGGTGCCGGAGTAGCTGACTAGCGGCAGCGGGATCCCGGTGATCGGCATCAGCTCGATGCACATCCCGATGTTCTCGAAAATGTGCGCGAAAAACAGCGCCACCACCCCGCCGACCAGCAGCCGGCCCATCGGATCGCGGGCATAGGTCCCGATGAAAAGACACAGCACCAGCAGCAGCGCGAACGCGGTGATCAGCAGGATGCTGCCGCGGAACCCGTGCTCCTCCGCAATGATCGGGAAGATGAAGTCGTTGTGCGCGGTCTTCCACGGCACGAACTTCTTGTCATGCAGCGAGCCCTGGTTGGCACTCGCGTTCCAGCCCACCCCGGACCAGCCGGACTTGCCCACCGCCACCGCGATGTTGTGCGGGGCCCAGGCGTCGCCGCTGATGTCGACCTCCTTGTCCTGCACCAGGTCGAAGAACAGCTCGATGCGCGCCGTGCCGCGCTCCGACACCGTGGGCAGCACCACGTAGTAGACGATCGGCAGCGCCGCGACCGCCAGCAGCGAAAGGCAAGTCAGGTAGCGGAACGGCACGCCGCTCACCAGCAGGCAAACCGCCGCGAAGGGGATCCAGACCAGCGCCGAGCCCATGTCGCCCATCGCCACCACGATCAGGAACGGAATCCCGGTCAGCACCCCCACCAGCCCGACCTTCACGATCGGCTCCTCGAGGATCCATCCCACCTTGGGAATCTTCCGCCCCAGCCGCGGCAAATCCTGCAGCAGCCAGGCCAGTAGCAGGATGCCGGAGGTGATCGCGAGCTGCGCCGGCTGGAAACTCAGGCCGCCCGGCAACTCGATCTGGTGCACCTCGCTGTCGGAATTCATAATCGAGGCGCAAAGCCCCAGACCAACGATGTAAAGCGGGATCCCCAGCCATCGCATCCACCGGTAGTCGATCAGCGCTGTCGCGAAATACACCGCCGAGCCGATCAGGATCCACGTCTTCTGCCGTTCCGCGAACCACGCGCCGCCGTTCTCAAGGTGCCGGGCCGCGCTCTCGATCGAAAACACGCCGAACACCAGCAGCCCGTACATCGTCAGCACGAGCGGCCAGTTCAACCCGAGCAGTTTCCGGAACAGCGGCGTCATTCGGCAGGCAGACCATCCCGGTCCCGGTGCCCGATGGCAAGCGTCATGGCAGAACCGCCTCGCCTTTCGATCCGACTTTCCACGTGACGCGCCACCTCCCGAGCCCGCCTCTCAACGGGCGCCTCGCCGCACGGGCCCGGCATTCGACCGACAATTCGCCTCCCGAGCCGACTTTCCCGATTGGAGTGTCGCCTTTCGAGGCGACATGACGACGGACGGGCGGCATCCTGCCGCTTGCGGAAACCTTGCGATCCCCCGCTTCCCCCACCACGCTCACTCATGACCCGCCGCTACCTCATTCCCCTCTCCCTCCTTCTCCTCCTCGGCGGCGGCTTCGGCTGGTGGTGGTATCAACCGGAACGCGTCCTCGCCCGCCGCGTCGCCGCCCTCTTCGCCGCCGCCAACGTCGTCCCGGAAGACGGCACCATCGCCCGCGGCACCCGCGGCAACGCCATCGAGCCCTTCCTCGCCCCCAACCTCACTTTCGAAGGCCCCGACGGCGAAACCGACGAGATCAACGGCCCGCAGTCCCGCAGCTCGGTGGTCTCGCTCTATTCCTATCTGGCCAAGGAATGCCGCAGGATCTCGATCCAGCCCCCGGAGATCGACCGCATCGCCATTTCCGGCGACGAGGCAGCGGTGGAAGCCCGGATCGACGCCGTGATCGAACTGCCGAACGAGCGCAGCCCGGTCGATGGCATCCAGCACCTGTCCATGACCTGGCGGAAGATCGACGGCAAATGGGTCCTCGCCTCCACCCGCTGGCACGAGACCGGCAGGTAGCCGGTGCTTCGGTCGCCTGCGGCCCGATGAATCCGTCGATGAGCGGGCCGAGCTACCGACCTGCCGAAACACCGAATTTCCCCGAGATTCTGCTTGGCAAGCCCCTCCGCCTCCTTCAGTTTCCCCGCCCTCCCGTCACCCGACGGGCCCTTTTCTCAACGAATTCACGCACATGGCCGTCGCTCTCCGCCTTAGCCGCCAGGGAACCAAAGATCGTCCCTACTACAAGATTGTTGCCGTCGACAGCCGCAAGCGCCGCGACGGACGTTACATCGAGCAGGTCGGCACCTACGATCCGCTCAAGGAAGGCGTCAACTACACCATCGACCTCGAAAAGGCCGAGAAGTGGGTCGGCGTCGGCGCCCAGGTCTCCGAGACCGTGAACAGCTTCATCCGCAAGGCCCGCACTGCTGCCGCCAAGGCCTAGTCCGCGGGATTCCCCGATTTCCAAGGCCGCGCCTCTTCCCGAGGCGCGGCTTTTTCGTACCCCCGTCCCGCCCGCCATGGACTACTCCGCCCTCATCACCCAGCGCCGCCGCCGCCTCGGGGAGATCGACGACATGATCTCCGACCCGGGCTTCTACGACGACCCGAAGCGGGCCTCCGAGATCATGCGGGAGCACCGGCGGATCCAGCAGACCCTCGCCCTCTCCGACCGCCTCGACGCCGCCCGCCGCCAGCTTGAGGAAAACGAGGAGCTGGCCAAGGGCGACGACCCCGAACTCGCCGAGATCGCCCGCGAGGAAATCCCCGCGCTCCAGGCCGAAATCCCGCAGCTCGCCGAGGACCTCCAGTACGCGCTGCTTCCCGCAGATCCGAACGAGGACCGCGACGCGATCATCGAAATCCGCGCCGGGGCCGGCGGCGACGAGGCCTCGCTCTTCGCCGCCGAACTGCTGCGCCTTTACCAGCGCTACGCCGACGCCCGCGGCTGGAAAACCGAGCACCTCTCCAGCAGCCCGTCGGAAGTCGGCGGCTTCAAGGAAGTCTTCCTCCGCGTCACCGGCGACGAGGTGTTCCGCACCCTGAAATACGAGTCCGGCGTCCACCGCGTCCAGCGCGTTCCCGCCACCGAAACCCAGGGCCGCGTCCACACCTCCACCGTCACCGTCGCGGTCATGCCGGAAGCCGAGGAAGTCGATGTCGAGCTCAAGCCGGACGACCTCCGCATCGAAGTCTGCCGCGCCGGCGGGGCGGGTGGCCAGCACGTCAACCGCACCGAGTCCGCGGTCCAGGTCTTCCACCTTCCCACCGGCCTCTACGTCCGCTGCGAGGACGGCCGCTCGCAGGGCCAGAACAAGGAGCGCGCCCTCCAGATCATGCGGACCCGGCTTTACGAAATGAAGCTCCGCGAGGAGCAGGAAAAGCACAGCGCCCACCGCCGCGCCCAGATCGGCTCCGGCGATCGATCGGAAAAAATCCGCACCTACAACTTCCCGCAGAGCCGCATCACCGACCACCGCATCGGCCACACCTCCCACAACCTGGCCGGCGTCATGGCCGGCGATCTCAGCGAGTTCACCGCCGAGCTCCAGAAAGCCGAAATGGCCGAACGCCTCAGCGAAGCCGGCATCCGCTAACCACCAGGAGCGAAGCGCCTCCACTGGGTGCGCGGAGGCTCCCCCCGCAGAACGGTCCCAGCAAGCCCGCCCCCCATTCAAGCTCGTATCGCCAAAGCGTCATCTTCCCGTTCTTCAGCACGGCAGAGCACTGTCCGAGTTCAGGGGCCAAGCCAGTCGGACCATCTTGCCGCAACCGGCCCGCGCACCGGGAGGAATCCTCGCCCCCTCCTCCGACTCGGAGATTGTTCGCTTCCCCGAAACAATCCATAGGACACCCGTGTCCTCCGAACCACCTGTCGAAAAACCCCGCTCCCTCACCGCCGCTTGGTTCGCCCTCGCCCTGCTCTGCGCGGTCCACGGCGGGTTCAAATGGAACTCGGACCGTAACAAGGCCTTTTGTCTTGTAACCACCCAGAACGTCCAACAAGCCGTCCGATCCTATTGCGGGATGAACGGCATCAACCCGGGGGAGCCTGTCGATAAGACCGAGTTGTTCGGCCCCGGAAAATTCATCGAATCTGAACCACTCCGCTGCGCCGGCGGCGGCACCTACACTTGTTCCTCCGTTCAACCCAATGTTGGGGACCTATACCTCCGCTGCTCCCACCGGAAGCACCAACTCGACCCGGCCCTCATCAAGGACTGGTAGTCCGCCCGCACCCTCCCAAGAACTCTCTTGCCTCGCCGTTTACACTCCGCCATATTGCAAACATGGCCGTAACGAGCACCGTCTCCACCCGTCTCGACGAGCAGGAACTGGCTCTGATCCAATCCCTCGCGGATTTGGAAGGCTGTGACCGCGCCACCCTGATCAAATCGCTCCTGCGCAAAGGCATGACGCATCTGCGCCGGGAACACGCGGTCCGCGCCTACCGTGAAGACGAGGTCACCCTCTCCAAAGCGGCTGAACTCGCCGGCCTCAATCTCTGGGATTTCATCGCCTTGATGGAGCCGGAGAAGCTCGAACTCCACTACGACGTCGCCGATTTCGAGCAAGACCTCCGCCACCTGCCCGCCCGTCCATGACCGTGGTCTGCGACGCCAGCCCGCTGATCTTCCTCGCCAAGCTCAACCGGCTCGACCTGATCTCCCGACTGCTCGGTCCGGAAGTCGTCGTCGTTGAATGCGTGGCCCGCGAGGTGACCCGTATCGAACGGGCGGGCGAGATCGAACGGGCAAGGCTCGAAGCCTTCCTGGCATCCGCCACCATCGCGCCCTTTACCGGGAGCACCCTTGCCGCGGGCCGGCTCAGCACCTGCGACCGCCAGACCCTCGGCTACGCCCTCAGAGAACGACCGGATTTCCTCCTCGTGGACGAGCGCTTGTTGCGGCGGATCGCGGACGAGCAAGGTCTAGTCACCATCGGTACACTTGGACTCCTGGCCGCCGCCGTGAACCACGGCCACCTCAGCGCGGCCGATGCGCTGCACGACCTCGACCTTGCCGTCTCCCGCCACGGCTTCCGGATCTCCATCGCCCTCTACCAGCGCTTCCGCCACGAGATGGACGCATGATCCAAGCACCGCGCTTCCTCATTCCCGCTCCCGCACAAAAAATCCGTGCCTCTCCCGGCTCGACTCGCTTCACTCTCGCGCAAGGCGGATTCGCTCCGTCACGTCTTTCCAGCGCGCCACGATGTCCAGCACCGCACAACTTCTCCACGCCGACCGCATTCCCGCCACCGGCTGCCTCGTCATCCCCGGCCGCCTCGGCCTCAACGAGATCCCGCAGCTCGAAAAACTCTTCGCCGGGCGAAAGATCACCTGGTTCATCGAGGAAAGCGCCAGGCTCGACCCCGCCGTCCAGTCCCACCTCGAAAAGTCCGGCTCCGGCGCGGTCTTCGCGGACGACGATGACGCCCCGGCGGTCGGCGAGCAGCTCCGGCCGATGCTCGAAAACGGCGGCGTCCTGATCTTCGTCCCCGGCCGCGCGGCCAGCCGCAAGGCCATCCCCTGCCACATCCCGGGCAAAATCCTGCGCACCCTCTGCGCCTTCGGCCTCCCCGTCCTCCCGGTGCTCGTCGATTTCCCTCGCGAAGCCTGCCTCAGCATCGAGCGCCCGAACTCGATGCCCCAGGTCGTCATCGGCATCGGCAAGGAGATCCCCGCCAGGGACGCCAGCCCGGCCCTCTACCGCGAACGCCTGCTGGAACTGGTCGAGGAATCCTTTTCCCGCCGCCCGCTGCTCAAGTCCTCCCTCGCCACCGCCCTCCTCCAGGGCCTGAAAAAACACGGCCGCAACAAGCTGCACGACGGCTCGGACGACTCGTCCATCGGCTTCGACCGCATCCTCGGCGCTGCCCTGGTCTTCTCGAAATACCTCCGCGACGCCACCGACAACCCGCGCATCGGCATCATCCTGCCGCCCGGGAAGGCCGGCCTGATCGCCAACCTCGCCGCCGTCTTCGCCGGCAAGACCCCGGTCAATTTCAACTTCACCGCCGGCCACGAGGCCGTCCGCTCGGCCATGCGCCAGGCGGGGCTCGACCGCTACGTCACCGCCGATCCCTTCGTCCGCAAGCTCGCCTCCTTCCCCTGGCCGCCCAACCGCGACCTGATCTTCATCGAGCGCACCCTGCCCTCGCTCAAGAAGAAGATCATCGCCTGGACCATCCTCGGCAAGATCCTGCCCGCCGCCGTCATCGCCCCGCTGTTCCGCATCGGCAAGAAGCGCGGCAACGACGAGGCCGTCCTGCTCTTCACCTCCGGCTCCTCTGGCGAACCGAAGGGCGTGGCGCTCACCCACCGCAACGTGCTGGCCAACGTCTGCCAGTTCGGCACCCGCCTCGACCTCGAGCCCGGTGCCGCCATCCTCGGCTGCCTGCCGCTCTTCCACTCCTTCGGCTCCACCGTCACGCTGTGGTATCCGGTCATCGAGGGCATCGACCTCGTCACCTACCCGAACCCGCTTGAAACCAAGCGCCTCGCCGAACTCGTCGCCGAACGCGGCGTCAACGTCCTGCTTTCCACCCCGACCTTCCTCCGCGGCTATATGAAGCGCGTGGAGCCGGAGCAGCTCCGCTCGCTCAAGCTGGTCGTCACCGGCGCGGAAAAACTGCCGACCAACCTCGCGGAGTCCTTCCAGGATCGCTTCGGCGTCGCCCCGCAGGAAGGCTACGGCCTGACCGAAACCTCCCCCGCCACCAACGTCAACCTGCCCGACCCCGCTCCGATCGCGGATGCCATCGTGATCCCCTCCAGCCGCAGCGGCTCGGTCGGCCAGCTCCTGCCCGGCATCGCCCTTCGCCTCACCGATCCCGCCACCGAAAAGCCCCTGTCCTGCGACAAGCAGGGCCTGATCTGGCTCAAGGGCGCCAACATCTTCCCCGGCTACCTCGGCAACCCGAAGAAGTCCGAGGAAGTCCTCACCAAGGACGGCTGGTTCCGCACCGGCGACGTCGGCCGGCTCGACGACGACGGCTTCCTCTACATCGAAGGCCGCATCTCCCGCTTCTCGAAGATCGGCGGCGAAATGGTCCCGCACGAGACCGTCGAGGCCGCCATCAACAAGGCCCTCGGCCTCGATGCCGAAGCCGAACGCAAGATCGCCGTGGTCGGCATTCCCGACGAGCAGAAGGGCGAGGTCATCGTCCTGCTCTCCACCATCAGCGGCCCGGCCCTGGAGCAGGAATGCATCGACCTCCGCTACAAGCTGATGGACGCCGGCTTCCCTTCCCTCTGGTGTCCGAAAGCCATCGTCCCCGTCCCCGAGATCCCCGTCCTCGCCTCCGGCAAGCTCGACCTCAAGGGCTGCGAGGCGCTGGCGAACGGTTAGAGCCGCCTTCAAGGCCATGCCGATTCAAGATTACAGGACGAGCTCGACGGGAAGCTGTCCTTGCTGCGGAACCGTAACCCGCAGATCGGCCGGCACCGTCCAACTGTCCGATCATCCGGCCATCGTCTACTTCGCCCGCTGGACGCCGGATTGTCCCGGAAGTTTCATCGCCTTCCTGATCGGACTCGGCCATCCGGACGGCTTTGTCTCCGTGCTCTACCGTTTTGAAGCCAACTCGTTCATGGTCGTCGGTCCCGGCGACTACGACTGGCAATCTTCCGTCGCCATCCTTCCACGGGACCGGGTCATCGGCACCCCGCTTGCCAAGACGGTTTTCCAAACGTTGGACGAGATCTGGCTCCACGATCCCGAGCTGATCGAGTTCGTACAGTCGGCTTCGGAAGACGGCTAAGCCACCCGTGCAAAGTTGACAGAAATCTTTCATCCGCTAGATTTCTTTCATGCAAACCACGCTTCGGATCGACGATCGTCTCTACCGCGAGGCGAAGGCGGAGGCTGCCCGGGAAGGGGTCAGCTTGACCCGCTTTCTCGAGGAAGGCCTGCGCATGCGGCTTGAGAAGAAGCTGGCGACACCCGCTGCCCCGCACAGCTTCCGGGTCTTCGAAGCCACCCGGATGGACTCCCCCGATTGGGACACCATCCGGCGGATTGCGGACGAAGACCAGGAAGCCCACGATCTCGCCAAACTGGGCCACAGCGCCCGCCCCTCCTGATGGCGCTCTACCTGCCGGACGCCAACGTCTTGATCCATGCCCTGCGCAAGGACTCGGCGGAGCATGAGGCTTGCCGTGCCTGGCTAACAGGCGCCGCTGCCGCGGGCGATGCCATCGGTCTTTGCGAACTGGTGGAGACGGCGCTGCTGCGGATCCCGACGCTTCCCCGGCTTCAACTGATCCCGATGACGGAAACCTTCGGTTTCTGGAAGGACGACTTGTGGACCTATCCCGGGACACGCCGCCTCGCCGCAGGCGACCGCCACCGCGGGATCTTGAGCGCCTTCATCACCGACCTCGGTCTGATGGGGAACGATGTCAACGACGCCTGGCTGGCCGCGTTGGCCATCGAGAGCCGCGCGACCCTGGTCAGCACCGATCAGGGCTTCGACCGCTTTCCGGGACTCGCCTGGATCCATCCGGCAAAGTCCGCCTGATCTCCATGAGGAGGAGGCGGCACGGGCCGCGTCACCTCACCACCGTTTCGCCCTTCAGCTCGCTCCAGATCCACACCGCGTCGCCGCCGCGCTCCTCGCGCTTCTGCCAGGTGAACCAGCCGTAGGCCTCGCTCCACTGGAAATCGTAGCACTGCATCCGGCGCACCCGCTTGCCCTCCTCCGCCACCGGATGGACGGCCACCACCCGCCGGACGTGTTCGGCCTGGAAGGGACCCTGCTGGCTCTTGCCCTCGACGATCATCGCGATCTCGATCCCCTGCTCCCGGTCCTCGATCAGGAGGTTGATCAGTTTCACCGCGGTCTGCGGCGACAGGTCGTGGGTCGGTTCGGCCGACAGGCAGCTTCCGGTCGCCAGCACGGCGGCCCCGATCAGGGAGAGGAATGATTTCATCCGCGATGAAACGGCCGGGCTCCGGCGGCTATTCACAGATAATGGAATTCATGCCCCGCCCCGCTTGCTTCCCCGCTTCCCCCTTGCCCTGAAATCCGATCCGGGCATCATTCCGGCATGCAACGGGTGACCGATCAGATCCGGAATTTCCTCCAGTACATCGCCGTGCAATTCATCGAATTCCCGGCGGACGCCCAGCTCAAGGTCACCGAGCTCGGTCCCAAGCGCCTGCGTTTCAAGCTGGTGCTCCGCCAGTCCGACGTCGCCCTGCTGATCGGCCGCAACGGCTTCAGCGCCTCCGCCATCCGCGGGGTGCTCAAGTCGATCACCGAGCGCGAGGACGTGAATGTCAGCCTCATGATCCACTCGACCGAGGAGGAAAACGAGATGCTGGCCCGCGAGCGGCATTGAGGGAGGTTCTCCTTGCCAAGTCCCGCCGGCCGCCGCTACTTTCCCGCCCGCCGCAAATGGCACCCCGGTGCCGTCCAAGGGTCCCGTAGTCCAATGGATAGGACGATGGCCTCCGAAGCCGTAGGTACAGGTTCGATTCCTGTCGGGACTACTCCTGGACCATCCAGCGCCTAAAGGGCCTGCACCGCCGCCATGATGCGGTCGGCAATGTGCTGGTAGCCGTGCTTGCCCTTGGCGGTCGTCAGTTCCTCCTCCGTCAGCCGGATCGGCGGGCCGATGTGCAGGGAGATCTGGTTGAAGCGGATGCGACCCGAGCCCCGCGGCAGTGCTTCGCGTGCCCCGCGGATGCGGATCGGCTGGATCACCGCGTTCGCCTTCACCGCGATCAGGCCGACGCCCGGCTGGGCGACGCCGATCACCCCGTCGAGGCTGCGCTCGCCTTCCGGAAAGACCAGCACCCGCTTGCCGGAGTTCAGCAGCTTGATGATCGCCTTCAGGCTGGTCATGTCCGGCCGCTCCTGATCGACCGGGATCGAGTTCCAAGCGCGGTAGATCCAGGTCAGGACCGGTCCCTTCATCAGGGTCTTGCGGGCGAGGTAGAACATCTCGTCGCGGTAAAGCGTGCCGATCAGCGGCGGGTCGAGGAAGCTCTCGTGGTTCGAGGCGACGAGCACCGGGCCGTCCAGCACCAGGTGCTCCCGGCCGACGACTTTCAGCCCGAACAGCGAGCGGTAGGCGCTGCCGAACAAGGACCAACCGAACCAATAGATCCAACGCATGGGAGTGATGGGAAAGTCAGGCGGCGGGCATTTCGAACCCCTGCCCGGCTAGGATGGCCAGCGCCGCCTCGACGCCGGACTCGATGCTGTGGCCGGAGGTGTCCAGGACCGCCGCGCCGTCGGCGATCTTCAGCGGTGCCGTGGCGCGGCCGCTGTCGGCCTTGTCGCGGGCGGCCACCGAGTCCACCTCGCCGACCTCCTCGCGCCGCGACGCGCGGACGAGCGGATCGGCATCCATGTAAATCTTGTACGGGGTCTCGGGAAAGACCACGCTGCCGATGTCGCGGCCTTCCATCACCACGTCGCCGAGCTTGAGGTAATCGCGCTGGAGCGAGACCAGGCACTCGCGGACTTCCGGCACCGCGGAAACGGCGGAAACGGCGGCATTCACCTCTTCGCTGCGCAGCGCCTCGCCGGGATCGATGCCGTCGATGCTCACGGTGGAATCCAGGCCGTCGACACCGCACTGCACGTCCATGTTCCGCAGCGCGGCGACCACCGCGGCGCGGTCGGCGGGATCGATGCCGAGCTGCAGGACCTTCCACGTCACCGCCCGGTACATCGCGCCGGAATTCACCATGATCAGCCCGAGCCGCTGCGACAGGATCCGCGCGAGCGTGCTCTTGCCGGAAGCGGCCGGCCCGTCGATGGCGATGGCGCGGTGCAGGGTCATGCGGTGACGGGTACGTTGGGAAGATCGTAGTCGGCGGCGTTCTTGCTCTCGGCCAGCACGGCGGCGAGCTGGCGGGAAAAGCCGGGGTAGGAAGTGTTCACGCAGTCGGTGTTGCGGATCACCGTTTCACCGCTGGCGAAGAGCCCGGCGATCGCGAAGGCCATCGCGATCCTGTGGTCGCCGCAGCTTTCGATGGTCGCGGCGTGCAAGGGCGCGCCGCCGGTGATCTCCATGCCGTCCTCGAACTCCTCGACCTGCCCGCCCATCGCGCGCAGCCCGTTGACCACCGTCGTGATGCGGTCGGTCTCCTTGACGCGGAGTTCCTTCGCGTTGCGGATCACGGTCTTGCCGGACGCCAGCGCGGCGGCGACGGCGATCACCGGGATTTCGTCGATCAGGTTGGGAATCTCCGCCTTCAGCAGTTCGGTGCCGTGGAGCTTGGCCCCGCGGATTTCCACATCGCCGATCGGCTCTCCGTCGTCGGTGGAAAGCACGGTGCGGGTGATCTGCGCGCCCATCCGCTCGATCACGTCGAGCACTGCGGTGCGGGTCGGATTGAGGCCGACATTGCGGATGACCAGATGCGATCCCGGCAGCGCCGCCGCGGCGACGACCCAGAAGGCGGCGCTGGAAATGTCGCCGGGCACCCGGAAGTCGCGGGCCTGGGGAATCTGGCCGCCCTCGATCGAGATGGCCTGACCTTCCGTCACCACTTTCACGCCGAAGGACTCGAGCATCCGCTCCGTGTGATCCCGCGTGTCGGCCGGCTGCACCGCGGTGGTGACGCCTTCGCAAAACATCCCTGCCAGGAGCACCGCGCTCTTCACCTGGGCGCTGGCCACCGGCAGTTCGTAGCGGATCGGATGCAGCTTCGCGCCGTGGATCTTCAGCGGCGCGCAGCCCGGCTTCTCGCCGAGGCACTCGATCTTCGCGCCCATTTCGCCGAGCGGGTTTGTGATCCGGCCCATCGGGCGGCCGGACAGCGACTCGTCGCCGAAGAGCTCGCAGTCGAACGACTGTCCGGCGAACAGGCCGGCCAGCAGGCGCATCCCGGTGCCGGAATTGCCGCAGTCGATCGGCGCGGACGGCGCGGAGAGCTGCATCCTGCGACCGTGGATCCGCATCGTGGTCGGCCCGAAGCCCCGCATTTCCTCCAGCTCCTCCACCACCACGCCGCAGGCCTTCATCGCGCCCAGCGTGTTCAGGCAATCCTCGCTCGGCAGGAAATTGCGGATCGTGGAGACACCGTCCGCCAGCCCCGCGATCATCGCCGCGCGGTGGGACATGCTCTTGTCGCCGGGCACCGGGAAGGCGGCATCCAGCGTGCGGATCGATCGGACTCGGAACTCGCTCATGGAAAATCGTTTCTGAGGTCGGGCCGGGAGGCGTCGCGGCGTGTTTTCGCGTCCTCCAGCCAACCGCGCAGCGCTTCTTGGTCGCCCGCTTCCAGCATGGCAAGCATTTCACTCATCGCCGCGATCCCCTGCCGCACGGCGCTTCCCAGCGCCGCCCGGTTCTCGGTCGCGATCTCCGCCCACATCACCGGATTGCCGCCGGCCACCCGGGTCGTGTCGCGCAGCCCGCCGCCGCCGAAGCGGGCGTCCGCCGGATCCTCCAGCGCGACCTTGGCCGCCGCCGCCGCGATCATGTGCGGGAAATGGCTGATCCGCGCGACCAGGGCATCGTGCGCCACGGCATCCAGCCAGCTCACGCGACAACCGACCGCCTGCCAGAAGCGCTCCAGCCTGCCGGCCAGCGGTTCGCCCACCGCGCCGTCGTCGGTCATCAGGCAGGCCGCGCCTTGGAACAGCCCGGCTTCCGCCGCCCCGATGCCATTGCGCTCGGAACCCGCCATCGGATGGCTGCCGATGAATCTCCCGCCGGTCCTCGCCAGCAGCGGCTGCAGCACCCGGTGAGGTGCCGCCTTCACGCTGCCGACGTCGGTGATCAGGGCGTCCGGCGAAAGACCCGCCGACTGGGCGGCCAGCAGCACCGCGGCCATCGCGCCGACCGGTGTGGAAAGCACCACCAGATCCGCCCCGTTCACGGCCTCCGCCAGATCCCCCGTCGCCCCGCCGATGCCCCGGGCGCGGGCTTCCGCCACCGTTTCCGCGCGCCGCGCCCACAGCGAGACCGGCAAACCGGGAAAATCCCGTTGCAAGGCCAGCGCCAGCGAACCGCCGAGGAGCCCTCCGCCGAGAACCGCTACTTTTTCAAATTCCATCACGATCTCCGGGAATGAAGGAGCCGGACCCTGAGGGGGACCGGCTCCTCGAAATCAAGCAATCTGGAATCGACCCGACCTCAAGGCACCCGGAAGTGCTTCTTCTCGGAGGCCGGATAGGTCGGATCCGCCACCAGGCGTCCGCTCGGGATGCCCTTCACGTCGATCACCTTGTTGTTGAAAGGACTGAAGACAAAGCCAGGCTTGCCGGGAACCGGACGCGCCACCTGGATCTCGGACTTCTTTTCTTCCGGCGGCTTCGGCGTGGTCGTGCCCTCGCCCTGGCCGGGATCCTTCTTCGCGGTCCCTTCCTCGCCGCCCTCGGTCGTCTTGTCCTTGTCGGGAGTCGCGTTCTCCTTGTCCTTCTTTTCCATCTCCGCGCGCTGCTGGCGCAGCTTCTCCTCTTCTTCGGGAGTGCGGGTCCGGGCCGCCGGATCGGCGGGCGCCGGCGGCGGAGGCTCGACGTAGGGCTGGCACGAGGTCGCCACCATCAACAGGGCAGCGGAAGCGGGAAGAATCAGGCGCAGATTCATGGATTCGAGGAGAGGTGTTTCGAGACGGCTGGCGAAGGGTCACCTAACGGCCCGGAGAGGCAGGAAGATGCAGCTCCGGCCCTTTGTCGTCAAGCCGCGGGCTTGACGTGCTTGCAAATCCCCCGCGGCCCGTGGATCCCTCTCGTGCATGAGATCCTCCGGCACCCCGCACGACGATTGCCTGCGCCCGCTCGGCACCCTGATCCGGCCGCTCGCCGAAGGCCTGTTCGAGGTATCCCTGCCGAATGGCAAGAAGGTGGTCTCCCACCTGTCCAAGGAACTCGCCGCCCATCCGCCGGACCTGCCCGCCGGAACCACCGTGCTGCTGGAAATCAGCCCCTACGACCTCGACCGCGCCCGCATTGCCCGGGTGGAACAAGCCTGACGCCTCCCGGGGAAAAATGGCCGCCCGGTAAAAATGAAGCGGCCCGATCGATTCGCCTCCGGAAAAACCCAAAAACCGGGAAGACGTGTCAATCGGGCCGCCTGCTATTGTCGCGACGCGCGAAGACTAGGGTCAGCCGGCCGGGTCGTCAACGCGATTCTTGAATTTTTTCAGATCATACCCCGATCGCGACCGATTGAGTCCTACCCGACCTTTCCCCTTGGCCGATTCCCCAGTGATCCCTTAGGAACTCCCCCGCATGCCGCAGCCCAAGAACGACAAGCTCCTCGCCGCCAACCGCGGTGAAATCGCCATCCGCATTTTCCGCGCCGCGAACGAACTCGGACTCCGCACCGTGTCGATGTTCGCCGAGGAGGACCGCTTCTCCCGCCACCGCTTCAAGGCCGACGAGGCCTACCAGCTCGACAAGGACAAGGGCCCGGTCGGCGCCTACCTCGATGTCGAAGGCATCGTCGCGATGGCCAAGGCGAAAGGCGTCACCCTCGTCCACCCCGGCTACGGCTTCCTGTCCGAGAACGCCTCGTTCGCACGCGCCTGCGCCCGGGAAGGCATGACTTTCGTCGGCCCCTCGCCGGAGCTGCTGGAAAACATGGGTGACAAGACCGCCGCCCGCTCCCTGGCCGCGAAATACAACGTCCCCACCCTGCCCGGCACCGAGGAGCCGGTGACCGATCCCGAACAGGCGATGAAGATCGCCCCGACGATCGGCTTCCCCCTCATCATCAAGGCGGCCTTCGGCGGCGGCGGCCGCGGGATGCGCGTGGTAATGGAGCCGCACCAGCTCCCCGCTCTCCTCGCCGAGGCCCAGAACGAGGCGCTCAACGCCTTCGGCAACGCCGCGGTCTTCCTCGAACGCTACATCTCCCGTGCCAAGCACATCGAGGTCCAGATCCTCGGCGACCAGCACGGAAATGTCGTCCACCTGCACGAGCGCGACTGCTCGGTCCAGCGCCGCTACCAGAAGGTCGTCGAGATCGCGCCGTCGGTGGAACTCGACCCCGTCGTCCGCAAGGAACTCTGTGAAGCCGCGGTGACCCTCGCCAAAGGCATCGGCTACAACAACGCCGGTACCGTCGAGTTCCTCTACGACATGGACCAGAAGGACTGGTTCTTCATCGAGATGAACCCGCGCATCCAGGTCGAGCACACGGTGACCGAATGCGTCACCGGCATCGACCTCGTCCGCTCGCAGATCCTCGTCGCGAAAGGCTTCTCACTCTTCAGCCCGGAGATCGCCATCCCTCCGCAGGCCGAGATCCCCTGCAACGGCTACGCCATCCAGTGCCGCATCACCACCGAGGACCCGGAACGCGGCTTCGCGCCGGACTACGGCCGCATCCTCAACTACCGCTCCGCCGCCGGCTTCGGCATCCGCCTCGACGCCGGCTCGGGCGACGCCGGCTCGGTGATCACGCCCTTCTACGACTCCATGCTGGTGAAGCTCACCGCCATGGGCCGCGACTTCGAGACCGCCTGCCAGCGCATGGACCGCGCCCTCCGCGAGTTCCGCATCCGCGGCGTGAAGACCAACATCCCCTTCCTGGAAAACGTCATCCGCGACGACACCTTCCGCAGCGGCCAGGCCCACACCAAGCTGATCGATACCAAGCCCGAGCTGGTCAAGTTCAAGCCCAAGCGCGACCGCGCCACCAAGCTGCTGTCCTACCTCTCCGACATCACCGTCAACGGCAACACCACCGCCAAAGGCTGGAAGCCCGACAAACCGATCCCCGCTCCCCGGATCCCCCATTCCAGCAATCAAAAATCCTCAATCGACAATCAGCAATCCCGCGATCTGCTGTTAGAGCTCGGCCCGGAAAAGTTCAGCAAGTGGATCCTCGACCAGAAGCGCCTGCTCATCACCGACACCTCGATGCGCGACGCCCACCAGTCGCTCATCGCCACCCGCATGCGCAGCCTCGACATGCTGCGCATCGCCGACCACTACGCGGCCAGCCTGCCGCAGCTCTTCTCGCTCGAAATGTGGGGCGGCGCGACCTTCGACACCGCGATGCGCTTCCTCAAGGAGTGCCCCTGGGAGCGTCTCCGCCGGCTCCGTGAAAAGGTCCCCGGCATCCTGTTCCAGATGCTGTTCCGCGGCTCCAACGCCGTCGGCTACTCGAACTACCCGGACAACGTCGTCGCCGGCTTCGTCAAGCATTCGGCCGACGCGGGCATGGACATCTTCCGCATCTTCGACTCCCTCAACTACCTGCCCAACATGCGGGTCGCGATGGAAGCCGTCCGCGAGCACGGCAAGCCGCTCTGCGAGGCCGCGATCTGCTACACCGGCGACATCCTCAACGCGAAGCGCGACAAGTATTCGCTGAAATACTACGTCGCCAAAGCCAAGGAAGTCGAAGCGATGGGCGCGCACATCCTCGCCATCAAGGACATGGCCGGCCTCTGCAAACCGCAGGCCGCCTACGACCTGGTGAAGGCCCTCAAGCAGGAAATCGGCATCCCGATCCACTTCCACACCCACGACACCTCCGGCCTCAACGCCGCCTCGGTACTCGCCGCGTGCAAGGCCGGCGTCGACATCGTCGACCTCGCCATGGCCTCACTGTCCGGCTCGACCTCGCAGCCGAACCTCAACTCGGTCTGCTCCGCCATCGCCGGCACCGAGCGCGATCCCGGCCTCGATTTCGACGCCCTCAACGAGATTTCCGACTACTGGGAGGAAGTCCTCGCCCAGTACAAGCCCTTTGACTCCGCTCCGCGCTCCGGCACCGCCGAAGTCTACGAGCACGAAATGCCCGGCGGCCAGTACACCAATCTCCGCGAGCAGGCCAATGCGATGGGCCTCGGCCACCGCTGGCGCGAAATTTCCCGCACCTACGCCGACGTCAACCAGCTCTTCGGCGACATCGTCAAGGTCACCCCGTCGTCGAAAGTCGTCGGCGACATGGCGATGTTCCTCATCACCCGCGGCATCAAGGCGGCCGACGTGCCGAAGCTCAAGCCCGGCTCGATCGACTGGCCGGAAAGCGTCATCGACATGCTCGCCGGCGGCCTCGGCCAGCCCGATGGCGGCTGGCCCGCCGACGTCCAGGCGGTGGTGCTCGGCAACAAGCCCTCGACCACCCGCCGCCCCGGCGAACTCGCCGAACCGGTCGACCTCGAAGCCACCCGCGCCGAGGTCGCGAAGAAGCTCGGCCGTGCCGCCAGCGACGACGACCTTTACTCGCACCTCATGTATCCGCAGGTCTTCGCCGACTTCACCGCCTTCCGCGGGAAGTACGACGACCTTAGTGGACTGGCCACCCCCGCCTTCTTCTACGGCCTCCAGGTCGGCGAGGAAGTCGAGGTCGAGATCGATCCCGGCAAGACGCTCTTCGTCAAGCTGCTCTCCCTCGGCGAGGCCGACGACGAAGGCCGCCGTACCCTGTTCTTCGAGCTCAACGGCATGCCGCGCGAAAGCGTGGTGCTCGACAAGTCGCTCGTCGCCACCTCCAAGGCCGCCCGCCTCAAGGGCGACACCAGCGATCCGAACCAAGCCTGCGCCCCGATGCCCGGCATGGTCACCGAGATCGCCGTCTCTCCCGGCCAGGAAGTCAAAGCCGGCGACAAGCTCATCGTCCTCGAAGCCATGAAGATGCTCACCACCGTCAGCGCCAGCGCCGACGGCGTGGTCAAGGAACTGCTGGTTCAGAAAGGCGACCAGGTAGACAGCGACGACCTGCTCCTGCGCCTGGTCTAACAACAGTTCAGACGGATATCGGCGGAATGGGGCCCGGGCTGTCGCAAGGCGCGGCCCCGGCCGCGTGTCGAGTCGCGCGGGGCGTTCCGACGGCCATGCGCATGCCGATCCCTTGGACCGGGTGGGAAGCCTCCGCTTCCGTCTCCACATGACTCCCCACCGGTTCAGATCGGAAGCCGGATCCCAAATGATCCGGGAAGGACGTGGAGGATAGCGGATTCGAACCGCTGACCCCTTGCATGCCATGCAAGTGCTCTACCAACTGAGCTAATCCCCCGTGTCGTCTTGCGGCCGCTGGTGCCGCGTGCGGGCGGTTTGGTAGGAGATGGACCCGGCCCGTGCAAGAGGTTTTTTTCAGGAATCGGACAGGCGCCGGATCAAGGCAACCAAGGCCGTCGTGGCCGCCGCATGGACCGCCGGATCCGGCGCGATGTCGTCGGCGTCCGCTTCCTTGACCACCGGCCGCGTCGCCACCCGCACGGCGGGCAGCCCCATTTCAAAGAGCGCCGAGGAAAGGTCGAAGTCGTCCTCCAGGCAGATCGCCTCGGCCCCGACCACCTTGCCGATGCCATCGGCCGCGACCAGCGCCCGGTTCTCCGCATCCCGCGAGCTGACCAGCAGCGATTCCCCCGCTCCGGTGGCCTCGACCACCAGCAGCGACGAGGCATCCCCGACGCGCCGCTGGAGGATCTCGAGAGTTTCCGCCAGTGGCCCGTCCGTTTCGTAGCCATGGGGCATGAAAGCGAAGCGGACCGAGCGGGCCGGAAACTCGGAAGCCATGGCATGCGCCGCGGCCAGCACGCTGGCGACCCCGCTGGCATTCGCTTCCGCACCGGGAGAACCGGGCCGGGCGTCGTAGGCCGCGACCACCCACAGCGGCGGCAGCTTCTCGTCCTTCCCCTTCAAGGACACGACCAGCAGCGGCCAGCGGCCCGCCGGCATCGAGGGACCGCCCAACTTCTCGACGCGATAGCCGGCGTTGCCGGGCCCGAGCGAGCTTTCGATCATCGCCGCCGCCCGGGTCAATCCCTGCGTTCCCGTGGCGCTGGCGCTGTGGCGCTCGCCGACGAAGCCCAGCAACTTGCCGACATCGTCACGCAAGCCGTCGGCATGGATCCCGGTCGCGATCCTCATCTGCCCGTTCTCCTCTTCCGCCGCCTTCTTTCTGAGATACAGCCACAGCCCGCCCACGCTGGAGACCACCAGCCACAGCGGCAGCAGCCAGAGCAAGACGACGACACGACGGTCACGGCGGGGTGTGGGATCCTCGGACACGCGCCATCCGTCCGCCACGAGCGCCGCACGTGCAAGAGCGGAAAGACGGGTTGCCCTTCATTCATTTGCGGACTTTTTGCATTGCACCCCGCGTCCGGCGCGCCTCCCTTGCGGCGATGTCGTCGCTGAACATCCCCCAGACCTGCGGAGTGATGCTGCTTCCGGATTGCACCTTGTTCCCGCACGGAGGGTTGCCCCTGCACCTGTTCGAGCCCCGCTACCGGGAAATGCTCGCCGACACGCTTTCGGGGAGCTGCTTTTTCGCCGTCGGGCGCCTGTTGCGGAAGGAAACCAAGGACCCCGCCCGCTGCGTCGCCCCGATCGGCACCATGGGCCTGGTGCGCGCCTCGCGGGAACTCGACGACGGCACTTCCAATCTCCTGCTCCACGGGGTGATCCGCGTGCGATTCGCCGAGTGGCTGCCGGCGCCGTATCCGAAGGCGCGGATCGAGCCGATCCCTTCGATCTTCGAACCGGAATCGCAGTCCCGCGCGGCGCTCGAGGCGCTGCAGGAGGCGGCGGAAGCCGTCACCCGCGAGCTGCCCGACGAGGTGAAGCAGACCTTGCAGGCGATGACCGCGCAGATCGACGATCCCTCGATCCTTGCCGACGTGATGGCGCAGCAGTTTGTCCACGATCCCGACGAGCGGCAGCAACTGCTCGAGATGGAGTCCGCCGCCGCGCGGGTGGCCTGGATCTGCAAGAAGTTCGAGTCCGGCTCCGCCCCGTGAACGAATCCCGCGGCGGCATGCTCAGCGCGGTGGCGGCTTTCGTCCTGTGGGGCGTGCTGCCGGTGTTCTGGAAGGCCCTCGATTTCCTGCCGCCGGCCTCGATCATCGCCCACCGCACGCTGTGGTCGCTGGTCCTGCTCCTGCCCCTGCTCGCCTGGCACCGCCAGACCGGGGAGCTGCGGCGCGGGCTATCGACCGCCCGCGACGCGGGCTGGCACCTGCTTTCCGGCAGCCTGCTGGCCTCCAACTGGCTGCTCTACGTCTGGGCCACCCTCAACGGCCGCATCCTCGAAGGGGCGCTCGGCTACTACCTCAATCCCTTCCTCAACATGCTCTTCGGAGCCCTGTTCTTCGGCGAACGGCAGAGCCGCCGGCAGATGTTCGCAGTCGGCCTCGCGCTGGCGGGAGTCGCCTGCCAGTTCCCGGCGGTGAAAGGGATCCCGTGGGTGGCGATCGTCCTGGCCACGACCTTCTCGCTCTACGCGGTGGTCCGGAAAAAATCGCCGCTCGGTGCCCTGGCCGGACTGTCGGTGGAAACCTCGCTGATGGCCCCGGTCGCCCTGGCGTGGCTGCTCTGGCAAACCCGGCAGGGGGCCGACGTGTTCGGAGACTCCGGCTTGCAGGCCCTGCTGCTGCTTTCCACCGGCCTGGCCACCGCCACCCCGCTGCTGTGCTTCAGCCATGCGACGCGGACCATCCCGCTGACCACCCTCGGCATCCTCCAGTTCATCGGCCCCACCCTCCAGTTCCTGATCGGCTGGGGTCTCTACGGGGAGGAAATGAACGCCCTCCGGTTGGTCTCCTTCGGCCTGATCTGGACGGCGGTCGCGATCCACGTCGCGGATGCCGTCAGCCGCAGGCCGCCGCGGCCGGCGATGTAACCGTTTCGTCTTGTCGTTTCCCGGCGGGGTGTCTTGGCTTCGGGGCGATATGAGCGATGGCCCCCAATGGTTTGTTTCGGTCGAAGGACAACAGCACGGACCCTACACCGGCGAGCAGCTGGTGGAGTTCACCCAAACCGGCAACATCACCCGGGAGTCGATGGTCTGGACCGAAGGCATGTCGGAATGGCTGCCGGCCGCGCAAATCGATGGGCTCTTCCCCGCGCCGGCTCCGGTGCAAGTCCAGACGACCACTGCCGCCTCCAATTTCATGCGCCCGGGCCAGACGACCGGCTCCAGCTTCATGCGCCCCGGCCAGGCAACCGCCTATGCGACCGCACAGCCGACCGGTCAGGTCCAGGGCGGCTTCCGCCACCCCCAGATCACGGCCGCTTCGTTCGGCCTGTGGGCGGGTAGCATCGGAGTCGGATTCCTGTTCTTCATCGTTTCCGCGGTACTGATGCCGCAGGCGGCCGCCAAGGCGGAGACCAACCCGGCCATGGTCATGGTCCTCCTCGGGATGACGGTGCTGGGCTGGGTCTGCCTGTTGCTCAGCTCGATCTTCGGCTACATGATCCTCTATCGGGCATGGAAATGTCTGTCGCTCGTGGGTGCCACGGTCACGCCGGGAGCCGCAGTCGGCTTCATGTTCATTCCCTTGTTCAGCCTCTACTGGATCTTCCGTGCCTTCGCCGGCTTCGCGAAGGAGTGGAACTTCATCACCGCCGCGTATGAGGAAACCCGAATGGCTCCCCGGATGTCCGAAGGTCTGTTTCTGGCCTTCTGCATCTGCATCGTCTCCGTCATCGGCGCACCCATCGCCTTCATCCTCGCCTTCCCGGTCTTCTCCTCGATGTGCCGCGCGATCAATTTCATCGCCTTCCGGCCGGTCCAGCAGCCCGGTGCGCTGCGCTTCCGCTGAGCCGGACACGGGCAAGAAAAAGCCGCCCGGCGGATTCCCCGCGGGCGGCCTTTGAAATTGCGGAAAAAGCGGATCAACCGATGTCGGTGCGGCCGGCAAGCTGGGCGCCCTCTTCCATCGAGAACATCTTCGCCTTGATGTCGCCGTCGAGGCGGGACTTGGCCTTCAGCTCGCAGCGCTCGGAAGTGATCTTGCCTTCGACCCTGCCGAACACCTTCACGTCGCCGGCGGTGACGTTGCCCTTGATCAGCGCGTTCTCGCCAATGGTGACCCGGCCCTTCTCGGAGATGATCTCACCGTCGATCTTGCCGTCGATGATCATGTCGTTGGAAAATCGGATGGACCCGGTGATCTCGATCCCGCTCGCGAGGACGTTGGTAGCGTTTGCCATGGCGAAGGGAATTCAGCAGAGCGGCGGCGGATTGGCAATCGGATTCCCCCCGCGGCGGCAGTTCCTCCGGCGGGGTCCGTTTTTTCCGTGCAGGCCGGGCTCCTTTCCCGCTAGAATCCCCCCGCAGTTCACGTCTCTCATCCCATGCCCCGCGTCACCATCACCGTCCCCGAGCGCAACCCGCAGCCCTACCGCTTCCAGCTCGACCGCCAGAAGGTCCATCTCGGCCGCGGCAGCGAGAACGACATCGTGATCGACTGCGGCTCCGTGTCGGTCCGCCACGCGGTCATGGAGCGGATCGAAGGCGGCTACCAGCTCCGCGACCTCGGCTCGACCAACGGGATCAAGCTCGAGGGCAGGGTTCACGAGATCATCCCGCTGCGCCACGGCCTGTCGGTGAAGATCGGCGACGTGGCCTTTGATTTCACCCTGACCGACGAGGAACGCGAGGCCCTCGGCCGCGAGAAGCCTTTGGAAGAGTCGCCGATCGTCAAGGAGGACCAGCTCGACGCCCCGGCACCGCGCAAGGCACCCGCCCGCCCGGCTCCCGGCCTGCAGCGCCCTCTGGCTTCGGCCCAGCAACCGAGCCCGGCCGCCAGCTTCTTCATGACGCTCCTGTTCCTGGTGCTGGCCGCCGCGGCGTTCTTCGTCGGGCTTTCCATCCGTCACCAGAAGGAAACCGGGAACTCGCTGATCCAGGACATGAAGGCCAAAGGGGCCGCCACCGCGCCGGCCGCCGGCGATGCCGCTCCGGACGCGGGACCGGCCCCGAAGGAATGACCCCTCGACAAGCGACGGGACCGGCTCAGTCGGTCTCGTCCACCGTTTCGTCCCGCTGGTAGATCGGCAACTGGCGGTAGGGAACCGTGAAGGCCAGCACCATCATCGAGGTCCCGTAGATGCGGCCGGCCTCGCGGCTGTTCCATGAGCCGTCCTCCGACTGCTTCTTGAGGTAGGTTTCATACATCCAGTTCGCGTATTCCGTCCAATAGCGGCCGCCGATCTGGAACATGCCCTGGGCGTTGTAGTAGTTCCCGTAGAACTCGAACTGGTCGCCCGGCAGGTCGCGGAAAGTCCGGGTGACATAGTCCGCCGCCTTGACCGTCTCCGGCGTGCCATGGCGGCCGCAGAGTTCCAGGCAAAGCAGCCCCATGCCGGTCAGCGAGCGGGCGTGGTCGTGGCGGTCCATGTAGCCGAAGCAGCCCGCCTTCTCGTCCTGGTGCCGGCTCAGGTAAGCGACCGCGTCGGCGATCGCCTGGTCCGGGACGGCCGCCCCGTTGAGCTTCGCCGACCGCAGCGCCATCAAGGCCCAGCCGCTGCACGAGGTGTCGCTGTCCCGCGAGCCGGGATGATAGCGCCAGCCGCCCTGGTGGCGCTCGTCCTTCTCGACCGCCTGGGCCTTGAGGATCAGCTTGAGGGCCTTCGGCAGGGCGACCGCGATCTTTTCCTGACGGCCCGGATCGACCATGCCGCTGACTTCGGAAAGGAACAGCGTGGAGATGTTGTGGGCATACATCGGCCCGCTGCCGGCATTGCCGCGCTCGAACAGCCCGCTCTCCCGCTGGTTCTCCAGCACGAAGTCGATGCAGCGGTTCAAGGGCTCGGTGTAAGGCCCCTCGGTGGGCAGATGCCCCTTGGAAAGGAAGGCCATCCCCACCAGCGCCGGAATCCCGGTCGAATCGCCGTAGCTCTCCGGAAACGAGCCGTCCTCGGCTTGGACCCGGGCAAGGTATTCCAGCGCCTGCTCCACGGCCGGGTCGACCTTGTCGCGCCACTGGGCGAACACCGGATCTGCAGGCTCCTGGGCGGCGGCATGGCACAGGCCCGCGACCGCCACGGCGACGCCCCGCAGGAAAATGGATGGGAAAAGAACGGCTTTCATTCGTCGGTCATGGCTTCGAAATACTTCTTCACAAGTCCCCGGTATTCCTCCGGCACGCCCGCACCGCCGCCGCTGCCGACGTCCGATTTCAAGGTGGCCTGGATTTTCTCCCAATCCGCGGCACTGATCCCCAGCTTCGCCAATTCCGGCGGCACACCGGGATCCGCCTCCGGCATCCGCGGGCCCTCCTGCGGCTTTTGCCCCGGCTGCTGACCGGGTTGCCCCGGCTGGCCCGGTTGCGGGCGGCCTTGCATGCTTTGCTTGGCCGATTGGGCGGCGCGGGACATCGCCTCGGCCGCCTGCTGCGCCTGACCTGCCGCCTGGGATGCCTGCGGTTCCCCCGCGGCCTGCGATGCGGCTTGGAAAGCTTCCGCCAGATCGCCCGGGGACACCGGCGCGCGGTTCGCGTCCGGCTGCTGTCCCCTCGCCTGCTCCGCCGCTTGGGCGAACTCCTGCGCCGCCCGGCCCAGGGCCTCGGCGCTCCTTTGAAGATTGCCCGCCGCCTGCTGGTGCTGACCCGCCGCATCCTGCGCCTTGCCCTGGCTACCGCTCTCCGCAGCCGCCTCCGCCTGCTGGCTGCCCTGCTGCGCGGCATTCGCGGCCTCGTTCATCTGCCCCGAAGCCTCGGCCTGCGGCATCCCGGCGATGGCTTCCGCCAGTTCCCCGACCTCGTCCGCCTGCATCTGCTGCAAGGCCTGCATCGCCTCGCCGGTCTTGCCCGCCGCCAGAGCCTCCAAGGCCTCGGCCACGTCAGCCTGGCGCTCGGCCAAGGCCTCCACCTCCGCCTGTCGCGCCGCCTCCGCGGCTTGCGACCCGGACTCGGGCCCCGCTTCCGAAGCCCCTTCCTCCGTTTGATCCATCCCCGACTCGCCCTGCTCGGACTGGCCTTGCTCGGACTGGCCTTGCTCGGACTGGCCTTGCTCGGACTGGCCTTGCTCGGACTGGCCTTGTTCGGACTGGCCTTGTTCGGACTGGCCTTGTTCGGACTGGCCTTGTTCGGACTGGCCTTGTTCGGACTGGCCTTGTTCGGACTGGCCCTGCTCGGACTGGCCCATCTCCGACTGACCCTGTTCCGACTGGCCCTGTTCGGACTGCCCCTGTTCCGACGGGTTAACCGCTTCTTTCAGAGCTTCGACCGCCTCGCGGGCCGCCTCCGCCGCCGCCTGGTCCTCACCCTTCGAAAGGTTCTCGCTGGCTTCCCGGGTCGCCGCCACGGCTTCGGGCAGCAGATCGGCGGCCTCGCTCCGCTCCTGCCTCGCCTCGGCCAACTGCTGCGCCGCTTCGCCGGCAATCTTCTCCTGCTCCTTCGCAAGCGCCTCGCGAAGGCCCTCGACCGCCGCCTGTTGCTGTTCCTCCGGCGATTCCTGCCCGGCCGCCGCCGGCATCTGGCGCGCCTGCTCTTCCAAGGCCGCCTGCGCCTCGCTCAATTCACGCGCCTCCTCGGCCAGCTCACGGGCTTCCTCGGCCTGCTGCTCCAGCACCTCCGCCCGGGCTTGCGGCTGCTCCCGCAGCTGCTGCCGCAAGGCCTCCTCCACCTGCGCCTGCTGCTGCTGCCACTCCTGCGGCAAGCCTTGCTCGGGCTGCTGCTCCTCCTCCCGTCCGGCCAACTGGGCGGCCTGGCGGGCCAGTTCCTCCTGCTGCTGCGCCAACTCCTGAAAACGCGCCAGCTCCTCGATCTTCTGCCGGTCGCGGTCCATCGCATTCCTCACCTCCTCGAGGTTCCGCACCGCCTTCTCCGCTTCCTCCCGGGCGACATCCAGCTTCTCCTCCCGCTGCTGCTGCTGATCCTGCAAAGGCGCATTTTCCAGCTCCTCCCGGGCCTTCTCGACTTGCTCCGATGCCTCCCGTACTTCATCCGCCTTCGCCGCGTGGACGCTTTCCTCCATCCTCGCCGCGATCTCATCGAGCTTCTCCTTCGTGTCCGCCAGCTTCTCCCTCGCCTCCTCGAAGTTTTTCTCCGCTTGCTTGCTGAGCTTCTCGTTCTTCATCTCCCACCGGCTCTGGTCCATCTTCTGGCGGGCCTCGCGGGTCTCGCGGATGGCCTCCTCGATCGCCTCGCGCGCCTCTTCGTGCTCCGCCCGCATCTCCTGACGCGCCAGCGACTCCGCGTTGCGGTCGATCCGCACCAGCAGCCACTCCGAATGCCCCACTCCCGGTCCATCCAGCTCCGCCGGCCGCGCGTCCGCCGCCCGCAATCGGATCCGGATCTCCCCGGCTCCGGGCCAGTCTTCCAAGAGGGAGCCGACCGGCAGCCTGCTTTCGCCCCGGTAGCGCGCGGGCTTCGAAGAGCCGCCCAGCTTGACCGGCAAGTCCCTCGCGATCCGCCGCGTCTCCTTGCCGGGAGTCTTGATCTCCAGCGCCAGTTCGGCCACGCCGTAATCCTCCGCCACTTCGTAACGCAGGCCGAGCACCTCGTCCGGCCGCACCCGCAGCTCGCGGGCAAGCGGGCTCAACCAGCGTACCTCCGGCGCCTGGTCCTCCAGCACCCGCACCGGAAAGCGCAGCGCCTCCACCTCGCGGCCGAGCCGGTGCTTCAAGGTGACCACCGCTTCGCCACCGCCATCCGCAGCCAGCGTCCACGAAAAGCTCACCCGCCCGCCCGTCGCGGAGCGCTCGATCTCGGCTTCGGCCAGACGCTTGCCCTCGACCTCCAGCCACCCCGCTTCCACCGCCGTGTTCAGTTTCCCCGACAGCTCGATCCTCGTGCCGCGCACCGCTTCCACGCCGGTTCCCAGCGCTTCTTCCACCGGCACCAAGCCGGCATACTCCGGAAAGATCCGCTTCACCCGCGGCTCCACGATCCCCGGCAAAGGCCACATCGTGACCGTGAAGGCATCGCTTTCCCCGCGGCCGGTCCGCGCCCGATAGGTGAAGCCCTCGCGCACCGGATCCATCCGGTAGGTCCAACGTTCGCCGTCCCGGTTCATCGGCTGCGTCACCTCGGTGCCGCCCTCCATCATCATGACCAGATCCAGCGAGTCCGCCGGTCCGTCGTAGCCGATCTCGATCGACAACGCGTCCCCCTCCAGCAACTCGATGTCCCCCGGCTTCACCTCGAACTTCACCGCCGCGGCGTTGCCCAGATTGCTGAAAGGCGCCACCGCCCGCACCGCCAGCCGCGCCGCTTCCTTCGGCCAGATCGCGAACAGCGTCGCGAACAGAAGCGCCAGCACCAGCGCGGGCCTCGCCCAGCGCCGCCCCGCGCCCACCGCCCGGATCTCGGCACGGGCATCCACCTTTCCCACATCCTCGCCCGCCGCCTTGGCCAGCTCTTCCAACAACTCCGCCGAGGCCCCGCCTTCCGATCCCGCAAGCTCCAGCACCGTGCTCATCCGCTCCTCGATCTCCGGATGCCGTCCTTCGATCCAACGGGCCACCTGCACCAGCCCGATCTTCCGCAACAAGGGCCGCATCCCGACCACCAGCGCCGCAGCGGTCGCCAGCAGCCACGCGACGAACATCGCCCACCGCGCCGCCACCGGCAGCGGGGCGAGGAAATGATCCGCCGCCATCATCGCCAGCAGCCCGCCGAGCGCCACCGTCGCCACCAGCAGCCCGCCCCGCTGGAACTGGGCGCGCCGGATGCTCGACCTCACCGCGCCCAGCCGGCGTCCGATGTCTTCCCTCGTCTGGTTCGTGCTCATTGGTTTTTCCCTCCTGTGGAGCGCCGGGTTCAGCCGGCCTGGCTTAACGTCCCTTCATCACGGCAGTCCCCCGCCGCGTCTCATCACCCATTCGACCGACAGTAACAGCGCGAAAAGCCCGAGCACCAGCGCGTTGTCCCACAGCGGGGTCTCGCGCAACTCGCGCCTGGCATCGCCTTCCTTCAAAAACAATCCGGTCAGTTCGCCGGCCTGGTCCGGCTTGACCACCCGGCCGCCGGAGAGGTCGGCGACCGTTTCCAACAATCCCAGGTTCAGCGTCGTCTCCGCCAGTTCCACCGGCCCGCGCGATCCCACCACGCGGAAGCCCGCGCTCACCGCCGCGCTTCCCTCTTCCGCCAGAAGCCGCTCCGCCTCCTTGCCCCGCAGCTTCACCTCATAGCGCCCCGGCTCCGCGATCGGCGTCAGCTCCGCCTCGTGCAGCCCGTTGGAATTCTCCGTCACCGCCAGCGGCACGCTGGTCACCACCACGCCGTCCCGCACCAGGTCCGCCATCAGCTCGCCGTCCTGCACCGGGTTCAACCCGGCATCGCGCAGCCGCGCCGTGAGCTTGACCGGATCGTCCGCCGTGTAGGTCAGCTGGTCGGTCCCGAGCCGCACCCGCGACCCGCCGGCCCGCAGCACCGGCCCTGCGCCCCAGCGCACGAGGTTGCCCCAGAAGCGATGGTGATAAAGATCTCCCGCCCCCTCCCGCAGCCGCCAGGTCCGGTCGGTCAGCAGCAGCGCCACCTTGCCCTTGCCGGTCTGACGCGTCACCAGCAGCGCCGATGCCGCCTCGCGCTCGCGCCGCTTCGCCAGCGCGTCCAGCGCCGCGTCCAGGCTGTCCCCGCCGGAGACCGACGGACCCGTTTCCTTGCCCCGGGCGGTCAGCAGCACTTCCGCGCCATCCTTCAGCCCGCGGATCGGCTGCCGCCAGGGAACCTCGGGAAAGCCGGCCCAGACGGCATCGTTCGCCGCCTCGCCGCTCGCCTGCTGGGTCACCGGATGCCCGCGGCCTTCCGCCGTCAGCTCGAAACGGAACGGCTCGCCGCCCGCGGCGTAGAAAGTACGACGCCCCTCGTAGGTCTCCACCGGCACCAGCTCGCGGCCCGCTTCCGCCGAAATGCCGTGCGGCATGAACTGCGGGCCCGCGACCATCACCAGCATCGCCGCCCGCTCCTTCACGCACTCCGAGATCGTCGTCCAGGTCGCCGCGTCGATCGCTTCCGGCTCGATGTCCCCCAGAATGATCACGTCGAACTTCCGCCACTCCTCCGGGCTCGCCGGCAGGCGCGTCGCCTGGGCATCGCCGAAGGGCCGCGACGCCGAGGCCGCGACCGCCTCGTCCTCCTCTCCCTCGATCCGGTCCGGATGGAGCAGCACGTATTGGAGGTGCACCGACTTGTCGCGGCCGTAGAACAGGTTGCGCAGGTAGCGGAATTCCCAGCGCGGCGTGCCTTCCACGATCAGCACGTTGGTCCGCGCGTCGGTGATCGAGGTCTCGAAATCCCACGCGTTGTTGTCGTCGAAGCGTTCGCCGTCGAGAGCCTCCACCTCGATCCGGAATCCGCCGACGCCGCCCTCCTCGGGCACGGTGGTGAAGCGGACTTCCTCGCGATGGTTCTCCTGCGGCACCGGGATCGAGCGCTCCTCGACCAAAGTCTGGTCCCGCATCAGCCGCACCTTCGCGGTCCGGCCCTTGTAGCCGTCGAACTTCAACGCCGCGGTCACCCGCATCCGGTCGCCGAGGTGGATCGCTTCCGGCGCGCGGACTTCCAGCACCGAGGCATCGCGCGGCGGCGCCGTCGTGCCCGTCGCCACGATCCCCACCGGCGCGTCGAGGATCCCGAAGCGCCGCGCCACGTCCTCCACCCGGCCCGGCCGGTTGTGGCGGCCGTCGCTGACCAAAATCACTCCCGCCAGATCGTCCGGCGGCACCTGCTCCAGCACGGTGCCCATTGCCGCGGCCAGATCGGTCGCATCGCCCCAGCCCTCGCCCTGCGCTTCATCGCCCTCCCGGACACTGCGCGCCGCGCGCACCGTGCGGACTTTCATGGACTCCTCCAGCGACTTGAGAATCCCGGCCTCCGCCAGACCCGCCTCGCCGAGTTGCAGCCGCGAAGCCGTCGCGCCGTCGTCGGTCAAATGCATCGACGCCGAGTCGTCCAGCACCACCACCACCTCGCGCTGCCGTTCGCGCTCGACCATCCGGACCCACACCGGCTCGACCAGGATCCACACCAGCACCCCCAGCGCCCCCAGCCGCAGCCCCGTCAACCAGCGCGCCCGCCGCGGAGTCACCGCGGCGGATTCATAGCGGTAAAGGAACAGCACCGCCTCGACCGCGAGCGCCGCCACCGCCGCCACCGCCCACAGCGGCCATTCGGGCGACAACCTCACGACCTTCCCGAGGCCGAGGAGAAGGCCCCACACCGCCAGGAACACGATCGGAACGCGGAACAGCAGCTTCATTCCCGCGGGGATTCTTGCTTGAGAGGACGGCGATGCACCATCCGATCCTCAACGCCCGGGACAGGGTTGCTATTTCAAGAAATCCGGTCACCCGGGCCGCCTTCGCTCGCGACAAACGGCATCATTTCCGGTTCTATCCGGACACGTCCATGTTCCGGCCCAAGGTTCTCCTCCTGCTGCTCGCCCCGCTTCCCGTCATGGCGGCGCCCGTGATCAACGAGATCATGTTCCGGCCGGCGACCGGCTATCCCGAGAATCCAGCCCTGGAATTCGTGGAAATCCACAACCCCGATGCCACCGCGGTCAACGTCTCGGGCTGGGCCTTCACCGAAGGCATCGACTACACCCTGCCGGCCGGCACCAGCATTCCCGCCGGAGGCTACCTGGTGGTGGCGGCCGATCCCGTCCTGCTCCAGGCCGCGCACCCGTCCATCACCCACCTCCGGGGCCCCTGGCCCGCCGATACCCGGCTTTCGAACTCCGGCGAAACCCTCACGCTCTCGAAACCGGGGACGGTCGCCGGCACTTGGGAAACCGTCGATTCCATCCGCTACGCCGACGAAGGCGACTGGGCGGTCCGGAACTGGAACAGCACCACCGGTTGGTTCTGGGTCACCGGGGCGAACGGCGGCGGCAAGACCGTCGAACGGCGGAACCCGAAGCTCGCCGTCGACAACGGCCAGAACTGGGGGGAATCCACCGCGGTCGGCGGCTCGCCCGGTGCCGCCAATTCCGTCCTATCGAGCAACGTCGCGCCCGTGATCACCTCCGTCGGGCACTCGCCGGCCGTGCCGAAGAGCACCGAGGCGGTGACCATCTCCTGCGTGCTTGCCGACGAACTCGCCGCCACCTCGCTCTCCGCCACGCTCCACTGGCGCAACGCCTCTTCCTCCACCCTGCCCGCCTTCACCGCCGTGCCCATGACCGGCACCGGCGGCGGACGCTTCGCCGCCTCCCTGCCCGCGATGGCGAACCGGACGATCGTCGAGTTCTACATCGCCGCCACCGACGGATCCTTCTCCCGCACCTGGCCCGCCCCCGCCACGACCGGTCAAACCGCGAATTGCCAGTATCAGGTGGACGACGAGGTGATCACCGGCACCGCGCCCGGCTACCGGCTGATTTTCACCCAGCCCGAGTTCACCGCCTACACCGGCGTCGCCGCGGGCAGCAACCGCCAGTTCAACCTGACCTTCATCTCCTCCCGCGGAGACGATCCCACCATCCGCTACCGCGCGTCCGTCCGGAACCGCGGCAACACCTCGCGCAACTGGGGCGTCCGCTCCGCCCGCGTCGCCCTGCCGGGGGACGATCCCTGGTCCGGAGTCTCGGTCTTCAACATCAACGGCAAGTTCCCCTACGTCCAGTTCATCGGCATGCGCTGCCTGCAGTGGGCCGGCCTCGCCGGTTGCGACGCCTCGCCGCTCGAGGTCCGGCGGAACGGCACCGAGCCCACGCTCACCGGCGCCAACACCGACTTCGGCAAGCTCGCCCGCATCGAGAACCTCAACGGCGACTACGCCGACAAGCATTGGCCGGACGCGCCGGTCGTCCAGATCTACCGGGCCGAAGCCATGAACGGACCGCAGTGGACCAGCACCGGCACCGCCCCCGCCAATCCCGACACCGCCTGGAACGGCTGGACCAAGCAGAACCGCGCCGCGCTCAACGACTGGTCGGACATCATGAATTTCTGCAGCGTTTGGCAAAGCGTCGCCGCCTCCCACTTCACGGGGGCCACCGCCGGCAACGTCGCCTCCGGCACTTGGAACGGAGTCCCTTTCTCCGATGCCGAGGTCGCCGCCCTCGCGGAAGTCTGCGACCTCGACCATCTCGCCCGCTATCTCGCCGTCGCCACGATCATCCAGATCACCGAGGACAACATCTCGACCGGTGCCACCGACGACTACGCCGCGGCCCTCGTCCAGGATTCCCTCGGCCGCCGGCGCCTCCAGCTCATCCCCTACGACCTCGACAACGTGCTCGGCAAGGGGGACACGCCCGGCTCTTACAACACCTCCGGTCTCTACAACATGACCGAAGTGGGCTTCATCTTCGAGCCGCTGCTTCCTCTGATCGGAAACACCGCCACTCCCGGCAACGCCGCGTTCCGCACGAAATACCTCACCGAGATCCGCAAGCTCTACGGCGGGCTTTTCGATGCCGACACCTCCGCCAATCCCAACCCTCCCTTCCACCGCTTCCTCGAAAACCACATCGGCACGTGGGTGGACAGCGCCACGCTGTCCGCGATGAAAACCTTCGCCACCCTGCGCCAGACCCACCTGCTCGGCCTGATCGGACAGCCCAAGATTCCGGCCACCCCGGTCGCGGAAAACGGAGTGGCCGCCGGCTACAACGGCACGCTGCGGATCAACGAGGTCCTCGCCGTGAACACGGCCGCGCACGCCAATGGCACCACCTACCCCGACGTCATCGAGCTCCACAACAGCGGCACGACTTCGGTCAACATCAGCAACATGAGCCTCACCGACGATCCCGCCGATCCGCGCAAGTTCGTCTTCCCGTCCGGCACCAGCATTCCCGCCAACGGCTACCTCCTCGTGTATGCCGACTCCGCCACCACCCAGCCCGGCCTCCACACCCTGTTCGGACTCGACTCCGCGGGCGAAACCCTGCGCCTCCACGCCACCCCCGGTTCCGGCGGCGGCGTGGTCGACGAACTCGTCTTCGGCAACCAGGCCGCCAACCTTTCGGTCTCCCGCAGCGCCGCCGATCCCGCCCGCTGGGTACTCGCCGCCCCGACCCTCGGCTCGGCGAACGGCAGCGCCCTCCCCCTCGCCCCGCCCGCCGACCTCCGCCTCAACGAGTGGGCCGGCAACACCCGGTACCGCCTCGACCGGGACTTCATCGAGCTCTTCAACCGCAACACCTCCCCCGCCGCCCTCGGCGGCATGCGCCTGACCGACGACATCGCGAACCGCCCGTCCCTGCGCACCTTCCCGCCGCTGAGCTTCATCGCCGGGAACGGACTGCTGCTCCTCGACTCCGACGCGCTCGGCTTCAGGCTCGACGGAAACTTCGGCTTCCTCACCCTCGCCGCGGGAAACTCCGAACTCATCGACCAGGTCAGCATCGTCTCCCAGTTCGGCGACCGCTCGACCGGTCGCGCGACCGACGGCTCCGACACCTACGCCGAGTTCCCCGTCCCCAGCCCCGGCCTTTCCAACAGCACCGCCGTTCCCTCCGCCGCCGCCGGCCTGCTGGAGCATCTGCGCATCACGGAAATCCAGGCGATCCCGACCGGCGGCGGAACCTACGAATTCGTCGAACTCCAGAACACCGGCACCACCACGCTCGACCTGTCCGGCGTCCGCTTCACCAACGGGATCGACTACACCTTTCCCGTCGGCACCGGGCTCGCACCCGGCCGGTTCATCGTCGTCTGCCGGGACCGCAGCGCCTTCCTCTCCCGCCACCCCGGGGCTTCCGCCGCCCTCGCCCCGGACGTCTTCACCGGCGCCCTCGACAATTCGGGCGAAACCCTCGCCCTCACCCTGCCGGCACCGTGGGACGTCCACATCCTCAACTTCCGCTTCGTGCCCGAATGGTTCACCGATTCCTTCCAGAACGGCCGCTCGCTCACCGTGATCGACGCCGCGAACTCGCTCCCCGTCGACTGGGGTGAATCCTTCACCTGGGAGCCCTCCACCAACGCCAACGGCACCCCGGGCATGGACGGACCGCCGGCGATCACCAGCGCGACCGCCGCCACCGCCGTCGCCGGGGACCCCTTCAACTACCAGATCACCGCCACCCGCTTTCCATCCTCCTACGGGGCCACCGGCCTGCCGCCGGGGCTGGCAATCCAGACCTCGACCGGACTGATCTCCGGCGTGCCCACGCAGGTCGGCGTCTTCCCCGCCACGATCTCCGCCACGAATTCCGGCGGAACCGCCGAGCAAGCGCTGACCCTGACCGTCGCCAGCTCGGGTCCGCTGGCCGGCTTCACCTGGGACTACGTGCCCGCCTCGTCGCCGGCCGGCCAACCTTTCGCCGTGCAAGTTACCGCGCGCGACTCCGCCGGCCGGGTGGTCACCTCGCTCGGCGGATCGGTCAACCTCAGCGCCTCGATCAGCAGCGGGAACACCGGATCGCCCGTGGCCATCACGGAGGTCACCGACGGCACGCTGGACCAGTTCGAACTCCAGAACATCGGCAGCACCAGCGCCAACACGAGCGGCTGGTATGTGAAGATCAGCGACGGCAACACCAACATCAACGCCATGAGCCCGCTCCAGCTCAACCTGCCGTCCACCCTGGCACCCGGAGCCCTGGTCTGGGGCTCGGAGACCACCGGCGCGCCGCGCATCTTCTGGGGCGGGTCGATCAACTGGTCCGCCTCCGGCTCACCGAGCCGCGGCTGGATCATGCTTCTCGACGCCGCCCACCAGCTCCGCGATTTCGTCGTCTGGGGCTGGTCCGCCAACGATCTCGGCGCGTTCAATGTCACGACCGGCGGGGTCACCCACACCGGAGCCTCGATCACCGCCGCAGGAAACTGGAGCGGCAGCCCGGTCGCCACGCCCGGCGTGAACCTGACCAGCATCATCAAGCGCATCGGCACCGCCGACACCGGCACCGCCGCCGATTTCACCAACACCTCCACCGGGGCCAATTTCAACGCCACCAACGCAAACCTCGCCATCCCGTGGAGCTTCTCCACGCCCGTCGCCTTGCAGCCCTCGACCTTCCCGATCTCCGCAGGCACCGGCATCGGCTACCTTTCGATCGCCGCCACCGGCGAGGACATCGTCCTCCGCGCCACCGACCCGGCGACCGGCCAGGCCGGCAACTCCGCGCCGCTGGACATCACCGCCGCGCTCGCCGACAGCGACGGCGACGGAATGCCCGACACCTGGGAGACCGCCAACGGGTTGAACCCCTCGCTTCCAAGCTCCACCGCCGATGCCGATGGCGACGGCCAAGCCGACCTGACCGAGTTCCTCATGGGTACGGATCCCCGCAACGGCGCGTCGCGATTCGCCATCACCGGCACGGAGGCCGGCGCGACCTCCTTCACCCTCCGCTGGAACGGCGTCGCCGGCAGGATCTACCGGATCCACTCCGCCGCCGATCCCGCGGGGCCCTGGACTCCGGCCAGCCCGCTCATCCTCGCCACCGGCAGTGGCCCGCTGGAACGCTCGCTCGCCCGCGATGGCCTCGCGAAGCGCTTCTTCCGGGTGGAGAGCGTCGAGTGAGCCACCTTTCACTTCCGCGCCGCCCACACCGCGTCCTGCCCGAAGTCGATCCTCACTTCCTCCCCGGCGCGGCGGTTGCGGGAAACCCACCGGGCCAGCAGGCTTTCCAGCAGGAACAGGATGAACGCGGCGATCGCCAGCAGCTTCCAGATCTCGCGCCCGAAGCCCTTGCCCTGGAGCACGCCTAACAAATCACCGACCGACGTCGGCTGCAGGAGATCGACATGGCTGCGGACCAGCGCGAGGTCGTCCTCGGTCCGCGCTTCGAAGCGGCTCTCCGCCGGGTCGCGCAGCACCGCCACCGGCAGCGACTGGCCTTCCTTCAAGGCAAGGAGGGAGCTCACGTCCTCGCCCGGCGTCACCTGATAGATCCCGGGCACCGCCGGGCCGCCGATCGCGAGCTCCCGGCCTTTCCGCGCCGGCCGCAGCACCGCCTCGCGCGGCAGGCCGAGCGGATCCATCACCTTCATCGGCTCCCCGGCGAGCTCGGTCTCCGGTTGGAACGCGGAACGCGGGATCAACTGCTTGCTGCCGCCCGGCGGTGTCCAGTAGAGCCGCGCCTTCGCTTCCCCGCCTTCCTCGCGATACTTCGCGACGAACGCGACCGGCTTGCCCGCCTCGAGCGTGCGCTTGCCCATCTCCTTGGCCCCGTATTGAGCTTCCATCATCGGCTGGTCGCCGATCTTCACCTCGATCACGTCGTCGACGTCCGCTGAAATCAGGTAGTCTCCGGTCGCCGGTGCCACCAGCTTGCCCCGCCACTCGACGGTGAAGCGGTCGTTCGGGAAACGCTTGTCGGGCGCACCATCGCCCCAGGCGAAGTCGATGTCCGAATCGGTCCGCACGATCGTCGGCCGCCCCTTCCACCCGTTGTTGCGGTAGTAGGAGCCGGTCAAGCCGCCGCCCGATCCGTGGAATGCCACCGCCGGGCTCCAGGCGGACTCGACATTCAGCCCCACCCCGCTGCCCGCGGTCCAGGCGACCAGCTCGTGCAACAGCGGCACGAAGGCCCGCAGCGCCGGAAGGTTCCCCGAGCGGGCGTCGAAGGCGCAGGTGGCCAGCAAACTACGACCGCTGCCGTAGTTCCGCGCCGCCAGGAAAGTCTCGCCATTGCGATAGGCCGCGGCTTGCACCGCCCCCGCCACGGGATCCCCGGTCTTCCGCCACTGCTTGACCATGGCGTTGGCCAGATCCGAGTTCCTGTCGTCCTTGAACAAGGCGACCGACTCGTGGAGGAAGGTCGCCGGAGCGGGTGAAACGCCTTCGAGGTCCACCGCGATCTCGCCGAGCGGCATCGGCAGCACGGGCCCCTCGGCGCCCTTCCACGGGTTGTAAAAGGCCGCGTCGGCCCGGGGACCCGCGATCACCAGCAGCCCCGCACCGTCCTCGACGCGCGCCGCAAGCTGGCTGGCCAGCCGCTCGGGCAAGCGGGGCACGTCGGCCAGGATGATCACCGCGCGGCCTTCGAAATCGTCCTCTCCCAACTCCGGCGCGGGCACGACCTCGGGATCCATCAGGTGGTCCCCGCCGGCGTCCTTGCCGCGGCGGAGATCGGTCGATGGCGCCAAGGCCAGCGCGGAGTAGCCGGCCGCACGCTCGAAAAAGGATCCCGCCGGATTTCCGTCGACCAGCAGCACCGGCAAGGTCCCGCGCACGGTGAGCACACGCTCGGCCTTGTCGTCGGCTGTTAGATCGTCCTTCGCATCCATCCGCGCGGCGATGACCTGCGGCCCGGCTTTCGTGAAGCGGTGGCGGAACTCGACGGTCTCCTTCTGCCCGGCGACCAGCAGCCCGACCGGTTTCTCGCCCGATTTCACGCCGCCGATCTCCAGCACGACCGGACCCGGCGTCACCGCCTCGGTGCCCGTGTTTTCCACGCTGACCCGCAGCGTCACCTCGCGGTCGGTGCCGACCACGCGGCGTGAAAGCTCGATCCCCGAAAGCGCGACGTTCCTCAAGGTCGCCGGCACGCCGAAGTCGCGCAGCAGCAGCTTCGGCTTCGTGGGCATCGCCTTCCACGCCTCTTCCAATCCTTCCCAGGCGTTCGGATTGTCGAAGCGCCAGCCACCGCGCTGGGCGTCGGTGAAGACCACGATTTCCTTCGAGGCATTGGTCCCTTCGGCCAGCCCCAGCGTCGCGACGCCGAGCGCTTCATGGGCGCGGAAATTCCCGCCGACCGGCCGCAAGGCATCGAGCACGCCCAGCACGTCGGCGCGGTGCGTCAGCGGCGATGCCGTCTTGGCCTCCGGTGCCGGCCCGCCGAGGACGACGAGGAAAGCGGTGCCGCGCGGGGCTTCCTTCACCAGTTGCTTGGCTTCCTCGACGGCCTTCGTGAAGACCGTCCTGCCATCGACCGAAAGCTCCATCGAGGCGGAGGCATCGATCACCAGCGCCACATCACGCCTGCCGCTCGCCTCAAAGCGCTTCAGATTCAAGGTGCGCTCAAGAAAGACCAGCCCCGCCGCCGCCAGCAGCAGGGCGAGCGCCGAAAACCTCACGATCCAGCGCCCCTTAGCCGCCAGCACGAAGGAGCCTCCCAACAGCGCGATCCCTACGAGCGCTGCCGGCAGCACGAACAGCCACGGCACGCTGGAATCCGGCGGCACGAACGGCCGGGCAAGCGCCATTGCCGCGAGACCTAACAGCAGGCAGCGCGCCGCCATGAGCAGCAGGTCCTCCCACTCCATCTTGCGTTTCCGCATCGCCACCGTGTCGAAGAGGAACCGCATCGCGCCCCAGTCGATCGGCTTCGCCGCCTGACGGCGGACCAGGTGGATGATGATCGGAATCGCCACCCCCGCCAGCCCCGCGAGCAACCATGGATTGAGAAACAGCATCTACTTCCGCCCTCCCACGTAGCGCAGCAGGGTGTCCCGCAGCGGGGCTTGGGTGTTCACGGCAACGTAGTCGGCGCGCATCTTACCGCAGGCCGCGTCGATCCGTTTCACGAAGTCGCGGATCTTCTCCAGGTAGGCCGCGCGCACCGCCTGCGGATCGATCCGCAGCATCGCCTCGACACCTTCGAGGTCGCGGAACCGTTGGAAGTTCTTGAAAGGGAAGGTCAGCTCCTCCTCTGCCATCAGATGGAAGATCACCAGCTCGTGTTGGCGGAAATCGAAATGGTGCAGCGCCTCGATGATCTTCGCCGGATCGTCGAAAAGGTCGCTGATCAGGATGACCGTCCCGCGCCGCGGGATCCGCTCGGCCACGCCGTGCAGCACGCCGCCGACATCGGTGTCCGCCCCCGCCTCGGTGGCGTGCAGTTCTTCCAGGATCCGCCGCACCTGGCTCGGCCGGCTGCCGGCGCGGATGAAACTGCGGACGTCCTTGTCGAAGGTCACCAGTCCCGCCGCGTCGCCCTGTTTGACGAAGAGATACGCCAGCGCGGCGGCGAGGTGCTTGGCATACTCCAGCTTGGAAAGCGCGACCTCGCCGACCTTTGCCGCGGAGTCACCGGTGTATTTCATCGAGCCCGAGACATCGACGGCCAGCATCGCGCGGAGGTTGGTCTCCTCGATGTACTGGCGGATCACGTTGCGGTCGCTCTTCGCCATGACCCGCCAGTCGAGGTCCTTCGGATCGTCGCCCGGCACGTATTCGCGGTGCTCCGCGAATTCGACGGAGAAGCCCTTGTCCGGCGAGCTGTGGCGACCTGTCAGGGTCCCCTGCATCCGCCGCCGGGCGTACCACTCGAGCCGCCGCATCACGCCCATCGTTTCGGGCGGCAGCAGGCGCATGCACTCGGGGAGTTTCAGGGAGTCGCTCATTTGAAGAGGTTGATGGTCGATCGTGGATAGTTGATAGCTTGAAGGGGGGCGGGATCAGATCGGGCTGCTTTTTCCAAATCCATCAACCATCCACTCTCAACCATCAGCTTTCCCGCCTCACACCACGAGTTCCTCGCGCGGGGCCAGCACCTTGATCAGGCGCTGGATGACATCGTCGCTGGTGACCCCGGCGGCCTCCGCGTTGAAAGTCGTGAGCACCCGGTGGCGCAGCACCGGCGTGGCCACCGCCGCGACGTCGGAGGTCGTGGCGTGGAATCGACCGCGCAACACGGCGTGGGCCTTGGCCGCGGAGATCAGGCTGATCCCGGCGCGCGGTCCGGCACCCCAGCCGACCATCTCTTTCACGAAGTCCGGCGCGGAGATGTCCTTCGGCCGGGTCGCCCGGGCGAGCTTGGCGGCGAAATCGATGACGTGGTCGCCGACCGGCACCCGCTTGACGACCTGCTGGAGCCGGAGGATCTCCGCGGCGTTCATCAGCGGCGTGATCGTGGCATCGCCCGGGCTGGTCACGCGGCGGATGATCTCGCGTTCCTCGGCCTCGCTCGGGTAGTCGACCTTGATGTTGAAAAGGAAGCGGTCGAGCTGCGCCTCGGGCAGCGGGTAGGTGCCCTCCTGCTCGATCGGGTTCTGGGTGGCGAGGACGAAGAACGGCTCCGGCAGGTTGAGCGTGTGCTCGCCGACCGTGACGTGGTGCTCCTGCATCGCTTCCAACAAGGCGGCCTGGGTCTTCGGCGGGGTGCGGTTGATTTCGTCGGCCAGCACCAGGTTCGAGAAGATCGGCCCGTGGACGAAGCGGAAACCGCGGCGGCCGGTCTCGGGGTCGACTTCCAACACGTCGGTGCCGGTGATGTCGGCGGGCATCAGGTCGGGCGTGAACTGGATCCGCTTGAAGCCGAGGTCCAGCGCGCGGGAGAGGGTCGAAACGAGCAGCGTCTTGGCCAGGCCGGGCACCCCGACCAGCAGGGCGTGGCCGCGGCAGAAGATCGCCATCAGCGCCTGCTCGACCACCTGATCCTGACCGACGATGACGCGGCCGAGTTCCTCTTTCATCCGCCCGTACGTCGAGTGAAGCTTCTCGACCGCCGCCTTGTCGTCGTTGCTCATATCCCGGGCCATACGCGGAGGCCCCTCGGCAAATTGCAACGATTGAAACGGGTTTGCGGATTTCCCTGGCATCGGCAGGTTTCCGTGCTCGCGCTCGCCAAGCCGGGGCCGCCGGGCTAGCGTCCGCCGCGTGGCATTCCTGCGGATGATCGGCGGCATGGTGATCGGCTTCTTCCGGTATCTGGGGGAAGTCGCACTGCTGCTGGCCGAGATCGCCGGCTCGCTCGCCGCGGGCAAGATCCGCTGGCGGATGGTGCTGCGCCAGATCGTCGAGATCGGCCACCGCTCGCAGCCCGTCGTGATGGTCACCGGGGCCTTCACCGGCGCAGTCCTCGCCGCCCAATCGCTGTTCCAGTTTTCCACGCTCAACATGGAAACCGGCGCCGGTGCCCTGGTCAGCGTGGCGATGCTGCGCGAACTCGGTCCGTCGATCACCGCCCTGATGCTGGCCGGCCGGGTCGGCGCGGCGATGGCCGCGGAAATCGGGACCATGAGGGTCACCGAGCAGGTCGACGCCCTGCGCTCGATGGGCGTGCATCCGGTCGACTACCTCGTCACGCCCCGCATGCTTGCGATGCTGGTGGCCATGCCTTTGCTGATCGGCGAATCGGCGGCGCTCGGGATCGTCGCCTCGGTGGCGGTCGGCACCGGCCCATTCAACGTGAACCCCGCCTACTGGATGGACCAGATGGGCAAATACACCGATCTCAGCGACATCGTGATCGCCTTGATCAAGGGGGGTGTGTTCGGCCTGCTGATCGTCGCGATTTCCTGCCACCAGGGCATGAGCGCGAGCAACGGCGCGGTGGGCGTCGGCCGCAGCACCACGCGGGCGATGGTCTATTCGGCGCTGGCCATCCTGGTCTTCAACTTCTTCCTCACGCTGCTGCTGAACGTGATCTTCCCGGCGGGGCTCGGGCGGCGCTGAACGGCGGAGATCAACCCTTGATCTCCAGCAGCATCTGCGGGTTGTTCGGGAAGCGCTTGAGGAAGAACCGCAGGCGCTCCATGGCCTCCACCGGCCGGTGCCCCGAAAGGCCGCGGCGGATCAGGTGGATCTTGTGCAGCATGTGCTCGGGCAGCAGCAGCTCCTCGCGGCGGGTCCCGGACTTGAAGATGTCCACTGCCGGATAGATGTAGTTTTCCGCGATCTTCCGGTCGAGCACGAGCTCCATGTTCCCGGTGCCCTTGAACTCCTGATAGATCGCCTCGTCGGCGCGGCTGTTGGTCTGGATGAGCGCGGTGGCGAGGATCGTCAGCGAGCCGGCCTCGCGGGTGTTGCGGGCGGCGGCGAAGAGCCGGCGCGGGACTTCCAGCGCGCCCACCATGACGCCGCCGGTGCCGATGCCGCGGCCCCGGTCGCGTTGCCCCGACCCGCTGTTGTAGGCGCGGGCCAGGCGGGTGATCGAATCCATCAGCAGGAAGACGTGCTTGCCGCCCTCGACCAGGCGCTTGGCGCGTTCGATGCACATCTCGGCGATGCGGCAATGGCTGCGGGCACCCTCGTCGTTGGAGCTGGCGTAGATCTCCGCGCCGGGCAGGGTGCGGCGGAATTCGGTGACTTCCTCGGGACGCTCGTCGACCAGCAGGACCATCAGGTGCAGCGATTCGTCGTGCAGCTCGCGGACGGCTTCCGCGATGTGGAGCAAAAGGGTGGTCTTGCCCGACCGCGGCGGCGAGACGATCAAGCCCCGCTGGCCGCGGCCGACCGGCGACATCAGGTCGAGCACCCGCGTGGTGAAGCGATCCGGCACCGTTTCCAGGCTGATCCGTTTGGAAGGATTGACCGCCTTGAGTTCCTCGAAGGTCGGCAGCTTGCGCGCCTCTTCCGGGGTCATGTCGTTGATGGTCGTCAGCTCCACCAGCTGCTGCCCGCGCGGACCTTCCTGGGCCAGGCCGTGGATCCAGACGTTCGGGCGGAGGCCGTAGCGGCGGACCATCTCGGGCGAAATGAACACGTCGTCGCGCGCCTGCTCGAAATTCTTGGCCGGCACGCGGAGGAAGCCGAAACCCTTCGGGGCGAGTTCCAGCATACCGTTCACCTCGACCTTGGGACCGGTGAAGGTCGGCGGGCGCTCGACCGGCTCCTGCTGCTGGCGATCCGGGCGATTGTGGACGTCGCGGTCGGCCGCCGGACGGTCGCCGCCCTGTTCCTGGTTGCGATTTTCGCGCTCGCGTTCCCGGCGGCGCTTGCGGCGGCGCTTGCGGCGCTCGCGGTTGGCATCGGTGCGCTCGCCCCCGCCGCCTTCCGGACGCTGCTGCTGGGGATTCCGCTGGGGGTCGCGCGGCTCACGGTTCTCACGCGGCTCGCGGTTCTCACGGGGTTCACGGTTCTCGCGCGGTTCCCGTTCTTCGCGGGCCTGGACCGGTCCGCCTCCCGGCACCCGGCCGAAGGCAATCGGACGCGCCTCCGTCGGCTCCTGGGGCTCCCTCGCTTCCGGAGCGGATTCCCGGACCGGTGCGGTTGGCGGAGCAGGCGCGGGCACTGCCGGGGTTTCGGAAATCGCGAACGATTGCTCCACCGTGGCGGCCTTCTTGCGTGCCGCCTTCTTCGCCTTGGGCGCGGCGGCCGGAGCCACTTCGAGAGGAAGCACCGCCTGGGCCGGAGCCTCCGCCGGAGCAGCCGCCTTCGCGGCTTTGGCTGCTTTGGTGGCTGCCTTCTTGGCGACCGCCTTCTTGGCAACCGCTTTCTTCGCGGCCTTCTTCGCCGCCTTCTTGGCCGCGGGTTTGGAGTCGGCGGAAGGAGAGTCCGCGGCGGTGGAGAAACCGGCGGAGTCCTGGGTGGTGTGTTCGCTCATTCAGAGTGGGGGCATGCCGGGAAATCCCGGCGGATCAGGCCTCGAGTGCGACTAGCACTTCATCGGCAACTTCGAAATTGGTGAATACGTTCAAGGTGTCGTCGTAGCCGTCGAGCAGGTCGTAGAGCTTCATCACCTGTCGGGCGATCTCGGGATCGGCGACGACGGATGGGTTCTGCGGAACCGAGACGAGCTTTTCCGAAGCGATGGCAAATCCCGCGTCCCGCAAACCGGCGGCCACGGCAGCCAGTTCGGTCGGCGAGGTGAGCACCATGTGTTCCGCCTCGTCGCTGTGGACGTCGTCGGCTCCCGCCAGGATCGCGGCTTCCATCATGCGGTCCTCGTCGATCCCCTCCGCCGCGATGCGGATCTCGCCCTTGCGGTCGAACTGGTAGGCCACGCTGCCCGGGGTCGCCACGCTGCCGCCGTTGCGGGAAAAGATCGTCCGCAGGTCGGCCGCGGTGCGGTTCAGGTTGTCGGTCGCGGCTTCAATGATGAAGGCGATTCCCGCCGGCCCGTAGCCTTCGTAGGTCACCTCCTGGATCGCGTCGCCGCCCAATTCGCCGAGCCCTTTCTTGATGGCGCGGTCGATGTTTTCCTTCGGCATCGAGACCGACTTGGCGTTGTCGACGGCGGCCCGCAGGCGGTGGTTCATGGCGACATCCCCGCCTCCCGAGCGGGCGGCGAGGGCGATCTCGTGGGCGCACTTGCTGAACACGCGGCCCCGGATGACATCGACCCGTGCCTTGATGTGTTTGACCTTCGACCACTTGTTGTGACCCGCCATGTGCGCTGGATGATGAAGAAAGGGGGAAGGTGCCTTGGCACGAGCCTCCCCCCGCAGGGTAGGCATGAAAAAAGGGAATACGACGCGCCCGGGAATGGGGAAGCCCGCCAAGTGCGAAACCGATCGCGGCAAGGTTTTCAAACCCGGAGGCGGCTGCAACAATCGCGACCGCCGACGTCCATCGGACAGGCGGGAGCTTGCCCCGCCGCAGGCATTTGGCAAAGCAAAAATTTCGGGCCGGATTCCGCCGCCTGCCCCGTCATCCCGGTAGCCCGCACTCAGGCCAGCCCCACCGCGCGGCGCACCCGGTCCAGCACCGGCGTCGCCGCGGCCCGCGCCTTCTCGGCTCCACGGGCCAGCACGGCGTCGATGTATCCGGGATCCGCCAGGATCTCGTCGCGCCGCCGGGACATCGCTTCAAAGCGCCCGAGATAAGCTTCCAGAAGGCGCTTCTTGAAATCCCCGTAGCCGATTCCGCCGCGATCGTAATCCGCCTCCATCGCCGCCACCTCCGCGTCCCCGGCCATAAGGCGGTAGAGCGCCAGCAAGGTCGAATTCTCCTTGGGCTTCGGGGCTTCCAAGGGCGTGGCATCCGTGACCAGCTTCTTCATGATCAGCTTCTTCGCCTCTTCCGCCGGGGCGAAGAGCGGCAGCGTGTTGCCATAACTCTTGCTCATCTTCTGGCCGTCGAGCCCCGGCACCACCGCGGCCGCCTCGCGGATCATCGGCTCCGGCACCACCAGGGTTCCCTCGCCATACGCCTCGTTGATCTTTCCGGCGAGGTCGCGGGTGATTTCCAGGTGCTGCTTCTGGTCCTTGCCGACCGGCACCAGGTTGGAGTCGTAGAGCAGGATGTCCGCCGCCATCAGCACCGGGTAGGCGAACAGCCCGTGGCTCGGCGAGAAGCCGTGGGCGATCTTGTCCTTGTAGGAGTGCGCCTTCTCCAACTGGCTCACCGGGCAGACGGTCGAAAGGATCCACGCCAGCTCGTTCACCTCGGGCACCGCGCTCTGCAGGAAGAACACCGAGCGCTCGGGATCGAGCCCGCAGGCCATGAAATCGACCGCCAGCTCGCGGGTGAAGGCCCGCAGCTCGTCCGGGTTCTTCACCGTGGTCATCGCGTGGTAGTTGGCGATGAAGTAGAAGGCCTCGCCCTGCTCCTGCAGCCGCACGGCCGGCTCCATCGCCCCGAAGTAGTTGCCGACGTGGAGTTTCCCGCTGGGTTGCAGCCCGGTCAAAATTCGCATGGGCGGGAAGATGGACAGGACCCCGCCGCCCGGTCAAGACCCCCCGTTTTCAACCCCTTGCGGGATCCGGATTACCCGCTAGGGTCCGCCATGCCATTCGACTGCCAAGGCCCGGGCTGCAGGGTGCCCGCCTGGATGCCCCGACTGCTTTTCGTCGCCGGGGCCTACCACGTCCTGTTCGCCGTCGCGGCCTACGCCTGGCCCCACCTTTGCTTCGACTTTGCCGGCATCCCCCGCCCGAACCATCCCATCCTGTGGCGCGCCGCCGGCTTGATCTCGGCCCTCTTCGGCGTGGGCTTCCTGATCGCCGCTCGCGACCCGATCCGCCACTGGCCGCTGGTGCTGCTCGGATTCGCCAAGGCCAACGTGGTGATCGTCCTGCTCCTGACCTCGTTCTTCGCCGACGAACTTCCGGCCAAGGCGCTCTGGCTCGCGTTCTTCGACGACTTCATCTGGTGGTTCCCGCTCGCCTCGATCCTATGGGCCACGGTCCAGGCTCACGTCGGTCGCCCGCCGATCCGGGAGGAGCCGCTGTCCATCCCCGAAGCCTGCAAGGCCTACAGCCTGTCGTCCGGAGAAACCCTCGAGGAGGCCTCGTCGCAACAGACGCTGGCCCTGGTTTTCCTCCGCCACTTCGGTTGCACCTTCACCCGCCAGATCCTCCGGCACCTGCAGGATCTCCAGCGGGAAGCCGACCGCCACGGCGCGCGGCTGGTGCTGGTCCACATGCTTCAGAAGGGCCGCGAAACCCACTACCTCGGCCAGCGCAGCGGCGTCGCCCGCATCGCCGACCCGATGTGCGAACTCTACCGCTCGTTCGGCCTCGGCAAGGGCGGCTTCCTCGAACTTTTCGGCCCCCGCGTCTGGCTCCGCGGCGCGGTCGCGGTCTTCAAGGGCTGCGGCGTCGGCCACCTCGCCGGCGACGGCCTCCAGATGCCCGGCGCCTTCCTGCTGCGCGACTCGGCCGTGATTTCCCGCCAGCCGGCGCGCACCGCTTCCGACCTGCCCGACCTGCCCCGCCTCTTCGAAGGATTGCAACCCGCGGGCGGTGCTGAAAAGGTCACGGCATGAGCGACGCCGACGGTCCCATCGTCCTTCTCACCGGAGCTTCCAGCGGCATCGGCCGCGCCCTGGCCACCATGCTCGTGGACCGCCGGGTCACGGTGCTCGGCGTGACCCGCCGCCCCGACGCCGTGCCGCCCGGAGTCATCCCAGTCCCCGCCGATCTGACCCGCCGCGACGACATCCTCGCGATCTTCCAACAGCTCGGGCACATCAACGCGCTCGTGAACTGCGCCGGTGTCGCCTACCTGTCCCGCATCATCGACGGCAACCCCGCCGACTGGGAGGAAATGTGGCGCGTCAACGTGATGGCCCTCACCCTCTGCTGCCAGCTTTCCCTCCGCCATTTCCCCCGCGAGGGCGGCCGCATCGTCAACGTCTCCTCGATGAGCGGCCACCGCGTCCCGCCCACCGGCGGCTTCTACGCGCCCACCAAGTTCGCGGTGCGCGCCGTGACCGATGCCCTCCGCGCCGAGCTCAAGTCGACCGGCTCCCCGGTGCAGGTCGCCTGCGTTTCGCCGGGCTTCGTCGATACCCCGCTGCTCGACCAGTATTTCCGCGGCCGCGAGGAAGTGCTGCAAAAGACCCGCGAAAGCATGACCATGCTCGCCCCGGAAGACGTCGCCGCCGCCATCATGACCATCCTCGAGGCCCCGACCCACGTGGAGATCGGCGACATCCTCCTGCGCAGCAGCGACCAGCGGATGTGAGCGGTCTAACGGACGATCCGCACCTCGTCCGCCTGCACGATCTTCCGGACGCCGCTGCCGTCGCGCAGCAGCAGTTCGCCGCCGTCGCCGATGCCTTCCATCACGCCGCGCAGCACCTCGTCGCCGCAGCACAGCCGCACCTCCCGGCCGCTCAGCGCGCATCGTTCGCGCAGCCGTTGCAGCAGCTCCGGAAAGCGCGCACCGATGCACGGCTCCCAAACCCGCAGCCGCTCCAGCACCGCCGCCAGCACCGCGGCGCGGGACGGGGCCTCGCCGCGTTCGACCGCCAGCGAGGTCGCGCTGTCCTCCAGCACCGCGGGAAACTCGCGGACCCCGACATTGATGCCGATGCCCACGACCACGAAATCCTCGCCCGCCTCGACCAGAATCCCGCACACCTTGCGCCCGCCGATCCACAGGTCGTTCGGCCATTTCACCTCGGCGAACACGCCGAAGCGGTCCAGCGCCTCGGACACCGCCAGCCCCGCCGCCAGCGAAAGCCGCGGCCACAGCGCCTTCATCTCCGACGGTCGTAGTAGCACCGAAAACGCCAGCCCTTCACCCGGCGGACAAACCCAGGCCGCCCCGCGCCGGCCACGACCCGCATCCTGCCGCTCCGCCACCACCACCAGACCCGCTTCCGCCCCGCCGCGGGCCGCCGCGCGGACGTCGTCGTTGGTCGATCCCGTCGCCTCGCGGAAGTCCAGCCGGTAGCCCTCCGGCAGCTCCGCATCCTGCCACTCCCCGTTCATTCGCGCGTCACGAAGTCCAGGGCCAGATCCAGCGCCTTCACCGAGTGGGTGATCGCGCCGACCGATATGAAATCCACCCCGGTCGCGGCGATGCCGGCCACCGTGCCGAGATTCACCCCGCCGCTCGCCTCCAGCTTCGGCCGCGACCGGTCACCGCGCAGCGCCACCGCCTGCCGCAGCTCGTCCAAGCTCATGTTGTCGAGCAGCAGGTAGTCCACGCCTTCCAATTCCAGGAATGCCTCGACCTGCTCCAGCCGGTCCGCCTCCAGCTCGACCTCCACCGCCGGATGATCCGCCTTCAGGTGCCGGATCGCTTCCTGCAACTCCTCCAACCGCCCCTCCGCGACGAGATGATTGTCCTTCACCATCACCCGGTCGTAGAGACCCATCCGGTGATTGGTCCCGCCGCCGTGGAGCACCGCCTGCTTGTCCAGCAAGCGCCAGCCGGGGATCGTCTTGCGGGTGTCCAGGATCTGCGCGGAAGTCCCGCGGACCTCGTCGACATATCTCCGCGTCGCACTGGCCACGCCGCTCATCCGCTGCATGAAATTGAGCGCCGTCCGCTCCGCCGTCAGCACCGACCGAGCCGGCCCGTCGATCTTCATCACGTAGGCTCCTTCCGAAATCCGGTCCCCGTCGGCGACCAGCAGCGTCGCCTCGATCGCCGGATCCACCTTGCGGAACACCTCCAGCGCCACCTCCCCGCCCGACAGCACCCCGGCTTCCCGCGCGACGATGAACGCCGTCGAACGCCGCTCCGCCGGCACGAAATACAAGGACGTCAGATCCCCCGCCCCGATGTCCTCGGCCAGGGCCGCCTCGATCAATCGCTCCAAGGTCATTTCCACGCGCCGAGGCTAGGCTGCCGCCGCCGGTCCCGGCAATTCAATCATTCCCCCACCACGCTCACCACGATCTCCCGCCGGTGCGGCGCGCGGCGGTGCTCGAACAGGAAAATCCCCTGCCAGGTCCCCAAGGCCATCCTCCCGCGGATCACCGGGATCACCTCGCTGGTCCTCGTCAAAGCCATCCGGATGTGGCTCGGCATGTCGTCCGGCCCTTCGTCGGTGTGCACGAACCACGCTGTGCTCTCCGGCACCAGCCGCTCGAAGAACTCCTCCAGATCCCGCCGCGCGCTCGGGTCGGCATTTTCCATGATCACCAGGCTGGCGGAGGTGTGGCGGACGAAGACGGTCACCGTCCCGGTCGCGATCTCGCTCCGACTGACGATCTCCGCCACTTCCCGGCTGATCTCGTAGGTCCCCTTGCCCCGGGTTCGGATTTCGAAGGCTTCGGCGTGCGCTCTCACGGGGCCGATATGAGCCTTCCTGCCGCCCTCCGCAATGACGCAGCAGCACGACTTTATGATCGAATCGCCGCTCCCGAGCGGTAGCCATGCCCCATGATGAAAAGCACCCTGCTCCTGCTCGCCGCCGCCCTCCCGGTCCTCGCCGCCCCCCTGCCCATCGCCATCGGCACCAACACCGGCGGCAGCGGCAACAGCGAGGGCATCTACCTTTCCACCTTCGATCCCGACAACGGCGCGTTCGGCGAGGTGAAACTCGGCGCGAAATACACCGGTCCCGGCTTTCTCACCCTCCACCCCACGAAACCGCTGCTCTACTCCGTCGGCCGCTCCGAAGCCCACCCGAAAGGCAGCCTCGCCGTGTTCAAACTCGGCGCGACCCTCGAATTTCTCGCCGAAACCTCGTCGCAGGGAGCCAACCCGTGCCACCTCGCCATCGACGCCACCGGCAAGGTCCTCGCCGCCGCGAACTACAGCGACGGCATCACTTCCACCGTCCTCCTCGACGACGCCGGCCTGCCCGGTGCCCCCGGCTTCGCGATCAAAGTCGAGGGCAAGGGCCCGCGGACCGACCGCCAGGACGGCCCTCACGCCCACGGCGTCTATTTCCGCGGCAAGCACCTGCTCGTCCCGGACCTCGGCATCGACAAGGTGCTCACCTTCACCGTGGATCCCTCCACGGCCAAGTCCGCCACCGCCGAGCCCGCCGCCTGGTCCGGCACGCCCGGCGCCGGCCCGCGCCACATGGACTTCTCGCCCGACGGCAAGCACGCCTACGTCGTCAACGAACTCGACAACACCGTCACCGCCTGCGCCTTCAACGCGGCCGACGGCACCTTGAAGACCCTCCACAGCGTCCCCACCCTGCCCGAAGGCTGGGAAGGCAAGAACACCACCGCCGAAATCGAAGTCCACCCGAACGGCAAATTCGTTTACGCCTCCAACCGCGGCCACGACAGCATCGCGGTGTTCTCCCGCGACGCCGCCACCGGCAAGCTGACGTCCGTCCAGATCGCCCCCTGCGGCGGCAAGATCCCCCGCCATTTCAAGATCGCCCCCGACGGCAAGTGGCTGCTCTGCGCCCACCAGGACTCCAACACCCTGGCCTCCCTGCCGCTCGATCCCGCCACCGGGAAACTCGGCGCGCCCGTGGCGACCACAAGCGCCCCGAACCCGATCTGCATCCTCTTCCTGCCCGCCAAACCCTAGGAAGATCCGCTCTTGGCGGGAGGCCGCGGCCGCCTACAGTCCCGCCCATGTCATCGACTTTCGGCCACGCCTTCCGCATCCACACCTTCGGCGAATCGCACGGCGGCGGCGTGGGCGTGATCATCGACGGCGTCCCGCCCCGCGTCCCGCTCACCGTTGAAGACATCCAGCACGAACTCGACCGCCGCCGCCCCGGCCAGAGCGAGATCGTCACCCCGCGCAAGGAGGCCGACAAGGCCGAGATCCTCTCCGGCCTGATCGACGGCATGACCCTCGGCACCCCGATCGCCGTGGTCGTCCGCAACGAGGACCAGCGGCCCGGTGCCTATGACGAGATGGCCGTGAAATACCGGCCGTCCCACGCGGACTACACCTACGATGCGAAATACGGCATCCGCGCCCTTTCCGGCGGCGGCCGCGCCTCGGCCCGCGAAACCATCGGCCGCGTCGCCGGTGCCGCGGTCGCGATGAAAGTCCTCCAGCACCTCGCGCCGGGCATCGAAGTCCTCGCCTGGGTGAAGTCGATCCACGACCTCAATGCGAACGTCGACCCGTCCACCGTCACCCGCGGCGACATCGAGGGCAACATCGTCCGCACCGCCGATCCCGCGATGGTCGAGCCCATGATCGAGCGCATCAAGCAGGTCCGCGGCGAAGGCAACTCGATCGGCGGCGTCGTCGAGTGCGTCATCCGCAACTGCCCGCCCGGCCTCGGCGAACCGGTCTTCGACAAGTTGGAAGCCGAACTTGCCAAGGCCATGCTCTCCCTCCCCGCGACCAAGGGCTTCGAGATCGGCTCGGGCTTCGCGGGCACCCTTCTCACCGGCCGCGAGCACAACGACCCCTTCCGCATGGTCGATGGCAAGGTCCGCACCACCAGCAACCGCTCCGGCGGCATCCAGGGCGGCATTTCCAACGGCGAGGACATCGTCTTCCGCGTCGCCTTCAAGCCGACCGCCACCATCATGACCTCCCAGGAAACCGTCACCAGCGGCGGCGAGAACACCGAACTCGCCGGCCGCGGCCGCCACGATGCCTGCGTCCTGCCGCGCGCCGTGCCGATGGTCGAGGCAATGGCCGTGCTCGTCGTCTGCGACCACCTGCTCCGCCAGCGCGGCCAGGTCGGCGGCTTCCCGGCCCCGGACGCATGAACGACCTGCGGAAACATGGAGCGCGGAGGCACGACTCCGCTTTGGCTGCGGGTGCGGACCGCCTCGTGGAAAGGCGGGACAGTCCTGGCCGGCAATCCGCGGCCGTCCCGGAGTGGCCTGCCCCACCTCCATCCACAGCGGAGTCATGCCTCCGCACGCCATAGGTCCCCATGAAAGACCTCCTCGCCGCGCTCGATCTCCAGAGCATCCCGCAGGTCAGCCTCGGGACCGCGGCGCTGTTGATCTTCGGTGCCTGCGCCAGCCTCGCCGTGCTGCGCGGCCTGTTCCGCATCTTCTTCGGCTCGCTGATCCTCTGCCTCAGCGGCTTCGCGGGCTACTTCGCGTGGCGCCACGCCCCGGCCATCGCCGACGGCCTGACCGGCCATGAAATGCCCTGGCTTTCCCTCGCCGCCCCCGCCCTGGCCGCCCTCGTCACCTTTCTCCTGCTGCGCCTGATCATGCGCTTCCTCTCCCGCCCCTTCGGCAAGCCGGACGCGGAGATCGCCGAGAAGAACCGCAAGTCTCCCGTCCGCTGGGCCTTCACCCTGCTCTTCAGCCTCATCCCCGCCACCCTGCTCTGGTTCACCGGCGCCACCGCCCTCCGTCAGGTCGGCTCCGTCGCGGAAATCCGACGCTTCGTCGATGGCCCGGACGCCGCTCCCGCCCGCTCCGCCTTCCTCGCCGAGCTGAAAAAATCCATCGACCAGGCCCTGCCCGCCGGCTGGTTCACCTCGCTCGACCCCCTCGCCGACGAAGCCCGCCTGACCCTCGCCAAACTCATCGCGCTCGGCGACGGCGGCACCCCGCCCAAAGCCATCCCCGTCCTCGAGGAGCCCGAACTGCGCACCCTGATCCTTCACGACCCCGAACTGCGCGCCCTCGCCAAGGCCGGCCGCTACGCCGACATCCTTCGCGACCCCCGCCTCGACCACGTCATCGCCAACCCGGATTTGAAGAAGCTGCTCCAGGACCTGCACCTCTAGCCCGTTGACGGGCCTTTCCCCGGGCTTGCCCCCCTCCCCCCGGCCGCCCACACTCCGGCCGCGCCGCACCATGAATGTCAGCCCCTACAAGCGTTTCGAGAAAGCTTTCAAACGCGCCTACCTCAAACCCCTCACGCTGATCCGCTACGGCACCCTCCGCCCGGAGCGCGCCAAGCTCCATGGCAGCGACCACTGGATCCACATCGACCCCGCCGACCCCTGCGCGATCAAGAAAGTCGTCGAGGAACCCCTCCGCGGCAAAGTCTCCGACAACCTGGTCTTCTGGCGCGACTTCAACCGCCACCTCAATCCCGACCTGATCGTCGACGTCGGCCTGAACTACGGCGAGTGCCTGTTCGGCACCGACTACGAATCGAACGCCACCCTCTTCGGCTTCGAAGCCAACCCGCGCCTCATCCCGCACCTCGAGAAGAGCAAGGCCGGCCATCCCGCCGGGCCGCGGATGACCATCACCAACTGCCTCGTTTCCGACGCCCCGGCCGACGACATCCCCTTCTTCGTCAATCCCGACTGGAGCGGCAGCTCGTCCGCCGTCCGCGAAATGAACACGCGGCCGCAGACCCTAGAGTTCAAGCTGCCCGCCCGCACCATCGACTCGGTCGTCCCGCTCGATGCCGCCCGCGGCAAAACCCTCCTGTTCAAAATGGACATCGAGGGCTACGAAAGCAAAGCCCTGCGCGGCTTCGTCGAGACCCTCGCCTCGGTCGCCCGCTCGGTCGGCTTCATCGAGTTCGACGCCCAGTATATCACCTGGGCCGGCCAATCGCCGGTCGAATACCTCGGCTGGCTCCAGCAGCGCTTCCACACCTACCGCGTCGCCAGCATCAAGGCCAAGACGCTCAAGAAAGTGGAAGGCTTCGCCGACCTGCCAAAGCTCCACGGCGACCCGAACCGCGTCCACACCGACCTCGTCCTCGTCGGCAAGCAGTCGCCCGACAACTGGCTCGCGCCGGAGTGGTCCATCGTTGAATCCAAAGCCGGCGCCGCGTGATCCCCGAACTCCCCGCTGACACCCTGGCGGAAGTCGTCTCGCTGGCCGACGACCTCGACGCGCTGCTCACCCGCAAGCCCCGGACGAAAGCCACGCCCTTCGACGATCGCCGCCGCGCGCTGTTGGAGAAGCATCTCGGCCGCCCGATCAAAGGCCCCATCGAGCCCCTCACCTGCATCGGCGACAGCAACACGATGTTCTTCGCCGGCGCCGAGCGACTGCGCTTCGTCCGCTACCGCCGCAGCGCCTTCTGGAAACCGCACTGGATCAACCGCGGCCTCGACCTGCTGCCCTGCTTCCGCGTCTTCCACGTCGGCCCCGCCACCGCCTGGAAAGCCGGCGACCCCGGCTCGTCGACCCGCTCGCGCGAGAAGATCGAGATCCTGCTCAAGAAGGACCTGAAGCCCGGCAGCCGCGTGCTGCTGTCCTTCGGCGAGATCGACTGCCGCATCCACATGGCCAAGGCGGTCCTCGCCGGCGGGAAGATCGACGAGGTGGTCGAAAAGACCGCCGCGAAATTCATCAAGCTCCCCCAGGCCATCGCCGCCCGCGGCTTCCGGCCGGTCGTTTGGGGCCCGCCGCAGATCATCCCGAAGGACGAGAACCTCAGCAGCCCGACCTTCCCCTTCATCGGCTCCTGGGAACTGCGCCGCGACATCACTTACGCCTACACCGCCCGCCTTCGCGATCACTGCGAAAAGGCCGGCATCCCGATGGTCGCTCTCGCCGGCCTCTACCATCCGCCCGCGGAAAAGGCCGACATCAAGCTCTTCCACGACGGCACCCACCTCTCGCAACGCCTGATGCCGCTGGCCCTCGCCGAACTGCAGAAAGCCGGCGTGCTCTTCCCCTAAGGAGTGTCGACCTGTGGTCGACACGCCGTCGACCACAGGTCGACGCTCCTTGTTCCATCCCTCACCTTGCTCTTCAACTCCTACACCTTCCTGCTGGTCTTCCTGCCGATCGCCCTGCTCGGCTGGCACGCCCTGCGCCGCGCGCCCTTCCGGGTGGTCCTCGGCTGGCTGGTGATGGTGTCCTTCGTCTTCTACGGCGTCTGGAATCCCGACCCGAAGCACCCCTGGAGCCCGCAGTATGTCCTGCTCATCCTCGGCTCCTGCACCGCCAACTACTACCTCGGCCGTAGCTTGTCGGCACTCAAGCATTCGCGGCCCGGCAAACTCCTGCTCACCGCCGGCGTCACCGCCAACCTCGCCCTGCTCGGCTACTACAAATACGCCGGCTTCCTCGCGGGGATCACCAAGTCGCTCACCGGCTGGCCGACAACCGTGCCCGAGATCATCCTCCCGCTTGCGATCTCCTTCTTCACCTTCCTCCAGATCGCCTATCTGGTCGACGCCTACCGCGGCGAGACCGAGGAGTATCACTTCACCGACTACCTGCTCTTCGTCACTTTCTTCCCCCACCTGATCGCCGGACCGCTGATCCATCATCGCGAGATGATGCCGCAATTCCGCAAGCGCCACCACGGCTGGCACCGCGACTTCCCGGTCGCCCTCGGGCTCTTCCTCTGCGGGCTCTTCAAGAAGGTCGTCATCGCCGACAATCTTGCCCGCATCGCCACCCCGGTCTTCGGCCTCGCCGCGGCCGACGGGCGCGATCCGACGATGGCCGAAGCCTGGGTCGGCGCGGTCGCCTACGCGCTCCAACTCTACTTCGATTTCTCCGGCTACTCCGACATGGCGCTCGGTGCCGCCCGCCTGTTCGGCATCCGCTTCCCGCTCAATTTCCACTCGCCCTACAAGGCCGACTCGATCGTCGAGTTCTGGCGCCGCTGGCACATGACCCTGTCCCGCTTCCTCCGCGACTACCTCTACATCCCGCTCGGTGGCAACCGCAAGGGACCCGGCCGTCGCTACGTGAACCTCTTCCTCACGATGCTGTTAGGAGGCATCTGGCACGGCGCGGGCTGGACTTTCGTGATGTGGGGAGCCCTCCACGGCAGCTACCTCTGCCTCAACCACGCCTGGCTCGGCCTGCGGAAAAAGCTCGCCTGGCCCGCCTTGCCGAAGCCACTGGCCATCGCCGTGACCTTCCTCGCCGTGCTCGTCGGCTGGGTCTATTTCCGCGCCCACGACTTCGCCAGTGCCAACCGCATGCTCGCCTCGATGGCCGGCCTGAACGGCTTCGACGGCTGGCCGGACAAGGCCGCGCGGGTGGTCGCCAGCGCCGAGCCGCTCAAGCTGCTGCCCGCCCTGATCGGCGTCTGGCTGTTCCCGAACACCCAGGAAATCTTCGCCCGCTACCGCCCCGCCCTCCGCGTGAAAGGCGCGCCCTTCCCCGCCGCCGGCACCCGCCGCTGGTGGCAATGGCGGCCGACCCCCGCCTTCGCCGCCGCCACCGTGCTGCTAGCCGTCGCCACCGGCCTGCAATTCGACAAGATCAGCGAGTTCATCTACTTCCAGTTCTGACCCGTGCGCGCCCTCAAACGCTACCAGACCTTCTTCCTCCTGCTGCTCCTCGGCACGGTGGCCGGTGGCTTCGCGCTCAACACGACGGTCAATCCCTGGCGCGTGACACCGACGCCGTGGACCGCGCCGAAGCTCGAACCCTACCGCGCGATCGAGATCACCTGGAACCGCACCTCCAAGGCCGGACTCGTCCGCTCCGGCACCTGGGACGCCGCGATGTTCGGCTCGTCTCGCGTCGACATCGGGCTCGATCCGCAACACCCGGTCTTCGAAGGCATGCGCTGCGCCAACCTCGGTCTCAACGCCGGTCTGCTGGTCGAGAACCATGCGATGTTCCGCTACTTCATCGAGCGCCAGAACCCGCGCCTCGTGGTGCTGGCGATCGATGCCGGTGACCTCAGCACCCCGCCGCCCAAGGTCAACCTGACCGACTTCCCGCTCTCGCCGCTCGACCCCGCCGGCAATCCGCTCGAACGCGAGCTGCGCTACCGCTTCGGCGTCTCCACCATGGCCGCGTCCGTCGCCACCGTCGGCCGCGCGGTGAAGGACCAGCCCGCCGAGCACTCGCCACAGGGCTTCCGGCTCGATGCCGCCTTCCCGCCGAACCAGCGCCTGCTGATTTCCTCGCTCTACCTCTCGACCACCTACCGCATGGCGATGGCCCACACCGCGCACGACGGTCTTTCGAAAGAGAAGATCGCCCTGGTCGAGGACATCATCGCCGCCTGCCGCGAAAAGAACACGCGCCTCGTGATCTTCTTCACCCCCAACCACGCCCTGTTCCAGCTCGCCTACCGCGAACTCGGCGATCCCGATCCGTATTTCGCCAAGGACCGACGCGCCCTCGCCGAGCTGGCCGCCAAGGCCAATGCCGCTGCCCCCGACGCCCCGCAGGTCGAAGTCTGGGACTTCCTCGACGGCAATCCGCTCAACTCCCCGCCCCTTCCGCCGGCCGATGATCCCGGATCGCACCTTGACGGATGGATCGATCTCTTCCATGCCACCCCCGCCATCGGCGGGCAAATGCTCGACCGCCTGAACGGCCCGGGCAGCTACGGCGTGCGGCTCGGCCCGGACAACATCGACACCCGCGTGGAGCAAGTCCGCGCGCAACTCGACGACTACGCCACCCGCCACCCGGAGGACCTCGGATTCCTGAAGAAGTCCCTCGCCAAATTCCAATCCGCCCCGCCGAAGTGACCCGCGCCGTCGTCGCCATGATCAAGGGAGGGCTGGGCAACCAGCTCTTCGCCTACGCGGCCGCCCGCGCCTACGCCATCCGCACCCGACGCGAGCTGTGGCTCGACGACACGTCCGGCTTCACCCGCGACGGCTACGGCCGCTCCTTCAAGCTCGGCCAGTTCCCCGTCGCCGCGCAACTCGCCCCGCCCCGCTGGCGACTCGGCGACCCGAAGGGCCTCCGCCACAAGGCGATCCGCTCCTTCAACAAGCTGCTGCCGAACCCGCTCCGCTCCTACCTTGCCGAAGAAAGCGACCAGCCGGAAACCCAGCTCACCGGCTTCATCAGCAACCGCCAGATCGTCCGGCTCAACGGCTACTGGCAGAGCGAGAAGTACTTCGCCGAGCGCGCCTCGACCATCCGCACCGAACTCCAGCCGCCGCCCTTCGCCGAAGGCAGCGCCGACGCCGACCTCGAGGCCGAGCTGGCCTCCACGCCCTCCGTCTTCCTCCACATCCGCCGCGAGCGCTACTCGCCGCGGCTCGGCTCCGGCTACTACGATTCCAGTATCACCTCCGCGCTCTCGATGCTCGGCGGCTGCCAGTTTTTCGTCTTCGGCGACGACCTCGACTGGGCGCGGCAGTACCTCGACTTCCACGGCGCGCCGGTCCGCTACCTCTCGGACGGAACCAGCGACGAGCTCCGCGACTTCCGCCTGATGGCCGCCTGCCGCCACGCCATCGTGGCCAACAGCTCCTTCAGCTGGTGGGCCGCCTGGCTGCGCCGCCACGCCGACAAGCGCGTCTGGACCCCCAACAACCCCGGCTGGCCCCTCAAGCCCGCCGCGGAGTGGACCAAGGTCCCCAACCGCCTCGAGCACTGAGCGACCGCAGGGGAGCGCCGACTTCAGTCGGCGAGACAATCCGCACAACCATCACCCGCCGACTAAAGTCAGCGCTCAATTAAGCTGCCCGCCCGACCTTCAGTCGAGCCAAGGCCAAACGATTCCCCCCGCTCTCAGGTCCTATTCCCCGAGCATTTCGGTCCTGTTCTCCGGTAGCTCCACATCTTTGGGAAGCTCCGGCAGCAAGACCCTCAGCATCTCCGGGCTTCTCCTCAATCCGGCACCATCCAGCAGCTTCCACTCCTTCTCCGCCTTCTTCCGGATCGCCACGAAGAAACCCACGCTCAGGATCTTTTGCCCCTCCACCTCGACGGTGTTGCGTTTGGGCACGAAGCAAACCCATTCCTCCCCGGCTTCGTAAAGCTCCGCCGGCGCCTCCAGTTGGGAATCGCCGATCTTCACCTTGCCCGATTGCATTGTGGCCACCGCGCCCTCCAGCGTTTCGCGGAACTTCTCCTCGCCGCCCATCTTGGCGATCAGGCCGGGATACGTGCCCTTGACGATCCCGTCGTAGTCGGCTTCGCGAAAACTCCGCTCCATTTCCGCGATGGCGGCGTTGATCGCCTTCACCTCCTCGGGCGGGACCGGCTTTCCGGGGGCTTTGGCGGGTACTTTGGCGGCAGCCTCCGCCCGGGTTTCGCGGACCACGAGGCCATCCTCGTCCCGATAGCTCAAGATCGTCTCGGAGAGTTCAAGAATCTCGTCCTTGGAGACCTCGCCCACGGGCAGCAGATCGGGAGTGTCGCTCTCGGTGACCGCGGTGACGAGCTTGGTTCCGTCGAACTCCCATGTGCCCTTGACCGCCATCTTTGTCGCCTCCCCATCCATCACAACCGTGGCATCACTTTCAAAAGTGCCGTCCGCCTTGTATTCCGTCACGGCCTTGACCCGGACCCCGCCGACCTCCGTGTCCAGGTGCCACTGGCCGATCAATGCCTCTCTGGCGATGACAGGAGCGGCGACTGGTGGCACTTCGGATTGCTTCTCGGGGGGCTGAACCTCATCGGCAAATATCGGTAAACCCAGTAGCAGAAGGATTGGTAAAAGTTGCCGCATGGTGGAGACGCTATCGGATCCGGAGGCCGCGTCAATCACCCGCAGTGTGACTCATCTGGTATTCGGGCTCGGTGCTACGGCCTGAGTTCCTTCGGGCTCGTCTCATGCCCCTCTTCATGCCGATGGACAATCAGGCGCTTCGGCTTAAACTCCACCCATGTCCTCCGCACTGGTGCCTCCGCCCGCTCCGGCTTTGCGCCGATGCGATGACCTGGCGGCGATCTTGCGGGATGCCCTGATTTTCGAGAATGATCCGTCGATGAACGAGGAACACTTGCTGCGGCAAACCCAACGCCTCCTCGAATCCTTGGATGCCGGCGGAATCCCCCACGTTCTGGTCGGAGGCCTCGCTCTCTTGCAATATGTGGATGTCCGGAACACCCGGGATATCGACCTGATTCTCGCAACGGAGGACCTGCCCCGCCTGCCCGGCTTCGTCCTGCGCGAGAAGAACGAGTGGTTCGCCACGGGGGATTGCGGTCCGCTTCGCGTGGACCTCCTGCTCACGGCCAACCCATTCTTTGCCGAGGTGGCGACGAAGCATTCCCGTCCGCGACAATTTCTCGATTCCACCCTCCAATGTGCTACCCCGGAGGGCATCATTCTGCTCAAGCTCTACGCGCTGCCTTCGCTCTATCGTCAGGGGTCGATCACCCGGGCCGATCTTTACGAAACGGACATTCTCCAACTCCTTCGCCTCGACCCCGTCACGGATGACGCCCTCCTCGCCCAGCTTCGACCGCATGTCAGCGATACGGACTTGAAGGCTCTGGCCGCCGTCCTGACCGACATTCGCAACCGCTTCAACGGCCAGAACCGATTCGCGTGACTTGATCCTCACGCCCCCTTCGGCGCGATCCGGATGCAGTCCATCGCCACCTCGATCCCGAGGTCCGGGCGGCGCTCGGCGACCCACTTCTCGATGTCCGACACCGCCGGATAGTCGACCGCGCCGACGTGGCGGAAGCAGCGGGCGTCGTCGATCAGCACCACGAAGGGCTGCTTCATGTCCGGCGAGAAGATCGCCTCCAGCTCGCCCCACACCGGGCAATTCAAATCACCCTGCGCGGTGTCGCCGCCCGAGTAATGGCCGTCGAGCCAGAACAAGGTCGGCGCGTCCAGCTTTGCCACGATCTGCGGCATGACCTTGCCGCTGTCGCCCTGGTGCAGCTCGACATTGGCCACCCCGGCGAAGCGCTGCTTGGCCTCGGTGTAAAACTTCTCCGCCAGCTCGATCGAGTAGACCTTGCGGAACTCGCCGCGCATCGCCTCGACCGTGTCGCCCTTGAAAGTCCCGGTCTCGACCAGGATCTGGAGTCCGTGGCGCTGCTTGTAATCGAGCAGCATCTCGCGCTTGGCCAGCGGCGGCGGCGGGTCGGGACGTCCGTCCTCGATCCATTTGCTGTACTTCCGCTTCTCCTTGAGATTCTTGAACCAGGACATGGGCGGACCGAGGCTAGGCGGGGACGTCCCGGGGTCCAAGCGGATTTTCAAGGCCGCCCGGCCTCACTTCGGCCGCGCGTGCCAGCCGGGAAGCAGGAAGATCGAGAAGGTCATCGAGAGCAGGATGCCGATCACCGCGACCTGGCCGAGGCTGACGAGGGCGTCGCTCGACGAGAACATGAGCGAGCCGAAGCCGATGACGTTCGACGCGCCGCAGAACAGCAGGGCCTTGCCGGTGCCGTTCCACAGCTCCTTGAAACACATGCCGGTGCGCTTGAGGGTCAGCGTGACGTGGATGGCGTAGTCGATGCCGGTCCCTAACAGTAGAGGGGTGGCCATCAGGTTGACGAAATTCCACTTCAAGCCGAACAGGCGCATCAGCGCGAGCAGGACCAGCGCGCTCACCAGCATCGTCGTCAGCGCCAGCCCGACATCCCGGCCGCGGCGGAAAATGAGGAACATCATCAGCACCAGCAGCACCCCCATTGGGACCAGCATGCGGGTCATGTCCTCCTTCACCAGACCCGCGATGGCCGGCTTGAACAGGCTCCAGCCGGCGAGCCAGATGCCGTCGCCGTTCAAGGCGCGCAGCCGCGGATAGCCGGGCGTCATCGGATCGACCTCCGGCGCGGGCAGGACCGATCCGAGCACCAGCCCGCCGCCCGCCTCGTCACGCTGGAGGAACAGCCGCAGCACCTCCTTCGCGGCGGGCGACTGCGGGTAGAACCCCTCCCCGGCCGCGGCCTTGGCGAGGAAGGCGAACACCTGCCGGCCGAGCGCGGTGCCTTCCTCGGTGAAGCCCGCCTCGTCCGCCTCCGCCAGCAAGCGCGGCGCCTCCCGCGAGAGGGCCGCCAAAACCGGCCGGTTGCTTTCCTGCCGCGCGGGATCCGGCCACCAGGCGGTCGGAAGCGACGATTCGAGCAGCACCCCATCGGCCTGCGCGGCGGCGAGACGGCGCTCCGCCTCGGCCAGGCGGGCGCGCAGGGTGGCGTCGTCCGGGGCCTCGACCACCAGCCGGAGCTGCCGCGGATCCTTGTCCGGGAACTTCTCCTGCATCCGCTCGAAGGCCTCCATCGCGGCGCTGTCGCGGGGACGCATGATCTTGGAATCGAACTCGACGCCCGGCATCCCCAGCCCGCCGAGGACCGCCAGCGCGGCCACCACCAGGCCGCCGGTGATTAGCAGGGATCTCTTCCGGCGCGGGATCCACTTCGCCTCGTCGTCGGGCACCACCCGGTCGACGCCGAACCTCGCGACCCAGGGAAGGTAAAAGACGATCATCAGGACACCCGCCGCCAGCAGCCCGAAGGCGACGATCGACCCGAGCTGGGCCATGCCGGGCAAGCCGCCGAGATTCAACGCGGAGAAGACGACCGTGGTCGTGATCGCGCCGCACAGCACCGGCGGCCCCGCGGCGCGGAGGAGCCTCTTGCGGTCATGGCCGACCGATTTCGCCTCCTGGCAGATCACCAGCCCGTAATCGGTGGCCAGCCCGATCAGGATCTCGGCCGAGGCCAGCGCCATGATACTAAGCTCGCCGTAGATCCAGCCGGCGACGCCGAGCGCGACGGCGAAGACCAGGCACAGCGTGATGACCAGCCCGTGCAGCAGCATCAGCCGCCGCTGCATCCACCAGAAGAGCAGCGCGATCAGCGTCAGCGTGATGCCGATCGACCCGCTCATGTCCTTTTCCATCGCCATGCCGATCTCGGAGGAAAAGGCAGGCTCTCCGGTGATGCCGACCTTGCAGGCCGGGCCCTGTGCCGCCTGCCAGCGCGCAATGGACTCGCGGACCCGCTCGAGCCAGGCACCTGCCTCGCGGTAGCCGGGCACCTCGCCGGGGGCGTCGATGAAGATCAGGTGCGCCGTGCCGTCGGCGCTCGCGAAGCCGGCACCTCCGCCGGAGGAAGCAAGAACGTCCGCCACGGCCGGATGGGCGAGGAAGCCGAAGGGGTCGTGCGCGTTCATCGCCAGGTCCTGGCCGGACAAGGCGGTCGCCAGGTCCTCGAGCGCCGCGTCGAGGGTCGCCTGCGAGTTCTCCGGCGAAAGCCGCGCGGCGAGATCGCGGGTCGCGGCGGAATCGCCGTTCAGCCAGAGGTAGGCGAGGAGTTCCGACAGCCCCTCGGGATCGGCGGTCCACCGCGGCTGCCAGCGGGCGCTCTTCACCACGCCGTCTTTCTCAAGCGCCGCCGCCAGGGACTTCGCGGCATCGGCGGGCGAGTGCTCGCCACCGGTCTCCAGCAGCAGGATCGCCTCGTCCTGGCGCGCGAAGGCCCGGTGCTGGGCTTTCAATCCCTTCACCTCCGGCAGTCCGCCGGGGAGCATCGAGAGGATATCGGTGTCGAATCTCAGCCGGGACAGCCCCGTGGCCGCGACCGCGATCGCCGCGAGGAGCATCCCGTAAAGCCACCATTTCCGCATGCCCGCGGAGGCTAGGAGGAATGCGGCCGCTGGGAAGTGCCGAGTGCTCCGCCATCGCCACCGGATTGGCACTTGGAACTTCTTGCGTGGAACTTCACGCTCTCCCCATGCGCCCGCTGCTTGTCCTGTTCGCCCTGATGTCGATCGCCCGCGCCGAGCTCGATCTCAAGCCGCTGGAAACCTGGCTCGCCCGGCAAAAGACCCTGCAAAGCCTCGACGCCGACTTCGTCCAGGAGCGCAAGCTGCCTTCCCTCAAGAAGCCGGTCACGACGCCCGGCCGGATGCGCATGGTGCGGCCGGGCAAGCTGCTGTGGGAACTGGGCAAGCCGGTGAAAACCCTGGCGGTCTCCGACGGCGCGACGATGACCCTGCTCGATGTCGCGAAAAAGCGCGGCAAAAAGATCGAGGCCGGCTCGCCGGAAGCCCGGCAGTTCACCCTGCTTTCGGACGAGTCCTTCCGCGACCTCGCCAGCTTCCAGCAGGCCTTCGAACTGGTGGAGTCGAGGATGAGCGGCGGAATTTACCAGCTCACCGTGCGGCCGAAGGACAAGGCGATGCGCAAGAACGTCTCGTGGATGTTCCTCGACATCGACACCGCCAGCCAGGAACTTCGCGCGATGGCCCTGGAGCTGGACGACAAGACCCGCATCCGCACCGTCTTCTCCAACGCGAAGATCAACCCGAAGATCGATCCCGCCGTCTTCACGCCCGACACCGCCGGCTACCTGATGAAGTAGCTCCAGCTTTTCTCTTCCCCTCCCCCCGCCGCATCCCGTTAGACTGCGGAGCGTGGATCCTGCCATCCGGTCGCTTATCGAGAACTCCTTCACCGGCGGCGCCAGCGACGTTTTCCTGACCGAAGGCGAGCGCCCGCGCGTCCGCGGCGACGGCGAGATCATCATCGCCCACGGCGGCCCGGTCACCCGCGAGTCGATCGCGGAGATCTGGCGCGAATGCGGGATCGATCCCGACACGGCGACCGACGGCGACGCCAGCCTGAGCATCGACCAGACCGGCCGGCTCCGGGTGAACGCCTTCCGCACCCTCGGCCGGCTGGCCCTGGCGCTGCGGACCATCAAACGCGAGATCCCGGACTTCGCGGAACTCGGGCTGCCGGAAGCCCTGCTCACCTCGTGGATGGAGCGGCGCTCCGGTCTCGTGCTCGTCACCGGGCCCACCGGCGCCGGCAAATCGACCACCCTCGCCGCCTGCCTCCAGTGGATCAACCAGCACCACGCCCGCCACGTGGTCACGCTGGAAGACCCGATCGAATATCTCTTCGAAAACCAGCACTCGTGGTTCTCCCAGCGGGAAATCCGCCGCGATACCGGCGACTTCGCCGTCGCGCTGAGGGCATCCCTCCGCCAGAGCCCCGACGTCATCCTGATCGGGGAAATCCGCGACGCCGAAACCGCGGCCACCGCCCTCCGCGCGGCGGAAACAGGCCACCTCGTGCTGGCCACCCTGCACAGTTCCGGCGTGGCGGATACCGTCGAACGGCTCACCCGCATGCTCGACAGCTCCCGCGGCGCCACCGCCTCGCTGCTCGGCCAGCAACTCGTCGGCATCCTTTCCCAGCAACTGCTTCCCCGGATCAACGGCGGCCTGCTCGCGGTGCTGGAATACGTCCAGAACGAGGCCGCCGTCCGCAAATGGATCGCCGACGGCAATTACGCCGACCTCAAGGATCACCTCCAGCGCAGCGACGACTCGATCGCCTGCTCGTTCCTCCGCTACCTGATCGCCGCGACGCAGCAGGGCATCATCGATCCCGAGACCGCCCGCTCCGCCACCGACCGTCCGCAGGATTTTGATCGCGCGATGCGCGGCATTTCCTAGTTTCACCCTCCTCACCGTGAGCCAGGCCCGCGAAATCACCGACTACCTCCGCCAGACCGTCGAACTCGGCGGCTCCGACCTCCATCTTTCCGCCTGGGCACCCCCGGCGGCCCGGGTGGCGGGCAATCTCGTCCCGCTCGAGGATTTCCTGCTCGATCCCGAGACCACGCGCCGCCTGATCCTCGACACCCTCTCGGAAACCCAGCGCGCCGCCCTGGAACAGAACTGGGAACTCGACTACGCGCTCCAGATCGAAGGCGTCGGCCGCTTCCGCGGCAACGTCCACATCGCCCGCGGCAGCCATGAGGCGGCCTTCCGCCACATTCCCCAGCACATCCCGGAACTCGGCGAACTCGGCCACCACGCCGTCGTCCACGACATCTGCGGCCTGCGCCGCGGGCTGGTGCTCGTCACCGGCATCACCGGCTCCGGCAAGTCGACCACCCTCGCCTCGATGATCCGCCGGGTGTCCGAAAGCCGCTCCGGAGTCATCGTCACGATCGAGGACCCCATCGAATTCATCTTCACCCACGCCTCTTGCCTCATCAAGCAGCGCGAGGTCGGCGCCGACACCCGCGGCTTCCCCATCGCCCTCCGCCAGGCCCTGCGGCAGGATCCTGACGTGATCGTCGTCTCCGAACTGCGCGACCTCGAAACCATCCGCATCGCCCTCACCGCCGCGGAGACCGGCCATCTGGTGTTTGCCACCCTGCACACCGTGGACGCGCCGCAGTCGATCGACCGCCTGGTGGACGTCTTCCCGCCCGACCAGCAGCCGCAGATCGTCACCCAGCTCGCCGGCGTGCTGGAAGCCGTGGTTTCCCAGCGCCTGATCCAGCGCGCCGACGGCCAGGGCCGGGTGCTCGCTTCCGAAGTCCTCCGCGCCAACCACGGCATCCGCGCCTGCATCCGCGAACGGAAACTCGAACAACTCGTGGGCCTGATGGAAATCGGCTTCAAGGACGGCAACCGGACCATCGACCAGTCGATCGCCGCCCTGCTCGACAGCGGCTACATCACCCGCGAGGAAGCCTTGTTCCACTGCCGGGAGAAACGGACCTTCGAACAAGAGCCGCCTTCCGCCGAAGTGAAGAAACCCAAATCGATCTGGACCTGATGGACCCCCGCGTTGCCACCATTCTCAAGCTGGCGGTCTTTGCCGTCATCGCGCTCGTCGCATTCTCCTTCGGCTCGAAGCACTACAAGAAATCCCAGCGCAAGGCCGCCCTGGTCGACGAGATGCGGACCCTGGTCTCCGAGGCCTCCTTCTACCGCTCGCTGACCGAAGAAGATGCCCGGGCCGTGCTGCTCAGGGGCATCGCCAAGGTCGAGGAAGCCAGATCGCTCGGCATCGAACCCAGCGCCTATTTCGACCTCGTCTTCAAGCGCGAGAAGGACGATCCGACCGACGAGTTCGAGGACTACCCGGCCCGCGAGCAGCTCGCCCGCGAGACCTTGCTGCGGGCCCACCAGCACGCCGTCCAGCTCAAGCTCGTGGAAACCCCGGAAGCCCGGCTCGAACTGGCCGACGGCAAGATGCCCGACATCTCGCCGAAGCCGGAGATCGCCTGCACCATCGATCCCGCCATCTCGCCGGGCCTCGAGAAAGTCGTCCCCAACCTCGAGTTCGTGCCCGCCGGCAAGAAAAAGGAAGCCCCGACCGACCTCGAAATCGCCGCCGCGCGCAACCTGGCCGCGGACCTTTACAGCGCCCAGATCATCGACCGCGAGGCCGAGAAGCGGATCACCGACCACTTCCGCCCGCCCCAGGAGAAATGAGCAGGACAGGCGATCCTGCTTGACCTCGCGATGGCATGCGAATTTGTTTAGATTCGTCAACTATCGCGTCCTATGAAAAAATCATCACTGATTCCCTCCCTACTCCGCTCCGGGCTGGCTGCCACCGCTTTCCTGCTGGCCGCTTCCTTGCCCGCCGCCGCCCAAACCTACTTCCGCGTCACTTCGGGCGGTGGCAACACCTCCGGCTCGGTGCTGACGATCGACCACCCTTCCTTGAACGGCAAACCCAAGGCCAGGCCGCTGGTGACCCAGTTCTGGAGCGGCGTTTACAATGCCCACCCGGTCGGCGTCCAATACGACAACGAAAGCGCACGCTGGCAGATCGTGAACGAGGACGGCGTGGGCATCCCGGCCAGCGCCCAGTTCAACGTGCTCGTCCCCAAGGGGGGCAAGACCGTCCTGGCCTCGGCGGCAAACTCCACTTCGAACCTCACGGTTTTCTCCATCGCGAAGGGTAACCCGCAGGCCCGGCTCCTTGCCACCCACGTCGCCAATCCGACACCCGGATTTCCGGCCACCTATTCGTCGCGCTACCACGGGCTCTATTACGTCCCCGCCGGACCGAGCTACGGCAACCAGTGGTCGATCTACACCGAAAACACCGAGAACATCGAAGCCATCGGCTTTCACGTCGCCGACGTGACCAAACTCAAGAACGGGGAGAGTCCGGCCTCCTTCATCTTCACCGCCGCCGGCGGCAACATCTTCGGGAACTACGCGGTCATCGAGAACGCCCTGACCAACGACAACCCTTTCGCCTTCGTCTTCGTCCAGCACGTTTATCTGCCGGCCAGCCCGACCTACCTCAACAAGCCGCTCGGAGTCTACTACGACAATGGCCGCTGGCGGATCTTCAACCAGGATTTGTCGGCCATGCCCGACAACACCGCCTTCGTGGTGCTGGTCCTGCCCGGCTCCGGTTCCTAAACCGGCTCCACGCTTTTCCAAGGCCGCACCTCCTCGCCGGGGCGCGGCCTTTTCATTTCTCACGCGTTGATCCGCCGGGTGATCTCCAGCGCGAGTTCGAGCGCCGCCGTCCCCTGCTGGCCGGTCACCGCCGGATCCTCGCCGCGGGCCACGCTGGCCAGAAAGGCCGCCAGTTCGAGCTTCAAGGGCTCTTCCTTCTCGACCTCGACTTCCGCCCGCTGGATGCCCATGCCCTCCTTCCAATGGATCTGCCCGGCTTGCTCCTGGTAGTCGAGGGAAAGGTAGCAGTCGGACTGGAAGACCCGGATCTTGCGCATCTTCTCCGGGCTGATCCGGCTCGCCGTGACGTTCGCCACGCAGCCGTTCGCAAAGCGGATCCGCGCGTTGGCGATGTCCTCGGAGGCCATCAGCACCGGCACGCCCACCGCGTCGATGCTTTCCACCGGCGAACGGACCAGATGGAGGATGATCTCCAGGTCGTGGATCATCAGGTCGAGGACCACACCGATGTCGATGCTCCGGTTCGGGAACGGGGAAAGGCGGTGGGCTTCGATGAACTTCGGATGCGTGAGCCGGTGCTCCAATTGCCGGAGGACCGGGTTGAAGCGCTCGATGTGGCCGACCTGCAGGATGCGGCCGCAGCGTCTGGCGGTCTCCACCAGCGCCCGGGCATCCTCCACCGAGGGCGCGATCGGCTTTTCCATCAAGACATGCGCCCCCAGCTCCATCAGCCGGCATCCGACCTCGCGGTGGGCCACGGTCGGCACCGCCACGCTCACGGCATCGGCCAGGCCGGCCAGCTCCTCCAGCGAGGAAACCGGCACCGCCCCGAACTCTTCCGCCACCGCGCGGGCCCGCTCCGGATCGGCGTCATAGACCGCCGCCAGGCTCGCCCCGGGGATCAGGCTGTAAACCCGGGCATGGTTGCGCCCCATCGATCCCGCCCCGGCCACTCCCGCACGCATGATTTCCATGCCGCTTCCTACGCCCCGCGCCCCGGCATCAGCAAGCCCCGGCCGGGGCATCTTCGCCCCACGCGCCGGGAATCCGGCAGGAAATCTTTGGCACAAACTCGTTTTTGCCGCTGGTCAGCCCCGGTGGGAATCGTATCCTGCCGCGCCAAGAACCCCTCGCACCATGAGCCTCCACGCCCAGCTAAGCCCCGAAGCCCAGGCCCGCCTTCAGGCACAGCGCCGCAATTCGACGATCTCCTCGATCATCATTTCCTTCCTGGTCATCGTCCTGCTCTGCCT
>JAIXWR010000023.1 GCA_027491155.1 Verrucomicrobiaceae bacterium
CCTTGAGGATCGCCACGATCTGGCTCTCGGTGAATCGGCTCTTCTTCATCGGTTCGGTTCTGTGGTCCCGACCCGGAGGCTCTCATTTCAAACTGTCCCATGCGAGGGGAAGCTTACACGATGTGCTCACCCAATTCAAGACCCGGGAGGAGATCCTCGCCGGGCTCGAAGGAGCGTCATCCGTGTCCGATGCGATCCGGAGGCTTCGGAGATTGCGGGTGGTGCACCCACAGGGGTGAACGAAAGGCTCCATCCAAGGGGTGGCGACGACTTTCCTGGATTTCAGGACTTTTCTCCCCGCCGCGGATGAGCTAGATCCCTACATTCATTGGAGTTTCAGCCCGACCGGGTTCGAAGAACGCGCGGGCAAGGCATTCCAATCACCGGTGCGACGTCATGATATCCTACGATCACGGAACGCTGCAGCTGTTCGGGATTCCGGTGTTCACCCTCATCGTGGCCAGCGTGTTTTTCGCCGCGCTTGCAGGCCTGGCGTTCGGCATTTTCCGTTGGAAGAAGCGCACCGGCAAGGTGGTGGCCATCGCGTCGGCATTCGTGTTGCTGCTGTTCGCGCTGGCGGTCCTGCTGGTGCTTGTGACGGTCGGGAGCGGCAGCATGGGATGAGGGTTGATGGCGCCCCAGGATGTTGCCCCGCGCGGAACGATCCGGCCCGTGCAGCTTTGGTCAGGGGCCGTGCAGAGGCTCCGGACTTCCGGGTCGCCAACTGCGGTCGGGATTCGACGGAATCGCGCGGATCCAACGACAGAAGCGAAGCCGCCGTGGTGTTCTAGCGGGTGATGTGGGACGAGGACGAAGCGGGGGAGGGCCCTGCCAGGAACGAGCGGTCGCCGGATCCGATCGGACTTTTCGCGTGGGGCTTTCTCCTCGCGGGGTTCGGGCAGCTCGGCATGGAGTACGGCCTGAACCTGCTTCCGAGCGGGTTGTATTTCGTGCTGGTCCCGATCGGAGCGGTTCTGCTCGGAGTGCGCTGCTGGCGAAGGACTCGCCGGGTGTTCTTGACCCTGGCATGGGCCAGCTTGCCGCTGCTGGTGCTCGGGGCCTTCTTCGCGATCGTCGCGTGATGCCTCCCCGCCTCGCTCAAGGCGTCCGGGCCATGGCGGCGTGGAGCTTCTTCCGTTCGCGGGATCGGAGAACGAGCAGCGCGAAGAAGGAGATCATGAGGAGCAGGAAGGAGAGGAGGAAGCCTTCGAGCAAGGTGGTGGCGTACACCGCGAGGAAGCCGGTGTTGGGTCCGGAGTCCGGCGTGAGGACGGGCGAGTTCGCGCCGAGGTAGCGGGCGGCGCCGTTGACGGCGAACAGGGCGGCCATGCCGCACCAGTAGTCGGGCGTGAAAACCATCAGGATCCCGGTGGGCAGGACCAGCACGGAGATGCCCGAGATCCATGCGCGGATCCTGGTGCCGAGGGCGAGGGCGCGGGAGAGGAGGTGCAAGGGATCGGAGAAGGGCCCGCGGAGCGAGGTGAGGAAGGCGTAGAGCCCGATGAAGGTGGCGATCGCGGTGAACATCGCGGCCACGGCGGGCGGTTGTTTCCAGAGTCCCATCCAGCCCAGCGCGATGCCGAGGCTGGGTGCGGCGTTCAGCAGGCAGTGGAGGGTCCAGTGGCGGAGCTGGCGCGGGAAGACGGAGGCATCGAAGTCCATGGCGTGAAAGGGGAGGCGGCTCCGGTGAAGGAATGATGAAGCGCTCGGGAAAAGGCCGCGCTCACTGCGGTTTGTCGGGGTATTCCGGCTTCGCGCCCTGGTCGGTGACTTCGGGCGATTTCGCGAAGGGATCGTAGGGGGCGATGCCGTGCGCTTTCAGCCACGCGAGTTCGGCGGGCAGGCGCTTTTCGAAGCTGGCGAAGTCCTTGCGGGCGGCGGGCGTCCAGGCGGCTTCGGCGAGGGCGACGAGGCGCGGCCAGGTCATGAAATCGCGGCGGGCCTGGGTCACGGTGGTCTCGGTCCACAGGCAGGCCTGCAGGCCGCGGACTTGCTTCTCGTCGTCCTCGGAGAGCTGGAGGCCGGCGGGGAAGTGGTAGGTGTCGGCCAGCGGGTTGAAGCCGCCCCAGCGGCGGCCGGCCTGGTGGGAGTCTTCCTGCACGAAGTCGAGGTAGCAGGGCCGGCGCGGGCAGAGGACGACAGGGAAGCCCTTGTCGAGCGCCTGGCGGAGGACCTGCGGCTTGTCGTGACGCCACCAGAAGACAAGGGTCCGGTCGGCGGGCAGGTCGCGCGCGGCGATCTCGTCCCAGCCGCCGGTGGCGAAGCCGAGGCCGTTGATGGTTTTCGCCATCCGCAGGTTGAACCAGCTTTCGACGGCGGCGAGGTCCTTCAGGTTCTCCTTTTTCATGAGCGCCTGCACCTCGGGGAGCTGCGGCCATTTCTGCCAGCCGAAGTGGACCTCGTCGCCGCCGAAGTGGATCACGCCGGCATCGGGGAAGAGCGCGGCGACTTCCGTCAGGATGTCGTCGAGGAAGGCCAGCGTCTCCGGCTTCGCGGGATTGAAGGTGAAGCGCGGCCACTTGTCGGTGCGGCCCTTCTGCAGGAAGCCGCCGCCGTCGTGCTCCGGGTAGGCGCGGACCGCGGCGTCGGCGTGGCCGGGCATGTCGATCTCCGGGACGATGGTGATGTTCCGTGCTTTCGCGTAGGCGACGATGTCGCGGATCTGCTGCTGGGTGTAGAACTGCGGCGGGGCGTCGGGCGAGGTGTCGCTCTCGTTGCCGCGGCCGCCGATGCTGGTGAGTTTCGGGTATTTCTTGATCTCGATCCGCCAGCCCGGGGAGTCGGTGAGGTGCCAGTGGAAGCGGTTGAGCTTGTAGCGCGCCATGGCGTCGAGCAGCCGTTTCACGCCGGCCTCGCCGGTGAAGTGGCGGCTTTCATCGAGCATGAAGCCGCGCCAGGCGAAGCGGGGTGCGTCGACGATGTAGGCGCCGGGCAGCTGGATCGCGCCACCGGCATCGCGGCCGGCGTTGCGGATGAGTTGGGCGAGGGTTTGCAAGCCGTTGAAATGGCCGGCGGGTGTGGCGGCGTGGACGTTGGCGCATTCGGCGACGATGCGGATCACGTAGCCTTCGCCTTCGGGGATCGGGAAGCGGTCGGGCAGCATGTTCTCCGCGAGGAACTGGATCGTCGACGGGGCATCGGCCGGGGTGATGCCGAGCGGGAAGCCGGCGGCCTCGGAGAGGGTGGCGAGGAAGAGCTCGCGGTTGTTGGGGTCGGCGACGTGGACGGTGGCGTCCTTGGAAATGCGGAGGTGGGTTTCGATCTCCTTCACGTCGGCGGGCCGCGGGATCACCGGGATCTCCGCCGCGAGGGGGAGGGCGGCAATGAGGAGGAGGGCGAGGTGGGATTTCATGGGGCTTTTGATAGAGGTTCCGCTTCCTGATGCACGGGAATTGGAGGTGGGGTGCGGGAGGGGAGCAAAGGCAGGGGGAACAACGAAAGGGACGAAAGCGGCGAAATTTGAAGAATGGATACCTGATCGGGGTGGTGAGGGAGAGGTAGGGACGACGCGCCCTCGCTCGTCCGCGAAGCGACGGGAGGGCCGGCAGGACCCTTGCGGGTGAAGCGGGCCTGCGGGGACCGCTCCGGTCGGCCGGGGGCGTCCGACCCTACCGCCTGCGGCCGCGGGCACCCGGCGGCTATTCAACCTCGTATCGCTTGGTGAACTCGGCGGCTTCGTCCGGCGGCAAGGAGTCGAGCCATGCCCGCGCGGCCGTGCCGGTCCGCGGGTTCTTGAAGAGCCGCTCGATCTGTCCGGCGACCTCTTCTTCCGCGAATCGGCGGTCCAGCCAGTCGATCCACTTTCCCGTTTCCTGCGGGTCAATCCGCGGACCGAGGTCGCAGAGTTGCGGGTCGAGGATGAAGCTGATTTCGTCGTTGGTCAGCCGGGCTTCATCGATCCATGGGATCACTTTGTCGAAGCGGCTGGGCTCTTGATCGTATCGGGGAAGCGTCGCTTGCCGGATGTAGGCCAGCATTTCGGAACGCTTGCCGTCATCGCCGCGGCTCCACGCGCGGAGTGCCGAGATGTTCGCGATCTTTTGCTCGCGGAAGAAGCTGTGGTGGAGAAATGCGATGTCCCCATGGCCCTGTTCATCCGCTTTGCGGAGGGCCTGCGCCGGATCAATGCGGCTGATTCCCATCAGCAGGCTGGCCCGGGCGTCGCGGATCCGCCTCTCATCCCAGCCAGAGCGCTTCCCGAGGAACCAAGCCCATGCCACCTCGGGGTTCTTCTCCGCAAGGCGGCGAGCGTGGGATGATATCTCCGAATCGATGCGGTGTTGGACATGGTGATCGGGACGGCGGGATTCCATTTCCTCCGCCAGTTCCAGCGCCCTCTCCGGCCGGTCCTGTCCCAAGCGGTCGAGGAGATGGAACAAGAGGTTGAAGCGCGCATCCGGCGGAATGTCCCCGGTGTCGAGGAGGAGGCGGATCACTTCCTCCAGTTGGGACGGACGGAGTGCCTGGAGTCGCTCCACCAAGGGGATCTGCGTTTCCCAGTCGGTGTGGTCGCGGTCCTCGGATCCGGCGCGGCGGATCAAGACGTGGGCCAGATCGCGAGCCTCGGCCAAAGGGTCGCTGCGTCGGTGTTCCGACTTTCCGGGGGGCAAGGGAGCCCCCGGTGAATCGATGCCTTGCATCGACGCCCTGGCGAGAAGGGCGGAGTGCTCCTCACGCAAGCGGCCGAGTTGCTGCTCTTGCCAGAGGAGTACCGCCAGCAGCGGCAGCGCGATCAGGACGAAACGGGCAGCGGGAAACCGCGATGAAGCCGGGTCCTTCATTCGAGGCGGTGGGCTTGTTCCTCCCGATGTTTCTCACGGAGCGCGGGATCGGAGAGCCGGTCGATGAGATTGCGGAGTAGTGCGGGTTCGGACCGGTCGTCCGCGACTTTCAGCACCGCAGTCAGATAGGCGTCGTTTCCCGTTTCCTCGTGGAACTGAAGCGCCAATCCGCCGGCTTGGTCAAAGCCTTCGACCTGCGCGACTTCAGCCAAGGCAACCAGCGTGGCGGGCTCCAGCAGCGCCGGGTCGTGCCGCGCGACCCATTCCCGCATCTGTTCGAAGCGGCTGAGTTCCTTCACGTTTTCTCCCGTCGAAAGCCACCATGCCGCTGCATCCCGCGCGACCACCATCACGCAGGCTTTTCGCTCCGCTTCGGTCACTCCGATCCGTTCCATATAGGCGTCCACCTGGTCCAAATGCATTGGCGAGCCGTCGCCATCGCTCCATCTCATCACCGGCCACGCGATGGCTTTTGGCACATCTTCTGGAGGAAGCTGTGAGCGCATGACCTTGGCCCATTCCTCCTGCCCGCCCTCCTTCAATTCGTTCATCGCGAGCGATCGCAGCACTTCCAGTCGGCCCTCGGGCGGCCGGGTGGCCAGGATCGCCGCGGCGGTATCCGGGTCGGAACGGAGGAACCCGAAGAACGGATCTTGGATCATCTCCCTTGGGACATAGCCGCCCGAGCCGGTGTGCTGCCGGAGCCAGTCCACGGCCGCAAGCTTGTCACGTGCGACCCATTTGCTGAACTGTTCCCCTATAAACCAGTCCCAGTTCGGTTTTCCCCGGACGGCGAAGCGCGAGAAGCCCATTTCCGGTGCTTGGAGGAGAATCGCCATGGTCAGGTGTTTCTCCAGCAGCTCGAACTGCGACTTCTCGAGGCCGGCCATCTTCAACTCCTCCATGGTGGCGAGCAGGTCTTCCACGGACATCGCCTCGATGGCGGCCCGCAGTCGGGCGTTGGTCTGGAGGAGTCCGCCGAGGTAAGTGCCGCTTGCCAGTTCCGCCGCAACGGCCTGCCAGTCCACCGGATCGCGTTCGATGGCGGAGCGGCGCTCCGGACGGGAATTCGTTGCGGGACGGGCAGGCGGCCGCTCCGAGCGCGTGCCGAGGTCATCGATCCGGTCCGCCAGATCGCGTCGCTCAAGTTCCCCGCGCCACAACCAAGCCGCGGCGGCGAGAACGAGGGCGAGCGGGAGGATGTACTGTCGGTAACGCATGGTCGCGATGCCGTTCACTTACGCTGCGCGAACAGCCACTCGTGCATCGCCTTGTCGGCATAGACGCGACCGGAGATACCGTGGTCGCCGTCGGGATACTCGGTGTATTTCACCTCGCCGCGCGCTTCCTTGAGGGCGTCGACCATCCGCTGGCTGTTCTCGGGCTTCACCACGTCGTCCTTCGCGCCGTGGAAGACCCAGAGGGGGACCTTCTTGAACTTCTCCGCGTCGTTGGGATTGCCGCCGCCGGCGATCGGGACGGCGGCGGCGAACAGCTTCGGCTCGCGGCCTAACAGGTGGAAAGTGCCCCAGCCCCCCATCGAGTAGCCGGTCAGGTAGATGCGGTCCTTGTCGACCGACAGGTTCTTCACCAGGTCGCCGATGATCCCGACCACCGCGTCCGCGTTCTTGCCGTCCCACCCTTGTTCCTTCGGGCATTGCGGGGCGATGACGATGCAGGGGTTCTTGCGGTAGTTGTCTTCGTCGGAGAACGAGCGCGCGTCCCAGGGTTGGTCCGGCGTCATCACGTCGCCGCCGCGGCCGTGGAGATAAATGACCAGCGGGTGACCGGTCTCGTCGGCACCGCGGAGCTTCTTCGCGCCGAAGATGCGGTAGGAGATCCCTTGGCCTTCGCTTCGTTCCCACTCGCCGGTGAGGAGCTTGGCGAAGGGGCTGCTCTTGTCGGATTTCGCGGCCGCCTCTTCTTCGGTGGCCTGTTTCTCGGCGACCCATTTCCGGTCGTCTTCCGAGAGGGTATCAAGCGGGATGGTGAAGGTCTTGCGGTCCGAATTCCGGCGGATGGTCACCTTGCCATCCTTCGCGGCGATGAACTCCGCCTCGATGGTTTTGCTGCCATCGGAGGTTCTCCAAGTCCGGCTCTCTGCCGCATGGAGGGCGGAGGCGAGCCAGCATGCGGCGAGGAGGAAGAGGATGCGGGATTTCACTGCCCGCCATGCTGACCTCTTCGCCATCCCCGGCAATCCCGGAATGAGAGCGGGGAATCCCGGATGTCGCGACGTCTGACTGGAGGGAATAAAGGCAGTGAGGAACAACGAAAGGGACGAAATCGGCGAAAGTTGAAGAGCTGGATCGCGGGGCGATTTGAAGCGCCGCTGTATGGTGAGTGGCGGTGGCCGGGGATCAACTTTCGTTCGTTTCGCTCGTTTCGTTGTTCCCCGGATTCCTCTTGAGGGCGCATGGAATCAGTCCGGGACGGCGGTGCTGTCGAGTTTCAGATTGTCGGCCGGGATGCCGGCCTCGACGCAGGCGTCCAGCAAGGGCTGAACGGTGGCGAGCGGGGTGTCGGGGTGCGAGGTGAGGGTGGCGCTGCGGACGCCTGCTTCGACGCGGTCGCGGAGGCGGGCGGGAACTTCGGCGGCGGGGCATGCTTGGCCGTCGATGGCAAGCGATCCGTCGCGGGCGAGTTCGAGCAGGACGGTGGGTTCGATGTAAAGGGTGTCTCGGTCGCGGAGTTGAGGGTTTTCGTGTCGGCCGCCGAGCACGCCGGGGAGGTCGAGGCCCTCGCGCTGGGAAAGCTTCTCGCCGGGTTCACCGCGGAGCAGCCAAACGATGGGCGGTGCGATCTTGCCCGCGGGTCCACCGGCCCTGAGCAGGACGGAACGCAAGGTATCGCCGTCGCGGAGGGCGAAGATGCCGGGTTGCTTCACGGCACCGAGGACGTTGCAGGTCGGGCCCCCGGGGCGGTCCTTGCGGACGTAGGAAATGGTGTATTCGAAGGTGCCTTCGGTGCCGCGGTCGTTGCGCAGTTTGAAGCCGGACGGGGTCTTTTCGAGGGTGGTGGCGAGGGGGAGCGTGAGCTTCGGCTGCTTCTCCCAGTCATGGCCGACAGCCTTGGCGATAAAGGGCGAGAGATCGTTGGAATCCGGTTTGTCGCCGGCTTTCGAGACGAGGCGAGTGCCGTCGATCGACACCTGGATGTTTCCCTCGGGTCCGACGAGGTTCCAGCCGGAAGCGTCGTGGATGAGGTGCGAGGAGTAGTCGGCGCCTTTGAAGACAATCCGCTCGGCATCGGCAGGGGCGAAGAGGATCGAGAGGTAGATGAGAATCGCTTGGATCGGATAGGAGAGGTCCATGGTCGGGCAAGGTCAGGGGTTGCGGCGGGAGACGAAGATGTTTCGCCCCGTGGCGAGGGCCGGGTTGGGCGCGCGGCCGTCGAGGATCTTGCGGAGATCGTGCTTCGCGCCGTTGCGGTCGTCGTTGATGAAGACTTCGTCGAGCTTTGCGCTGTCGGTCCAGCCGCCGGCCGCGGCGAGGGCGTCGATGAGGGTGGCGTCTGCGCGCAGGGTGTAGGATCCGGGGCGGGCGACGGCGCCTGAGACGGAGAGGGTGATGGATTTCAGGGCTTCGTTGGCATCGTTGCCGTTCGCCTCGGCTTCGACCTCGGGAAGAAGGGCAGGGGGTGAAGCCGGCGCGGGTGGCTGGACCGGGATCGATGTGGGGCCGGAGCGCATGACGGGCTTGGTGAAATAGAACAACACCACCGAAGCCGCGGCCAACAAGAGCCCGCCGAACAGGAGCACGGCGCAGCCGATGCCGATGGCTGCTTTGGAACCTCTGGATTTGGACCGCGCGATGAGGATGGCGAGGAGGAGGATTCCTCCAAGGAACAGCACCACGAAGACGATGCCGGTCATGACCGACAGGCCGGAATTCGTCCGCAGAGCGTTGACCGGCCTCGGGTTCGCTTCGGAAACGGGCGGGGTTGCAGGATTCCATTGCAGGGTGGCCTTGATTCCGTGATCGAGATCGAGGCTGGTGCTGCGGCGCGACGGCCCCATTTCCACGCTTTTGGTGGTCCATACCTTTGCATCTTCGGAGATGCCGGCCAACAGCTTTGGCCGTCCGTTTTCCAAGCCCGTCGTTTGCACGCGGAAGTACAAGGTCCTGCCGTCCTTCATCTGGACGGGTTGTCCGTTCGGAGGAAACCAGCGGGTGGTCTGACCCTGATAGACCGGCAGCTCCGCGCCCCACCCGCCGCTGAGGGTTTGCGGGATCTCAAAGTCGAACTTCGCCCGGCCGATCAGGACTTTTTCGTTGTCTGAGGAGGCATGCGCCGGAACGAGCCACGACTTCCCGAGGAACACGAGGATGACCATGCAGATCTGGGAAAGCAGGATCCACCTCTTGCCTGGTTTGGACGCAGGGTCGTAAACCCCGCCCGCGCGACGGGTCTGGAAGAACATCACGCCGATGGCCGCCAGCGGCGATAGCAGGATGCCGATCAGGGCCAGGTTCCGGGCGAGGGTCTGGGATCCGTCGATATGCGGAATGAAATGACTCAACAGCCAGCCCAAGCCCGCGCCGAGCAGGCCTACGGGAAATGCGATCGTGGAGAAGAGCAGCAAAAAGCGTTTGAGCGGGCCGGATGTTTGAGGGGCGACGGCAGGCAAGGGTGGGGCGACCGGCGGAACCGGCGGAACGGCTTGCAGGGTCTCCACCACGGTCCGGAACTCACCGGCGGTCTGATAGCGGCGTTCGGGTTGCTTTTCGAGGGCGCGCAGCACCATCTCGTCGAGACGGACGTCGATCTGAACCTTGCGCGACGGCGCGATGAGGTCCTTGCCGGGGCGCTCGCCGGTGAGCATTTCGTAAAGCACCACGCCGAGCGCGTAGAGGTCGGCACGGTGGTCGATGCCGGTGCGGTCGCCGCCTTGCTCGGGAGCCATGTAAGGCGGGGTGCCGGAGGTTTCGCCCTCGGCCCCCATCAGCGCGGCGATGCCGAAGTCGGCGATCTTGATCCGGCCCTCGCGGTCTAACAGGAGGTTCTCCGGCTTGATGTCGCGGTGGACGATGCCCTTGTCGTGGGCGTATTGCAGCGCCTCGCAGATCGGCGGGACGATGGCGAGCGCTTGCTTCGATTCAAGCTTCCCGTCCCGCAGCAGGTCGCGCAGGTTCACGCCGTCGACGAACTCCATCACGAGGTAGAACAGCCCGCCGGTTTCGCCGAAGTCGTGGATGGTGACGATGTGCGGATGATTGAGCCGGGCCAGCAGCTCGGCCTCGCGGGCGAAGCGCTCGGCGAAGCGAGGTTCGTGCTCGCGGTCCGGGGCGAGGATCTTGATCGCAACCAGGCGGTTGAGGGATTTCTGGCGGGCCTTGTACACGACGCCCATCCCGCCGCGGCCGAGGCATTCGAGGATCTCGAACTGCGGGAACTTGTCGGCGATTTCCTCGGGGGTCGGCGGCGGCGCGGAACTCCGGGCGTCGCCGTTCACCACCGTCCGCGAGGCCAGCGCCTGGCGCAGCAGGCAGGCGGGGCAGAGCGACTGCGGGGAATCGGCGGGCAGCGCGGTGCCGCAGTCGGGGCAGGTGGGAGCGGTCATGATCGGGTGGTCTGCCTTCCTCAAAAGCGTGGGGTGGGAAATGTTACCAAGAAAAGATCACCCGGCGAGCGCGGCGAAGAGCGATTGCATTTCTTCTTCGACTGCTTCCGGGGAGGACAAGGTGCGTGCGATCTCGTCGGTGAGCAGGTGACGGTAGCGCTTGCGGAGGCGGTGGACGGCGACGCGGAGGGCACTTTCGCTCATGCCGAGTTCGGTGGCGATGGTCGCGTAGCCGATGCGGCTGGAGTCGGCGGTGAGGCAGGGCTTGAGGCGTTCGAACTGCTCGGCTCCGCCTTCGTCGCGGGCGAGCATTTCGAGGTCGCGCAGCACCTTGTCGAGCAGGGCGACGGCCCATTCGCGGTCGTAGATCCGGTCGGGGCTGCGCTCGTCGGCGACCTCCAGCTTGAGCCCGCTTTCGGCGCTCTCCCAATCGAAGGACAGCGGGGCGATTCCGCCGCCGCGCTTGTCTCGCGAGGCGTGCTTCCAGTCGTTGATCATCCAGTGCTGGAACGATGCGAGCAGGAAGGAGCGGAAGCGGCCTTTGGAGCGATCGATGTCGCGGAACGCATCGGCGGTTAGAAGATGCGCGAAGAAGCCTTGCACCAGGTCCTCGGCATCCTCCTTGGATTTCCCCTTCCGCCGGGCGTAGCGGTAAAGCGGTTGCCAGTAGGTGGCGAACAAGGCCCCGAGCGCCGCGACGGCCCCGTGGTCGCCGCCGCGTGCCGCGTCCTGGACGAGGGTCCAGCGGGTGGTGGCGAAGAGGGTCGGCGGTGAATCGGGCGCGGGCATGGTCCGCCCGGCTTCTACCACGGCGCGGCGGGAATGTTACATGGATTTCCCGGGAGGCGACTCCTGCCTCGCCAATGCGGATCCGCGCTGCTACCAACTTCTCCATGAGATCCCTAATTCTTCGATCCCGGCATGCGCTCGGCCTGCCCTGCCTGCTGCTGGCGGTCCTTCTCGCGGCCGGCGCCTTGACCGCGAACGAGGGCGCCAAGGAGGCTCCCGTCGAGACGACGCGAAAGAAAGTGGGCTGGGTCGAGACCGTGAAGCTCGAGATCGAAGGCTGGACCGTGCATGCCGACACGGAGCTGGTGAGCGGTGCCCACAAGGAGGAAGGGGAAAAGGCCCTGAAGATGCTGGCCAACCACTTGCAGCGGATCGCGATCCTGATGCCCGAGAAGCAACTGGCCGAGATGCGGAAGCTGGAGATCCGGATCGACCACTCCCACCCCGAGCTCCACGCGATGCAGTATCACCCCAGCGAGCAGTGGTTGACGGCCCAGGGCTACGATCCGGCGCTAGCGAAAAAGGTTCACGTCACCCAGGCGGCGGCCCTTTTGTCGCGCGGGCAGATGCTCAAGCATCCCGCGGTCATCCTCCACGAGCTGGCCCACGCGTATCACGACCAGGTCCTCGGCTTCGACGAGCCGGAGATCCTTAAGGCCTACGAGGGCGCGATGAAGGCGGGGATCTACGAGAAGGTCCTGCTCTTCAACGGCGAGACGGTCCGTCACTACGCCACGACCAACCACAAGGAATACTTCGCGGAGGCGACCGAGGCGTATTTCTACCGCAACGACTTCCAGCCCTTCGTCCGCGCCGAGCTGCAGAAGCACGACCCGGCCGGCCACGCGGTGATGGAGCGGGTGTGGGGGAAACTTTGAACGACCCCTCATCGCCCCATGAACCTCCATCGAAGCGCCTTCAAACTGATCTCCGCGACGGCGGTTGCCGCCCTTCTCTCCGGCTCCGGCCTCGGTGCCGCTCCGGAAGGCAAGAAGCTGCTGGTTTTCGTCCTCGCGGGACAATCGAACATGCAAGGGCACGCGGAGGTCTCGACCCTCGCCTATGCCCCGAAGCCGGCCTACGTGCCGACGAAGGAGGAGTGGGCCATGCTCACCGCGGGCCTGCCGCGGGAGATCCGGCAGAAGTCCGAGGCGTCCATCCGGGAGACGCTCGCCAAGGATCCGGCCCATGCGAAATTGTCGCCCAGGGATCTCGGGCCGCTCGTTCAGAAGGCGCTGGATGCCGAGGTGGAGAAGGTGCGCGCCGAGCGCTACGAGGTGTTCAAGAAGCGCCAGACCGATGCCGCCCGGGTAGCCCGCGACAAGGAACTGGCCGCGATTTTCGCAGCGGGGATCACCGACCGGAAAGTGATCGAGACGGCCGCCGCGGTGAAGAGCATCAAGGGCGCCGCGGAATTGGCGGATGCATGGCAGTCGAAGCTCGGTCTCCCGACCGGCAAGCAGACCTTCATCGCGGCCTACGGCGGGGTGAACCGTGCCGCCGAGCCCGGGATGGCCGCCGGCCCGCTGAGCACCGGTTACGGAGCGAGACCGACCGCCTTCGGCCCCGAATACGCGTTCGGCATCCTGCTGGAGAAGCAGCTCGACCAGCCGATCCTGATCATCAAGACCGCGTGGGGCGGCAAGTCCCTGCACTACGATTTCCGCCCCCCGTCCGCAGGGCCCTACCGGCAGACGGCCAACGAGAAGCAGCAGGTGGAGAACTGGAAGAAGAGGAAGGCCGCATGGGATCAATACCTCGCCGGCGGCGGCACTCCGGCGGCCATGAAGCAGATCGACAGGGACTGGAAGGCGCTTGAGAACGAGAAGCGCGGCTTGCAGGCGAAGATCGCCAGGCTGTCGAAGGATCAACAGGCGGCGGAGCAGGCGAAACTGGCGGAGCTGAACGCAAGGAGCAAGGAGCTGGGGGCCAAGCGCCTGCCCGATCCCGGCGAGATGCCCAAGCAGGATGCGGCGGGATTCTACTGGAACGAGATGATCGGCTTCGTCCGCAAGGTGCTGGCCGATCCCGAGGCGTATCATCCCGGCTACGATCCCGCGGCGGGCTTCGAAGTGGCGGGGGGACTCTGGTTCCAGGGATTCAACGACCAGTTCGATCCCGAGTTCTACGGGAACTACAGTAGCAACATGGTGCATTTCATCCAGGACCTCAGGAAAGAGGTGAAGCAGCCGAAGATGCCCTTCGTGATCGGCGTGCTCGGCACGCCCGCCTTCCCCGAGGAGGCGATGGCCAACAACGTCGCCAATGCGCAGCGCGAGGCGGCGAAATCCCCGGCGCTGGCCGGCACCGTCGCGGCGGTGGAAAGCTGGCCGCTGACGACCCCCGAAGTCGCGATCTGGCGGATGCGCAAGGACGCGGCGCAAGCGAATGGCAACGCTGCCGGGACCGCGGAGGCGGAGATGCAGTGGCGGCTCCACGGCAGCAATCTCGGCTACCACTACGACGGCAGCGGGCGCTTCTTCCTACGCCTCGGGGACGAGTGCGCGGAGGCCATGCTCAAGCTCATGGGGCGGAAGTGAGGGTGGTCCGTGGCTCCGCGTGATTGCCCTTGAAAGGCGCGGCTGCGGAGCCCGGTGTCCTGATCTTCCCGTCGTGCCGCCCCCCCCCCGTTGCCGAACCTGGCGCTCAATAGAACGGGAGAGAAGCCGTGTGGAGCGCCACCCATCCGAAGAAAATGGACAAGGCGAGGAGCAGTGCGATTCCCGAGGTCGTCGAGAAGGTGGTCGATGCCCACCAAACGGACGAGCGCTCGGCCCGGATGGTGAGGACGACCCAGGCCAGCGGGAGTATCAGAAGGAGTCCGCCATAGTTGGCGACAAAGCGAGGAAGGCCAAGGGGCACGAAAGGATTGCCGACAAACATTTCTTCCACGCCGTGAAAACTTGCCGACACGACGATGTTGCCGGCGAAGACGGCGAAGGATTGAAGGGCCCCGAGGAAGATCTGTGGCCGGTATTCCATTGGCTTCGAGCGGGCGTGATGAAGGCGGAGTTCCGGGTGCGGTGCAGACGCCCACCCGCGCAACTTGCAAGGTCGCGCTACTTCGGCACGTGCGGTTCGAAGGTCATGGCGCGTTCCTGTTCGCGGGCTTTGGCGGCGCGGCGGGCTTCCTTGAAGAAGTGCTCCTGGGCACGGAACTTCTTCTCGCCGGCGGCGGGGCGGAGGCGTTCGGAGGAGCCGTCGGGCAGGATCTTGGAGGCCTGGGTGTTGTCCTGGAAGAATGACTCCAACAGACGCAAAATGCGGCGGCGGGCGCGGCTGTCTTCGACCGGGATCATCAGCTCGACGCGGCGCTCGAGGTTGCGGCCCATCCAGTCGGCGGAGGCGATGAAGATGCCGGGGTCGCCGCCCTGGTGGAAGTAGAAGACGCGGGCGTGTTCGAGGAAGCGGTCGATCACCGAGACCACGCGGATGTTCTTCGAGTGCTTCGGGTCGCCGGCCTTCAGGCAGCAGATGCCTCGGATGTTGAGCTGGATTTCTACGCCGGCTTTCGATGCCTGGTAGAGCGCGGCGATGATGTCGGGGTCTTGCAGCGAGTTGACCTTGGCGATGATCCGGGCGGGTTCGCCCTGGCGGGCGCGCTCGGCTTCGGAGGCGATGAGGTCGAGCAGCCGCGGCTTCATCGCGGTCGGCGCGGGGACCAGGCGCTGGAAGCGCAGCAGCTTCGAGCGGCCGGTGACGGCGTTGAAGAAGAGCGAGGCGTCGGCGCCGTATTCGGGGCGGCAGGTGAGCAGCGAGAGGTCGGTGTAGAGGCGGGCGGTGGCCTCGTTGTAGTTGCCGGTGCCGAGGTGGACGTAGCGGCGCAGGCGGCCTTCCTCGCGGCGGACGACGAGGCAGATCTTGGCGTGGGTCTTGAGCCCCTTCACGCCGTAAACGATTTGCGCCCCGGCGCGCTGGAGTTCCTCGGCGCGGAGCAGGTTGCGGGCTTCGTCGAAGCGGGCCTTGAGCTCGACCAGCACGGTGACGGCCTTGCCGTTTTCCGCGGCGCGGATCAGGGCGTCGATGATCCGGGACTGGCGCGCGGTGCGGTAGAGGACCTGCTTGATGGAGACGACCTGCGGGTCATCGGCGGCTTCCTCGATGAGGCGCATCACCGGCTCGAAGCTTTCGTAGGGGTGATGGAGCAGGAGGTCGCGGCGGTTGATCGCCTCGAAGATCGAGTCACCCGGCGCGAGGTCGGGCGAGGGCTGTGCGGGCCAGTCTTCATCGCGCAGGTGGCCGAAGCCGGGCAGGAAGGCGAGGTCCATGAAGCCGGAAAGGGCGAGCGGCCCGGCGATGCGGTGGATCTGGTCGGAGGTGGTCTGGCAGACGTCCTGAATGAGCTTGGCGAGGTCGCGCGGCAGGCTCGCGGGAAGCTCGAGGCGCACGGTGTCGGAGAGCTTGCGGGCGGCGAGCACTTCCTCCATTTCGCCGGCGAGGTCGCTGGCATCGTCTTCCTGCACGGCGATGTCGCCGTTGCGGGTGACGCGGAAGCAGGCGGTGGCTTCGACTTCCTCGCCGGGGAAAAGCTCGTCGGCATGGTGGGCGACGACGTCCTCGATGAGCACGAAGGCGAGGCCCTCGCTGCCATCGCTGACGGTCACGCGGCGGCCGAGGCCTTCGGGGATGGGGATCAGGACGTGGCGGGTGGCGCCGGTCTCGCTGTCGGAAACCCGGCAGGCGACGACGAGCTGGAGGGCGGGAACGAGCGGCGGGGCTTCACCTTCGACCACCGCGAGCGGGGTGAGCAGCGGCGAGATCTGGTCGTGGAAGGCGGCGGCGACCTGGTCGGCCTGCTGGCCGCCGAGCTGCTTGCATTCGAGGAGGCGGATGCCGGCCTCTTTCAGTGCGCCGCGGAGCACGGTGTTGAAGAGGCGGTATTGGTCGTCGATCATCCGCTGGACGCGCTTGCGGATGGCCGCGAGCTGCTGGACCGGCGTCATGCCCGAGGGATCGGGGTTCTTGCGGCCGCTGCGGCGGAGCAGGATCAGGCTGCCGACGCGGACCTGGAAGAACTCGTCGAGGTTCGACGCGGTGATCGCGAGGAATTTCACGCGCTCCAGCAGCGGGAGGTCGGCGCGCAGGGCCTCGTTGAGCACGCGCTGGTTGAATTCCAGCCAGGACAGCTCGCGGTTGATGAAGGGAAGCTGCATGATGAGATGGTAGATGGCAGATGGTGGATGGTCGATGTAAGGCAAGTGGTCGGTGGCGATCTATCTACGATCTGCCATCTACCATCTGCCATCTTGCTTCACCCCGCGTCGTCGATCACGACCTCGAGGCCGAAGACCTGCTCGAAGAGATCGCCTTTCGAGGCCATGGCGAGTCGCTCGACGGCGGCGTCGGTAACGCCGGGGAGGACGAGGCGGAGGCGGCGTTCGTCGCGGTGGAGGACGATTTCGTGGACGCGCTGGTCGTGGGTCCGTTCGAGGGCGTCGGCGACGCGGAGGATGGCGGAGAGCTTGGCGACGCGGATGCGGTCGGCGGTGTCGAGGTCGCGGTAGTTCGGGTGGTCGATCCGCGGGCCGGAGTGGCGGTGGTAGCGGGAGACCAGCGCGATCATGGTGATGTCGAGGCGGTCGAGCCCGAAGATCTCGCTGTTGAGGATGATGTATTCGGAGTGCTTGTGGTGGGCTCGCGGGCTGACGAAGGTGCCGACCTCGTGGAGGATGGCGGCGACTTGCAGCAGCATGGCATCGTGGCGGGTCATGCCGTGCAGGTCCTGGAGGCGGGTGAAGAGGTGGTCACAGATTTTCGCGACGTGTTCGCCGTGGCGCGGGTCGGACTGGTAGCGCAGGGCGAGGATGCGGGCGGAGCGGAGGACCTCGGCATTGAGGGTGCCGGCGAGGCTGCCGGAGATGAGGAGGTCCTGAAGGATGCCCTGTTCGTAGTCGCTCGACGGGATGTGGAGTTCCTTGAGGCCGAAGGTTTCGGCGATGGCGAGGTTGGTCTCCAGCGCGGGCAGCATGGCCTCGGCGGTCTGGTAGTCGATCTGGAAGCGGGTGACCAGGTCGAGGTCGCTCATCTGCGAGGCTTCGAGCGCGACCTTTTTCAGGGCCTTGGTGGTGACGGCGGTGCTGGCCTTCGAAAGGTAGCGGGCGATCTGCTGGATCTCGTAGCCGATGACGACGAGGGCATCGAGCTGGACGTCGTGGTAGTCGAAGCGCATCTGGGCGAGGTTGCCCGAGGTGTGCTCGCGGATGACGCGGAGCATCGCGGGGCCTTCGGCGTGGGAGCCATCGGTCGCCTCGCGGGTGCGGTGGGTGCCGAGGCGGTAGCTGGTGTAGCGGCTGATCGCGCCGTCCTGGAAGAGCAGGGCGCGGGTGTTGCCGGGGCCGACGTGGACGACCAGCGTGCAGTGGCGCTTCATTGCCGGCGTGTCTTTCAAGCGGCGGCGGGTCTTGAGGTAGATCAGGCGGGTCATCTCGCCGTCGTCGATCGGGTTGATCGACAGCCCGCAGGCGATGCGGATGCGGTTAAGGAAGACGTCGTGGTTGGTGGCTTCGATCAGGATGTTGGTGGCGACCGCGCGGGTGACCCGGCGGGCGTCGGCCCCGTATTCGCCGAGGGCGGTCTGGTAGTCCTTGAGGATGGCGACGATGCGCTCGGTGGTTTCCGCGCTGACGCTGCCGTGGCGGAAGACGTCGCGGGCGAGCGGGGCGGGCTGCTCGAGGAAATCGACCGCCCGGTGGGTGCCGTCGGCGAGCGTCTCGGCGACCAGCAGCGAGACCGAACTGGCGCCGACATGGATCGCGGTCACGAGGGTTCCGGCGGGGTCGGCGGAGAGCGTGTCAGGCATCGCCGGAGACTGGCTGGAGGGGTGGCGCTTTCAATGAAGAAAGTGTCGGCAGGGGGCTGGCGGACGGGACTTGGGAGCGGAGCGAGCTTGCCTTATTGATAACCGTTCTCAATGGTAACGATTCGTTACGGACCGGCCCTTGCAGGAATGTGACGGAAACGTTTCAGATTCCGCCGATGCGCTACGGAAGGATTCTTATGCTGTTCGGGGTCGCCGCCGGACAGGCGGTCGCGGACGTCCAACTGAACGAGTTTCTTGCGGCCAACACCCAGGCGCATGCCGACGTGGTGGACTTCGAGGACTATCCGGACTGGATCGAGCTGAAGAACACGACCGGATCGCCGATCAACCTTTCCGGTTACTACCTCAGCGACGACCTCTTGAAGCCCTTCAAGTGGCCGTTTCCTTCGACCGCCAGCATCGCGGCGAACGGCTTCCTGCTGGTATGGGCGGACGGACACGATGCCATCCCGGGCCAATCGCGGCCGCGCGGCTACTGGCCATGGCGCAATTTCACGACCGAGGGCTACCACACGAACTTCTCGCTTTCCTCCGACGGCGAGGCGCTGGTGCTGACCAAGGCGACCGGGCTTGCCACCACCACGCTGGTGCATGCGGCGGTGCCGGCACCGGTCGCCCCGGCCACCGTGGCGGTGTGGAAGTACCTGGACAACGGCAGCAACCAGAGCACCCAGTGGCGGGCCCGGACTTTCGATGATTCGGCGTGGGCGTCCGGTCCCGCGGAACTGGGCTATGCCGACAGTCCGGCCACCCCGGTTTCCTTCGGGCCGAATTCCGCCTCGAAGTACATCACCACCTACTTCCGGCACACCTTCCAGGTCGCGGATCCGGGGCTGATCGCCAGCCTCAGCCTCAAGCTGCTGGTGGACGACGGCGCGGTGGTCTACCTCAACGGCGAGGAGGTCGTCCGCAAGAACCTGCCGGCCGGCGAGATCAGCCATCTCACCCTGGCAAGCCTGGCGGTGGGCGGGACCGACGAATCCACCTTCACGACCTTCAATCTCCCCGCCAGCGGCCTGCTGCCCGGGGACAACGTGCTGGCGGTGGAAGTCCACCAGAGCGCTCCCAACAGCAGCGACCTGAGCTTCGACCTCGGCCTCACGGCCACGACCTTCTCCTCGTCGACGACTCTGGATTCGCTGACCTACACGACCCAGGTGGACGACGTTTCGCGGGGGAGGAACCCGTCCTTCAACTCGCAGTGGGTGAACTTCGCGGTGCCGACGCCCGGCGCGGCCAACAGCGGGACGACGGTGCCCGATCTCCGCGTGCCCGGCGTTCCGACCACCGTATCGCTGGACAGCGGTTTTTATGGCACGCCGCAGAGCGTCAGCCTGAGTTCGGCCTCGGGGGACATCCGCTACACCCTCGACGGCAGTTTGCCGCAGATCACCTCGCCGCAGTATTCCGCGCCGCTTTCGATCAGCGCGACGAAGGTGCTGCGGGCGCGGGTCTTCCAGAGCGGCAAGCCGCCGGGACCGGTCGAGACCCGGACCTATTTCATCGGCGAGACCCCGGGGAACCTGCCGGTGGTGTCGGTGGTCGCGGATCCCGACGCCCTGTTCGGCGCGCAGAAGGGGATCTACTACAACCAGCACGAACCGCTGGTGAGCAGCACCTCGAACTCGGCGCTGGGATTAAGGGATGTCTACAAGGGCAAGGACGCGCCGGGCAGCCTCGAGTTCTTCGAACCGGGCGGCGCGCAAGGGTTCCAGGTGAACGGAGGGTTCCGGATCGGCGGCGAGAACAACTGGGTGCACGGCCAGCGCGCGCTGAACTTCGCGCTGCGGGGGAAGTATGGCGACGACGAGATCAAATATGACGTTTTCCCCGGCTCCCGCATCCCCCTTCACACCGGGCTCACCCTGCGCGACGGCGGTGACAACTGGGCCACCGACATGCTGCGCGACGGCATGTGGCCGTTCATCGCCGAAGGGCGGATGAAGGTGGACACCTCCGACTACCGGCCGTCGGTCGTTTTCATCAACGGATCCTACTGGGGCATCCACGACATCCGCCCGCGCTGGGACGACAAATGGTTCTTCGAGCACAAGCGGGTCAATCCGGACGACGTCGATCACCTCCTCTACGGCCACGTCGACTCGACCGCCGTTTCGCTGGGCATCGAGGGCGGCAATGCCGATGACTGGCTCGACCTGCTGGCTTTCCTCAACGGCAACGACCTGACGCAGCCGGCGAACTATGCTTTCGCCGAATCGCGGATCGACATCGACAGCTTCATCGACTTCGTGGTCGCCGAGTCCTACGCGATCAACATCAGCTGGGAGCACAACCGCGAGTTCTGGCGCGAGCGCAAGCCGGGATCCAAATGGCGGTGGTTCCTGCCCGACATGGACCGGACCTTCAACAGCTCCTCGCTGACGACCAGCGTGCTCAACGGGATGCTGACCAACGACGAGGTGCTGGTGCGTCTCAAGACGAACACCACCTTCAAGAACCGCCTCGCCCAGCGCTTCGCCGCGCACGTGGCATCGACCTTCAAGCCGGCGCGGATCAACGGGATCGTCGACCAGATGGCGGCGGAGACGGAAGCGGAGATCCCGCGCCACGTCGCCCGCTGGGCGTCCTACAACGGGACCACGGTGACGGACCGTGCCAACGGCATCCAGGGCGTGAAGGATTTCATGGCCGCCCGCGACGCCAACGTCCACGCCGAGCTGCAGGCCCGGCTCGGGGTGGCCGCGCCGGTGAACCTGACGCTCGGCGTCGACAGCCCGGCCGGCGGCCGGGTGCTGGTCTGCGGGGTGCCGGTCGAGCCGGGAGTGGTCAGGATGTTCCCGAACATCGCCTTCGACCTGATCGCCGAAGCCGCGCCGGGTTACACCTTCACCGGTTGGACCGGGACCGCCGGCGGGGCCGCGACGACCGTCACGCTGACCGGTGCCACCGCCATCACCGCGAATTTCGTGCCGTCCGGCGAAACGGTGACCGGCGGAACGCTTGCCGCCAACACCACCTTCAACCTCGCGGGTTCGCCCTACACGCTGAGCGGGGACCTGATCGTGCCGCCGGGGCTGACCCTGACCCTCGCGGCCGGGGTGGAACTGAGGATGCCGGAGGGCCGGAACATCCGCGTCCAGGGCTCGCTTCAGGTCCAGGGCACGGCGCTGCAGCCGGTCCAGATCACCGGTCGCGACGGCGCCACGTGGGGCGGGATCAGCTTCGAAACGCCCGCCGTTCCCAGCAACCTGGCCCACCTGAGAATCCGCGGCGCTTCCCGCGGGCATGATCCGACGGTCTATCCGTATGCCATCTCGGGGCTCAACGCGACGCTCGTGATGGACTACCTCGACATCGACGATTCCGAGGGACCCGTCTTCACCCGCGGCGGATCGACCATCCTGCGCAACAGCCGTCTCCGCACGCCCTACACCGGGGATTGCATCAACGTGAAGGGCGGCTACGCGGAGACCCGGGACTGCGTCTTCATGGGCAACAACGCGCCCGACACCGATGCCATCGACTACGACGGCGTCACCGGCGGGATCATCGCCAACAACCGAATCTACCGCTTCCAGGGGCCGAACAGCGACGGGGTGGACGTCGGCGAGGAATGTTCGAACCTCGTGGTCGAGGGCAACCTGATCTACTTCAACTCCGACAAAGGCTTCTCGGTCGGGCAAGGTTCCACCGTCACCATCCGCCGCAACCTGGTGGTCGGCTGCACGCTCGGGGTCGGCGTCAAGGACAGCGGGTCGGTGGCCACGATCGACCAGAACACCTTCGTCGACTGCGGCAAGGGCGTGGACGTCTATGAAAAGAACTTCGGATCCGGCGGCGGCACGGCGAACGTCGAGAACACGATCTTCTCCCGCTGCACGGGAGGCACGGTGTCCGCGGACGCCCTGTCGGACGCCACGGTGATTTTCTCGCTGTCCGACACGGTCGCGATGAGCGGCAACGGCAATCAGCTGTCCGACCCGAAGTTCGTGGACCCCTCGGTGCTGAACTTCCAGCTCCGTCCGGATTCGCCCGCCATCAACGCCGGGCGCCTGGGGCATGCGCCGGATCCCGACGGCAGCCGCGCCGACATCGGCGCCCTCTACGTCTACTCCCCGGCCCACTATCCTTTCGTCATCGGCGACACGGTCGTGATCGAGGAGGTCTTCGCCAATTCCGGGACCGAACCGGACTGGATCGAGCTCCACAACCGTTCGTCCGCGGCGATCGACATCGGCGGCTGGTTCCTCAGCGACAGCGCGGCGAACCTCGCGAAATACCGGATCCCGGCCGGCACGGTGATCCCGGCCGGCGGCTACCTGGTGTTCGACGAGGACCAGCATTTCGGCACCGCGAGCATCGATCCGGGCCGCATCGCGCCCTTCGGGCTGAGCGAGGCGGGCGAGACGGTTTACCTGAGTTCGGCGGTCAACGACGAGATCACCGACTACCAGGCCAGGGAGGATTTCGGGGCCTCGCTCGAGGGCGAGGCGCTCGGGAACTACTACAAGCCTGGTAGCGGCACCTGGAACTTCGTGGCGCTGGTCGCACCCACGCCCGGAGCCCGGAACCGCGGGCCGAGGATCGGACCGGTGGTCATTTCCGAAGTGAACTACCAGCCCGGCGGGCACGCGGACTCGGAGTATTTCGAGCTGCTCAACATCTCGGACCAGCCGGTGGCGCTTTACGACTCCCTGAAAGGCGCGGCCTGGCGGATCACCGACGGGATCGACCACGAGTTTCCCTCCGTGAACCCGATCGTGATGGCGTCCGGCGAGCGGATCATCCTCACCAAGAGCGTGACGCGGTTCAACGCCGCCTTCAACCCGCCGCCCGGGACGCGGGTCTTCGAGTGGACCGCGGGGCGGCTGTCGAACGAGGGCGAGCAGGTCCAGATTGCCCGTCCCGCCGGGGTCGACGGCGCGAACGTGCGCCAGTTCGCCCGGGTGGACCGGGTGGGTTACGAGATTTCGAGTCCCTGGCCCGCCACCGCGGCCGGCGGCGGGCCTTCGCTGACCAAGGTCGCGGAGGAGGAATACGGCAACGACTTCGTCAACTGGATCGCCGCGACGCCGAATCCCGGGGCGGGAGCGCCCGGCACCTCGTTCGCCTCGTGGATCGGCGCCTCCGGCCTGCCGGCCGGCGACCGCGATCCGGACGATGATTCCGACGGGGACGGGCGGTCGAACTTCGTGGAATACGCCCTGGGTTCCTCCGTTTCCGTGCGGGATTCCGGGGCACCGTTCCAGATGGTGTTCAGCGGGGGCGAGGTGGTGTTCGATTACGCCTTCCGCACCGACCGCCCGGGCGCGGTGGTCGCGATCGAGCATTCGTCCGGCCTCGGCAGCTGGGAACGGGTGGACAGCAGCGCGGTCTCGCTTTCCTCGGGCTTCCAGAACCGGCGTGCCGGGATGAGCGTGGCCGGGCGTCCCCGCGGCTTCTTCCGGCTTTCCGTGACGGAATCGGCACCCTGACGACTCGATGCTTGCCAGTCCCGCGGGCTGCCCGGAACATGCGCGCCGATGAAGATCGGCGAAGCGTTGAAGCATTACCGGGTGGAACCCGGGACGAAGGTCGTGCTCGGCTCGATCGATGCCGGGGAATGTTCCCTGTTTGCCGGCGGCAAGGCCAAGGCCCTGGAGCTTTTCGACGAGTTGCGCGATGAGCTCCAGTCCTTGCAGAAGATCCTCTACGCCCAGAACAAGCACCGGATCCTGATCGTCCTGCAGGCGATGGACACCGGCGGGAAGGACGGCTGCGTGAAGCACGTCTTCTCGCGGGTCGACCCCCAGGGGGTGCGCGTGAAGGCCTTCAAGAAGCCGAGCGAGGAGGAAGCGGCCCACGATTTCCTGTGGCGGGTCCATCCCCACGTGCCGGGGAACGGCGAGATCGTGATTTTCAACCGGAGCCACTACGAGGACATCCTGGCCGTGCGGGTGAAGAAGCTCTTTCCCGACGAGGTCTGGCAGCGTCGCTACCGGCATATCATCGAGTTCGAGCGGATGCTGGCGGAGGAGGGGACCACGATCGTGAAGATCTTCCTCCATATCTCCAAGGACGAGCAGAAGCGGCGACTGGAGTCCCGCCTCGCGAACCCGTCGAAGCACTGGAAGCTCAATCCGGACGACCTGAGCGACCGCGCCCGCTGGGAGGAATTCCAGGCGGGTTACGAGGACCTGATCTCCCGCACCAGCACGGAACAAGCGCCGTGGTTCATCGTGCCGGCGGACCGCAAGTGGTACCGCAACCTGGTCGTCGCGAGGCTGATGGTGGACATCCTGCGCGGCTTGAAGATGGACTTTCCAAGGCCATCCTGGGATCCCACCGCGGTGGTCATCGAATGAGAGGCGTGGACATGGGACGATGGATGAAGGCCGCCTGCGGGATTGTTGCCCTGGCGCTTTGCCAGTGCGGCGGCGACGACGGCCCGCCGAAGCCCTTGCCGGAGGAAGAGCAGCTCGATCCCTACCGGTCGCCGATGTCGATCCGGATCAACGACGTCATCTATGGACGTGGCAAGCCAGCGGAGATGCTCGCGCAGCTTGCCCTGCTCGGCGTGGGACCGGGGAAGGACTTCGAGGACTTCAAGGAGGAGTCCGGGATCGACGACTGGTTCGAGATCACCAGTCCGGACGGCGAGACGCGGCAGGTCTCGCTGACCTGCGGCCTTTCGCCGGTGCTCGACGAGGGCGGGAAGATCACCGTGCTCTACCGCAGCCGAAAGCTCATCGGCGAACGGATGCACGAGGAGATGCGGATCACGCCGGAGTAAGATGCCGAACCCGGGGTGTCGTGGAGCTACCGCAGCGGAAGGGATTCTGTAAGGGAGCGTCCCTGCCTCCCGTTTTTCATGTTCCGGCAGGAAGTGATTCCGTTTCGGGATCGTTCCGCGCCTGCATCCTCCTTTAGCTCATGTCGATCCGCCGTCTTGCGCTCGTGGTCCTGCCGCTGGTCTCTTCAAGTCCGGCGCCCGGCTCCGGGGAAGTCGCCGCCCTGGCCGCGGAGGTGAGGCCGCAAGGATGGATCGTCTTCTCCGCAAGATCGGAAGCCGGGGACTGGGACCTGTTCCTGATGCGGCCCGACGGATCGGGCCGGCGCAACCTGACCGGCACCCCCGATGCGAACGAGACCTATCCTCTCTTCTCCCGCGACGGCACGCGGCTGCTCTATCGCCGGCTGGCACGCGGCGAAGGGGTTTCCGGGAACGACTACGGTCGGCAGGGCGTGCCCGTGGTCGCGGACAGCAACGGCGCGAATGCGAAGGTGCTGGGCGGCGAGGGCGAGTTGCCCTGGGCAAGCTGGAGTCCGGACGGGAAGTCGTTCGCCACGCTCGACGTGAAAGGCATCCACCTCGTCGATGCCGCGACGGGAAAGGTGTCGCGCACCTTGAAGCGCGGCGGCTTTTTCCAGCAGGTCACCTGGTCGCCGGACGGGCAGTGGCTCAGCGGCGTGGCGAACAGCTTCGGCACCAGCTGGAGCGTCGCGCGCATGGACGTGCAGACCGGCGCGGCAAACGCCGTGAGCACCACGGACAACTGCACTCCCGACTGGTTCCCGGACAGCCGGCGCATGATCTTCGCCAACCGCCACGCCTCCGATATCGCGCTGGGCAAGTCCGGCTGGACGCAGCTCTGGATGGCCGGGGCCGACGGGAAGGATCCGCAGCTCGTGTATGCGGAGGATGGCCGCCACATCTACGGCGGCCACGTTTCGCCCGATGGCAGCTACGTGCTCTTCACCGGCAACGTGAAAGAGGACGGCGACCCGGAGAACGGCGGCGCGCCGATGGCCCTGATGCGACTCGCCGACGCACCGGTTATCGGCGGCGACAGCGCCGTCTTGAAGAAGCTCCACCCCGACGCCAGGCGCGGCCCGGTCCTCACGCTGCCTGCGGGCTTCGAACCCTGCTGGACCGCCAGCGAAAAACCCGCGACCCCGCCATGAGACCGTTCTTCCTCCCGCTCGTCGCCGCGCTTGTCCTCACGACCTGCGAGAACTCCGGGCCGCGCGACGGCTCCGACGCCGAAGTCACCAAGCGCGGCAGCATCGAAGTCACCGCGCGCCTGCTCGAAGTGCCCGACGGCGCCATCTTCCAGCGCGACCTCTACAACTATGCGGCCATCCTGAAATACGAGGTCACCGCCGCGCACCGCGGCCCTCTGGCCGAAGGCGACGTCATTTACGTGGGCCACTACAACCCGTGGAAACCGCGCGCCGGGGCCGCCGACGGCAGGGTGAAGGACATCGGCGGCAACCTGCGGGAATTCCGCGCCGGGGTGCTGCACCGCATGGCGCTGGAAACCCCGCTGGACGAGCACTACCTCGGCGGCATCGTGGACAAATACTTCGACAGCCGCGAAGGTCCCGGCCATTGGGCGGTGTGGACGAATGCGGCGGAATAGGCAGTGGTCTTCACCAGCTACATCTTCCTGTTCCACTTCCTGCCGCTGGTGCTGGCGGGAAACTTCGTGCTGCCGGAGCGCTGGCGGAATGCCTGGCTCCTTCTGGCCAGTTACGTCTTTTACGGTTGGGCGGAACCGCGCTTCCTGCTGCTGATGCTGGCGGTGACGCTCGCGGCGTATTCGGCGGGCGTCGTGATCGCGCGGTCGGAGCCCGGCTCGCGGCGGCGGCGGGTGGCGCTCACGGCGGCGGTCGCGGCCTGTCTTGGCGCGCTGGGCTTCTTCAAGTATTTCGACTTCGCGCTCGCCAATCTCGGCGCGCTCTCGCACCTGCTCGGCGGGCCGCGGTGGAGCGCGTGGGGCATCGTGCTCCCGGTGGGGATCTCGTTCTACACGTTCCAGGCGCTGAGTTACTGCGTGGATGTCTATCGCGGCCACGCGCGGCCGGCGCGTTCGCTGGCGGATTTCGCGTGTTACGTGGCGCTCTTTCCGCAGCTCGTGGCGGGGCCGATCGTGCGCTACGCGGCGGTGGCCGGGCAGCTCGTGGAACGGCGGGTGACGGTGCCGCATTTCGCCTCGGGCGTGGCGCTGTTCATCCTCGGCTTCTCGAAGAAAGTGCTGCTGGCGAATCCTCTCGGCAGCGTGGCGGACGCGGCGTTCGGGGCGCAGGCGCTCGACGCGGCGGGCGCGTGGTGGGGCTTGCTGGCTTACGCGCTGCAGATCTACTTCGATTTCTGCGGCTACTCGGACATGGCCGTGGGGCTCGGGCGCATGTTCGGTTTCGAGTTCATGAAGAACTTCGACGCGCCGTATCGCGCCGACAGCATCACGGACTTCTGGCGGCGCTGGCACATTTCGCTGGGCACGTTCCTGCGGGACTACCTCTACATCCCGCTCGGCGGGAGCCGCGGCGGCACCGCGCGCACCTGCGCGAATCTCGCCATCGTGATGCTGCTCGGCGGGCTGTGGCACGGTGCGAACTGGACCTTCGTCGCGTGGGGCGCGTGGCACGGCGCGCTGCTGGTCGCCGAACGCTGGGCGGGGGAAAAGCCGGCCTACCGGAGGTTGCCGCGCGCGCTGCGGGTGGCGGCGACGTTCGGGCTGGTGCTCGGCTCGTGGGTGTGGTTTCGCGCGGATTCGCTGCCGGACGCCCTGGCCTTCTTCCGCTCCATGTTCGGCGGCGGGGAGACCTCGGAAATCACGGCATTGCTCGCGGGGCAGCTTTTCGGGCCGGGCAAGATCGCGGTCATGGCCGTGGCGGGCGCTTTGGTCTTCTCCGGCACGCAGGCGCACGAGTGGAGCGCGACGCTCACCTGGCCCCGGTTCGCGCTGCTCGTGCCGCTGTTCGTCCTCGCGGTGCTGGCGATGTTTGCGCAAGCGTCGAATCCGTTCCTCTACTTCCAGTTCTGAATGAGCACGACCGCTGTCCATCGCTCTCTCATCGCCGCTTTCCTCGCGCTTCTCGCCGTCGTGCCGCTCGTGCAGACGGTGGCGGAACTGCGACGCGATGATTCCCCGGTGGTGGCGCAGGTGTTCCGCGAACGACCCACGAAGGAATCGCTCGCGGCCTTCGAACGGCGGGTGGAGGACGCAAGCGTCGCGGCCAACGCGCTGCGGCCGTGGATGCAGGCGGCCCGGTTCTTCGGGCTGCATGAAAGCGGGGCGAAGGTGCTCGTGGGACGCGGCGGCCAGCTGTTCTATGCCCCGGGCGTCGATGGGATCACGCAGAGGGGCCGGAGCCTCGTGCCCGATGCGCTCGCCGCCACGGTGGCGTTTCGCGACGCCCTCGGCGAGCGCGGCATCCGGCTCATCGTGGTGCCGGTGCCGAACAAGGAGAGCGTTTATCCGCAGTGGCTCAGCCGGGCCTCGTCGCCGCCGGAGGGCATCATCAATCCCGACGCCCGCGCCTTTCTCGAAGGTTGCGCTTCCGCCGGCGTGGAAGCGGTGGATCTGTTCGCCGCTTTCCGCGAGCCGGACCGCATGCCGTATTACCTCGCCCATGACACGCATTGGTCGCCGCAGGGACTGGCCGTCGCCGCGCGTGCGGTGGCGGAGCGCGTGGGGCTGCGGGGCGACGTGGATTTCGAGACACGCGAAGTCACCGTCCGGACCCACGGCGACCTCGTGCGGATGATGCGCTCGCCCGTGATCGAAAGGCATCTCGTTCCGGAGCCGGTCACCGTCGGGCAGATCACCGCGCCGACCGACGCCGCGCCCTCCCCGGTGCTCGTGCTTGGCGACAGCTTCTGCCGCATCTTCCAGAACGACGAGCCGCGGAATGCCGGCTTCGTCTCGCACCTCGCGCGCGAACTGCGGATGCCTGTCGCCAGCCTCGTGAACGACGGTGGTGCCGCGACGCTCGTGCGGCAGGAGCTCCATCGCCGCCCGCAGCTGCTGGATCGCAAGAAGGTCGTGGTATGGGTCTTCACCGAACGGGATTTCCGCCTTGCCACCGAGGGCTGGCAGATCGTTCCACTTGCAAAGGGGCCATGAAATCCATCTTCCCGCTCTTGCTTCTTTCGACCGCTGCACTTGCGGATGAGCCCCCCGCTGCCGCGGTGACGGCGGTCACCGGCACGCCCGGTCTCGTGGCCTTCTGGGACTTCGTGAAGCGCGAGCCGGACGGGGCGCGCCGCTTCACCGCGCACGTGCCTGACGGCGCCCCGACGGATTACCCGCTCGATGCGGCGAACTATGTCAGGGATTACTGGGGCACGGGACGGGAGGCGACCCATGCGGATTTCCCGCAGCTCGGCCGGGGCCCGTTCGGGAACGCCATCCGCATCGTCAAGGAGACCGATCCGGACTTCCGGCCTTTCCTGTTCGTGCCGCGCGCGCGGCTGCATGACACGCCGCTGGACATCAAGGGCGCGGGCAGGTCGGTGACCGTGGTGGTGTGGGCGATCCGCGAGAGCGGGAACCACGCGCTGGCGGGCATCTGGCACGAAGGCACCGACTTGAAGCAGAAGGAAACCGCCACCATCGCGAAGGTCGAGCGCGGGCAGCGGCAATACGCGTTGTTTGCCGGATTGAACAAGGAGGGCAGCGCCTGCGGGCACCTGTCGGAGAACGGCGCGGGCTCCTTCCGGAACAAGTATGCGCTGCACAAGTGCAACTCCGCGGGCGTGGCACCGGCCGTGCCCGCGGACTCGCCGGCGGAGGTGCTCGATGCCTCGTGGCAGTGCCTTGCGATGACCTTCGATCACGGGAAAGACGAACTCACCGGCTGGCTCAACGGGGTCTCCGGCGACCGCTGGCTCGATCAGCCGAAGAACGACAAGTTGATCGCTTCGGCTTACAACGCCTACATGCAGGCCCATTTTGCAAAGCTGCCCGGAAAGCAGGAAGGCGAGGACGAGACCTTCCCGGCCGACCAATGGTACGCGCCGCCCGAGGGCGAGCCGGTGAAAGTGGAAGTGCTGCGCGAATCCGGCGACGAGCGAGTGGAGCTGCGCGAGCATCGTTTCACGAAAATCGAGGTCACCCTGCGCGGCGGCAAAGAAGTCGCCCGCGACCTCGTGGCCCTGCGCCTGAATCCCTGGTGGTATCCGCACGACCTCCATGCGCCGCCGGACGCCCGGAGCGGCGGGCCTTTCACGATCGGCCGCGTCATCCACAGCAGCCGCGGCGTCGGCTTCACCGGTTGGATCGGCGGCGTGGCGGTCTTTGACCGTGCGCTCGGCGCGGACGAGTTGGGGCGGCTGGCCGCGCTTGGCCGGAAGGGAAGCACCGCGGATCCCGCACCTTGACGTCCGGACAGCGCGGGTGCCGTTCTGCCGATGTTGGGTTGCCAAGTTCGGCCAATCGGCTTCCATGGGAGGCCATGAGCGCTTCTCCCTTCATCCGGCCTGCCCTGCGGCGGTTGTTTGCCGTCTTGCTTGCCTCGCCCCTGGCGGCCGGCGCGGCCGGGAAACCGAACATCGTCCTGCTGTTCGCCGACGACCTCGGACGCTACGCCTCGGCCTATGCCGATCCGAAGCTGCCTTCGCCGAACGACATCGTCCGCACGCCGGTGTTCGACCGCATCGCGGCGGAAGGCGCGCGCTTCGATCATGCCTTCGTTTCCGTGCCGTCGTGCACCCCGTCGCGCGGGGCGCTCTACACCGGCCGCCATTTCTTCCGGAACGGCTCGTTCTCGCAGCTCCACAGCCGCTGGACCAAGGGCGCGCCGGACCCGTCCGAGTCCATTGTCGGGATGCCGGTGACCTTGCAAAAGGCCGGCTACCACATCGGCTGGAGCCACAAATGGCACATCCCCGAACGGCTGATGGGCGGGAAGCAACGCCAGTACTCGCCGGCCGGCCAGCGGATCAACAGCTACTCCGAAGTGCTGACGAAGAAGCCCGCCGCCCGCGAAGCGGTGCTGGATGAGGTGCGGAAGAACTTCCGGGCCTTCCTCGCCGACCGCAAGGAGGGCCAGCCGTATTTCTATTCCTTCAACCCGACCAACACCCACCGCACCTGGGTGCGCGGGTCGGGCAAGGCGCTGTGGGGGCTCGATCCCGACCAACTGAAGGGCAAGATCCCGCCCTTCCTGCCCGACAACGAGGTGGTGCGCGAGGACATCGCCGACTACCTGGGCGAGGTGATGGCCTTCGACGCGGCTTGCGGGGTGATCCTCGACGAGATCGCGAAAGCGGGCGAACTCGACCGCACGCTGGTGGTCGTCAGCGGCGATCACGGCGCGCCGGGCTTTCCGCGCGGGAAGTGCAACGTCCACGATTTCGGCTCCGGGGTGCCGCTCCTGCTGCGCTGGCCGGGAGCGATCGAAGCCGGCCGCGTGGTCAAGGTGCCGGTCTCGCTGATCGACCTCGCGCCGACCTTCCTCGCCGCGGCGGGTGCGGAATCGCCGGACGATCCCGACGGCCAGAACCTGCTGCCCGCGCTTGCCAAGGGCGGCGATGACACGTCGCTGCGGGGCTGGGCGCTGATCGGCCGCGAGGTGCATGTCGGCGGCGCGCGCGAGGGCTTCCTGCCCTATCCGGTGCGGGCCCTGCGGACGCCGGAGTTCCTGTATGTTAGAAATTTCAAGCCGGACCGCTGGCCGATGGGCGATCCCAAGGCGGCGGCCGGCGACGCGGTGCCGGATGAGAAGGCGCTGAACGACACGCGCAGCGCCTTCGCCGACATCGATGCCTCGCCGACCAAGACCTGGCTGGTCCGGAACCGCTTCGCGAAGGGACTCGAAACGGTCCTCCAGCTCGGCTGGGAGAAGCGCCCGGAGGAAGAGCTCTACATCCTGGCCGAGGACCCGCACCAGCTCCGCAACGTGGCGGCGGATCCCGCCCGCGCGGAAACACTGGCGAAACTCCGCGGCCAACTCATGGCGGAACTGGAGGCGAAGAAGGACCCGCGGCTTACCGATGCGTTCGACCGGCCGCCTTACGTCGACAAGTCGCGGGAGTGAGCCGCTTCACTTCTCCAGGGGATGATCCTTGAGCAGTTCCTCGGGCTTCCAGAAGATCGAGCGGTCCTTGGTGGCTTCGCGCACCTTCTTCACGGTCTCGGGGCTCACCGGGGCGGCCTTGTTGCCCCATGAGTTGCGGACGTAGGTCAGCACGGCGGCGAGTTCCTTGTCGTTGAGGATCGCGCCGAAGGCGGTCATCGGCGGCACGCCCTTGTCGGGATCGTAGGTCTTGCCGTTCACCTCGATCTTCCCGTGGATGCCGTGGAGGGCGATCTTGATGATGCGTTCCTCGCTGCCGGTGACCCAGGGCGTGCCGGTGAGCGGCGGGAACGCCGGATCGAGGCCCTTGCCGTCGGCCTGGTGGCAGGTCGCGCAGTGGGCTTCGCGGTGGAAGACCTCGCCGCCGAGGACATAGGCCTTGGCGTCGTCGCCTTTCAAGTGGCGCGGGGCGGTGACCTTGATCTTCTTCTCGCGGGCGTCGGCGATCACCGTCGGCATCGCGCCTTGGGTCGGATCGGCAGGGCCCCAGAAATGCTTCACGGTGGCCGCGGCGATGCGGGCGTGGGGCTCGGGGGATTCCAGCAGCGACGCGAGGAGTTTCTCGTCGCGGATGTGCTGGCGCTGGTGCCACCACAGCGCCTCGAGCAGCGCGTGGGCGTCCTCCTTCTTCTTCGGATCGAAGCGCTTCATCCATTCGCGCAGGGCGGGTTCGACCTCGGCCCGGGTGCGGGTGTCGAGCTCGAGGCGGGCGCGTTCGCGGACGCCGTCGGCCGGGTGGAGCAGCGCTTCCAGCAGCTTGGCGACCGGCTGGCCGTGGATGGCGACGGGTTCCTGCAGCGGGCGGTCCTTGAAGATCATGCGGAAGATGCGGCCGTGCTTCTTGTCGCGCTTCGGATCGCGGATGTTGTGCTGCATGTGGCCGATGATCACGTTCTGCCAGTCCGCGACGTAGAGCGCGCCGTCGGCGCCGAACTCGGCGTCGGTGGGGCGGAAGTTCCGGTCGTCGCTGCGGAGGAAATCGGGGGTAGGCTCGCCCCAGACCTCGCCCTGCTTGAAGGTCGCCTTGCCGGACTTGTGGCCGTCGCGGTGGAGGTCGTAGCGCTTGATGCCGAGGTAGCCGATCGCGTTGCAGATCAGGAAATCCTGCTGGTATTCGTCGGGGAAGTTCGTGCTGGAGACGATCGCGTTCGCGGGCACGGGGCGGACTTCCTTGTTGAGCAGCGGGAACATCTTGAAGCCCTTGCCGTCGGGCCGGACCTGGAAGGCGCGACCGCCGGTGCCGTCGGTGGCGAAGAGGTAGCCCCAGCGGTCGAAGCTGTTGCCGTGCGGGTTCGGGTTGTTGCCGGCGATGAACTGGATCGTGTGGCGGCGCGGGCAGAAGCGGTACATCCCGGAAGCGGTCGAGGCGAGCGAGGGGCCCCAGGGGTGCTCGTAGTTGTGCTGGAGGAAGATCCCGCTCTGCCAGTAGAGCCCGCCATCCGGGCCGATGGTGAAGTTGTTCGCGGCGTGGTGGGTGTCGCCCGAGCCGGTCGCCTGCAGCAGCACGATGCGGAGGTCCGCCTTGTCGTCGCCGTCGGTGTCCTTGAGGAACAGGATGTCGGGCTGCGAGACCACGATCACGCCGCCGCCCCAGAAGGCGAAGCCGAGGGGATTGTGCACCTTGGCGAACTCGATGGCCTTGTCCGCGATGCCGTCGCGGTTCTCGTCGGGCAGGATGAGGAGGGTGTCGTTCAGGGCCTTCAGCGGTTCCCACTTCGGATAGGTGCCCCAGCAGGCGGCCCACAGCCGGCCTTTCGTGTCGGTCTGGAGCTGCACCGGATTGGCGAGCGCGGGGAAGCGGGACTCGTCGGCGAAGAGGTTCACCGCGAAGCCTTCGGGGACGTTCAGCTTCTTGAGGCTTTCCGCGCCGCTGAGGTAATCGACGGTTCCTTCCTTCGCGGCGCTCGAGCTCTTGCTGCCGCCGCCGACGTTGGAGATCACCTCGACCGGCTTCGGGACGTTCGAATCGTCCACCTTCAGGTCCTTGCCCTGCGCGAGGGCGTGGATCCGCCGGTCGCGGTTGGCGGTCATCACGTCGAGCATCGCGAGTTCGTGCAGCAGCACCTCGGCGTTGGTCTGGTTGTTGACGAAACGCAGGCCGGCGCGGCTGCCCCAGATGTCGTTCTCGTCGGTGGCGCGGAAGCGGTTGTGCCAGTGCCAGTCCTTGTCGAGCACCGCCTGGCGCAGCGGCTCCATCGACGGCGACGAGGACACCGGCTGGCCGGCCAGCGCGGAGGCGATCACCTCGCCGATCTTGCGGTTGCCTTCGGGCAGCAGGTGGACGCCGTTCAGGGTGAGCGGCGCGGAGGCTTTCGCGTAGAGTTCGCGGGAAGGGTTGAAGAGATCGACGAAGGCGACGCCTTTCTCCTTGGCGACTTCCCCGATCGCCGCGGTGTAAAGCGCGAGGTTGGCGTTGTTCGCGCTGCCGTCGGGGAGGAGCGGGTCTTTCAGGTTCTCGTGGGCGATCGGCGAGAAGAGGACGATGCGCGGGGCCGACTCGCCGTTGTATTTCGCGGCCTGGTACTTGGTCACCATCGCGGCGAGGTCGGCCTTGAACTTCGGCAGCTGGGCCGGGCCGCCGAAGGATTCGTTGTAGCCGAAGAAGGCGAAGATCACGTCGGCCTTGCATTGGGCGAAGTAGTCCTCGGGCGAGGGGACGCCCTTGGTCCGGGGGCGCGATGTCACCGTGTCGCCGGAGATGGCGAGGTTGCGGAGGGAGAGGTCCTGGCCGGCCAGCTTGCTCTGGAGGATGGTTTCCACCCAGCCGTCGTGCTGCATCCGGTCGGCCAGGCCGTTGCCGAGCATGCAGATGGTGTCGCCCTTCTGCAGGGGAAGTTGGGCGGAGGCGGAAGCGGCGAGGGCCAGGCCGGCGGCGAGTTGCCGGATGCCGGTCACGGTGAGGCGGGTTTTGCGGAACATGGAACCCTTCCAACGTCGCGGGGGCGGCGCATATTGCAGGCGGGGCCGGGTTTCTGGTCCTGCCCCTGATCGTCAGCGCGCCGGCTCCGGCCCGGCCAAGGGAGGCGGCGGGGTGAAGGTCAGGCCGCGCCACTCGGCCAGAATCCGCAGGTAGAGGTAGGGATCCGGCCACGAGGATGAGGGCTCGACCACGGTGGACTCGGGCCATTCGTTCCAGCTCGTGACCATGATGAAGTCGGCGCGGGCATCGGTGGCGGCGCGAAGGAAGTCGCGCAGGGTCTGCCCGTCGCGGCGCGGCATCACGTAGGGGTCGTCGCGGAAATAGGAGTTGTCGTGCCCGGGGTGGACGGGCAGGAGCATCTTCTTCCCGGCATCGTGGGCGAGTTTGGTCATGTAGCGGTATCTGCCAACGAGGGCCTCGTACTCGTGGGCGCGGAAGTTCGAGAACGTGCTGTAGAAGCCGAAGCAGTCCACGCCGGGAACCGCGAGCCAGTCCGCCGGGATGCGCTTCTCCCGGTCGCGGTCCGCGCCGGCCGCATGATCGTGAGCAATCTTGTCCACGATCCAGTAAACCGGGCCGACCTCGCCTTCGACGTGCTTCTTGAGGAGCGGAAACTCATCTGCTGTCAGTCCGGGGTCCGCCGGCACCTGATAGAGATACACCGCCGGCCGGCCGTCGATGCGCAGGTAGGCGGGGTGGTCCTTGTAGCGCTTTAGCGCCCGCGCCAGCATCGCCTGGTATTCCCCGAGTTCCTTGTGGAACTGCGCGCGCTCGTCGAGCAGGGCGAACTTGAAGCCATGCTTGCCCGCCGCCGCGACGATGCCGCGGTCCACGTTCTGATCGAGCCCGTTGTGCGTGTCCCACCAGTCCACGAGGAACGCGTCGATGCCCGCCGCTTTCGCGAGCTGCACATGCCATTCCGCGACCTTCGGATCGGCGCTGTCGTAGAAACCGGCGAGCGGGCGGAAGGCACTGTTCGGCGGCGGCTCGCCGGGCCGCTGCGCCTTCTTCGCGAGGGCGTTGGTTTCGGAAGATGGATAGGTCCAGTGCAGGAAGGGCCGCTTCGGATGACGGCCGTCGTGATACCAGCAGTAGTAGTTCGCGAACAGCAGCGGGCGCTTCTGCGGTTCGTCCGCGCCGAAGGCCCGAGCGGCGAGGCCGGCCAGCAGGACCGCGATCACGAAGAGTGGGGCCGCTTTCCATGGGCCGCGGGATGCGGTGAGGGTGGTTTTCATCGGGAAGGCATTCCGGTCCGTCAGCGCCCGCTCTTCTGCTTGTCGAGCTTGCGTTCGGTGATGGTCCAGTTGGTGATGTCGTAGAGGCGTTCGGTCTCGCCGTCGGAGATGCGCATGTTGCCCTCCCAGTCCTGGTGGATCCACGGGTTGTCGACGAGCGGCCAGGAGGCGTAGTCCACGGGTTTGCCGTCGATCACGGAGTCGCCGTGGAAGGTTTTCTCCAACCTGACACCGGACCGGTCCACGTAGGTGCCTTTGGCCACCTGCGATGATCCCGCGGGGACGGTTTCGATGGTGATTTTCGACTTTGCGGTGATGGCGCTTTTGAAATTCACCAGGCGCTCCGCAGGCGTGGCCCCGGCGAAATCCGAGGGCAGGGCCGTCTCCATGGCCACTGCGGCATTCCGGCCGAAGACGCGGAACTCGGAGTCTTCCTTGTGGAAGCCCCCGCGTCCGGCGAAGACCCGGGCGGCCGGATCCCAGTCGAAAGGCTGGCTGGCGCTGATGGCGATGAGCACGCTGCCGTAGTCGAGGAAGACCCGGCCGGTCTCGCGGCTGTCGTTGATCATGGCCTGATAACCGTGCGGAATGTAGGCGAGCACATACCAGGCGTCGGTGCTGAAGGGCTTGTGTCCCTTGATGTCGGTCCGCACCTTCGGCCTGAACTCGGGATGGGTCAGGTCGTTGGCCACGAGCAGCAGGGAGCCGCGGTGCTGGAGGAACTCCGCGAAGCGGCTGCTGATTCCCGGCGTGTGGTTGGTGAGCGGCTGGTCGTCGCAGGTGGGGACGGTCATCCAGCAGATGCTGGCCCTGGTGGGGTCGGGCTGGTCGAACATGACGCCGTAGGGATAGGTCTGCCCCCAGATGCCCGTCTTGCGGCCGGTGGGGGGATGCGTGATGGCGGTGCTGAAGACCGCGTAAGTTTTATTGATGAACGAGGTCTGGAAATGGCGGTCGCCATCGAAGCGGGAACGGTGCACGTAGGCCCGGGAGCGATCGGTGGCCGCCTTCACAATGAGGGGATGCGGCCGCCATGGTTCGGCGACGGCGAAGACGGCGGTGGTGTTCCCGCCGAGCTTCGGCGTTCTTCCGCCGAAGTAGGCCCAGAGCAGCTCGGCGCCTCCGCTCGGAGCCTGGCTGAACCATGCAGGATAACTGCGCCCGGCCGGCGTGGCCCAGTTGCCGTTCAGCCAGGTGCCCGCCGCATGGGCCATCGACATCTCGTAGGCCATCAATGCGCGACGGGCCAGTTCCTTGTCCGTGTAGGGATTGTCGAAGCTCAGCAGCGTGCCCACGTTGTAGAGCATGTAGGGCCGCGACGCGAACTCCGGCGACCCCCGGCCGGCCGTGTAGGCGATGCGTTTCTCGAACATCTTCAGCGCATCCGCCCCGCGCGCGCCGTAGCGTCCGTCTTTGGGTAGCAGGGCGGGGTCCCAGGTCTTCTCGGTGAGATAAAGGTTGAGCGGTATGAGAAACGAGAGATTCCCCGTCGAGCCGGCCCAGCTCGTGTTCCTGGTGAAGAGCCACTGGAAGTCCGCCTTCAACTGGTCGTCCATCTGGTCGTGATAGCGCATGTAGACGTTTATCATAGACCACAGCCCGAAGCCGTTCACGTGGGGCTCGCCCCACTCCATGCCATTGGCCAGCGGGAAGGGTTTGTAGGTGCCTGCCTGCTTCTGTTTCTCGGCGTTGGCGATGCGCGCCTTGGCCTCCCGGATGCGGTCGCCGATGTAGGCGCGCACGATGGCCAGCCCTTCTTCCTTGCGGCCGGCTTTCAGCAGCAGTTGCGCGGTCCATCCGGTCATGGGTGAAGGACTGCGCTTCACCGCCTCGAGGTCGGCCAGGGCGGCGCTGACGATCGCGCGCTCCCGTTCCGCCGCGTTGTCATACTGCCGGGCGGAGAGGGCGGCGATTTCCGACTTCGGATCCTTCCTTGCATCAGGACCTTCTTTCGCTGGTTCCGCGCCGCAGACCGGGATGGCGAGCAGCAGGGAGGCGAGGATGGCGCGTGGTTTCATGTGGGCGGGCTCTGGAAGAGGTGGAGGACTGCGTGGCGTCACGCATGGCATTCATCCTGTCACTTCAGGGCCGTTTCCAGCAAGGGTTTCAGATGCGTGGCAAGGACCTCGTAGCCGCCCGGGCCGAGGTGCAGATGGCCGTCGGAGTAGAGGGCGGTCTTGAGCGTGCCGTCTTCGTTCGTGAAGGCCTGCCAGAGATCGAGCACGTGAACCTTTTCGCCAAACTTCACCGCGTCGAGGGCCGCGTTGATCTCTCGGATCTTCGCGCCGACCTCCTTGCCAGGGTCGAAGGCCGGCAGGATCTTCACCAGCACGATCTGCGACTGCGGGCAGCGGGCGCGGAGGTTCTGGACGCAGAGCTGGATGCCATGCGCCACGGCGCTCGCGGGGACGCCGTTGGACTGCACGCCGTTCGCGTTGTTGGTGCCGATCATGAGCACGATGGCCTGCGGCGAGATGCCGTCGACAGCACCATGGTCGAGCCGCCAGAGGATGTTCTCCGTGCGATCCCCACCGATGCCGAGGTTCACGGTCTTCAGCGCCGCGAAGTGTTTTTGCCACGCCGGATGGAGGGGCGCGCCGTCCCATCCGCCGCCCCAACCCTGCGTGATGCTGTCGCCGAGCAGCACGACGTCGATGCCGTCCCGCATGGCCTGCACCTTCGCCAGGCATTGCGCGTGATGCGCGATCCACGGGTTCGTCTCGCCGTCGCCCCAGCGCGCGGCGGTCGGCACGACGGGCCACATTTCCGGGAGATGCTTCTGCACGTCGTGCCCCGGCTTGCGGGTGAACTCGCCCTTCGTCACCCACGCGAGTGCCTCGGCCGTGAGCGGCCAACCGGTGAGCTGCGGGTCCAGCCGGCCCTCGTGATAGGGGGCATACGGATAGGTGAGCACGGGCTTCGTCTTCAGGACGAGACCGGCGGCGGCCTGCGGCGCGGTGGGGACCGGTGCGGCTTTCGCGGGTGGCAGGGAAGGCGAGGCGCTCGTCTTCCGGTCCGCCGGCTGAGCGGGCGCGGGTTTTCCGGCCAGCATGGCGTGGAGCAGCGGCTTCAGTTTCGCGGCATACGCCGCATAGCCTGCGGGCGAGAGGTGGATGTTGTCCGGGGTGTAGAGGTCCTTCCTGAGCATGCCATCGGTGCCGGTGAAATCGGCCGACAGCTCCAGCACGCGCACCTTCGGGTCGGCTTCGAGGTTCAGCGTGTCGAGGGCGGCGTTGGTGAGCTTGATGTCCTCGTAAAAGCGATTCCCCGGAGAATGCGCGGGCAGGATCTTCGCCACGATGATCGCGGCGGCTGGAAATTTCTCGCGGAGGTTCTTCACGCACATCTCGATGCCCTTGGCCGCGGCCTCGATGCCGGTCTCGGGCGTGAAGAACATGTTGTTGTTGCCGATCATCAGCACGATGGCTTTCGGCTGGAGACCCTCGACACCGCCGTGGTCGAGCCGCCAGAGGACGTTTTGCGTCTTGTCCCCGCCGATGCCGATGTTGACGGCCTTGAGGTCGGGGAAGTGCGTCTTCCACGAGTCGCCCCACTGGATGGTGATGCTGTCGCCGACGAGGAGCACGTCGATGGGCCCCTTGTTCTCCTGCACCGTCTTCACATGGGCCTCGTGGAGCTTCAGCCACGCATCGCCGCCGAAGAATCCGGCGCTCGGCACCACCGGCCACAGGTGCGGCAGGTGCTTGTTCGATTCGCGTCCCGGGCGGCGCTCGTGCTCGGCCTTACCGGTGATGTAGGCCCGTTCTTCCGGTGTGAGCGGCCAGCCGCTCTTCTGCGGTTCGTCGGTGACGTGAGGGTAGTCGAGGGCGCGGCCGTGCGGAACCAGCAGGAGGCCGCAGGCAAGGACGAGGTGAGGCAGTGATTTCATGGACGGCGGTGGTGGATCATGGCTGGTGCCGGAGCGGCAGGACGGGCTGGGTGCGCAGTGTCAGGGTGATGTTGTCGGCGTGGACGGCGCCGAAGTCCTCCATCGGCTCGTTGCGTCGGGCGCCGATCTGAATGACGGCGAAGTCGGCTTCGTCGGGGAGCACGCAGCGGGTTCTGATGGTCTGCCATGGCAGGTCCGTGCCGCCGGTGGAGTCGGTGAGCCTGGCGCCGGTGGCGAGGGCTTCGGAAGCCGCGGCCGGCCAGCGCCGCGGCATGTCCGCAGGGTTTCCGCTGAAGAGGAAGAGCTGGCAGATGAAGGTGATGGAAGGCGAGCCAGGCGGCCGTGCATCGCCCATGTCGGCGGTCAATTCCAGCGAGGCTTCGTGTCCGGCGGGTGTCAGGCGGCGCAGCGGGCGCAGGTCCACCAACTGGAAGACGTCGCAGGAGATGGCGCGGCCGTCCGGCGTGTTGGGATCCGGCGCGGGCCGCACGAAGCGCAGCACGTTGCGGCGGTCGGCTTCATCGAGCCTGACAGTCTCCGCGGGGTCGCCGCTCCATGCTCCATCGGTGCCGGGGAAGCCGGAGCCGAGAGGTCCGCTTTCGAAGCTGCCGTCAAGCAGGCCGTGGACGGGCGTCGCAGCTGCCAGCGGAGGAGAGGACATCTGCCCCCACACGAGGGTGGCGGTGAACAGACCGGCAACGAGACCGGCGGCGGCAGCGCTGAGCGCGGGCCACTGCACCTTCCGAGGACCCGAAGACGTCAACCCGGCGGACGATTCAGGCCTGCGGTGGCCTGACAGGGCGGCGTCGAGGTGCAGGTGGCGGAGAAAGGCGCGGCGGGAGCCCGGATCTTGCCCGAGCTCCGCTTCGAGGGTGGCGATCTCTTCCGCATCGGCGCTGCCGTTCAGGTAACGGGAGGCCAGTTGGTGCAGGTCTTCTTCCTTCATGGGCTGAGCTTCTCGCGGAGTTCGCGGCGGGTGCAGTCGAGCAGGGTCATGCGGATGCGGTGCAGGGTTTTGTAGAGTGCCATGGGCGTGCGGCCCAGTTCCTCCGCCAGGCGGTCGATGCGGGTTCCCGGAGCGTAGGCGGATTCGATGAGGGCGCGCTGGGAGTCAGGCAGTTTCCGAATGCAGGCATCGAGTGCCTGGCGTTCCGCGGCGAACTCGTCGACGGCGGCTTCCGCCTCGTCGGCCAGCTGCGCGAGCAGGGCGTCGCTGAAGACATGCCGGTCGCGCCGGGCGCGCCGCATGTGGTCGAGTGCCTCGATGCGGGCGACCCCGAACGCCCAGCGCCGGAAGTCCGCGGGATTCTCGAGGGCATCGAATTTCCGCCAGAGGACCGAAGCGACTTCCTGCATGACCTCGCGGCAGTCCTCGTGCGATGGAACCAGGGACCTGACGAAGCCGCGCAGCGATTCCTCCTGCTCCATGAAGAGACGGAGAAACCTGTCCTGCTGCCTGCGGTCGGGATCTTCCATTGTCTCAACACCGTCCTGGCCGGCCGCGTTTGCCGCAAAAGGTTCCACCGGGATTCCGCGGCCATCAGAGTGGGCCCCGGAGGCGGGCAATTGCGAGGCCTCTCTTCACGGGAAACCGAGGATCTGCCCGTCGGCCAGCAGGCGCTCGCGGAGCTTCGGGTATGCGACTTCCTGGACGGAACTCCCGGCGGCGATCGCGAGGGCGGCGGCGGTGCCGGCGCTTTGTCCGAGGATCATGAACACCGGTTCCATGCGGATCGAGCCGAAGGCGACGTGCGAGGCGGAGAGGCTGACGGGGACGAGCAGGTTCACGCACTCGGAGGATTCCGGCACGATGGAACGGTAGGAAACGGGGTAGGGCCCTTTGCAGGGGTGGCCGAAGCCGCCTTCGTTGCGGACGGTCATGACGCCGTTCTCCTCGACCGCGACGCGCTGGCAGAAGTGGGAATCCATCGCATAGGAGGCCAGGCCGACGGAGTCCTGCGCGACGCGTTTCCCTTCGCAGTCGGACTGGGTCATCACGTAAGCGGAGACCATGCGGCGGCCTTCGCGGACGTAGAGCTGGTGCGGCCAGTGGCCGCTGTCCTTGAACTCGGCCGGATCGAGGCCGAAGCCCGCGGCGCGGCGGCGCAGTTCCTCCGGCACCTGCGGGTCGTTGGCGAGGAAGAACATCAGGCCCTGCTGATAGGCGACGTGATCCTGGAAGATCTTCTCGCGGAGTTCATAGAGCCCGGGCAGCGGCACGGGCAGGCCGCGGCGGGGAGGCGGGAGTTCGGAGAAGTTCACCGGTTCGAAAGTGCCGTCCGGCCAGCGGTGGCTGCCGTCGACGAGGTCGGAGGAGAAGCTGCCGGCATTGTTCGAGTCGCCGTTGCGCATCTGCACCGGGCCGTCGGTCATGGGACGGGTGGTGTAGTTCAGCGTCCATTTCACGCGGGGGTCGAAGTTGAGGAAGCGGGCGAGCAGGGCGTAGCGGCCGGGGTCGTAGCCGGCGGGCTTGGGAAAGGGGATGCGGTCCGGTTTGTTCGAGAGGATCATCCGGAAGTTGTAAGCCTGGACGCGGAAGTCTCCTTCGCCCGGCACGCCGGGCCGGTGCGGCGAGATTTCCGGCAGCAGGCCGGACGCGGGATCGCCGGGCGTGCGGTAGGGGCTGATGGGCAGGCCGCAGAACTGATAGACGCCTTTCCACGAGACCTGCTGCCACTGGCCGGCGAGGCTTTCGCCGTAGGTCCCGCGCGGCTCGCGACCGACGTGATGGGAGACCTTCGCCGCGGCGAGGAGATCGCCTTCATAGGTCGCGTCGATGAACATCGCGGCCTTTACGGTGAGTCCGGTCGTCATCGTCGCTGAGACGATGCGGTTGCCTTCCATCGCGACCGATTCGAGCGGCTGGTCGTGCAGGACCGTCACCCCGGCTTCGCGGAGCAGGTCGTGGTAGAGTTTTTCGGCGGAGACCGAGCTGAAGTCCAGCAGCCCGCCGACGCGTTGGTAGAACTCGCGCGCCAGGCCACCGATGGTGTCCTTGTTGCCGAGGTCGGTGGCGGTGAGTCCGCCGGAGGTGAGTCCGCCGACGTAGCGGTTGAACGAAAGCAGCGTTACCTTGCGCCCCATGCGCGCGGCCTGGATCGCGGCGATCGATCCCGCGGAAGTGCCGCCGTAGACCGCGACCTCGCATTCGATCTCCCGGGCTTCCCGCTTTTCCACCGGCCGGTAATAGAATGGAGAGCCCGACGGCGCGGCGGCAAGGGCGGGCGGGGCGAGGCTCGCGAGCCCGAGCGCTGCGGAAGCGAGGAAGCGTGGGATCATCGGAGGATGGGCAGTGGATCAACGGCGGGCCTTCTTGCCGCGGCGTGCCGGTTCGGGCGCGGGCAGGTTGTCGCCGGGTTGGCCGGAGAAGCGCCAGGGGTCGCCGTGATGGCGCATGTTGGCGAGAAGCAGCGCGCGCATTTTCGAGAGTTTGGCGGCATGAGCAGGGTCCTTGGCCAGGTTCACCTGTGCTTCCGACGGTTTCGTTCCGGTGAGGCCGGCGACCGCGGGATCGCGATGTTCCGCGAGCAACTCGTGGGGGTTCTCCTTGAGGTGGAAGAGCTGGGTTTCACGGACGCCCGACTTCCTCGATTCGTATTCGATGAGTTTCCAGTCGCCATGCTTCACGGCGCGCATGCCCGGTTGGTCGCCGCCGTTGTAAACGCCGTAGAGCGTGTCGCGGATGACGGTCTTTTGCCCGAAGAGCACGGGCTTGAAGCTGGTGCCTTCGTTGGTTTCCGGGACCGGCACGCCGGTGAGATCGCAGAAGGTGGCGAGCAGGTCGCCGAGGTAGATGTTCCCCGGCGCGCGGCTGCCCGGCTTGATGCCCGGGCCCGCGACGATCATCGGCACGCGCCAGGTGTGTTCGTAGAGGTTCTGTTTTCCCTGCAAGCCGTGGCGTCCGATGGCGATGCCGTGGTCGGCGGTGTAGAAGATGTAGGTGTTGTCGAGTTCCCCCATCTCCTTGAGCCGGGCCAGCACGCGGCCGACCTGGATGTCGATGTTTTCCGCGCAGGCGTATTCACGGCCGAGTTCGTTGCGGATGGTGCGTTCGTCGCGGCGGTCCCAGACGCCGCTCACCGACACCTCGTCGCGGACGTTCCGGTGGGAGTTGTCGAAGGGATGCGCGGGCAGCCAGTTCGGCGGCAGCGGCGGTTGCTTCGGGTGGGCCGCCGGCAGTGCGGAGCGGTCGCGGTGATTGGTGGCACCGTATTTCGCGAGCAATTCCGGCGTGCCGTCGCGGACGTCGTGCGGGTGGGACAGGCCGAAGTGGATGAAGAAGGGGCGCGCGTCCTTCTTCTCCTTGCGCTGGCCGAGGTAGTCGAGGACGCGGTCGGCGTGCCACGCGCTGCCGGTTTCCGGGGTGCCGCCGCGCATGGTCTTGTCGTGGACAACGCTGAACTGCTGGTTGGCAGCGGGGTAGCTGTTGCCCTGTTTGCAAGTCCGCATGGTGGCGTAGCCGGCGCGGTTGAAGACGGCACCGATGGTGTTTTTCTCAAGCCCGGGCGGGCAATCCTTTGCCCCGGGACCGACCGGCAGGTGCCAGACCGTGCGGCCGCTCATGATCATGTGGCGGGACGGCGTGCAAACCGCACCGCTGAAGGAGCCCATGTGATGCGCGGCGTCGAAGATCATCCCCTGCGCGGCGAGGCGGTCGATGTTCGGCGATTCGAGGGTGGACTGCAGGTTGTGGAACTTGAAGTCGAAGGGCGACTGGTCGTCGGTCAGGATGAACAGGATGTTCGGCCGCTTGGTCGCGGCGGAGGCGGCGCAGCAGGCGAGCAGCAGGGTGAGGGCGATGCGTTTCATGGCGCGCATGTCACGGGGTGGACAGGAGCTTCACCAGATAGGCCGTGGCATTCGGGAAGGCGGGATCCGGGATGCCGGGGTGGACGAGTTCGCAGCCGATCCCGATCTTGCGGCAGTGCTGCTGCAAGCCGACGCCGAAGTTGGCCGAGTGGGTGGGATCCTTTTCGTTCCGGCCCATCGCGGGCGGCTTCGGATAGAAGAGGGCCACCGGCGGGTCACCGGCACCGGCCAGCGCGTAGGGCGAATACTCCGCGATCCATGGCAGCAACCGTTCCCGTTCGGCGAGCGCCTGGGCGAAGCTTCCGAGGCCCCAGGCGTGGGCACCGTAGCGGCTGTTAGGGATCCATTCCTTCGCCTGGGCGGGATCGAGCGTGGTCTGCGCGCCGACCACCGCGGCTCCCTTGAGACGGGTGGACTGGCGGGCGACGGGGTCCGTGCTTTTCGGGTCGGCGAGATCGTCGTGATAGGCAAGCCACAGGCTGGTGCAGGCCCCGGCGGATCCTCCGGCGGCGGCAATGCGGGCGGGATCGATGTTCCAGTCCGCGGACTTGCTGCGGAGGAACTGCAGCGCGCGCGCGGCGTCGTGCATCGGGGCTTTCACCGGCGGCACGACTCCATCTTCGCGGGCCTGTGCCATCAGGCGGTAGTTGATGGCCGCCACCGAGATGCCGGCGTCGAGCAGCGTCTTCACGTCGACGGAGCGGGTGACCCGTTCCTTGCTGCCGGACGACCAGCCGCCGCCGTGGATGACCAGGACGAGCGGTGCCGGCTTGGCGGACTTGGCTTGCCAGAAGTCGAGCACGTTGCGGGCGTGAGGTCCGTACTTCACTTCGGTCTTCGAGGGTTTTGGAACGCCGGCGTCGTAGGCCTCCGCGGCGGGCTTGGGGGCTTTCGCCTTCGCGCGGGGTGCCTTTTTCGGAGCCGTCTCCGGTTCGGCGAAGGCGGGCGTGGCGTGGAGGCAGAGAGCGGCGATCGAAAGCAGGAGGAACGAAGGGATGGGTTTCATGCGGATGGGCTTCATTGGGTGGTGATTCGGGTTTTCCGGACCGGTGCGATCGTTCCGGGGGCGAGCTTTCGCATTTCCGCGAGCTTGGCGGCATGCTCCGGCTTGCCCGCGAGGTTCGTCCATTCGTGCGGATCCGCCGCGAGGTCGTAGAGTTCCTCGCCGCCGTCGCGGTAGTGGATGTAGCGCCAGCTTTCCGTGCTGATCGCGTAGTTCTCAGGGTGGTCGAGATGGGTGATGGCGGCATGCGGCCATTCCGCGGCGGGATCGCGCAGCAGAGGCACCAGGCTGCGGTTCCCTGCGTCCGCTTTGGGCGGCAGGCCGCACAAGTCAGTGAGCGTGCGGAAGAGATCGACCAAGGACACCGGCCGGTCGCAGACGCTGCCGGGCCGCGTTCCTTCGGGCAGCCCGGGCACGCCTTCGGGGACGCGGAGGATCAGCGGGACGCGGCCGCTCAGCCGCCACGGCGTGAATTTCTGCCAGTGCTCCTTTTCGCCGAGATGCCAGCCGTGGTCGCTCCACAGCACGACGATCGTGTTGTCGCGGTGCGGGCTCCTTTCCAATTCGTCCAGCACGCGGCCGACCATCGCATCGGCGTAATGGATCGAGGCGAGGTAGGCCTGGATGCCGCGCTCCCATTGCTTGTGTTCGAGGATGTGCGGGAAGTAGCGGTTGCGGGCGATGCGTTTGCCTTCGGCCGGGACGTCGTCGAGGTCGTTCTCCTTGAAGCCGGGGCCGGGCCGGATGGATTCGAGCGGGAAGGGTTCGAAGTACTTCGCAGGGACGAACCACGGTTCGTGCGGCCGGTAGATGCCGCACGCGAGGAAGAAGGGCTTGTCGCGCGGCTGCTGGAGCTGCTTGCCGATCCATTCCGTGACGCGCCAGTCGCCGCCGAATTCCTCGTCGCTCATTTCGAGCGCGGCCCAGTCGGTTTCCCGGTATTGCCACGGGCCGCCAAGAGCAAGGCTGATCGGCCGGTTCGGCGGGTTGAAGGTCGGCGGGAAGGGATTGTCCTTGGCCTTGTCCGGGTAGTAGTCGTCCCAGCTTTGGGGATCGATCACGTAGTGGAGCAGCTTTCCCGATCCGGCGGACCAGTAGCCCTGCCGGGAAAGATAACGGGGAAGCAGCTCCTGGTCGGGCAGGACGTCCCGGAGCTTCTGCGTGTTCTGATAGAGTCCCGAGCGGTGCGGCGGCAGGCCGGTGAAGACGGCGGTGCGGGAAGGATTGCAGGAGGGCGCCGCGCAGTAGGCGTTGCGGAAGAGGACGCCGCTGGCAGCGAAGCGGTCGAGGTTCGGGGTCTTCGTCAACGGATGGCCGCCAAGGCAGCCGATCCAGTCGTTGAGGTCGTCCAGGGCGATGAACAGGACATTGGGCTTCCGCCCGGCGGCATTCGCAGGAGGAAGGATCAGGAGGCAGGAAGCCAGGGTCGCGAGCGGGAGCAGCTTCATGGCAAGCATGACCAGGTTACTTTTCGGGAGCTGCCTTTGCCCGAGCGGCGGCGCGGTGAGGAAAGCGGGTGACGGCGACATCGTTCCTCTGCCTCGCACCGGGCGTGCTGCGGCCGTCGGTGATGATCTTCTCGAGCAGTGCCTTCATCTCCTCGACCTTCTCCGGCATCGAGGCGGCGAGGTTCTTCGTTTCACCGGGGTCGTCGGAGAGCTGGTAAAGTTGCACGGGTTGGCTTTGTTCGCCGCCTTTGCCCCAGCCGCCGGAACCCGGGGCGGGGATGAATTTCCAAGGGCCGTCGCGCAGGGCCGGCACACCGCCGATGGAAGCGCTCACGGCGTTTTCGCGGACGGCCTGCCCGCCGCCCTTCAGCAAAGGCATCAGGCTGAAGCTGTCCTCTGCCGCATCGTCCGGCAGTTCCGTGCCCAGGATCCCGGCGAACGTGCGCATCAGGTCGGCCTGGTGGACCAGCCGGTCGCACACGCCGCCCGGCTCGACCACCGCGGGCCATCGCACGATGAAGGGGACCCGGTGGCCGCCTTCCCATGCGTCCGACTTGGCGCCGCGCCAGGGGCCGCTGGGGAAGTGTCCCTTCGCTTCCATCTCCTCCTTGCCGATGTAGGGGGCGCAACCGTTGTCGCTGGTCAAGACGACGAGCGTGTTGTCCGCCTTGCCGCTTCGGTCGAGCGCGGCGAGCACGCGGCCGACCATCGCATCCGTTTCAATGACCAGGTCGGCGTAAGGGCCGAGGCCGCTCTTCCCTTTCCAAGCTTCGTTCACGGCGAGCGGCGTGTGGGGCGTGGTGAGGGAGAAGAAGAGCAGGAAGGGTTCGGGGCGCTGGCCGGACTCCGCGACGAAAGCGGCGGCACGGTCGCCGAGGGCGGGGAGGATGGATTCGAGCTTCCAGTCCGGCAGTGCGGGGCCCGGATTGCTGGCCTGGTTCTTCTCTAACAAACGGGCGGGCAGGAACTCGGAGGGGATGCCGACCGTCCGGTCGTTCTCGATGAAGCAAAAGGGCGGCCAGTTCGGAACATCGGTGCCGAAGTAGAGGTCGAAGCCGCGTGTCGTGGGGCCGCCCCCGATGGGCTTGGAGAAGACCTCGCGCCAGAGCTCCCGTCGGGCATCGTCGGCCGCGCCGCCTTTCGATCTGGCTTTGAAGCGTGCGGCCTGGCCGGCGGGAATCGGCCAATCCCAGCCCAGATGCCATTTGCCGATGCAGGCGGTGCGGTAGCCATGCGCCTTCGCAAGAGCGCCGAGGGTGAGCCGGTCGGGGGCGATGAGTGGCTTCTCCCACTGGCCGACGATGCCTTTCTGCAAGCGGCTGCGCCAATGGTAGCGACCTGTTAGAAGGGTGTAGCGCGATGGCGAGCAGACGCCGGAAGAAGAGTGGGCGTCGGTGAACCGCATGCCTTGCGAGGCCAGTCGGTCGATGTGCGGCGTGGGAATCTTCCCGCGGTCCGGGTTGTAGCAGGAGACATCGCCGTAGCCGAGGTCGTCGGCGTAAATGATGAGGAGGTTCGGCTTCTCCGCCGCGGACGAAAGCGCCGGGAGCAGCAAGGCGGCGAGGATGGCTCGTGCGGGGTTCATCGGCGGGCGCGGTGTTCGGTCACGGCACGGCGACCAGCTTTTCGCCGGAGGCGGGCGTCTTCAGGGTGGGCTCGCCTTCGAGCAGGCCGTGCTTCACGAGGAAACGGTCCGCTTCGATGATGGTGACGCTGCGCCAAGGGTCCTGGTTGAAGAAGCCGTGCTTTTGTCCTTTGGCGATGTGGAGCTCGATGCCCTTCGTGCCGGCTTGTTTCCATTTCCGGTGGGCGGCATCCCAGCCGGGCTTCCATTCGTCCTGGTCGCCGAAGAACACGATGGCCGGTGCGAGGTCCGGCTTGATGCAGGTGAGGATGTCGATCTTCGGATCCGTGTGGTCGTCGGGCGAGAAGGCGGGGTTGAACCAGAGGTAGGCGACCACGCGGGTGTCGATGTCCTTCGGATCGGCGGGATCGTCGAGGCCGGTGCCGAGGGTGGCCAGCGCGCTGATGTGGCCGCCCGCGCTGCCGCCGCCGGTGATGATGCGCTGCGGATCGATGCCGAGCTTGCCGGAGTTCTGCTTGAACCAGCGGATCGCGCTGCGGGCGTCGGTGACGCAAACGCGCTTCTTCGATTCGCCTGCGGGAAGCTTCGCGGAGGCTTTGCCGAGCATCTGGTATTCGGCCGTGGCGCAGACAAGCCCGCGGCTGGCGAAGTAGGCGCAGGCGGCGCGGAACTGGGCGAGCGATCCGCCGGACCAGCCGCCGCCGTGGAAGAGGATCATGCCGGGAACCTTCGCCTTCGAGGGATCGTGACCGGGCGGGAAGTAGAGTTCCATCCGCCGCTCCTTGCCGGCGGAGGTCTTGTAAACCCGCGACTCCCCGGCCGGGCCGGCGAAGCCGCCGTCGCGATCGGCGGCAAGGGCGGGAACGAAGGGGGCCAGCAGGCAGAGGAGCAGGAGACGTCGTGTTTTCATCGGAGGATTCCGGTATGGAAGGAGTTCGCGTGCGATCAGGATCCCGCGAGGCGCGGGGCGGAGTGGCCTTGCTCGCGGATCTTCTTCAGCAGGGCCTTGAGTTCCTTCACGCGTTCCGGGTGATCGGCGGCGACATTGTGCTTCTGTCCGAGATCGGTCTTGAGGTTGTAGAGTTCCACCGGGGCTTTCCCGTCGGGCTGGTAGCCGCGGCGGGCTTCCCACTCCTTGTCGGCGCCGGAAACGTAACCGTTGGGCGCATCGATCAGCAGCCAGTCGCCGTGGCGGATGGCGTAGCCTTTCGGGTTGGTGTTGTGGACATGGGTGTCGCGCACCGATGCGGTTTCGCCTTTGAGCAAGGGGAGGAGATCGTGCGAATCTTCGGCGGCGTCGCGAGGCAAGGCGTGGCCGAGCGCGGAGGCGATGGTGGCCATGAAGTCGATCTGCGAGACGAGCGCGGGGCTGACCGTGCCGGGCTTGGTGACGCCGGGCCACTTGATGAGGGTGGGCACGCGGTGGCCGCCTTCGTAGATGTCCCGCTTCAAGCCGCGCAGGGGATGGGCCGACCAGTGGCCGGTCTTCTTGTCGCGGGGGTAGGCGTATTTCTCCGGGCCGTTGTCGGCGGAGAAGATGACGACGGTGTTTTCCGCCTGGCCCGAGTCTTCGAGCGCCTTGAGGAGCTGGCCGACCGAGTCGTCGGTCTCCACCACGAAGTCGCCGTAGGGGCCCGCCTGCGATTTGCCGTCGAAAGCATCGTTCGGAATGACCGGCGCGTGGGGCGAGGGATAGGCGAAGTAGAGGAAGAAGGGCTTTCCCGCGGCCTTCCGCGCCTTGATGTATTCGACGCCGCGGCGGGTGGTTTCGGGCAGGTTCTGGTAGGGATCCCAGCCGCTGACCATGGGGCCCGGGCGGCACTCCCAGTTGCCTTCCTTGATCGGCTTCCACTTCGCGGTGTCCATCATCGTGTCGGGCGCCTGGAGGACCTTGTCGTTCTCGATCCAGCAGTAGGGCGGGAAGTTGATGACCTCGTCGCCGAAGGCGTAGTCGAAGCCGTGGGCGTTGGGGCCGTCGGGGATGGCTTTCGACCAGTCGAAGTCGCCGGGCTGGATGCCCTTCTTCTTGCTGCCCGGCTTGCGGATGGCGTCCCAATCGCGCCCGAGGTGCCACTTGCCGATCGTCGCGGTGTCATAGCCCCGGGACTTCAGCATCTCGGGCAGCGTGAGGCGCTCGGGCTTGAAGACCGAGCCGCCGAAGGCGTCGACGATGCCATGGAAATCCCGCCAGTGGTGGCGGCCGGTGAGCATTGCGTAGCGGGACGGCGTGCAGATGCCCGATGAGCTGTGGGCATCGGTGAATCGCATCCCCTGGGAGGCGAGCTTGTCGAGATGGGGCGTCGGGATTTTCGACTCCGGATTGAAGCAGCCGAGGTCGCCGTAGCCGAGGTCGTCGGCGTAGAGGAGCAGGATGTTAGGCTTCTCCGCGGCGCGGAGGAACGTGGCGGAAAGCAGCAGGAGCAGGGAGATCGCGGGTTTCATGGGTGGCCGGGGGAAAAGGTTCAGCGGGCGTCCTTGGCAGGCTTGGGTTGCGGGGCTTTCGCGGGCTTGCGGCGGCCTTCGGCGGGGTAGAGGTATTCCGGCTTCGCGACCTTCCCGGCGGGGCGGCGGGCGGCGGGCTTGTTGCCGCCGATCTCGGCCATGATGCTTTCGCCGAGCGAGGCCAGTTCCTTGACGACTTCGGGATGCTGCGCCGCGACGTTCGTTTTCTCGCCGATCTCGCGGTCGAGATGATAGAGGCGCGGCTCGCGGGTCTTCGCGTCGGGAAGCGCATCGCGTCCCATCGTTTCGTTCTGCGGTGCGATGGCGAGTTTCCACGGTCCCTTGCGCACGGCCTGCAGGTTGTAGCCGGAGAAATAGTAATGCACGCCCCGCGGGGACTCCTTGGACTTGCCGAGGAGGAGCGGCGAGAGGTCGCGGCCGTCGATGACCGGATCGGCGGGCAGCGTTCCGCCCGCGATCGAGACCGCGGTGGGAAGGAGGTCGATGGTGCCGGCGATGGCGTCCGCCGAGGAACCGGCGGCGATCTTGCCCGGCCACCAGGCGAGGGTCGGCACGCGGACGCCGCCTTCCCAAGTGCTGCCCTTGCCGCCGCGCAGCGGGCCGGAGCTGCCGCTGTCCGCGCCCTTGACCAGCCACGGGCCGTTGTCGCTGGTGAAGACGACCAGCGTGTTTTCCGCGAGCTTGAGTTCGCGAAGGGTGTCGAGCACGCGGCCGGTGGACCAGTCCACTTCCTCGATCCAGTCGCCGACGCGGCCGTTGGAGGATTTGCCGCGGAACTTCTCGCCCGGATAGATCGGCGTGTGGATGGCGGTGTGGGGGAGATACAGGAAGAAAGGCTTGTCCTTGTTCGCGGTGATGAAGCGGACGGCCTCGTCGGTGTAGCGCTCGACGATCCGCCTTTGCTGTTCGTCGGTGAGCAGCTCGGCCACCTTGTCGTCGCGCAGCAGTGGCGTCACCCTTTGCCCGGTCGCGGTCGACTTGAGCTGCATGTCGTTCGAGTAGGGGATGCCGAAGTAGCCGTCGAAGCCCTGCCGGGTGGGAAGGAACTCCGGCTGGTCGCCGACGTGCCACTTGCCGATGCACATCGTGGCGTAGCCGAGGTCCTTGAGTCGCTCGGCGATGGTGACTTCCTTGGGGTTCAGGCCGTGGCCGCTGCCGGGTCCGTAGACCGCCGGCACGTCGACGCGCACGCCGTAGCAGCCGGTGAGGAGCTGGGCGCGGGAAACCGAGCAAACGGGTGCGGCGTAGAACGAGGTGAGCTTCATGCCTTCCGCCGCCATCCGGTCGAGATGGGGCGTCTTCTGTTTCGTCGCGCCATAGCATCCGAGGTCGCCGTAGCCCATGTCGTCCATGAAGATGATCACGACGTTCGGTTTCGCGGCGGCGAGCATCGCTGTGCCAATCAGGGTGAAGAGGGAGGCGATCGATCGTTTCATGGGAATCGGTTCAGGCTAGCGGGACGGGTCCGGGTTGGAAGGCGTTTCATCGATGGCGGCGTTCCGGCAGAGGCGGGAGGTCAGGGTTTTGCGGATCGCTTGCCCGCCTTGCGCCGTTTCTTCGCGTCCACGGGCGATGCCGCCGTTTCGCGCGCCTTGGCTTCGGCCGCCGCGTCGAAGCGGGGGTTCGGCTCCGCCGGCCTTTTCGCGCCGATTCCGTCCTGCCAGCGGTGGAGCTCACCCAGCAGCTCGTCGCGCTTGGCCGGCATTGCGTCGGCGAGATTGTGCCGTTCGCCGATGTCCTCCTTGAGGTTGTAGAGCGCGATGTGTCCGTCCTCGTAGTATTCCTTCAGCTTGTAGTCGCCGACGCGGACCGCCGCGACGGGGCGGGAGCGGAACAGGGGGTCGCGCTGCTCGGTCGTGTTGCTATAACTTTCAAGATAAGCCGGGAAGTGCCAGAAGAGCGGCCGTCGGCCCAAGGTTTCGGTTTCACCGCGCAGCAAGGGCAGGAGGCTGCGGCCGTCGACCGGCTGGTCGGGAAGGGGCGCGCCGGCGATGGCGCAGAAGGTCGGAAAGAGATCGAGTCCGATCACCGGTTCGCCCGAGCGCTTTCCCGGAGCGACCACGCCTGGCCAGTGCACGAAGAGCGGAACGCGGATGCCGCCTTCGAAAAAGGTGCCCTTGTATCCCCAGAGCGGCGCCATGTCGGTGACGGGGCCGTAGCCGCCGTTGTCGGAAGAAAACACGATCACCGTCCGGTCGAGTTCGCCAAGTCGTTCGAGTTCGGAAACCAGCCGGCCCACGCTGTCGTCCACGGCCTGGATCATCGTGGCCATGACGACATCATGGTGCAGCTTGCCGGGCTTCTTCGCTTCGTATTTGGGCAGCAGGTCCTTCTTCGCCTGGAGCGGCGTGTGGACGCCGAAGTGGGCGAGGTAGGCGCACCACGGTTGGTCCCGGCTTTCCCCGATGAAGCGGAGGGTGCGGTCGGTGAGGGCGTCGGCGAGGTAGGTTCCGTCGGGCAGCAGGTGGCCCGATTTCGTGATCTGGCCGTATTCGACGGCGACGTCGAACCCTTGCGTGAGCGGGCTCTTGCCGAGGTGCCATTTGCCGAACATCCCGGTGCGGTAGCCGGCGCCCTTGAGGACTTCGGCCCAGGTCACGATGCCCGGATCGAGGTCGCTGGTGCCGGGCTCGACCATCAGGCGGCGGTGGGCGGCCTGGCCGCGCGGCTTGGTGCCGACGTTGTAGATCCGGTGGCGCGGGCCGTATTGGCCGCTGAGCAGGGACGCCCGCGATGGTGCGCAATTGGCGGCGTTCGAGTAGGCGTCGGTGAAGACGAGGCCCTTCGCCGCGAGGGCGTCGAGATGGGGCGTTTCGTAGAAGTCCGATCCCATGAAGCCGGCATCCTTCCAGCCGAAATCATCGAGGAAGATGAAGAGGATGTTCGGCTTCGTCGGAGGCTCTTGCGGGCTTCCGTGGCAAGGCACCGCGACCAGCAGGGCCACGGCGATCAGGATCAGGCGTCGCATTGTGAACCTCATTTCGTATCGAGCGCCGGGTTGGGGAAGACCGGCGACACCTTGCGGTGTTCTTTCATCCGCTTCATCATCGCGGCCACGCGCTCCGGTTCGCGCGCGGCGAGGTCGTCGGACTCCGCCAGGTCGCGCCCGAGGTGGAAGAGCATGGGTTTCCCCTGGGCCTTCACGTCGTATTGCACCAGCTTCCAGTCGCCCTGCCGCAGCGCGCGGCGGGTGCCTTGCTCGTGGAATTCCCAGTAGAGGAAATCGTGCACGCGCTGCTCGCCCCGGCCGGTGAGGGTGGGCGCGTAGGAAATGCCGTCAAGGCCGGCGGGCGACTCGATGCCCGCGAGATCGCAGGCGGTGGGCAAGAAGTCCCAGAAGGCGCCGACGTGGTCGCTGGGGCCGGGCTTGGCGATCCCGGCGGGCCAATGGGCGATCATCGGGACGCGGATGCCGCCTTCGAAGAGGTCGCGCTTGCCGCCGCGCAACGGGCCGGAGGAGTTTAACATCTTAGGGTCGTATCCGCCTTCGAAGTGCGAACCGTTGTCGCTGGTGAAGAGCAGCAGGGTGTCGCGCGCCACGCCTTTCTTTTCGAGGGCGGCGATCAAGCGGCCGACGTAGGAGTCGAGCGCCTCGACCATCGCGCGGTAATGGGCGGCCGGCTGTTTGACCGGCGTGTAATGGGCTTTTCCGGGCTTCATGCCGGCACCTCCCGGGACGGATCCTTCCGGCCCCAGCACGGCGGCATGGGGGATGGGATAGGAAAGGAGCAGGAAGAAGGGGCCTTCCGACTCGCCGATGAAGCGCTCGGCGCGCGCGGTGTAGAGCTCGGCATCATACGACTTCCCGCGGTGGAGCTCGTTGCCCTCGAGGTCGACCCGGCGGTCCTGGTCGTAGATGAAGCGGGGGTAACGGTGATGGCCGTCGGTGTGGTTGGTGGTGCCGTAGAACACGTCGAAGCCCTTCTCGAGGACGCGCGCGGGGTTCTGCGTGTTGCCGGAGACGCAGGACTTGCCGATCATGGCGGTGCGGTAGCCGGCGCGCTTCAGCAAGGTGGCGACGGTGAGGTCCTGCGGATCGGGTCGCAGTTCCTGGGGCCCGTTGCCGCGCAGCCAGGTGCTGCCGGTGTCCAGGCCGGTCATCAGGGCGCTGCGCGACGGGGCGCAGACCGTGGAGCCCGAGTAGTGCTGGGTGAAGCGGATGCCGCCGGCCGCGAGCTTGTCGAGCACCGGTGTTTGGATCGTCTTCTGGCCGTAGCAGCCGAGGTCGCCGTAGCCGAGGTCGTCGGCGATGACGAAGATGATGTTCGGCTTGGCCGCGGCCAGACCGCCGGCGAGCAGGAAGAGAAGGATGGCGCGCATGGGTTTCAGGAAAACGGGTCGGCTTGCAGGTTCACTTCGAGGCGACGGGATGCCACGCCTCGATCTTCTTGCGAAGCTGTTCGACGATGTCGGGATGTTTGGAAGAGAGCTCGTTCTTTTCGTCCGGGTCTTCCTTGAGGTTGTAGAGTCGGACCGGCTGCACGTCCCAGACGTGGATGTTCCGGTATTCGGTGGTGTCCTCGCCCTTGTGGCGGACCAGCAGTTTCCAGTCGCCTGAAATGCACCACAGGTACTGGAGCGTGGCGTCGGGCCGGCCCGGGCTCATGTTGTGAACCGAGTGGCAGACGCCGAAGACGGTGTCGCGCTTCTGCCGTGCTTGTGGATCGAGCAGGTTGATCCCGGGCAAGTCAGCGGGTGCCTGGATGCCGGTGGCGGCGGCGATGGTGGGAAAGAGGTCGACCGCATGGGCGAGGTCGGGAGAACGGCCGGGCTCCAAGCGGCCGGGCCACGAGAGAAGGATCGGCGTGCGGATGCCCGTTTCAAAGGGCGAGCTTTTCGTGCGGAGCGAGTAGCCTTTCCAGAGCTTCTGGTTCGGGTCGGCGGCGTTGGTGCTGGTGGCGGCCCAGCCGTTGTCGCAGATGTAAACGACGAGGGTGTTCTCGCGCAGGCCCCGGCGGTCGAGGTGGTCTAACAGCTCGCCGCAGGTCTCGTCGAACCACTCGCACATCGCGAAGTAGCGGGCGACGTCGTCGGCCCGGCCCGGGGCGCGGTATCTTTCGAGCAGCCGCTGCGGGGGATCGTGGGGCGTGTGGGGCAGGAAGGGCGCATACCACACGAGGAAGGGCTTCTTCTCGCGGGTGGCGAGGTCGATGAAATCGGTGACGGGCTTCATGCCCGTGCGGCCGATGACCAGCCCCGCGTCGCCGTGGCGTCCGCCGCGCTTCGGATCGCCGTGGGTCATGCCGTGGGTGAAGCCGCCGTCCTTGAAGGAGCCCTCCCACCACTTGCCCGACTGGTGGGCGAGGTAGCCGTCGGCGGTCAGCCCGCGGATGAATCCCGGCATCTTGTTGAAGGCTTCCTGCAGCGGCAGATCGAGGGCCGGGCGGTTGTTTCTGCCATCCACGTCGTTGCCCGCGATGCCGTGGTCGAAGGGATAGCGGCCGGTCACCATCGACGCGAGCGAAGGGCGGCAGAGCGGTGCGGCGACGTAGCCGCGCTCGAAGACGACGCTTTGCCCCGCCAGCTTGTCGAGGTGGGGCGTCTTGATGTCCTTGTGCCCCATGAAACCGTAATCCTTCCAGCCCTGGTCGTCGGAGAGGATGATGACGACGTTGGGTCGTTCCGCGGCCGGCAAGAGGCCGGGGATGCCGAGGGCGAGGAGCAGGATCAGGAAGAGGCGCGGGAATCCCGCGGGTTGGGAGGTCTTCATCGGGTGCCGGGTTTGGGGGTCTTTTTCTTCGGGTTTCCGGCTGGCTTGTCCCAGGCCACCGGTGCTTCGTTTCTCTGGGGTTCTCCCGGCGTGCTGCGGCCGCCGGCGACTTGCTTCCGCATCAGGGTGGCGAGGCGTTCGACGATTTCCGGCCGTTCGGCGGCGAGGTCCTTGGTTTCGCCGGGGTCGGATTCCAGTTCGTAAAGCTCGCGTTTGCCTTTGGCGGTGAACACGAGCTTCCACGGTCCCTGGCGGATGGCGAGGTCGCGTTTCGGCGATTGATGGATGATGGCTTCGCGCGTGCTGTTCTTCGCGCTGCCGAGGAGGACGGGAAGGAGGCTCACGCTGTCCTCGCCCGCGTTGGCGGGGAGTTTCGTGCCGACGATCTCCGCGGCGGTGGCCATCAGGTCGTTGAGGCAGATGGTCGCGTCCGACACGGAGCCGGGTTGGATTCTTCCCGGCCAACGGGCGAGGAAGGGCACGCGGTGGCCGCCTTCGTGAATGCTGGACTTCGAACCGCGCAGCGGCGGGTAGGGGCGATTCGCGGCCCCGTTGTCGGCGGTGGCGATGACCAGCGTGTTCGAGGCAAGGCCCTTGCGTTCGAGGGCGTCGAGGAGCTGGCCGAGCATGTGGTCGCCCTGGTGCAGCCAGTCGCCGTAGCTTGCTTCTTTTCCGGTGACCCCGCCCTTGCCGGTGAATTCCGGCGCGGGCACGACCGGCGTGTGGGGCGGGCACATCGGGAAGTAGAGGAAGAAGGGCTTGGCGGCATCGCGCCCGCCGATCCACTCGACCGCCTTGGCGATCATGCGCGGTTGGTTCTCCACTTCGGCGACGTTCTCGACGACGCGGTCCTGCTCGATGATCGTGCCGATGTTGCGGGCGTGGGTGAAGCCGTGGAAGAAATCGAAGCCGGCGGCGTTCGGGGGGGTGAGCAGGCGTGTGCCGACGGGGATCGACTTCTCGGTGCCGGGCTTGCCGTCCCACTTCATGCCGAGGTGCCATTTGCCGATGCAGGCGGTCTCGTAGCCATGCTGCTGGAGCAGGGAGGCGACGGTGAGCCGGTTCTTGGGAATGATCGGCGGCGAGTAGGTGGTGAGAACGCCGTATTGGCCGATGCGGAAGGGGTAGCGGCCGGTCAGCAGGCCGTAGCGGGTGGGCGTGCAGACCGAGGCCGCGGTGTGGGCATCGGTAAAGCGCATGCCTTCCGCCGCGAGCCGGTCGAGGTTCGGGGTCTTGAAGGGCGAGTCCTTGCGGTAGCAGCCCGGCTCGCCGTAGCCCAGGTCGTCGAAGAGGACGAGGACGATGTTGGGCGGCGTGGCATCGTCCGCCCGGGCCTGGGCGGCGAGGAAAGGCAGGAGGCCGGCGGCGAGGCGGAGGGCTCGGAGAACCATGGATTCCCTCTTTACTCCGTTTGGAGCCGGAAGTTGCCGGATCCGGGCAAGTTTCCCGTCGGCGTGCGCCCGGTTCCTGCGGGCAAATCCCTTCTTGCATCGCCCGGCAGGACGGGGCTCAGCTTCGGGCATGGCAGGCGGGAGTCTTTTGATGCTGTTGGATGATATCGCGTCGCTGCTTGACGACGTGTCGGTGATGACCAAGACCGCGGCGTCCAAGACCGCGGGTGTGCTGGGAGACGATCTCGCCTTGAACGCCCAGCAGGTCAGCGGGGTGGTGGCGAAGCGCGAGCTGCCGGTGGTATGGAGCGTGGCGAAGGGGTCTTTCGTCAACAAGCTGATCCTGGTGCCGTCGGCGCTGCTGATCAGTGCTTTCGCCCCGTGGCTGGTGACGCCGCTGCTGATGATCGGCGGTCTTTATCTTTGCTACGAGGGGGTGGAAAAGCTGGCGCACCGATTCCTGCATTCCAAGGAGAAGTCGGTGGAAGCCGCGGCGGCGGAACTCGCGGCCCTGGAGGCGGGGGAGATCGACGAGGCGGGGAAGATCAAGGGGGCGGTCCGCACGGACTTCGTGCTCTCCGCGGAGATCATCGCGATCACGCTGGGCGTGGTGGCCGCCAAGCCGCTGGCCACGCAGGCGCTGACCTTGTCGGCCATCGCGGTCGTGATGACGGTCGGCGTCTACGGGCTGGTGGCCTGCATCGTGAAGCTGGACGACCTCGGGCTGTATCTCAGCCAGGGCCGCACGGTCACGGCGCGCGGCACGGGCAAGGCGATCCTGTGGGCGGCGCCGTTTTTGATGAAGCTGCTATCGGTGCTGGGGACGGCGGCGATGTTCCTGGTCGGTGGCGGGATCCTGACCCACGGGATCCATGCGGTGCACGAGTGGATCGCGCGTTTCGGTGCATCGCTGGGAGGTTTTGCGGCGAAGATCGTGCCGGTTCTGTTCGATGGGTTGTTCGGGATGCTGGCGGGTGCCGTCGCGCTGGGAGTAATGATGGTGGTGGCGAAGCTGCGGGGCAAGGGGCATTGAGGATTGGCCCGGCGAAGTGGTCCTTGCCAGTGGTCGCTCGGTTCTGCCTCCTTTGCGGGGATTCCCAAGGAGTGGCGGACTCCGATCCGCCCTGCCCATGAGCCGCGAATGATCCGAGGGAACCGCTTTTCAGCGGCTTGCCGCGGGCATGGCGGATCGGAGTCCGCCGCTCCTTGATTCCATGCCCTCGGTTTGAGGGTAACGAGAGGGACGAGTCCCCACTCCAAAGAAGAAGCCGGCCTCGAAAGAGGCCGGCTTCTTGGGTGAAGGGATTCACGCTCCGGGGAGCTCGATGAAGCCTTCGAGCTTCCGGATACGGGTGGGATGGCGCATCTTGCGGAGTGCCTTGGCTTCGATCTGGCGGATGCGCTCGCGGGTGACCTGGAACTGGCGGCCGACTTCCTCGAGGGTGCGGCTGTAGCCGTCCTTGAGGCCGAAGCGCTGCTCCAGCACCTCGCGCTCGCGCTCGGTGAGGGTGTCGAGGACGTCCTTGATCTTGTCCTTGAGCATCGAGAAGCCGGCTTCCTCCATCGGGTTGTCGGCGGACTTGTCCTCGATGAAGTCACCGAAGGAGGTGTCGTCCGAATCGCCGACGGGCGCCTGCAGCGAGATCGGCTGCTGGGCCATCTTCAGCACGGCGCGGACGCGCTCGACGGGCAGGTGGATTTCCTCGGCGATCTCTTCCGGCGACGGCTCGCGACCGTATTCCTGGACGAGCTGCTTCTGGACCCGCATCAGCTTGTTGATCGTCTCGATCATGTGGACCGGGATGCGGATGGTCCGCGCCTGGTCGGCGATCGAGCGGGTGATGGCCTGGCGGATCCACCAGGTGGCGTAGGTCGAGAACTTGTAGCCGCGGCGGTATTCGAATTTTTCCACCGCCTTCATCAGGCCCATGTTGCCTTCCTGGATCAGGTCGAGGAAGGAGAGGCCGCGGTTGGTGTATTTCTTGGCGATCGAAATCACCAGGCGCAGGTTGGCCTCGACCATCTCGGTCTTCGCCTTGAGCGCTTCCTTGAGCCAGTGGCGGAGCTGCTTGTTGGTCTCGTCAAAGGTGTCGGCCTCGTGCCAGCAGCGCTGCTGGATCTCGCGCAGCTTGGTGACGAACTCCTTGTCCTCGGGGTCTGCCTGGACCTTGCGGCCGTATTTCCAGAACTTCTGCTGGTAGTCCTCGACCTGCTCGCAGAAGTCCTCGACCACCTTCTGCTTGTAGTAGAAGCGAGTGTAGAGGCGGTGGAGGGTCTGGAGGTTCTTGGCGAAGGTTTCCTCGAGCTTCTTCTTGCCGCGCGGGTTCTTGGCGGAGAGCTGGCGGAACAGGTCGTCGTTCTCCTCGTGGAGCTGCTTGAGCTGTTCGCACTGCTTCGGCAGGATCTTCATGTAGCGCTCGCGGCTCTCGATCTTCTTGTCGAGGATCACGCGGTCGAAGCGCTCCTTGCCCTTGATCAGCTTGTCGGCGAGGTCGAGGTAGCACTCGGCGGTGAAGCCGAAGAGGTGGAGCTGTTTGGCGACCTCGATCTCGGCGTCTTCGATGCGCTTGGAGATTTCAACTTCCTGCTCGCGGGTCAGCAGCGGGACCTGGCCCATCTGCTTGAGATACATGCGGACCGGGTCGTCGAGGATGTCGAGCTTCTGGTCCTTGGTGTCGTCGACATCGTCGGCGTCGTCGTCGCGCTTTTTGTCCTTGTAGCGGTCGACCTCGGAGGCGTCGATGATGTCGAACTCCATGTTGCGGAGCCGCTCCATGATGGCCTCGACGTCGGCCTGCTCGACGAGGTCGTTCGGGAGGATCTCGTTGATGTCGTCGTAGGTCAGGTACTCCTGTTCCTTGGCGAGCTTGATGAGTTCGCGGATCTTTTCCTGGATTTCCGGGGTGTCGATGCGCGGTTTGTCACCATCGCCGCGGGTGGCGGCGGGTTCGGGTGCGGCGGGGATTTCGACCTTGGTTTCCTTTTCCGGGGCCGGGGCCTTTTTCGGAGCCGGCTTGGCGGCGGGTTCCGCGGGTGCCGGCTTGGCGGCCGGGGCGGCCGGTTTCACGGCCTTGGCCGGGGCGGCGGCGGGTTTGGCAGCCGGTTTGGCCGGTGCCGCCTTGGGGGCGGGCTTGGCCGCTTTGGGTGCCGGCTTGGCGGGGACGGGCTTGGGAGCCGGCTTCTTGGTGGCCGCGGCCGGTTTGGCCTTGGCGGCGGGCTTGGGTGCCGGCTTCGCGGCCGGTTTGGCAGGCTTCGCGGCCTTGGGAGTCGGCTTGGCCGGCTTCGCCGCCGGTTTGGCAGCCTTGGCCGGCTTGGCGGCAGGCTTTTTCGCGGCGGCGGGTTTGGCGGGAACCGGCTTGGCCTTCGGCTTTGCGGCCGGCGATTTGGCGGGAGAAGCGGCTTTCTTGGAGGACATGGACAGAAGGGAATGGGAGGGGGAATTCAGGCAAAATTCACCCATGATAGCGCAAGCGGACCGGACTCCGAAGCGGGCGGGAATCATCGAAGCACCTTTTGCACCGTCAAGGATTGTTTTCCGGTCCCGAGGGGGGCGGATTCTTGCGGTAGAAAGGCTTGGGCGCGGGCTTGCGATTGGGGGCGAAGCGGTCGCTGAAAACGAAGCGCTGCTTCACGCCCTTGAGGAGTTCGGCGATCCGTTTTTTCTCCTCGAGGAGCCGGATCATCTCCGCGGGGGCGAGGCCGGGTTGCTGGAGCTGCGCCTGGATGCTCTCGTCGCGCTTGTGGAGGGCCTTGGCCCCGAGTTCGGCCAGGGCGGTTTCGGCGGCGGCCACGGGGTTCTCCGGCGGGTCGCCATGGAAGGTGGGATCGGAAAGCAGGGCGAGCCGCTGGCTTTCGGGCAGGCTGCCGAGGAAGGCGTTGACCGCGGTGTGGGAGGCGGGATCGGGCCGGGCGGAGAGGATGGCTTCGAGGAGGGGGATGCCTTCCACGTGTTCGGCCGCCTCGTGGACGCTTTCGTACTGCTCGCCGAGCCATTCCTGGACCGCTGCGGATTGGAGGGAAAGGCTGCAGAGGTAGCCGACGACCGGGTCGAGCGCCACGGGGACGACGATCTCCGGTTCGGGCTCGGATGCCGCATGGCGGTCGCGTTCGGCCGGCTTGTTTTTCGCGGCGCGGGCGGCGCGCAGGACGGCATCGCGGAGTTCCGGCGCGCCGGTGCGGAGGCGGGTGGCGACGTGGTTGATCATGTCCTCGCGGCCGACCGGATCCTGCACGGCGGCGAGCAGCGAGGCGCATTCGCGGGCGAAGGCGGAGCGCTGCTGGAGATCGGCGAGGCGGTTCTCCGCGTTGGCGCGGTCGATCTTGAAATCGAAGAAGCCGACGGCGTTGGCGAGCAGTTCGCGGAAGGCATCCGGCCCGTTTTTCTTGATGAACGAGTCCGGGTCCTCGCCGGCCGGCATGCGGGCGATGCGGACCGGGATACCTTCCTCGGAGAGGACGCGGAAGGCCTTCTCGGAGGCGAGCATGCCGGCAGTGTCGGCATCGAAACAGACGATCGCGTTCTTCGCGTAGCGTCGCAGCAGCTTGGCGTGGCTGGGAGTGATGGCGGTGCCCTGGGTGCCGACCACGTGCTCGATGCCTTGCTCGTGGCAGGAGATCACGTCGAGCTGGCCTTCGCAGATGACCACCGCGTTCTCCTTGAGGATGGCCTTGCGGGCGCGTTCGAGGGCGAACAGGACGTTCGATTTCTTGAAGACGACGGTCTCCGGCGAGTTGATGTATTTCCCGCTCTTCGGGTCCTCGCGGAGCTGGCGGGCGGTGAAGGCGATCACGTCCCCGTGCTCGTTGCGGATGGGGATCATCAGGCGGCCGAGGAAGCGGACGTAGATGCCGCCGCGTTCCTTCTGGACGAAGATGCCGGAGTCGACGAGTTCGCGGCCGGTGAACTTTTTCTCGCGGGCCCAGTCCATGAAGACGCGGGCATCGTCGGGCATCCAGCCGATCTGCCAGCGGACGGCCATTTCCTTCCCGAAGCCGCGCGACTTCAGGTAGTCGCGGGCATGGGTCGCCTCGCGGGTGAAGAGGAGCTTGTGGAGGAACTCCGTGACCTCGCGGTGGAGGTCGAGCTGGCGTCCGCGCTGGCGGCGGGCGCGGTCTTCCTTGGGATCGTAGGCTTCCTCGGTGACCGTGATGCCGGAGCGGGCGGCGAGCTTCTTGATCGCGTCGACGTAGGTCAGGTTCTCGTATTCGCGGACGAAGGTGATGGCGTCGCCGCTCTTCTTGCAGCCGAAGCAGTGGAAGAACTGGCGCTGGGGATTGATGTTGAAGGAGGGCGACTTCTCGTTGTGGAAAGGGCACAGCGCCTTGTAGGACGGGCCGGCCCGCTTGACCTCGATGTAGGAACCGATCAGGTCCACGATATCCGTCGCGGCGAGGATCTGTTCCTTGGTTTCCTGCGAGATCTGGGGCACGGGACGAATTAAGCGCGGGGAGCGGGAAACGGGAATCGCGAAAGATGCCGAACTTTTCGGATGCGCGGCGTGCGAACCGGTGGAGGATGTTCAAGAACCGGGGAATGGTTCCGCCGGTGTTTACCTCAGCAAGAGATGAAAGTCGTCCGCAAGAACTCGAAGGGTGAAGCCCGCCAGCTCCTGCTCAAGGAGTATTTCCTCAACGCCTACCTGATCGCCGTGCTCAAGAAAGTGGGCGACGAAGCCGCCCGTCTCACCCGCGGCCAGCCCGGATTGACGCCGGTGCGGGTCCGTTCCGGAAAGTGAAGCGGTCCGCCTTTCCGGCCGGGAGCGTTGGCAAATGGGTGATTGCACCCGCCGGGCGGTTTGGCTAGCGTTGCAACGATGGACGAGCTTCGGATCCTGAGATCCGCCTTGGGCTGGCTAGAACTTGGCCTGCCCGACGAAGCCTTGTCGGAGCTCGGCGGGCTTCCCGCGCGGGATCGGATGAGGCGACACGCCCTCGAGCTGCGGCTGCTGGCGGAAATGGAGTCGCGCCGATGGAACGCGGCGGCCGACACGGGGCGCCTGCTTTGCCTGAAGGAGCCGAAAGAGCCGCGGTTCTTCATCCATGCGGCCTATTGCCTCCACGAGACCGGCGACACGCTGGCCGCGCGCGACTGGCTGTTGCGAGGCCCGGCCGCCTTGATCGAGGATCCGTTGTTCCACTACAACATCGCCTGCTACCTCGCCGTGCTCGGCGACTGCAAGCGGGCGGAGACGCATCTCGAGCGGGCCTTTGAGATGGATGCCTCGCTCCGCGAGACCGCCCGCGAGGACACCGACCTGGCGGCCTTGAGGAAGCAGGACTGAGGCGCGGAAAGGGAATCCGCGGTTGCGCGATTCCGGGGAATCCGGCAGGGCAGGGGCGTGTCCCCGTCCTCACTTGGCGAACTGCTGGAACACTTCGAGGAGAACTTCCGCTCCCGGGGCGAGATCGGGGCTTCCGTGAGCGTGTGGTGGCGCGGCGAGGAGGTGCTTTCGGCCGCCCACGGCTGGTGCGAGAAAGAGCGGCATCGCGCCTGGTCGCCCGGGACCCTGGTGCCGGTTTATTCCGCGACCAAAGCACCGGCGGCGGCGACGCTGCTGATGGCGCTGGAATCCCGAGGCCTGGGACCGGAAAGCCCGGTGCGCGAGGTGTGGCGGGGTTTCCCGGTGGAGGAGGCGACCTTTGGCGACCTGCTGTCCCACCAATGCGGCCTGGCGGCGCTCGATCACCGGGCGTCGCTGTGGGATCACGCCGAGGTCGTCGCGGCGATCGAGGCGCAGCGGCCGGCATGGCGTCCCGGCCAGGGACAGGGCTATCACCCGAGGACCTTCGGCGCGCTGCTGGAGGAGCCGGTGCGGTGCTTGACCGGGCACTCCCTCGGCCGGCAGTGGCGCGAGTGGATCGCGGCGCCGCTGGGGCTGGATTTCTGGATCGGCCTGCCGGAAGCCGAGTGGCCGCGGGTCGCGCGACTTTATCCGGGCAAGGCTGCGGCCGGCGACTTGCAGGGCGGGTTCTACAAGGAGTTCAACACCGAAGGGACGCTCACGCGCCGGGCCTTCGGTTCGCCGCGGGGTCTGCACTCGGTGCAGGAGATGAACGACCCCAAGGCGTGGTCGGCCGGCTTTCCCGCGATGGGCGGGGTCGGAACGGCATCGGCGCTGGCGAAGTTCTACCAGGCGGCGATCGGGGCGATCGAAAGCCCGCTGGGAGAAAGCGTGAAGCGCGCGCTGGCGACGGTCCGCTGCAACGGGGACGACCTTGTCCTGATCCAGCCCACCGCCTTTTCCTGCGGCTGCCAGTTCGATCCGCTGGATGCCGACGGCCGCAAGTCGCGCGAACTCTACGGGCCCTCGGTCCAGGCCTTCGGGCATCCCGGTGCAGGCGGCAGCCATGCCTTCGGCGATCCCGCGGGCGGGGTGAGTTTCGCCTACGTCATGAACCAGATGGAGCTCAACGTCATGCCGGGCCCCAAGAGCACCGGACTGGTCCGGGCGCTGTTTGCCGGGTAGCGGGACGACTGCGTCGTTCCGGGTGTGGGGAGGCGTGGTCAACCGCGCAAGGGTCGGGCGAGCCAGGCCCCGCCGGAAGGTCGCAGACCTTCCGCTACGGTGGGGGAATGAGGCTCAGCCGAGAAAGCGGATCTTGCCGGGGATCGGGAGCTGGCCGCGGGCCATCGCGGCGTGCTGCTCGTCACTGCACGCGGAATTCGTGGGCGCGTCGGCCTCGGCGTCGCTGGCTTCGAGGTAGCCGTTGGCGATCATCCACGTCTCGACTTCCTCGCCGGAAATGTCGGGCAGCATGGTGCCGTCGATTTCGACGCAGGGCGAAAGCGACTGGCCGCTGCGCTGCTCCATTTCCCAGCGGAAAGCGGGGTTCTTGATGATGTCCTTCTCCTCGTAGGGCAGGTCGTATTTCCGCATGATGGCGCGGACACCTTCGCTCCAGCCGCAGAAGGTTTTGAGGTAGGCGGTGATTTTCGGTTGGGGCTTGCTCACGGCGGGAATCCTAGCAACGGATGAGGCTACCGCAAGCGCCATGGCAACGACGACCGCCGCCCGAAGAACCTGGACCCCGGCGGATTCGCGTTACGCCGTCCTGTCGTTGTTCCTGAGTGTTGCCCCGGTGGTCCTGATGAGCATCGAGTGGGCCGTCGCGTGGATCTGCCTCGGGCGCCGGCCGGTGCCGTCGGTGGACGATCCCGGCGAGATCGAGGGCCTGCCGTCCGTCCTCGGATGGCTCACCGGAGCCTCGCTGCTACTGCTTCCGGTGACCTTGCTGGCGGTTCCCCTGGCGTGGGCCATTCACCGTGGCGAGAGCCGGATCGGGAAGATTCTCGTTGTTTCAACCCTGCTTCTCGCGTTGTCGTCGATGGTGATCCTGCGGAGCGATCCCCTGGGAATCACGAGCTGGTGGTTCGACTGATCTCATGAAAAGACCCCGTCTCAGCCTGAACCTCGCGCTTTCCGCCGACGGCAAGATCTCGTCGGTGGCAAGGCGGCCTTCGGGATGGACTTCCAAGGAAGATCACGCCCGTTTGTTAGAGCTCCGGAAAGGTGCGGACGCCCTGCTCGTCGGCCGCGGAACCCTGGAGGCGGACCGGATGACGATGAAGCCCCCGGGCGATCCCTGGCGCTGCGTCGTTTCCCGCGGCGGCGGCTTCGATCCCGCCCATCCGTTGTTCCACTCGCCCGGCGGGCCGGTGCATTTGCTGGTCACGGAGGGAGCGGTTCCGGAGATCCCGGGGGCGACGGTTCACACGGGGACCTTGGCCGCGTTTCTCGAAACCCTGGCCGCGGCGGGCATCGGGCACGTTCACTGCGAAGGCGGCGGCGAACTGGTGCGCGCCCTCGCCGGGCTCGACGCGATCGACGAGATCCACCTGACTTGGGCCGGCCACACCTTGTTCGGCGGCCGCGGGGCACCGACCCTCAGCGGGGTGCCGGGCGACTTTCTTCCGGCGACCCGTCTTTTCGAACTCACGGCATTCGAGCCTCGACCGGAAAACGGCGAGTGCTTCCTGAGCTACCGGCGAAAAGCTCAGTGAGCCTTCTTTTCGCCATGGGAGTCGGCACCGTGTCCGGCGTCGCCGTGGGCCGCGTGGGAACCGTGGGGCTCGTGCAGGGCCTTGGTGTCTTTCCACTCGTGGCGCTCGCAGGATGCGGAGCAGAGAAAGAGTCCGGCGGCGGCGGCGAAGAGCGTGGTCGATTTCATCCCGCGGCGGGATGTAGCGGATCGACCGCCGATGGCAAGAGGCGAAAACGGCGCGCCGATCAGGGGCCCAGCCATTTCGAGATCGCCGAAGCCGCCCGCAGGTGGGCGCCGGGGCCGCCGAGCTTGGCGGCGGTGGCGAGCAACTGGCGGCGGGTTTCCTCTCGGTGGGCGTCGTCGTCGAGAAAGCGCGAGAGCGATCGTTCGACCTGGAAGGGCTCCGCTTCCGTCTGGATGAACTCTTCCACCACGCGGCCGCCGGCGAGGATGTTGATCAGACCGATGTGCTCGATCTTCACCACGGCCCGGGCGACCAGGTAGGTCGGCCAGGCGACCTTGTAAACCAGGCAGTAGGGAAGCCCGAAATAGGCGGCCTCCAGCGTGGCGGTGCCGCTGGCGACGACGCCGCAGGCGGCGCGCTGCATCAGGTCGTGGGCACCTCCCTGGCGGACCAGCACCCGGTCGCCGAGCTTGGCGGCCACGACCATTCCCTGCATCAGATCCGTCAGTTTGGCGGAGGCGCCCGATGCCTCGAAGCGCAGGTCCGGATGGTTCAAGGCCAGCCGGCGTGCGGATTCCAGCATCATCGGGAAAAGGCGCGCCACCTCGCGCTCGCGGCTTCCCGGCAGCAAGGCGACCAGATCGTCCTCGCGCGGTTCCCCGGCGCGTTCCGATTCCAGCTCATCGACCAGCGGGTGGCCGACAAAGGTCGTCTTGAGGCCCGCGCCCTCGAAGATCGGCTGCTCGAACGGGAACAGGCAGAGCATTTCATCCAGCAGTCGCGCCATCTTCGGCAGGCGGCCCTTGTTCCAGGCCCAGACCTGCGGGCTGATGTAGTAGATGATGCGTGTGTCCGGGAGTTCCTTGCGGACGGCGGCGGCAAAGCGGAGGTTGAAGCCCGGGTAATCGACCAGCACCAGCAGCTTCGGCCGCAGGGCGCGGACTTCGGCGAGCATCTCGTCGAAGCGCTGCTTGAACCAGCCGTAGCGCTTGAGGACTTCCCACAGGCCCATCACGGCGGCGTCCTCCACCCAGTCGCGGACTTTGCCGCCGGAGACCTCGCGCATTTCAGGTCCGCCCGCGCCGTGGATCTCCAGCTCCGGATGCATCGCCGCGAGGGCGCGCAGCATTCCCGCGCCGTGTGCATCGCCGCTCAATTCTCCCGCGATGACATAGAGCGCCAAGGCCATCCGGCGCGGACTCTAGGGAGGTGCCGGGCGGGCTGGCCATGAAAATTCCCGGGGCCGGCTGAATCCCCTTTGGCAACCCGGGGAATTCGTCATTGATTTCGCCCGACCGCCCCCCTTAATCGCCGTCCGCACCAAGACCGCCCCATGGCCGAAGATCCTTCCGACAACCCGCGTCCGCTTGCCGAGATTTCCCACGGCCCTTCCGCCTTCGAGGCCTTCCTCGACCGCAACCAGAAGGGCATGATCGTGCTCGGCGTCGCGCTTTTCGCGGCCACAGGCGGTTGGATCGTTTACCAGGGGATCAAGGACGGTGCCGAGAAATCGGCCGGGGCGATCCTTTCCAAGGCCGAGGACCTTCCGGCCCTGCAGGACATCGCCAAGAACCACGCCGGGACTCCCGCGGCCGGCAGCGCCCAGCTGATGATCGCCGCCAAGCAATGGGATGCCGGCGACCAGTCGGCGGCGGTCGAAACCCTGCGGGCCTTCATCGCGGCGAACGCCGGTCATCCCGCCCTGCCGAGCGCCCGTGCCACCCTGGCGTCGCGACTTTTGCAGCAAGGCCAGACCGAAGAGGCGGAAGGCATGTTCCGCGAGTTGGCCGATGCTCCCGACGCCCGCTTCATCGCTCCTTTCGCGCTGATCGCGCTCGGTGACATCGCGAAGGCGGCCGGCCGCCTCGACGATGCTGAAAAGTCCTACAAACGCGTTCAGGACGAATTCGAAAAGAGCCCCTTTGCCCAGACCGCCGCGAATCATCTCCGGATGCTGCGCTTCAAGATGCCGACCGACATCAAGGCTCCGCCGCCGCCGGAACCGAAGGAAGGAGAAGCCGCCAAGCCGGAAGGACTGGAGGGTGCCAACCTGCCGAAGGAACTCGAAGGCAATCCGCTCGGTGCCATCATCGGCAACGCCGACCCCGCCGCCGAGCCGGAGAAACAGGATCCGCCGGTGGAAGCACCGCCTGCGCCTGTCGAAGCACCGCCTGCACCCGCAGAAACGCCGGCCGAATCGCCTGCGGAACAACCCGTGTCCCCGCCTTCCAACGGGGAATCCAATTGACTTTCAACTTCACTGTATTCCTATTCCCTCGCCATGAGTAACAGCTTTGGATTTCGCAAGATCGGTGGTGCCAAGCCCGACGAGCCCGCCGCTCCCACCCCGGCTCCCGCCTACACCCCGGCTCCGGTCCCGGCCGCGAGCTATGCCACCCCGGAGCCGGCGGCTCCTGCCGCGCCGGCCGCCGCCGCCGCACCGCAGCGTCCTGTCGGACCTTCACGCAACGTGCTGAGCTCGGACGTCGAGATCAAGGGCACGGTCAAGTTCACCAACGACCTCGTGGTCGACGGCCGCATCGAGGGCGAAATCCAGTCCGAAGGCAACCTGACGGTCGGCGAGAACGCCCGCCTCAAGGCCGAGATCAAGACCGGCACCGTGGTGGTTTACGGCAAGGTTCACGGCAACATCGTGGCCAGCGAGCGGGTCGAGCTGAAGGCGACCGCCGAAGTCGTCGGCGACATCAAGGCCAAGACGCTTTCGATCGAGCCCGGTGCCATCTTCGTCGGCAAGTCCAACGTCGGCACGCCGTCCACCCCGGCCGCCGCCGCCAAGCCGGCCCAGCCTGCCGCCCCCGCCGCCGCGGCAAAGCCCGCCGAAGCTCCGAAGCCCGCCGAAGCGCCCAAGCAGGGCAACCTTTCCGGCGTGGTGAATCCCTGAACGGATCGCTTTCCCGATCGCCCGCCCCGGCTCATGGCCGCGGCGGGCTTTTTCGTCGCGGGAGGAGGCGAGCGGACTTCCTCATTGAGCCCGCTGCCTCGCGGGTCCATCGTTGCCCCATGCCCGCCGCCGCACTCGACCTCAAGCAAGCGATCCGTGACCTGAAGAAGGAAAGGAACGCCGTCATCCTGGCCCACAATTACCAGACGGGCGACATCCAGGACCTGGCCGACTACGTGGGCGACTCCCTGGGGCTGGCTTACCACGCGAAGGAGACGGACGCCGACGTGATCGTGTTCTGCGGCGTCCACTTCATGGCGGAGACGGCCAAGATCGTGAACCCTTCCAAGATCGTGGTGCTGCCCGACAAGGACGCCGGTTGCTCGCTCGAGCAGTCCTGCCCCGGGCCGGAGCTCGAGGCCTTCCTCAAGGCCAACGCGGACAAGAACTACTACGTCATCGCCTACATCAACTGCTCAGCCCACGTGAAGGCGCTGTGCGACGTGATCTGCACGTCGGGCAACGCGGTGAAGATCGTCAACAAGGCGCCGGCCGACCGCCCGATCCTCTTCGTGCCCGACGAGAACCTCGGTGCCTGGGTGATGGAACAGACCGGCCGCAAGATGGACCTGTGGAAGGGGAACTGCTACGTCCACGTCGAGTTCACCCGCGAGTCCATCCGCAGGATCAAGGAGGAGCACCCCGGTGCGCTGGTGGTGGCGCATCCCGAGTGCACGCAGGCGGTCCGCTTGCTGGCCGACGAAGTCTGCTCGACCGAGAAGATGGTGACCTTCTGCCGCAACGCCCCGGTCAAGGACATCATCGTGGTCACCGAAAGCGGCATGCTCCACCGGCTGCGCAAGGAGTGCCCGGACAAAAACCTGATCGCCGGTCCGACCGACCGCTGTGCCTGTGCCGATTGCCGCTACATGAAGATGAACACCTTGGAAAAGCTCCACTCCTGCCTCGAGAAACTCGAGCCGCGGGTCGAGCTGCCGGAGGACATCCGCAGCCGCGCGGAGCTCCCCTTGTTGCGCATGCTGGAGCAGTCGCGATGATAGGGAATTCCGCGGTCCGCCCGATTTTTGACGGCCGAAATTCTTGACACCGGCCGCCTGCTCCGGCTTTCTTCCCGCCCGCGCCGCAAGGCACGCCAAAGCACCCATAGCTCAATTGGATAGAGCGTCTGACTACGGATCAGAAGGTTAGGAGTTCGAGTCTCTTTGGGTGTATCTCTTTCAAAGCCCTGCAAGCTTCCCGCTTGCGGGGCTTTTTCGTGGGCGCTTGCCGTTTCAAGCCGCGGTCCCGCCTGCCAGGAGCTGGGCGACCATCGCCCGGACCATGCGTGGCAGGTCGTAGGGAAAGCGCGCGGTGATCAGGTTGCCGTCGATCACGCAGGGTTCGTCGGAAACGATTGCCCCGGCGTTCTCGAGGTCGACGTGGATGTTCCAAACCGCGGTGGCCTTGCGGCCGCGGAGAATGCCGGCACTCACCATGACCCACTGGCCGTGGCAGATCGCGCAGGTCGGCTTGCCGGCCTCGTGCATGTCGCGGACGAAGGCCCGGGCGTGCGGGTCGGCGCGCAGGGCGTCGGGATTCCAGCAGCCGCCGGGCAGGATGACCGCGTCGTAATCGGCGGCCGACACTTCCTCGGTGAAGCGGTCGATCTGGATCCAGCCGGCGTTTTCCATCAGCCGGATGGCGAGCACGTGCGTCGCCGCCAGCGGCGGGAGGCGGAGGCCGAGCGTGGGATGGAAGCTGCCGATGCGCGGCGAGACGACATGGACCGTGGCACCGTGTTCGACCAGCCAGCGGTGGGCGCCGAGGATTTCGACTTCCTCGACGCCGTTGGTGCAGCAGATGGCGATGCGTTTGCCCGACAGAAGGTGGCGGTCGCGGGGAACTTCAAAGAGGAAATCCCGCAGCTCGCGGTTCAGCTCACCGTCCGCCGTGACCAGCAGTTCGGTGGAGATCGACGGCACCGGGGACGGTGTCATCAGTTCTTGCATCCGGGCGAAGGCCGCGGCGGCGGAGGGGTCCTGTGGGTTTCCGGTCATGGTGGGATAGCGTGCTTCCCCCGAGGGAGACCGGAAAGCCACGCCATTCGGAAAGGCCAATCCCCGTCATCGGAGCAGGGCCACGGCATGGAACGGAATTTGGAATCGTTCCCGCCGCCGCGGCGGTTTAGGCTTTCGGCATGTTCGGAAGTATCAAGGACAGCTTGGCATCGGGTGCGGCGAAGGCGCTTCTGGCCGGCCGGATCGAGCGCTACGGCCGCTTGCTCGACCTGCGGATCCGCAGCCGGGAAAAGACCCTTTCCGCGGTGATCCAACTGGCGGGGGAAAGCGAAGAGGTGCGGATCGAAGTGGGCCGCTACCGGGTCACCGGTGCCAGCGGCAGCTTCGCGCTGGTGATCGAGGAAGTCGCTGCTTCAAGGGAGTGGCTCCAGTTGCTGCTGGAAGACTTCCTGGTGGGCAAGCCCTTGCCCTTGCCGAACCTTGCCACCCTGGCCCTGGGCGGTCCCGAGTCCTAGGCGGGAGCTCAGTTCTTCCAGCTCAGGGCGCCCTTCTTCAGGGCATAGACGTAGGCGATGGCGAGCACCCCGGCGAAGCCTGCCATCGAGACGAGCGGCACGGCATTGCCGCCGGCGACGAGGTCGCGGAACTGGACGGCCCACGGATACATGAAGACCACCTCGATGTCGAAGATCACGAAGAGCATCGCCACCAGGTAGAACTTCACCGAGAAGCGCGGGGCGCCGTCGCCGACCGGCAGCATGCCGCATTCGTAGGCGCTATCCTTGGTCCGGTTGGTCCGCGCGGATTTGCCGAGGAGCACGCTGAGCGTGAGGCTCACGGCCGCGAAGCCGATCGCGACGAGGATCTGGACGAAGACCGGAAGGAATTGCGAGGACATCCGGGGCGCGTGATAGGCAGCCCCGGCCGTCATGGGTAGGAAAAAAACCGGATCGGCGCGGATTCCATGGCATCGGGAAACCCGGCCCGGGCGGCAGGGCCGGACACGAAAAACCCGCACCGGCGGGCCGGTGCGGGTTCTTCTCGGAAAAGGGGAATCGATCCGGTGCCGTTCGGGCACCGTCGCGGCTTCAATCTTCCTGTTGCTGCGCGAGATACTCGCTCGAAGCCTCGTGGACGCGCTTGGTGCCCTTGTATTCCTTGCCGATCTTCTCGACCAGACCGCGGGTCACCAGGTTCTGGAGCTTCTCATAAGCGCGCAAGCGAAGCATCTCCTCGCCGCCGCTCACCGCATTGCGGACTTTCAGATTGTCGAAGACCCGTTCGAACAGGTCGTTGAAGCCAAACACCTTGTCTTCCGCGAGGACGTTGCAGAGTTCATCCGTGACGTGATCAGGAAGCCGGCGTGAAAACCGGGTGCGTTTCGTGGTGGTTGCCATAGCGCCGTCATCATAGCAGCACTAACGACCCCACGCGACTCAAAAAAAGCCCGCTATTCAAAAAAGTCCTTAACTTTTCTCAAGCAAAAAATTTTAAACAATTCGTCGCTTTAGCTGTCGGGGGTTGATATTCGACATGTTTTAAACGATTCCCGTTTTGTTCCTGCGTTTAGCGGCCGTCGCGGATGATGCGATTTTCGTCGTCGAGGACGACTTTTCTGGCCAGCACCGGGGTTTCGGAGAGGCCGAAGGCCATGATGGCGACGCGCTCGCCCTTCTTGATGCGGTGGGCGGCGCCGCCGTTGATGATGATGTTGCCGGTGCCCGGGATGCCGGGCTGGACGTAGGTCTCGAGCCGGTTGCCGGTGGTGATCGAGGCGACCAGAACTTTCTCGCCCGCCCACAGGCCGACGCTCTCCATCAGATCGGTCGGGATCTCGATGCTTCCTTCGTATTCGATGTCAGCGGCGGTGATCATCGCCCGGTGAAGCTTGGATTTGAGCACCTGATGGAGCATGGCGGGCGGGAACAAACCGGTGCCGCCTGCGGGCGTCAAGCGGCAAGGCGCAGGAAATCGACGAATGGAGCGAGCTTGCCGAGGTGGCGGCTTGTGAGGTCGCGGGGCGGTGACTTAGCGTGCCGGGGTGAGCGAGAGCAGCGTCGGGGAAGGAAAGCGTCGTCCGGGAGCCGCCGGCGGGGGATTCCTGCCGACGCAGTGGAGCCTGGTGCTGGCGGCGGGCGGCGGGTCGCCCGATGCCACGGCGGCGCTGGAACAGCTTTGCCGGGTGTATTGGCCGGCGGTGCACGCGCACTTGCGGCGTCAGGGGATGAATTCCCATCAGGCGGAGGATCTGACGCAGGAGTTCTTCGCCCGCCTGCTGGCAGGGAATTCCTTTGCCGGGGTCTCGCCGGAGAAGGGCCGCTTCCGGACCTTCCTGCTCGCGGCGCTGAAGCATTTCCTGATCAACGAGTGGAAGCGCGAGCGGACGCTGAAGCGGGGCGGCGGCGTGGCACCGGTCGCCCTGGACGGCCTGGACGGGGCGGCGCGCGACGCGCTGGAGCCGCGGCACGAGGAGACGCCGGATGCCGCCTACGACCGGCGCTGGGCCTTGACGGTGCTGGCGCGGGTCACGGCCCGGATGAAGGCGGAGTATGCCGCGGCGGGGCAGTCGGAGCGCTTCGAAGGCTTGAAGTGCTATCTTCTCGAGGGAGCCGGAACGCTTTCCTACGAGGAAACGGGCCGGCGGCTCGGGCTTTCCGAGTCCGCGGTGAAGTCGGCGGTGTACAAGATCCGCCAGCGCTTCGGGGCGATGCTCCGGGCCGAGGTGTCGCGGACGGTCGGCCAGCCGGGAGAAGTGGACGACGAGATCCGCTGCCTGCTGGAGGCCCTGCGCGGATGAGCCGGCGGGAAACCTCCGTGCGAGATTCTTGCTAGAAGTGGTGACAAGCTTCCGATGAGCGCCAGCCCTCCGCCCACCTGCGCCGAATGCGGCACGCCCCGCTCGCTGGAGGTGGAGGGCGGGCTTTGTCCGGGGTGCCTGCTCGGCGGGATCCTGGCGCGCGGTGAAATGCCGGACGAGTCTCCGGGGGAGGCTTCCGCGGCGATGTGCGGGGACTACATCCTGGAGCGGGAACTGGGGCGCGGCGGGACCGGTGTCGTGTTCCTGGCGCGGCAGCCCGGGATGGACCGGCCGCTGGCCCTCAAAATGCCGGTGGCCGCCCATCTGGCCGGGCCGGACGAGGTCAGGCGATTCCGGCTGGAGGTGGAGTCGGTGGTCCGGCTCGAGCATCCGAACATTGTCCCGGTGCACGCGGCCGGAGTCCACGAAGGCCGGCCTTACTTCGTGATGAAGCATGCGGCGGGAGGCACGCTGGCGGACCGGCTGCGCCGCCGCGATCCCGGCCCGTGGCCGCGGGCGGAGATCCGCGCCGAGGTCGGGCTTCTGGCGAAGGTGGCGCGGGCGGTCCATTTCGCCCACGAGCGGGGCGTGCTTCACCGCGACCTGAAGCCGGCCAACGTGCTGCTGGACGAACACGGCGAGCCGATGGTCGGCGACTTCGGCCTGGCGCGGCGGATGGACGAGGCTCCCGGGGTGACGATGACCGGCGCGGCGCTCGGGACGCCGGCCTACATGTCGCCGGAGCAGGCGGCGGGGCTGGCGGTGACCACGGCGACCGATGTGTATGGCCTGGGCGCGGTGCTTTTCCACCAGTTGACCGGTCGTCCGCCGTTCGAGGCGCCGGGTCCGGTCGAAGTGCTGCGACAGGTGGTCTCGGGCGACGCGCCGATCGCCCGCGAGGTGGCTCCCTGGGTGGACCGGGATCTTTCGACCGTCTGCGGGAAATGCCTGCAGCGCGACCCGGCGAAGCGCTACCGGTCGGCGGCGGCTCTGGCGGACGACCTGGAGCGCTGGCTCCGCGGCGAGCCGGTGCTGGCGCGGCCCGTCGGCGGCATCGAGCGATGCTGGCGCTGGGCGCGGCGGCGGCCGGTGGCGGCAACGCTGGCGGGATCGGCGGCGGTGGCCGGCCTGGCTTTCGTGGTGCTGCTCGGGCTGGGCATGGTGCTGCTGAGGGAGGAAAGGAACGAGGCCTTGAAGCAGGAATCGATCGCCCGCGGCAAGGCGGTCGAGGCGCGGCTGGCCGGGGAATCGCTGCGGCTGCACGCCTATGCGGCGGACGTCTATCTCGCGTCGCGGGCCCTGCGCGACGGTCACCTGGGGGTGGCGCGCCGGATGTTGGAGCGCCACGAGCCGCGGGCGGGGGAGGCGGATCTGCGCGGCTTCGAGTGGCATGCCTTCAAGCACCAGTGCCGCGGCGACGAAGTGCGGGTGTGGAAGGATCACGTCGCGGCCGTGATGGCGGTGGACTTCGACCCGACGGGGAAGCTTCTCGCCAGCGGCGGCCGCGACGGCAGGGTCGTGGTCCGGAGCATGCCCGGGGGCGAGGAAGTGCTGCGGCTGCCGGCGGCGAATGCGCCGCGGGACCTGGCGGAGATCCCCTTGATCACCGCGCTCGCGACCCGCTCGCCCGAGATTGGTGCGATGCTCCTGCGCGGCGACTTGAATCCGGACGAACTGCGGATGCGGTCGCGGCCATCGAAGCTGGGGGAGGTCGTGGGACTTTGCTGGTCGCCGGACGGGACGCGGCTGGTCACCGCGGGCGACGGCTCCTACATCCGGATCTGGGCCATGCCGCAGGGGACGCTCGAGGGCTTGATTCCGGTGACCTACGGGCGGCCGGTATTCTCCGCCGACGGCAGCCGGCTGATCGTGGTGCGTCCGGACCTGACGGGCGGGAGGAAGCATTGGGTGAGGATCTACCTCATGGAGAACCTCTCGCTGGTGCGGGAAATCGGAGGCGTGGAGCCCTGCGCGGCGGTTTCGCCGGATGGCAAGCGGCTCGCGGTGATGCCCCGGCCGGGCAGCCGGATCGAGTTCCACGATCTCGCGGACGGCCGCCTGCTCGATGCCTGGGACGCCGGGAACGCGGTGGGGTCGCTGGCCTTCTCCGCCGACGGCAGGATCCTGTTCGGCCGGCGCTTCGACGGGGAGAAGCTGTTTGCCTGGAATGCGGCCGACGGCAAGCTGCTGGGGGAATCCGGAGCGATCGACGGCCGGCACCGGGTGCTGGCGGTCTCGCCGGACGGCCGCCGGGTCGCCGCGGCGGGGACCGGCCAGACCATCGAGCTGCGGGAGAGCCCGTCGATGCGGCCTTTGCTGCGATTGCGGGGAAGCGAGGACGGCATCCACGCGCTGGCGATTTCGCCCGACGGGAAGTGGCTTGTTTCGGGCGGGAACGATCACCGGACCCGGCTCTGGGATCTCGCTTCCGCCGGCGGGGAGCAGGGGACCGCCGGGGCAGCCGGGGCCGACCGGGCGAGGGATCCGATGCGCGCCGCCGGACCGGACGGGATCTGGGCCGGCGACGGGAAGAGATTCGGCTCGATCGCCCTGGAAGGTTCCGGCGGCGAAAGAGAGCAGCGTCGCATCACGGGGCCGCCGGGGGTTTACGCCCGCCTGATCGCCGCGCCGGACGGCAGCCTGCTGGCCGCCTTCAGTTGGCCGCGGGATCTGTTTGTCGCCCGCTTGCCTCAGGGAAAGTGGGAGGGGCGGTGGAGGCTTTCCCAGGGCACGGTCGGGCCGATCGTTTTCTCCGGAGACGGCCGGCTGCTGGCATCCGGCGGGGATGACAATCTGGTGACGGTCCGCGATGCCGCGAACGGCGAACTCCGTGCGGAGCTGCGCGGGCACCGGGAGGAACTGGTGTCGCTGGCGTTTTCGCCGGACGGCCGGACCCTGGCTTCCTCGTCCGTGGACGGGACCTTGCGACTGTGGCATCTGCCCACCTGGCGCGAGCTCGGCACCTTGCACGAGGGCGTCGTGTTCCGGGAACTGGCGTTCGAGCCGCAGGGCGGCGGCTTGCTGGCGACCGACGGGGAGGGCCGGGTCCGCCGTTTCGCGGGTCGCGAGTAAAATTCCTTTTTTTCCCGGAAACCCTGCGGGCCGGATCTTGCAGAAGCCCGTGAAAGCCGCGGGTCGCGGCGCGTGCCGGGGAAACGTGGCAGGCGCCGGAGCTTGCGGCTGGACCCTCCCTGGTCGCCACCGTGCATGGTCATGCCCGGTGGCGATTTCCTTTGAGGGCCGTCGCACCCCAATGAAACGGCCCGGACTTTCGTCCGGGCCGTCTCGTCATGAAATCGATGTCAGGGAGAGGATCTCAGATGAGACCGGCTTCCTTGAGGGTCGCGTGGGCGCCGTTCTTGTTGATCGTCTTGATCGCCTTGCAGCTCAGGGTCATGCGGAGCCAGCGGTTGAGCTCGGGCACCCAGATGCGCTTGGACTGGAGGTTCGGAGCGACCTTGCGCTTCACGACCTTGGTCACGTGGCGACCGATACCGCCCTTTTTCTTGGCGAGACCGGAACGGTTGATTTTGCCGCCGGAACGGACTCGGCTTCCTCGGATGCTGCAGACGCGGGCCATGGTAAGAGAAGGAAAGGGGTTGCTGATGCGGGGCGCGGAGAATGGCCGCGGGCTGCGAAGCGTCAAGGCGAAATTTGGCGGCCGTCCGGACCGCGGCCCGATCACCAGAGCCCGGCGAAGCGGCTCTTGAGCTCGGCCTGCCACTTTTCGAGGAAGGCGAGGTCGCGGGCGGCGAGCCAGGGGTCGCCTTGGCCGGCTTCGAGGTCGGGGAAGCGGGCTTCCTCGGCCTGTAGGGCGGCGGCGACCCGGTCCAAGGCGGCTTCGAGGGCCTCGCGGGCTTGCTGGACGGCGGGTTCGAGCATCGCCTTGGCCAGCGCGCTGAGGGCGGCCTCGCGGCGCTTGGTGACGGCGTCGGCTTGTTGCAGGGCGGAGCCGACAATGCCGAACAGATCGAGCAGGGCGGGGGAGATCGCGCCGCGTTCCTCGCCTGTTAGACCGTTCGCTTCGAGCCAGCAGCGGAGACGGCGGGAGGGGCTGGAGAGGCGGGCGAAGGCGTCCTGGAGTCGGGCGAATTCATCGCCGCTGCCGCCCGCATCGGGGTGGCCGGATTTGCCGGCGGCGCGGAAGGCTTCGCGCAGTTCCGCTTCGGAAAGGGTCAGCCGTTTTTCGAGGCCGAGGCGGGCGAAGGGGTCCATTTGAAGAAGGAAGGGGAACAACGAAAGGAGCGAAACGACGCGAAAATGAATGCGTGGGGAAGATGGAAGCGGGCGAATCGGAGGAGCAAGGTGCCGAATGCAGTAAACCTACAAGCAGAGTTGAGAGTCCATGGTTGATTGTTGATAGTTCAGAATAAGAGGTTTGCGCCGAATTCCTGGCCTGCCCGGGAGAACGAGGTTCCATTCCGACGCAAGTTGTTCTGGATTAACGATCAACCCTCCACTCTCAACTCTCAACTCTCAACTTTGCTTTTAGGGTGAAAGGCTTGCGGCAGGATGCCGCAGCCACGGGTTCAAGCCGCGAAGCTCTCGCCGCAGGAGCAGGTGACGACGGCGTTGGGGTTGCTGACCTTGAAGCCGCCCTGCTGGAGATCGTCGGACCAGTCGAGCTCGCTGCCGCTGACGAAGAGCGCGCTCTTGGGATCGATCACGACGTTGACGCCGTTGCTGGGGACGAGGATGTCGCGGTCGCGCGGGCCGTCGACGAGGTCCATCTTGTACTGCAGGCCGCTGCAGCCGCCGCCAATGACCGCGATCCGCAGGGCGCCATCGGGGCGGCCTTGCTTTTCGAGGAGTCCACGCAGGTGGGCGGAGGCGGCGTCCAGCACGCGGACCAGCTTCTCGTTCCCGACTTTGTAATTCACGGCCGTAGCTGACATGGCGGCGGGATTTTCACCGCGGCGCGGCCTTGTGGAAACTGAAATCTGGCCATGGCGGCGGCGATCCCTACTTTCCGCGCGCCACCCATGGAGCCAAAGGTCACCCCCGGTCTCGCCGTCGCCCTCGGATCATCCCTGCTGGGCTACTATGCCCATGCGGGATTCCTGAACGGCCTGGCGGCCGCGGGGCTGCATCCGGCGCGGATTGCCGGGGCCTCGGCCGGGGCGCTGGCGGGGGCGCTGCATGCGTCGGGGCTGCGCGGCGAGGCCTTGAAGGCGGCGGCGCTGGATCCCGCGCTGCGCTGGTCGTTTTTCGACTGGGGTTCCTTTGCCCGCCTGCCCGGGGTGCTGATGGTGCTGTGGGCTTCCGGTGTTTTTTCCGGCAAGGGGGCGGTGAAGAAGCTGCGCGGGCTGTTAGACGACGTGGACCTCGCGGCGCTCGATTTCCCGTCGCTTGAGATCGCGGTGACCGATGCCGATAGCCATCGCACGGAGATCCGCCGCGAAGGCCCGCTGGCGGAGTTGGTGGTGGCGAGTTGCGCGGTGCCCGGCTTGATCGGGATCCAGAGGGTGGGGGACCAGCGTTACATCGATGGTGGCGTGGCGTGCGAGGCACCGTTCGAGCAATGGCTCGATGATCCGGAGATCGACACGATCGTCGTCCACCGCATCCGCCATGAGGCGAACAGCGGGCCGGCGGTGGCGTGGGAGACGATCGCCACTTCGATCGGCGCGGCGCACCACACGGTCTGCAACGAACTGCACCGGCATCGGAGCGAGCTGGCGCGGATGAAGGGCAAGCGGCTGATCGAGATCGAGACGGCGACACCGGTGCCCGGCCTCTTCACCAACCGCCGCGCGCCGCTTTGTTACGAGCGGGGCTTTGAGTCGGGGAAGTCCGTCGTGAAGTGACTCACTTCAGCGCCTGCCACTCGGCCTCGGTGGCGGGGCCTTTCTGGTTTTCCATGAGGATCTTCCAGCCGTCCGCTTTCTTGACCAGCAGGGCTTCGAAGTGGATGTGCTCGGGCTTCGGCGGGCCGTCTACGGCTTGGGCGGTGTAGAGGAAGATGCCGGTCTCGTGGGCGGTGGTAGCGTCGCCGATGCGCCGGGAAAAGCGGAACTCCACGCTGGCCTTCATCTTGCCATCGCGGGTGTCGATGAATTCCTGCTTCCACCGCGCCAAGGCAGCGGCGAGCGGTTGGCTCATCTGCTTGCCGCCGCTGACCAGCACGCCTTCCGGGTGGCAGGTCGCGGCATAGGTTTCGAAGTCACCGGTGTTCACGGCCTTCGAGACGACGGCCCAGTAGGCGTCGAGTTCGGCGAGGCGGGTTTTCGCGGCTTCAAGGTCGGGCGCGGCGGTGGTGGCCGGAGCCTGCTCTTTCGCGGGCTCGGCTTGCAGCGGCAGGAGGGTGAAGGCGGCGAGGGCAATCAGCGGGACGGAGGTCGGGATCTTCATGGCTTTCGGGACTGTGGCTCGGTCTTCCCCATCGGCCGGCCTCCGGCTGGATGAGAATGGGGCGGCTAGGAGTATTCCTCTTCCAGCAGCTTGTCGATCTGCTCGACCCATTCCCAGGGGCAGCGCTTGCGCTGGTATTTGCGCCAGAGCACGTCGCGCAGGGCCTCCCAGCTTTCGCGGGGCACCGGGTCGATCGGCTGCCAGTCGGGATCGGACTTGAGGGTGGTCTGAAAGCTCCATTTCCCGGCATGGCGGGTCGCGCGCCAGAAGCGCAGGCCTTCTTCGGAGCGTTCGCGCCATTCGTGGGATTCCATGGCCGGAGCCTGAGGGGCTCCCGGGTGGCTGCCAAGTGCCAATCGGGCGCTGGGCGAGGGATCTCCCGGCCGGCCGGCACCCTTCCCGCCGGGCGCCCGGAGCCGGCGGCGTGCTGATATCGGCGACGGGCCTCCACCCTCCGGGCCGCGCCTCCGCCACGTCTGATAGACACACGCAGCCCAAGGAAATCCTTGTCAAATCAAGGGTCGGCGGCGCATGCTTCCAGTATCGGGGAAAGGTGATATCGCTTTCTGACACGCTACGAATTCGACTGTTGGCCAAAAATGAACGGGACTCCATCACAAGAAGAGATTGATGCTGTGGCCCACTTCGTAGAGGCAGCGCGAGAACTTAAGGACTCGCCATTTTTCAAACAGGAATATGGTTCTCTCAGCCTCTCGATGAGGGAGGGGGCTGCGAGAGAGGAGATTGAAGGCAACTTTCCGGATCAGCAGATCATTCAGGGGGCTGTCGTTCCATTCAGGCGTGTTTGGCATCAGGGTGAAGTCTGCTACCATGCTCGGGTGGTAAACATCCTGAGACGATATGAGCCATTCTATCGCAGCTTCCTTACCCCAATACTCTTTACCGACGAGAGATCTCTGGCTGGCTCATTCGAGTGGACTCGCGATTGCGGTCTTACTCCGACCGAGGTGATCGATTTGTGGCTGAATACACGCTATCATCACGTTGGTCGAGGTAGGCCCTCTCTTCCATCACGAGATGACTTTGATCGGTTTAACGAGTCCCTCGGTCCGGTACTTTTCGAGTTCTACTTTCTCCAGTCCTTATTCGAGTTTGGAATTTCATTGTTTAATGTGCTTCAATGTGCGGAAGGTTTCCTCCGCACAGCCGAGGAGCAGGGATTGAACCCGTCTTTCCAGCCAGTGACGACACGGGATCCGAGGATTAGGCGAGGCACCCCAGGTTACACTCCTCCTAAAGAAAGCGCGCATCACCGAGTTTGGCGTTTGAGACGCCGCAACGATTATCGAGGCATCAGCTATTTACTGGACATCTCAAATCTTACAGACGAGGTGGTTGCAGGTTTGTTGGTCCATTGTGATTCTTTCGACCACTTCACGTCGGAAGCTGGACTTTCACTTGAGCACACCGACGACTTTGAAGCAGCGCGAGAGAACGAAGACTTCTACGCAATGGGCGGAGCTATTGACACCCACATCACAGCAGTTCGGAATGGTAAGTGCCGAAGGGGATTCGTAGGGCGCCGTCGCGATTCCAGCTTGGTCTGGGGGGAAGATTTTGTCCCAATTGTTACAGATCAATACATCGCATTCCGTGCCGCATATCTGCGCGAACCATTCGAATAACAAGAAGGCCAACAAGACGTCACTCCTAACGCCTGACCCGCCTCCAGTTCCAGCCGCCATGACCGCTACCACCTCAACCCCGTGTTCCATCCTCGCCCCCGGTCAGGCGTAGGAGGACTCGACGTTCGCTACAAAATGGGCTTGCGCGACAATCCATATAGGCACACCGCCACTGAAGCAGAGGACTTCGCCTACCCTCCCAATGGCGGGCGCGGTAAGTTGATCACCCTCGGGATCATCTTTCCAATCGGATTGATGATCTATGCGGTTCACATCTGGATCACGAAGGAGGCCTATTGGCCCGGACGAGGTAACACGGGGATGAACGTAACCGGCGACACAGCGCGAGCGATGGGCGTAGGCTACGCATTCCTGAGTTCGTTCAGCCATTTCAGATGGTTCTGGGGCTTGATTCCCCACTACCTGACCTTCCGAATCGGAACGACCGTTTCGCTGCTCGGTTTTCTTGGCGCGTTCGGCGCATCGCTTTACTTCCTCTTCCGATGATGAACGACAGAGGGAACAAGCCGTGGGATGCAACCGGCGACAACTTCTCTCTTTGAATTCGGACTCGCCACCGCCGGTGCATCCACTCTAACGCACACCCACCCGGCATCGCAAAGGTGGGCGGATCGGCCATAAAGAAGCAGCGAGAGCCGTGTCCAGGGACTGGATCCGATGAATGTCCGGCCGGTGGCGGGCGGTATAGCGTGGAACCCCGAAGCCCGACCGACCCTTGAACCTTTTCCCGATCCTCGCCGCTTCCGTCTGCCTGCTGCTGCCCGTGGCAACGGGGAAGCCCAACGTCGTGTTCATCGCGATCGACGACCAGAACGACTGGGTCGGGGCTTTCGGCGGGCATCCGCTGGTCAAGACGCCGCACCTCGACCGGCTGGCGGCGCGCGGCACCGCCTTTCTCAACGCGCATTGCAACGCGCCGCTGTGCAATCCCTCGCGGACCAGCCTGATGCTCGGCTTGCGGCCGACGACCACCGGGATCTACGGGCTGGAGCCCTGGTTCCGCAAGGTGCCGGAGTGGGCGGACCGCGTGACCTTGCCGCAGCATTTCAAGCAGCACGGGTATCGCACGCTCAGCGCGGGGAAGGTGTATCACGGCGGCATCGGCGGCCCGGCGAAGCGGAAGCTGGAATTCGACGAGTGGGGTCCCGACGGCGGGGTGGGGGCCCGGCCGGAGAAGAAGCTCGTGGGACCGACGCCGATGGGAAACAACCCCTTGGTGGACTGGGGTGTTTTCCCGCATCGCGACGAGGACAAGGGGGATTACAAGGTCGCCGATTGGGCGATCGGGCAGATCCGGGCCGCGCCGAAGGACCGGCCCTTCTTCCTTGCCGCCGGATTCTTCCTGCCCCACGTGCCTTGCTACGCGACGCAGCGGTGGTTCGACCTTTATCCCGACGACGACTCGGTGCTGCCCCGGATCCTGGAAAGCGACCGTGCCGACACGCCGCGCTTTTCGTGGTATCTCCACTGGAGCCTGCCGGAGCCGCGCTTGAAATGGCTGAGGGAGGAGAAGCAGTGGCGGAATCTCGTCCGCTCCTATCTGGCCTGCACCAGCTTCGTCGACGCGCAGGTCGGGCGGGTGATGGCGGCGCTGGAGGAAGCCGGGCTGGCGGAGAACACCATCGTGGTGCTGTGGAGCGACCACGGCTGGCATCTCGGGGAGAAGGGCATCTCGGGCAAGAACACGCTGTGGGACGACGGGACCCGGGTGCCGCTGATCTTCGCCGGTCCGGGCGTGGGCAAGGGCGGCCGGGTGACGCAGCCGGCGGACCTGCTGGACATTTACCCGACGCTGATCGAGCTCTGCGGGCTGGGTCCGCGGGCGGATCTCGACGGGACGAGCCTCGTTCCCCAGTTGAAGGATCCCGCGGCGAAGCGGGAGCGGCCGGCGATCACCACGCACAACCCGGGCAATCACGGCATCCGCAGCGAGCGCTGGCGCTACATCCGCTATGCCGACGGCAGCGAGGAGCTCTACGACCACCGGAGCGATCCGGACGAGTGGACCAACCTGGCCGGCCGGCCGGAGCATGCGGCGGTGGTGGCGGAGCACCGCAGGTGGCTGCCGGAAAAGGAGCATCCGCCGGTGCCGGGGAGCGCCCATCGGGTGCTGTCCTACGATCCCGGCCGCGATGAAGCGGAGTGGGAAGGGCGGAAAGTCCGGCGCGGCGACCCGGTTCCCGAGTGAAGCGGATTTGCCGCAGCCGGCGAATTGGAACTTGGAAGTTGATCACCGGAAACTAGCATCCGGGCCGTGCGCCGCGGTTCGGTTAGTGATGTGATCAAGATCTTCGCCTACGTGGCGGCCACGCTGGTTCTGGGGGCGATCCTTGCGCCCTGGATCTATCAGGCGGGCAAGGGGATGGCGGAGGTCTTCCGCGAGAAGGACGGCAACGGGCTGGTCCAGTATGTCGCCGCCGCCGCGGACCGCGCGGATTTCCCGAAGTTCTTCGATCGCGCGCTGATGCTTTCGGCGCTGATCCTGCTGTTCCCGCTGACCGCCTGGCTGCGGCTCGGACGTCCGCCGGGGAGCCATCGGGACACGCCGTGGTCGCTGCGTCTGCCGGACAACGTGGTGGTCACCGACCGCGGCCAACCGCTGCGCCGCAACCCGCAGGGATGGCTGCAGTTCAGCACCGGGGCGCTGCTGGCGGCGGGCCTGCTGCTGCTTTCGGGCTGGCTGCTGCTGCAGGCCGGCTGCTTCATGTGGAAGGATGCCGTCATCTCGACCCGCGGGGTGCCGAACAAGTTCGTGATGGAGATCGACCTGGTGAAATCGTTCACCAAGGTCCTGCCCGGCGCGCTGGCGGTCGCGATGATCGAGGAGGTGCTGTTCCGCGGCGTGTTGCTCGGGATTTTCCTGCGGGCGATGCGGCCGGCCCCGGCGATCGCGCTGCTATCGTTCCTGTTCGCCTTCGTGCACTTCCTCCAGCCGCCGCCGATGGCCCGGGTGCCGGACCCGGAAGCGGCGAACGCGGGCTTCGTGCTGCTGGGCCAGATCTTCAGCCGCTTTGCCGATCCGATGTCGATTTCCTCGAGCTTCATGACCCTGGCGGCGGTGGGCGTGGTGCTGGCCTACGCCCGCTACCGGACGGCCTCGCTGTGGCTGCCGGTCGGCCTGCATCTCGGCTGGGTTTTCGGGATAGGGATGTTCAAGGAGGCGACCTGGCCGGTGATCGGATTGCCGGAAGCGATGCGCTGGCTGGTGGGGATGAGCCTGCGGGAAGGCCTGCTGCCCTTGTCGGTGGTGGTGCTGACCGGGATGCTGGTCCACCTGATGACCCTGCCGCGGGACGAGCCCGCGGCTTACCGGAGCTGAGTCGATCATGGCCCGGGGCGAAGATCGGCGCGGGTGGTGGACGGGGGTTCTGGACCTGGTGTATCCGGGGGTTTGCCACCGTTGCGGCGACGGGGTGGCGGGCGACGGCTCCTTGTGCGAGGACTGCCGCGACTGCCTGCCTTCGCTGCGCGAACCGTTCTGCCGGGTTTGCGGGGAGGAGTTCGAGGGACGGATCGAGGGCGCGTTCGAATGTCCGAATTGCCGCGACCTCGAGTTCGCCTTCGAGTTTGCGCGTCCGGCCTTGCCGAATCATCCGGTGCTTCTCGGGATGATCCACGAATTGAAGTACGGGCGGCGGATCGAGATCGCGGCGGAGCTGGGGAGGCTGGCGGGCCGGGCCTTCGCCGAGGATCCGCGGCTGGCGGAGGCGCTGGAAAGCGGGTGGCCGCTGGTGCCGGTGCCGCTTCACCGCCGCCGGCGATTGTGGAGGTATTTCAACCAGGCCGAGGAGATCGCCCGGGCGCTGGGCGAGGCGACGGGGCTGCCCTTGTGCCGGGCGCTCCTGCGGAGGGTGAGCACCAGCAGCCAGACGCGCCTGAGCCGTGCGCAGCGCTTGAAGAACCTGAAGGGAGCCTTCGCGCTTTCGCGGGAGGGCAAGGCGTTCGCCGCCGCCGGGCCGCCCGGGGCGGTGCTGGTGGATGACGTCTTCACCACCGGCGCGACCACCGGCGAGTGTGCCCGCCTGCTGCGACGCTCGGGCGTTCAAAAGGTGGTTGTCGTCACCGTGATGCGTGGCTAGCGTCGCCCGCCAAGACCGACCTTCCGAATCCATGGGCATTTTCGACAAGCCACCCCTTCGCCACCTCAAGCGCCGTGACGACATGCCCGAGGGCCTGTGGACCAAATGCCCCGAATGCGGGGCGATGCTGCACACGCTGGAGCTCAAGCAGCACCTGCAGACCTGCCACCACTGCGGCTACCACTTTCTCATGGATTCGCGCGAGCGGATCGAGCTGCTGGCGGACCCCGGGACCTTCGAGGAAACCGGCGCCGGCCTGGTTTCCGCCAACCCGCTGGGCTTCGCCAACTACCGCGAGAAGATCGCCGGGATGCGCGAGAAGACCGGCCTGGACGACGCGGTGGTGACCGGACGCCTCTGCATCGGCGGCCAGCCGGCGATGATCGCGGTGATGGATTTCAAGTTCTTCGCCGGCTCGATGGGTTCGGTGGTCGGGGAAAAGATCACCCGCGCGGTGGAGCAGGCGATCGCCGAGAAGCGCGGCGTGATCATCGTGTCCGCCTCGTCCGGCGCGCGGATGCAGGAAGGCATGCTCTCCCTGATGCAGATGGCCAAGACCTGCGGCGCGCTGGCGCGGCTGTCGGAGGCGCATCTGCCCTACATTTCGGTGATGACCCATCCGACCACCGGCGGGGTCACCGCGTCCTTCGCGACGATCGGCGACATCAACCTGGCCGAGCCGAAGTGCATGATCGGCTTCGCCGGTCCGCGGGTGGTGAAGGAGACGACCCACCAGAACCTGCCGCCCGGGTTCCAGACGGCGGAATTCATGCTCGAGCACGGGTTGATCGACGCGATCGTTTCCCGGGGCAAGTTGCGCGACAAGCTGGCCCAGCTTTTGGCCTACATGATGCCGTGACGGGGCCGTGACCTACCCCGAGTCCATCGACTGGTTGTTTTCGACCCAGATGTTCGGCATCAAGCTGGGCCTCGAGGGGCCGCGGCGCCTGTTGAAGGAGTATCTGGCCTTTCCGGCGCACGGGGTGAAGGTGATCCATGTCGCCGGCACGAACGGCAAGGGGAGCACCTGCGCGATGATCGACGCGGTGGCCCGCGCGGCGGGTTGCCGGACCGGGCTGTTCACCTCGCCGCATCTGATCGACTACCGCGAGCGGGTGAGGGTGTCGGGCGAGGAGATCCCGGAGGACGCCTGCGCGGCGATGCTGACGGAGCTGCGGGAGATCTGCGAGAGGCTCGATCCGCATCCGACCTTCTTCGAGATCAGCCTGGCGCTGGCGATGCGCTGGTTCCGGAAGCGCGAGTGCGAGATCATCGTGCTGGAAACCGGCATGGGCGGGCGGCTCGACGCCACGACCGCGGTGCCGGCGGACGTCTGTGCGATCACGCCGGTGGGGCTGGACCACATGCAGTGGCTGGGCGACACCGTCGAGAAGATCGCGGCGGAGAAGGCCGGGATTTTCGTCGAGGGCAAGCCGGCGATTTCCTCGCCGCAGGCGGCATCGGTGATGCGGGTGTTGGAGAAGGAGGCGAACGAGCGGCGCTGCCCGCTCTCCTTCGTCGAGATTCCCCTGGCCGGCTACCCGGTGGCCCTGGCGGGGGAGCACCAGCGGTGGAATGCCGCGCTGGCCCTGGAGTGCCTGCACGCGGCGGGGGTGAAGCTCGACTACGAGGTGGTCCGGCACGGGCTGTCCACGGTCCGCTGGCCCGGGCGCTTCGAGCGCTTCCTGCATGAAGGCCGGGAGATCGTGCTCGACGGCGCGCACAATCCGCAGGGCGCTGCGGTGCTGGCGGAGACGTGGCGCGGCGAGTTCGGGACGCGGAAGGCGACGCTGGTTTTCAGCGCGGTGGCGGCGAAGGACGTGGCGGGCATCCTGGCCGCGCTGGCGCCGCTGGCGTCCGTGATTCATTTCTGTCCGGTCGACACCCCGCGGGCGCTGTCGGTGGGGGAGCTGGCCGCAAGCCTGCCGGCCGGGGCTCCGCCGCATCGCTTGCACGGGAGTTTCGACGAAGCCTTCGCGGCGGCTTTGGAGGGTGAGGGGGTCGTTTTGATCGCGGGTTCGCTGTTCCTCGTCGGCGAGGCCCGGGCGCGTCTGACGGGCGGCGGATTCCAGCCCTGTACGCAGTGAAGGAGGGCGCGGGGCCCTCCTTCAGCAAGTTGCAGACCGGCGGTGCCGGAATGGATCAGGGGTTCAAGGTGTAGGTGACCGAAGTGATCGTCGGGATGCGGTTGGTCATCTTGAAGGTGTAGAAGTTCAAGGCGACGTTCAGCGGTTCACCGGTCGTGACGTTCTTGAAGACGATGCCGGCAACCGGAGGCGAACCTTTCTTCGGCTTGTTGATGTAGGCGTTGGAGGAACCGCCGTCGGCCTGGAAGGCGATCTTGAAGCCGGGTCCGATGAGCTCGCCTTTCTTGCCGATGGTGAAGGTGACCTGTTGGCCGACCGCGAGGTCCGGGATGCCCTTGGGAACCGGGACGCTTGGCAGAACCTGGCCCATCTGGTTGGCGGCGGACAGCTTGGTGTCCACGGTGAACGTGAAGGTCTTGCCGGGGGACCATCCGCCGAACACCGGCGGGGGGTTTGGAGCGGCCTCGGCCATCTGGAGGGGCAGCAGGGCGGTCAGGAGGGCGAATGCGTGGAGCAGCAGTTTTTTCATGGGTGGGGAGTAACGGGTTAAGTTACGCGCGGGCCAATAGCCGCATTTCGCGGGATTTTCAAGTGGGATTCCCGGCGGGATGATGCCATCGGGAAGCATGTTCCGCCGCTCGCTTCCTTTCCTTTTGCTGCCGCTCGCGGGATTCGCGCTCGGGTGGTGGATGCGGGGAGAGCCGCCGCCGGTCGGGGCGGGAAGGACATCCGGCGAGTCCGGCGAAACACGGGAACGGGGCATGGTCGCGGAGGAGGGAGGCGCGCTTTCCTCCAAGAGTTCGCGGCGCGAGGGGGTCGAGGCGTTCAGCGAGGCCGACCGGCGGCGGGAGCTCGCCGACCGGGAGCGGATGCAGGCGACCTGCCGGCGAAAACTCGAGCTGCAGGTCGCGGAGTGGCAGCGGGAACTCGGATTGAACGATGCCGAGGTCGCGCGCCTGCTGGAGGCCATCGGGCCGGCGGTGGGGCAGGCGGAGCCTCCGGTGGCGGAGCTGGCGCTTCCGATCCTGGCCAAGGTCCTCGAAGGCATGCTTGATGGCGATCGTGCCGCGGCATTCGGTGAACTGGCCGCGCGCAAGGAGGAAGCCCGTCTGGCGGCCAGGGTCGACGCCAGGCTGGCCGAGATGGGCGCGGTGCTGCTTCTTTCCTCCGCGCAGAAGGAGGCCATCCGGCAGGCGCTGGGTCCCGGGGCGGATCGCTTGCCGGAGCCGGGACGGGCGTCGACGGGGCTTCCGCCGGAGGTGCTTGGCGAGGTGTCCAGCCGTCTGGCCGCGCGGAACGACGACGGCTCCGGCTTCATGGAAGTGGCCGGCGAGGTGCTGCGGGAGCAGATCGAAGCCGAACTTCAAACGCTCGGCGGGATCCTGAGCGCGGAACAGTTGGAAAGCTACCGAGGCCACCTGGAAGAAGCGAGGGCCGGGTGGCTCGTGCCTCCGCCTTGAATCCGGGCTAGTGGGCCGAGAGGCTCGGCAGCGGAGGCGCGCCGAAGAGCGGGCAGTCGTAGTCGAGGGCCGGCGTGGAAGGCGGGATGGGCAGGCTTGGCGGGGCCAGCCAGTAAGGGATCCGGCTGCGGAGCTGGTCGCGGTTGTCGGTCAGGCGCAGCAGGGGGCCGCGGTCCTTCTCCAGTTCCATGGTCGCGCCGCCGGGCACGCTGTGCTTCCAGAGTTCCGGGAAAGCGCCGGTTTTCTGCCGGTAGGCTTCGAGCCGCAGGGAGGACAATGCGGAGATGCGCCGCCAGGTCAGGCGGCGGTGTTCCTCGCAGAAGCCGAGGATGATCGAGGCCTCGCCCGGCGAGACCGAAACCGACACCCCGATCTGCGGCGGCAATTCGCCGACCCGGCGCGAGGTGCGCCAGTAGCGGGCGAGGGCCACGGAGGCCGGCGGGTTGGTCGAATGCTGCTCGGCAAGCAAGCGGCGCACGGTGCGGATCCGCGGGTAGAGGTCGCGCCAGAAGCGGGGATCGAGGGATGCCTGGGCGGCGGCGTCCGAGATCGCGGCGAGACGGGTGCGTTCGGCCCATGCCGCCACGAGCAGCAGGCCCTCGACCTCCGGATCCGGGACCACGTTGCGGTCGGAAATGCGCTGGTCGAGCCGCGCGAGGTCGGCGGGCTGGAGCCTCCCGGACGCGGCGGCGCGTTCGATCACGCCGAGCACCCGGAGTTCCACGTTCGCGAGCAGTTCGCGGCGCTCGAGGCTGGTGGCCGGTTCTACGGCGGAAAGGATGCCGAGCATCGACTCGGCGCGGCTCAAGGCTTGGATGGAATCGCCATCGAGGGCGGCCTGTTCCATTCGTGCGCACTGGACTTCGACCCACACGGGCAGGACCTGGGCGCCGATCACGTTGTTGCGGGAAGCGATGTTCGCCTTCTTCCAGTCGAGCTGGTCCAGCCTGCCGCCGATCCGGTGGCGCACCAGGGCCGCCGCTTCGCGCGGGCGGTCGAGCATGGCCACCGGCAATCCATCGGGCCCGGTTTCGGTTTCGCCGGCCAGATGGATCATCGCGAGTTCATCCTCGGGGCTGAGCTTGCGGGTTTCCTTCGGGAAAAGTTTGCGGAACTCGGTGACGTGCTCGGCCGTGCGCACCATGCGGCCGGCATCGCCCAGCACCGGCCCGAGCAGGACGCCGACCAGCAGCAGCGCGGGCATGGCGCCGGCGGTGAGGAGCAGGGTGCCGCCGGCGAAGCGCGTGGCCACGGCGGGGCGCTTGCGCATGACTTCCATCAAGAGGGCCTCGATCTTGCGATGCCAGCCGTCGCTGCCGATGAAGGAGCCTTGTCCTTCCTCCCGGATGCCGCGGAAGATGCGGCGCAAGGCCTCGGCTTCGTCGGTCACCTCGCCGGCCCAAGGCAGGCGGCGGGCGCCGCGGACGATCTGGATGGTCCTGACGTCCCAAATGACGCCGCCGAACATGGCCATGGCGATGTAGCGGAGGACCCTGGATTTCAGCACCACCGCGGCGGCGAGGGCCGACAAGGAGGCGGTGACGGTGAAGAAGGGGCGCAGCAGGGGAAGGTCGCGGAAGACGAGGAGGTCCACCACCTTCCCGCCGTCCATCGGCAGCACCGGCAGCAGGTGGAGCGCGTTGAGGGCGACCGCCATGCCGGCGGCATCGATCAGCCACAGCGGGGTATCGGGCGAGAAGTAACCGTAGCCCAGGGTGGCGAGGCCGGCGATCAGCCCGGGCAGCGGGCCGCCGAGGAGGACGACGAGCTGTTGCCAGGCCGGGGCATGGAGCTTGCGGGCGTGCTCGGTGGCACCGGTGAAGGGGATGAACACCGGGGTGGTCCCGCGGTAGCCGAAGAGGCGCATCGGCAGCCAGTGGCCGGCCTCGTGCAAGGCCGCGAGGAAGATCACCGTGAGGGCGGTCTGCAGGGGCTGGTCGCGGCCGAACAGGGCGATGAAGAAGGCAATGGTCGCGAGGAGCTGGACGATGCGCCGCAGGTGATCGAGCGGGCTCGATCGCACCGCGATCAGGGCGCGGTAGCGGGTGAGGTCCTGCTCGACCGCCTGGTTGAGCGAGAGCCCGACGGCACCGCCGATGCGCTCGACTTCCTCGACCTTGGCCTTGGCCGGTGCGGCGACGTCGCGGCGGGTGCAGGAGCCGAAATAGCGGCCGCGGAAGAAGTCGCCGAGGATGGGCAGCACGCGCGACGGAAGCCGGGAAATGCGGAGACGGAGGATGTCCGGATCCTGCCTGCTGGGGACGAACTCGCCGCCCTTCACCAGGGCTTCGTGGCGGGCTTCCTCGTCCGCCGCGAGCATTTCCGTCAGCTTGTCGAGGGCGGGGAGGATGCGGCCGGTTTCGCTGCGGACGCGCATGTAGTGGTGCTTCCACTGGGCGGTGACCGTCCCGAAGTAGCGCTGGACATCCTGCCACCAGGCGGGGGGGTGGCGGGTGACCCGGCGGTCGAGCGTGACGATCAGGGTGCCGTCGCGCAGGGCGGTGAACATCGACAGGGAGACCCGCGGTCCGGCCCCGGAAACGGGCACGGTCCATTCGAGGGTGGAGAAGGTCTTTTCCTCCTCGTTGGCGAGGATCCAGCGGTAGGCCTCGGCGTAACCGGAGCTTTCAAGGCGGAAGAGCTGCAACTGGCGGAAACCGAAATGGCCCATGCGGTTGAGCCAGGGAGCCATCCGGCGCCGGACGTCCGAAGGGACGCTTCCGGAGTCGCAGGGCTGCGCTTTGACCCGGTATTTCCGGACGTTCGCCAGCGCGATCAGGGCGCAAAGCAAGGGGAGCCCGGTGGCGAACAAAAGCGCCAATAAAGCCAGACCGACCGTCATCCCTGGAAATCCGGAAAACATCCGGGCCGAGTTCTGCTCTATTTTTTAGGAAAATCAAGATAGTTTTAAAATGTTCAAAATTTTCTCATAAATTTTCCCTGATCGTCTCGGCTTCTTGGAGACTGCCGGAGTGGCAGCCCCGGGCTTTCCGCCGGAAACGGAGCGGCCCGGACTTCGGGAAAAGTCCGGGCCGCCGCGGTGGAGCACTTTTTGTCGGCCGGTGGTGTCAGTGGCCGAGTTCCTTGGCGGTCCAGGGCGTGGTGCGGGTCTTGTTCTTCTCTCGCACTTCCTTGACCTGGGCGGGCGTGACCGGTGCCGCGTCGTTCGACCAGGCCTGGCGGACGTAGGTGAGGACGTCGGCGATCTTCTGGTCGTCCAGGTCGACGTGGGGCGGCATGATGTTGTTGTAGTCCTGGCCGGCCACCTTGACCGGGCCCTGGAGGCCGTGGATCACGATGCGGATCGGAACCGTGACGTCGCCGGAGACCCACTCCGAGCCGTCGAGCGGCGGGAAGGTGCCGGGGACGCCCTTGCCTTCCGGTCCGTGGCAAGCCACGCAGGTCAGGCCGTAAACGGCGAGGCCGCGCTCGTGGACGGCGGGATCGGGCTTGAACTTCTTCTCCTTCGGCGGCGCGACCGGTGCGGGATTGGCGCGTGCGGCAAGGGCGGCGATCATGCCATTCGCCCCGCCGCCGCCGGCGATCTCGGTCAGCGAGACATCGTCGTAAAGCACGGTGCCGGTGGCCCCGCCATAGCCGCCGAAGAGGCAGTGGATGAGGAGTTCGGAGCGGTCGCCCGAGTCGAATTCCGTCGCGACCTGCGTCCAGTCGGCGGTGCCTTTCACGCTGTTGGTGCGCTCGCCGCCGTGGATGTTGAGCAGGGCGCCGGGGCCGTTGCCGTTGGGCTTGTGGTCGATGGTTTTGATCCAGGCCGACAGGCGGTAGCGGGTGCCGCGCTTGACCGGCACGGTGATCGCCGCGCCGCTGTCGGTGGGGCGGGTGGACGAAATCGACAGGCAGGGAGTGCCGTCGCGGCCTTGCGGCGAGCTGGCGAGCTTCACTTCGCCCGCGCCGGCGCCGCCGTAGGTGCGGAGGTCGGTCCAGCCGCTTGGCTTGCCGTCGGCCACCTCGGTGAACGAGGGGTTCGGCAGCAGGTTCGGCATGGTCCGGGTGGCTTCCTCTCCGCCGAAGCCGGCCGCCTTGGCAGCGGCGGTGACGCTGGAGGCGTGGCGGTTCGCGGCGATCTGCCATGAGTCCTTGAGGGTGACGTCGCCGGTGATGCGGGCTTCCTCGGTGGTCAGCAGGTTGAAGAGTGCCTTGCCGACGTCGGCATCCTCGGGGAGCTGGGACAGGCGGACCAGGGTTTCCGCAAGCTCGCGGTCGCCGGAGACCTTGATCTTTCCGTCAGCGACGTAGGCGTCCTTGACCTGCTGCGGGGTGGCCACGGCGATGCCGGCGCGTTGCACGGCGCGGACCGGGGAGCCGAGGGCGGTGCTCACGGTGGCGGCGTCGAGCGTGCCGAGCAGGGCCAGCGCGTGGACGGCGTGGGCGGCACCGCGGGAATCGCCGCCCGCCTTGGCGGCCAGCTTCGCGGTCAGGGACTTGTCGCCGCTTTCCGCGATCAGCCGCTGGGCGTGGAGGCGCCAGAGCAGGTTCGGGTGATCGAGACCGGCGACCAGGGTGTCCGGCTTGGCGGGATCGAGGCCCGGGTTCGGATCGTCGCTCGTGCCCTTCGGATAGACCCGGTAAACGCGGCCGTGGTGCTTGTCGCGCAGCGGGGTTTCGTAGGCGTTGCCCTTGCCGTTGCGGGCATCGAGGCCGGAGCCCGCCTTGTTGGGGGTCGGGTTGTGCTGGATGATCAGGTTGTACCAGTCGCAGATCCAGACCGCGCCGTCGGGGCCGGTTTCGGCGCAGACCGGCCCGGACCAGGCGTCGGCGCTGTTGTAGAGGTTGTTGAAGTGCTGGACGGCCTTGTAGCCGGCGCCGGTGCGGCTGACATCGAAGATCCCGACGAGCTTGCCGGTGCCTTCGGTGACAAAGGCCGTCTTCTCGCGCCAAGGAGCCGGGAAGCGCTCGGCGGTGTAGAAGGCGTGGCCGGCACCGGCGGTGTAGCGTTCGAACTGGTCGACCTGGCGGATGTCGGTGGAGCTGGGATTGAAGATCGGGTTGTCGTCGGCGCGCGGGGTGCGCGGCGCCTGCAGGCCGGCCGCGGCGTAGGCGGACTGGGGGGCGGTGAGGTAGAACGACGGGTTGCCGTTGGCGGTCGAGCCCATGATGTCGAAGTCCGACGTGGTGCCGAGGCCCCAGGTGTTGTTGGTGCTGTTCTGGAGGAACTCGAGCGCCGAGGCGTCGGGCTTGAAGCGGAAGACGCCGGTGGAGAACTGGTGATCCTTGCCGCCGACCGTTCCCTTGAAGCCGGAGTAGCCGATGGTGGCGTAGATCCAGCCGTCGTGGCCGTAGCGGAGGTTGGAGACGCCGGCGTGGGTGTCGCCCATGTTGAAGCCGCTGAACATCACCTGGCGGACGTCGGCCTTGTCGTCGCCGTTGCTGTCCTTGAGGAAGAGCATCTCGGTGCCGTTGGTGCAGATCACGCCGCCGTTGGCGAAGACCAGCGAGGTCGGGATCGAGAGCTTGTCGGCGAAGGTGGTGAACTTGTCGGCGCGGCCGTCCTTGTCGGTGTCCTCGCAGATGATGATCTTGTCGTTGCCGGTGTTGTTGGCGTGGAGCTCGTTGGGGTAGTCGGTGGTCTGGATGACGAAGGCGCGGCCCTTGTGGTCCCAGTTGACGAAGATCGGGTTCACGATGTCGGGCTCCGAAGCGAACAACGAGAGTTCGAAACCGACCGGGACCTGGGCGAGTTTCATCGAGTCCTCGGGCGACAGAGGCTTCTGGGCCTTGGTGATGAGCTGGCGCTTGAGGTAGCCGGGGAGCTGGACATCCTCCTGCTCGAGCTTCGGCAGCTTGAGGTTCTGGAGCTGCTTGTATTTGTCGGGTCCGACGCTCCAGAAGACGGCGCGCTTGATCAGGTCGTGGAATTCCGGGAGGTCCCAGACGCGGTGGTCGTGGCCGGCGGCGGTGTAGAAGACGCGGCCCTTGCCCTGCTCGCGGACCCAGGTCCAGGGCTCGGCGTCGCGCTTCTCGAGGATGACGCGGTCGTCGCCGTGGTTGTCGTGCACGTAGGTTTCATCCCAAGCCTTGAAGCCGCCGTAGTTCCGCATGATCGGGTGGGACGGGTTGGCATTGGTCACCTTGAAAACGCCGTCGGTGTGGCTCTTGAAGCGGCCGCCGACCAGCTTGATGAACTCCGGCGAGCCGCCGAAGCAGGCGGACGCGCAGTGGATGGGGAGGAAGGCTCCGCCGCCTTCGACGTAATCGGTCAGGGCCTTGAGCTGGTCTTTCGGCATCGGGCCGTTCTGCTCCCAGTTGCCGTACATCAGCAGGGCGTCGTATTTCGCGAGGGTCGCGGCATTCAGCGCCTCCGCGGGGTCCTGGGTGTAGGTGAAGTCGATGCCTTCGGTGCCCAGGTGGCGCTTGATCACCCGGTAGCGGGTGACGGGGTCGTGGCCGGGATGGGCGGCGGTCGGGGCGCCGAAGAAAAGGACTTCGAGCCGCCGCGCCTCGGGCTTCGGCGTGATCATCGGTTTGGCGAGCAGCGCGCCGAGGGCGGCGAGCGGCAGCAGCAGGGAAAGGCGGAGCACTTGCATGATCTTGGGTGGAAGACGAATCGGTCTGCCGCTGCCAACGTGAGGCCGGCGGCCGGGTTTTCAAGCTGACGCAGAATCGACGAGAGAGCTTGTAGGATTGCGGGAAGGACTTGTATGTTTTTGCCAATGGACAGCCTGAACGACCGCCGGCGCTGGATGGAAGATCTGCCGCCGGGCCAATTCCGCCACCTTTTCGACCACCTGCCGGGGACCCTTTTCTTCGTGAAGGACCGTCAGGGTCGCCTGATGGCGGGGAATCCGGCTTTCGTGAAGCGCTGCGGATTCACCAAGGAAGAGCAGATCGTCGGCCTGGCCGATCACCAGATCTTTCCGCCGCGGCTGGCCGAGAAGTACCACCGGGACGACGAGAAGGTGATCACCACCCGCCAGCCGATGCTCGGCCTGATCGAGCTCTTCCCCAATTCGCAGGGCCGGCCGGAGTGGTTCATCACCGACAAGCTGCCGCTGTTCGACAAGAACGGCGCCGTGTGCGGCTTGTGCGGAACGGTGCGCAGCTATGAAGAGCAGCGGGCCGCGATCCAGCCCTACCTCGAGCTCGCCGAAGTGGCGGAGCACTTGAAGGCGAACTTCCGCGAGCGGCTGGAGGTGTCCGAGCTGGCGGAGATCGCCGGGCTTTCGGTGCGGCAGTTCGAGCGGAAGTTCCGCAAGACCTTCCAGACCACGCCGCGCAGCTACCTGATGCGGATGCGGGTGATCAAGGCCTGCGAGCTGCTGGCGGGAACCAACCTGCCGATCACCGAGGTGGCGCTGGAGTCCGGCTTCTACGATCACAGCGATTTCTCCCGCCAGTTCCGCAAGCACATGGGCCAGGCGCCGACCGCCTACCGCCGGGAAAAGCGCGGCAACGGGGTGAAGACGGGCTTGCGGTGAGCCGCGGAAATCCGGTGGCGGTGGCGAGGATTCCCGCTTAGATGGCGGGGATGAAATTCTCCGTTCTTCTTGCCGTCGGTCTGCCGTTTGTGGCCCCGCTGTCAGCTGCCGTGAAATCCGGCCACGCCGAAGCCGAGCTGGTGGCGGGCGTTTCTTCCTATGAGGCGGGAAAAGCTTTCCAAGTGGCGATTCGTCTCACGGTCGATCCCGGCTGGCACACCTACTGGATCAATCCGGGGATCGGCGGCATGCCGGTGAAGGCGACCTGGACCTTGCCCGAGGGTTGGACCGCGGGCGAACTCCGGCAGCCGGTGCCGAAACGCTTCATGACCGGCGAGTTGCCCGGCTTCGGCTACGAGGGCGAGACGGTGTTCCTCGTCGATCTCACCCCGCCGGCCGGCGCGACGGGCGAGGCGGAGTGCAAGGTGAAGCTGGCGTGGCTGACCTGCGACGACAGCGCCTGCGTGCCGGGGGATGCGGAGCTATCGGTGAAGCTGGCGGCGGGGGATGGGAAGCCGGGGAAGGAAGCGGCGGTGATCGAGGCGGCGAAGAAGAAGATCCCCGTCCCGCCGGCCCAGGATCTTTTGTTCGGAGTGGAGGAGCGCGAGGGTCGGCTGATTCTGTTCGTCTTATCGAGCGAGGTCGACCTGGCCGGAGTGTCGGCGTTTCCAACGACGCCGGACGTGATCGATCCGGCGGAGCCGCTGACCTTCGAGAAGGGGAAGGATGCTTGGATCGCGACGGGCAAAAAGAGCGAATACCTCGACGGTGCCGCCACTCGGTTGGACATCGTCGTGGCCGGCGGGAAGCTCAAGCAGCCGCTGCTCCTTTCATGGCGTGCGGAAAAGTGAACGAGCGGATTTCCATTGGACAGCCCGCAACTCCTCGACACGTTGCAGACTCAACCCCTGCCCATCGAACCATGAAACACCATACATTCCTGGGCGCCGTCCTCGGTGCCATCATCTGCAGCGCCACCGCCCATGCGATCGAGCCCGGCCAGGCCGCTCCCGCCTTCACCGTGAAGAACGTGAAAGGCGAGGAAGTCTCGCTGGCCGACCAGAAGGGCAAGGTGGTGGTCCTCGAGTGGCTCAACCACGACTGCCCCTACGTCAAGAAGCACTACGCCAGCGGCAACATGCCCAAGCTCCAGGAAGCCTACACCGCCAAGGGCGTGGTGTGGATTTCCATCAACTCCGGCGCGGGCGTGAGCGCTTCCGACCTGGCCGCGCGCTCGGCCAAGGAAGGCAGCAAGGCCAGCCAGGTCACGGTCGATCCCGACGGCAAGGTCGGCAAGGCCTACGCCGCGAAGACCACGCCGCACATGATCGTCATCGGCAAGGATGGCAAGGTCGCCTACAACGGCGCGATCGATTCGATCAATTCGACCGACGCGGCAGACGTGGAGAAGGCCGACAACCACGTGGCCGCGGCGCTCGACGCACTGCTGGCCGGCAAGACCGTGGAGGTCGCCAAGACCAAGCCCTACGGCTGCGGCGTGAAGTACGCGAAGTGATTCGCGCCTGTTCTGAGAGGCCCGCGGGATCCGTCCCGCGGGCCTTTTTCGTGATCCGGTCAATTCCCCGGAAAGGGATCGGCATCCAGCCGGAGCTGGATTTCTTCCATCGGAATGGCCGGCTTGGCGGGCGGGTCGGCGCGCTTCACGACTGCCAGGGCCACGGCGGTGAGGGTGGTCAGCAAAAGGAGCACGGCGAGCGCGAAGGTCGAGCCGCGGGGCGAGCGCGAGAACATCCGGCGGACGCGGGCTTCCAGGCCGCTTTCGTGGGCCATCGCCAATGCGGTGGCGGGGGAATGAGCGGGAGCGGCGAGGTCGCAGAGGACGTTCGCATAGCGGTCGGCGGGCATGCCTTCGGCGAGCAGGGCTTCGTCGCAGGCGAACTCGCACTGCTCGGCGAGGCGGCGGGCCATCCACCAGACGAAGGGATTGAACCAGTGCAAGGCGCAGGCGGCGGCAGCGATGGCGCGCCAGAGCGGATCGCGGCGCTGGTGGTGCTTGGTTTCGTGGGCCAGCACGGCTTCGCGGACCTCGGCGGACCAGTGGTGCCAGGCTTCGGGAACGAAGATCACCGGCTTGAAGATCCCGGCGGCGACAGGGCCGGCGAGGCCGGGCAGGAGGCGGAGGTCGATGCCGTCGCGGAGCTCGATCCGTTCCGATTTCCGCCGCCAGCGCATGAGCACGCCGAGGGCGACGAAGAGCCGGAGGGAAGCGATCGCCACGCCCGCGGCCCAGAGCCAGGGCAGCCATTGCGTGAGGGCGGGGGGTGCCGGTTGGAAGTCGGCGGGGGGAAGCAGCGGGGCTTTCGGCAGGAAGAAGAGCAGCGGGAAGATCGCCAGCAGGGAGAGGGCGAGCAGGGTCAGCCGCGGATCGCGCGCCGCATCGCGCCGGCCGGCCAGCCAGACGGCGGCGGCGGCGATGAGGGAGAAGGCGATGGCGGTGGAGAGCATGGGGAAAGTGCCGAGTGATCCTCCTTCGCCGCCTACTTCGCTAAAGCTACGAAGGCCAGGAAGGCTACGGAGGACAGGTCAGTGATCAGTGGGAAGACAGGGGACAGGGGACAGGGGTTACCTTTTGTGGATGAGGCTGCGGATTTTGGCGATCTCGTCCTGGCTGAGTTGCTGGTCCTTGGGATCGAGGAGGGCGGCGACGAGTTTCTCGGGGCGGCCTTCGAAGAAGGTGGAGAGGAGCTGCTTGAGGGCGGAGCGCTTGGCTTTTTTCTCGGGGACTTCCGGGCGATAGACGTAGCGGCGGGAGTCCTTGCGGTGGGAAACGAGGCCCTTTTCCATCATGGTTGCGAGAAGCGCGCGGACGGCGGAATAGGTCGGCGGGTCGGCCATTTCATCCATCACTTCCTGCGCCGTGGCCTCGCCCTTGCGGTAGAGGATTTCCATGACCTGCCGCTCGCGGCGTGCCAGTGTCTCTGCGTTGCTCATCGGCGGAGAAATAAAGGATGCTGGAAAAGCTGCAATTGAAATGTTGGAAAAACAGCACAAAAGGTTTGACCCGGGTTTTCTCAAATGCTGCTTTTCCAGCACCATGAAATGCATGACGACGATGACGGGCTCCGGCAAGCGGGGCGGAGGGCTTCTCCTGATCTCGGCGCTGGCGGCGCTGTGGCTGAGCGGCTGTGCAGTGCCCGGCGGCGGCTATGATGCCGCGAACCGCTATCCGTCGGCGCCCGCCTCCCCGGAATACAGCGTCGCCGAAGCTGCCACCGCGGGCAGCCGCAGCGGCGACGGGTCCATCAACCGCAACAACATCGACGCGGTCCTGAGCAATCCGAACCGCTCGCCCGAGAAGCCCCGCCAGAAGGCCGCGGAGGAGCGGCCGGGCCTCGCGACCGGCTTTGGCGAATCGACCCGCTCGCCCTGGTATCAGCAGTCCTTCGTCCGGGCCTCGGCCAAGCCAGTCGGCACCGGCGCGCTCTACTACAACAACCGCGAGGGCATCGATGCGATGACCGGCGGCAAGTACAAGGTGTCCGGCGTGGAGACCGCCGCGGGGGACATGATCGAGTGGGGGATCAAGGGCGGCTTCGGCTACCTGCCGACCTACCGCACCTATTCCACGTCGCGCCGCTTCGTGGTGGGCAAGCACGGCTCGCACTATTCGATCGTGCTGAAGAACCGCTGCAAGAGCCGGCTGGAAGTCGTGCTCAGCGTGGACGGTCTCGACGTGCTCGACGGCAAGGCGGCGTCGTTTGGCAAGCGCGGCTATGTGATCGCGCCGGATGAAACGCTCGAGATCAAGGGCTGGCGGACCAGTCCGGAAACCGTGGCGCGCTTCCAGTTTTCGACGGTTGCGGGATCGTATGCGAACCTGGCGCACGGGGATCATCGCAACGTCGGCGTGATCGGCATGGCGGTCTTCACCGAGAAGGGCGTCGATCCCTGGACCTGGATGCCGCAGGAGGTGAATCAGCGGCTTACGGCGGATCCCTTCGCGAAAGCCCCTTGAGTTTGCAGCGGCCGTGGTGCCGATTTCTTGAAAGAAAAGAAAGGCGTGAGCCGTCATCCCCCCCGGAACTTCGACTCACGCCTTTTCTGGTTTTTCGCGATCCGTTCCGGCCGTCCCTTCGTCTGAAATCCCCCCGGAGTTCAGTGGCGATGGTGAGGCGGCCTTTCGATCCGCTGTCTTCTCGAACCCGTTTGGCGGGCCGGAAGATTCCGGAAGATGGCCACCGATTCGGGCAAGGCGAGGAATAATTTGCGGAAGAAGCAGAAACTTTTTCCCAATTCATTCACAATCGCCCTCCAGCAAGTGTTTGAATCGGCGATTTATTGGTCCTTTTTGCCGATCAGGTCCTCGATGCTGTCCTGAAGGCGGTGCAAAAGGGCATCGTCGGCGACCTTCCTGCCGTCCTGGGTGGTGATGTAGATGGTGTCCATCGCCGCGCCCTTTTCGGTCGAGATCCGCGCGTTGGCGGTGTTGAGGCCGTGGGTGTTGATGGCGTGGAAGATGTCGTGGAGGAGGCCGATGCGGTCGACCGCCTGGATCTCGATGGCGGTGCAGGAGGGGTGGAGGTCGTTCGACACGTAGGCGCGGACCGGGAAGGCCATGCCGTGGTCGTTCTTCGGGCGCAGCAGGTTGGGGCGGCGGCGGAAATAGCGGGCGTGCTCGTATTTCTCCAGCAGCCCGACCTCTCGCAGGGTGGTCGAGAGGCGCTTGCGGAGGGCGAGGTCGGCGACCGGTTCGAAGTTCGTGGTGCAGACGCGGAAGATGTCGAGCACCACGCCGTCGCTGCGGGTGAAGAAGTCGGCGGCGAGGATGTTCAGTTCCTCCGACGCGAGGGCACAGCAGATCTTCTCTAACAGCAGCGGCCGGTCGTGGGTGGCGATGACCAGCTCGGTGTAGCCCTTCTCGTTGCTATCGAGCCACTGGAGCGAGCAGTCGAAGGTCGCGGGATCGGCCTTGGGGTCGAGCTTCAGCACGGCCTTGACGTGGCTGGCCACGGCGGCGGCGTCGCGAAAGCGGAAATAGGACTCGGGCATCCGCTTGAAGTGCTCGTCCACCGCCGCCTGGTCGTCCTCTTCCTTGAAAAGGGCCTTCACCTGTTCCTTGAGGGTCTTCTTTTCGGTGCGGATCGAGGCGGCGTAGCTCTCCTTGCCTTCCTTCAGGAAAGTCCGGGTGTTGGCGTGGAGCTGGAGCATCAGGGTTTCCTTCCAGCTCGACCAGGTCTCGGTGTTGGTGCCGTTGGAATCGGCGTAGCTGAAGAGCAGCAGGACATCGAGCCGGGCCTTGGTCTTCACGATGCGGGCGAACTCGGCGACCACGTCGGGGTCCTCGATGTTGCGGGTGGTGGCGAAGCGCCAGAAGGTCAGGTGGTGGTCCACCAGGAACATGATGAGCGCGCGGCGCGGGCCGTGGACCTGGAGGCGGTTGCAAAGCCTGGAGGCGAGCATCGCCGAGCCGTCGGTGTGCTCGCGGACGTTCTCGGCGCGGCCGGTGTCGTGGAGGATGAGGGCGAGGTAGAGCGCGTAGGGGTCCTCGGCCTCGCGGAAGAGGCGGCGGTAGATTTCCCGGCGCGGGTCGTCGCTGCCGACCAGGGCGTCGAGTTCCTCGATGCACCGCAGCGTGTGCTCGTCGGCGGTGTAGCGGTGGAAGAACTCGTGCTGGACCAGGCAGTCGAGCGCGCCGAACTCCGGCAGGTAGCGGCCGAGGAAGCCGACGCGGTGCATCTGGCGCAGCGCGCGGGCGACGTCGCCCTTGCGTTCGAGGATGGCCTGGAAGGTCTCGCGGTTGGCCTTGGAGTAGCGGAAGGGCCGGTCGATGTTCTCGCGGTGGGCCTTCAGCAGCTTGCGCATGGGCGGGCTGAGCTTCAGGCCGCGGAGCTGGCAGTGCTGGAAGAGCCGCATGAGGCGCTGCGGGTCCTCCTTGAAGATGTCGTTGTGGAGCGGATAGATGCGGCCTTCGCGGGCGACGAAGCCGTCGAACTCCTCGCGCTTCTTCGGGCGGAGCATGAGGAAGGACTTGAGCCCGGTGACGGCCATTTCCTCCTGCTCGATCTCGAAGCTCTCCATCAGCGATCCGGTGTGCTGGTAGAGGCTGCGGGTGTGGCGGTAGTAGTCCCGCATGAAGGCCTCGGTCTTGCGGAGGATGCCGCGTTCCGGGTAGCGGAAATTGGTGGCGACCACGCCTTGCAGGCGGAGGGTGAGCTGGTCGTTCTCGCGGCCGGCCTCGTAGTGGAGTTCGTTGCGGACGCGGTTGAGGAAATCGTATGCGGCCTCGATTTTCCGGAGCGCGGTGGCGGTGAGCAGGCGGTCGTCCACCAGCTTGCGCAGGTCGGCGCTGCCGCGCTTCACCCGGGCGACCCAGCGGATGTTGTGGTAGTCGCGCATGCCGCCGCAGCCTTCCTTCACGTTGGGCTCCTGGAGGAAGACGGTCTTCGAGTATTTCTGGTGGCGGCTGCGCAGGTCCTGGCGGCGGAGGTCGAAGAAGGCCTCCTGCTTCTTGCGCACGCAGTCCTTGTCGAAGCGCTCCTGGAATTCGGCGAAGAGCTTCTTGTCGCCGGCCAGCAGGCGGGCTTCGAGCAGCGCGGTCTTGTTCTCCTGGTCGGCGGCGGCCTGTTCGAGGCACTCGGCAATCGAGCGGCAGGCGTGGCCGACCTTGAAGCCGACGTCCCACAGCAGGTAGAGGATTTCCTGGATCAGGGTGGTGAGGTCTTCCGGGAGCTTGTTGGACGCGCGGGGCAGCAGGAAGAGGAGGTCGATGTCCGAGCCGGGATTCAGCGTGCCGCGGCCGTAGCCGCCGATGGCGCAGAGCGCGAGCACCGGGGCTTCCTTGCGCTTCGACAGGGCGAGGTCGAACAGCGAGCGGAGGACGACATCGAGCAGCTCGGCCCGGGCGCGGGCGATCTCGAGTCCGCCGGCTCCGGCGCGGTGTCGGAGCTTGATGCGGTGTTCCTCGATCTTGAGGAAGCGCTTGTAGAGGGCGATCCGTTCGGCGGGCGAGAGCTGGCCCTGGGCGGCGGGCTTGAGGGCCGTCTTGGCGTGGGCCTGCAGGGTTTTGAGATTGGCGGACATCCGTTGGCGCGAGGGTGCGCGGATTTCGTGCGGGGTCAAGGCGGCGGGAGCGGGGCTTGCCTGGAAGGCGATGGCATGGCGGGCTTGCGGCGATGAATCCGTCAGAGCGTCCCACGGTCCTCGCCCACCGCGAAGTGGCGGCGGTGCTGCGGCCGGGCGATTGGGCGATCGACGCGACGGCGGGCAACGGCCACGACACGGCGTTCCTGGCGGAGCGGGTGGGGGAGTCGGGGAAAGTGCTGGCTTTCGACATCCAGGCGGAGGCGATCGCCGCGGCGCGGGCCCGGGTGGAGGCGGCGGGGCTGGGCGGGCGGGTGGACTTCATCCACGGCTCGCACGACCGGATGGCGGATCATGCGGCGCCCGCGAGCGTGGCGGCGGTGATGTTCAATCTCGGCTACTTCCCCGGCGGCGATCATGCGGTGATCACCCGGACCGCCGGGACGCTGGCGGCTCTGGAGGCGGCGCGGTCCTTGCTGAAATCCGGCGGCGTCCTGACCGTGGTGTGCTATCCCGGGCATCCCGGCGGGGACGAGGAAAGCGCGGCGGTCGCGGCCTGGAGCGAGGGGCTGGATGCGGCGGACCATGTCATCTCGATCGCGCGGCGCAGCGATACCATGCGGCCGTCGCCCTTCCTGGTCGCGGTGCGGCGGAGGTGAGGACGGGGAGCCCGGTTCTCAAAACTTCCTTGGCACCTCGCAGGGGCCGCTTAGTTTTGCCGGCAACCCTTGTTCCCTGCCCGCGGGAATCTCCCGTTGGCCTCGCACCGAATGAAGCTGCTCTTTGTCGCCGACCTGCATTACGCGCTCAAGCAGTTCGACTGGCTGCACGCCAACGCGCCGGGCTCCGATGCCGTGATCATCGGCGGCGACCTGCTGGATCTGGCCGGCAGCCTCGACCTCGACGTGCAGGCGGTGGTGGTGGAGCAGTATCTTGGCAGGCTGAGCGGCTTGACGCGGGTGTTCGTGAGTTCCGGGAATCATGACGGCGACGGCCGCGACGAGGCCGGCGAGTCGCGGGCGCGGTGGCTCGGCTATTTGAAAGGAGAGCGCCTGCACGTCGATGGCGATTCGGTGGACCTCGACGGCACCCGGATCACGGTTTGCCCGTGGTGGGACGGTCCGGTGAGCCGGGAAGAGGTCGAGCGGCAGTTGCTGGCCGCGGTGCCGCCGGAAGGCACGCGTTGGATCTGGGTCCATCACGCGCCGCCGGAGGGTCCGCTGGGATGGACCGGCAAGGTGTCGGCGGGCGACGTGTTCCTCAACGGCTGGATCGAGCGCTTCCAGCCGGACCTGGTGCTCTGCGGGCACATCCACAACGCTCCCTTTCACTCCGCCGGCGCCTGGGTGCAGCGCTTGGGGAAAAGCTGGGCTTTCAATCCGGGGCGCGAGATCGGCGAGCATCCGACCAGCCTGTGGCTCGACCTCGAGGAAGGGTCCGCGCGCTGGGTCTCGAGCGCCGGGGTGGAGGTGCAGGAATTGTGCTGAACAAGGGCCGCGCGGCGGATGGCTAGGCATCCCGCGCCGCGGTCCGGTCGGCGGCAGTGCCGGCCTGGCGGTGGACGAGCACGCCGAGCACCGAATCGACCATGCCGAGGTGGTCGTGGCCTTCATACTGGCGCTTCACGTCCACGAGGTAGCGGTTCAGCGCGTCGATGCGGCGGGCCAGCAGCCGCGCGATGTGCAGGCTGGCGGCGGGGGAGGCGGCGAAGAAATCCATCGGGCGGTCGATGACGGCGAAGCGCGACGGCGTCAGGCAGCGGACGGATGCCGTGCAGATGCCGCCGAGCAGCATCGCCATCTCGCCGAAGACGGCTCCGGGTTCGGTCGCCCGGGCGACCCGCTGCTCGTCGCGCAGGACTTCCACCGCGCCTTCCAGCAGCACCAGCACCTGATGGCAGGGCTCGTCCTGTTGCAGCGCGATTTCCCCGGCGGCATAGGTGCGGGCGGGCTGGCCGGCGACGAGTTCGAGGATCGAGTTCATCCGGCGGGAGGGTGGGCCTTTGCGGCCGCGAGGTAAACGCGAAAACCGTGTCACCCGCCGTCGTCCGCAGGATCCGGCAGGAAGAAGCCGCTGCGGGACATTGACCTCGCCCTTGCTTTGGGGTTTCTGGCGCTTTCACCCATGATGGAACGCATCTGCTCCCGCTTCTCCGCCGCCTTTCCGCTGTGGATCGTCCTCGGCTGTGCCTGGGCCTGGTGGCGGCCGGCGGACTGGACCTGGTTCGCGAAATGGATCGAGCCGGGGCTCGGGCTGATCATGCTCGGCATGGGGCTGACGCTGCGGGTGGCGGATTTCGTGGAGATCGGAAAGCGGCCCGGCGCGGTGGCGGCGGGCGTGGTCGCGCAGTTCGTGATCATGCCGGCGAGCGGCTGGGCGATCGCCCGCGGCTTCAACCTGGAGCCGGGGCTGGCGTTGGGACTGATCCTCGTCGCCTGCTGTCCCGGCGGCACGGCATCGAACGTGATCTGTTATCTCGCGAAGGCGAATGTCGCGCTGAGCGTGCTGATGACGATGTGCTCGACCTTCGTGGCGATCGGCCTGACGCCGCTGCTGACGAAGTGGCTGGCGGGGAAATACCTGCCGATCGACGCGATGGCATTGTTCAAGTCGATGCTGCTGGTGGTGCTGCTGCCCCTGGTGCTGGGCATTGCGGTGAACTCGGTCGTGGGCCGGCTGAAGAAGCCCGGGAAAGTCCGGCGCGCGGTGGATCTGTTAGGCCCGGTGCTGAGCGTGTTCGTGATCGTGCTGATCGTCGGCTGCATCTTCGCCTTGAAGAAGGCGGAGATCGCGGCGGCTGCGGGACCCTTGTTCCTTTCGGTCTTCCTGCTCCACGCCTCGGGCTTCTTCTTCGGTTATGTCGCGATGTGGCTGGCGGGGAAGGACGAGGCGATGCGGCGGACGGTATCGATCGAAGTGGGCATGCAGAACAGCGGCCTCGGCAGCGCGCTGGCGACGAAGCATTTCGCGGAGTATGCGCTGGCCCCGGTGCCGTCGGCGATCTCGGCGGTTTTCCATTGCCTCATCGGCAGCCTGCTCGCGGCGTGGTGGCGGCGAAGTTCCAAGTGACGAAATGCCAAGTTCCAAGTGCCAAGGGTGGAGGTGAAGGCATGAAAAAGCCCGGCTTCCTTGGAGAAAGCCGGGCCTAGAAATGGGATCGCAATCGCGCTCAGATGACCTCGCCGTCCTTGAAGAAGCGCTTGATTTCGGCGGCGGCGGCTTCCGGGCTGTCGGAGGCGTGGCAGACGTTGCGCATCTTCGCGTCGCCTTCCTTGTCGCCGAAATCGCCGCGGATGGTGCCGGGTGCCGCGGCCTTCGAGTCGGTGGGGCCGAGCAGGTCGCGGACGCGGGAGATCACGTCTTCGCCTTCGAGGGCGAGGGCGACCACCGGGGTTTCCTGCATGAACTCGCGGACGGAGGGGAAGAAGGGCTTGTCGGCGATGTGCGAGTAGTGGTCGGCCAGCAGCTCGTCGGTCAGGAAAAGCAACTTCATGCCGCGGATCTTGAAGCCTTCGTGCTCGAAGCGGGAAAGCACGGTGCCGACGAGGCGCTTGGCCACGGCGTCGGGCTTGAACAGGATGAGGGTGGTCTCGAGAGCCATGCGCCGGAGGTAGGCGGCGGCTGCATGGCTGGCAAGCCTTTTGCGGTGGCCGCGGTCGTGCGGCGGCCACACGGGAAAATCCGGAAAAGATCTCCAAGGAAGTGGAGTCTCATCCGACTTGCTCTTTGAACCTTCCGCTGCCGCCGGGTTTCCCGTTGGATGTCCGGGAGCGGGGTTCCCCATCAACGACAACCTGATCCAACCGATGAAATTCCTGACCATTCCCCTGTTCGCGCTGCTCGGACTCGCCACCGCCCCGGGCCAGACGGTTCCGAAGCCTGGCACCATCTCGCCGGTCCTTTTCGAATCGACCATCACCACGCAAAACGCCCCGGCGGTGGTGAACCTGCCGGGCGGCGGAGGCACGCGCTCCACCCTGACGACCAGCGCGGTGCGTTACATCAACCGCGACATCCTCGAGGCCATGCGGATCGCCAGCCTGCTGGACGGCACGCTGACCGGCTGGACCTTGAGCCGCCTGGCGAATCCCGCCGGGGTCGGCAACCTGTATGCCACCAAGGCCGGCAAGGCGGCCGTGGCAGTGCCGGCGAACCTGCTGACGCAGCCGGTCGTGGAAGGCTCCGCGAGCACCGGATCCATCGTGACGCCGACCACCGGCACGCCCAAGCCCAACGTCTCGCGCCGTGCCTACGTCACCTTGAACATCCGCAACGGCGCCAGCTCGGGCTTCGGGATCCAGACGCTGAAATGGTCGACCTTCCGCAGCGGCACGACCAACACCGTCGTGACCCTCCAGACCGACAACTTCAACGTGAACGGCAAGAGCGGCACCGGCACCGGGATCATCGCGGGTTCCTATCGCACCCAGGCGCCGAAGCCGGCCGATCTCGCGCCGCTGCTTCCCGGCACGGCGGTTCCCTGATCTCCCGTGGTGCCCCGCCGCCCAGGGTGGCGGGGCACGATCCGCCGGATCTGATTCCCCATGAAACACGCTTTCACGGCAGCCGCTTTCGCCGCCCTGGCATTGGCCGGGGCGTTGGTGTTCTGGCCGGAGGACGCGGCCCCCGCGGCGGCGGGGAAGGCCGCTTCCGCCAAGGTTCCTGCGGGCTCGGCGGTTCCCGCAAAGACCGCGTCGCCGCGGGATCCGCTGCCCTCCGCCGCCGACCCCGTGCGACGGGAGCAAGCCGCGGCGGACATCCAGGGGGCGGTGCTGACCTACCAGCCCGCCGGGGTTTCGGTCATCCGGCCCTACTTGCTCGATCCCGATCCGGCGATCCGCCGCGAGGCCCGCGACGGGATGGTCCAGCTCGGCGAGGCCGATGCGGTGCCCTGGCTGCGCGATGCGGCGAGCAAGCTGGAGGATCCGGCGGAAATCGCGGCGTTGCGGGAAGCGGCGGACTTGCTCGCGCTGCCGGCCTGGTCGGACTCGGAAGAAGCGCGCGAAGCGATCGAGGAGATCCGGCGGAACCGTTAGATCCGGCCCTTGGGCCCTTGTTTTCCGGGCCTCGGGAGGGGCGCGCGGCAGCTTCCGTCATCACGTAATGGGAAAAAAGTAAAGGTTCCTGAATAGTGCCGGTGTCCAAACGATCCGCACACCACACACCTTCACCCGATGACCGCTCAGGAAAAAATCAACCAGTTGGCCACCGCCGCCCTTCGTTCCGCACCCCCGGCTCCCGTCGCTCCGAAGCCCGCCACCTACATGGCTCCTTTCGACAAGCCGAAGACCGTGGCCCTCGTTGAAGCCGCCGTCGCCACCGCCCCGGCCGAACCCGCCGCTGCCCCTGCCCCGGCACCCGCTCCGGCCCCTGCTTTCAAGGACGAGGCCGATCCCGTGCTCCGCGCCCAGATCGAGGAGCGCGAGGGATTTCTCAAGAAGCGCCAGCAGCGCAAGAGCCTGGCGGTGACCTTCGGACTCCTCGCCCTCTTCGCCGCCGGCGGCACCTGGTGCTACACCTCGCCGAAAGCCCGCGCGGAAATCAGCGCGCTCGTCCCCGCCCTCCGCCAGACCGTCGACGACGTGAAGATGGTCGGCTCGATCACCAAGAAGTACGACGAACAGCTCGAGAAAATCGCCGTCCGCGGCGACCAGATCGCGGACGCCACCCGCGCGATGGGGATCGATCCCGATTCCGTCTCGCCCGATGGCAATGCGGAGCTGGACGCCGAAATGGCCAAGATGATGGGCGAGGAAGGCCCGACCACCGGCCAGCGCGACAAGGCCCTGCAGGAGAAGTTCGGTTTCGTCGGCAAGCTCGCCGCGGACAAGGCCAAGCCCGCCACCCCGGACACCGCCACCCCGTGACGCGTGCCGGCCCGGCGTTGCCCTCCGCGATGACGGAATGGTGCGCCGCACGGAATTCAGGAAAGATGCCGCAAACCTCAACCCGATCCGTTCATGAGCATTCAGGAAAAGATCAACCAACTGGCTCTTGCCGCCTTGCGCTCCGCTCCCGTGATGAGCCGTCCCCAGCCGGCGACCTTCATGCCGCCCTTTGAGAAGCCGCGGCAACTGGCGATCGTGGAAGCCGGTGGCCCGCTCACCGATGCCCGCTACTGCGGCAGCTCCCGCATGGACCGCGAGCTCGCCCTTGCCGCCGCCACGTCCCGCTGGCCCTTCCACGCCCGCGAGGTTCGGATCTGATTCCGCTTCAGGCCCGGGGATCGACCTTGCGCCGCGCTTCCTCCAGCAGCGAGGGACGGCTTTCCAGCAGGTCGGCGATCGCCCGGATGACCGCCAGCGTCGGCCGAGAGACATGGTGCTCCATGCCTTCGACATCGCGGTAGATCGTTTCCTCCTCGAGGCCGAAGAGGCGGAGGAAGCGGGTGAGCGTCTCGTGCCGCTCGATGATCGCGCGGGCGATCCGGTGGCCTTCCTCGGTCAGCACGGTGCCGCGGTATTTCTCGTGCTTCACCAGTCCCTCGCTGTCCAGCTTGCGCAGCATGTTCGTCACGCTGGCCTGGGAGATGCCGAGGTTCTTCGAAATGTCCACCGCGCGGGCATAGCCCTTGGCCTCGATCAGATGGAGGATCTGCTCGAGGTAATCGTCCATCGCGACGGAGCCGCTGGTGCGCTGGGATCGGGCGGGCACGCAGGGAGTCAAGACGGCACGCGGGAAGACTCAAGGAGGAAGAGGTATCTTCCGATTCCGCTCAATCCCGGATCCCGCGGTAGCGCCAGGGCTGGTAGCCGCGTTCGAGGAGGTAGTCCTTGGGGATCTGGGCGGCGTTGACGCGCCAGACGGGGAAGGGGCCGGCTTCGTAGACGTTGACGGCGCTGCCGGGGATGCCCCAGTTGGCGAAGATCAGGACGTGCTGGTGGTTGAGCAGGATGTCGCCGGGCTTGAGATCGTCCCAGCTTGCGAGGCGGTCGCAGATGCCGGGGAGTTCCTTGGTCGAGTAGGGGCGGGGCAGTCGCCAGCAGCGGGAGACGAAGCCGGAGCAGTCGATGCCGCAGGCGTGCTTGCTGGTGCCGGCATCGCCGAGGCGGCGCTTTTCGGCGGTGGAGATGTCGCCGGCGACTTCGCCGCGATCGAGCGAGGCGAGGAACTGCTTCGGGGTATCGAAGCCGCCCCATTGATAGGCCATGCCGCGGGCGGTCTTGCCGGTCTGCCACCAGCCGTTGGAGAAGCCGTGGCTGGAGAGGGTGGCGTCGGGGGTGTGGACGGTGATGCCGTCGGGGTCCTTGCCGTGGAGGACGTGGCGGGCTTCGGGGTTCCACTCGAGGCGGCTGTAGGTGTAGGCGATCGCGATGGCTTCGGCGCGGCGCACGGTTTTCGCGGGGCCGGCGATCGAGAGGTCCTGGGAGGCGTCGGGCGCGCAGTGGCTGAGGAGCAGGGCGGCGGGGATGAGCAGAAATCGCGGGAGCACGGGGAGGAGGAAGCGGAATGGGGGCAGGTTTGGGAATGCGGAAGTGGTGGGAGAACCAAATGAATTGGGAGCGATCGCTTGCCCGAGCGAGTGGCCGGCTGCCGGGGTGGCTTCATTTACAAAGTGCGGCGGTCATAGACAGCCGCTACAATTCCGCCCATGGAGATCCGGCCGGTGGGCATCGTGCGTTCGTGTTTCGGCGGGAAGTTCGCGGTGCCGCGGCAGCCGGGGCTTTGTCCGTCGGCCTGGGGCGAGCTGGTGTTCGGGCCGGAGTTCCGTCAGCCGGAAGCGCTGCGGGGGATCGAGGGCTTCTCGCATCTGTGGCTGATCTTCGGCTTTCATCTGACGGCGGACGCGGGCTGGCATCCGACGGTCCGGCCGCCGCGGCTGGGCGGGAACGAGCGGGTGGGGGTGTTCGCGAGTCGCTCGACCTTCCGGCCGAACGGGCTGGGGCTTTCGCTGGTGCGGCAGGAAGGGATCGAGGTGCGGGAGAAGGAGGGATCGGTGCTTCTGTTAGGCGGGGTCGATCTGGTCGATGGCACGCCGGTCTATGATGTGAAGCCGTATTTGCCCTATGCGGAATCCTTGCCGGACGCGGCGGGCGGCTTTGCGGCGGAGGAGCCGCGGCGGCTGGAGGTGGTGACGGCGGGGGTGGCGGGCTGGGAAACGCTGCCGGAGCGGTCGCGCCGGGTGATCGTGGAGGCCTTGTCGCTGGACCCGCGTCCGCCGGCGGGGCGGGAGGAGGCGGGGCGGATTCATGGGGCGGGGCTGTGCGGGATGGAAGTGAAGTTCCGGATGTCGGACGGCGTGTGCGAGGTGGTTTCGGTGGAGGTGGCGGAGGGTGCGGGGTTGGGAGAATGAACGAATCTACAGGCCGCGGAGGCGCGGAGGTGAACGCGGAGAATTCCATCCCGAGCGGACTGAAGTCCGCGGTCCAATACACGCCCGCTGGCTTCGGAGTTGAATGGTTAAGAAAGGTGAACTAGCGTCCGAGCCATGAACGGGAAGCCCATCGCGCTGCTGTTGGCGGCTTGTGTCCTGGCCGGTTGCAAGGATCGACAGGAGTCGGCGCAGCAGGAACTGAAGGACCGCGGCTACGAATTGACTCCCGAGGCTTTTTTCCGGGCGGCGGAAAGCGACGACGTGGCGGTGCTGGGCAAGCTGGTGGAGCACGGGATCGCGGTGGACACGAGGAACGCGGCCGGCGACACGGCGCTGCATGCGGCGGCGGTGGCGGGGATGAGGAAGTCGGCGGACTTTCTGTTGGACCGCAAGCTGCCGGTCGATGTCACGGGCGCGGAAGGCCGGACGCCGCTGATGAGCGCGGTGGTATCGGGCCCGCCGGAGATGGTGCGCTACCTCCTTTCGCAGAAGGCGGATCCGCTGAAGAAGGACGCGGAGGGCATCAAGCCGCTGATGCTGGCGGTGCGCGAAGGTCGTGCGGAGATGGTGGCGGAACTGGCGCCGTATGACCGGGAGAAGCTCGACGATGCCCTGCTGGTCGCCGCGCTGGAGGGAAAGGCCGCGGTGATCGATGAACTGACGAACTACGGTGCCTCCGTGTATGCCCGGATGGACGACGGCCGGACGCCGCTGATGCTGGCGGCGGAGAACGGGCACGTGGAGGCGGTGGAGATGCTCATCGAGATCGGCGCGAACCGTTTTTCGATGGACGACGAAGGCCGGATCGCAGCGGACCTGGCCCGCGAGGCAGGGCACGAGCAACTGGCGATGCGGTTGGCGGAGGCTCCGGGCAGGGACGAATTCGGGATCGAGGAGCCGGCGGACCTCGGCGCGGAAATGCTGGCGAAGGTGACGGAGGCGGAATCGGGCGGCGATGCTGCCGGCGAGCCTGCACGGTCCGGCGAGCCTGCCGCCGGTGGGGCCGGGGCGGTCCCGGCGGCGCCCGCGCCTCTGGACGGGATGGTGCTGGAACCGGTGTCGGAGGGGGACTTGCCGGCGAAGCAGCCGCTGGTGATGCGGGCTTACCGGCAGAAGGAACTTCCGCTGCGGGTGGAGTCGGTGGAGGGCGAAGTCGCGACGCTGCGGATGTCGAGCGGCGGGGTGAAGCAGGTGGCGCAAGGGGAGACGATTCCCGGCACGCCGCTGAAGGTCGTGCGGGTCGAGAGGCGGATGCGGGATTTGAAAGACCAGGGCGGGCAAACGGAGGTGTCGGTGGTCGAGGTGGAGGACGAGGACAGCGGGCGTCGTCGCGAACTGGTGTCGGGCCTGGAATCCACCGCGCACGACCCCGTGGCACTGGTCGAGGATGCCGGCGGAAAGCGCTACGTGGCCCGGGCGGGACAGAAGTTCCGCGGGGCGGATGGCAGCGAGTATGTCGTGGTGGATGTCCGGCCGAACCAAATGGTGATTGAGAACCGGACCTCGGGTGAGGTAATAACGGTTCCGCTCCGCGGGCCGCGGGGCTGACTCCCCAATCCGAACATGGCTGCCAAGACCATCGAGCCGGGCAATCCGGTGAAGCAATTTTCCGTGCTGCTGCCGAACCGTGCCGGCGCGCTGGCCTCGCTGGTGAAGCTGCTGAGGTCGTCGTCGATCGAGGTGGTGGGGATCAGCGTCCAGGATTCTCGGGATGCGACGATCGCCCGGCTGGTGGTGACCGATCCGGAGATGACGGAGCAGATTTTCGTCGAAAAGGGGATCCCGCACACGACCTGCGACCTGGTGGTGATTTCCCTGCGCGAGTCCGGGCCGGAACTGCTGCCGGTGCTGGACACGCTGATGGTGGCGGAGACCAACATCGACTTCGCCTACGCGCTAATGCCTTCGCCGAAAGGCCACACGCTGCTGGCGCTGCACGTGGAGGATTACGATTTCGCGAGCGGCGTGCTGAACCAGGCGGGGTTCAAGCTGGTGTATCAGGAGGGGCTGAGCCGGTAGGCGGGCCGGGGGGCTACGGTTTCGACAATTCCTTCAGGTAGGCGGGGAAGTCGGGGGCGGCGGGGGACTTCTTCTGCCGCTCTAACAGGCCGGTCCAGATGGCCTGGATGTCGGGGTGTTCTTTGCCGCCGAAGCCAAGGGCTTTCATGCGGTCGGGGAGCTGGGCGACTTTCTCCGGATCGGAGGTCGCGGCGACGAGGATGAGGGCCTCGCCTTCGCCTTGGACGGTGATCTCGCCGTCGCCGGGAGTGACTTCGGATTCCATCGGATAGACCCAGCAGCGGGCTTGCGGCAGGACGAGGATGCGTCGGTCTTCGATGGCGGGCTTCGTTTCGCCATGGGTCAGTCGGACCCGGAAGCTGAGGAAGCCGGGCTTGTCGGTGCGGAGGTGGAGAACGAGCAGGTCGTCGGGGCGGGAGACGAAGGTGGTGGCGGTGAAGCCGGCGGTGTTGCGGTTGAAGGTCGTGGTGGCGATGCCGGTGGCGAGATCGAGATGTCGGCGGTAGTCGGTGACCGGTCCGGCGGAATCGAGCCATTCGAAGCGGAACTCGCCGAGAGGCTTGCCGGTAAAGTCCGCGCCGGGTTTTGCGGGATCGGTGGCGGCGGATTTCGGGGCTTCGAGGAGCGGCAGGAACTCGTTGCCGGTGCTGCCGGGAACGAGGGTGCCGAGCTTGCCGTTGGAGAGGGGGAAGGCGAGGTCCGGGTTGGCTGCGGGGGCGGGGAAGGCGAGTGGTTCCGCGCGGGCGAGGGCCAGCGTGAGGAGGAGGGCGGGGATCAGGCGCATGGGAGGAATACCGCCCGCAGCGATCGATTCGATCCGTGCGACGTGGCAGGGATTGTGGAAGGGCCTCCGGGGTGAAGCGGGCTTCCTCGAGGCCTCGGTTTCAAAGTGCGGCGGTCATGGACACGCCGCTACATGGAAGGATCAGTGGCCACTGCCGGCTTTTTCCGAGCCGAGGCCGGTCTGGGCGCGGAAGTTGAGCTCGGCGAACTTCGCTTCCGAATCCGGATCGTGCTTGGTCAGGATGGTGCCGAGCCAGGCGCCGAGGAAGCCGAGCGGGATGCTGACGATGCCGGGGTTCTCGAGCGGGAAGATCGCCCCATCCTTGCCGAAGATCCCGTTCGGGCTCAGCACGATCAGGATGACCGCGGAACCGAGGCCGGTGGCGAGGCCGGAGACCGCGCCGGCGGTGTTGAAGCGCTTCCAGAAGATCGAGAACAGGATGACCGGCAGGTTGGCCGAGGCGGCGACCGCGAAGGCGAGGCCGACGAGGAAGGCGGCGTTGGCGGTGGGGCCCATGTAGATCGCGATCGCGATGCTGACCGCGCCGACCACGAAGGCGGTGAGGCGGGCGACGCGGATTTCCTGGCCGGGGCGGTTCTCTTTCCCGTGGTGGACCACGTTCGAGTAGAAGTCGTGGGCGAAGGAGGTGCTGGCGCTCATCGTCAGGCCGGCGACCACCGCGAGGATGGTGGCGAAGGCGACGGCGCTGATGAAGGCGAAGAAGAACTCGCCGCCGAGCGCCTTGGCGAGGATGGGGGCGACCATGTTGGTGTTCTCCTTGCCCTGCGGGGTGAGGATCGACTCGATGGGCAGGACGGTGGCCGCGCCGAAACCGAAGAAGGTGGTGAGGATGTAGAAAACGCCGATCACGCCGATGGCCCAGGCGACCGAAACGCGCGCCGTCTTGGCATCGGGCACGGTGTAGAAGCGGACGAGGATGTGGGGCAGGCCGGCGGTGCCGAGGACCAGGCCGAGGGCGAGCGACACGAAGTCGAGCGGGCCCCAGGGATTGACCGCCTGGCCGAACTTCATCCCGGGATCGAGCAGGTTTTTCTCGGGCATGGTGCCGGCGTAGTCGGCATGGGCCACGGCGGTGAAGAACTTGGTCATGCTGTAGTCGTGCTTGCCGAGCACCAGCCAGCTCAGGGCGAAGGCACCGCCCATCAGCAGGACCGCCTTGATGATCTGGACCCAGGTGGTGGCGAGCATGCCGCCGAACACCACGTAAACGAGCATCAGCGCGCCGACGCCGATCACCGCGGGGGCGAACTCGACGTGGATCAGCTCCTTGATGATCCCGCCGGCGCCGACCATCTGGGCGATCATGTAGATGATGGAAACCATCAGCGTGCTGAGCGATGCCATGGCGCGGACCGGGCGCGGGCTCATGCGGTAGGCGAGCAGGTCGGCCATGGTGTATTTGCCGGCATTGCGCAGCGGCTCGGCGACCAGCAGGAGGACGGTGAGGTAGGCGACGAGGAAGCCGACCGAGTACATGAATCCGTCGTAGCCCTTGAAGGCGATCATCCCGGAGATGCCCAGGAAGGAAGCGGCGGACATGTAGTCGCCGGCGACGGCCAGGCCGTTCTGCCAGCCCTTGATCGAGCGGCCGGCGGCGAAGTAGCTGGCGGAGCCGGTCGCCTTGCGGGCACTGAAGTAGGTGATGACCAGGGTGAGGGCTACGAAGGCCAGGAACATTCCCAGCGCCGGCGTGAATTGGATGGCGGACAGCATGGGATCAGGAGTTCTTGGATTCGATCGAGGCGAGGAGGGCGTGTTCCATGGCGTCCCACTTCTTCGCGGTGCGCATGTAGAACCAGGCCAGGATGAAGGTCATCAGGAACTGCGAGAAGGCGAAGGCGTAAGCGCCGTTGACCTTGCCGATGAAGGGTTTCTTCATGAGCTCCGGGAAGTAGCCGATCAGGACCGGAAGGGCCATGTAGTAGAGCAGGAAGAACACGGTGGCCGGCACGATGAAGCGGCGTTTGGCCGCCAGCAGTTCGTGGAAAGCCGGCAGTTTGGCGAGGGATTCCCAGTCGGGTGTTTTCGGGTTTGCCATGGGGTTCCCGGAGGCCTAGCAGCCGGGCGAGGGCGTGTCAAAGGAGCAAGCCGGCGATGTCACGGGGAAATTCCGTTGGGCAAGGGGCCGGAGCTCGCCGACGGGGCGTCCTGGTTATGGCCGCTTGCGCTCGGTCCAGTAGCCGGGGCGGCGGCTGGGGTGCATGACGGCAAGGACCTCGATGACGTCGCACGGGCGGATTCGATAAACCAGCGAATGCGGGAAAATCTCGAAGCGGCAGCGCCTCATTCCATCGTGGAACACGCGATTGCGAGCGGGAGAAGCCGCCATGCGTTCTTCCGCTTCCTTCCAATGACGGAGAAAGCGGAGCTCAAGGCCCTCTGATTGAGCTTCATACCATTTGGCTGCCTCTATGCCCTCTTGAAACGCCTCATGATGGTAGATGATCTCCACAGAGTCAGAAGTTGGTTCCAAAGCGGCCGTTGATGTCGTCCCAAACCCCTTTGGCGGGCAGCGTTTTTGCCTTGCCTTCATCCATCTCGTTCGCCCGGCGACTCAGCTCGTCTTTCCACTCGGGAGCGGGCTCGAAGTCATCGTCATCCAAGCTCTCCAAAAGCCTGCTGGCGAGCTTGGAGCGTTCCTCGCGAGGGAGGTGGAGAACTTCACCTTCCAGATGAGCGTAATTCGGTGTCACGGCCATGAGCGCACGCTAATTCAAGTGCGGTCGGCGAGCGAGAGCTTTTCCATCGGAGAAATTCCGTTGGGCAAGGGGCCGGAGCTGTGGTTGCGTGGCGGGGCCGATGCGTTGCTTCTATTCGCAGGATCTGGAACTCCAATTGCCGTCGGGACATCCGTTCCCGATGGAGAAGTTCCGCATTTCCAAGGACATGCTGCTGGAAGGCGGGGTCCTGCGGCCGGAGGAGATCGTCGAAGTGAAAATGGCGGAACCGCACCTGCTGAAGGCGGTGCACGAGACCGCCTACATCGACCGGATCTATTCCGGGCTGCTGGACCGGAAGGAGCAGATCCAGCTCGGCCTGCCGGCGACGCCGCGGCTTTACCACCGCAGCGCGACGGAGGTGGAAGCGACGCGCCAGACCTGCCACGCGGCGCTCGCTGAAGGCGTGGCGGTGTGCCTGGCCGGCGGGACCCACCACGCGTTCCGCGGGCACGGCGAGGGCTACTGCGTGTTCAACGACATCGCCATCGCCATCCGCGACCTGCAGATGCGGCAGCCGGGGATCAAGGTGATGGTGGTAGACACCGACGCGCACCAGGGCAACGGCACGGCGGCGATCCTGGGCGACGATCCGCGGGTCTTCACCTACTCGATCCATGTCGGGAAGAACTACCCGACGCGGAAGATCGCGGGCTCGATGGACGTCGAGACGGTCCGCTACGTCGAGGGCGAGATGTATCTCAAGCAGCTCTTCAGCACGCTGGCCGGGGCGCTGGACTCCTTCGCGCCGGACCTGGTGATCTGGATTTCCGGGGCGGACAACCACCGCAACGACCGTTTCGGGCAGATGCACCTTTCCGTGAAGGACCTCCAGCGCCGGGACGAGGTGCTGCTGCGGGCCTTCATCCGCAACCGGGTGCCGGTGGCGGTGCTTTACGGCGGCGGCTACAACCGGCAGGCGGAGTTCACCGCGAAGCTCCACCGGAACACGGTGGCGACGGCGAAGAAGCTGGCCGCGGAATACCGGGGCTTGTAAGCGGCAACATTTTCCGTGCCTTGGCCGTCATCCGGGGTTCTCTTTGCCCGCGTCCCGCCGATGAACGAAGAAGCCGCCACCGATGTCCCCGCCGCCGCGGCCCCCGAGCCGGATCCCGGCTTGCGGAAGGATCTGGTGGTGCTGACCAAGATGCGGCTCAACGTCTTCGTCCTGATCACCACCTTCTTCGGCTTCCTGCTGGCCTCGCGCGGCGGGAGCTTCGATCTCGCCAAACTGGTGCACACGCTGATCGGCACGGCCGCGGCAGCCTTCGGGTCGGCGGCGTTCAACCAGCTGATGGAAGTCGACCTCGACGCCCGGATGAAGCGCACCGCCAACCGCCCGCTGCCGGCGCGGCGGATGGACCCGCTGTTCGCGTTCGGGGTGGGGTGGATCCTTTCCGCGGCGGGGATCATCCACCTCGCGGTGATGGTCGGGCTGTGGCCGGCGGTTCTAGCCGCGATCACCGTGGCCGTTTACGTGTTCATCTACACGCCGCTGAAGCGCGTTAGCAGCACCAACACTTTGGTCGGCGCGATTCCCGGGGCCATTCCGCCGATGATCGGCTGGACCGCGGCGGGCGGGGCCTTCGACGGCGGCGCGTGGTTCCTCTTCTCGCTGCTCGCGCTGTGGCAGCTGCCGCATTTCGTGGCGATCAACTGGCTGTGCCGCGAGGAGTATGAAAATGCCGGTTACAAGATGTGGTCGGACGGCGATGTCAGCGGGCGGCGCAGCGGCCTGCTGGCGGCGGTTTTCGCCCTCTTCCTGGCCGCGCTGCCGCTGTGGCCGTGGTTCGCGGGCTGGACGCCGGGCTGGCAGGGGCACGTCGCGCTTGCCGGCGGGATCCTCGCCGGGCTGGTGATGGCCGCGCTGGCCGGGCGCTTCATGCGCGACGGCGAGCGGACCTCGTTCCGGAAGCTTTTCCTGTTCACGCTGCTCTATCTGCCGCTCGAACTCGGATTGCTTGCCTTCGCTTGGACCTAGTCTAGCTTCCGCCGCCCGATGAGGACGCCCGTTGAAAAGCTCGAACCCGCCGTGCGCGATCCGCGCAAGCTGCGCCGGACCGCCCTGTGGCTGGTGGCCATCATGATCGCCAGCGGCGTCGGGATTTTCGCCGCCTATCTGAAGTTCGCCGCCAAGCAGGCGGAGGATGACCGCCCGGGCTTCGTCGGCCGGATCGACAACAAGTCGGAATTCGGCGTGGTGCGGCAGGATGCGTCCGGGGCCAAGCTCAGCGACTTGTTCGGCAAGGTCTGGATCATCTGCGGGGTCTCGGTGCAGGAACCGGAGGGCTGGAAGACGACGCGCGAGGTGCTGCTGCGGCTCAACCAGCGCTACGCGGGCCGCGACGATTTCCGGATCGTCTGTTTCACGGTCGATCCGAACCAGGAAGGCCCCGAGGTGCTGGCGAAAGCGGCCGAAGAGATGGGCGTGGGCCTGCCGAACTGGTGGTTCGTCGGGGCCGGCGAGGAATACGTGCACAAGTTTCTCAAGAACAAGCTGAAGCTCGGCCTGCTGCCGCACCAGAAGGACGGCAAGTGGGTTTATGACGCCTCGTTGGTGGTGGTCGACCGCGACCGCCACATCCGCCAGGCGACGCTGAAGCAGGGCAAATACCGGCGGAACAAGGTGACCTTCGATTTCGAGCAGGCCGCGAAGTGGGACGCCGAAGGGCGGACGCAGGGATTGACGAAATCGAATGTCGAGACCCTGGAGGAGCTGCTGGTGAAGACCCTCGACGAACTCATCGCCCAACCCGTGACCCCATGAACGACCGGCGGAAAATCATCCTCATCTACGGCGTGGTGGCCGTGTTTTCGGTCGCCTTCCTGGCGCTGGCGATCCATCTGAGCCGGCAGGTGCCGCAGCAGGAGGAGCCGGCGTTCAGCAATGTCGTGGCTCCGAAGGCGGACAAGTTTTTCCCGATCAAGAGCGACTTCGAGGGCGTGAACCAGGCCGGACAGGCGGTGAAACTGTCGGACCTCAAGGGCAAGGTCTGGCTGGTTGCCGAGTTCTTCGCGATCTGCCCGCACTGCGCGGTGCGGAACGGCGAGGAGATGAAATCGCTCTACGAGAAGTTCAAGGATCACCCGGACTTCCACATCGTGTGCATCTCGGTCGATCCGACCACCGACACGCCGGAGCGGCTGAAGGAGTATGCCGGGGCGCTTGGCGCGGACGCGGCCGACTGGTGGTTCATGAGTCATCCGAACGAGAAGGAGACGCACGAGTATCTGGAGAAGGTGCTCGGTTTCTTCGCCGTGCGCGAGCGGACCGACCCGGCGGATGTCGAATCGAACGGCCGCTTCGCCCATGACCTGGGGATCACCCTGGTGGACCGGGAGTGGAACGTGCTCGGTAAGTGGCCGCTGGCCGACGCCCGCAGCGAGGAAGGCCGCAAGCTCGACCCGGAGGCCTACGACCGCTTGAAGAACGAGCTCCACGGGCGGATCGAAGCCGAGCTGGAGAAGAACGAGACCGCGGGGATCGATGAGTTGATTCCCGAAGAGAAGCCCCCAAGTGAAGAGGCGAGATAAGGAGTGTCGACCTTCGGTCGACGCCGTGTGGACCACAGGTCCACACTCCTTATCACGAGACAGACCCATCACAATACGATGAATGACGAACGCAAGCAGTGGTTGTCCCGCAGCCCGGATGAAGTCCTTTCCAAGAAACTCGGCCGGATCTCGTGGATCCTGACCGCGGCGGTGCTGGTTCTGGTCGGCCTGATGCGCCGGCCCGAGCTGAGGATCCCGCTGCCGGAGGGCTGGTCCTTCGCCTTCCTGCCGCCGGTCCACGCGGTGATCAACACCCTGGTCACGATTGCGCTGGTGGTGGCGATCGTCGCGGTGAAGCAGGGGAAGATCGGGCTGCATCGGAATGCGATCTTCGCGGCGATGGTGCTCTCGGTGGGCTTCCTGCTGTGCTACGTGGCCTACCATTTCACGAACACCGAGGTGCTCTACGGCGACGCAAACCATGACGGACTCTTGGATGCCGCCGAGCGGGCGGCCGTCGGCGGGGCGCGGACGGCCTACCTCGTCCTCCTCATCAGCCACATCGTGCTGGCCGGGGTCAGCTTGCCGGCGATCCTGTTCACTTTCATCGCCGGGTGGACGAACCGCTTCGCCGCGCACCGCCGGCTGGCGAAGTGGGTCTTCCCGATGTGGCTCTACGTCGCGGTGACCGGTCCCATCTGTTACTTGATGCTCAGGCCGTATTACGCCTGACTGCGCCCGTCCCGCCTCTCCCATGAAAATCCTCGCCTACCGCGACGCCGACTACGAGTCCTTCGTCAAACGCCTGAACCGCCGGGCGCTGCCGACGCATGATGTGCGGGACCTGGTGGGCGAAATCATCGCGGAAGTCGCCGCGCAAGGCGACAAGGCGCTGGTCGCCTATGCCAAGCGCTTCGACAACGTGGTGCTCAAGGAGAAGCAGCTTTTCGTCACGGCGGAGGAGCTGGCGGCGGTGAAAGTCGCGCCTTCGACGCGCAAGGCGGTGGCGGCGAGCCTGCGGAACATCACGGCTTTCGCGAAGAAGGGGCTGCGCAAGGATTGGTCGATGCTCAATGCCGAGGGTGCCCGCGTCGGCGAGCGGTTCCAGCCTTTCGACCGAGTCGGCGTGTATGTACCGGGCGGGAAGGCGCCGCTGGTTTCGACCGCGCTGATGACCGCCGGCTTTGCCAAGGCGGCCGGCGTGCCCGAGATCCTGGCGGCGACGCCCTGCGGTCCGGACGGCACGGTGAATCCGGAGCTTCTCCACGCGCTCAAGGCCGCCGGGGTGACCGAGATCCTCAAGATCGGCGGGGCGCAGGCGATCGCGGCGATGGCGCTCGGCACGAAGTCGGTGCGGCCGGTGGACCGGATCTTCGGGCCCGGCAACCGCTTCGTGGTGGAGGCCAAGCGGCAGCTTTTCGGGGCGGTGTCGATCGACCTGCTGCCCGGGCCCAGCGAGGTGCTGATCCTCGCCGACAAGACCGGCAACCCGGATTTCATCGCGGCCGACCTGCTCGCCCAGGCCGAGCACGGCGGGGACAGCGTGATCGGATTCATCACGGATTCGAAGGCCCTGATCGGCAAGGTGGTCAAGGCGGTGGAGAACCAGCTCCAGACCTTGAACCGGGCCCGCTACATCCGCGAGGTGCTCAAGCAGGGGACCTTCATCCTGCAGGTCCGGAACATGGCCGAGGCGGTGGAGATTTCGAACGCCTTCGCGGCGGAGCACGTGTCCTTCATCTGCGCGGAGGAAAAGAAGTGGCTCCCGAAGCTGCGCACCGCGGGGGCGATCTATCTCGGCAACGATTCCCCGGTGGCGGTCGGCGATTTCCTGGCCGGTCCCAGCCACACGCTGCCGACCGGCGGTAGCGGGCGCTCGTTCTCCGGCCTGCGGGCCGACCAGTTCCAGCGGCGGACGAGCATCGTCAAGATGGACAAGAAGGCCGTGCGGAAGTCGCTGGCGGTGGTGCGGGAGTTCGCGAGGATCGAAGGGCTGGACGCCCACGGAAGATCGACGGCGATCCGGGTGGAGTAGCGGGGTGGGAGATGTAGCGGCGGTCTGCGACCGTCGGTGACTGAAACGAAGCAACGGGATGACCTGCTCCACCCCAAGGGGGAAGCGGGCTGCGAAGGTTGGTTCTCTACAAATTGCGGCGGTCATCCTTCTTCGCCAAGGCTACGAAGGACAGGCAGACGCGCCGCTACATGCTGGGAGCGGTCTAACAAGCCGCCGCGGCTTCCAGCGCTTCGCGGGTGAGGCGGGTGATTTCGTCCCACTTGCCTTCGTTGACGAGCTGCTTGTCGACCATCCACGAACCGCCGATCGCGGCGACGACGGGGACTTTCAGATACTCGGCCAGGTTGGCGGAACTGATGCCGCCGGTGGGGATGAACTTCACGCCGGTGTGGCCGTAGGGACCGGCGAAGGCCTTGAGCATGGCGGGTCCGCCGGCATTCCCGGCGGGGAAGAACTTGAGCAGCTTGCAGCCGAGCGACATCGCTTGCTCGACCTCGCTCGGGGTCATCACGCCGGGGGAGAACTGCAGGCCGACTTCGGCGGCTTTCGCGATCGTCCGGGGATTCAGGCCGGGGGCGAGCCCGAAGACCGCGCCGGCGTCGCGCGCGCGCTGGACCTGCTCGTTCTCGAGCAGCGTGCCGGCACCTAACAGGATCTCGGGGAAACGGGCGGCGATGCGGCGGATCGACTCCTCCGCGGCGGCGGTGCGGAAGGTGATTTCCATGATGTCGAGGCCGCCGGCGAGCAGCGCTTCGGCGAGGGGTTCGGCGGATTCCGCGCGGTCGAGGACGACGACGGGGACGATGCGCTTGGCGAGGATGCGGTCGATCATGCTGCGGCGATACTCGGCGGGCGCGGCGGCCTTGCCAAGGCGGCTTCGTGCCAGCGCGGCCGGATCACGAAAAAGCCCGCGCACCGGAACGGCGCGCGGGCTTGGAAATCCGGACTGCGGATCAGAGCAGGCCTTCGACCAGCTTTTCGAGCTTCACGATGTCGGCGGAGAAGGCGCGGATGCCCTGGGCGGTCTTCTCGGTGGCCATCGCGTCCTCGTTGAGGGCGAAGCGGAAGGACTTCTCGTCGAAGCTGACCTTCTGCAGGTCGGCCTTGGCGGACTCGGCGGCGGACAGGCGCTGTTCGACCGGATCGGTCGAGGCCTGGAGTTCGCCGAGCAGGCCGGGGCTGATGGTGAGCAGGTCGCAGCCGGCCAGCGCGAGGATCTCGCCCTTGTTGCGGAAGGAGGCGCCCATGACCTCGGTCTTGTAGCCGAACTTCTTGTAGTAGGTGTAGATCTGCTTCACCGAGATCACGCCGGGATCGGCATCGCCCTCGTAGGTCAGGCCGGTCGAGGCCTTGTACCAGTCGAGGATGCGGCCGACGAAGGGCGAGATGAGCTGGACGCCGGCTTCGGCGCAGGCGACGGCCTGGGCGAAGGAGAACAGCAGGGTGAGGTTGCAGTGGATGCCCTGCTTTTCGAGGATCTCCGCGGCCTTGATGCCTTCCCAGGTGGAGGCGATCTTGATCAGGATGCGGTCCTTGGAGATGCCTTCCTTTTCGTAGGCGGCGATGAGCTGGAGGGCCTTGGCGACGGTGCCTTCGGTGTCGAAGGAGAGGCGGGCGTCGACTTCGGTCGAGACGCGGCCGGGGACGATCTTGAGGATCTCGAGGCCGAAGAGGATGAGGATGCGGTCGAGGACGCCTTCCACCAGCGCCGGGCCGGTGAGGCCGGAGCCCTTGAGTTCGGCCACGGCCTTTTCCACCAGGTGCTTGTATTCCGGTTTCGCGGCGGCCTGGAGGATGAGCGACGGGTTGGTCGTGGCGTCCTGCGGCTGGTAGGACTTCATCGACTCGAAATCGCCGGTGTCGGCGACGACGGTGGTGAACTGCTTGAGTTGATCGAGTTGCGTGGCGCTCATGGCGGGGGCGGGGTAGGCGGGAATCGCGGCGGAGGCGAGGCGAAAAAGTGTCTTCCGTCGTCATTCCACCCGCTTCCCGCTCGCCGGATCGATCACGACCGGCCAGCCGGGGTAGGGCTGGTTGTCGGGGGCGGGCTTGGCGGGGGAAGCCCAGTAGGGCCAGTTCTCGAGGCGGACCTTGCCGCTGGCGGGGTCCCAGGTGGTGAGGGTGTAGCCGACGGCGCGGTCGAAGAGGCGGGCGGGTTCGCGGTCGATGTCGTGCGGGTTGGCCACGGCGTGGATGCTGATCTTGTTGCCGAAGGCGTCCTCGAAGTCGCCGGTCCATTTCGGGGCGCCGGGGCGGCGGTTCTTGCCTTCGGCGGCGGGCATCCAGCGGCGCGGCCAGACGTTGGCGGTGGCGGGCGAGCTGATCCAGAAGGAGCCGTCGCCCCAGGACTCGAGTCCGTATTGGCCGGTGCTGCCGAGGTGCTGGTCGCCGGTGAGATGGACGGCCTTGGCTTCGGCGAGCATTTTCAAGGTGCGGAGCCGCGCGGCGCCGGGCCAGCCGTTGGTGTCGAAGTCCGGCTTCGGTTCATCGTCGGGCGCGTATTCGCCGGGACGGAGGACCTTGAGATCGGGCACGCCGGCGTCGGATTTCATGTCGACGGGCAGGGTCTGGGGGGCGCAGAAGGGCGACTGGGAGAGGGCGATGCGGAATTTCGCGTCCTTGGCCGGGGTCTTGGCCCAGCGGGCGAGGTAGGTTTCCTGACGGATGCCGAGCAGGTCGGCGTCGGCCACGTCGGCGGCGGTGCGGGGATCCCAGTCCTTGGCCTGGGGCCAGCCGTTCTCGATTTCCGCGGCGGGCAGCAGCGCTTTCGGCGCGGACTTGAACTGGCGGTCGGCGAGGATCACGAAGTCGAGCGGCCCCCAGGCGTGGCGGGTGAAATAGACGCTCATCCCGCTGCGGCAGGGGGAGGGGTCGGCGGGGTCGGGTAGGTTGCCGGTCTGGGTGCGGTGGACCGCGTTGACGAACTCGACCGACATCTTGTAGCCGCCGGAATCCTGGGAGGAGTTGCCGTAGCCGCGGGACGTGTCGGACGGGTTGCCGCCGGCGCCCCAGAGGTTGCCGTGGAAGACGTCGTGGTCGTCGGGAAGGGTGACGGAGGGCGTGTCGCGCAGGATTTCCCGCCAGGTCCAGCCGTGCATGGCATACTTCCGGAGATAGGAAAGCAGGGCGCGATCGCTCGGGCGGTGGTCGTAGACCAGTCCGTAGCCGCCGATTCCCTCGTAGATCTGGTCGCCGTGGAAGGTGATGAAGTCGGGTGCCTGGGTGCGGATGTTCGCGACGAGGTCGGCGTGGGGGAAGCCGGTGGAGTCGTTGCAGGAAAGCGAGGCGATCTTGAGCGGGCGGCCCGAGGGAGCCGGGCGGATGACGCCCTTGTAGGAGTCGCCGGCCAGCTTCACTTCGAAGGGTGTTTCCTTGGACGGGTCCATCCGGAGGACGCGGAAGCGGGCCGTGCGCGAGGCCGGGTCGAGCACCGCCGAGACCGGGCTGCGGCCGGGGAGGACGAGTTCCGCCTCGATGCGTTCGCTGCGGGCGAAGGGGGCGGCCTGGGCGAGCAGGCAGAGCGTCCCGTCGTTGTCCAGGGTGTAAGTGGTCCAGAGGATGGGACCGAAGGCGCGCTCGGGCAGCCGCTGGAACTTCGATCCGGAGATCTCGAGCTTGCTTAAGCCGAAGCGGCCCTCGCCTTCGCGCTTTTGGGAAATCGGCGGTAGCTGGGCGGGTCGGGGTGCGGCGAGGTCGGCGGCAGGGGCGGGCTGGGTGGAGGCGGTCATCGCGACCAGCCCCGGCAGCCAGCTTGAGTGAGCGCGGGTGCTCACGCTTCGGAGGATCTTGCCGGTGGCATCCTGCACCAGCAGGTCGAGTTCGTAGAGATCGCCTTCCGCGGGTTCGCCCTTGAGTTCGAGCACGATCCCGCGGAGCGGCAGCGGCAGCGGTTCGCCGGTGGCCTTGGTCTTGCCGATGAAGGCGCGGCCGGTGAAGTCGATGCCCGCGCTGAATCCGGTGCCGAGCACCGCGGCTTCGCGGTAGTCGCCGGACGGGGCGCGGAGGCCGGCCTGGATGCCGACGAAGCCGTCGCCGAACAGCTCGAAGGAGATCTGGTCGAGGAGGAAGCGGGCGTTGAAGGTTCCCTTTTCGGCGGTGACCTCCGCGCTCAGCAGCACCACGTTGCGGTTGCCGCCGGAGAAGGTGTTCTCGAGGCGGCCCTTGGCGGTGTGCCAGTCTTCCGCCGGATTGGCCCAGTAATCCTTGCCGGGCCAGGGACGGGTGACGTTCGCGGCGATGTCGGGAACAAACTTCTCCTCGGCGGCCAGGATGCCCGGAAGGGCGAGCAAAAGGAAGATCAGGCGGGGGATCACGATCGGAAGCTAGGAAATGCGGAGGCCTCCCGGCAACCGCGGATTCCGCTCAGCGCCCGTTTTCGAGATCGGATTGCGACTTCTTGAGGTATTGCTCGTCGCGCAGTTTGCGCAGGTATTCCAGGTAGCGGCGCTGGGCGTCGGCATCGGGCCCGCCCGGGGTGGTGGCGGCAGGGGTCTTGCCGTATTTCTTCCAGGGACCGTAGGGGACCTGGGCGTCCTCGACGAAGCGCCAGTGGCATTTCTGGCCGGACTGCAGGTCGAGGTAATCGCGGACGGCCGGCGAGATGTCGATGGCGGCGCCCTTGTTGGCGGTGTTCTTCGGGCGTTTGCCGAGGAAGACGTATTCCCAGTCGTCGGTCACCCAGGGCCCGCAGTCTTCCCATTGGGCGTAGCAGCTGCGCTTGCCGTTGTAGATCTGGATCCAGCGGCCCTTGAGGACGGTCTTGCCGGGGGCCGGCTTCATGCGGGCGAACCAGGGGATGACCTTGGCGGCCTCGGGCTTGTGGCGCGACCAGCCGGCGACGTCGTTGTAGGGAAGGGCGACGTAGAACGGATTCAGGCCCGGCTTGAAGCCCTTCGGCCGGAAATCCCCGGTGTGGTGGTCGGCGATGCGGGCGGCCGGATCCGGGTTGTCGTAGCCGCCGAAATTGATCGCCCACTCCTGATCCCAGGAAGACTTGTGGTTGGGGGTCGGATTGTTCTGGGTGGGTTGTTCGCCGATCCAGAAGATCGTGGCGGTGATGTTCTGGCGCCAGGGGTAGAGGATGCCGGCACCGGGCTGGACCGGCCTCACGGGCGCGGTCGGGCGGTTCGAGGTCGGGATGACCACGCGCGGCAGGTTGCCGGTGGTCGTCGCCGTTTGCCCGGGCAGGGCGGGAACGGAAACCGCGAGGGCCAGGAGCACGCGGGAAAGCAGGGCGGCGGGACGAGGTCCCGGGCGCTTTTTCCCATCTCGGGTGGTTTGCTGGCTCATGGCGGGGGTTTTCTAAAAACGGCGGAGGACGGTGTCCCGCAGGAATCTGTCGTCAGGCGCGGGGTAGTCTAGCGTATGGTGCAAGCCCCTCGATTCCCGGCGGCGGATGGCGCAGTCGACGACGAGGGAAGCGACGGCGACGAGGTTGCGCAACTCCAGAATGTCGGCGGTCACCCGGTGGCCCCAGTAGAACTCGCGGACTTCCTTTTTCAAATTCCGCAATCGCGTGCCGGCACGGCGCAGGCGGTTGTCGGTGCGGACGATCGACACGTAGTCCCACATCAGGCGGCGGAGCTCGTCCCAATTGTGGTAGATCACGACCAGCTCGTCGGGCGCGGTGACGTCGCCGTGGTGCCAATCCGGGATTTCCGGCGCATCGTCGGTGTGCTTGGCCACTCCGTAGTGGCTGAGGATGTCGGCGAGGGCGCGGCGGGCGATCACGTTGCCCTCGAGCAGGGAATTGGAAGCCAGGCGGTTCGCGCCGTGGAGGCCGGTGCAGGCGACCTCGCCGATGGCGTAGAGGCCGCGGATGGTGGTCTTGCCGTTGACGTCGGTGACGACGCCGCCGCACTGGTAATGGGCGGCCGGCACGACGGGGATCGGCTGCTTTTCGCAATCGAGGCCGAAGCTACGAAGCTTCTCGTGGATGAACGGAAAGCGCTCCCGCATGAAGCCCGGCGGCTTGTGGGTGACGTCGAGATAGACGCAGGGCGCGCCGGTTTTCTTGATCTCGCGGTCGATCGCCCGGGCCACGATGTCGCGCGGGGCCAGCGAGCCGCGCGGATCGGCTTTCCTCGTGAAATCCTCGCCCTTGGCATTGATCAGGATGCCGCCCTCGCCGCGCACCGCCTCGCTTACCAGGAAGGACCGCGCTTCGGCGCCGGTCGCGGCCGGATTGTAGAAGCAGGTCGGGTGAAACTGGATGAACTCCATGTTCGCCACGCTGGCACCGGCGCGCCAGGCCATCGCCACGCCGTCGCCGGTCGCGGAATCAGGATTGGTGGTGTAGAGGTAAACCTTCCCGCAGCCGCCGGTCGCCAGCAGCACCCGGTCGGAGCGGAAGATCCGCACCTCGCCGCTCGCCTTTTCGAGCACGTAGGCGCCGAGCACCCGGTCCTCGGTGGTCGAGCCGAGCTTGCCGGTGGTGATCAGGTCGATGGTGAAATGGTCCTCCAGCAAGGTCAGGTTCGGCGTGCGGCGGGCGACTTCGACCATCGACTCCGCGATTTCCCGGCCGGTGGTGTCGCGGGCGTGGAGGATGCGGCGTTTCGAGTGGCCGCCTTCCTTGCCCAGCGCGAAATGGTCGTCGTGCTTGTCGAAATCCACGCCGTAGCCGGTCAGGTCGTCGATCGTCGCCGCGCCTTCGCCGATGATCGCGCGGACCACATCCTCGCGGCAAAGCCCGGCACCGGCATCGAGGGTATCGGCGACGTGGAGTTCCACTGAATCGCCATCGTCGCAGAAGCCCGGCTGCAGCACCGAGGCGATCCCGCCCTGGGCCCAGGCCGTGTTGGAATCGAGGGCGTTGCCTTTCGTCAGGACGATGACCGACCCGTGGGCCGCGGCCCGGATGGCGAAGGAGAGACCGGCAATGCCTGCGCCGATCACCAGGAAGTCACACGTCATGGGGGCGGCAGGATGGCCGGGGATTTCCGCGGGGAAAGGGCAAAAAATGTCACGGCAACAGCGTCACGTGGTCGATCAGCCGCACGTCGCCGTAGAAGACCGCCGTCGCCAGCACCGCGGGGCGTTTGATGGGGCCGACGGGCTGCAGGGTCTCGGCATCGACCAGTTCCAGGTAGTCGATCCGCAGGAAAGGGGAGTCCTCGAGGTGCTTGCGGGCCGCGGCGAGAAAGGGCGCGGCGGAGCGCTCGCCGAATTGGAGCAGCGAACGAGCTCCTTCCAGCGCCCGGCGGATCCGCGGGGCGTCGGCGCGGTGCTCGGGAGTGAGGCGGACATTCCGCGAAGACATGGCCAGGCCGTCCGGCTCGCGGACGGTGGGGTGGCCGATGATTTCCACCGGCACGTCGAGGTCGCGGACCATGCGGCGGAGGATCGCGAGCTGCTGGACGTCTTTTTCCCCGAACACCGCGGCATCGGCCTGGAAGAGGTTGAAGAGCTTCAGCACCACGGTGCAGACCCCGTCGAAGTGCCCCGGCCGGGTCGCGCCGCAAAGATGTTTGGAGAGCAGCGACTCGGTGACGGTGACCGAGCGGTCCGGAAAGTACATCGCGCCCGCTTCCGGAGCGAACACGAGGTCGACCCCGGCCGCCTGGCACTTCGCCAGGTCGTCTTCCAGCGGCTTCGGGTAGGCGGCGAGGTCGCCCGGGCGGTCGAACTGGATCGGATTGACGAAGATCGACACCGCCACGGTGCCGTCCGGCCCGGCGGCCTTGCGGGCCCGGTGGACCAGCGCGAGGTGGCCGTCGTGGAGCGCGCCCATCGTCGGCACCAGCACCCGCGGGCGGGGCAGGGCGGCGAGCTGGAGGCGCAGGTCATCGGGGGTTCGGGCGATCCGCATGGGGCGTCGATCGTCGGCTTCCCGGCGCGATTCCGCAAGGCCCGGATGGGGCGTTGACGCCTCCCGGATTTCGGTTCAACGTCCCGCCCATCCCAAGGGGAACCCCATTCATTCAATGACCATCATCCGCCGAATCACCGCCCTCGTCCTCGCCGCCGCCCTCTGCGGGACCGCTGCGGCCCAGGAAGGCAAGCTCAAGATCGCCACGGTCGACATGCAGCGGCTTTTCAAGGAATACCACCGCACCAACGAGGCGCAGAAAGAGATCAACGTCGAGCGCGCGCGGATCCAGAAGGACAACAACGACCGCCTCGCCCACATCCGCGAGCTGGACACCGAGCTCCAGAACATGCGCAAGCAGCTGGAGGATCCCTCGATCTCCGAGTCGAAGAAGCAGAGCACCTTCAACGAGTGGAACATCAAGCAGCAGGAAGGCATCGCCCTCGACCGTGAGCGCCGCGAGTTCCTCCAGCGCCGCAACCAGTCGCTCAACGAGAAGATGGTCCAGCGCATGAAGGGCATCCTCGACGAGATCCGCAAGCTGGTGGAGGAAAAGGCCAAGACCGAGGACTACGACTACGTCTTCGACAAGTCCGGCCTGAGCACGTCGCAGGTGCCGTTCTTCCTCTACACCAAGGATGCGACCGACATCACCGCGGTGCTGCTGAAGGACCTCAACAAGGACGCTCCTGCCGAAAGCGCGCCTTCCGAAGAGGCGGCTCCCGAAGCCACCCCGGCACCCGCTCCCGAGGCTCCCGCCGGCGGCGGCGAGTGATCCACGCCACGCGCCCCGTCCCGTGGCCCTGACCCTTTCCGAGCTCGCCCGCTTGGTCGATGGTGACATCGTCCGCGGCGGGCTCGATCTTTTGGTGGAAGGCATCGCCTCGCTCGACGAGGCCGGGCCTTCCGAGTTGTCCTTCCTCGGCAACGAGAAATACCGCGCCCAGTTCCTGGCCACCCGGGCCGGCGCGGTCATCGTGCCGCGCGGCGTGACCGAAGGCCCGGAGTCGTGCGCCCTGATCGCCGCCGACAATCCGTCATTCGCCTTCGGGCTGGCGGTGAAGCACTTCGTCGCCTCGCTGGCGCGCACCTTTACGCCGGGCATTCATCCGCGGGCCTCGGTCGACGATCGTGCCCGCCTCGATCCCGCCAAGGTCCGGATCCATGCCGGTGCGGTCGTGATGGCCGGCGCGGAGATCGGCGATGGCAGCGAGATCGGGCCGAACGCGGTGGTCGGCGAGAATGTCCGGATCGGCCGCGATTGCCTGATCCACGCGAACGTCACCGTGCGCGAGCGTTGCACGCTGGGCGACCGGGTGATCCTCCAGCCCGGCGCGGTGATCGGGTCGGACGGTTACGGCTACGAGGTGGTCGAAGGCCGGCACGTCAAGATCGACCAGGTCGGCATCGTCGAGATCCAGAACGACGTGGAAGTCGGTGCCAACACCACCATCGACCGCGCGCGCTTCGGCCGCACGGTGATCGGGGAGGGGAGCAAGATCGACAACCTGGTGCAGGTCGCCCACAACGTTCAGCTCGGCAAGCACTGCCTGCTGGTCTCGCAAAGCGGGGTGGCGGGCAGCGCGCGGACCGGCGACTACGTGGTGGTCGCGGCCCAGGCGGGCGTCGGCGGCCATGTGAAGATCGGGGCGAAGTCGGTGCTGGCCGGTCGTGCCGGTGCGACGGCGGATCTTGAAGGCGGGCAGACCTACAGCGGCATGCCCGCGCGGCCCTTCATGGAAGAGCAGCGCTCGCGGGCGATGATCCGGCAGTTGCCGAAGCTGGCGGAGCGGCTCAAGGCGCTCGAGAAGAAGTCCGGGAGTTGATCCCGCCCGGGATTTCAGCGGGAGGCCGTGGCCCGGTTTTTGGCGCGGATGATTTTCACCGGCACCGACTGCGAGGCGTCTTCCAGCATCCGGCGGCGGGCCAGCAATCCGACTTTCGCATTCTGGTGCGGGGACCATCCGTCGACCGCGGCCACGCTTTCCGCGGGGCTCAGCAGCGTGGGGGCGACCTGCTCCAGCCAGGGCTCCAGCATCCGGAGCTCCTCCTGCGTGAAGCGGTGGAACACCGGCTCCTTGAAGGTGATGATCAGGTCGCCCTCGCTGGTCGGCTCCGGCACGAAGCGGGCTTCCGCCTCGGCGCAGGCCGCGAGTTTCTTGCGGGCCTCTGCCAGAGGATCGGCGCAGGGCTCGTCCACCACCACGCAGGACCCGCGGCGGAACACGACGAAGGTGCGCTTCTCGGACACGTGCTGGGAGCAGAATTCCACGAGGGTATCGGTTGACGGGGCGGGGGGCTCGACCGTCTGCCGGGCCAGCATCGGGGAGGCGGTGCCGCCTGAAGTCGTTGCGGCAGGCCGGGTTGCCGTGGTTTTTTTCAAAGCAGGGGCGGGCAGCAGGATCGCCGCCGCGAGGCCGAAAATCCCCGCGAGGAGAAGGGCCAACGACAATGCAATCCGGGAGGACAGCGGGCTCCGTGAAGCGTCTGTGGGATTAAGCATGCCGGAGTTTTAAAAAATATTGACGTTACGGCAAGCTTAAGTTTTTATCACGGCGCTGCTCACCCCTTCCCATCCATGAAATTTGCGACCTTCCCACGTCGCGGCCTTGTGTCTCCGCTGCCGTTTGCTTGCTCGATGCTCCTGGGCATCGCCGCTGCCGGTTTGCCGACCAGGGCCGCCGCCGAAAACGTCGATACCGAACTTCTGTTGCTGGTCGATGTCACGCCCCGCGGGCTCAACGCTTCGGAATTCGACCAGGTGATGGAGGGTTATGCCTCCGCTTTCACGAGTTCGCAGGTGATCGACTCGATCCAATCGGGAGCCTACGGACAGATTGCCGTTTCGCTGATGTTCTACGGCAACGCCTCGACGCAGATCGTCGGGATTCCCTGGATGATGATCGGGAACGCGACCGAAGCGGCGACCTTTGCCGCTCTGGCCAGGGCTTTGAACCAACCGGCCGTCGGCGGCACTCCGGCGATCGGGCCCGCGCTGACCGTGGCCACGCTTTCTTTCGGCACCGAGACCGGCGGGGCGGGCAACGGTTTTGAGAGCAGCGCGCAGATCATCGAGGTCGCGGCCGCCAGCGTGCCGGTCGGGGGCACCGCCGCGGTGACGGCGGCCCGTGATGCCGCCCTGGCGTCGGGAGTGGACCTGATCAATTCCATCGCGCTCGGCAACCGCAGCGCCGCGATCGAGGCCTACTACGCCACCAACGTGATCGGCGGCGAGGCGGGCGGGGTGGTGGCCACCAGCAATTCCAGCGCGATCAACGGCGGACTTGCCGGGATCATTGCCAGCCAGATGAACGGCGGCGTCTCCGCGGGTGCCACTGAATCGCTTTCGGCGGTGCCGGAGCCTTCCTCGCTGCTCGGCCTGCTGTCGGGCCTCGCGCTGCTGTTGGTCCGCCGCCGTCAACCTTGAACGGGATTCCCATCCATTCACGACCATGAGATCTCCCACAGTCTCGACACCGGTTGAGAAGCTTTTCCCGAGCGAGCGGCCGGTGGATCCGGAAATCGCCGAACGGGTCGGGCAGGAAATCATCCAGAACCGCCTCGAACCCGCCGCATGGGCGACCGCGCTGGCGGGCGGTGGAAAACGCCAGGACGCGCTGGCGGCCTATGCCCGGATCCGGATGCAGCAGATCAGCACCGAGCGGCGGATCCGACGCGAGAAGGCCAAGTCCTTCGAAGCCCGTCGGCTCACCACCTGCCTCGGCATCAAGACCGTGCAGGACCTGCTCCAGCGCTCGAACCGGGGCGGGCAGTTGAACCTGATCAAGCCGAGGCTCTCGATGGTCTGGCTCGGGATCCTGCTGGTCGGATCGGCGGGTGCCGCCGCTTCGGTCGGCCGACTGCTCGGCGACCTGGTTCCCGACCGGCTGGAGCCGTGGGTTCCGGCGATGGCCTTGCTCTGCGGTCTTGCCGCGGTGGGCGGCGTCCTGGTGCTTCGTGCTTTCCTGCCCAAACGCTGGGTGATGCTCGGCTGGAACACGGGATTCACCGCCGTTTGCACGCTGGCCTGCTTCGCTTCCCTTTGCTTCGGTGCCAAGCTGATCGCCCGCACCTCGCCGGATGTCATCCGCAGGCTTGCCGGAGGCCCGGCGATCCAGGAGACGCCCGTTGCGGTGCCCGCCGTCGCGCCGGCGGCCGCCCCCGAGCCGGCGCGGCTGGTCGTGAAGCCGAACATCGACGCGACCGCCGCGAACGAGGTGCTCGAAGAAGGGGAGTAAAGATTCGATTTCCCGGTTCCCCTTCGTCCGCGGCCTGCTACACCGGCCGCGTGAACGAAGAACGCGAGCACGGCGCGCAGCCGCTTGACGGCATGATGACGGCCTGGGGCCTGGGCAACCACGATCTGGTCGATGCCTCGACCGAGCAGCTCACCCACAAGCAGGTCCAGCGCGCCCGGACCGGCCGGGTGCTGACCCTTCACATGATGCAGAAGGTCACCCGTGCGCTGAACATCGCCGTGTGGTACCGGCTCAAGCGCGAGGAACGCGAGGTCTACTTCGAATACCTTCACAAGCATCTTTTCAACTACGCGAAGAACCACGATGCGGCTTGGGAAGATCCGAACGCCGGCTTGATGGAGATCGTGAAAGGCCGCGGGGCCAAGGTGATCAGCCGCGAGGCTTGAGGGGCTGCGGGCAGGTCCGGCGCATGGAATTGCGGTTGCAAGGCGCAGGTGGCCGGAAGGAGTATTCCGTCCATGCCGCGCATCGCCTTCCTTCTGTTCCCCTCGCTCACCGGGATGGTGGCCGCCGTCGAGTTCGGCCACGGGCCGCTGGTGCAGTGGACGGGTGATCCTTCCACCACCGCGCAGGTCCGCTGGCTGGAGCCGGCGAATTCGGCCGCGGTCGAAGGCCGCTGGGCGAGCGGGCCGGGGGGATTCGGGTATGGCGACGGCGATGACGCCACGGTGCTGGCGGGAATGGCGAACCGTTACGAAAGCGTATCGATCCGCAAGAAGGTCTCGCCCCAACCGGGGGTTCCGGGAGAGGCGAAGCTGTTCCTGCGGGTGAACTACGACGATGCCTTCATCGCATGGTTCGGCGGAAAGGAAGTGGCGCGGCGGAACGTCGGGGCCGGACCGGATGGCCGGCTCAAGGCGACGAAGGACCATGAGGCGGGGGAGTGGGAGGAGTTCGAACTGGGGGACTTCGCGAGTTTCTCCGGCAAGGGCGGCGCGGTGCTCGCGCTCCAGGGATTCAACATCGGCAAGACCAGCAGCGATTTCACGCTCGACGCCCGGCTCGAGGCCAAGTGGAGCGGCAAGACGGTGGTGCTGCTGGGGAAGGAAGCGGTGTGGGAGTATCTGGCCAACAAGGAGCCGGAGAAGGGTTGGCAGACAAAGGCGGGTGCGGTGCAAGCGCCCCCGGGGAAGGTGGAGGAGAAGATCGCGGCTTTGAATTTCCGCGCGAAGGGATCGGCCGAATGGCGGAGTATCGCGGTGAAGGGCGAGCCTTTCGCCGCCAGCCGCCACCGGGTGCGTTCGGCGGCGCTGGAAGGCTTGGCACCGGGGACGGAGATCGAGTTCCAGATCGCCGGCAAGGATGGCACGGTCTCGAAGACCTTTTCTTTCCGCACCGCACCGGGCGGCGATGCACCGGTCCGTTTCGTGACCGGCGGCGACCTCTATCACTCCCGCGCGCCGATGGATGCGATGAACCGCCGGGCGGGCCTCGAGGATCCCTTGTTCGCCTTGCTCGGCGGGGATCTGGCCTACACCAATAACTCGAATCCGGAACGATGGTTCGACTTCATCGACTCGTGGGTCGACAACGCTCGGACGCCGGACGGCCGGCTGGTGCCGATGGTGGTGGCGATCGGCAATCACGAGGTGATCGGCGGCGGTTACCGTCCGGCCGACGCCCCGGGTCCCAAGGCGGCGACGGAGTTCATGAGCCTGTTCCACATGCGCCGCGAAGGGCTGGCGAACGACACCTTCGACGTCGGCAGCAACCTGTCGTTCGTGCTGCTCGATTCCGGCCACGCCGGGACGATCGCGAGCCAGACGGCCTGGTTGGAGCAAGTGCTGGAGGAGCGGAAAGACCGGAGGGGGCTGTTTGTCTGCTACCACCGGCCGGCATGGGGAAGCGGGGCGAAGGAGGATGCGGTGGAGATCCAGAAGGCCTGGTGCCCGCTGTTCGAGAAGTTCAAGGTCGATGCGGTGTTCGAGAACGACCATCACGTTTTCTCCCGCAGTCATCCGCTGGCCGGGGGCAAGGTGGACGAGGCGCAGGGCATCCCCTACCTCGGTTCCGGGGCGTGGAGCGTGGACGTGAGAAAAGTCGATCCGGCCCAGTTGAAGAAGCGGCCGTGGATCGCGAAGGCGCTCGCCCTCAACCATCTCTACATGGTGGAGACCGGCGACAAGGGCTGGAGCGCCGAGGCCAAGGCGGCCGACGGCACGGCCTTCGACAGGATCGAGCGGCCGTGGCGGCGGTGAGCGGCCGGGAGTTTCCGGGTTGCCCTGCGGCGGGGGATTTGCCAGCGTGCGGGTCCCATGACGCTTCGCTCCTGCCTTTTACCGCTGCTGCCGGCCTTGGGGCTGGTGGCCTGCTCGGGCACGGGCGGGGATGACGCCGTGGTTTCGGCCAGCCCGGACCCGGTGGCGGGGACCAAGATCAAGACCGGGGACTGGTTCGACGACGACCGCGACAAGATCGCGTCGAAGTATGGATCGATGAACCCCAAGATGACCAAGGACGGTCAGATGGTGGCCGGTGAGGGCAAAGACTACGAGGGCTTCAAGCGCGACAACCCGGAGTTCAAGGGGCGCTGGGAAGGCAAGGAGTTCAAGGCCGGCGACTACCGCAAGAAGTCCTGGTGGGGGGACAAGGACTACGTGAAGAAGGTTTACGGCGGGAATACCGACGCCAACTCGCTGCGCAAGGACTCGCGCTTCAACGGGCGCGAGGCCGGCGAATCGGCGGTCGCGGCGAGGGATTCCGGAAAGACCTACGACACCGGTTCCTACGAGACCGGCAGGGCCCGTGAAGAAGGCGGTGGCGATGCCATCAACAAGGTTTCCGACGCGGAGACCGACGAGCGCCGCCGCGTGTTCACCGACCCCGACGTGATCCCGTGGAAGGAGCAGAACGGGGTGACGATCGAGCAGACCAAGAACGCCCTCGGCAGGTAGGGATCAGGCGAAGATTTCCTTCACCACCCGCGCGGGATCGACGCCGGTGAGGCGGTTGTCGAGTCCCTGCGCCTTGTAGGTGAGCCGTTCGTGGCTGATGCCGAGCAGGTGGAGGATGGTGGCGTGGAGGTCGCGGATGTGAACCGGATCGCGGGTGATGTTGTAGCACATCTCGTCGGTCTCGCCGTAAACCTGGCCACCCTTGATCCCGCCGCCGGCCATCCACAGGGAGAAGCAGCGCGGGTGATGGTCGCGGCCGTAGTCGGACTCGGTGAGGTTTCCCTGGCAGTAGACGGTGCGGCCGAACTCGCCGCCGAAGATGACCAGCGTGTCGTCGAGCATGCCGCGCTGCTTGAGGTCCTGGATCAGCCCGTAGACTCCCTGGTCGACGTCCTTGCACTGAGAGGTCAGGTCGCGCGGGAGGTTGCCGTGCTGGTCCCAGCCGCGGTGGAAGATCTGGACGAAGCGGGTGCCGCGCTCGAGGAGGCGCCGGGCCATCAGGGCGGAGCTGGCGAAGGTGCCGCCGATCTTGCTTTCCGGGCCGTAGAGCTCGTGGACGTGGTCGGGTTCGCCGGAGAGGTCAGCGAGTTCGGGAACGGAGGCCTGCATTCGGAACGCCATCTCGTATTGCTGGATCCGGGTCTGGATTTCCGGATCGCCGACGGCCTCGTAGGACCGCTGGTTCATCGCGTTGAGACCGTCGAGCATCTTGCGCCGGAGGTCGCGGGAGATGCCCGGCGCGTCCTGAAGGTAGAGCACGGGATCGCCTTTCGAGCGAAGCGCGACGCCCGCGTGACGGCCGGGCAGGAAGCCGGAGCCCCAAAGGCGGGAGGAGATCGCCTGGACGTTCGAGTAGGGCGAGGAGTGGGTGGCGTGGAGGACGACGAAGGTCGGCAGGTCCTCGTTCATCGTGCCGAGGCCGTAGGACAGCCACGAGCCGATGGAGGCTTTCCCCGACTGCATGCTGCCGGTGTAGATGAGCTGGTTGGCGGGCTCGTGGTTGATCGCCTCGGTGTGCATCGAGCGGACGAGGCAGAGGTCGTCCACCATCTTCGCGGTCCAAGGCAGCAGTTCGCTGATCCAGGTGCCGGCCTGCCCGTGCTGGGCGAACTTGAAGATGCTCGGCGCCAGCGGGAAGGCGGCCTGGCCGGAAGTCATCCCGGTGAGGCGCTGGCCTTCCTTGGCGAGGTAGTCCTTGAGGTCTTCCTTGAAGCGCTTCTTGAGCTCGGGCTTGTAGTCGAAGAGGTCGATCTGCGACGGCGCGCCGATGAGCGAGATGTAGATCGCCCGCCTCGCCTTCGGGGCGATGTGGGGCATGCCGGTTGCCATGCCGGCACCGAACGCGCTGCTGCCGCCGCCGAGGAGGGACGAGAGCGCGGCGACGCCGAGGCCGGTGCCGTTCTTGCGGAAGAACTGGCGGCGGGTGATGGCGGAGTTGTAGTCGAAAAGCGAGTTCATGACTTACTTGTTGAGGGTTTCGTCGAGATTGAGGATCTGGCTGGCGACCAGCGTCCAGGCGGCCAGTTCGGCGGGGTCGAGGGCCGGGTCGGGGTCGGTGGCGCCGTTGCCGATCAGGGCGGCGGCGGCCGCGGGGTCGGCCTTGTAGGCGGCGAGTGCGGCGTCGAAAGTGGCCACGGCCTGCTGGCGGTCCTCGTTTCCGAGGCTGCGGGAAATCAGACGGGCGGTGAGGTGGTCGAGGCGCGCGTCGCGGTCGGCGGAGGCCTTCATCGCATTCTCGGCGAGGCGGCGGGAAGCTTCGACGAACTGCGGGTCGTTGAGGGTGACGAAGGCCTGCAGCGGCGTGTTGGTGCGGTCGCGGCGGACGCAGAAGACCTCGCGGGTGGGAGCGTTGAGGATCTCCATCGCGGGATGCGGCGCGGTGCGTTTCCAGAAGGTGTAGAGCGAGCGGCGGTAGAGCGACTCGCCGCTGTCCTCGCGGTAGTTGCGGGTGTTGGATTGCGGCATGGCGACGGCTTCCCAGATGCCTTCGGGCTGGTAGGGCTTGACCGAGGGGCCGCCGATCTTGGGCGAAAGGAGGCCGGAGGCGGAAAGCGCCAGATCGCGGATCTGCTCGGCATCCAGCCGGTAGCGGGGGCCGCGGGAAAGCAGCCGGTTGGCGGGATCCTTTTCCAGTTTCTCCGGCGACACCTTGCCGCTCTGGCGGTAGGTGGCGGAGGTGACGATGAGCTTGAGCATGTGGCGGTTGTTCCACTTCGAATCGACGAACTCGGCGGCGAGCCAGTCGAGCAGCTTGGGATGGGTGGGGCGGGCGCCCATGATCCCGAAGTCGTCGGGGGTTTCCACGATGCCGGTGCCGAAGAAGTAGTACCAGGTGCGGTTCATCGTCACGCGGGCCGGCAGCGGGTTGGCGGGATCGTTGAGCCAGCGGGCCAGGCCGAGGCGGTTTTTCGGCGCGTCGGCAGGCATCGGAGGCAGCACGGCGGGGGTGCCGGCCGCGACTTTCTCACCTTTGTCGGAATAGACGCCGCGGATCAGCACGTGGGCGAAGGGCTCGCCTTTTTTCTCTTCCATCACCAGCGAGACGGAACCGCGGGAGCGGAGGGTCTCCTGCTCCGCCTTGAGCGCGTCGAGCTTGGTCCGGAGTTCTCGGGACGGGGCGTCGACGTTGGCGAGGTAGTAGGCGAACAGGGAGTCCACCTGGGCCTTGGTCCGCTGGTCGGGCGGCAGGGCGGCGATGTGCTGGAGCAGGCTGTTGCGGGCCAGCGACTCGATTTCGGCCGGAGCAAGCAGGCGGCGGTAGAAGCGGAAGTCCTGGAGAGCGACCTTGCCGTTGAGCTTGGAGTCGTTGTTGTGGCGCGAGCCGAGCCGCAGCGGCACGGAGGTCTCGATGGTGCCGCCCACGCTGTTGGGATCCGTCTTGGCGTTGACCCGCTTGCCGTCGATGTAAATCGCGCCGGCCTGGTGACCGGAGATGCTACCGTCGAAGGTGACCATGACGTGATGCCATTGCCCGGGCTTGAGGGGCTCCGGGGCGTAGATCTTGTTGGCGGCGCCCTGCCAGGTGTCGATGACATGGGAGGCGGGCTGCCCGTTCATGAGATAGAGATCCCAGCCGCGGAAGGATTCGGCGGGATTCATTCGGGCAATGATGGCACCGGTCGGCTTGCCTTCGATGCGGACGAAGCCGCCGTAGGTCACGCGGTCGCCACGGGAGAAGCTGGCGAGGTCGCCGAGATCCACCGGCGCATCGCTGATCAGGGGCGCCTTGCCGAGCGGGGCGTCGATGCGGGTGAGGTTGGCCGGCCATTCGCGGGACTGGCCGTCGACCAGGCCGCGGAGCGGGCCTTCGGACTCGGTGAGCGGAAGGTGCAGCACGAGGGTCGAGTCGATCTCGCGGGCCGGGGCGATCGAGGCATTGGCCAGCCAGGTTTCGAACTCCGGGCGTGCGGCGCTGGCCCGGCCGGCGACCTGCTTTTCGGTGGCCGCGAGTTCCCCGCCGATGGAGTTCCAACGGGCGCGGTCCTCCATGAGCGGCACGAACACGTTGGGTGGGTGATCCGCCTTGTTGCCGTCCAGCGACGACATCGGGGTGTTCCGGAAGAAGGCGGTCAGGGAGTAGAATTCCTTGGTCGAGATCGGGTCGAACTTATGGTCGTGGCAAGCGGCACAGGCGGAGGTCAGGCCGAGCCAGATGGCGGACACGGTGGCGACCCGGTCCGAGGCGTAGATCGCGTCGTATTCCTCGCCGATCGCACCGCCTTCACCGGTGGTGGCGAGGCAGCGGGAGAAGCCGGTGGCGACCTGCTGGTCGAGCGTCCGGTTCGGCAGGAGGTCGCCGGCGATCTGTTCGGTGGTGAACTGGTCCCAGGGCATGTTCGCCTGGAAGGCGCGGATCACCCAGTCGCGGTAGGGCCAGATGGCTCGGTAGTTGTCGATATGGATGCCGTGGGTGTCGGCGTAGCGGGCGGCATCGAGCCAGTGGCGGGCGAAATGCTCGCCGCTGGCCGGGGTGGCGAGGAGTTGGTCGGCCGCCTGTTCGACCGCGGCCTGCATGTCGGTTGCGGCCGCCTTGGCGAAGGCCTCGACCGCTTCAGGGGCGGGAGGAAGTCCGGTGAGGTCGAGGTGGAGGCGGCGGTAGAAGCGGCGCGGGTCTTCGGGCGGGTTGGGCTCGAGGCCGGCCGCCTGCAGCTTGTCGGCGACGAAGCGGTCAATCGGGTTCGCGGCTCTGTCCTTGCCGGCTTCCGGCAGTTCGGGCCGCTGCACGGGGATGAAGGACCAGTGGGCCTCGTAGGGCGCGCCCTGCTCGATCCATTTCTCGAGGATGGCGATCTGTTCCGCGTTGAGTTCCTTGTGGGAATTCGGCGGCGGCATGATGAGGTCCGGATCCTTCTCGTGCAGCCTTTTCACCAGTTCGGACTCGGCGGGCTTGCCCTTGATGATGACCGGTTTGCCGTTGTCGCGCGGGGCGAAGGCGTCCTTCTCGATGTCGAGGCGAAGGGGTGCGCTCTTGGGCTCGCGGGTGCCGGAATCCGGTCCGTGGCAGTGGTAGCAGTATTCGGAGAGGATGGGCTGGACGTGCTCGTTGAACGAAAGCGTCTCCGGCAAATGGGTGACCGGGAGGTTCGCGGCAGCCGCTGCGGAAGGTGCGGCCACGGGCGCGGGTTCCGCCGCGGCCGATGTCGCGGATTCCTGCTTCTGGCAAGATGCGGCCAGGAGACAGGCGGAAAGGCCCGTTGCGATGCGGAAAAGTGATGTTAAGGAAGGATGCATTATCAAACGCGTTTCGATAGAAGAACGTTGGTCCCTGATGACAAGAGTCTAACGCCTCGGGAGTTGTGAAGCTTTCACGGCATGGGATTCAGCTTGCGGCGTGGCAGGTTTCGCGACCATCTGGCGGGGTGTCGTGGTTGGATTCAGTGGAGACGGGGACCGGGGAGATTTTGCCAATCCCGCCGTGCCCCCTGCTTCCGGCGGTGAGCGTGAAACTCGGACCGGAGGCGACCAGGGGCGCATCGACCAAGAACGCTGCCTACTATGTATGCTGTCTCTGCTACGCGCAATCGCTTTGGCAGCAGGGCAAGCCGGCCCAGGCGATCCTTCAACTCAACAAGGCCTTCATGGCGGATCCTGGCGACGATCCGCGGGTCCTCGCGGCATGGCCTCCTCCTTATGCCGTGCTGGTCTGGTTCCTGCAGCACCGTCCGCCCGGTGCCTTCATCGGCAATCCGGTGAGGCATTTCCAACATCTGGCTACGCGGGTCGTCGGGGAGCGGAGGGAGATCCGCTCGTGGCGGGCCTGGGCCTGCTTCCACCTTTCGCGGCGTGTGCTGACGGAAGAGGAGTTTCCGATCGACGGGGTGCAGGTCAAAAGGGAGTCGCTGGAATTCCCGGCCTTGGAGGAAACGGTGCGACGGATCGAAAGCGACGGATGGAAGGGCGAGGCGGAGTTCATCCGCGAGGTGGCGTCGGGCCTTTGACCGCCGGTAATCCGAAAAAGCGGACGTGGTTGGCCGCGGTGGTTTCCGCGAGCCGTGCCAATGGCATCCCGAGTGCCGCGGCGAGGCCTGCGGCGATGCCCGGCAGATTCGCCGGATGATTCCGCCCGTCCGGCAGGGGAATGGCGACAAATTCCTCCGGCGGCGGCATGTCGGGGGCGTCGGTCTCTAACAGAAGTCGGTCCGCCGGCACCTGCCGGAAGGCGTCGAGCACCTTCGATTTCCGCGGGTGCAGGAAGTGGCCGGAGAACGAGAAGAAGGCGCCTGCCGCTGCCAGCCGCTTCACGAGTTCGGGCGAGCCGCCGAAGGAGTGGAGGAGGAACTTCTCCGGTGGACGCTCGGCGGCAAAGGCATCGAACAGTGGATCCCAGGCTTTCAGGGCGTGGATGGTGACCGGTAAGCGGCGTTCGCGGGCGAGGGCGAGCTGGGGCAGGAAGACCTCGCGCTGGATGTCGAGCGAAGGTCCGGCGACCCAACCGTCGAGCCCGCATTCGCCGATGGAGGCGGTAGGGAATCGGTCGAGATAGGCTTCTAGGGTGGCGAGCCATGACCCGGAGCGGAGGTGGGCTTTCCAAGGATGCAGTCCGAATGCGGGGGTGACGAAATCGGGGTGGCTTTCCGCGAGGGTGGCGACACTTTCCCAGTCGTCTTCGCCGGTGCCGTTGACGATGCAGCCGGAGATTCCCGCGGCCTGCATTTCGGCGACGACCCGGTCGGGATCGGAGAAACGCTGAAGGTGGTTGTGGGAGTCGTGGAGGGGCATGAGTTCCTGAACGACGAGCGGTGTACTGGACCGCGGATCTTTAGTCCGCTTGGACGGTTGGGGATTTCGAGCGGACTTAAAGTCCGCGGTCCAGTACACGCCAGACGAGGTCGGCATTCGCGATTATTCGACCTCGACGATCAGGTTGATCTCGACGGCGACGTTGAGCGGCAAGGCGGCGGCACCGAGGGCGGTGCGGGAGTGCTTGCCCTTGTCGCCGAAGATTTCGATCAGCAGTTCGCTGGCGCCGTTGATGACCTGCGGGTGACCGTAGAAGTCGGGAGCGGAGTTCACGAAGCCGTTGAGGGCGACGATCTGCTTCACCTTGTCGAGCGAGCCGATCTCCTGCTTCACCACGGCGAGGCGGTTGAGGATGATGATGCGGGCGCCTTCCTGCGCTTCTTCGATCGACACGTCGCGCGGCACCTGGCCGATGACCTTGCGCTCGCCGTCGATGGGCAGGCCGCCGGAGAGGAAGAGCAGGTTGCCGCTGCGGACGCAGTTGACGTAGGCGGCGACGGGAACGGGGACGTCGGGCAGGGTGTGGCCGAGGGCTTCGATGCGGGCTTGGATGGTGTCCATGCGGGAGACTCAAGACTTCAAGAGGCAAGACGCAAGACTGGAAAAGCTTCACCGGGGCGATGCGGCTTGCACGAGGTCGGGGCGCCGGTCGATGCTTCCGGTCTGCGATGAGCAAACTCTTTGAAGAACTCGATTTCCGCGAGACCCCGATCGGGGATCTGATCCTGCAGCGCCGCCGTTTCCTCCAACTGGATGGAGTCGAGGTCTATGAAGTGAAACTTGGCGACGCGTTCCTGATGTCGAGCCTGTTCCATGAAGTGGAAGTGGCTCTGTCGAGGCTGGGGCTGGCGGCGCTGGCGCGGCAGGATGCCGATGTGGTGGTGGGCGGACTGGGTCTCGGCTACACGGCGGTGGCGGCGCTGGAGGATCCGGGCTTGCGCTCGCTGGTGGTGGTGGAAGCGCTGGACGCGGTGATCGAGTGGCACCAGCGCGGTCTGGTGCCGCTGGGGCCGGCGCTGACCGGCGACCCGCGCTGCCGGCTGGTGCATGGCGATTTTTTCGGGCGGGCGATGAACCCGGAGCAGGGCTTCGATCCGGAGGAACCGGGGCGGAAGTTCGACGCGGTGCTGCTGGACATCGATCACTCCCCGCGGAACCTGCTGCACGCAAGCAACGCGGCCTTTTACGGCGAGCCGGGCCTGCGCAAGCTGGCGGCGCAGTTGAAGCCGGGCGGGGTGTTCGCGCTGTGGTCCGACGACATGCCGGACGAGCCTTTCCTGGCGGACCTGCGGGCGGTGTTCGCGACCGCGGAGGCGCAGGTCGTGAGCTTTGCCAATCCGCTGCTCGACCGGGAGTCGGCGAGCACGGTCTACGTCGCGAAAACGGCGGACTGATTGCGCCGGCTCAGCGGGTGGCGGCTTCGAGCGGGAAGTCGTCGGTCAGCAGGGCGACCAACTGCTTGCCCGAGCGGGTCAGCGCGGCGCTGCTGCCGCTGCCGGTCAGCAGGCCGCGGGTCAGGTAGCCGTGGCCGATCCGGGAGTTCCGGACGCCGGTGACCAGCGGTTCCTGGACCTCGCGCGGGCTGGGGGCGATGCCGACGGCGAGGCCGGTCGCTGTGAAGGAGATTTCCCAGGACGGCGAGGGGGCGGCAGGGTCGCCGGTGATCATCCAGCGGTGGCGCTCGGCGAAATCCCAGGTGCCGTCGCGGGGAACGGTGACCTTGAAGTAGGCGGGGCTGGCTTTGACGAAATCGCGGATCTTCAGGTTGGGGTTCTTCCTGTGGGCGAGGAACAGCGAGGCGATGTCCATCCCGGCGAGGTTCATCCCGTTGAAATTGCCGTGGAAGTTCGTGCCGCCGGAGAAGGCGGTATGCCAGCCGCCGAAGTTCCGGCTCATCAGCAGGCAGAGCTCGAGGTGGAGGTGGGCGCGGGTGCGGTTGAGGCCAGCGCCGGTGTATCCCATGCGGCCGAGCACGGAGCCTGTCTTGACCGGATCGCCCGGTTTGGCGGTGATCTCGGCGAGGTGGGCGTAAACGCTGTAGAAGGTGTCGCCTTCGATGAGGTGCTCCACCACGACATACTTTCCGTAGTTCGACCGCCCTGCGACATCGCTGACGTGGACGACCGTTCCGCCGGTGATCGACATCACGAGGTCGAGCGGGTTGCCCGCCTTGTCGCGTTTGACCGGGGAGATGTCGATGCCCTCGTGGAACTTGGTCAGCACCACGTCCTCGCCGACCCGGATCGGGGTGCGGACGAAGCCGAAACTGCCGCCTTCCCAGGGCTTGCTGACCTCGCCTTCGAAAGTCCGGTCCACATACATGTAGAACTTCTCCGGCTCGCCGGTGAAGAGGTGGTGGTTCTCCGTCGGGAGCTGCAGCTCCAGGGCGGAAGAAGTGAAGGGGAGGACCAGGGCGGCGGCGAGGGCGAGAAAGCGGGGCATGTCGGGATCAGCGTCGGGGCTTCTTTTCCCCGATGCGGGGAACCATGGCGTCGAAAGCGTCGATTTCGGCCTGGCCGATGCCCTTCCAGATCACCACCTGGCCGTCGTCGACCTGCTTGTCGATGATCACGGCATCGACCACGCGGCCGTTGACCATGGCGACCATCCAGCGGTTGACGCTGGCATTGGTGATCGCGGAGAAGCGGTTCTTGGCGGAGGGCTTGAGCTGGAGCAGGGCGCCGTAGCCCTCGCCGTCCTGGGAAGGGAAGGGGTTGAAGGCGGCGATGTCCTTGGTCGAAATCTCCGGATTGCGGCGGTAGACCAACTGCTGCCCGTTGGTCATCTGGGAGAAGATCATCTTCGGATTGTCCGTCGGATCCGCCTGGAGATGGAACGAGATGCCCGTGGCCTCGCCTTTCTTCCCGCCGGCATGGGCGGTCAGCCCGGGGCAAAGGGCCAGCAGGACGACGGCAAGGAGGCGCGGCAGGGTCATGGCGGCGGAGCTTGCCTGCCGCGGGAGGCTTTGAGAATCGAAAAGTTGCCCTCAGCCGAGCGGGCTGGGATATTCGCCGGCTTCGACCAGCTTGGCGATGGACGCGACGACGTGCGGCTTGTCGTCGGGGTAGGTCACGCCGAACCACGACGAGGTGGTGTCGAGCACCCGGCAGTCGGCCTTGCCACGGCGGATGAAATCGTCGACCACGGTGGGGATGTAGCACTCGGATTTCAGCTCGCCGCCCTTTTCCCGGAGGAAGGCGGTGAAGTGCTCCTCGAGTTGGCCGAAGAACGATCCGGTGAAGCCCCAGAAGTTCATCGAGACCGGGCAAGTGTCGGGGACCTCGCGGCGCTGGCCGTCGAGCCAGGTGCCGCGGACCACGCCGTCGGCATCGCGCGAGATTTCGACGACTTCCTCGACGTCGGTCAGCAGGCCGGCGGCATCGGTCTGGCAGACGCCGCGGTTGACCGCGCCGTGGTCGGACAGCGTGTTGCGGAGCGGGTAGCCGACCATCGAGTAGTGATCCATGGTGCCGCTTTCCGCGGCGCCGGCGAACCAGCGGGCGATCGACTGGTAGGCATCGGCGCCGTAGAAATCGTCGGCATTGATTACCGCGAAGGGACCGTCGACGACGTGGCGGGCGGCGCGGACCGCGTGGGCGGTTCCCCAGGGTTTGGTGCGGCTTTCGGGCACGGCGAAGCCTTCCGGCAGGTCGTCGAGTTTCTGGAAGGCGTAATCCACCTCGATCCTGCCGGCGAAGCGGGCGCCGACGGTCGATTTGAAGGCCTCCGCGAAGTCCTCGCGGATGATGAAGACGACCTTGCCGAAGCCGGCGCGGATGGCGTCGAAGACCGAGTAGTCGAGAACGGTTTCGCCACTGGGGCCCATGGGATCCATCTGCTTGAGGCCGCCGTAGCGGGAGCCCATGCCGGCGGCGAGGACGAGGAGGGTCGGTTTCATCGGGTGGTCGGAAAGAATGCCGCGGGGTTATGAGGGGCTGCCGCGGCACGGGCAATGCGGAATGGCGCATACAGGCTGCGGAAGGGCGAAGGCATCGAAGGCGGCGAGCGTTTCCCATTGCCGGAGGCCGCGGGATTCCCTTGTCTGGGGGCATGATGAAAACCCTCCTCGCCTTGTTTGCCTTTGCCGCCGCGCCCGTGGTCTCCGCCCAGCTCACCTATCCGGGTGGCAAGGGGCCGGGCGAAGGGAAGCACGTGGTTTTCCTGGCTTCCGACCATGAATATCGCGGCGAGGAGACCTGCCCGGCGCTGGCCAGGATCCTCTCGAAGTCGCACGGGTTCCAATGCACGGTGATCTTCGGATTGAACGCGGCGGGTGAGCTCGAGGCGGGCTCTTCGCGGATCAGCGGGCTGGAGGTGTTGAAGGAGGCGGACCTGCTGGTGATCTTCGCCCGCTTCCTCAATCCGCCGGCCGAGCAGATGGCGCACCTCGAGGACTATCTGGCGCGCGGCGGCCCGGTGGTCGGGTTGCGGACCTCCTCGCATGCGTTCAAGATCCCGGGGGACTCGCCCACCGCGAAGTATTCCTTCGACTCGAAGGTCGCGGGCTTCGAGAAAGGCTTCGGCCATCATGTCCTGGGCAACACCTGGGTCGGCCACCATGGCGACAACCACCGCCAGGGCACCCGGATCGAGCTGGTGCCGGCGCAGAAGGCGAATCCGATCCTGAAGGGCGTGCCCGACACGGCCTTCTGCCATGCCGGCGGCTATGTCGGCAAGGCTGCTGCCGATTTCACGGTGCTGGCCACCAGCCAGCCGCTGGTGTCGATGGATCCCAAGGCGGAGGCCGATCCGAAGAAGGCGTCGATGCCCTGCACCTGGACCCGCGAGTATTCGTGGAGCGGCGGCAAGAAGGGCCGGGCTTTCCACAGCACGCAGGGGGCCTCCGAAGACATCCTCGATCCCGGTTACCGCCGCCTGATCGTCAACGGCATCTTCTGGGCCGCGGGCCTGGAGGACAAGATCACGCCGGACCTGGCCGTCGACTTCGTCGGTCCCTACCAGCCGACCACCTTCAGCTTCGACGGCTGCGTCAAGGGCGTGAAGCCGTCCGATCTGGAGGGATTCGAGTCGCCGATCCTGCCGAAGGCGAAGTAACGCCGCTTCAGACCGCGGCGCTGCCCGCCGGCTTGGGAAGTCGTTCCCCGGCGGGTAGTTTGACGCCGAGGAAATTGGCGAGCAACTGGAGGCCGGCCTGCTGGCTTTTCTCGGGGTGGAACTGGCAGCCCGTCACCATGCCCGATCGGATCGCGCTGGCGAAGTTCCCGCCGTAACCGGTGGTCATGGCGACGATCGCGGGATCGGCCGGCACCGGGAAATAGGAATGGACGAAGTAAAAGTAGGGGCTTGCCCCCAGGCCGGCCCAGAGCGGGTCGGCGGGATCGACCGGCACGGCGGCGTTCCATCCCATGTGGGGGATCTTGCGGCCGTCCTCGGTGAAGCGGACGACCTTTCCCGGGAAGATGCCGAGCCCGCGCACGCCGGGGGTCTCGACGCTTTCGTCGAAGAGGATCTGGTAGCCGAGGCAGATGCCGAAGTAGGGCTTGCCGGCGGCGATCCATTCGCGGATCGGCCCGGTGAGGCCGCGCTTTTCGAGTTCGCCCATGCAGTCGCCGAAGGAGCCGACGCCGGGCAGGATCAGATGGGTGAGGCCGGCCAGGTCCGCGGGTTTGGCGACGAGCCGGGGCTCGATGCCCAGCGCGTGGACGGCGTTGGCGACGCTGCGGAGGTTGCCCGCGCCGTAGTCGATGATGCCGGTCATGGTCGAAGTGCGTGGATGTTGGATGGCAGATGGTAGATGAGAGATGTTGGAATCGCGGCGCTATCGAGGGAGGCGGTGCGGCGGTCTTCTTGCCTGCCATCCTCAATCTGCCATCTGCGATCTACCATCCACTCTCAAAGCGCTTCCTTCGTGCTCGGGATGCCTTTGACCCGCGGGTCCTTCTCGCAGGCCTCGCGCAGGGCGCGTGCGAGGCCCTTGAAAATGGCCTCGGCGATGTGGTGGCCGTCACGGCCGTAAAGGAGCTCGACGTGGATGTTGGCGCGGAGGTTGGAGGCCAGGGCGCGGCAGAATTCCTCGACCAGGGTGAAGGGGAAGTTCGGCGCTGACGGGGTATCCGGCGCGGCGCGGAACTCGAGGTGCGGGCGGTTGCTGAGATCGACCACCACGCGGGCGAGGGTTTCGTCCATCGGCAGGTGGCAGCAGCCGTAGCGGCGGATGCCGCGCTTGTCGCCCAGCGCCTCGCGCATGGCCTCGCCGAGCGTGATGCCGGTGTCTTCGACGGTGTGGTGGAAGTCGACTTCCAGGTCGCCCTTGGCATCGATGTCCAGGTCGAACAGGCCGTGCCGCGAGAACAGCGTCAGCATGTGGTCGAAGAACCCGATGCCGGTGGAAATGTTCGAGGTGCCTTCGCCATCGAGGTCGATGGAGAGCTGGATCGCGGTTTCCGCGGTCTTGCGGTTCTGGCGGGAAGTGCGGGACATGAAAGGATCAGGGCGCGGGTGGGGCGGGAGCGGCCTTGGTCAGGATCTCGACGTAGGCGGCGGGAAGACTGGCGCTCTTGGCTTTCGAGATCGCGGCCTGGACTTCCTGCGGGGTGGCTTCCGGCCGGGTGATGGCGGCGTAGGCTTCCTCGTAGGCCTGCTCGGTGTTGCGGAGGTTGCCGGTGTTGAAATTGCCGAGGCGGCGGATCTCGTTGTCGAGCATGCGCTTGGTTTCCTCCAGCGGCTGCTTCACGTAGGGATCGAGGCTCAGCCACTTGATGCCGGAGGCCTTCTCCCTCGCGATGCGGGCGAGGTAGGCGTCCTGCTCTTCCTTGATCGCCTGCTCGCTGCGGCTGCGGTCGTTGCCGCTCATTCCGGCAAGGCCGGTTGCGCGGTTCTTCACGCGGGCGTCGTAGCCGGCAAGGGTGGCGTCCACGTTGGAGAGGTGGGAGCGCATGACTTTCACCATGAAGGGGATGGTATCGCGGTAGGCGGTGGAACCCGGGAACTCGGCTTCCAGCTTCGACCAGGTGCGCAGGGCGGTGAGGATGTCGCCGGCTTCGACGGCGGACTTGATCGATGCGGCAACGATGCTGGCGTCGAGCGCATAGGCCTTGGGCGCGCGTTCGGCGGCGGTGATCATCTTGCCGTCGAACTTCACGCCACCGGCGGCGATCAAGGCGCGTTCGCTTTCGAGGGTGTCGTGGATCGTGCGGGCCTCGGTGTTCTTCGGGCTTTTGGGGAACTCCTTGAGGAACTCCTCCACCTTCTTGATCCGTGCCGCGTACTGGGCCTCGGGCAGCAGGTCGGGCGCGGGAACCAGTTTGGCGATTTCGAGGAAGGCGGTCTCGTCCTTCTTCTCGGCGACCTGGTTGACCACATCGGCCTTGGGGATGCGGCGCTCGTCCTTGATCGACTTGGTGACCTGCACCTGGATGATGTAGTCGCTGCCTTCCTCACGCAGGATGGTGCCTTCGAACTTGGTGCCGTCCTTTAATTCAAAGGTGTCGGCAAACGCGCTGGAAAGGGCGAGGACAGGAAGAAGCCGGAGAAAGCGGGTGGGTTTCATTTTCGGGAAACAAGCCAAGGGTGGCGGGCGGATGCGAGTGCAAAAATCGGGTCAGGGCGCCGGAGCCGCGCCCGGCCGGGCCATGGCGGACGGGGAGTCGAGCGGGATCGTTTTCCCGTCCGGCATGCGGGCGACGGGTGATTCGCCCTTGCCGATGCGCCGCGAGATCCGGTCGAGGGGCAGGCGGCAGGCGGCATCCTTCCATTCGGCGGAAGCGGAGGAAGGGAGCTCGATGATGGTGCGGGAACGCCCGAAGGAACCGGCGAGGATGGAATCGGTGTAGACCACGGGATAGGCGGCGAATTCGGGCAGCGAGCTGATCCAGCCCGCGATGGCCGGCGGCGGGGGCTGGCCGAGGGCGTCGAGCCGGGCGAGGTTCATGCGCATGATTCCGGCGGTGGAGTCGTCGAAGAGCATCACGCGGTCTTCGATCGGAAGCTGCAGCGGCGTGGTGCCGGGCCGGGCCTCGAGCAGGCGGCCGTTTCCGTCGGAAAACTTCTCGGCGACGGTGGTGGCGAGGTCGCCGGCCCAGATCCGCCAGCTTTCGTCGAGGGTGACCTCGGCCAGGTCGAGGGCCGCCTGGATGGCGAGGGCGTAGGTGAAGGCGCGGGCGTCGCACACGGCCGCCGGGACGGCCGGGTTCTGTTCGCGGAGCAGGACGCCGTCGGAAAAGGTTTCGCGGCTGCGGCGGGCGAGTGCGATCGCCTTGTCGCGCCACGCGATGTCCCCGGTGGCGGTGAACAGGGCGGCGTAGGCGGAGACCATGCGGAAGCTGGGCGCGGCGGCGCCGGCGGTGGCCGGGGGCGGCGAGGGCAGCCGGGCCTCGCGGGCGGCGAGCAGTTTGCGGCGGCCGGACTCCAGGAGAGTGGATGCCTCGGCGGGCGGGATGCCCAGGGACGCGGCGGCATCGGTCAAGGGCATGCGGAAGCCGAGCGAATTCAGCCGGAAGTAGTCGCCGCCGGCATCCGTCAGGTTGCCCAGGTCGGCCACGCCGCAGAGCTTCCGCCAGAGCGCGGCTTCGGGCGGGGCGAGGGCTTCGTCGATCTGGGCGGCGGTCCAGAGCCAGCCGTTCGTCGGCGTGGGCGCGGGCTGGCGCTGGGGTGCGAAGAGATCGCCGGCGGCGTATTGCTGCTCGGCAAAGCGCACGGCGCCGAGGGCGACTTCCAGCGCGAGGGGATCGGCCGTGGCGGCGTGCAGGGTGATCAGGGCGCGGGCGGCGCGGGCCTGGGTCATGCAGCTGCGGATGGGCATCGGCAGCATCCAGGAGCTTCCGCGGCGGCTGGAGTAAATCCCGCCGTCGAGGGGATCGACCATCGCGCTGCCGAGGAGGTTGGCGGCGAAGTCGCGGACCGCCTCGCGGCTCCGGTCGGCGAGTTCGGGCGGGGTGAAGGGATCCTGCGAGGCGGAGGCGAGGCATTGCAGGATGCCCAGCGGCAGCAGGCCGCCGGTGCCGGCGAGGGAGCCGATGTCCTCGTCGTAAAGGCTGACCAGTTGCCGGGTGGCGCGGGTCAGGTATTCGTTCAAGTCCTGGGTCTTGGCCGGCTTGAGATCGGGGACGGGAAGCCGGGCGATCCGGTTGGCATGGTCCATTTCGCTGTTGCGGCGGACGTAGTCGGGGGATTCCGACCACATGCGGTAAATGACATCGGTGGCGCCTTCGAAGAGTTCGCGGAGATCGGTGCCGGGGGCAAAGGCGACGGGCCGCCAGGTGACCTCGTTGCCTTCCGGCGAGAGCACGAGGATGAAAGGGAAGGAGACCGGTTGCTTGATCTCCTGGCTGAGCAGGGCGGCACCGAGCAGGGCTTCGCGCGACAGGCTGCCGTCGACGAGGACCGGGATGAACTCGCGGTTCAGCCGTGCGACCAGGGCGGGGTCGCGATCGATGGCGTCGAGCGCTTCCACGCAGCCCGGATACTGGGGGGAGCCGATGAAGGCGAACACGAGCCGGCCGGAGGCCTTGGCCTGTTCGTAGATGCCGGGTTCCCAATGCTGCCAGACCACGGGCGAGGAGGCCCGCGAGGCGAGAAGGCCCTGCGGGGCCCGGTCCATGGCGTTCGCGGAGGGGCCGGGTGCCGCCTCGAGGCCGGAGATCGCGGTTTCCGGGCTTTCGGCGTCCTTCTGCCGGCAGGAAGTGGCGAATGCGAGGCAGAAGGCGAGCGCGGCGAAGGTTCCGGATTTCAACATGACGGGGTGACGCTGTCGCGGCGGGGTGCCGGAGCATGCAGAAAAGGCTTCCGTGCTTACAAGCCGAAGCTACGCTGCGGCAGCGATTTCCCGGAGCTACCAGCGTGATCAGTATAGCGGTTTCCAGTCAAAAGGGCGGGGTGGGCAAGACCACCGTGTCGATCAACATGGCCCATGCCTTTGCCCGTGCCGGGGTGAAGACGCTTCTCGTGGATGCCGATCCGCAGGGTTCGGTTGGCCTTTCCCTCACCCGGCAATCGAGGATGCTTTCGGGCTTCTACGACTACCTCGCCGACCCCGGCATCCCGCTGGAGCGGCTGCTGGTGCCGACGCGGCTGGAAACCTTCACGCTGGTCGCCGCGGGCCAGGCCAGCGACTACGAGGTCGGTGGCTCCCCGACCGGCGCGCATCTGGCCCGTGTCCGCGGCTTCCTGCGGGCGGTCGAAGCGCGCGGCTTCGATCTTTGCCTGATCGACACCCCGGCCGGGCTGTTCGGGCTGACGGCGGACATCATCGCGTCCAGCGACGCCGTGCTGGTGCCGCAGCAGGCGGAGCCGCTCGGGATCCGCTCGGTGCCGAAGATGCTCGAGGGGCTCAACCGCCTGCGGGTGATCCATCCGCGGCTGATGGTGCTGGGCGTGCTGATGACCATGGTGCAGCAGGACATGGCGGAAAGCCGTGAGTCCGTGGCGGCGCTGCGACAGTTGCTGCCCGGCGACCTGGTGCTGCGGACCACCATCCCGCGCGACGGACTTTTCGTGAAAGCCAGCGCCCGCGGCCTGCCGGTCGGGGTGCTGGAGGAGGGGAGCGGCGCGCTGGCGGTGTTCGACGCGCTGCGTGCGGAGATTGAAGGAAAACTCGAGCGGTCGGGCAGCCCGATCCACCCCCGGCGCGATGGATCCGCTTGAACCATGGATCGATGCCTCGGCGGTGCGCCGGATGGCCGAGCGGCTGCTGGCGGATTCCGATGAGCCGGAGGTGAATCCCGGCCCGGATGCCGGATTCGGCACCGAGTTCGTCGGTTTCGCCGGTGAACCGCGCCGCGAACCCGCTCCGGCGCTGGCTGCCGCGGTGATGGAGCCTCCGGCGATGGTGTTCGAGCCGGTGTCACCCGTGCTCGATTCCCCGCTGCCCCCGGTGGCGGCACCGGTGGTTTCCGAAGGGCGCGGGCCGCTGTGGGAGCGCCTGTCCCGCTTTCGGGACGCCCTGATCCGCCACACCGGCGCGCAGGGGGTCTTCATCCTCGACCGCGAGGGCAAGCCGGTGATGGAGGACCCGGCCTTTGGCAAGCTGCACTTCCTCGCCCGCAGCCTGGCCCAGGCCTACCGGCCGGTGTCCGGACAATCGGGCAATGTCCATGTCAAGATCGGCTCCAACGCGGTGCTCGAAGTCGTCCCGGTGGAAACGCCTTTCGGCTGCCTCGTCCTCGGCGCGGTGATGCCGCGTCCCCTGACCGCCGCCGCCGTCGCGGAGATCGCGGAAGCGCTGCGTCAGGCGGCGACTCCGCGCGAGAACTCCTGAAGGCCCCGGGCTAGCGGGTCCGCCGGTTTTGCAGGCCGAGCACCAGCGAGGTCGCGGATCCGGAAGCCAGCATGACGAGCAGCAGCACGGCGATGTCGTAGTCGAGCGTTTCGACCCAGCTTCCGCCGACGGGCTTCTTCAGGCCGAGGAAGATGTTCCGGGGTTCGTCCTCGTTGCGATAGTCGACGCGGAAGGTCTCCGCCTCGCGGATCAGCAGGTCGATGCGGTCGTTGACGAAGAATTCCGAGATCGGCCGCGCGGCGGGGTCCTTGCTCTGGACTTTCACGGCGTCGACCTCCAGCCGGGTGCCGCCGCGGGCCACGGAGGTGATGCGTTCGGCCAGGTCGGCGGCGTCGTCGGCATTGACGGCTTCCGCGCCGCCGAGCTTCACCAGCGCTTCCAGCATCAGTTGGAGCCTCTCTTCGACGGCGGGTTCCAGCGGGTTGGGCATCTCCTTGATGGCATCGACTCGGCGCTGGATGCGGATCCGCTCGATCTCATACGGATTGCGGGTGGCCTGGGTGACGACCATCGCCTCGTAGGCGTAGCGTAGCGGCATCAGGCGGGAGGGGATCGGGGTGCCGCCGCGCTCGCGCTCGACGCCGCTGTTTTCAAAGAGGCCGCGGTTCATTTCGCGGAAGGGGACGAGGGCGCCGGCGAGCAGCATCTGGGGGACCAGCAGCAGGGGCACGGCGGTGAGCGCGGCGCGCTCGGTCTTGACCAGCGAGGACACCAGCAAGGCGAGGCCGGTGCCGGTGCAGGCGGTCAGGGTCATCCACAGCCACTGGCTGAGAATGGTGCCGCGGATTTCCAGCAGGAAATGACCGATCGCCGTGTAGGCCAGGCATTGGGCGGCGGCGACCAGCCCGAGCGCGCAGAACTTGGCGCCGACGTAGAGCGCGGGGCTCGGCCGGCTGTTGCGCTCGCGCCGCAGGATGGGGCGGTCGCGCAGGATCTCGGTCGCCGAGTTGGTCAGGCCGAGGAACATCGCGACGGTGGCCGAAAGGAAGAGGTAGGCGGGGAGGTGGAGCGCGGTCGGGTATTCGTAGGCCCCTTCCGGCGAAGAACGGAGGGTGACGCCGATCAGCACGGCGAGCAGCGGCGCTTCGAGCAGGGTGGAATAGAGCGTCCCGCGGTTGCGGAGCTTGGAAAGCAGGGAGCGCTGGAACTGGGTGGAGAACACCGAGAAGCCCCGCTTGAGTGCGGCGCCGAGGCCGGCCGGGCCGTGGGCCGAGGGCACGGGCGAATTGCCGAGCCGCTCGATCCGCGACGGAGGGGCGGTGTCGCCCAGCGAGTCGACCAGCGCCTCGCTTTCAAAGCGCTCCTGCCAGAAGCTCGGCGGGAAGCGCCGGGCGGCCGATGGGTTCTGGCCGCCGCCGATGTGGGCGAGCGGGGTTTCCAGGACGTCGAACACGAAGTCAGCGCCGAGCGGGATGTTGGCCGCCACCGCGGGGTGGGAGATCCCCAGTTCGTGCACGACCTCGCGGAAGTAGGCGATCATCGCCGCCGGCGTGCCGAAGAAAGCAACCCGTCCCCCGGTGTCGAGCAGCAGGACCTTGTCGAAAAGGTTCATCACCGATGCTCCCGGGCGGTGCAGCGAGGCGATGACGATCTTGTCCCGTGCGAGCGAGCGGAGGGTTTCGGCGACGTGCTCGGAATCCTTCGAGGAGAGCCCCGAGATCGGCTCGTCGAAGAGGAAGACTTCCGCGGCGCTGCCGAGGTCGAGGCCCAGGTTCAGGCGGCTCCGTTCCCCGCCGCTGAGGGTTTTCTCGCCCGGCGATCCAACCCTGCGGCGGGCGATGGCCTGGAGACCGAGTTCCGCGAGGATCCCGTCGGCCCGCCGGCCCACCTCTTCCGCCGGCAGCGAGGGCCGCCGCATCCGGGTGGCGTGCCGCAGGTGCTCGCGGACGGTGAGCTGGGGATTGAGCGCCTCCTCCTGCGGCATGTAGGCGATGAAGCGGATCAGCTCGAGCCGGTTCTGATAGAGCGAGGCGTCGTTGAGGAGCACCCGCCCGCGGCTCGGCTCGAGCTGGCCGGCGAGCACGGAGAGCAGGGTGCTCTTGCCGCTGCCGCTGGGGCCGATGATGCAAAGCATCTCGCCGCGGGAGATTTCGAACCCGACGTTGTCGAGCGCGCGCGTGCCGGGGACGAACTCGTGGATCAGGTCCTGGACCCGCAGCGATTCGATCAGGTTCCGTTCTTCGTCGATGATCCCTTCGCTGAAGCGGCATCTCAGGGCCTGCGTCCGCGAAAGGCGGATGATGGAGCCTTCCCGCAAGGGGGCCGAGGATTTCACCGGAACGCCGTCGGCGGTCACCGATCCGTCCGATTCGCGGACGAAGAGGTCGCCGGTCCGGCGTTCGAGGTCGAAGCGCACCCGCAGCACGACCCGCGGGGCGAGGCCGGGGGCCAGCAGCAGGTCGCCGCTTTCCAGCACCGAGGGGTCGTTGGAGACCCGGAAGTCGCGCTGGTCCGGTTCCAGCCGGAAGCGTCCGCCGGCCTCGGCACGACGGCGGCGCAGCACGTCCAGACTGGTCGAGAATCCGGCCGGATCCGACAGCCGGGCGTGGTGGGCGCAGTGGACCGGCTTGCCGGGAACCAGCCGGCCCAGGCCGTCGACCGACATCTCGGTGGGCCGGAGCGCTTCGACTTCCGCCTTCAGTCCGAAGCGGATCCGGACCTCGCTTTGGCGGCTGCGCGCCCGTTCGCTGGCCAGGCCCTGCTCGGTCTTCGCGAGGAAGATCGCCGGGCTTTTGCCGGTGAGCTTGACGTTGAGGAAGAAAACGAGGTCCTCGCAGGTCAGCGTCCAGCCGGGCAGCACGATCTGCTGGCGCTCGCGCATCCGCAGGAACGCACCGCTTTCCAGCGAGCGCCCTCGCACCCAAAGCGGCTGTTCGCCGGTGTTGCGCACGAGCACGAGATCCGATGCCCGGTAAACCCGGAACGCGTGGCCCGCCGCCTGTTCCGGCAGGCCTACGTCGTCGTCCGCCCCGGGCCCGAAGGTCACTCTCTCGAACCCGGAGTGCTCCGGAGGCCGCTCGTCGCCCATTTCCGCGAGGATCTGGCGGGCGTGATCCGGGCGGCCGAGACGGCGCATGAATACTTCGAAGGAGGCGCGGCTGCGCTCCGATTTCCCGACCGCGTCGACCAGCGTGTAGAGCTGCAGTCCGACGGCCATTTTCTGCGGGTCGTCGAGCAGCTCGCGGAGGTCGAGCGCGGTCCTGGCCAGCGGCTTCTGCTCGCGCACGGCCCGCTGCACGCGGCGTGCGAGCCAGCTGTGGTCGGCTTCCGGGAAGGCGTTGCGCAGCAGATCGAGGATCAAGTCGGCCTCGTCCGAGTCGAGGCGGCCGTCGAGGGTTGCGAAGCCCGCGAAGGCGTCGACCATCAGCCCCAGCACCCGCGAGCCCGATGCCCCCGGGTTGCGCTTCCGCTCCAACAAGCGGTTGAACCACCCGGACGGCCCCGGAGGTGGTTCCGGGTGATCTTCGGGTGCGGCGTCTCGATCCATCCGGCCCATCCATGGCAAAGCCGGACCGGACCGGCAAGAGCGCCGGAAAAAATAGGGTTTCCTTCCCGGAAAGCAGCGCTATTCTTGCCCGCCCCCTGCACGGCCGCCCGGCGGGATTTCCATGTCCCGCGGGTCTTCGAAAGAGGGTTTTACCTACCCATCATGTCTGATTCGCCTCAAAACCGTCCGCCGCAGGGCCCCGGCTCGCGCGGACCCAATGACCCGCCGGGATTCAATTGGCGTCTCGCGATCCTCCTTGGAGCCGCTTTCCTCATCCTGGGGCTCGCCTTCATCAATTCCAATTCGGGTGCGGCAGCCCAGCCGCTGACCTACGCCGAATTCAAGAAGAAGTGGGACCAGGGACTGGTGATCACCGGCGAGCCGAAGCATCCGCTGAAGGTCACCACCCGCGACGGTGCCTACAATGCCCAGATCACGGGTTATCTTCGTTCGACCCCTCTCCGCGGCAAGGGTGAGGAGGCAGGAAGCCGCAGCAATATCCGGGTCACCATGCCGACCTCGGAGATCTCCTCGATCCTCGGGGACTCGGTGGTTTACCGCCTGAGCGCGGAACCGGCACCCGAAGCCGGCCCGGAAACCCTGGAGCTTTCGAAGTCCGAGTTCCGCAAGGCGGCGGCCCTTGAGGAAATCAAGCCGCTCGATGGCGCGGGCGCGGTCACGGTTTACTCCGGCGAAGGCGATCTCGGGGTGCTCGTCGGCACCCGCGTGATTCCCGAGCAAGCCCCGCCGCCCGCCGAAGGAACCAAGCCGGAGCCGCCGAAGCCCTTCGAAGTGACGGCGAACCTGATCATGCTCGGCGACGAAGTCGGCGAGTTGCTGAAGGCCAAGGACGCCCCGATCGTCAAGCCCGACAACGACCTCGTCCGGAGCCTGATCTTCACCTTCCTGCCGGTCCTGCTCATCGTGCTCCTCTTGTTCTTCCTCTTCCGCCAGCAGATGAAGGCGGCCGGCCGGGGTGCCATGTCTTTCGGTAAATCGAAGGCCCGCCTGCTGACGCGCGACCACAACAAGGTCACCTTCAAGGACGTGGCCGGCATCCAGGAAGCGAAGGAAGAACTATGGGAAATCGTGGATTTCCTCCGCGATCCCCGCAAGTTCCAGAAGCTGGGCGGATCGATCCCGAAGGGCGTGCTCATGGTGGGTCCCCCGGGAACCGGCAAGACCCTGCTCGCCCGCGCCATCGCCGGCGAAGCGGACGTGCCCTTCTTCTCCATCTCGGGTTCGGATTTCGTCGAGATGTTCGTCGGCGTGGGGGCCTCCCGCGTGCGCGACATGTTCGAGCAGGGCAAGAAACACGCGCCTTGCCTGATTTTCATCGATGAGATCGATGCCGTCGGACGTCATCGCGGCCATGGCATGGGCGGTGGCCACGACGAGCGCGAGCAGACGCTCAACCAGTTGCTCGTGGAGATGGACGGCTTCGACACCCAGGAAGGCGTGATCATCATTGCCGCCACCAACCGACCGGACGTTCTCGACCCGGCCCTGCTGCGTCCCGGCCGCTTCGACCGCCAGGTCACGGTTTCCCTTCCCGATGTCAACGGCCGCGAGGAAATCCTGCGCGTCCACGTCAAGAAGATCAAGCTGGCCCCGGGCACCGATCTCGGCGTCATCGCCCGCGGGACTCCCGGTTTCTCGGGTGCCGAACTCGCCAACCTGATCAATGAAGCCGCCTTGCTGGCTGCCCGGCGCGGCCTGACCGCGGTGACCCTGGCCGAGATGGAGGAGGCCCGCGACAAGGTTCGCTGGGGCCGGGAGCGGCGCAGTCTGGCGATGTCCGACAAGGAGCGTGTGGGCACGGCATGGCACGAAGCCGGCCATGCCTACCTCAACATGGTCCTTCCGCACACCCATCCACTGCACAAGGTGACCATCATTCCGCGCGGTCCCTACCTCGGTGCGACCATGTATCTGCCGGAGGGGGACAAGTACTCCATCCAGCGGAAAGAGGCCCTTGCCAATCTGGTTGTGACCATGGGCGGCCGGATCGCCGAGTCCTTCGTGACCGACGATGTTTCCAACGGTGCCTCGGGCGACATCCGCCAGGCCACCTCGCTGGCACGCCACATGGTGTGCGAGTGGGGCATGAGCGAGAAGCTCGGGATGATCGAATACGGCGACGGCGACGGCCCGGTCTTCCTCGCCCGCGAGATGTCGCGCAGCCGGAATTACTCCGAAGACACCGCCCGGGTGATCGATGTCGAGATCAAGCGCTTCATCGACGAGGCCTTTGATCAGGCATCGGAGATGCTCACCAAGAACAAGGACACGGTCGAGCTGATCGCAAACGCGCTCCTCGAGTTCGAGACCCTCGATGCGTCTCACGTCCGGGATCTGATCGAGCACGGCGAAATGCGGAATCCGCCCAGCGCGCCCAAGCCTCCGCCGGTGCCCGAGGAATTCCGCAAGAAGGGTGCTGCGAAAGCCGCCGGCGAAGACAAGCCCGACGAGGGTGGGCCGCTCCCTGGAGAAGTGGTCGGTGCTCCCGCCTGACGGGAACCCATGATTGGAGCCTTCGGGAGGCGGCGCGGATCAACTCCGCGCCGCCTTCCTGCTTTCTAGCGCGGACTGACCGCAACGAAGCCATGCCGAACCAGCTTCATGGTCGTCCGCAAACCGCATACCTGCGGTTCGACTCTCACACCCCGTTGAGCGGTGGCTCGCCCATGAAGCCCGGTATCGGCATCGAGACCCCGCGAATACGGCATGCGGAAGACGTCCCGACATCGATCGTGGTATCGTGCCGAAGGCTGCTCCATCTGCCTGCGGCGGACCTACTAGAAAGGTAGTAGTAAGGCCCCCTTAAGCATCCCCGGGTTGTTCCCGCGGCGGGTTCCTCTCGCGTTCAGGGGGTTACGGCGGGGTGCGGAATTTTTCCGAAAAAACCTCTCGAAAGGTGTTGACCCCGGGGTCGATCCGGGTAGTTTCCCCCCGCCGCACGAAAGCAGCGGCGCGAGAGACGGGAGTCGATCGCGGCCCGGAAGGGTCCGATCGGCTTTTTAGTCCCCTCGAAAGGAGATCTTTCACAAGCATGGCCCGGCCGTAAGGCAGGCGGATCCGCGGTCAAGGTGGCAACACCTTGGTTCAGCAGGTCGCGCGCCAAGAAAGCCGGGTGAAGA
>JAIXWR010000012.1 GCA_027491155.1 Verrucomicrobiaceae bacterium
CCACCATCCACCATCCACCATCCACCATCCACCATCCACCATCCACCATCCACCATCCACCATCCACCATCCACCATCCACCATCCACCATCTCACCGCAGCGGCCGGTAGTGCTCGACGTAGCCGATCATCATCTCGTCGTAGGTCTGGTCGCCCCAGCGCACGGTCTTCCCCGGGTCCGGGTTCGCGGGGTTGCCGCTGCTGTTGTCGAAGACCGCGGTGATGGTCATCGTGCTGCCGCGCGGGACGAACTTCGGCTGCGCGAGGTCATACTGGAGCTGCCAGTTGAAATCGTAGCGCGGGATGTCGAGCAGCGTCTCGGTCTTGCCGTCGGGCGTGGTCAGCTCGTACTTGAAGCTCTTTCCCCGGACGTGCATGTGGGCCATGAAGGCGGTGAGGTTCATGTTCACCGGGATCACCTGGCGCTTGGTCTCGACGTGGTTGGCCTCGCCCGGCGGGATGTTCAGCCGCGGCTGCGCGACGGCGGCGACGTGGACTTCGTTTCGAGGCGGCTCTTTCGCGAAGATCAGCCCGATCTTCAACTGGTCCGAGGTCGCCTTGCCGTTCGGCGTGTAGTGAATCTGGAAGCTGAGGCGCGCTCCCGCAGGCAGGCGCTTGGCAAAACCCGGTGGCAGCATCCGGCGGCTGTTGCCCGGCACGTAGGCGGCGAAGAATCCTTCCTCGCCTTCGCCCCTCTCGCGGATCGCCGAGCCCTTCGGATGCACCTTCACGATCACGTGATGCACCACCTCCGGCGCGGTCGGCAGGATCTCGTAGCCCTGCACCCAGCGGTCTTCGGCGAAGGTCGTATCCACCACCCGGTTCTGGTAACGCATCGTGCCTTCCGCCTGGATCGCGACCGGTTCCGGGATCTGGAACACCGCGTCGGGCGTCCCGACCGTCCAACCGGCGGGGAATCTCCGCGGCAAGGGTGCCTCGGCCGGATCCCCGGGAGGGCGGCCGGACTTGAGCCAGGCCAGCAGCGCGGCCTTGTCGGACTCCGGCAGCGAGCGGTCGTTGGCGAAGACCGCGTGAGCTCCCGGCGCGGCGAACCACGGCGGCATCGCCCCGCGTTCCACCTGCTTGCGGATCATCCCGGCGTGTTCCTCAAGGTCCTCCAGGCTTTCCAGCGAAAACGGCCCGAGCCCGCCCTCGCGATGGCATTCGACGCAATGGGCCTGCATGATCCGGCTGATCTCGCGATGATAGGTCGGCGTCGCCGCGGTGGCCGGCAGAGGCTCCTCCAATTCCAGCGCGCAGCCCGGTGCCGTGATGGCTTCGACCGGCGGGCGTTCGCCGCGCAGCACCGCGTCGAGCGCGTCGCGGAGGTAGTGCTGCGTCGCCGCCGGCTTGCTGTAGCCGAGGCCATACTGGTCGTTTACCGCCCCGCGGAAGACCAGCGTCCGCGCGGCATCGAGCACGAAGACTTCCGTCGTGGTCGTCGGCCGCAGCGCGCCGGCCAGACCGTTCTTTGTCCCGGCGACGACCGGCGAGGCCAAGCCATGGGTCTTCGCGAAATCGCGGAGGTCCTCGTTCTTCACGCCGTCCAGCGGACACCAGAACACGAAGCCGGCCTCCTTCCCGACATACTCCTTCTCCAGCCGCGCCAGCTCCGGGCCGAGCTTGCGGCTGATCGGACAGGAGGCGCCGAAGCACACGACCACCGTCGCCTTGCTCCCCGCGGCGGGCTTCACGTCCTTTCCGGCGATGTCTTCCAGCGGGACCTCCGGCACCCGCCGTCCGATCCCGTGATCCGCCGCTTTCAGCACCTGCGGCTGCTCCTTCAGCGACTCGTCCGGCGGCGGAACGTCCGGCTCGGGAACGCCGTGCTTCTCGACCAGCGCCGACAGCCGCCGGACCGCCTCGTCGAGCGTGAGCTGCCCGTCCCGGTTCTCGTCGCCGCGATCGAACCACCTCGCGTTGCCGGACTCCTCGCGCGTCACCTTGCCGTTCCCGTCGCGGTCGAGGCGCTTGAAAGACACGCCGATCTTCTCCGCGGCCGACTGCGAACGGACGGCGGGAAGCAGCAGCACCAAAGGCAGGGCGATCAGCAGGAGGCGTCGTTTCATGGGATCCGGTCGATGGTACGGGCGCGGGGCGGGCCGGGTTACAAACAAACAACCTTCCCGATGCCGGAGAGTCGCGCCAATTCGGGGTTGGCCCCCCGCGCCGCAGCGTCCATCTTCCCCGCGTGACCGGCCCGCTTTCCCAGAAACTCTTCGCCGCCGCCAAGGAAAAGATCCCCGGCGGCGTGAACTCCCCCGTCCGCGCCTTCCGCAATGTCGGCGGCGAACCCTTCTTCGTCCGCCGCGCCAAGGGCAGCCGGATCGAGGATGTCGACGGCAAGACCTACATCGACTACATCGGCTCCTGGGGCCCCAACATCCTGGGCCACGCGCCGGCGGTGATCACCAACACCATCCACGAGGTCGCCAAGAACGGCATCTCCTTCGGCATCCCGAATCCCTACGAGGTCAAGATGGCGCAAACCATCTGCGACTGGGTGCCCTCGGTCGAAAAGGTCCGCATGACCTCCTCCGGCACCGAGGCCACGATGTCGGCGATCCGCCTCGCCCGCGGCTTCACCAAGCGCGATTTCATCGTGAAGTTCGACGGCTGCTACCACGGTCATAGTGATTCGCTGCTCGTCGCCGCCGGTTCCGGCGCGCTGACCCATGGCGAGCCCGATTCCGCCGGCGTCCCCAAGGCTTTCGCCGAAAAGACGATTGTCCTGCCCTACAACCACCCGGAAGCGCTCGAAGCCGTCTTCGCCGCCCGCGGGGAAGAGATCGCCGCGATCATCGTCGAGTCCTACCCCGCCAATGCCGGCCTCGTCTTCCCGAAACCGGGCTACCTCGACCTGCTCGTTTCCATCACAAAGAAGCACGGCGCATTGCTCATCTTCGACGAGGTGATGACCGGCTTCCGCCTCGGCAAAGCCGGGGTGCAGGGCATCGAGAATCTCACTCCCGACCTCAGTTGCTTCGGCAAGGTCATCGGCGGCGGCCTCCCGGTCGGCGCCTTTGGCGGCCGCGCCGACGTGATGGACCTGCTCGCCCCGATCGGTCCCGTCTATCAGGCCGGCACCCTCTCCGGCAACCCGCTCGCCATGGCCGCCGGACTCGCGCAGCTCAAGCAGCTCGCCGGCACCGATGGCATGCCGAACGGCTACGACCGCCTCGAACAACTCGGCGCCCACTTCGAAGCCGGCCTCCACACGGTCATGCAGGCCAAGGGCATCCCCTACCGCTTCCACCGCACCGGCTCGATGTTCTGCCTCTACTTCACCGACCGCGAGATCGTGAACGTCGACGACGTGATGAAGCAGGACCTCGAGTTGTTTAAGAAGTTCTTCTGGGGCTGCCTCGACAAGGGCATCTACCTCGCGCCCAGCCCCTACGAAACCGGCTTCCTCAGCCTCGCCCACACCGAGGCGGATCTCGACGACACGGTGACGGTGTTCGGGGAAGTGCTGTCGCGGATCTGAACGATGAAGACATTCTTGCCAGGGTTTGGAGCGGCATTTCTGGTTCTGGCTGCACGTTTGCTTGGGAGCGAGATCGTCGCGCAAGATCCCCGGATGGTGCCCACAAACGACTTGGCATTGTCCGATGACGGCCGGTTCGTGGTCACTTTGGGCATGAGGGGACAACTCTCCGTGTGGGACTCGCGCTCGGGAAGCCTCCTCGAAACCTTGGAAGGCCAGGCTCTTTCGTGGCAATCAGACCTCGCATTCACACCCGACAACCGCTACGTGAGTTACGTTTCCACCTACGGCGCGGTGGTTTGGGACTGGTTGCACCGGCGGATCGCATGGACCCGCGGCGAACATGGCGTCACGGCGCTGGCAGTCGATCCCGCCCGCGGCAGGATCCATGCGGCGGGCAAGAGCGAGGTTTCGCAGTATTCCCTTGCGGATGGCAAGGAACTCGCCCGGACACCCCTCGGCGAAGTGGATATCGACACCATCTCGCTCACGGACAAGGGCACGCTGCTGATCCTTTGCAAAAGGACAGGGCTTCTCTTCCTCGATCCCGAAACCCGTCAGGTGACGCGGAGGATCGATCTCGGGTATCCCCGGGTTTCCCATTTCACTCCCGAACAAATCGAAAAGAAGCCGGAACTGGCCAAGCTCACGACCATCGCGGGCCGCCCCTTTGGCAGGATGGACCGAAGCCGTTCACGATTCAGGGTTTTCTTTTCTGGCAAGAAGCCCACGGACTCCTGGTTCCGGACCTTTGGGACCGATGGCGCGGTGGCCTCGGGAGAATATCCCATCCAACTCTTCCCGAACACGTCGCCATGGTTCGGAGACACGGGGAGAATGTTGTGGCTGCGGGACAACCAGCATGTCGAGGTGCTCGATCCATCCGATCCTTCCCGAAGGGATCCACTTCCGATCTCGTTCGCAGGAAGAGCCGTCACACGAATCGACACCGACCGATCCGGAGGTCTCATCGCGGTTTCCACCGACAAGGGCTGGTTCTGCTTTGAAGGCAGTCCCGACGACCACCAATCCTGGAAACCCCGGCAACTTCCATCGGTGCCACCTGTCGTGACCGTGCGAAGCCCGCACCCGGACGGGAAGACGATGCTCTACGGTTCGACGTCCGGAACGATTGGCGGGGTTGCCTTTGAACCGGGCCTCCCTCACCGCTTGCTTGGCAAGATGGACGAGGAAGTCCTGCTGATCGCGACTTTTCCGGACGGCAGGCTACTGGCGAGCACCGAATCCGATCACGCGATCTTCGAGGAAGGCCTGCCTCCCCTTTTCAAAGGCAAGGGAGAAACCCATGCCACCTGGAACTGCCGGGATTTCATCCTGCGGAATGCCCCGGACGCAAGGCTTGGCAACGCGAAGATCGAAGTGATTCGCTCGGATGGCGGAGTCCTCGATTCGTTCACCGACAAGGAAGGATGGCCGGAGGTCGACCCGGTGAAGTCGCTCGTGTTGTATCGCTCCGCCACCCTCGAAAGCGCGCGCTACAGGCTCGGGGAGATCACGGAGGCCGGGAAGTTCAGAATCCGTCACGAATTCGAACGCGCCGACGACAGAGGATATCTGGCGATACCGGAGAGCACCGACTCCGCCCTGCTGTTTTCGATGGACGGTGAGCTTTACCGCATCGATGCCCGGAGCAAGAAGAGCGTAAAGCTAAGGGATGGCCTGCCGGATGAGATCGGAGAAGTCCATCCATCGGCAGACGGCAAGCATTTGACAGTTTTGCTCGAGGAAGAGCCGCGGGGCTTCCTGGTTCCTCTGGACTCCAAAAAGCCATGCATCGAACTCGCGATGACCAAGTCGGAATTCGGTACCGGCATTCGCAACTGGGTTGGATTCACCCCCAATCAACGCGGGGTCTGGTTCGATGACCATTCACACCTGAGCGAGCTCGCCCAATCTTACGCGGGCTTGTGGGACAGCGGCACCGGCAAGCTGGTGGCCCGCCTTCGCGTTCATGAAAACGGTGCCGCGCTGATCCTCCTTCCGGACGGGCGCTGCCATTTCAACCCCGAGGCCACCGGTATGGTGATGCGGCGAAAGGCGGGCGAAACCACGCTGTCTCCGGTGGAGTCCAGTCCCGACGTCTTCAAGTCGCTTGAGCCTTACCTCGGAAAGCCCAGGTAAACCGACACGGCAACGGGGTCGACCTGCAGCTTCCCTAAAACGGCCCCGGAGCGGTCGTTTGACCGTAGGGAGAAAACAACACAGACCGACGAATTCCCGATTGCCGGAGCCCTGCAGCTGATGCGGACTGCGCGCGATTGAACCGATTCTCAGGGATCGACCTCTCCCTCGGACCGCCCCACACTCCGGGCATGCTCTTCCCCACCAAAGGCCTCAAGGCGATCAACCACCGCGACACCCACTACCGCTGGATCTTCCGCAACCGCGCGGGCAAGAACGAGCTGTGGGTGGAAATGAGCGCCTCGGCCGCCGGGCAATTCCTCATCGCCGACGTCCCGCGGGTGGTGAACCACGAGATGGTGCCGCTGGCGATCGATTACGCCCGGGCCAACGGCTGGGACCCGCTGAAATCCGCCCCGCCTTTCCGCTGCCGTTACCTCAAGGGGAAGTTCGTAGCGCTGGAAGATTGATCCTCCCGCCCGCTCATGCAGTTCGACATCCACACCTCCGACGCGACGCCGGCATTCCCGCCGGAGCAAACCTTAAAACGGCGTGTCGTCGCGTTCTGGGAATGGTTTGCCGGGGAAGCGGACCGGTTTCACGGGCACTATGAAGGCACGGCCCGGGTGGAAAACCTCACCGACGAGGTGAGCGATCAGGTCGACGAATTGCTGCCCGGCATGGCCTGGGTCTTCGGACCCGGCGGGAAACCCGGAGAGCATTCCTTCACGCTTTCCGGCGAGGGCATCGCGTTCAAGCAGATGCTCGCCCGCTACTGGCTCGAGCAGGCACCGGAGATCCCCGGCTGGTGCTTCCATTCCGAACGCGTGGCTTCGCCGGATCCCGGGCACTTCTCGCTGCGCTTCGGCGAGTTGGAGTTCAAGGTGATGGAATTCTGGGTCACGCCCGAGGTGGACGAGGAAAACGAGTGCATCGATCTCACCGTCTGGCATCCGCTGGCGGACCGGATCGACAAGGGCCAATGCCAGACCGCGCTCTTCCTTGTCCTCGACGAGATCCTCGGCGAAACCGGCACCGGCCACTGGATCGGGGAGATGGAATTCAGCCGCAAGAAGCTGGGAGCATCGATGCCCATCCTCGAGCTGAAGGAATTCCTGGAAGTCACCCGCGCCGACCGGGGGTGGAAGTTCATCCACCCGTGCGACACCTGGACCAGCTACGGCATTCCGGCGGAAAAGCGGGGCGAGAAGCCGCGCTTCGACACCATCGCGGGCACTTCGCGGGGCTGGAGAGTCCTCAGGTCTTACCTCGACAAGCCCGACGGCTTCACCGACCCCTTCCGGGAGGCGGGCGCGCAGTGGGTTTACCTCAGTTTTCCCTCTTCCCTGCTTCCCGACGGACGACAGGTCGACGCCCGCGGCGAGATGGAAGAAATCATCGAGGCCGCTCTGGCCGGAGAACGGAGCGGGATCCCGCTCGGCGGTGCGATCGGGAACCGGAACGCCTACCTCGACTTCCTGATCTTCGACGGCGAGCGCAGCCTTGCCCTGATCCGCGAGGCCGCCCGGAACGCCGGCGTCCCCGCCGAAACCCGGCTGGAGTTCCTGGATTCGCGCTCTCCCGGCAGGCCGCTCTTCCCTGGAACCTGAGGGCCAATGGCAAAATCCGGCCACTTTTCCACAAGCGACGCCTTGCTGTTGCGACGAATTCGCAATAATGGTGAGGCATGTTTGAATGCTGGTGGCAGAACGAAGGATTCGAGGCTTGGCGGCTCCGCGGCGACCTGCGGGGCGCTTCCCGGCGCTGGCAGCACCGCCTTCACGACGAACTCTGGCTGTGGATCAACGCTTCCGGTGAAGGAGTCGTCTGGGGCAAGGACCACCGGATCTTCCTGAAACCCGGCCTCTTCGGCTGCTTCGGCGGACAGGAGAGCGAGGACTGGAAATGGACCCGCCTGCCGGGGCACCACGAGGCGGAAATCCTGATCATCCCGCGCGAACACCTCGTCCGGCACTTCGGTGAAGCCGCCGCCGCCAGGAACACTCCCTTCGCCCGCTGGCTGCGGGGCGAGCAGGGCGTCTCCTTCACCGGTCTCGCCGGTCGCGAGGAAAAGAAGCTCGCCGCCCTGCTGGCCGCCGGCTGGCGCTCGAAGTCGATGCCCGCCGCCGTTCAACGGGCGCTCGGACGCTGGGTCGAGCGGATCCTCGGCGCGACTCAGGACCTCATGCCCCTCGCCTCGGCAAAGGGCCGCAAGCGCAGGCCCAAGACGGTCAGGACCAAAAACACCACGTCATACCAAATCCAGTGATCCGGCGGGATGAGGTAGCCGCCGAGGATGTCCGTCCGCCACGGCCTTAGCCAGGGGATCCCGCCGGCCACCGCGTCCGCCGCGAGGTGCAGTGCCGCCGCCAGCCAGCAGGCGATGGCCAGTTTCCACCGCCCGTCCCTTTCGAAGAACACCGCCGTCATCGCGCACAGCGGCAGCAGCACGCCGAGAAACCACAAGGTGTGCGACCAACTGGAATACCTCGCCGCCAGCGACAGGTGCGGCGAGCACAGGTCCGGCAAAGCCCCGAAAAATCCGATCGCCGCCAGCCCCCACCGCGGAAAGACATGGCCGCGCCCGGTGGCGAGCGAGACATTCTCCGCAGCCAGCCCGAGGCAAACAGGCAGCAGGGTGTGGGTGACGATGAACATCCGCCGTTGTTCTCGCAAAGTTCTGACACCCGGGCAATCCGCCCCGCAGGCATCCGCCAAATAGGTAGCGGAAGGTCTGCGACCTTCCGGCGGGGTCCGTGCCGCAGGATCATCCCCGCATTGAATCTCCCTTCCAGCCGCCCCCATCGGAACGACGCAGTCGTCCCGCTACCTCCGCCCTACTTCCACCGGTAATGCCCCGTCAGCGGGTAGGTGAAGAGCACGTCCTCCTCCCGCGCCCCGCGGCCGATGTTGTGGATCACCAGCGGCACGCCTTCGGCGGACTTCTTGTCGCTCACGATCATGATGTGCGGCAAATGCGGCGGCACGGTGCAGGTCACCAGGTCGCCCGGCCGGAAGCGTGTGGCCACCTTCTTGACCGGCAGGATCATCCCCTTGCGCTTGAAATAGGTCTTCAAGTTCGGCACGCGGCGGTGGTCGATGTTCTTGTCCGGCCGCGACAGCCCCCAGTTCTTCGGATAGGCGGCAAAGTCCGCCTTCATGTCCTCGTGCACCAGCTTCTGCAGATCCTGGCCGAGCCCGTCGCGCAGCGCCCGGATCACCACATCGGTGCAGACGCCCTTCTCCCGCGGCAGGTCGCCGCCGGGATACTTCAGGGCGACATAGGCGGGATCGTAGGAAAGCGTGACGCCGACCTGCTTGCGGGCGGCCTCGACAATCTTCGCCCCGCTTTCCTGAGCCGCCACAGGAAGCACCATCATCGCCAAGGCCATCATCCATCTCATGGCAGGGATACTCGCCGGGACTCCCGCCTCGTTTCAATTCCCTTCAAGGGGAAGCATCCTTCTCGCTCAAGCACGCACCCCGGGAGCGCCGGTCCTCAGACCGGCATCTTCGCGGCGGCACCAAGGGACCCTCCGGGCCGGGTGCAGACCGGCGCTCCCGGAAGGTTCGTCCCGGCTCAGGGCTCCTCCTTCAAACAGCCTCCCAGCGGATCCCCCGGCAGCGCCTTCATCCCGTCGATCACCGCCTTCGCGTTGAAGCGCGCTCCGGCCGCGTTGGTGTGCGTCCCCTTGTCCGCGAAAAACGCTTCCACCTCGCCGGGCGGCAGGGCCGCGTAGCGCCCGGCGATGATCCCGCAGAGATCGAGGAAAGCCACGCCCTCCGCTTCGGCACAGGCCTGCACCCAGGGCCGCCACTCCTTCCAGTCCCCGTCGAACTTCTTGTGCGGCACCGGCGAACACAACACCACCGCCGCGCCCTTCGCCTTGGCACTACGGGCGTAGTATTTCAAATACCAGCCGTAGCTGCGCACCGTCTCCACGCTGCCGTCGGGCTTCTTCACGGCTTCGGTCTCGTCGCCGGTTCCCTTGACCGAACCGCGGAACTTCCCGCGCTCGTCCAGCGGGCCGACATCGTTGTGGCCGAACTGGACCAGCACCAGATCGCCGGCCTTGATCTCCTTCAGCATCGCGTCCCAGCGGCCCTCGGTGAAAAAAGTCCGCGCCGACCGACCGCCGATCGCCCGGTTGACGACCCGGATCTTCGACCCGTCCAGAAAGCCCGCCAATTCCTCGCCCCAGCCGCGCATCTCGCCCTGGCCGTTGCGGACGGTCGAGTCCCCCGCAAGCCACAAGGTCCTCACCCCCGCCACGGGAGCTTCCTTCTTCTCCGCCGCATCCGCCACCACCGGCCGCTCGTCGGCGGCCGGGGCCAGCCCGATGGCGATCAGCGGAAGCAGGAAACGGAATAGGCGCGGGATCACGGAGCGCAGCCTAGCAGAAACGCGCGGGCTTCCCATTGCCCCGAACGGGTAGTCTGGCAAGCCGGCCGCCGGCCCTTCATGATGCCGCCGTGAGAGCGCCTCTGCTGTTGTCCCTCCTCGCCGCCACCGCCACGCTCCAGGCCGGCAGCGGCCCGTGGAAATTCGACTTCGGCAGCGGCCCGCCCGCCCGCGGATTCACCGCCGTGAAGGCCGGCGACCGCTACGATGCGGCCAAAGGCCACGGCTTCGACCTCGCCGGATCGCCGGCCGATGCTGCCGGCCACGTCACCGGCCGCGGCGGATACTATTTCTCCCTCGCCGTGCCGGAGGGCTGCTACCGCGTCACCGTCACCCCCGCGAAGGGCGCGGACCTCGCGGTGAAAGCCGAGTCCCGGCGGCTGATGCTGTCACGGGCGACCGGAACGGAAAGCTTCACCGTCCACGTCCGCCGCCCCGAATTCCCCGGCGGCGCGGTGCGGCTGAAGGACCGCGAAAAACCCTACCTCCATTGGGACGACAAGCTGACCCTCGAGTTCAACGGACCGGCACCGGACCTCGACCGCCTCGAGATCCAAGCCGTGGACGTGCCGGTCGTCCATCTGCTCGGCGACTCGACCGTCACCGACCAGCCCTACGAACCGTGGAACTCCTGGGGCCAGATGCTGCCCTGCTTTTTCGGTCCGGAAATCGCGATCGCGAACCACGCGGAGTCCGGCGAATCGACCCGCAGCTCGCTTTCGGCGAAGCGCTTCGAGAAGGTCTATCGTTCGCTGAAGAAGGGCGATCACGTCCTGCTCCAGTTCGGCCACAACGACATGAAGGACCAGTCGCCGGACGCCCTCGCCATCTACCGCTCCAACCTCGTCGCCATCGTGAAGGAAGTCCGCAAGCTCGGCGGGAACCCGGTGCTGCTCACTTCGGTGGAACGCTCGGGCGGCGTGAAGAAGGAGACGCTCGGCGGCTACCCCGATGCCGTCCGCTCGGTCGCGGCGGAACTCGATGTGCCTTTGATCGACCTCCACGCGATGAGCCGCGTCTTCTACCAGGCGCTCGGCGACCGCCTGATGCTCGCCTTTCAGGACGGCACCCATCACAACAACTACGGCAGCTACGAACTGGCGAAGTGCGTGGTGGAAGGCATCCGCACCAAGGTCCCGGACCTCGCGAAGAAGCTCCGGCCCGAAGTGAAGCCCTTCGACCCGGCCAAGCCCGACCCGCCGGAGGACTTCATCTATCCGGCAAGCCCCGTAAAGGACCTGACCAAGCCGGACGGAGACTGAGCCTACGCTTTCGGCAGCGGCTTCGCGGCATCCAACAAGGCCTGCCGCTCCCGCAGCGAATCGAGGCAGGAATCCACCAACCCCTCGTCCAGCGCGTGGACATCCTGGCCGATGCCCGCCTCGCGCAGCAGCAAAACCGTCAGCTCGCCGCCTAGGTGCTCGCGGAATTCCTCCAAGCCCTCATGGACCCGCCGCCGCCCGGAGGCATCGCGGAGGTCGAGCGCCGGATGCCACAGCGGCAGCTTGAGGCCGGAAATCACGTCGATCACCCGCTCGGCCACGCTTTCGCGCAGCAGCCCGCAGCGTGCGGAGTAAAGCGTGTCCAGCGCCGCACCGATCGCCACCGCGTGGGCATGGCTCAAGGCGAAGCCGCTGAGCTGCTCGAGCTTGTGGGCGGCCCAGTGGCCGAAATCGAGCGGACGGCTGCTGCCGGTCTCGAAAGGATCGCCGCCCTGCGCGATGTGCCGGGCATGGAGCAGCGCGGATTGCTCGACGCATTCTTCCAAGGCGTCCGGCACCAGCGCCGCGAGCTCGTCCACCCGCTTCTCGATCCACTCGAAGAACGCGCCGTCCTTCACCAGCGAAACCTTCACCGCCTCGATCAAACCCGCCCGGCGGGTCTCCTCGTCCTGGCTGTGGAGGAAGGCGAAATCGTTGATCACCGCGAATGGCACCGCGAAGGCGCCGATCCAGTTCTTCTTGCCGAAGCCGTTAATCGCGCACTTCACGCCCACGCCGCTGTCGTCCTGCGACAAGGTCGTGGTCGGGAAACGCACCAGCCGCACCCCGCGGTGCGCGGTCGCCGCGGCGTAGCCCACGGCATCGAGAAAGGCCCCGCCGCCGATGACCAGCAGGTAGGAATGGCGGTCGATGTGCTGGCGGTCGATGCTTTCCCAGATCCGCCGCACCAGCGCGTCGTCGCGCTTCACCGCCTCGCCGCCGGGCAGCACCTGGAGGCCGCGCCAGTCGAAGCCGAGATCCGCGAAGTAGGTCTCGATCTGCCGGGTCAGCTCCGGCCAGGCCTTCGCCACGCTTTCCTCGACCGCCACCAGCACCCGCCGGCCGCCGCCTTCGGCGAGGATCTCGCCGAGCAGCGGGTTGCCGGCGCCGAAGGCATCGCGGGTAAAGCAAACGCGGTGCTTGAAGGTGACCGGAATCTGGAAATCGTGGCGCGACATCGTGGCGGGTGAAAAGTGCCCTCAATACGCCCCCGCGCCAACCTTTCTTCACCCAATGACGGAACCCGAGACCCTCTTCGAAACCCGCTGGCTGGGCCTTTACCGCATCGGCCACTGGGACTTCGTCCGGCGCCCGAACGCCGACGCCTGCGTCGGGATCCTCGCGCTCACCCCGGACGACGAGGTCGTGCTGATCGAGCAATTCCGCGTCCCCGTGCAGCAAAAGGTCATCGAAATCCCCGCCGGGCTGGTCGGCGACGAGGAGGAATTCCGCGGCGAAGCCCTGTCCGCCACCGCCGCCCGCGAGCTGTTGGAGGAAACCGGCTACCGCGCCGGGAAGATCGAACTGCTGCTCGCCTCCCCCACGTCCGCCGGGATGACCCAGGAAATCACCCACCTCTTCCACGCCACCGGTCTCGTGAAGCAGCACGACGGCGGCGGCACCGAGCACGAGGAGATCCACGTGCACCTCGTCCCGCGGACTGACCTCCGCGCCTGGCTCAAAGCGAAGGAAGCGGACGGCTACCTCGTCGACTTCAAGATCCACGCCGCCCTCTGGGCCGCGGGGATCTGAAGCGTAGCGGAAGGTCTGCGACCTTCCGCGTCTCGCGGGTCCGCCGGCACCCGGCAGCACTCGCCGCCTGAAGGCAAACCTCGAGGAGCCTCCCCTCCGCCCGTTCCCCTTTGCGCTTCTCAACCACCGCGCCTCCTGCCGTCGTCCGGACTTCATCAAGCTCCAAAATCCACGCCTTCCACAACTTTCTTCTTTGAATTCCAGCTTTCATGGCCGCCGGTCCGGTGCTCTAAAACGCTCGCTAAAGAAACCATGTGGAATCGCCTCATAGTAATTCTCACGCTCGGTGCCACCGCTGGAATCTTCGTGATCCCGCTCAATCCGGTTAATAGCAAGATCCTTAAGCTTGCGTTCCTGGGTTGCATGATCGGAGCGTGGATTGGACTCACGATTCTCGGGTGGAAGCGCAAGCCTTTGAGGATCGCTGCCTTGATACTCCCATTCATAGGGCTGACCCCGTTCATTCTTCCGAGTGGTGATATCGATGCCGAAGAGCTGAGGCAGGATTACGTTCGGCGGATGAACGAGTTCGAGGGGACGAAGTATTTTTGGGGAGGCGAGAGTTCCCGTGGAATCGATTGCTCAGGGTTACCTCGACGCGCTTTTCGGGATGCACTGCTGGCATACGGAATCAAGCACTTCAACGGACGAGCATTTCGCGCATACATCGACCAGTGGTGGTTTGATGCCAGCGCAAAGGCGCTTGGTGAGGGATATCGGAGTTACACCAGCCCGATCGGAACGAGTGGAACGATTCAGAAGATGGACTACACATCGTTGGCGCCGGGAGACTTGGCCGTCACCACGAATGGAGTTCATATTCTCGCATACGCGGGCGACGGTCAGTGGATTCAAGCCGATCCTGATATCGGAGCGGTAGCAACTTTAGATGGTCGCACGGATGACAACGGCTGGTTTGGCACGCCAGTCACAACACACCGCTGGCAGCTTCTCGCGCCAGACAAAGGCACCAGCGAACAAGACGCGGATAGCACCCCCCACTAGCTCCTTCTTCAGGTCGATGCCGTCGCGCAACTACAACCTCAACCCCGCGTTCAGCACTGCCCCCCGCTAGTGGGTTTGCCAGCGCTCGGAGGTTCACTTTTCCGCCGCCACCCTCACTTCCCCTCCCACTCCCCGAACGCCCGGAACTTCGCATACCGCGCATCCCGGAGCTGGTCGACCGTCAGCTTTCCGAGCTCGTCGAGGTTCGAAAGGATGGCCTCCTTCAAGGCCGCGGCCGTGCCGGGGTGGTCGTGGTGCGCGCCGCCGGTGGGCTCGGCGATCACGCCGTCGACCAGGCCGAGCTTCAGGAGATCGGGGGCGGCCAGCTTCATCGCTTCCGCGGCTTCCGGCGCGTGTTTGCGGTGCTTCCAGAGGATGGCCGCGCAGCCTTCCGGGCTGATCACGGAGTAGTAGGCGTTTTCCATCATCAGCACCCGGTCGGCGACGCCGATCCCGAGGGCCCCGCCGGAGCCGCCTTCGCCGAGCACGATCGCGATGACCGGGACTTTCAGCAGCATCATCTCGCGCAGGTTGTGGGCGATGGCTTCCGCGATGTTCCGCTCTTCCGCGCCGATGCCGGGGTAGGCGCCGGGGGTGTCGATCAGCGCGATGACCGGCAGGCCGAACTTCTCGGCGAGCTTCATCAGGCGCATCGCCTTGCGGTAGCCTTCCGGATGGGCGCTGCCGAAGTTGCGCTTGAGGTTTTCCTTGGTGTCGCGGCCCTTCTGGTGGCCGATCACGACCACCCGCCGGCCGCCGATGCGGGCGAAGCCGCCGGGCATCGAGTGGTCGTCGCCGATCCGGCGGTCGCCGTGCAGCTCGCAGAAATCGGAGAACGCGTGGGCGATGTAATCGAGCATGAAAGGCCGCTGGGTATGACGGGCGATCTGCACGCGCTGCCAAGGGGTCAGGTTTTCGTAGGTCAGCTGGCGGGTTTCGGCCAGCTTGGCCTCCATGCTGGCGATATCGCCCGACATGTCGATCCCCTGTGAAGCGGACTTGGCGCGGAGTTTCTCGAGCTCGCGTTCGAGTTCGGCGATCGGCTTTTCGAATTCCAGCAGTTGCATGGGTCGTGTCGTGGAAAGGTGGGTGTCCCGGAGGCGTGCGTCAGGCTAGGGTCCCGGCGCGCGGATTTCCACTTCATTCCCCGGGCGGAGGAGAAGGGCGAGTTCCTCGATGTCCTCGACGGCCAGGTGGAAGCCGGCGCCGGGCGAAAGGTCCGCGCCGTCCGCCGCCTCCGCTTCCGGCGGCAGGGCGCGGATCTGGAGCGGGGATTTCTCCAGCGCGAACATCTTGGCGGAGTTCCGGTAGTCCTTCATCCCCGGGGTCACGCGGCGGTTGCCGACGAGGCCGGATTTCGAGGCGATCTTCGTCCGCAGCGCGCCTTTCAGGCCGGCCAGGTCCATCGCCCGCAGCGGGTATTCCTTCACGAAGCGCCCGCCGTCCCAGAGGGAAAGCACCTTGCGCGCGGGGTCGACCTGCACCCGCAGTTCCAGCGGCATCACGATCAGCTCCTCGCCGGGGTGCAGGCCCTTGAGGTCGAGCAGGCCGTTGAGGTGCATGATGCAGTCGAGCGTCGTGTTGTGCTGGGCCGCGATGCCGAGGAACGACTCGCCGGAGCGCACGACGTGGACCGCCTTGCCTTCCATCCGGGAGGCGGAAAGCAGGTCGTCGAGGTTCATCTCGCCGACGATCCGGCGGGCTTCCGGCGCGGCCTTGGAGCGGGGATAGACGCTGACGACCGTCCGCAGCTTCTCGCGGGCGCCGGCGAGGTCGCCAATGGCGATCAGCTCGCGCGCCTTTTCAAAGACCTTCGCGCCGGGATCGATTTCCGGCAGCGTGGCATCGGCCTGCGGCAGGTTGACGACCGGCTGGGGATCGAACTGCACCGGCACCAGCTCCGAGAAGATCCCGCCGAGCGGTTCCTGCTGGACGTGCCAGACCAGCATCACGGTGAAGACGGTGACCCCGAGGACCACCGCACCCGCCACCAGCTTGATCAAAGTCCAAAGTCGCATCCGCGGCGGGGTTGTATCAGAGCAGGCCGCGCCGGTGGAAGTCGAAGCGGTTGATCGGCCACGATTGGCGGATCATTTCGAAGGCGAACTTGAAGACGGAGACTTCCCAGGCGTCGTCGACGCCCTCGATCACCGCCCGTGCGGGATTCCCGGCGCGCCGGGCGTCCTCGAGCACCCGCTCGCGGACGGCCTCCATCGTGTCGTGGATGATTTCCTCGTGGACCTTCCCGCTGCGGAAACGGAAGCCGTAGCGGAGGAAGGCGAGGTCCTTGCCCTCCGCCTTCAGTTTTTCGATCAGCGCGTCCATCCGCTCGCGGGCCTTGTCGCCGAAGCCTTCGAGCTCGATTTCCTGCATCGACTCCGGGCGCAGGATCCGCGGCCGCATGGCTTCCACCTCGCCGCTGCGGACCCGCACTTCGCCGGTCCGGTCCATCAGCTCGCTGAGGAGCAGGAACTCGAAGCGGGTGTCGCCGAAGGTGTCGATCCGGCGGTCCGGCTCCAGGAGAACCCGGGTGGTCTCCATCGCGTACTGGATGTTGTCGGGCGAGTGCATGATCGGCGGACAGCCTCGGCCACCCCGGCAAAAGTGCGAAAAAAAAGGCAGACCCACCCGGAGTCCGCCTTTTTCTCAAATGCTCCCGGGAGCGGCGGAAAAATCAGCTCTGGCTCGTGATGTAGGTGACGACGTCGCCGACGGACTGGAGCTTTTCGGCTTCCTCGTCGGGGACTTCGATTTCGAACTCCTCTTCGAACGCCATGACGAGCTCGACGGTGTCAAGGGAGTCGGCACCGAGGTCTTCGATGAACTTGGCCTCCAGGGTCACCTGGTCGGCGTTGACGCCGAGCTGGTCGACGATGATGTCCTTAACGCGGTCTTCGATGCTCTTGTCAGACATTGGTGTGCTAGGTGGTTGAAGCTGGAGGGAGGGATTACCGCCCGCACCGGGGCTTGGCAACCCCGAAAAGCGACCTGTTTCGCGAGGGTTTCAGGAGCCCGCCGGCGCACCGGCCCCGGGTTCGGCGGTCTCGGTCACGTACTCGATCACCTCGCCGGTGAAATTCTCCCGGAGGCGCTTCATCAGTTGCTCCGCGGGCTCGCTTTCCTCCTTCTTGAATCCGCCGTAGGTCAGGCCGTCGATCCGGAGCTTCCGCTCGCCGCCGTCCGCGGTTTTCGCCCAGGCGAAGGCCAGCCCCTTGGTGTCCCATTTCCGCAGGTCCAGCCGGACCAGGTCGGCAAAGGGCACCTTGCCGCCGCCGGCCGGGTAGAAGGCCTGGCCGTCGATCGCCAGGCTGCGGCCCATCGTCCGCAGCAGGACCACCACGGTCCCGAGACTCAGCACCAGGCAGATCCAGAAGACCACCCACTGCTCGTGGATTTTCCGGGCGGGAAAGGGCTGCTCCGGCGCGTCCTTCTTGATCCCCGCCTCCAGCCGGTAGTCGTTGAAAAGCTTCTGCGAATCCTGGTCAAGCGAGGCTTTCAGGGCCTCGTAATCGTGCAGCACCGGCGGCCAGGGCATCGGAACCGCGGTGCCCACCGGCACCGGGACCTGCTCGGGCTCCTCGTCTTCCGAATCGCGGTGGAGGAAATCGATCTTCTGCGCCGCCGCGAACTCGCGCCAGGCTTCGGGAGAAATGGTGTCCTTCTTCGCCTTGAACTCCTGGGTCGCCTGCTCGAAGGACTTCGAGAGGTAGTAGGCGAGGTTCTTCTCCCGGTAGCCCCACTTGCCGTCGACGAAGAACAGCACGGTGAACACGCCGAACATCAGCAGCATCGCCGCCGCGCGGAGCAGGAACCATTGGGTGGGTTTGCAGACGAGGCGCTCGCTCATGGGTCCGGGGTTGCCCCAGAGGAAAGACGCCGGATCCTGTCTTGGCAAGCCCGGGCGGATCCCGCTTTGACGAGCCGCCGCCCGGGCCCCATGCTCCCGCCGCCCGTGAGCTTCTCCGCCCATTTCGCCGACGCCCTTGAACGGAAATCCCCGCTGCTGCGCCGCTTCGAGCGCCTGATCGCGCCTGCCTCCGACCGGGACCTGGAGGCCTTGGCCCGCGAGAGCCAGCGGCTGACCCGCCGCCATTTCGGCCGCACCATGCGCCTGTTCGCGCCGCTCTACGTCTCCAACGAGTGCGTCAACAACTGCTCCTACTGCGGCTTTTCCCGCGACAACGGGATCCTGCGGGTGACGCTGACCGTCGACCAGGTGGTCCGCGAAGGCCGCCATCTCCACGACCTCGGCTTCCGCAACGTCCTGCTCGTCGCCGGGGAGCACCCGAAGTTCGTCTCCGAAGGCTACCTGCAGGAGTGCATCGACGCGCTGAAAGGGATGTTCCCGACCATCGGCATCGAGGTCGGGCCGATGGAGGACGGCCAGTATGCCGAGATCGTCCGCCACGGCGCGGAGGGCCTGGTGGTGTATCAGGAAACCTACCATCGCGAAACTTACGGCCGCCTGCACACCGCGGGTCCGAAGAAGAACTTCGACTGGCGGCTGGACTGCCCGGAGCGCGCCTACGCCGGCGGCTTCCGCCGCATCGGGATCGGCGCGCTGTTCGGCCTGGCCGATTGGAAACACGAGGCGCTCGCGCTGGCCGCCCACCTCGAATATCTCTACAAGCACTGCTGGAAGGCCCAGTTCACCGTCGCCTTCCCGCGGATGCGGCCCTATGCCGGCAACTACCAGTACGAGCCGGACCCCGACCTTTTCCTGTCCGACCGCGCCCTGGTCCAGCTCGCCTGCGCCTTCCGCGCCTGCTTCCCGCAGGTCGGGATCGTGCTCTCGACCCGCGAACCCGCCGCCTTGCGCGACGCCATGGCGCCACTTTGCATCACCCACATGTCCGCCGGTGCCCGCACCGAGCCCGGCGGCTACACCGGGGCCGGCAGCGACGACCTTCACCTCACCGTCAAGGGCCGCCGGGTCGAACTGGAGAAAAGCACCGGCTGCGAGAAGGCGACCGAGCAGTTCAAGATCGACGACACCCGCAGCGCCGCCGAAGTCGCGGCGATGTTGAAATCCAAGCAGCTCGATCCGGTGTGGAAAGACTGGGACGAAGCGATCCTGGCCCACTGACCATGCTGCGGAAAATCCTCATCGCCCTCCACCTCGCCGGTGCCGTCGTGTCGGTCACTCTGCTGGTCTCCACTTTCCTCGCGAAGGGGATCATCACCTCGAAAGCGCGGCAGATCGCGGTCGACAGATCCCGCGGCCTCTCTGACCCGCTTGCCGCGAAGGTGCAGGAAACCCTCGACCGGCCGATGCTGGGAAAACTGATCCCGGGTAAAGCCCGCGAACGACTGGAGTCGGAACTCGCCGACTACCGGACCGCACCCGATGCCTGGTTGATCGAACTCGCCGAAGGTGGGGCGGGGCGGGCAAAGGCGTTCGACTTCCCGGAGATCGAAAGCCCTCTCGCCCGCAAGGCCGTCGACTTGCTCACGAAAGGAGTCTCCGATCTCAAGGAACACGTGGAAAAGAGCTACCGCGACCTGATCGCCGACATCCGGCTGTTTGCAGCAACGAACATCGTCGCTTTCGGCCTCGCCGCCTGGCTTGCGTGGATCGCCCGCACCCCGCGGAGCCGTCACTGGCTGCTCGCCTTTTCGGGCATGATGCTGGTGGTGTTCGCGCTTTCCATCAGCGCGTATTTCGACCGGAACTGGACTTGGACGATCCTCACCGGGAGTTACATGGGGTGGGGTTATCCCGTGTTCCTCGGGATCCTCACGTTTTCCTCAATCGCGAAAATCTCCCCCGACCTGGCGCAGACCGATCCGGGCAACAACCCCGCAACGCCATGACCCTCACCCTCAACGGCAGCACCCGCAGCTTCGAAGCGGAGACCCACAGTGTCGCCACCCTGCTCGACGCCCTCGGCCTCGGCGGCAAGCCGGTGGTCGTCGAACTCGACCGCGAGCCGGTTTTCCCCGCCGACTACGCCACGACGGCGGTGCGCGACGGCGCCAACGTGGAGATCGTCACCATCGCGGCGGGCGGATAGCCGCGACGCCTCCGGAAGGGCATCCGCTTCAAGCCCCCGCCCACTTCCGCACCGCGGCGATCAGGCCGGGGATGTCGCTCGGCTTCGCCTCGAAGGCCGGGGTCACCCCGTGCTTCTTCAGCGCCTCGCTGGTCACCGGGCCGATGCTTCCGGCGGCGCAGCCTTCCGGCCAGGGCAGGCCGAGCTTGAAGAAGTTCTCGACGGTCGAGGCGGAGGTGAAAGTGATCAGGTCCGCACCCTCTTCCCGGATGCGGGCGGCGGCACCGGTCGGATCTTCCGTCTCAGGCTCGGTCTTGTAAGCCACGCACTCGTCGACGATCGCGCCGAGCGCGGTGAGGCCTTCGTGGATCACGTCGCGGGCCTCGGCACCGCGCACCCAGAGCATCGTCAGGTTCTCGATCGAGTCGCCCTTGGCAAACGCTTCCACCAGGCCTTCCGCCACGAACTTCTCGGGGATCAGGTCGACGCCGAAGCGGTACTCGCGGACCTTCTTCGCCGTGCCCTCGCCGATCACCGCGATCCGCGGGTTGCCCAAACTACGGGCATCCTCGTAGGTGGCGAAGAACGCGTCGAAGAAGCGCTCGACGCCGTTAGGGCTGGTGAAGACGAGCCAGTCGTATTCGTGCGCGTGGGTCACCATCTCGGCGAACTCGCGTTTGTCGTCGGGCGGCCCGATCCGGATGGTCGGCAGCTCCACCACGTCGGCCCCGAGCCCGGCCAGGCCGCGGCTCAGCTCGCCGGCCTGCTCGCGGGTGCGGGTGACCACGATGCGCTTGCCGAAGAGCGGGCGCTTCTCGAACCAGTTGATCTTCTCCCGCTCCTTTACCACGTCGCCGATCACCGCGACCGCCGGCGAGCCGAAGTTCGCCGCCTCCGCGATGCCGGCGATGTCCGCCAGCGTGCCGGTGATGGTTTTCTGCGAGCCGGTGGTGGCCCAGCGGACCAGCGCGAACGGAGTCGCGGGGTCGGCCCCGCCTTCGATCAGGGCACCGGTGATCTCGCGCAAGCGGGCGACGCCCATCACGAAGACCTTGGTCCCCGGCGTCTTGGCCAGATGCGCGTAGTCGATCGAGCTCTCGCCCTTGGTCGGGTCCTCGTGGCCGGTGAAAATCGTGAGCTGCGAGCAATGGTCGCGGTGGGTCACCGGGATGCCGGCGTAGGCCGGGCCGCCGATGGTCGAACTGATGCCGGGCACGATCTCGAAGGCCACGCCGGCCGCCGCGAGTTCCGCCGCTTCCTCGCCGCCGCGGCCGAAGATCATCGGGTCGCCGCCCTTCAGCCGCACCACCTTCTTGCCCGCCTGCGTCCGCTCGACGATCAGCGCGTTGATGCCGTCCTGGGAAAGCTTGTGGTCCTTCGCCCGCTTGCCGACGTTGACCATCTCGCAGCCCTTCTTCGCCCAGCGGAGGATTTCCGGGCTACTAAGGGCATCGTAGACGAGCACGTCCGCCATCTCCACGCACTCCCTGGCGCGCAGGGTGACGAGGCCGAGGTCGCCGGGACCGGCGCCGACGAGGTAGCAGATTCCGGAAGTGCTCATGCGAGGGTGTCGAAAAGTTGTCGGGCGACCTGGAGCGGATCGGTCCCGCGGGCCACGCTGCAGCGCGGCTGTCCGCCGCCGTCCGGAAACACGCGGGCATCCATCGTGAGATTGCCGCCGGAGAGCGACGAAAAGACCCCGACCGGCGTGCTGCATCCACCTTCCAGCAGGCGCAGGAACTCGCGTTCGGCGCGGACCCGGGTGAAAGCTTCTTCGTCGCGGATGGCGGCGACCAGGGCGGCGGCGGCCTCGTCGCCCGTGCGGATTTCCAACCCGATCGCGCCCTGGCCGGCGGCCGGGAAAAAGTAGTCCTCCTCCAGCGGGGCGAAATGCAGCGGCACCCCGAGCACGGTGGCCGGCTGCGACATCCGGTAGCCCAGCCGGACCAGCCCGGCCTCGGCCAGCAGGATGGCATCGCAGGAGCCCCCGGCCAGCTTGCCGAGACGGGTCGGGACATTGCCGCGGAGGTCGGCCACCTTCAGGTCCGGCCGAAGCCATTGGAGCTGGTGAGCCCGCCGCACGCTGCTGGTGCCGATCACCGATCCTGCAGGCATGGTGTCCAGGCCGCCGGGCTGGAGCGAAACCAGCACGTCGCGGACCGGGGCCCGCCGCAGCACGCCGGCGATCTCGAAGGCCTCGTCGACCACCGTCGGCACGTCCTTGAGCGAATGCACGGCAATGTCGATCTCGCCGGCCCGCAGCGCTTCCTCGAGTTCCTTGGTGAAGATCCCCTTGTCGGTGCCTTCCGCCTTGGCGACTTCCGCCAGCGCCACGTCGGTGCGGCGGTCGCCGGTGGTACGGATCACCTTGCGGAACAGCCGCAGGTCGGGAAAGGCGAGCGACAGGTTGCGCTCCACGGCGGCGGCCTGCACCAGCGCGAGGTCGCTGCCGCGGGTACCGATGACGGTCTTCTGGAATTCTTCGCTCACGTTCACGTGCCGGGTAGATTCAGCTTTTTGAGTTCTTCGTCGATGATGCGGTCGCACTCGATGATCTGCCTTTCGCGCCGCGTGCGGGCCTCGTCGGCGAGCTGCTCGAGCGTGTCGATGTCGTAGAGATAGACCTCCTCGATGTCGCCGCAGGCCGGATCAATGTCGCGCGGGACGGCGATGTCGATCAGGAACAGGGGGCGGAATTTACGAACCCGCCGGACCGACTCGATGTGATGGGGCAGCACCACGGGGTGCGGCGCGGAGGTGGAGGAAATCACCACGTCCACCCCGGCGAGCACCGCCTGCCACTCGTCGAAGTGCACCGCGCGGCCGCCCATCTCGGCGGCGAGCTGCTCGGCCTTGTCGAAGGAGCGGTTGGTCACGAAAACGGAGGTCGCGCCGCGCGAGACCAGGGCCTGGGCCGTCTGGCGGCTCATGTCGCCGGCGCCGATCACGATCACGCGGCAGCCGGCCAGCTTGCCGAAGATTTTCTCCGCCAGCTCGACCGCCGCGCCGGCCACCGAGGTGGCGCCTTCCTGGATCCGGGTGTCGGTGCGGACTTTCTTGCCGACGCCGAAGGCGCGCTGGAAGAGCCGGTTGAGCACGCCGGAGGTCGCGCCGGCCTCGAGCGCCTGGCGGTAGGCTTCCTTCGCCTGGCCGAAGATCTCGGTCTCGCCGAGCACCATCGAGTCCAGCCCGCTGACCACCCGGCACAGGTGCTTGGCCGCGGACATCCGATGATGTTCGTACCAGTACGGGTCCGAATCCGCGCCGTGGGTCGCCGCAAGCCGACGCCGCAGTTCGGCGGCCGCCTGCTCCGCCTGCTCGCCGGCGAGGTAGAATTCGGTGCGGTTGCAGGTGGAAAGAACCACGCTTTCCGCGAGCCCTTCGATCGCCAGCAACTGCTTTGCCGATTCGCCCAGCTTTCCGGCCGGCACGGCGAAGCGCTCGCGGACCTCGACGGGCGCGGTGCGGTGATTGAGACCGACGCAGACGAGTTCCATCAGACCAGGGCGAAGACCGAAAGGGAGACCACGAACAGCAGCACCGCGACCGTCGCCGTCCGGCGACCGGTCAATCCCCTCACCTGCTTGACCGCGAGGAACCCGACATAGCTCGACCACACCGCGCAGGCCGCGATCAGGTGGGCCGTGCCGCCCTGCCGCGGCATCATGAAACCGGCGAAGACCCCGATGCTCAGGAGCGCCACCCCGAGCCAGAGCAGGCGGACCATCGACTTCAGCAGCTCCCGCACCGGCGGCAGGTTGCGGAACAGTCCCGATTGCAAGTGGTGGTCCTTCAATTGCCGGTCGAGCACCAGGAACATCACACCGGCCACCGCGGCCAGCGCCAGCGCGCCGTAGGAGAGCACCGACATCGCCGCATGGGTCTCGTGCCACGGATCCGTCCCCGGCACCCGCGGCGGATCCGCCACCAGTTGCCCGGGCAGGAGCGCGACGCTTTGGAAAATCACCACCACCGGCGCGGTGAAGACGCCGAGCAGGGAGATCCGGTAGGCCGGGCCGACGGCCAGGTAGAAAAACGTGAGCGACCATGCGAGGAAGGCGAGGATTTCCCCCAACCCGACCAGCGGGCAGGCCCCGCGCGCCTCGCCGCGGACCGACAGGAAGCCCATCTGCGCGAGGAAGGCGGCGATCATCCAGAGCACCGTCCAGCGGCTGCGGACGCCCTTGTGCACCGACCACATGCCGGCGACGCCGCCCACGGCAGCGAGGGCGGTCGCGGCGATCAGAAACCAGCGGTCCACCCCCCTCCCTTGCCGTCCAAACGGGGTCCGCGCAAGGCCGGAATGGTGCGTTCAATCCGGGCGGTCCGACTGCCTCGTCCGGTCCGCAGGGTGGAGATCGAGAATCTTGACGTGGCGATCGGCGGCATCTTCCCAGTATTTCACGGCGAAGCGTCAGGCAATGTGGATGCAAACCCTCCTCCCGTCGCTGTCCGGCTCGGAATAGCCCGAACAATGCTCGGGGCGCAGACGGATATTCTCGAGCGCATCGAGCAACCGGCTCCGTTCCACGGATCTCAACGCACGCAACTGCTCGAAAACCCGGATCTCAATGAATAGCCGGTATTCACTCATCGGCAGCCAATCGCTTCATTGCTTCGTCGAGCGAAATCCAGTGGTCCGGATTCTTGTCGTCGATTCGCGACGAAAGCTCGCGTCGGTAGGCCTCGTCGCCTCGGTCTTCCAAAGCAACAAGGAAGGCCTCTTCTCAGTCATGGCAATCCCTGCCGGGAGATCGAACCGAGCGACCGCGTTCCGGTGGGACCGGGAAAGCCCGGCCGAACTTCAAGTTTGCCTCAGGGCATCCCGGTGCCGATGCCGGCCCGGGATGCCACGTGAAGGCGGACATCAAGGCGTCACGCTGACGCTGCCGAACTGCGAGGTATTGAGCGTGCCGGTCGTGCCGCTGGCCACCACCAGGCCGATGTAGCAGTTCGCCGGGAAGCTGGCGGTCAAGCTGCCGACCTGGGTCCACGCCGTGCCGTCGGCACTCTTGAAGGCGGTGATCACGTTCCCGACGCGGGTCAGCCTCACCCAGGTGTTGGGCACGGTGCCGGTGCTGCTGTTGGTCGTGGAAGTGGTGCCGTTGGTGCTCGTGCGGCGCACCCAGCGGTAGGCATTGGTGCCGGTCAGGCCCATGAAGACGTGTCGCGAGTTGCTCGCCAGCGTGTCACGGATCATCACGCCGACGCGCGACGAAGTGCCGGTGTTCTGGAGGCTGTTGATCCGGGCGATGATCTCGCCGTCGCCACTGAGCGTCTGGTGGACGAAGTGGAAGGTGTCGTTCCGCCCGCTCAGAACTCCCGCTCCGGAAACCGTGAACACGCCCGAGGCATGGGTGGCCGAACCCGCCGCGATGCCGGTGCCGATGTCGCCGGAGACCCATGGCAAGGGCAACGAGGGACCGCTGACCTCGATGGTCAGCGCGGCTTCGTCGAAGGCCCCGGTGCCGTCGGTGACCCGCACGACGAAGGCATTCGAGCCGGCCGTTCCAAGTCCCGGGGTGCCGCCGAGGCTGCCGTTCGCCGCAACCGTGAGCCAGGACGGCCCGCTGATCTTGGAGAAGGTCAGGCTGTCGCCGGCGTCGGCATCGGCCGCGGTGCCGGCGAGACCGGTGCCGGTGTAAACCACCCCTTCGCTGCCGCTTTCCCGCACGATGGGATCGACCGTGAAGACCGGGGCGTCGTTGACGTTGGCGACCGCGATGTTCAGCACCGCCTCGTCGAAAGCCCCCGCCCCGTCGGTGACGCGGACGGTGAAGCTGTTAGGACCGACATCGGAGTTCGACGGCAGGCCGGACAGCGAGCCGTTCGAACCGACGACGAGCCAGGCCGGTCCACCGACCTTCGTGAAGTTCAGGCTGTCGCCGGCATCGATGTCGCCGGCGGTCAGGCTGCCGGCATAAGCGGTGTCTTCCGTGGCGGCCGCGCCGGCGATCGGGTCGGCGGCGAAGGCGGGAGCGTCGTTGACGTTGATCACGGTGACGTTCAAGACCGCTTCATCGGTCAGGCCGCCGCCGTCGGTGACCCGGACGGTGAAGCTGTTAGGCCCGACGTTGCCGTTGCCCGGGGTCCCGGAAAGCGCGCCGTTGGAAGCGACGTTGAGCCACGCGGGACCGTTGACCTTCGAGTAGCTGAGCGTGTCGCCGGCATCCACGTCCGAAGCCGTGCCGGCAAGGGTGCCGCTGTAGGCGCTGTCCTCGGTCGCGTTGCCGCCATTCATCGGATCGGCGGCGAAGGCGGGGGCATCGTTGACGTTGATCACGGTGACGTTGAAGGCCGCCTCATCGGTCAGCCCGCCGCCGTCGGTGACGCGGACGACGAAGCTGTTCGACCCGACGTTGCCGTTGCCCGGCGTGCCGGAGAGCGCGCCGTTGGCGGCGACATTGAGCCAGGCGGGACCGCTGACCTTCGAGTAGCTCAGCGTGTCGCCGGCATCCACGTCCGAAGCCGTGCCGGCCAGGGTGCCGCTGTAGGCGCTGTCCTCGGTCGCATTTCCTCCGGACATCGGATCGGCGGCGAAGACCGGGGCGTCGTTGGCGTTCGTCACGGTGATCGAAAGCGCGGCGTCGTCGCTCAGGCCGGCGGCGTCGGTGACGCGGACGGTGAAGCTGTTCGATCCGACGTCGGAGTTCGAGGGCGTGCCCGAAAGCGTTCCATCCGTCGCGACCGCCAACCAGGAAGGCCCGCTGACTTTCGCGAAGGTCCGGGTGTCGCCGAAGTCGGGATCCGTGGCATCGGCCGCGAGGCTGCCGGCATAGGCGGCGTCCTCGGTGGCGGCCGCCTTGACGATGGGATCCGCGGTGAAGGCGGGCGCGCGGTTCGGCACGAGGGCGCCGTGCAGGCCGTCGATTTCACCGGAAGTCAAAGCGCGCTCGTAGATGCGGACATCGTCGATTCCGCCGTCGAAGCGCTTGTTGAGGTCGCGGTGGTCGTAGCCGATGGACACGGCGCGCGATAGGAGCGACTGGACGGCTCCGCTGCCGGACGCGGCTTCGACGCCGTCGATGTAAATCCTGCCGGTCGTGCCTTGGCGCAGCGCGGTGATGTGGCGCCACTGGCCGTCGTTCACCGCGGCGGTGGTGGTCAGGTCGAACTGGAAGGCGCTGGTTCCGTAAACAAAGAAGTTCACCGTGCCGTCCGCGTTCACGTTGAGCATGTATTCCCCCTGATAGCCCGTCGCACCGGGCTCACGCTGCTGGATCACGGTGCCGGTGGGCGAGCCGGGATCGACCTTGACCCAGGCGCTCAGCGAGAAGTCGCCTGTGCCGAGCAAGGCGGCGGAACTGCCGACCAGCACGCCGTCGTCGGTGCCGTCGAAATCGAGCGCGCCACCGCTAATGCCGCTGTTCCATGCCGCACCGCTCACCGCACCGTCCTGGGCGCGGCCAGTGGTGTCGTCGGCATTGCTGCCGCTGCCGTCGTCGAGTTTCCACCAGGCGCGGAGACCGGCGTAGATCGCCGGGGGTTGCGAGGCGTTGGATTCCGGATCGGTGCCGAGCGCGAGTTCGAGCCCGGTGGTGAAGCCGTCGCCGTCCGGATCCGCGCCCGGATCGGTGTTTTCCACGGTGATGGAAACACCCGCGGAGCTCACCCCGCCGCCGCTGTAGATGGCCCGGGCGGTGAGGACGTGATTCCCTGCCACGGCACCGGTCCAAGTCACGCCGTAGGGCGCGCTCGGGTCGGAGCCGATCAAGGTGGAGCCGCGGTAGAACTCGACGGCGGTCACAGGCAGCGAGCCGCCGACGACATTGGCAGCGAGCACGACGTCATCGCCGGCATCGAAGACCGAGCCCGCGCCCGGCGAGGTGAGCGCGAGCACCGGAGGCTGCGGAGCAGTGCCGAAGCCGCTCGGGAACAAGGCGCTGGCCGGGATGGCGGTGCGGCCGGCCACCGGCGTCTGCCAAGCGACCGAGGCATGGTCGCCGCCGCCGCCTTCCTGATGCTGGACTTCCAGCCAGTAAACCTGACCGGCCACCAGTTGAACCGGCGCGGAACGCTGCGAGGCATTGGCATCCCAGGACTGGAAGCTGGTGTAGCCGCTGACCGAGGCGATCTGCACCTTGTTCGCCTCCTGGGCATTCGTGCTGAGGAAGAGGCGGCTGGCATCGTCCGAAGCGATCCAGAACGTGTATTCGCCGCTGACCGTCGGCTGGAGGTAGCCGATCAGACGGCGCGAGTAGTTGTCGGCGACGTTCTGGGCGGTGGTGAAGGTGGCGAGCGTGCCGCTGTAGTTCGTCGTGCCGGTCCAGTTCTGGGTGTTGTAGGCGGTGGCTCCGGCCCAGCGCTGCTCGGACACGCCGGTGAAGGCCGGCGGATTGCAGACGATGTTCACGGTCCCGTCGCCGGTGGACCCCGCGCTGTCGGTGGCGCGCACGACCAGCTGGCGCGGCCCCGGATTCGGCAAGGCGGCGGGGATGAGCACGCTGACCTGTCCCGCGGCGTTGATGGCGAACACGTTCCCCTCGTTTCCTGCGACGATGGTCCAGCCCGCGACGCTGCGACCGGAGGCGACCGTGGCGTTCACGGTGCCGATCACCGTGCCGGCGCTCATCGCGGAGGTGGCGGTGAATTGTGCCGTGGCGATTGCAGGCGCATCGGCATCGCGCACGGTGATCACGTGGCTGGAAGGCGAGACGATCTGGGCACCCGAGGGATTGGCAAGGCCGACCACGATGGCCTCCGGCATTTCACCGATGCCGTCCGCCACCAGCGCGAGCGGCAGCGGCTTGACCAGCTCGCCCGGGGCGAAGGTCAGCGTGCCGGGAGCCAGCGTGTAGTCGCTGCCAGCGGTCGCGGTGCCGCCGACGGTAAGATCCACGGTGACCGCCGTACTTCCGGCCGGGCGGTCGAGCATGACCATGAGCAGCGGATCGCCGCCATCGGCCTCCGTGAGCGACGACGAGGCGACGGCGAAACGGACGGTGCGGGGCGAGTTGTCCTCAGCCTCGAAGCTGATCGGACGGCGGGTGAAGCCGGGACCTTCCCAGGCGACGGAAAGGTGGTCGCCACCGCCGCCCTCCTGCTGCTGGGCTTCCATGTAGTAGGACTGTCCAGCCACCAGCGAGATGTTGCCTGAAGCCTGCGAGGCATTGGCATCCCATGCCTGGAAATTGGTCCAGCCCGAAACGCTTCCAATCTGCACCTTGTTCGCGGCCGACGAGGTGGTGCTCAAGTAAAGCCGCGAGGCATCGTCGGAGGCGACCCAGAAACGGTAGGTCCCGGTCGCCGGCGCGACGATCTGCCCGACCACGCGGCGCGAGTAGTTGTCGGCGACGTTCTGCTGCGTGGTGAATCCGGGAAGCACGCCGGTGTAGATCGGCGTGTTGCTGCTCCAGGTCTGGTTGGTGTAAACCGTGCCGCCGCTCCACCTTTCCTCGGTGGCGAAAGTCGGCGTCACGGTATCGGCGATCCATACGCTGTGGCGGTTCTTGTTCGCGGTCAGCGAGGCACCGTTCGGTGCGCGAAGTTCGAGAACGGCGGTCTCCATGGGCTCGGAGAAGCCGTCGTTCTTCACCCGGATGCGGACAATGCGGGACGTTTCGCCCGGGGCGAAGACAAGCGTCGGCGAGGCGACGACCGCGTTGCCGTTGCCGGGATCGACAAAGACCCAGTCGATGTCATCGCCCGAAGCCGTCGCGCCTGAAGCGCCGACACAGGCGACGGTCACCGGCGAAGCCGCGGCGGCGGAGAGCACCACTGAGATATCGCGGAACTGGCCGTTCGCGCCGGGCTGCTCGTTCGTGACGGTGTCGTTGGCGGCGAAGCCGACGGTGACGGCGGTGGCGTCGTTGTCGTTGATTTCCACCGTGGCGGACGAAGGCAGGTCCACGCTGTAGCCGGTGCCAGCGGTGACGGTGACGACGACCGTTTCCGTGCCTTCGCCGGTGGTGTCATTGGTCGGCGTGACATTGACCACCACGCCGGAAGCGGTGTCGGGAATCACGCAGGTGCCGGTCAGCGCGGTGTAGTCGTCACCATTCGTCGCATTACCGGAAACGCTGTAGTTCACCGTCAGCTCGCCGGTGGTGCCGGGCCGGGAGAAGTAGAATTGCCCGTCCGAACCACCTTCTGTCGCGGCGGTGTGGTAGGCGGAGACGGCCACCCGCTCGGCACCGCTGTCATTGTCGCGGATCAGGGCGGTGGCCGTGCCGTCGTTGTAGATCTGGTAGCTGGCTCCGGGAGTGATCGTGACCACCACCGACTCGGTGCCTTCGGGCAGGGTGTCATTGGTCACGGGAATCGTGACGCTGACATCGGACGGGCCGGTCGCCGGCACGGTGACGCTGCCGGAAAGGGCGGTGTAGTCGCTGCCCGCGGTGGCGGTGCCGCTCACGGTGTAGTTCACCGTCACATTGCCCGGCGCGGAACCCATCGAACGGAAGGTGATCGCGGGGTTCGTGCCGCCCTCGGCGCCGATGGATCCGGCGCGGACGGCGATGACGGGAATGTCGGCATTGTCGATGATGGAGACGGTGGCCTGATAGTTTTCTCCCAGGCTGTAGGCGTTATTGTAGGTGGCCAGGCCGAGCGTGACGTTTTCCACGCCTTCGCCCTGGCTGTCGTCATACGGCGTGATGACCACCGGCGCGCTGGAGGCACCCGCGGGGATGACGACTTCGCCGTTGAGCTGGCGGAAGTCGGTACCGTGCGAGGCGCTGCCGGAAAGCCCGTAGTAAACCTTCAGCGCGGAGGTCGTGGAACCCGTGCGATGGATGAGGAAAACGGCGGTGTCCGAGCCGGCTTCCGAGGCGCTCGCGTCCGGCGTGGTGACGGTGACATACGGCGTGTCGTCATCGCTCAAGGTCACCGTCGCGGTGGTCGCCGCGCTGTCGCGGACGTAGGCGGCATTGGTGCTGATGGTGGCGATGATGTCCTCGGGAATTTCCGCCGCGCTGTCATTGAGCACGGTCACCGGCACCGCGACCGATGCCTGGCCGGCGGGGATGACGACGGTTGCGGGCAGGGTCTGGTAATCGCTGCCGTTGGTCGCACCGCCGCTCCATGCCACGGCGATGTTCAGCGACGAGGCGGTCGAGCCGGTGCGGGTGAACAGGAAGCCGCCGGGATCGCTCGCTTCGAAGGCTTCGGGATCGGGCGCGGTCACGGCGACTTGCGGCAACGTGGTGTCGTTGTCGATCAAGCTCATCACCACCGAGTTCGCGGAGCCGGACCAGTAGCCGGCCCCGGAGACCAATTGAAGGGCGATCGTTTCCGGACCCTCCTGCGCGGTATCGTTCACCGCGGCGACGGCGATATCGAGCGTGGCCGAGCCGGCCGGGATGGTGAAGGTGTTGGACACGACATCCGGCGCGAGGGTGTAGTCGGTGGTCTTCGTCGCGGTGCCGGTGATGGCGGCGACGGAAACGGCGAGCGCGGCGGTGGTGTCGCCGCTGCGGGTCAGGCGGAAGTTCCCGTTCGTCCCGCCTTCGGTGGCATCGGCGGTTTTCTGCAAGGTGACGAAGGTCGAGCCGGCGGCGGTCCAATCGGCGGCGGTGACGCTCGAGGAAACGGTGACCGGATTCGTGAAAAGCGGGGTGAAGGCGTAGCCGGCCAGCGATGCCGAAAGCGTGCGGGTGCCGGTGCCGACATTCGCCAGCGTGTAGGTGCCGTCGCTGCCGGTGTAGCAGTTGTTGGAGCCCTCGCTGACCAGCACGCCGGCGAGCGGCGCGGTGCCGTCGGTGATCGTCCCGCTGATCGTCCGGGTGGCCGGCGCGCCGGCCGTGACCGTCACCGAGCGGCGGACGCTGCCGCCTTTCATGTCCGAGACCGTGAGCATGGCCGTGACGTGGGCGGCGGAGCCGAAGCTGCGGGTCACGACCGCGCTGTTCTGGCCGGTGGTGCCGTCGCTGAACTGCCAGTGGTAGGCGAGCGCGTCGCCATCGGCATCATTCGCGGTGGCGGTGAAGGTCACGCTGCCGCCGACTGCCACCGAAGTCGCGCTCGCGGCGAGGGTCGCGGTGGGCGCCGTGTTTCCCGGGAAGGGCCCGCGCTGGTAGGCGAGGTCGATGGACGGCGGGCTGGTGGGATTGATCGAAAGCAGGGTGAAATGCTGGTCCGACTCCGGATCGGAATAGGTGCGGCCGAGCTGGATGCCGCCGTCGTTCTTGCCGCCGGAGCTGCCCGGCGTGGTATCGATCAGGCGGCTGCCGTAAAGGACGAGCGCCTGGTTCGACAGCGTGGCGTTGGTCGCGTGATACTCGATGTCGTAGGAGATCGAGTTGTTCTTCGCGACGCTGAAGGAATAGCGCTTCCCTTCTTCGAGCCGCGGATGGTCGAAGGCATGGATGCGATAGACGCCGTTGGTTCTCGGGAAATGGACGTAGTTGTTAGGCAGCCAGCCGAGATTGCGCTTCACCCGACTGTTGTAATGCGCCGCGAAGCCGCCGCCGCCGCCCATGACGTCGAAGGGATTGCCGTATTCCTGGTTCGCTCCGTTGCCGTAGGGCGTGCCGTCGGTGGTGCTCCAGTAGTTCGCATGTCCCACGCCGAGCGAGTGGCCGATCTCGTGATTGATCACGTCCATTCCGCCCCAGCCGAGCCAGACGCTGTCGCCGCCGCCCCAGGACGCGCCGCTTCGCAGGCCGCCATTCACGCGGAGGATGATGCAGTTGTATTGGTTCGAGTCGTATCCGAGCTTGCGCGCCTCGGCCCGGGCCTGGTTGTGGATCACGCCGAGACCGTCGACCTCGCTGTCCTTGTCCTGGTACCATTTCAAGCTCTGCGGCAGCACGATGAGCGGCGTGACGGTGTAGGTGGAGGTCAGCTTGCCGTAGGAGTTTTCCAGATAGAAGCGGGCGTTGTTCTGCATGTCCGCCAGCGCCTGGTCCTCGGTGTTCGGCGCGGCCATCTGGTCGGGATAAGTCGCGCGGATGTAGAGGCAGCGCAGGTTGCCGATCGCTTCGGCGGAAGTGCCGGGATGCGCGTCCATGAAGAACGAACTGCCCGAACCGGCCGCCTGGACCAGTACCCGGTATTTTTCATCGACGACCGTGACGTGGCTGCCGTTGCAAAGGGTGATCACCCGCTCGCCGACCTCGATCGTGGGAGTTTCCTCGGTCACCGGCTCACCGCTCGCGACCGCTTCGGTGGTCTCCTCGGAAACCGGGCAGACATCCTCGACCACGGTGCCGGCCGGGATGCGCTCGCCGATTTCCAGCGGCCGCACCGGGCTCTCCGCGATCGCGAATTCGCGGTCGATCGCCACCCCGCGCATCGGGATCTGCTTGGCGGACATCAGCGGCTCGAGTTCGCCATAGACGCGGGCCTTGTAGCTCGTGCCCCGGGCCTCGAAGTAGCGCAGCGTGAGGCCTTCCGGCGGCAGCGGCATTCCCGGGGCGGGGCGGCCTTTGTAAACGTTGAGATCACCCGTCGCGGAGACCGGGGTTTCGAGTTCGGCCACGATGGCCGCCGGCAGATCCTGCCGCACCACGCGGGCCACCGACCGCTCCAAGGCCTGCCGCGGATCCGAGGCGATCAGCGCCTTGAACTCCGCCCGGCGCTCCGCCGCGAGACGCTTTCCTTCGCCCGCCATCGCCGCCCTTTCCTCGGGCGAAGCCGCCTTCCACGCCTCGACCCAGCCCTCGAAGGCCTCGATCTTCGCGAAATCCGGCTCCGGCGGCGGCTCCATCGCCCAAGCACCGAAATCGGCGGACCGCTCTTCCTGTGGAGCCGGGTCCGCGCGCATTTCAAGCGGAGGACCGGCAACAACCGGGGCGGCGGACGGGAGGGTTCCGGGCAGCGCATCCACGGCACTCGGCTCGGGACTGCTTGCAAGGAACCAGCTGATCACCGGTGCAAGACCCAGCACGACAAGGCCGGTCCGCGCGAAATAACGACGGGTTTTCATGACGAGGGTTTTTCGAATCTCTGCGGCGGGATGATTGAAACGCAGTTTCCGGAAGAAAGTTGGCACTTTACGACAGGATTCGCGGATATTAGCGACTCCATGGGCCTCCGGTCAATGGGTAATTCTACCAACGGGATTCGAAATATGAAACCGGCAGAACCGGGAACGGAAGAATCGATCAGTGCCGCAAGGTCGTCCTGTCCGGTTCGGGCCATTCCCGGGTGACCAAGTTTCGGAGCGGGGGCGATGCACCGCCGAAGTCCCCACTCCATCCTTGGCCCGCCGCCTGCATTGGCCTACCTCCATGGCCATGCCTTCCGCCGATTCCCTCCGCGCCGCGATCCGTGACGTCGTCGATTTCCCGAAACCCGGCATCGTCTTCAAGGACATCACGCCGATCCTCGCGGACGGCGCGCTGTTCCACGATGCCATCACGCTGCTCTGCGAAGCAGCCGGCGGGCGGAAGATCGACAAGGTGGTCGGCATTGACGCCCGCGGCTTCATCTTCGCCGCCGCGGTGGCCGACCGGCTCGGCGCGGGCTTCGTCCCGGTGCGCAAAAAGGGCAAGCTGCCGTGGAAAACCCGCCAGGTAGCCTATTCGCTGGAATACGGCGAATCGGTGGTCGAGCTCCACGACGACGCCGTTTCCCCCGGCGAAACCGTCCTGCTGGTCGACGACCTCCTCGCCACCGGGGGCACCGCCGGCGCGGCGTTGGAGCTGCTCGACGGCCTCGGCGCGAACGTGGTCGGCGTGGCCTTCCTGATCGAACTCGCTTTCCTCGGCGGCCGCGAAAAGCTCGGCGACCACCGGATCGAGTCCATCCTCATCTTCGATTAGCCGGGCCGATGCCTCCGATGAATCCGGGTGCCGCCGGGTGACAATCGCGCCGCTTGCCCTGACCGCCCGCCTTTCCCAAGCTCCGCCCGCCATGTCCTGGTCCACCTACGCCTCATCCCTGATCCGTTACCCGCAATTCGGCTTCTCGCTCGATACCTCCCTGATGGACCTCGACGAGGCCTTCTTCGCGAAGATGGCGCCGAAGGTGGAAAAAGCCCACGCCGACATCGCCGCGCTCGAGGCCGGCGCGATCGCCAACCCCGACGAAGGCCGCATGGTCGGCCACTACTGGCTGCGCAACGCCGCCCTGGCCCCGACCCCGGAGCTTCGCGACGCCATCACCAAGCCCCTCGCCGCGCTCAAGGACTTCGCCGAGAAAGTCCACACCGGCCAGATCAAGCCGCTCAGCGGCGGACACTTCCAGCGCATCCTGCTGATCGGCATCGGCGGCTCGGCGCTCGGCCCGCAGCTCGTCACCGAGGCGATCGGCCACGGCGCGCGGATGCCCATCCATTTCTTCGACAACACCGACCCCGCCGGCATCGACCGCGTGCTGTCCGACATCGGCGCGGCCGGCCTTGCCTCCACCCTCGTGGTGGTGATCTCCAAGTCCGGCGGCACCGCGGAAACCCGCAACGGCATGGTCGAGGCCAAGGCCGCCTACGACGCCGCCGGCCTGCATTTCGGCAAGCACGCCGTGGCCGTGACCGGCGAAGGCTCGAAGCTCGACCAGTTCGCGACCAAGGAAGGCTTCCTCGCCCGCTTCCCGATGGAAGACTGGGTCGGCGGCCGCACTTCGGTGATGTCCACCGTCGGCCTGGTGCCCGCCGCCTTGCAGGGCATCGACATCGACGCCTTCCTCGCCGGCGCCGCCGCGATGGATGCGGAAACCCGCAAGACCGGCCCGAACAACGCCTCGATGCGCCTGGCCCTGGCCTGGTATGCCTCCGGCAACGGCAAGGGCGAGAAGGACATGGTCGTCCTGCCTTACAAGGACTCGCTGGTCCTGTTCTCGAAGTATCTCCAGCAGCTCGTCATGGAGTCGCTCGGCAAGGAGCACGACCTCGACGGCAAGGTCGTCAACCAGGGCATCGCGGTTTACGGCAACAAGGGTTCCACCGACCAGCACGCCTACGTCCAGCAGCTCCGCGACGGCGTTTCGAATTTCTTCGTCACCTTCATCGAGGTCCGCAAGGGCCGCAGCGGCGACTCGATCGAGGTCGAGCCCGGCAACAGCTCCGCCGACTACCTCCAGGGCTTCCTCCGCGGCACCCGCAAGGCGCTCTACGATTCCGGCCGCAAGTCGATCACGATCTCGATCCCGGAAGTCACGCCCTTCCAGCTCGGCGCGCTGATCGGACTCTTCGAGCGGGCCGTTTCTTTCTACGCCTCGCTGGTCAACATCAACGCCTACCACCAGCCCGGCGTGGAGGCCGGCAAGAAGGCCGCGTCGAACTTCCTCGAGCTGCTCGGCTCCGTCCGCAGCCGCCTTGTCTCGGAATCGAAGACCGCGGAGCAGATCGCCGCGTCGGTCGATGCCGATCCCGAGGACGTCTATCACTGCCTGACCCACCTCGCCGCCAACGGCGAGGCGCAGATCTCGATCGGTGCCAATCCGGCGGAGGACAGCTTCTCGCTGTGATCATCACGCACCCGTAGCGGAAGGTCTGCGACCTTCCGGCGGGGGACGTGCCCCCCGTGGAGCAGGCAGCATAGCCCCCCTCAAGCCGCTCCCGACGGAACGACGCAGTCGTCCCGCTACCTGGAGGAAGCCTCGACGAACACCTCCACCGTCAACTCCCCCTCCCGCAACAAGCTCGCGCGGCAATCGCCGCCGAGCAGCGTGGCGCAGGCCTTCACGATCGACATGCCGAGGCCCGAGTGATCGTGGCCACCGTGCGATTCGTCCTTCCGCCAGCCGGCGGAGGCGCAAGGAACGGAGAGGAAGCCCGCGGCGAGCAGCGGGACGAGGCAATGGCGAAAAGTCGGTGTCGTTTTCATGATGCGGGGCAGATGACACCCGCCTTATGGCACCCGAAGATGAGCGCAGGATGATCGCGCGGCGGAAATCCGCGCCTCCGCCGGATGACCCCATATGGAACAGGTTCAGGGAAACAGCTTCTTCCCCAGCCGCGCGACCGCGGCCGCCATCGCCGCCTTTTCGAATTCCTGGCAGACCCGTTTGATGTTGGCCCGCGTGCTGTGCAGCTCCAGCGCCGCGTTGGCATACGAGCGCTCCTTGCAGGTCACGCTGAAGACCTCCAGTTGACGGCAGGTGATTCCCGGCAACGCCGCCGCGGACACCTCGCCTTTCATGATCGATGCGCCGTCCAAGGGCTGTCCCAAGCAAGCAGGGATCACGCGGGCAACAACCCCGAAATGGCGGATCCGCGGAAGGTGCCGGACCCATCCCGAACCCGGGCGGGCCGCGCCTTACAACTTCACCGCATACGACTTCACCCCGGCCACCGGCAGCGGGCGCTCGTCGGTGATGCGGGAACGGCGGTGGATGCCGCAGAGCAGGCCGACCGCGCCGAGCGAGAAGACCAGGCTGGTGCCGCCGAAGCTGACGAAGGGCAGCGGCAGGCCGTCGTTCGGCAGGACGGCGGTGGTGACCGCGATGTTGACCATGGCCGGCACCACGATCACGCAGGTCAGGCCGAGCGCGAGGCAGCGGTCGAAGAGGTTCGACGCCTGCACCGCGATCGAGCAGCCGCTGACGGCGATGAGGACGTAGCAAAGGACGGTGCCGAGCGTGAAGGGCAGGCCGAGTTCCTCGCCGACGACCGGGAAGATGAAGTCGATGTGGGCGAAGGTCAGCGTGCCGAATTTCTCCGATCCGTTGCCGAGGCCGACGCCCATCGGGCCGCCGTTGCCGAAGGCGAGCAGGGCGCGCCACTGCTGCATGCCCTTGCCGAGCTGGTGGACGGGATCCTCGAGGTTCATCCAGGCGACGATGCGCGACCAGCGGTTCTCGTTGGAGTGGATGAACCACGCCGCGCCGGCCATGCCGGTCAGCGCGACGGGCACCATGTAGATCAGCCGGGTGCCGACGCAGAAGAAGATCGCGGCGGCGGTGACGGCCAGCGCGAGGGCGGAGCCGACGTCGGTCTCGATCGCGATCAAGCCGAGCGGCAGGCCGATCAGCATGCCGGGCAGCACGAAGCCGCGCCAGAAGGTGTGGGTCTCGGTCTGCCAGCGGGCGAACCAGCCGGCCAGCGCGATCACTCCGACCATTTTCGCCAGCTCCGAAGGCTGGAACTGGCCGAGACCGGGCAGCTTGATCCAGCGCTTCGAGCCGAAGATTTCGACGCCGATGCCGGGCACGAAGCAGAGCGCCAGCAGGACGCAGGCGCCGGCGAGCGCCCAGGGCCAGCCGCGGCGCATCCAGATGGGATCGAGCCGCGCGAGCAGGCAGGCGCCGATCAAACCCACGCCGACCATCCAGCCCTGGCGGGTCAGGAAGTAATACGGGTCCTCCACGTTCTTCACCCAGGCGCTGGTGCTGGCCAGCATGATGAGGCCCAGCGTCACCAGGGCGGCGACGGCGGTGCAAAGGACGATGGAGGCGCTGCGGTTCATCGGGAGGGGGGAAGTTCGGGTATTTCAGGGAATGACGAGGCTCATTCCGGGGCGGAGCTTCCGCGGGTCGGTGATGCGGTTGGCTTTCATCACCGCATCCGGCGAGGTGCCGTGGGCCTTGGCGATCTTCCAGAAGGTGTCGCCGTTCTTCACGGTGTACTTGGTGCCGCCGGCAGCGGGCGCGGTGGATCCGGCTTGCTCAACCGGGCGCTCGATGGAGGTCTCGCGGGTGACGTTCGGGCGGACGAGCTGGGCGGCAGCTTCGGTCTCGACCATCGGCGCGCTGCGGAGTTCGTCGGCGGGCAGGCTTTCGGCGATCTCGGCGGGGCTTTCCAGCACCACGCTGCCGTTGCGCAGGCGGACCAGTTCCTCGGGCTCGGTCGCGACCCAGGTCCGCTCGGGAATGCGGAGGATGATGCCGGCGTCCAGGTCGACGTGGTTGTTGGCCGCCTTGAGATCCGCCACCTCGACGCCTTTCGCCTCGGCGATCTTCTCGTAGGTGTCGCCGGTCATGACGACGTGAGGTTCCTCGCCGGCGGCGATCTGCGGGAGGTTGGCGGCGGCTTTCGGCGCTTGCTTCGCGGGCTCGAGCAATTCCGGCCCCGCGGCGGTCGCGACGTCTTTCTCGAACAGGTGGCTGTGGGCGAAGATGCCGGCGATGGCGACGACGTGGATGATCAGGATGACCACCAGCGCGCGGGCGATCCCGAGGTTCGGCACGTCGCCTTCCACCTCCGGCATCGGCGGGGCGGCGGCGGTGGCGGCGCGGTGTTTCTTGCGCGCGACGTTCGCGAACAAGGTGCGGAAGGCGCCCTTCTTCACCGGGCGGCGTTTGACGGACAAGCTGGACAGTTTCATGGGTGCAAATCAGCGAAGGTTGAGAACGAGTTCACGGAAGACATCCCCGCGCTGCTCGTAGCCGGAGAATTGGTCGAAGGAGGAAGTGCCGGGGGAAAGCAGGACGACGGAGCCGCGGGGCGCGAGGCGGCGGGCGGCGGCGACGGCTTCGGCGAGGGTGGTCACCCGCTCGGTTGGAACCGCCTCCGAGAAAGTCGCGGCGAGCGGTGCGGCGATCTGGCCGTAGGTGACCGCGGCGACGGCCTTCTTCGCGAGCAGCGGGACAACCGGCGTGTAGTCGAGGCCCTTTTCCTTGCCGCCGGCGATGAGCACCACCGGGCGGGTCTGCGAACGCAGCGCGCTTTCCAAGGCGTGCAGGTTGGTGGCCTTCGAGTCGTTGAGGTATTCGACGCCGTCGAGGGTGCGGACCAGCTCGCAGCGGTGGAGCGGCGGCGCGTAGCCGTCGAGCGCCTTGCCCGCGACCTCGACCGGGATGCCGAGCGCCTCGCAGGCGGCGATGGCGGCCATCGCGTTCTCGGCGTTGTGCAAGCCGCGCATGCGGGTGGAGGCTTCGAGATCGAGCACCGTCACGCCGCGGCGGGTGATGATGCGGCCGTCGGAGAACCAGTCGGCGGAAGCGTCCTCGGTCGAGAAGGTGACCACGCGGGGCTTGAGCGGCGGCAGCTTTTCCCCGGCACGGACGACCGCGGTGTCGGCGGCGGTCTGGTAGTCGAAGATGTGCAGCTTCGCCTGGAAATAGGTCTCGACCGTCGGGTAGCGGTCCATGTGGTCGGGCGCGAAATTGAGCCAGACCGAGACGTCCGGGCGCAGCGTCGCGATCGTCTCGAGCTGGAAGGAGCTGAGCTCCAGCGAGATCGCGGTCGGCACGGGATCGCGCATCACCACTTCGCTGAGCGGCACGCCGTAGTTGCCGCAGGGCACGGAATCGTGGCCGCCGGCGCGGAGGATGCGGTCGACGAGTTCGGTGGTGGTGGTCTTGCCGTTGGTGCCGGTGATGCCGATGATACGACCTTTGTAGTAGCGGGAGGCGAACTCGGTTTCGCCGATGGTCTCGCCCGCGCCGGCCGAGTAGGCGGCGACCAGCGGGCCGTAGGTGTCGATGCCCGGGCTGACGACCAGCAGGTCGCAGGTGGTGGCGCGACCGCTCGCCTCGTCGGCGGACGGGTGGAGCACGGTGCCTTCGGGCATGCCGGAGATCGAATCGGCGGCATCGTGGGCGTGCACGGCAGCGCCCTCGCGCAAGGCGAGCGCGGCGGCGGCGCGGCCGCTGCGGCCGGCACCGAGGACGACGACGGTTTTTCCAGCGAGGGTCATCAGGCGATCTTGAGAAGGGCGAGGCCGAAGAGGGCGAGCATGATGGAGATGATCCAGAAGCGGATGATCACCTGGCTTTCATGCCAGCCGCGGAGTTCGAAGTGGTGGTGGATGGGCGCCATCGCGAAGATGCGCTTCCGGCGGAGCTTGAAGCTGCCGACCTGGAGCATCACCGAGAGCGCCTCCATCACGAAGACGCCGCCGATGATGACGAGCAGCAGTTCCTGCTTCACGCAGATCGCCGCGGTGCCGAGCGCGCCGCCGATGGCCAGCGAGCCGGTGTCGCCCATGAAGACCTTGGCCGGGTGGCAGTTGAACCAGAGGAAGCCGAAACCCGCGCCGGCCAGCGCCAGCACGAAGACGGTGAGCTCGTTGACGAAGCGGTTGTGCGGGATGACCAGGTAATCGGTGGCCATGTAGAAGTGGCCGGCTAGGTAGGCGAGGATGCCGTAGGCGAGCGCGACGGTGATGGTGCAGCCGGTGGCGAGGCCGTCGAGACCGTCGGTCAGGTTCACCGCGTTCGAGCAGCCAATGATCACCGCGGCGAAGAAGGGGATGCACAGCCAGCCGAGGTCGACGAGGGGGAACTTGAAGAGCGGAAAGCAGACCGAGCCGATGCCGATCGGCTCGCTGCCGAGGCGGAACCCGGCGAAGCCTTTCTGCAGTTCTTCCGGCGTCGCGCCGTAACCGGAGATCTCCTTCTTGAAGTAGATGAAGCAACCGGCGATCACCGCGACCACGAGCTGCCAGAAGAGCTTGGTCCGCGCGCTCACGCCGTCGGATTTCTTCTGCTTCACCTTCTTGTAGTCGTCGCAGAAGCCGAGCAGGCCGAGCGCGGTCATGGTGCAGGCGCAGACGGCGACGAAGGGATTGAGCGGGCGGGCGCAGACGAGCGTGGCGATGAGCACCGAGCCGATGATCAGGACGCCGCCCATCGTCGGCGTGCCGATCTTCCCGCCGTGGAGTTCGGCGAGCTTGTGAACCTCGGCGGCCGTGCGGATCGGTTGTCCGACCTTCAGCGAGATCAGGCGACGGATGACGCGCGGGCCGGCGATGATGCTGATCAGGAACGCCAGCAGGCAGCCGGCCGCGGCGCGGAAGGTGATGTACTGCAGCAGGTTGAAAAAGCTGAAGGTGTGCGCCCATTCCTGGACGCCCCGTGCTTTCTCGGCATCGAAGGCCGCCTGCCACCATTCGTAAATCAGATAGAGCATCAGTCTTGGGAAGGGAACGCCTGGTGCATCACCCGCTCGATCGCGGCGCTGCGGCTGGCTTTGAAAAGGACGGCATCGCCCGGCTTGACCTGGCTCGAGAGCCAGGCGGCGGCGGCGGACCCGTCGGTGAAATGTTCGGCGTTGCCGGCGCCTTCGGCGATGCCTTCGGAGCCCTCGCCGACGGCCACCACGAGCAGCCCGCGCTCCGCGGCGAGACGGCCGACCTTGAGGTGGCCTTCGGCGGCGAAGGGTCCGAGCTCTCCCATCCGGCCGAGCACGGCGAAGCGGCGGCCGCTGCCGTCGCGCACGGGGGTTTCGGCGAGGGTCTCGATCGCCGCGGCCATCGATTCGGGATTGGCGTTGTAGGTGTCGTCGAAGACCGTGACGCCGCCCGAAACGAAGCGGCGCAGGCGGCCGCTGGTCACGACGGAGGAGGAGAGCCCGGCGGCGATCTCGTCCGGGCTCATGCCGAGGAACCAGCCGGCGCCCGCGGCGAGCAGCGCGTTGGTCACCATGTGGCGGCCGGTGACGGGCAGGTCGACTTCGGCCGGCGCCTTGCCGTCGATCACCAGCGTGAAGCGGGAGCGCCCGTCTTCCTGGCGGAGGTTCTCGGCCCGGACCGCGCCGCGGCCGTTGCCCACGGCGATGACGCGGGCCTTGGTACGACGTTTGAAGTAGTCGTGGAAATCGCAGCCGGCGGGCACGAACAGCGCGCCGTCCTCCGGCAAGGAGCGGGCCAGGGCGCCCTTCTCCTCGGCGATCGCCTCGCGGCTGCCGAGGAACTCGATGTGGGCGGTTCCGATGTTGGTGATAATGCCGAGGTTCGGCTTGGCGATCTCGCACAGCGGGGCGATCTCGCCGGCGTGGTTCATGCCCATCTCGATGACCGCGGCCCCGTGGGACTCCTCGAGGGAAAGCACGCTGAGCGGGACGCCGATGTGGTTGTTGAGGTTGCCGCGGGTGGCGCAGACGGAGTAGGCGCGGCCGAGCACGGCGGCGGTGAAGTCCTTGGTGCTGGTCTTGCCGTTGGAACCGGTGATGCCGACGACCGGGATTTCCCGCTGGCGGCGGTACCAGGCGGCGAAGCGCTGGAGAGCGGCAAGGCTGTCGGGGACGCGGATCACCGCAGCATTGCCGGGGTCCCCTCCGTTCCAGCGTTCCACCACGACGATCGAGGCCCCCGCGGAGATGGCCTGGGCGGCAAAGTCGTTCGCATCGAAGCGCTCGCCGCGCAGCGCGAAGAAGACCGAGCCCGCGGGGATGGTGCGGGTGTCGGTGGACACCGCGATCGCAAGCACGTCGCCGCGTCCGGCGGCGAGTTCGCCTCCGGCATGACGGGCCAGGGTGCTGGCATCGGTCGCGGTCATCGTTTGCGGAGGGGTTCCTCGGGACGCTCGGCGAGGGCCCGGCGGGCTTCGCGGCGGTCGTCGAAGTCGATGGTCCGGTCGGCGAACTGCTGGTAGGTCTCGTGGCCCTTCCCGGCGATCAGCACGATGTCGCCGCGGCCGGCGGCGTGGATGGCGATGCGGATCGCTTCGGCGCGGTCGGTCACCGTCTTGTAGCGGTCGCCCGCCATGCCGGCCTCGATGTCCTTGAGGATGGCTTCGGGATCCTCGCTACGAGGGTTGTCGGAGGTCAGGATGCAGGCGTCGCTGAGTTCCGACGCCGCCTTGCCCATCAGCGGGCGCTTGCCCTTGTCGCGGTCCCCGCCGCAGCCGAAGACCGTGATCAGGCGCTTGGGCTGGAGTTCCTTGAGGGTGCGGCAGGCGTTCTCCAGCGCATCCGGCGTGTGGGCATAGTCCACGAACACCGTGACCCCGTCGCGGGAGCCGCAGAGTTCCATCCGGCCGGGGACCTGCGGGGCGTCGGCCAGCGCGGCCACGGCATCGCGCAGGGGAATCTTCAGCGCGCTGGCGGCGGCGAGCGCGGCGAGCGAGTTGTAAACGTTGAAGCGGCCGATCAGCGGGGCGCGGACGAGATAACTCTTTCCTTTCGCGGCGAGTTCGAACTCCATGCCGCGGGCGCTTTGCCGGAAGTTGTTGGCGCGGAAGTCGCAGTGGACGTTGAAGCCGTAGCGGATCACCGGCAGGCCGTCACCAAGGAGCGCCACCAGCTTTTCACCGTGGCCGTCGTCGAAATTGATCACCGCCACCGGCTTCTTGCCGAGCGGGTCGGCGGCCAGCGCTTCGAACCAGGAGAACTTGGTCGCGGCGTAGGCTTCGAGCGTGCCGTGGTAGTCGAGGTGGTCCTGGGTGAGATTGGTGAAGATCGCGGCGTCGAACGCGATGCCGTCCACCCGCTTCTGGTCGATGCCGTGGGAGGACACTTCCATCGCCGCGCCGCGGCAGCCGTGGTCGGCCATGCGGGCGAGCAGGCCGTTGAGCTCGACCGGTCCCGGCGTGGTGTGGCTGGCGGGCTTGGACTCCTCGCCATCGTCGACCAGCACGGTGCCGATCACGCCGGCGCGGTGCCACGAGCGCTTCATCAGGTGATGGAGCAGGAAGGCGGTGGTGGTCTTGCCGTTGGTGCCGGTGACGCCGGCGAGCTTGAGCTTGCGCGACGGTTCGCCGGCCAGCAGGCGGGCGAAGGCGGCGAGCGCGTGGCGGGTGTCGGCGACCTGGATGAAGGGGACCGATTCCGGATGCCCGCTTTCGGCAGCGGTGTCGGAAACGATGGCCGAAGCGCCGTTCTCGAGGGCCGCCGGGATGAACATCCTGCCGTCGCGGCTTTCGCCGCGGACCGCGACGAAGGCGGTGCCGGGGGTGACCAGGCGCGAATCGCCGGTGACGGCGCGGATCTCGACGTCGAGCGGCCCGACGGCGAGCGGGCGTTGGAGGGAGGCGATGAGATCGCGTAAAATCACGGTTCCTGGGTTCCGGCGAGCTTGTCCTTGTCTTCCACCGGCTCGGTGGGGGTGAGGTTCATGTGGGCGGCGAGGCGGGCCCCGATCTTGCCGAAGACCGGCGCCGCGATGGTGCCGCCGTAGCGCTTCACCTTGTTGGTCAGCGGGTCGTCGATCACCACGATGCAGACGAAGGCGGGGTCCTCGGCAGGCAGCATGCCGGCGAAGGAGACCGTGTAATGGCCCGTCTGGTAGCGGCCGTCCTTGATGCGGATCGCGGTGCCGGTTTTCCCGCCGGCGCGGTAGCCGGGGACTTTGGCCAGCAGCGCGGTGCCCTTGATGTCGACCACCTTCTCCAGCGCCCCGCGCATCGCCTTCGCGGCCTCCGGGCGGAGGACGCTGCGCACCACCTCGGGCTCGAAGCGTTCGACCACGGTGCCGTCGCTGGCGATCACGGATTTGACGATCTGCGGCTTGCGCAGCTTGCCGTCGCCGGCGACCACGCAGTAGGCGGAGGCCATCTGCAGCGGCGTCACGGCCACCGCGTAGCCGTAGGTCGCCCGGGAGAAATCGACCGGATTGCCGGAATCGCGGATCACCCCTCGGCTCTCGCCGCTGAGCAGGATGCCGGTCTTCACGCCGAAGCCCCAATGGTCCATGTAGTCGTAGAAGCGTTTGGAGCCGAGCTGGAGGCCGAGCTTGTAGGTCCCGATGTTGCTGGACTTCGCGAGCACCCCTTCGACCGTGAGGTAGCCGTAGGGATGGTGGTCGGGCACCCGGATCTTGCCCTGCTGATAGTGTCCGTTGTGGCAGAAGATCGATGTCTGCGGGCTGACGAGGCGCTCGTTGATCGCCCCGCCGGCGGCGACGATCTTGATAGTACTACCCGGCTCGTAGTTCGCCTGGAGCGCGAAGTTCGCGGCGGTCTTGTCGAGATCCTCCAGCAGGTTGAGGTTGAAATCCGGCCGGCTGGCCATGCCGAGGATCTCGCCGGTCTTCGGATCCATGACGATCACGCAGCCGCGCTCGCTCTCGAACTCGGCAAGGCCGGCATCGAGCTCTTCCTCGATGATCGACTGGATGCCCATGTCGAGCGTGAGCTGGACGTTCAGGCCGGCGCGGGGCGGCTTGAGGCTGGAGGAGTCGCCCGGGATGCGGGCGCCGTTCGGGGCACGGCGGTGCTCCTGCCAGCCGTCGCTGCCCGCGAGGTAATCCTCGAGCGAGGCCTCGATGCCGAACTTTCCGACCTGGCGGAAGACCTTGCCGCCGTCCTCGTCGCGGCCCTCGACCTCGCCGGTGTAGCCGATCACGTGGGTCGCGAGGTCCGGCGAGGTGTACCAGCGCTTGGACGACTCGCGCAGGAAGAAGCCCTCGAGCCAGTGCTTCGCGATGAGCTCGCGCACGCCTTCCGCCGCGTCGGCCTTGAGATCCTTGACCAGGGCGAAATCCTGCACGCCGCCGTCGATCGCCTTCTTGATCCGCTCCCGCATGACCTCGCGCTTGAGGCCCAGCGGCCGGGCGAGGATGTTCACCGCCTGGGCCAGCGCTTTTTCAAAGACGGCCTCGGCCGGCATGTCCTCGAATTCCTTGAGCAGGACGCTGCGCTCGGCGAGGACGCGGCGCTTGCGGGCCTGGGGATCCAGCGACTCCCAGCCCGGATCGTGGCTCACCCGCTCGTGAGCCAGCGGATAGGAAATCACCAGCGGGTCGGTCAGGTGGTTGACGTTCACGTGGACCGTCGCGACCGGCATGCTCTTGGCCAGCACCTCCTCGTTGCGATCCACGATCTTGCCGCGCAGCCCGGGCAGGATCTCGCGGCGCTCGAAGGTCAGCCGTGCCTTGTCCGCATAGTGCTTGCGGTCCCAGGCCTGGATCTGGATCAGGCGGACCGAAAGCAAACTGAGCCCGGCCACCAGGCCCGAGCACAGCAGGAGACAGCGGGTTTGGAAGGCGCGGGAAGTCATGACGGGTCTCGGGCGGACGCCACCTCGGGCTCCGGTCGGGCGGGTTCCACTTCCTCGATGTCGGCCGGGGTCACCTCGATCATCTGGGTGCCGTTCTCGCGGAGCCGTTCCCGCATGTCGAAGCGGTCCAGCAACTCGTCGGTGTTGACCTCGATCATGCGGATCTTGACCCGGGTCTGGTCGATCCGCTGCTCGGCCTGGTCGATCAACCGGGCGGTGCGCACCTGCGAGTTCTTGTAGACGGCGTGCATGACGCCGCCGGTGACCACCACCAGCGCGGCGAGGATCAGCGAGATGAAGACGGACGGGTGGGTCTTCGGTTCGGAGCGGAGTCGGTTCATCGGGGTGAAAGGGCGGGGTCCAGAAGCTCGGCGACCCGCAGTTTTGCACTGCGGGCCCGCGGGTTGACTCGGATCTCTTCGTCGCCGGCGGCGATCGCTTTTCGAACGGGAAGCCGGAAGCACCAGTCGGGGTTCGGCCGCGGTTCCGGCCAGCCGGGTTCGTCGAGGAAAGGCTTGGCCCGGTGCTGCATGAAGCGCTTCACCATCCGGTCCTCGAGGCTGTGGAAGGTGATCACCAGAAGGCGTCCGCCGGGTTTCAGGACATCGACCGATGCCTCCAGCGCACGCTCCAGCGAGCCGAGCTCGTCGTTCACCACCATGCGGATCGCCTGGAAGGCCTTGGTCGCGGGGTGGATGCGGCCGCTGCGGCCGATGGTTTTCTCAATGCAATCGGCGAGGTCGGTGGTGGTGTCGAAGGCGCGGGTCGCGCGGCGCTTGACGATGGCCGCGGCGATCCGGCGGGCGCGGGGTTCCTCGCCGAGTTCGCGGAAAATGCGGACGAGCTCCTCTTCCGGCCAGGTGTTGACCACTTCGGCCGCATCGAAGGGACAGGCCGGGCCCATCCGCATGTCGAGGGGGCCGGCGCCGCGGAACGAGAATCCCCGTTCCGCGGCGTCGAGTTGCCGGGACGAGACCCCGAGGTCCAAAAGCAGGCCATCGGCCCGCATTTCCCCCCGGACCTCGGGGATGTCCCGGAGATCGGCAAAATTTCCCTGCCAGGTGCGGAAGCGGTCGCCAAAGGCGGCCAGCCGCTTCGATGCGAAGGCCAGCGCCTCCGGATCGCGGTCGACGCCGAGCACCCGGGCACCGGCCTTCAGGAAGGCCTCGCTGTGACCGCCGCCGCCGAGCGTGCCGTCGATCAGCTCCTTGCCCTCGCCCGCCGCCATCCACTCGCTCACCTCGGAAGGGAGCACGGAGAGGTGGTAGCCGGAGGACTCGCCGGAGCCGGTGTTCGATTGAAAGCAATCCAACGGCCGCCGCCCTGCCAACCAGCCATGGAATGCAGGTCGGACGGCCGTTTGGGAATGAACGGAAGGGAGCGCTGTCCCGAGTGCTCCGGTCCGTTCGCATGGAGAATGTCCCGGGGCCCGTGCAGGCAACCAGCCAGAAGCTGCACGGACCACCGAGTTGAGAAGCGAAAGGGGTACTGTCCCGAGTGACCCCATCCGCCCAGCCAGGAAAACCAGCGGCCGCCGCCCTGCCAACCAGCCATGGAATGCAGGTCGGACGGCCGTTTGGGAATGAACGGAAGGGAGCGCTGTCCCGAGTGCTCCGGTCCGTTCGCATGGAAAATGTCCCGGGGCCCGTGCAGGCAACCAGCCAGAAGCTGCACGGACCACCGAGTTGAAAAGCGAAAGGGATACTGTCCCGAGTGACCCCTTCCGCCCAGCCAGGAAAATCTCCGGCCGCCGTCCTGCCAACCAGCCATGGAATGCAGGACGGACAGCCGTCTTGAAGTGAACGGAGCGGCACGCTGTCCCGAGTGCGCCGGTCCGTTCGGATTGGAAAATGATGCCCAACTCCCGCACCGAACCGTGCGCCGCGATGGGTGTCGCGGTGCTGGCCTGTGCCGGTGAGGGAGTTGGTTGGGCGAACAGCATGTTGTCGCTTCTTATCAGGTGTGGGCGGGTGAAATCTTTGCTTAGAGGACGCCGAGGTCGCCGTCGTCCATGCCGAGCTCGATCTGCTTGATGCGCTCGAAGGTGTCCGGAGTGCAGATCATGTAGAAGGGTCCGCGGCCGGCGAGGATGACCTGGCCTTCCGATTGGATGCCGACTTGCTCGCTCCAGTCCTTCGGCACCGTCAGCTTCCCCTGGTTGCTGACGAAGGCCTTCTTCGACATCATCCGCAGGTGACCGACGATCTGCTGCTTCTTGGCGGGAGTCAGGTCGCTGTTGGCCACCTGCTCGAACTTCAGGTCGAACTCCTCCTCGCTGTAGACCTTGATGACCGGCAGCTCGTGCTCCTTGGAAAGCTGCAGCCGGATCGCCGTCTCCTCCGTCGCCGGGCGCCACTCGACCGGGATGGAAACCCGGAATTTCGGGTCCATCTTGTAGTCGAAATGACTCTCGTGAACTTTGGAGGAGGAAGGCATCGGATGCGGTCAAGCCGCTGGAGTGCCTCGAACTACACCAAAGTACACCGGAATCGTCAATTTAAAATCAGGCGCTGCTTAATAAAATTTTAAATTACTGATTTCCAGTGATTTACATTTCATCTAGGAAGCAATTCCCACGAGTTTGATTTCAAATTTTAAACAATTTCAGCCGAAGCATCGGGGCAAAATCGGCCGAAATTGGGTCGATCTGGCCCCTCGGAGGCAAAATGGTAGCATCGAGTGCACTTGAAGTCCACCAAGTGTTCTCCGGTGTACTAAACGGGGCCGATCGAGCCCGTTCAGCGGGCCTTGATCACGAAGCGGCCCTTGCCCTCGGGATCTTTTGCGGCGTCGGACCGCCAGCCCAGGGTGAAGCCCTCCATCAAGGCGCCGTTCCCGCTGTTCCAAAACTCGAAGGCGGCGTCCTTGCCGGCGTCGAGATCGAAGCGGAGCCCCCTGTGACCCGCGATGTCGATCCGCGCTTGGGCGATGCCCGGGCCGTTGTGCTCCGCGGACTCGGCGTCAAGCGGGGTCATCAGGTCGAGCTTCAGCTTCTTGCCGTCGGTGCGGAGGAGATCGATGCGGTCCTTCTTGGCCTTTTCGGCCTTTTTGCCGGCGTCCTTATCGTAATAATACGCGTCCGGCACCTGAAAGCGGATCACGAAGCGCGGGTTGGCCAAGGTCCCCTTCTCCAGCAAGCGGCCACCCACGCTGATCTGGTCCCCGTCGAACTCGAGCTTCACCTCGAAGCGCGCCCCGCCCGTGACGGTGCCGCGGTAAACCACGGATTCCGGATCGACGGCTGCCGGAGTGACCGCCTCCCAGCCGTCGTCCTGCGCCGCCCTGGCAACAATCTGGCCGCTTGGCAGGACATCCTCGACCACCGGCCGGATCCGGATCGAAACCCGGCTGTTCAAGGGGGAACCCTTCTCGCTCATCGGGGAAAGCATGCACTCGCCCGAGCTGCCGACCGTGAAATGGAAGTTCCGCCGCTCGTAACCGGTGTAATACCCAATCCAGGGGTTTTCCTTGAGCTGGGGAAGTTCACCGGCCGGGAGAGGAAGGACCGGCAGCACGCCGAGGACGAGCAGGAGGGGTTTGGTCATGACAGGGTTCAAGAAAGACGAATGTTCCCGGCTTTGCCAGTGGTTTCTCGATCCATGGACGCCGCCGCCCTTGCCGAATCCGCCCGCCGCGACGCCGCACCGCCCGCCGCACTGACGCCGGCGCAGCGGGTCCTCTGGCTGGCGCGGGCCGGGCGTTGGCACGAGGCGCACGATGCCTGCCAGGATCTGCCCGACCCCGCCGGTGCCTGGATCCATGCATGGCTCCACCGGGAAGAGGGCGACTTCGGCAATGCCTCCTATTGGTATGCGAGGGCCGGGAAGCCCGTTCCTGCCCGCAGCCTGCCCTTGGATCAGGAATGGCTGGCTATCGCCCGGGAACTCTCGCCGTCGCATTGAGACGCCGGGTCACCCGCAGGCCGGCCCGGGGCCGATGACAAGGCCCGGCAATCGCCGATTCGGAATGCCGAGACGTCACCAAAATGCGCTGATTCACGCATTGACCGAAGAATCCCCTCCCAGGGATGTCTTTGATTGTCATTTATCGAGCCATAAAACCATTTCATTTGCATGAAAAGAGAGAGAACGGCACGTTTCCTGCGACCTTGACCTCGTTCCTCATGAAAAGACCTAATTCCAATCTTCGAAAGACACTGCTCAATACTGCTGTCTTCACCGCCATCGCCCAAGGACCCGCGCTCCAAGCTGCGAACCTTTACTGGGACGTCAATGGTGCCACTCCGGGCGCCGGGACCGCGGGAGGGACTTGGGACAGCGGAACCAACTGGAGCGCCGACTCCACGGGCTCCTCGGCCACCACGGGTTGGACCAATGGCGAGTCGGCGGTCTTCTCGGCCAGCACCGATGCCACCGCTGCCAAAACCGTGACCATCGCGGGCACGGTGGCCACGCCGTCGATCCTGCTCGAGGAAAACGGCCTCGTAACCCTGTCCGGCGGCAGCATCGACATCACCGGCGGGTCGGTTTTCAACACCGCTGTCCTCGGCGCGGCGGGCGGACGCTCCCTGACCTGGAACCCTGTCATCACCGGCACCGGCAACCTCACGCTCGCCGCCCACGGCGACCTTTCCAACACCGGCGGCGGCTCCGACACCATCTTCAACCTGACGGGAGCGAACACCTTCACCGGAGACGTCACCATCACCTCGGGCATCGTCTCAGCCGCCGCCAACTTCGGCGATCCCGCCAACAAGGTGATCCTCAACGGCGGTGGCATCGTCGACCCCAACCTCAACCTCGCCTTCGGCCGCAACCTGGAGATCGGCGCTTCCGGCGGCGTGATCCGCAATTACGGCAGCGTCAACAATTTCCGCCTGCAGGGCACCCTCTCCGGGACCGGCGAACTCCGCCGGACCGACGGCGGCAACACCGTGCTCACCGGCGACGGCAGCGGCTTCACCGGCACCTTCAACGTGCAGCGCGGCACGATGCAAATCGGCAACGGCACGACCACCGCGAACCTCGTTCCCAACGCCACCGGGATCACCGTGGGCGACGCCACCGGCGGTGGCACCTTCCGCTACCAGCTCGACACCTCGATCACCCTGGCCACCCCGGTGACTTTCGCCAACGCAGGCGGGGTGCTCCAGTGGCAGGGAACCGGCGCCGACGATGTGATGACCGTCAACTCGGTCCTCGGCACCGACAACTCGCTCGGCAACCTGAGGGCTGGCTCGGGCGCGATCACCCTTGCTTCCGGCGCCAACGTCAACGTCGGCAACCTGACACTGACCTCCACCCCGGCCAACTCCGCCACCGCCTTGATCGGCACCTTGAACATTGAGGCCGGCGCGGAGATCGCCACCCGCTACTTCAACATCGGCGACGGCAACCAAACCTCCGGCACGGTGAACCAGACCGGAGGCACCGCCACCGTCGCCGCCGGCGGCAACGGCTTCCGCCTCGGCCACTGGAACAACGGTCTCACCCCGGGCTCCATCTACAACCTGTCCGGCGGCACCCTTGACGGCACCCCCGCTTCGGGCAACGCCGCCGCCGATGCCCAGCTCATTGCCGTCGGCTGGGACGGCCAGGGCCTCATGACCGTGGGCGGAGGCGCCGGAACGGCCACCCTGAAGGCGGTCGGCGTGATGCTCGACCGGAACCGGGCCGGCACCGCGAACTTCGCGGCGAGCCTCACCGTTTCGCCGAACGGCGTGGTCGAGATCGGCAGCCGCGGCACCATCGGAAGCCTCGGAAACGATGCCATCATTCTCAACGGCGGCACCCTCAAGTCCACCGCCAACGCGAACTGGCTCGCCACCATGAATGCCGGCGTCGCGACCACGCTCGACATCAACGGCTTCAATCCCAACCTCGGCGGCATCATCACCGGGACCGCGGCGATCAACGTGACCGATACCTTCGGCGGCGGGACTCTGGGACTCGGCGGGGGCACCGCGACCACCACCATCTCGGCCGCGCTCTCCGGCTCCGTGCCGATTTTCAAGACCGGCACCGGCACCGTCACCCTTACCGGCACCAGCCCCTACACCGGCAATCTGACCGTCAGCGCCGGAATTCTCGCCATCACCGGATCCTTCGGCGGCAATGTCGTGTCGGAAGACGCCGGCACCCTCTCCGGGGAAGGCGGCATCGGCGGCAACCTGACCCTCGGCAGCGCCACCGGCACCCGCCTGCTGGTCGATCCCTCGACCGCCGGCAGCCTCACCGTCACCGGCTCCGTCACCCTTGCCGGCACCAGCATTGTCAACCTGACCACGCCGCTCACGACCGTGGATCCGGTGATCGAGGTGCTCAAGTATGGCACGCTCAGCGGAAGCCCCGCTTCAGGCCTCACGATGGCCGGCCAGGCTTCCTACCGCAGCGCCACCTTCACTGACGACGCCTTCAACGCCCGCGTTCTCCTCAGCATCGACACCAAGTCCCTCGTCTGGGTCGGGACCGGCGGCCTTTGGGACGTCAGCTCCTCCTCGAACTGGAGCGACGGCGCGGCGTCGAGCTTCTTCTGGGGCGACCAGGTGACCTTCGACGACACCTCCGCCGTCACCAACGTCGGCCTCTTCGGCGAACTTCAGCCCGGCCAGATCATCGTTGATTCGGACACCAACAACTACGTCTTCAACAACGCCGGCCAGGCCCAGGTGGAAACCGCGCTCGCCCTCGGCAACGCGGCCGCCGATGGACAGGTCGTGGTCACCATCACCAGCGCCGATCTCCCCGGCTCGCCTCTCGCCATACCGGTTGCCATCCTCACCGGCGACACCGCCATCACCTGGGCAGGCAAGGTGCGCACCGCTCTCGGTGCCAATCTGGCCGTGAGCGCGCTGTTCACCGTCGGCGGCACCAACGACAGCGTCGTGCTGACCCGCAGGACCGACGCCAACGGCCGCTTCGTCGCCAACGACCCGACCCTCAACATCGCCTTCTCCAATGGCAGCCCGGATCCCGGCATCACGGCGAATCCGACCAGTGCGGACACCACCGCGGGTTATCCGACCTCCTTCATCGGCGGCAGTGGCAATCTGGTGAAGAGAGGCACCTCGATCCTCACGATCAACACGCCGAACACCTACACCGGCGGCACCGTCATCAGCGAAGGCACCATCAACATCCGCCGCGCCGACGCGCTCGGCACCGGGACCACGACCCTGGGCGACGCCTCCACCGGCGCCGCGAACGTATCGCTCTACCTCGACACCAACCGCGTCAACTTCGGCCGCCCGGTCGTGGTGTCCAACAACGGCACCGGAACCGCCACCCTCGGCAGCCGCGCGACGGTCACCGGCACCGGCGACAACAACCAGTTCACCAACATCGTGCTCCAGCGCGACGTGGTGTTCGATTCCAACGCCAACGACCGCACCGACTTTGAAAACATCACCGGGACCGGCAACATCACCGTGACGGGAACCAATCGCTCGGTCTTCCCCACCACCCCGGCCACTTGGACCGGCAATCTGACCGTCTCGACCACCGGTGCCAACGGCTCGCTCCAGATCGGTGTCGCCAGCACCGCCGGCGACCGCATCCCGGACGCCAGCAATGTGACCGTGACTTCGGGCGGCCTGCTCCGCCTTTCGACCACGGCGGAAACCATCGCCGGCCTCTTTGGCGCGGGAACCGTGAACACCAACGCCCCGAGCGGCGGCACGGCCACCCTCACGGTCGGCTTCGGCGGAGCGAACGGCAACTTCTCGGGTCTCCTGACCGGAAACGTTGCCAGCAACATCCTCGCCCTGACCAAAACCGGTGCCGGCACCCAGATCATCAGCGGCAACAGCACTTACAGCGGAGCCACCGCGATCACCGGCGGCACCCTGCAGGTCGGTAGTGGCGGTGCATCCGGCGACCTCGGCACCGGTGCGGTCACGCTGTCGGCCGGGACCACCCTTGCCTACAACCGGACCGGCGCGGTGATCCAGGAAGGCGCCCTCAACAGCGCCGCGGTCGGAAACGGCATCCTCACGGTCGGCGGCGACGCCACCACCGCGGTCACCCTCAACGCCGGCGGGAGCTTCTCCGGCGTGGTGAACATCAACCAGGGAAGCCTCGTCTTCGGTGCCACCAACCCGACCGGCACCGCGGCCAATTCCCCGGTGATGAACATCGCCGCGGGTGCCACCCTGACCAATACCGGCACCAGCACCCACGCCCACATCGGCACCCTCAACCTGACCGGCGGCGCCACCGTGACCACGGGCACCGGCACCGGCAGCTACAACGGGGAAAACTACCAGCTCAACGGCAACGTGACGGTTTCCGGCGGCACCACCGCCGCCGTGATCACCCGCGAGGCTTCCCGGACCAACGCCAACAGCGGCCTGGCCCTCGGCATCCTCAACGGTGCCAAGGTCTTCACCGTCGCCGACGTGACCGGCAGCCCCGCCGCGGACCTGGTGGTTTCCACCGAACTGGAAAACCCGGACAACGGAACCGGCGCCCTCACCAAGGCCGGCCCGGGCACGATGCAGCTCGCGGGCGGGATCACCCACTCCTTCACCGGTGCCACCACGGTGTCCGAAGGCGTGCTGGTCGCTTCCGGCTCGGTCGCCGGCACCCTGGCGGTCGCAAGTAGCGCCACCCTTGCACCCGGAACCGCCGCCGGCTCCTTCGCCGCCGGTGCCTCGACCATCGACGGCACCTACGCCTGCGAAATCGATGGCGCCACTGCCGACAGCTTGGCCGTCACCGGCAACCTCACCCTTGGCGTGGCCAGCACCCTGGCCGTCACGACCCTGGGTGGCGGTGCCACCTTGCCGACCTACATCATCGCCACCTACACCGGCACCCGCAGCGGCTCCTTCGCGACCGTCACCGGGCTCCCCTCCGGCTACTACGTGAACTATGACGATACCAACAAGCGGATCGAGATCACCAACGTGGTCGCCGATCCCTACGCCTCGTGGGAAACCGCCAACGGCATCACCGGTGCCGGCTCGAACGTCGACTCCGACGGCGACGGCATCCCGAACGGCATCGAGTTCGTGATCGGCGGCGATCCCTCGGGCCCGGCATCGGCTTCCAACAGCCTGCTGCCGACCGCCACCACCGACGCCACCTACCTGAACTTCGTGTTCCGCCGCACCGACGAATCCGCCGCCTACGATCCCTTCGTGGAATACAGCTCGTCGCTCGGCACCTGGACCGAGGCCCAGGCCGGGGTCGGCGGGGTGATCGTCAACGAGGACGACGACTTCTTCGGAACCGACATCGACCGGGTCACCGTGCGCATCCCGCTCGCGCTGGCCACCGGCTCCAGGCTGTTCGCCCGCCTTGGTGTCGATGTTCCCTGAAGTGGAATCCTGCAGTTCCATGCCGTCAGGCCGCCCGGGCTTTCCCGGGCGGCCTTTTGTTTTCAGGAGCCCCATGGACAGCCTCATACCGCCAAATGACAGATAGCCCGCCGAAAGATGCCAAATCGTGGCGGCAATCAGGCAAAATCGTTACCTAATCCTCAAATTTCTTCTTCAAAAGGAGTTTCTCGCACTCAAACTGCTCCCGACTTTCCCCAAAATGACCCCGAATCTCCGTCGCTCCCATTTGCTTCGTGTCGCCCTGCTGACCGCGACCGCCTCCGCGCTGTCCGCCCGCGCCGGAACCCTCTACTGGGACACCAATGGCACCGGCACGGGCTCCGGAAACGCCGGAGGAACCTGGGACAGCGGCACCAACTGGACGATTGATCCCACCGGTGCCCTCGCGGGCGTCGCCTGGACCAACGGGGAATCGGTGGTTTTTTCCGCCGGCACCGACGGCCTCGCAACCCGCACCATCACCATCGCCGGCACCGTCGCCACCCCGTCGATCCTGCTTGAGGAAACCGGCCCGGTGAACCTCACCGGCGGCTCCATCGACATCACGGGCGGCTCCATCTTCAACAGCTCTGCCCTCGGTGCCGCCAGCGGCCGCTCGATGACATGGACCTCGGCCATCATCGGCACCGGCAATCTCACGCTCGCCGTGAACGGCGACACCTCGGCCGGCGGCAACGGCTCGAATACCGTCTTCGCCCTCACCGGGACCAACACCTTCACCGGCGACGTCACCATCACCTCCGGCGTCGTCAGCACCGCCTCGAACTTCGGCAACGCCGCCAACAAGATCATCCTCAACGGCGGCGGACTGGTCGATCCCAACCTCAACTCCGCCATCGCCCGCGACATCGAGATCGGCGTCAACGGCGGGGTCATCCGCAACTACGGCAGCGTCTCCAACCTCCGCCTCCAGGGAGCCCTCACCGGCAGTGGCGAACTCCGCCGCACCGACGGCGGCACCACCGTGCTCACCGGCAGCGGCAGCGGCTTCACCGGGGCCTTGAACGTGCAGCGCGGCACGATGCAAATCGGCGACGGCACGCAAACCACGAACCTCCTCGCCAACACCTCCGGGATCACCTTGGGCGACTCCCTCGGCGCCGGAACCGTCCGCTACCGGCTCGACTCCTCGTTCACCCTCGCCACTCCGGTCACCTTCGGCAACGCCGGTTCCTCCTTCCAATGGCAGGGCACCGGCAACGACGACGTCCTCACCATCAATTCCGCCCTCGGGTCCAACTCCTCCACCGGCAACCTCACCGTCCATTCGGGCGGCGTCACCCTCGCCTCCGGAGCGAATGTCCAGGTCGGCTCGGTGAGCCTCCTCAGCACCCCGGCCAACAACGCCGCCGGTATCATCGGCACGCTCAACATCGGCAGCGGGGCCAGCTTGACCACCAGGTTCCTCGGCCTCGGCGACGTGAACCAGACCTCCGGCATCGTCAACCAGACCGGCGGCACCGTCACCGTGGAAGCCGGCGGCAACGGCGTCCGCATCGGCCACTGGGGCAACGGACTGAGCCCCGGCAGCGTCTACAACATCTCCGGCGGAACCTTCGACGTCTCCGCCGCCAACACCGCGCTCAATGTCGGCTGGGACGGCGCCGGCACCCTCAATGTCAGCGGCACCGGCCTCGTGAAAGCTTGGCGGCTCTACGTCGATGCTGCCGGTGCGGACCTTCCCGGCATCGTCAATCTCACCGGCGGCACCATCGAGGTCGGCGCGGGTGGCACTCTCAACGACGGCACGACCGGCAGTCAGATCAATCTCGGCGGCGGCACCCTCAGGTCGGTGGCCACTTCAACCTGGGCGTCGCGGATGAACGCGAACGCCGCCACCACCTCCACCCTCAACTCCGCCACCGGGACCACCACCACGATCAGCGGCCTTCTCACGGGTTCCGGCACGATCAACCAGACCGGCACCGGCGAGTTCGCCTACACCGGAAACAGCACCGGCTTCACCGGCACCCTCTCGGTCAGCGGCGGCACGATCTCCGGCACCGGCGCGATCGCCGGAAACGTCACCATCGATACCATCGTCGCCGCGGGCACCACTTCGGCCATCGGAAACGTCGGCACCCTCACCCTCGGCGATTCCGGTGCGGCCACCACCACCGCCACGCTCAACGGCAGCGCGGTGTTCGATCTCAACGGAGCCTCGACCGCCACCGGCAACGACCGCATCGCGGTCAACGACAACCTGACTTTCGGCGCCTCCTCCACCGTCGCCGCCAACATCTACGGCGGAGCCCCGGTCAGCGGCAGCACCTACACGCTCTTCACCTACACCGGCACCGTCACCGGCGCGCCGACCCTCGACAGCACCTTCACCTCGTCCTACCGCCAGACCTTCGCCCTCAGCACCGCCACCGCCGGACAGGTGAACCTCACGGTCACCGGTTCCGCCGGCAACGTGGTCTGGACCGGCGACGGCACCACCAATGCGTGGAACGTCAACGGCACCGCCAACTGGAACAACGGCGGCTCGCCCGACAAGTTCTACCAGACCGACGGCGTCTCCTTCACCGACGCCGGCGACAACACCGTGCCGGTCGCCGTCTCCGGCACCGTCCTCACCGGAGCCGTCACGGTCAACGCCACCAAGAACTACACCTTCACGGGCGGTGCGGTCGCCGGCGGCGGCGCGTTCACCAAGTCCGGCACTGGCACCTTCACCGTCCTCAACGAATTCACGCCCGGCGCGATGAACATCACCGGCGGCTCGGTCGTGGTCGGCAATGGCGGCACCACCGGCAGCCTGCTCGGCACCGGCACCATCACCCTCGCCGCCGGCACCTCGCTCACCCTCGACCGCTCCGATGCCACCACCCTGCCCCGGGCCTTCGCCGCCACCAGCGCCGGAACCCTGATCAAGGAAGGCGCGGGCAACCTCTCGACCTCGGGTGGCTTCAACCTCCTTCCCACCAACGTCACCATCCAGGAAGGCACCCTCACCCTCAACAACGGCGGTTTCGGCGGCAACCGCATGGTCGGCAGCGGGGTCATGACCGTGAATAACGGCGGCACCCTGGTCATCAACGCCGCCCACGCCGTCGGCGGCGACAACGGCACCATGACCGAGTCGCTCGTCGTGAACGGCGGCACCGTGACCTTCAACAGCGAGCAGTACTTCGCCAACATGACCCTGAGCAACGGGGCCACGCTCAACGGCCCCAGCGAAGTGCGCGCCACCAACAGCACCAACTGGCAGGTCACCGGCACCAGCGCTTCCACCGTCGCGGTTCGGACCTCCCTGATCGGAAACGCCTCTTGGAACGTCTCCGACGTGACCTCCAGCTCCGCCGCCGACCTGGTCGTCAGCGGCCAGATCACCGGCGGCGGTGCCGTCGCCAAGTCCGGCGCCGGAACCCTCCAGGCCACCGGCAACAACAACTTCACCGGCAGCCTCACGATCAGCAACGGCACCTTCGTCGCCGGCAACAACAACGCCCTCGGCTTCGGCGGAGCCATCGGCAACGCCGCTCTCAACGGCACCACCGTCAGCGGCGGCGCCTCGCTCGACATCAGCGGCGTGACCGTCAACGAAGTGATCACCCTGAACGGCGGCAAGCTGGTGAACGACAACACCACCACCGCCGGCACCCTCGCCAGCGGCCTCGCCGGCATCCGCGTCACGGCGGCCGGCACCGGCTACACCTCCGCCCCCACCCTCACCATCTCCGGCACCGGCGGCGCCACCGCCACCACGGCGCTGTCGGGTGCGACCCTCGGCTCGATCACCACCACCGCCGCCGGCAGCGGCTACACCTCCGCTCCCACCGTCACCGTCACCGGCGGCGCGGGCACCGGAGCCACCGCCACCGCCATCATTTCCTCGCTCACCCTCACCGGCACCTCCAACGAGATCGGCGGGGCCGGCAACCTCAACCTTAACGCCGTCGTCACCAGCACCGGCGGATTCACCAAGACCGGCACCGGCATCCTCAGCATGGGCAACGCCGGCAGCAACTACTCCGGCGGCACCGTCCTCTCCACCGGCCAGATCAACGCCCGCGCCGGAGCCGCCTTCGGCACCGGGGCCGTCACCCTCGGCAACGCCGCCACCGGCTCGTCCAACATCGGGCTCTACCTCGACGGTGCCCGCTCCTCGGTCGGCAACGCCATCACCGTCTCCAGCACCGCCCTCGGCACCGTCACCCTCGGCAGCCGCAACACGGTCACCGGCAGCGGCGACAATAACCAGTTCACGAACATCACCCTCCAGCGGGACGTGATCTTCGATTCCAACGCCGCCGACCGCACCGACTACGAAAACATCTCCGGCACCGGCAACATCACCCTCACCGGCTCTGGACGCAGCATCTTCATCACCGCGAACAGCTTCACCGGTAACCTGCTGGTCGACCCCTCCGGAACGGGAGGCCATTTCCAGATCGGCACCGCCACCACCTCGCTCACCAACTACATCCCCGACGCCTCGAACCTGACCGTCAACAATTTCACCGGAGCCACCCAGGCGGAATTCCGCCTCTCCAGCCAGGGGGAATCGATCAACGCCCTGAACGGCAACGGGACCATCGACGTCAACAGCATCAACGGCACGCTCACCGTCGGTGCCAACGGCGGCGGCGGGAACTTCAGCGGCACGATGCAGAACGCCGGCGGCAGCATCCTCGGCTTCACCAAGACCGGTGCCGGCACCCAGATCCTCTCCGGCACCAACACCTACACCGGCGCCACCACCGTCAACGGCGGCACCCTGGTGGTCAACGGCTCGATCGGCAACAGCGCGGTCGGCGTCGGCATCAACGGCACCCTCGCCGGCGGCACCGCCACCCCGGGCACGATCGGCGGCAACGTCACCGTCGACGGCACCCTCGCCCCCGGCAGCAGCCCCGGCACCCTTTCCCTCGCCAACAACCTGCTCCTCAACAGCACGGCCACCCTGCTCTGGGAAATCGATGCCTCCGCCCCGCTCACCGTCGGCCTCGGCGTGAACGACCTCGTCACCGTCGGCGGCAGCCTCACCCTCGACGGCGTGCTGAACGTCACCGGCACCGGCTCCTTCACCGGCCTCGCCAACGGGACCTCCTGGACCCTGATGACCTACAGCGGCGCGCTCACCGACAACCTCCTCACCCTCGGCAGCATGCCCAGCCTCGACGCCGGCTCGTCGTGGAAACTCGACACCGCCACCGCCGGCCAGGTCAACCTGACCATCATCCCCGAACCCCGCGCCGCCCTGCTCGGCGGCATCGGCCTCCTCCTCATCCTGCGCCGCCGCCGCCACTGAAGGCCGGCCCGCCCCTCACTCGAAAAACCCGCGGCGCTCCTCCAGGGCGCGGCGGTTTTTCTTGGTCGGGCGACCCTGGTCACCGACCAGCCGCTGCGACCGCGCCTCGCTCCAGAGCTTCCGCTGCTCGACCACTTCTTCCGGCGTGACCTCCTCGCAGGCCGCCCGCGCTTCCGGCGCGCCCACCCGCTTGTCGATCAGCCCGAGCACCCGCACGATCCGGGTCCCCGGCCCGTCGGGAAAGGGCAGCTCCAGCAGCTCGCCGCCGCGGAGTTCGGTCGAAGCCTTGAACACCCTCTCCCCCGCGCGCACCCGCCCGCTTTCGCAGGCCTTCGCCGCCAGGCCGCGGGTCTTAAACAGCCGCACCGCCCACATCCACTTGTCGACGCGCACGGAGTCCATCAGGCCGGGATTCGCTTCATCGACCCCGAGGGAAGAAAGCCCGCGCCCGCCTGTCGAGCGGTTTTCCGGCGGCCGCGGAAAAGAAAAACCACCCGCCGGACACCGATGCGCAGATGCCCGGGGGTGGCCCTACAATCCAGCCGAAAGGATCTTCAGAAGCGCCAGACGGCGTCGAGCGTGAAGCGGTCTTCCATGATGCCGTCCTCCTTGTTGGTCAGCGGCAGTTCATAGGCGAAGCCCAGGTCGATGTCCTCCGTGATGCGCGAGCGGAAGCCCAGCGCGGCGGTCACGAAATCGCGGTTCTGGGAGGCGTTCGACGCGCCGAAGTTGAGCAGGTCCACGCCTTCGAAAGCCGCGACCACCGGCACCCCGCCGCCGGCCTGGTTGAAGAAGTTCGGACGGCCGTTGCCGGCTTCCAGCACGTGGTGCCAGTTGACTTCCAGCAGCGGGATGAACCAGCGGTTCACTTCGTAGCTCACGTGGCCGCTCATGAAGGACGTCATCGCCATCTGGCCGTCGAAGGGGATATGCACACCGGCACCGCCCGCGACCTGGAGCTCGTCCCACATCTTCAAGCCGGAGACGATCAGGTTCGCCGCGCCGTCGCCTTCACCCTGGAAGACGTCGTGGTTCCCGGTCGGGAATTCGAAGGTCAGCGTGCCGCTCACCGCCGTGGCGCTCGCCGGATCGTAGATGAAGGCATACTTGAGGCCGCCCGCGATGTTCGCGAAGCCGGACTGGTCGGACCACAGCGGCTGGGTGTCGGGATTGATGTCCACGTAGCCGTCCTTGGTCGCCACGATCGACAGCCGCTCGTTCAGCGCGATCTCGAACTGCAGCGCGTACACCTGCACGTCGCCGCCCATCGGCAGCGGGCCCGCGGTGGAGTTCACGAAGTCCGGCAGGCGATGATACATCACGATCGGGTGGATGTTGGTCGAGGGGAGCGCGAGATCGAACAAGGTCGGGTTGCTGATCGGGCGGCGGGCGTTCTCGAAGCCGGTGGTGGACACGGAAGGCGCCGCGGCGGGTTCGGTGACGATCGTGCCGGCCATCGCGGTGCCAAGCAGGGCGGACAGGGAGACAAGGGTTGCTGCTTTCATGGTTCGTTTGGTTGGAACGCCCGCAGCCTCCCCGAAATCCCCGGAGCGATCTAACCGCCCTCCCCGCGACTCTGCGCATATTTTGCTTTCCCCACCCCGGGACCGCCGGTCTGCGACCGGCCCTACGGTCCCCGAACACCCGCCCCGTCTCCCGGCCCGCATCGCCGGATCGCAAGCACCCCGTCCCTCGGCCGGTCGCAGACCGGCGCTCCCGGGAGACCTCACCGCTGCTCCGGCAGATACTCCTGCAAGGCCAGGAAGGCGCCGATCAACCTCGGGTTCGCTTCCCACGCGTGGGTCTCCCCGCTGATGCGGCGGCCCATCCGCCGCATCGTCTCCCCCGCGCCCCGCGCCTGCGGACCGTGCTGCCGCAGCCGGTCCTTCTTGCCGGCGGGATCGTAGGTCCAGACGAACGACGGCCGCAGCGCGACGCCGCGATCGTCCCAGTTCCGCACCTCGCCAAAACGCAAGTCCGCCAGCCACAACCCGTCCGCCGATTCCCGCGCGATCCACCAGCCTTTCGAGAACCACTGCACCGTCTTCACCTCGCTCGCCTCGGCATGCTTCGCCGCGATCTCCTCGCCTTTCGCCACCACCGTCCAGCGCACCGGCAGCTCCGGTTTGTCGAAGACCGAACGGTAGCCGATCCAGATCTCGCCCGGCCGGTCGACCAGCACCCGCCAGAACAGGATGTTGAACGGCGTCGGTGCCTCCATCCGCCGCTCCCACGATATCCCGCGGCGGACCAGATCGGCCTCCACCGCCTTGCTGACCGAGTGCTTCGCCCAGAAGCTGAGCAGCACGTAGCACGAGCTGATCCCCAGGCACCACGCCGCCGACCGCACGCCCTTGCCCTTCTTCCAGTCCTTCGGCTTCACGAAGAGGCCGATGACCACCGCGACCAGCAGCGGCAGGGTGAAGACGGGATCGATGATGAAGAGATTGTCAAAGGACAGCCGTGGGCCGGGAAAGGGATCGAACACGCCGGTGCCGTACACCGTGAAGACATCGATCAGCACGTGGGTGCTCCACGCGAGGAAGACGAACATCGCCGCCCGCTGCGGCGTCACCTTGTCCTTCTTCCAGCGCTTCGCCAGCGGCTTGGCCAGCAGCCAGGTCAGCAGGGCGATCAGCAGCAGCGAATGCGAGAAGCCCCGGTGCATCCGCAGGTCCCACGCGGTCGGCAGCAGCCAGGTGAAGATCACGTCGAGGTCCGGCAGCGTGCCGAACAGCGCGCCCCACGCGATCGCCCGCCGGCCGAGCTGGCGGCCGAGCACCAGTTCGCCGGTCACCGCGCCGAGCGCCGCCTGGGTGAGCGAATCCACGGCCGGAGAAACCGCCGGGACCGCCGGAATGCCAAGCGGGAATTTCCCGGATGGAGATTTTCCGCGCCGGGCCGGCCGCCGTCTGATAGAAACGAGCGGCCGGTTGTCCCGACGACCGGAGCCCGCCCCCGATCCGATGAACCTCATGCACATCCCCGAACGCATCCTGATGGGCCCCGGCCCGAGCACGGTCCCGTCCCGCATCCTGCGCGCCATGGCCGCGCCGACCCTGGGCCACCTCGACCCGCGCTACATCGAGATCATGGACTCGACCTGCGTGAAGCTGCGCAAGGTCTTCGAAACCGCGAACGCGCTGACCTTCCCCGTCTCCGGCACCGGGATGGCCGGGATGGAATGCGTGGTGACGAACCTGCTGGAACCCTGCGACGAGGCGATCGTCGGCGTCAACGGCGTCTTCGGCACCCGCATGGTCGACGTGATGGAGCGGGCCGGCGTCCGCGTCCACCGCCTGGAGGTGCCGTGGGGCGAAACCTTTCCGCTCGAAATGCTGGCCGAAGCGGTCGAGCGCCATCCGCAGGCGAAGGTGCTGGGCATCGTGCACGCCGAGACCTCCACCGGCGCGCACCAGCCGCTGGAAGGCCTCGCGGAGATCCTGCACGAGGCCGGCATGCTGCTGGTCGTCGATGCCGTCACCTCGCTCGGCGGGCACCCGCTCAAGGTCGACGAGTGGGGCATCGACGCCGTCTATTCCGGCACCCAGAAATGCCTCTCCTGCCCGCCGGGGCTCTCGCCCGTTTCCTTCTCGCCGCGGGCGGTGGAAGCGGCGGAAAAGCGCAGGACCAAGGTGCAGAGCTGGTACTTCGACATCTCGATGCTCAAGGACTACTACCGCGGCAGCGGCCAGCGGGCCTATCACCACACCGCGCCGGTCAACATGATCTACGCGCTTCACGAGGCGCTGACGATCGTGCTGGAAGAGGGCCTCGAAGCCCGGCACGCGCGGCATGCGAAACTGCACCGCCGCCTGCGGGCCGGGCTGGAGTCGATGGGGATCGGCTATGTCCCGCGGCACTCGCTGCACACCTTGAACTGCATCCACATCCCCGAAGGCGCCGACGATGCCGCCGTGCGGGCGAAGCTGCTGGAGGACTACAGCATCGAGATCGGCGCCGGCCTCGGCCCCTTCGCCGGCAAGGCCTGGCGGATCGGGTTGATGGGGCATTCGGCGAGCCAGGCGAATGTCGACCTGCTGCTCGCGGCGCTGGTGGATTGCTTGGAGTAGCCGTCGCGCAGCGCGGCGCTAAAGTAGCGCAACGTTGCACGTTGTGATCAGGGGCGGGTCGCCACTCCGGGGTGATTCGCAGCCGCCATCCGCGGTCCGCCGCACCCCATCGCAACTTGCAAAGTTGCGCTACTTCGGTCCCAACGGGACCACTCATAAAAGCCCGGCACGAAGTGCCGGGTGGGTCCGCCGCGAAGCGAGGCGGTGTCCCACCGGGACACCTCATGCGGGGAACGTGTCTCTCAATCCCAAACGTACCGTTCATCCGGCGTGGTCCCATATCGGGCCAACAGGGCGCGGTATTCATCCTGGAATGTCTCCTTCCGATGACGCACCTCTTGCCGGTCGATGTATCGCAAGAGGGCATTCAACTGCGACTGCCCCACGGAGAACGACCCGTAACCCGCCTGCCATTCGAAATGCCGTGGTCCGCCGGGTTGTTCCTTCAGCCAGATGGAACTGGTCTGCTTCACCTTCTTGACGAAATCCGCGATGGCGACCGTGCGGCCCAAGTCGATGGCGAGATGCACGTGATCGGCAACGCCGCCGACCCGGAAGACTTCGCAATCGATGTCCCGTCCGACCGCAGCGAGGTAGCCGAACAGTGGCGGTCGAATCGACGTGGAAAGGGAGGGTTCGCGGTTCTTGGTTGAGAAGACGACATGGACGAGGATGCGCGAGAGGGATTGGGGCATGTCGTATGATAACTCATCGCGCAATCCGCATGAGGTGTCCCGTTGGGACACGAATCTGCTTCCCCCCAAACCCGGCACTCCGTGCCGGGCTTTTATAAGCGGTCCCCTTGGGACCAAGAGCTATTGCTTAACGCGGTTTGAGGAAGGGAGACCTCTATCGCGCCCAATCCGGATTCACGAGAAGTTTGGCTTGCCCCAATCACTTTGCAACACAAAGCTAATAGCGATGAAAGCAGCCCGAATCCTACCAATGATCCTCCTGATCGCCCCCGCCCTGGCCGGCCTGGAACCCGGGGACGGGATCCAGCTCACCTTGCGCGGGGTGGACGCGGCCGAGCAGCAGAACGTGAACGGCACTTACCGGGTCGGCGAGAGCGGCCACGTGCGCCTGCCCTTGCTGGACAAGACCGTGATGGCCCGCGGCCTCACGCCGGAGCAGTTCGCCCGCGCGGCGGAGGCGGCTTACCAGGCGGCGGGGATTTACACCAAGCCGGCGATCGAGGTGGAGCCGCTCCCTGCCGCGAGAAACGGGCAGCCCTCGGTCGTCAGCGTCGGCGGACAGGTCCAGCGGGCCGGCGAATCGGCCTTCCGCAAGGACATGACCGTGATCCAGGCCATCGATGCCGCCGGCGGTCGCAATCCCTTCGGCGGGCGCAACCTCCTCCTGATCCGCGGCGGCAAGCAATACTGCCTCGATTTCCTCAACCTGAAGCACAAGAACATCCGGCTCCTGCCCGACGACTCGCTGCAGGTGGAGCAGAAGGGAGTCATCGACCGCTGGAAGGGCAACGAGGAAACCGTGAAGGCTTTGCTCGATCCGTAAGCGTAGCGGGACGACTTCGTCGTTCCGTCAGGGGCTTGGTGAGGGAGAGGAGAACCCTTGGAACTTCCGGCGGGCCGCTCCCAGCCGGAAGGGCGCAGCCCTTCCGCTACCCCCCTAACAAAACGGCCCGCACGGAAAGGGATCCGCGCGGGCCGTGAGAAAGATCAGCCGTTCACTGGCCTTCCGGCATCGGGAAGGGCAGGCCGCCACCGGCCGGGGCCGGCGGGGCGTCCTTGATCTCGACCAGCTTGAGTTCGAAGATCAGCACGCTGTTCGGCGCGATCTCGGCGCTGCGGCGCTGCTCGCCGTAAGCCATCGCGCTCGGGATGAAGAGCTTCCACTTGGCACCCACCGGCATGGTGGTGAGGGCTTCCTTGAAGCCTTCGATGACCTGCATGCCCATCGCCACCGGCTCGCCTTCGGGCGAGGCGTCGAACTCGGTGCCGTCGATCAGGGTGCCCTTGTAGTTCACCATGAACTGCTTCTCCGGCTCGCCTTCCTTGGGAGCGACGTATTTCTGGTCGCCGCCCTTTTCGAGCACCTCGTACTGCAGGCCGCTCTTGGTTGTGACCACGCCTTCGCGCTTGCCGTTCTCCTCGAGGAACTTCTTGCCGGCTTCGAGATTCTTGGCGGCACCTTCCTTCTCGCGGGTCTGGAGCATGTCGCCGAGCGCCTGCATGGCGGCCTTGAGGCTCTCTTCGGAGACTTCCGGCTTCTCGCCCTTGAAGGCGGCGAGGAAGCCCTTGAGGAAGGACTCGGTGTCGATGTCGTCGGCCTTGATGCCGAACTGGCCGTAGTTCTGGGCGAACTCGCCGCCGGTGCGGAAGCCGAGGCCGTAGGACGAGTCGGTCTTCACCTTGGCGGGATCGACCGGTGCGGCCGGCGGCGGGGCGGGCACTTCGGTCGGCGGGGTGGTGGCGGATTCAGCGGCGGGCTTGGCCGCGGGTTGCTCCGCGGCGGCTTCGTTCTGGGCGGCCGCCGGGATGAGGGTGGCGAGGCCGAGAGCCAGGACGCCGGGAGTAAGGTGGAATTTCATGTCGGCGCGGACGCTAGGGGGGGAATTCGCGCTTGTCGAGCGGCCCGTTTGCCCCCGGGGAGCGCCGGTCTGCGACCGGCAGAGCGGTCCCTCGACGCCAAAGGGTGAACACCCCGGTCCATCTGCGGGGCGGAGCGCACCCGGTCGAGGCCCCGCAGGACTGGACAGGGCACGGGGCAGCGTGAATGTTCGGCCCCATGATGAAGATTCCACTGCTGCTGCTCGCTCCCCTGCTCCTCGCTTCCTGCGGCAGCGGCGGCTTCGGCGGGACCAGCGTTGCCGGTTCCCCGGCGGTGCTGAATGTCTCCGGCTGGGACCCGAAGGAGCGCCAGCGCGGCGGCGAGAGCTACTCCGAACACAACGTCTCCGCCCTGAAACGCAACGGCGCGCTCGGCCTGATCGCCCGCTCGGCCAAGGGGCCGCAGCTCGACGGGAAATTCGGCGACTTCCTCCATTCCACCGACCGCCAGGGCATGCTGCTGGGGGCTTACCATTTCGTCACCATGGACCAGGATCCCGCCGCGCAGGCCGATGCCTTCGTCGACCGGGTCCGCGCCACCGCCCGCAGCCGCGGGATCTCGTCGCGCAAGATCCTGCTGGTCGGCGATTTCGACACCGCCTCCACCCCGGACCGGCTGGTGAAATTCATCCAGCGGGTCGAGCAGCGGACCGGGGTGACTCCGGTGACCTATCTGGAGAACAGCGCCAAGCTGCGCGCCAACCTCAGCGCGGCCAGCCCGGCGCAGAAGTCGGTGATCCGGCGCTCGCCCTACTGGATCGCCCTCTACAGCCCGGCCGGCACCGAGCGCTCGATGGGCCACGGCCACCTCACGCCCGACGGGCTGATGAAGCAGTATGGCATCTGGAACGATTGGGCGATGTGGCAATACGGCGGCGTGATCTGGGAAGGCGGACGCTCGAACGCCAGGCACTACAACACCGGGTCGTGGAAAAGCCCGCGCTACTTCGGCAACATGGCGCATCCGATGGAGCGAAATGTTTTCAAAGGCGATGTCGGCGACCTTCAAGCCTTCTGGGACCGCCACGGCTGGGCGTGGTGGTGAGCAAGGAGCGGCGGATTGCCTCCGGCTATCTCCGCTGCGCTGCGGTTCCGATCCGCCTGCCACGCTCCCACCGGCGGTCATAGACGCGCCGCTACATGTTCAAAGATGCCCCTCCTGCACCCCGGGCGCGATCATCTCGTTCGAGAGCTTGTTGTGGAACTCGAACAAGTCGGTGCGGCGGTCGGTGACGGGGGTGACGCTGCCGTTCAAGCGCGAGCGGTAGAGGTCGGAGACGTCGAGGTCGGTGACCAGCATCGTCTCGACGTTCGGGTCGGCCTCGGCCTGGATGCCGTCGCGGGCGAATTCGAAATCGCTCGGCGTGAAGACCGCTGCGCGGCCGTAGTGGATGTCCATCGCGGGCACGTCCGGCAGGTTGCCGACGACGCCGGCGGTGGCGACGTAGATCTGGTTCTCGATCGCCCGTGCCGCGGCGCAGAGGCTGACGCGGAGGTAGCCCTGGCGGTTGTCGGTGCAATACGGCACGAAGAGGATCTCCACGCCGCGGTCGGCGAGGTAGCGGGCGGCTTCGGGGAACTCGACGTCGTAGCAGATCAACACGCCGATCTTCGCCTTCGGGGTTTGCAGGACGATCAGCGAATCGCCGCCGGTGATGCCCCACCAGGTTTTCTCGGAAGGCGTGATGTGCAGCTTCGGCTGCGAGACATAGGTGCCGTCGGGCTTGAAGATCATCGAGGTGTTCTCCAGCCGCCCGTCGGGCTGGGTGACCGGATGGGAGCCGGCGATCAGGTAAAGCCCCTGCTCGCGGGCCAGGCGGCTCATCAGCTCGATGAACTGCGGCGTGTATTCGGCCAGCTTGCGGATGCCTTCGCGTGAACCGAGCGGCTCCAGCGCGCTGAGGAGCTGCACCGTCAGGAACTCGGGGAACAGCACGAACTCCGCACCGTAATCCTCGCCCGCGGTCTCCACGAAGTAGCGGATCTGTTTCGCGAACTCGTCGAAGTCCGCCACCTTGCGCATCTGGTACTGGACGCAGGCGACGCGGACCTTGCTGCCGTGCTCGTCGCGCGACTGGTATTCGGGATTGATCCACTCGATCAACGCCGCGTGGTCACGCGAGCGGTGGTCGTGCAGGTAGTTCGGCATGATGCCGCGCACGGCGAAGCCCTGCTTGAGCTGGAAGCCGAGCACGGGGTCGGGGATCTTGCCGTCCTGCACCTGCCACACGTATTCCTCCGGCGTCAGGCGGGCGGCGTGCTCGTCGTAGTGCCAGAGCCGGGCCCCGGCGAGGATGCGGCGGAGATTGAGGCGGCGGCAGAGCTCGCGGCGGGCGTTGTAGAGCGCGGCGCCGATGCCGAGCTTGCGGGCGTCGGGATCGACATACACGTCCGCGCCGTAGAGCGTGTCGCCCTGGGGATCGTGGTTGTAGAAAAACCCGTCGTCGGTGATGCCGTCGTAGGTGTGCTTGCGCAGCGGATTGCGGCCGAGGGTGACGATCAGCGACGAGGCGACGCCGAGGATCCTGCCGTCGCGTTCCGCGAGGAGCTGGCCTTCGGGAAAAACATGGATGTGCGAGCGGAGGTGCTTCTCGTTCCAAGGCCCGCCGGCATCACCCGGCTGCGGGAAGCAGCGGCGGTGGAGCGAAAGGATGGCGGGAATGTCGTCGACCGTGGGATTGCGGACGGTGACGGGACCCGGCGGGGTGGCTTGGTCGGTGGATGGCACGGGAGGAAGAGAACCCAGAAACCCGAGGCCAGAAACCTCAAAAACGCGGAGCTTGCATCTCCAGAAACTCACGGCCGGCACGGGGGTAAACCCAAGAAACCCCGTGCCGGCCGCGTTTCAGAACGGTCGCTACAAGCAGAAGGTAAAACCCAAGAAACCCAAAGCTCGCCACGACCTATGTGGGTATCAATACAGCCGCGGGCGTGCCAAGTTTCAGGGCAAGTTTCGAAAAAATCGTCACTTCGAGCCGGCCCGGCGGCCGGACATGAATGCCGTGCATCCTTCCGCCGCGTTCACTTGCCGTCCACGATTGCGAGCACCTCCTCGCGCGACAGGTCGGCCCGCTGGTAGGCTCCCATCGCGTTCTCGATCATCGCGATGGCGCTCTCCCGCTCGTCCTGGATCACCTGCACCTCGTGGGCGCGGAGCAGCTCGACCTCCGCCTGGAATTTCGCACGGGCGAACACCAGGATGCCGCGGTTTTTTTCCCGGACCACCGGCAGCGCGGCCAGGGTCACGGCGACGGCCGGAAACGTGAACGCGATGAAGCGGGCGCGCTCGATCCCGGCGAGATCGAGGGCCTCCGGGTGGGCGGCATCGGCGAAAAGCACCGGCTGTCCGCGGGACTTGAGTTCGCGCACCGTGTCGGCATTGAGCTCGAGCACCAGGGTCGGCACGTCGCACTTGAGCAGCGCCTCGTTGAGCGCCTTCCCGACGGGCCCGTAGCCGCAGATGATCGCGTGGTCGCTGATCTTGCGGACGGCTTCGCCCGTTGCCAGCCCGGCCGGCGCGCGCTTGGATCCGGGGGCCACGCCCTTGCCTTCCAGCCAGCGGCCGAGCGGTCCCGCCCCGCGCATCAGCGAGGGCACCAGAGCCATCGTGACGGCGGTGCAGGCGAGCAGGAGTTGCTCGACGGCGGGGTCGAAGGGCCGGAAGCCGCCGGCATTCTTCAACAGCACGAGCGAGAATTCCCCCGTGCTGGCGAGGCTGGCGGTGGCCAGCAAAGCCGGTCTCAGCGGGATCTTCAGCAGCCGCGTCACGCCGAACACGATGGAGCCCTTGACCGCCAGGATCACCACGGTGCCGATCAATACGAACAGCCATTCGTCGAGCAGGGCGCGGACATCGATCATCAGGCCGACCGAGACGAAGAAGATGGTGAGGAAGAGGTCCTTGAAGGGCAGGATGTCGGAGAGGATGCGGTGGGAGTAGATCGACTCGCTGAGCACCAGTCCGGCGGCGAAGGCGCCGAGCGCGAGGCTGAGCTGCAGGGCCTCGCCGGCCAGCGCGACGGCGGCACAGGTGCCGATGATGGTCAGGGTGAACAGCTCGCGGCTGCGGGTGCGTGCGACGGCGTGGAGCAGCAGGGTGTTGCCATAGCGGCCGAGCAGGATCGCAGCCCCGAGGAAGAGCGTGCCCTTCGTGAGCGCCCAGGCGATCTGGCCGAGGGTCGACCCCTCGTTCTTCCCGTAGAGGGCCGGCAGCAGGAGGATGAAGAGGATCACCAGGATGTCCTGGAACAAGGCCACGCCGAAAGCCACACGCGCCCCGGGATTGTTCGGCTGGCCGAGGTCCTGGAACGACTTCATCGCCACGGCGGTGGAACTGAGCGCCACGGCGATTGAAAGCACGATGGCGTCCGCCCACGGGATGCCGAAAAATCGGGCGCACGCGGTGGCGATGCTGGCCGTCAGCGCGACCTGCACCCCGCCGCCGATCAGCGCGAAGCGCCAGAGGTGGCGCAGTTCGCCGAGGGAGAACTCGAGACCGAGGGTGAACATCAGCAGGATGACGCCGAGTTCTCCGAGATTGCCGATCATCGGGTCTTCCGGGCTCACGCCGACCAGCACCAGCACGCCGCTGTTGGCGATCAGGATGCCGCAGAGAAAGTAGCCGACCAGCAGGCTCTGGCGGAGCTTCACCAGCGCCAGCGAGACGAAGACCGCCAGCACGAGGACGAGCGCCAGCATCCCGAAGAACGGGGTGACGGTGGAGCCTCCGGCGGCGAGGGGCAGTGCGTCGATCCAAGACATCGTGGTCGCACGGAGCATTCCCGATGCACGACCGGGAGGGAAGTTCTTCGCGAAAGAAGTTCGGCGGCAGGCGTGCTTCCGGAGTGTCGCCTTGCAGGCGACATGAGGGTGGACGGGCGGCATTCATGCCGCCCGGAGCCTTTCCGCCCCCAATCCGCGCCCTTCCAAAGTCGACACGAAAACGGGCGGCTGGATGCCGCCCGTCCGTCGTCATGTCGCTTGCAAAGCGACACTCCGCTCAAACCCCCGCCCCGTCCGGCTCGGCCTTGGCTCCGGTCGGGTGGAATTCGAGGGCTTCCTTGCCTTCCGGGCAGACAACCTTGGCGGTATCGCCGGGCTTCACGTCGCCGCGGAGCAGCGCTTCGGCCAGCGGGTCTTCGAGGTAGCGCTCGACCGCACGGCGCATCGGCCGCGCGCCGTAGGCGGGGTCGAAGCCCTTCTTCACCAGCAGGTCGCGGGCGCTGGTTTCGAGTTGGAGCGTGATCTCTTTCTCGCGCAGGCGCTTGAGCAGCTTGTCGATCTCGAGGTCCACGATCCGGTCGAGGTCCTTCTTCTCCAGCATGTGGAAGACCACCAGGTCGTCGAGGCGGTTGAGGAACTCCGGTTTGAAGAAGCGCTTCGATTCCTCGAGGATCTTGTCCTTCATGCCCTCGAAGTCGGACTCGTCCTGCGACATCGCCCCGAAACCGAGCGAGGTCTGGCGCTTGATGGTCGAGGCGCCGACGTTGGAGGTCAGGATGATGATCGTGTTGCGGAAGTCGATCTTGCGGCCCAGCGAATCGGTGACCATGCCCTCTTCCAGGATCTGCAGGAGCAGGTTCATCACGTCCGGATGGGCCTTCTCGATCTCGTCGAACAGCACCACGGAATACGGCCGGCGGCGGACCGCTTCGGAAAGCTGGCCGCCTTCCTCGTAGCCGACGTAGCCCGGAGGCGATCCGATCAGGCGGCTGGAGGTGAACTTCTCCATGTACTCCGACATGTCGATCTGGATCAGGGCCTCGGCGTCGCCGAACATGAACTCGGCGAGGTTGCGGGCGAGGTAGGTTTTGCCCACCCCGGTCGGCCCGAGGAAGAGGAACGAACCGATCGGCCGGCGCGGGTCCTTGAGGTCGGCACGCGAGCGGCGCAGGGCCTTGGAGATCGCCTTGACGGCTTCATCCTGGCCGATGACGCGGCCTTCGAGCTCGCTCTCCATCTTGAGCAGCTTCTCGGCCTCCTTCTCCTCCATGCGGCGGAGCGGGACGCCGGTCCACTTGGAGACGACGGCCATGATGTCCTCGTCGCCGACCTCGACCACGGTCTCCTCGGAACGGGCGCGCCAGTTCTTGAGCGTCTCGTCGAGCGACTTCTTGATCTGCTTCTCCTTGTCGCGGAGGGAGGCGGCCTTCTCGAAATCCTGCTCGCCGATCGCACCGATCTTCTCGCGGTTCACCTCCTCGATGTCCGCTTCGAGCTGCTTGATCTCCGGCGGGCGGGTCATCGTGCCGATGCGGGCGCGGGCGCCGGCTTCGTCGAGCACGTCGATCGCCTTGTCGGGAAGATAACGGCCGGTGAGGTAGCGGGAGGTCAGCTTGACCGAAGCCTCGACCGCCTCGGGCGTGAACTTCGCCTTGTGGTGGGACTCGTACTTCTCCTGCAAGCCGCGCATGATCTTGATCGCGTCCTCGACCGAGGGTTCCTCGACCTTGACCTGCTGGAAGCGGCGCTCGAGCGCGGCGTCCTTCTCGATGTACTTGCGGTACTCGTTGAGGGTCGTCGCCCCGACCACCTGCAGCTCGGCGCGGGAAAGCGCGGGCTTGATGATGTTGGACGCGTCCATCGCGCCTTCGGCCGAGCCGGCGCCGACGATGGTGTGGAGCTCGTCGATGAACAGGATGACGTTCTTCACCTTGCGGATCTCGTCCATCACCGCCTTGATGCGTTCCTCGAACTGGCCGCGGTATTTCGTCCCGGCGACCATCAGCGCGAGGTCGAGGGTGATCACCTTCTTGTCGCGGAGGATTTCCGGCACGTTGCCCGAAGCGATCTCCTGGGCCAGGCCTTCCACGATGGCGGTCTTGCCGACACCGGCTTCGCCGATCAGCACCGGGTTGTTCTTGGTGCGGCGGCAGAGGATCTGGATCACGCGCTCGATCTCCGACTCGCGGCCGATGACCGGGTCGAGGTCGTTCTCGCGGGCCAGCTTCGTCAGGTCGCGGCCGAAGGCGCGCAGGGCCGGCGTCTTGGTCTTGCCTTCGGCTTCCGGCTCCTCGTTCTCGTTGCCTTCGTCCTCGAAGCCTTCCTCGTCGTCGTCCGCATCGTCGTCGTCATCGTCGTCCGGGGTGAAATTCGGATCGATCTCGGCGAGGATCTCGTTGCGGGTGCGCTGGATGTCGACATCCATCCGGCGCAGCACGCGGGCGGCGACGCCCTCGCCCTCGCGCAGCAGGCCGAGCAGGATGTGCTCGGTGCCGACGTAGCTATGGTTGAGCGCCTTGGCCTCCTTGTTGGCGAGGGCCAGCACCTTCTTCACGCGGGGCGTGTAGGGGATGCTGCCGGAAATCTTCTGGCCGGTGCCGGAGCCGACTTCCTTTTCGACCTCCATGCGGACGCTTTCCAGGTCGAGACCCATCCGCTCCAGCACGTTGACCGCCACGCCCTGGCCCAGCTTGATCAGGCCGAGCAGCAGGTGCTCGGTGCCCACGTAGCTGTGGTTGAAGCGGTCGGCCTCCTTCCGGGCGAGGGCAAGCACCTGTTGGGCTCTGGGTGTGAAGTTGTTCATAGGATCTCGGGGTTTTGATCGGGTGAATCGTTCTTTTTCCTTGTTGAACCCATATCAGGGGCTTGGAGGCTTTGCAACCGGCCGCGGACGATTTCGGCGCGGATCGAATCGCGCTCCTCCGGCGAGAGCTTCCGGCCGCTGTGTAGCTGGAGGTGTGCCGGTTGGATGTCCATCAGCAGGGCATCGCAAGATTTCACGGTGTCCGCCGGCAGGAAGCCGAGGTCGCCGCCCAAGCGGAGCAGGGAAAGATGGTTGAGCGCCTCCTTGGAATCGATGATCCAGGCGTGCTTCAGCACCCCGTAGGCGCGGCCGATCTTGTCGGCGACCATCGCCGGATCGTCCTCCAGCAGCTTGTCGCGGGCATTCCGCTCGTGGGTGGCGACCTGGGAAATCACGCGCTCCAGCCGGCGCAGGATGGTCTCCTCGCTTTCACCGAGGGTCGACTGGTTGGAAATCTGGAACAGGTTGCCGAGCGACTCGGTGCCCTCCCCGTAGAGCCCGCGGACCGCGAGGCCGATCTTGTTGACCGCCTGAAGCACCTGGCCGATCTGGTCGCCGAGCACCAGCGCCGGCAGATGGAGCATCGCCGAAGCGCGGAGACCGGTGCCGAGGTTGGTCGGGCAGGTCGTGAGGTAGCCGAGCTCGTGGTCGAAGGCGAGGTCGAGCGACTTTTCCAACTCCTCGTCCACCGTGGCCAGCGCGTCGAAGGCGGAGCGCAGCGCGAGTCCCGGGCGGATCGACTGCATCCGGAGGTGGTCCTCCTCGTTCAACATCAGGGCGATCGACTGCCGGCGCTCGATCACCGCCGCGCTGCCCTCGCCGCGGGCGGCGTGCTCGCGGCTGATCAGGTGGCGCTCGACCAGCACCTGCTTCTGCACGGAGCTCAGGTCGTCGAGTTCCTGGGAAAACGCGTCCTTCATGCAGGGCAGCGCCTCGACCGCCGGCCGCATCACTTCCAGCGCGTGACGGCGCTCTTCCTTCTTCGCCCAGCCGGGGAAGGACTCGCCCCGCAGGTTGCGGGCGAGCCGGATCCGCGAGGTCAGCACGATGGCGTTGTCGGCCCCCTCGCCGGTCATCCAGTCGGCGGGGTTTTTGACGAGAGTGGTGAAGCGCATCATGACAGGTCAGTCCTTCGTCGGGGTGGCGCGGAGTTCGATGCGGCGGATTTCATCGCGCAGGCCGGCGGCTTCCTCGTAGTTCTCGGAGTTCACCGCCAGGTCCAGCTTGCCGCGGAGTTCCTCGAGCCGCTGCGTGCGGGCGTGGAGTTCCATCAATCCGGCCGGCACCTTGCCGCAGTGGCGGGTGCCCTTGTGCATGCCGCGCAGCATCTGGCCGACCTCGTCGTGGAAGGTCGTGTAGCATTCCGCGCAGCCGAAGCGGCGGATCCGGCGGAGGTCGTCGAGCGTGAATCCGCAGCCCGCGCAGCGGCGGCCGGCACCGGTCTGGAAGGGAGCCGGCACGGAGACCTTGCCGGCGGATTTCCCCAGCAGCATTTCCGCCAGCGCGAAGCCGGTCGGGTCGGTCACGCCCTTCTCCTTGGCGCAGTCGTCGCAAAGGGCGATTTTCTTGATTTGCCCGCCCACCAACTGGGTGAGGTGCACCTTTGCTTTCTTGCCGCAGATGTCGCAGTCCATTGACGAACCAAGCTAAGAGCGCCCGGCCGGAATGCGAAAGGAAATCTCCCGGCCGGAGCGTGTTTTCTCAATCGATCGGCGTGCCGGTGGTCGAAGCCAGCTCCTTGAAGGCGGCGATGAAGCGCCGGGTCAACGGTCCCGGCGTGCCGTCGCCGATGACGCGGCGGTCGAGCGAGACCACCGGAATCACCTCCGCCGCCGTGCCGGTGAGGAAAAACTCGTCGGCGATGAAGAGGTCGTAGCGGGTGAGCGAGCGCTCCACCTTCGGGATCCCGAGCTGGTCGGCCAGCTCGAGGATGACGCGGCGGGTGATCCCGTCCAGGGCGCCGTCGTTGACCTGCGGCGTGTGGAGCACGCCGTCGCGCAGGATGAAGACGTTGTCGCCGGTGCACTCGGCCACGTAGCCCTGCTCGTTGAGCATCACGGCTTCCAGCGCGCCGGCCTGGATCGCCTCGACCTTGGCCATGACGTTGTTCAGGTAGTTCAGCGACTTCACCTGCGGCATCAGCGCGGCCGGTGCCGGGCGGCGGGTCGCGCAGGTGATCACCGACAGGCCCTTCTCGTAATGCTCCTCCGGGTAGAGGCTGATCGTGGAAGCGATGATGAACATGCTGGCCCGCTTGCAAAGGTAGGGGCTAAGCCCCAGCGATCCCGTGCCGCGGGTGACCACCAGCCGGATGTAGCCGTCGTCCAGACCGTTGGCGGCCACGGTTTCCACCACGAACTTGCAGACCTCTTCCTGCGTCCAGGGGATCTCCAGCACGATCGCGCGGGCGGAGTCGAAGAGCCGGCGGATGTGCTCCTCCAGGCGGAAGACCCGCCGGTTGTAGAAGCGGATGCCTTCGAACACGCCGTCGCCGTAAAGCACGCCGTGATCGAACACGGAGATTTTCGCCGCGGATTCCTCCACCAATTCGCCGTCGAGCCAGATTTTCATCGCAAAAGTCGGGGTAGCCTAGAGCCCGCGGGCAAGCTGGCAAGCCCCTCGTTCGGCGAATCCAAGCCCCCGTTCAGGGCGTCCCTTCGGCGTCCGGCTCTTCGCCCGCGGCCGGCTTCACATCGGTGAGCGATTCCCAATCCACCGCGCCGTGGTCGATGCGCTGCAGCTCGCTGGCATAGACCGCGTCGTCGTTCTTCGGATCCATCTCGGCCGCCAGCTCGGTGAAAATCCGGGCCATCAGCGAATTCTCCACACCGCCCTGCTGCTTCAGCAACTGGCCGCGGGTGTAGAGCAGGCTGGCGAGCACGCCGGGACGGTAGTCGTCCTCCGCCGCTTCGGGCAGCACCCCGCGGGAAAGTTGGAAACTCAGGACCAGCGCCTTCCGGTTGCGCGGCGAAAGGTGGAGCGCCAGCGCGACCAGCCGGCGCGCTTCCGCCAGCGATGCCACGCTCGCCTTCGCCGCCGCCACCCGGTTCGCGGCGTAGCCCGCCAGGTTGTCGGCATACTCCTCGCGCTCGCGGTCCAGCATGCCGAGGGCTTCGGTAAACAGTCCCGCCCCGGTCTTCGGCGGATTCCACTCGAACTTCGCCGCCTCATCCGCCGCAAACACGGGGAGGCACAGGCTGAGGACGATGGCTTGCCAGCGGCGGATCACGGCGGCTAGGTTCCCGTCCCCGCCCGGCCATTGCAAGTGACAAGTCCCCGCGATCCGAAAGCCGATCTCCGCCGCGACCTCCGCCGGTCGAGGCCGGACATGGATTCCCAGCTCGCCCAGTCCGCGGACATCCGCCGCCACCTGCGCGAATGGCTGGCAGCCCGGCCCGCGCGAACCATCGCCGCCTTCGCCTCCCTGCCCGGCGAACCGATGCTGCTGGAATTGCTCGCCGACTTTCCCGACCGCCGCTGGGTCCTGCCGCGGGTCGATGGCGACACGATGCAATTCCATCTCGCCGATCCCGCCCGCCTTGCCGCCGGCAGCTTCGGGATCCTCGAGCCCCCGGTGGATTCGCCCGTCTGCCCGACCGGAGAAATCGACCTCTTCCTCTGCCCCGGCATGGCCTTCACGACCTCCGGCATCCGCCTCGGCCGCGGCAAGGGCTACTACGACCGGGCGCTGGAGGCCGCGAATGCCGGATCGACCAAGGTCGGCGTTTGTTTCCGCGGGCAAATCCTGCCCGCTCTCCCTTCCGATCCGCACGACATCCCGGTGCGATTCCTCGCGACGCCGGACGGGATCCTCGACTGCGCCTAAGCCCAGCCCGGCACCGTCAGCTTGAACTCCGGGATCGGCGCGAAGACCCAGTCGCCGCCGCCGGTTTCCCCGAAAAACGCGCCCTCCGCCACGGCATCCCCGCGGGTCACGTGGTAGCTGTTGTAGGAAAAACTCTCGCCCGGCGCGATCACCGGCGTCTGGCCCACCACGCCGTCGCCTTCCACCACCGTCACCTCTCCGTCGCCTTCCCGCACGATCCATTTCCGGCCGCGGATCGTCACCTTCTCCGGCGAGTCGTTCTTGATCGAAATGAAGTACACGAAGGGATGCGGACGCTCGTCGGGAGCATCCAGGCTGGGCATGTAGATCACGTCGTCCACCCGGACGCTCAGCCCGTCGAGTTTCCGCAACATCGGCGTCATGTCCCGCGACTCTGGCCCCGCCCTCCGCCCGATGCCAAGTGCCGAGAGGAGAAATTTCCCGCCGGCCCTCACGGCACCGCGCCAAGCCCCGGGCCGTTCAATTGCGCCGTCGCCAGCTTGCCGTTCCGGGTGTCGAACAGCCCCGGAAAACGGCCCGTCCACGCGGCATTCGCCGCCGGCACATACTGGCGGGCGTTCGACTCGATGGTGGAAAGCCCCGGCACGTGCGAGGCGATCCCCGCCGAGTGGACCAGCGACGCCCCCGGACAGGTCAGGTCCTGCACGCACAGGAACATCCCGTATTTCTTCCCCGCCGCCGCCATCAGCAAGGCGTGCGACTGGCCCTTGCAGGCCTTGAGGCAGGCCCCGGTGTAGCCCATGTCGCGCGCCAGCAGCAGGTTCTCCAGGTCGGTCAGCGACTCGTCGATCACCACCGGCCGCAATTTCGCCGCGGCGTGCATCTTGTTCTCCAGATTCGCCTTCAGGTCGCGCCGCGTCGGCTGCTCCAGGTAGAGGATGCTCTCGAAGCCCTTCGGCGACCGCTCCTTCACCTTCGCCAGATACTCCAGCACGTAATCCACGTCGGCGCAGGCCTCGTTGAAATCGCTGCAGTATTTCCAGTCCACGTCCGGCGACGTCTCACGCGCCACCCGGTCGATCGCCACGGTCCGCTCGATGTCCCATTCGAGGTTCTCGCCCTGGAGCTTGATCTTGATCCGCTGCAAGCCGTCGCGCCGGATCCACTCGCCCAGCGTTTCCGGCAGGCCGTCGCCCGTCCGCTCCTTGAGCTCGGACTCCGCCACCGCGTCCAGCCCGCCCACCGAATGGAACAGCCAGACCCAGTCGCGCGGCTCCGCATCCAGATAGCCCTGCAGCGACTCGCCCTTGAAGTCGTTGTTCAAGTAGCGCGACAGGTCGTGGCCGATCAATTCCGGCGTGTTGGTGCGGAAACAGTTCGCGCCGAGCGATTTCCCGAAGGCGTCGTGCAGCGCCGCGTCGAAGGCGCTGGCGGTGACCTGGGTGCACAGCTTCGGGATCGGCGTCGCCAGCTTCAGCGCCACCGAAAGCTCGGCGGCCGCCTTGAGATACTCCGGCTCGAGCTGGTGGTTCATCTCGATCGGATGCGCCGTCTCGGTGAAGCCGCGGGTGATCGCCGCAATCTTTCCCGCCAGTTCCTTCATCGCCCGCAAGGTCTCGTCGTAAGGAATCACCTTGGACGGGAACGACCACACGTTGCCCAGCGGCATCGACCCGAAGCCCTTGCTCACCTTGCCGGAGGGCGACACCACCTCCACCGTCACGTTCAGCAGCGTCACCCGGTCCACCGCCGTGCCGCCGAACTTGTAGGGCATGCGGTATTTGAACTCCTCGAACGCGAAATCGAGGCTGCCGATGCGGACCCCCGCCGGCTTGCGGACGATCACCCCCGGCACCTCGCCCGCGGCGATCCCGCCGGAAAGCAGGGCGGAGCTTTTCAAAAACGCGCGGCGGGAAAGGGCGGGACTCGTCATGGTCGTGACGGGTGCACTAGCATCCGCCGGCCCCGGCGTCAGCTTCTCTCTTCTGCCTTGCCTCTTTCCCCCGTCCGGCTTCCGCTTCCCGCCGTGACCCCGGAAGAACAACTCCAGATCCTCACCGCCGGCACCGCCAAGGTGCTGTCGGAAAAGGAACTCCTCGAAAAACTCCGCGACTCGGCCAAGACCGCCCGGCCTCTGCGGATCAAGCTCGGCGTCGATCCCACCGCGCCCGACATCCACCTCGGTCACACCGTCGCGCTGGAGAAACTCCGCCAGTTCCAGCTCCTCGGCCACCAGGCGGTGCTGCTGATCGGCGATTTCACCGCGACCATCGGCGATCCCTCCGGCCGCTCCGTCACCCGCCCGCCGCTGACCCGCGACGAGGTCCTCCACAACGCCTCCACCTACACCGAGCAGGCCTTCAAGATCCTCGACCGCGAAAAGACCGAGATCGTCTACAACGGCGACTGGTTCCGCAAGATGAGCTACGAGGACATCCTCCGCCTCAACGCCCGCGTCACCCTCCAGCAGATGCTCCAGCGCGAGGACTTCCGCACCCGCATCGAGGCCGGCCAGGAAATCCGCCTCCACGAACTCCAGTACCCCGTCATGCAGGGCTGGGACTCCGTCGAAATCCGCGCCGACGTCGAGATCGGCGGCACCGACCAGCTCTTCAACATCCTCGTCGGCCGCGACCTCCAGAAGGAGGAAGGCCAGCCGCAGCAGGTCGTCATGGTGGTCCCGCTGCTCGAAGGCCTCGACGGCGTGAAGAAGATGTCCAAGTCCTACGGCAACTACGTCGGCGTCAGCGACGCCCCGCAGGACATGTTCGGCAAGCTGATGAGCGTCTCCGACACCCTGATGGCGCGCTACTACCAGCTCCTGCTGGGCGAGTCGCTCGACCCCGCCGCGCACCCGATGGACGCCAAGAAGTCGCTCGCGGAAAAGATCACCGCCCGCTACCACGGCCCGGAAGCCGGCACCGCCGCGCGTGCCGACTGGGACACCCGCTTCTCCAAGAAGGACCTCGCCGCCGCCGACCTGCCCGAACTGCCGGTCTCCGGCCTCCCTGCCGAACTCAACGTCCTGACCCTCACCGCCCACGGCTTCACCGCCGCCTTCGGCCTTGAGAAATCCAACGGCGAATTGCGCAAGCAGTTCATCGTCCCCGGCTCCGTCCAACTCAACGGCGAAAAGCTCACCGACGCCAACGCCCCCGTCACCGTCGCCGCCGGCGATGTCCTCAAGCTCTCCAAAAAGCACGCCGTCCGTTTCGTCTGAAGAATGAGTTGAGAGTCGAAAGTTGAGGGTTGATAGCAAGAACCCAATCCTCCGACCCTGATTCCGGATACCCGCTATCAACTCTCAACTCTCAACTCTCAACTCTCAACTCTCAACTCTCAACTCTCAACTCTCAACTCTCAACTCTCAACTATCAACTCTCAGCTCTCAACTCTCAACTCTCAGCTTCCCCCAATGCCCGCCCTTCCCATCCTCTACATCAAGCCCGGCTGCCCCTGGTGCGACGAGGTCGTCGACTACCTCGCCCGCAAGAAGATCGCCGTGAAGATCCAGGTCGTCACCGGCAACCGCGAGGCGATGCAGGAAATGATCGACCTCTCCGGCCAATCGAAAGCCCCGACGATGGATTGGCACGGCGAAGTCCTCGCCGACTTCGGGGTCGATGAGCTGGTCCCCTTCCTCAAGGAGCGGAACGTCCTTTGAGCGACTAGCACCCGCGCGGGCAATACCGGATGGCAATCCGCGGGCCCCGGGTTCAATCCGGCTCCCGAGGTTCCGCCGGGCTGCTACCGCCCGGTTTGCAGCGCCGGCTTCGCCAAAGGTTCAATGCTCCGATCATCCATTCCGGGGAGTAGACGGGCAAGTTGCTCGCCTCGTCCCAATCCGCCTTCCTGCCAAGCTCATACTCCTTGGCGGCCGCACGGGCAGAGTCCCGATCTCTCTGGTGCCCGAGGCCTCGGGTCCCTCAGTGTGACCCACGAGGCGGGCGTCATACCTACTGACCCCGGAGGACGACCCCTGAGTGAGTGAGTTGAGTGCGGAGAGCCTAAAAGATAGTTTTCGGCAAATACTCTTCATACGTAATATAGCGGAAATCTTTGCTGAAAGTGAATCGAGACGGACCGGTTCTTTCTAGATCGCGATCAAGGCTCCTATATATTGTAACAATATATACATCGTGATGATTATCGTAATTTTCGCGATATTCGACTATCGCGCAATTCTCAAGGGAAGAGAAGTAGCCACGCAAAATATTTTCCCCGCTTAGACCAGGGGCGGAAACTAAATCTGGACGGAGGCTCGCGACCTCTTGTTGGAGTCGGTTCTGTACGGCATGCTCAATCGCATCGAACGAAGCGAACTCCAACGTTTTCCCAAGGGCGTTACACACAAAGAACAGTCTGGCCAAAAGCAGGAGCGCAGTTGCGCCAACCACGGCATGAACGCTTGCCTGGCGTATTGTCGGTCGTTTTGGCATTCTCCTTCCTCACCAAACGAATAGGCCATCCACAGCGGGAGCGGAAGTGCGAATTCACGCAGCGACTTGCTTCAAATCCACGAAGATGATGGGCGAACCGCTCCCCGCGACGGAGGAAGCTGCACGCCACCCGCTTTTCCCGGTTTACTCCGGCCCTTGCCCGCTTCATTTCCCGTGTCGCCTTTGCCGCGAACGCGGAACCGCCCTTCTTGAAACTCTACCTCCAGCTCCACCTCCTGATCTTCCTGCTGGCGACCACGGCGGTGCTGGGGAAGCTCATCACGCTCGGCCCGGCAGGGCTGGTGTTCTGGCGGACGGGGATCGCGTCGCTCGCCGCGGCGGCCTGGGTGGCCGCGGTGCGGAAGCAATCGGTCTGGCCCGGCCGACGCCGAGCGGCCGGGTTCTTCGGCATCGGCATGATCATCGGCGCCCACTGGCTGTGCTTCTTCGGGGCGATCCATCTGGCCAACATCTCGATCTGCCTCGCCGGCATGGCCACCATTTCCCTGTTCACCGCTTTCACCGAGCCGCTGCTGGAAAGACGTCGCGTCCGGCCCTTCGAGGTGCTGCTCGGCCTGCTGGTCGTCGCCGGGATCGTGCTGGTCGCCGGGATCGAGCGCGGCCACCTGTTAGGCCTCGCCGTCGCCCTGCTCGGCGCCTTGCTCGCCGCCGTCTTCCCGGTGCTCAACCGCCGCCTGGTCAACACCGGCGGCGATCCGATGATGATGGTCGCCTGGGAAATGGCCGGCGCTTGCAGCGTGGCGTTCGCGCTCCACCCCCTGCTCGACGGCGGCATCCCGCTGCTGGCCTGGCAAGGGCTCGACTGGCTCTGGCTGCTGCTGCTCGCGCTGGTCTGCACCGTCTTCGCCCACGCCTTCCACATCCACCTGCTGCGCCGGCTGAGCGCCTACACCGCGAACCTGGCGATGAACTTCGAACCGGTTTACGGCATCCTGGCCGCAGCCCTCTTTTTCAGCGAGCACCAGGAGCTCCACCCGCTGTTCTATGCCGGCCTCGCGACCATCCTGCTCGCGAACCTGCTGCATCCGCTCTGCCTGCGGAAGCTCGGCAAGCCCGCGTGACCGGCCGCTCTAACGGACACCGCCCCCCTCCACCGCGCGCACCGTCAGCCGCGACAGCCCGAGGCTCGCCCCGTCGGAGGCGCCGATCCGCACCTGGTCGAAAGTCAGTCCCGGCAGGATCTTCGAACGCACCACCGGCTCGCCGCCGGGCTCCGGCCCTTCGTGGATTTCCACCGCCCCGTCGCGCCGGTCGTAGCGCAGGGTCATCGTCCGCGCGCCGGTCACCGGAGTTCCGGGAATCACCGGATAGAGGCTCCGTTTGACATCGAGCGACCAGGTCTTCTCCGGGCCGTAGCTGTCGCCGAAGAAGCAGACCTCGTAGCCGTCCTGGTAGAGGCTGAAGCCCGCCCAGCCGTCCGAGTGGAAATCCGGCGTCGCCACCGTTTCCAGGGTCGCCAGCAGCACGGGGCGGGCGGACGAGAGGCTTCCCGCCGGCAGCGAGAAGTAGGCCTCGAAGCCGCTCCCTTCGAGATGGGTTCCCTTCAGCTCCGGCATGCCGCGCTCGAGCCGCCAGTAACTTGCCCCGTTGTCCGGACGGCGGCCGGCGAAGGCACCGTCGGAATCGAAGCGGTCGTCGAGCAGCACGCGCGATCCGGGTTGGAACGATTCGAAATGGGCCTCGCTCGCAGCCATGCGCTGGATGCTTCCGCCGGCGGCAACCGACAGCGCCTCGTTCTCCGCCAGCCGCTCCACCGCGCCTCCGGGCCCCGCGCTGACCTCGACGCCGCCGCTGAAGGCATGCACCTCGGCGGACACCCCGGGGCGATGCACCACGCCGAAATCCGCCGCCCCGCCGGTGGCCTGGAGCAGCGCGGTCGTCACGGTGAACCCAGCCTCGCCCCCGAGGTTCCGGACCCGCACCCGGCCGCTTTCGAGATGCAGGCTGCGGTCCGCGCCCGCGACCAGCACGGCCGGCGCCCCGATCAAGGCCACGGCCTCGCCCGGCCCTTTGAGGCGGACCCAGCCCCTATCGACCGCCAGGCGCGACCCGGGCACCAGGCTCGACCCGTTGCCGGCGGCGGGCCGGCCGTCCACCGTGGCGATCGCGTCCGTCGAAAGCTCGCACGACGCCGCGGCGCGCGGCGCATCGTGACGTCCGAATTTCCAGCCCAGCACGGCGGCCAGGACCAGCAGCGCGGCGGCGACCAGCAGGACCGCCTTGCGGGAGCCCGCCGGCGCCCCGGGAACCACGTCGCCCATCATCCGCCGGCCTTCGAACTCCTCGCACAGCGAATGGTGGAGCAGGGCCTGCTCCCGGTAATGCTCCAGCAAGGCCGGCTCCTCGCGCAGGCGGTCCTGCAAACGCCGGAACCCGGCTTCGTCCAGTTCCCCCTCGAAGGCCGCCGCGACCAGCTGTTGGTCCTGGAGATTCATGGATAGTGGATGCCCTGCTCCTGGAAGCGCCGCTCGATGCACTTGCGCAGGTTGGAGCGGAGGTTAAAGAGCGTCGCCTTGAGCGTCCCGGGGCTGCGGTTGATGGCCTTCGCGTAATCGCTCAGCGGGGCCCCGCTGGCGTAGCGGTGCTGGAGGAGGTCGCGGTCCTTGGGCCGCAGCTTCGAAAGGCAGAGATGCAGCGCCTGGTGACGGCATTCCAGCTCCTCCGGATCGGCTTCCAGGGCGGGGGAAATCCGCTCCACCAGGTCGTCGTCGAACACCAGCCAGCCCTTCGACGCAAGCCGGCGGCGGTGGTTCATCAGGTGGTAGCGAATCACCTGGAACGACCACGCCTTGAAGCTGGTCCCCGCCTCGAACTGGGCCCGCTTTTGCCAGAGGATGAGATTCACCTCCTGCAACAGGTCGCGCGCGCCGGAAGATCCCGGCATCAGGGCACGGATGAACGCGAGCATGGCCGTCTGGTGGCCGGTCAGCTCGCTCACGAAGGCTTCGGAGACCTCGTCCTGACCCGGGTTTGGGGTCTGTTCCATGACGCTAATGAAGAACATGTCGCCGCCGCGGGAAAGGTTTAGATGGCGGCCGGCCGCGGCTGACGCGCTTTCCCGCTGGGAATCGGACTTTCCCGGCGTAAAGTCCGCCCCATGCCCAGCAAGAAGGAACTGCTCGACCTCCACTTCATGGACGCCCGCTGCAAGCTGATCGACCTCGCGGCTTTCCTCGACCGCATCGAGCGCCACCCCGGCGAGGCCGATTTCCGCTTCGACGGGCTGAAAAAGGCGCTGCCCATCCTGCTTTCGGACCAACCCGGCCGCGCCAGGGCCGTCCTCGAATCCCTCTCCGACCACTCCACCGAACCCGCCGAAAAGGCCACCTTCCAAGGTGCCTTCGGTGCCCCCGGCTTCCAGTCTTGAGTCCCGCGTCTTCCCGTTTTCCGTCTCCATGAAATACATCGAGCCCCACGCCCACATGGTCAGCCGCACGACGGACGACTATGAAAAGCTCGCCCTCGCCGGTTGCGCCGCGCTTTGCGAACCCGCCTTCTGGGCCGGCTTCGACCGCTCCTCGCCGGCCGGCTTTTACGACTACTACCGCCAGCTCACCGAATACGAACCGAAGCGCGCCGCGAGATATGGCATCCCGCATTTCTGCTGGCTGTGCATCAACCCGAAGGAGGCCGAGGACGCCGGCTTCGCCCGCGAGGTCATGGCGATCATCCCCGAATTCCTCGACAAGCCGACCGTGCTCGGCATCGGCGAGATCGGCCTGAACAAGAACACGAGAAGCGAGCTCGCGATCTTCGAGGAACACGTGCAGATGGCGCTCGACCGCGACCTGCCGATCCTCATCCACACCCCGCACTTGGAAGACAAGCTCAAGGGCACCCGCCTGATCCTCGATTCGCTGGCGAACTTCTCCAAGCTCGACCGCGGCAAGGTGATCATCGACCACGTCGAGGAACATACGGTGAATCTCGTCCAAGAGCAGGGCTACTGGGCCGGCATGACACTTTACCCGGAAAGCAAGTGCACCCCGAACCGGGCGATCGACATGCTGGAGACCTGTGACGCCAGCCGCCTTTGGTTGAATTCCGCCTGCGACTGGGGCGTTTCCGATCCCCTCGCCGTCGTGAAATGCGGCTTCGAGATGAAGCGCCGCAAACACACGGCGGCGGAGATCGACACGATCCTCTACGAAAACCCGAAGCGCTTCCTCAGCCAGTCGAAGAACTTCGTGCTTCCGTGAGGCGTGTCACGAAGGATTGCCGATCCGGCCGCAGAATGTAGATTTCGCGCATGAAGCTGAACGCGATCATCCACGAGGCCGAGGAAGGCGGTTATTGGGCGGAAGTCCCCGCCCTTCCCGGCTGCGTCACCCAGGGCGAAACTCTCGAGGAGCTTGAACAGAACCTCCACGAGGCGATCGAGGCCTGGTTGCTTGCCGCCGATCCCGCAGACCCCGGACCCAGTGGTCGGTTGCTGGAAGTGGCCGTATGAAAGCGGTCAGCGGCAAACGCCTGGCAAAGCTCGCGGAGCAAAAGGGTTGGAAACTCGCCCGGGTCAACGGCAGCCATCACGTCTATACCAAAGACGACCGGATTGAACGGGTCGTGATCCCGATTCATGGCAACACTACACTGAAGATCGGCCTTCAGCGTGCTTTGATGAAGATCATTCCGGTTGCGGAAGACGAACTCTGACCGTTCCGGCATCAACCATGCCCCGTCGGAAAGGGAAGCGCGCCGGGGAACCCGAAGCGCTTCCTCAGCCAGTCGAAGAACTTCGTGCTGCCGTGAGGCGGGGCACCTTCCGCGGGTGGAAATCGGCCGCGAATTCCCAATCGCGGAATTCGGGACAAGGGTTATCGGGAACACGCGCCGGGCAACGGATCGCCCGCGCAACTCCCAACCAACCTCCATCCCAAGCAACCAAGATGAAAATGAAACTCCTCGGAGCCCTCCTGTTCGCAAGCTTCGCCTTCGCGGGGGCGAATGCGGAAACCAAGGCGACCATCACCAAGGCTGAAGTCAACGCCGCGCAGCAGGCCTGGTGCGACGCGCTGGTTGCCATCGGAAAGGCCCACACCGACGGCGGCGACGCCAAGGCCCTCGCTTCGAAGGTCCTCGACGAGGCCTACAACTACGCCGAAGCCCCGGTGTTCTTCAAGCCGACCCTCGCCTACGGCAAGAACACCTTCCGCCCGACCAAGGAAGGCGCTCTCGCCTACTTCGTCGGCGGCGATCCGAAGTTCCCGGAAGACAAGGGCTTCGCCCTGAAGCCCTGGGTCAAGGCGCGCTACGACAACCTCGGCGACGGCGATGAAGGCATTCAGATCCACGGCAACATCGCCATCACGATGGGCAACGTCTGGGTGACCGACAAGGACGGCAACGAAACGATGGTCGACAAGACCTTCGTCTTCAAGAAGGGCGACGACGGCAAGCTGAAGCTGATCGTCCACAAGTCCGCCCTGCCCTACAGCCCGGCCAAGTAAAGGTCACGGTCACGCTTCCAACAGCCCCTGCCGGCACGATGCCGGCGGGGGTTTTTTCGTGCCGCGGAGGCGCGGATCAACCGGTGGAGGATTCGCCGATCTCGACCTTCGGCAGCGGCATGGCCAGCACCTTGTCGACCCGGCTGCCGTCCATGTCCATGATCTCGAAGCGCCAGCCCGATTCCTCGATCTGGTCGCCTTCCGCCGGCACCCGTTCGAGCACGTGGGAGAACCAGCCGGCCAGCGTTTGGAACTCGTCGCCCGCGCCCTCCGGCCGGATGAAGCCGGGCAGCACGTCGTCCACCTTCTCGATTTCGAACAGGCCGTCGATCAGCCAGCTGCCGTCCTTGCGCTGCTTCACCGGCATCGTCAGCCGTTCTTCCTTCGAGGGCACGTCTCCGACGATCGCCTCCATCAGGTCGATCAGCGTGACCATCCCGGTGACCCCGCCGAACTCGTCGACCACGAAGGCCACGTGATGGCCGGTGCGGCGGAACTCCTCCAACAGGGCGTTCGCCTTCTGCAACTCCGGAACCAGCAGCGGCGGTTGCATGATGTTCTGGAACCGGATCTCCACCCCGGCCGCGAGCTGGGCGTAGCAGTCCTTCACCGAAATCACGCCGACCAGGTTGTCGCGCTGGCCCTGATAGACCGGATAGAATCCGTGGGAACTCTTCACGATGCGCGGCCAGGCGGAGGCGTGCGACTCGTCGCGCTCGATCCACACCATCTTCGGGCGCGGAATCATGATGTCGTAAACCAACAGCTTGTCGAAGCCGAGGACCCCTTCCATCATGCGGGACTCGGCGCGCTCGATGCCACCGGCGACCATGCCCTCGCGGATCAGCACGGTGAACTCGTCGCGCGAAAGCTTCTCCTCGCCGCTGTCCCTCACCCCGCAGAGGCGCAGCAGCGCCGAGGTCGACCAGGCAAGCAGCGAGACGAAGGGAGTGGCGATCGCCGACAGCCACGACATCGGCCCCGACATCGCGCTGGCGATGCCTTCCGGGAACTGCATCGCCAGCCTCTTCGGCGCGAGCTCGCCGATGACCAGCGAGCCGTAGGTCAGCGAACCGATCACCACCACGAAGGCGATGCTGCCGGCGAAAGGCCCGACCACCGGCAGCGGGGCCAGCACCGCGGCCAGCTTGGCGGAGAGGCTGGCACCACCGAAGGCACCGGCGAAGATGCCGACCAAGGTGATGCCGATCTGGACGGTCGACAGGAAGCGGTTCGGCGAGTCGGCCAGCTTCAGCGCCCGGGCCGCGCCCTTGCTACCGGCATCGGCGCGGGACTGAAGGACGGCGCGGCGGGAGGAGACGATCGCGATCTCGGTCATCGCGAACAGGCCGTTGCACAGCAGCAGGAAGAAGATGAGAGCGATTTCGAACAGCGTGGAAGCCATGGGACGCCCGACAATGCCCGTTTTGCGCGGGATTTCATCTTCTTTTCTTCAGCGGCACGCCGCTCAGACGTGATAGGCCTTCTCGCCGTGGGAAGACGTGTCGAGACCGCTTTCCTCTTCTTCCGCGCTGACGCGCAAGCCACCGATGGCCTTGAGCCCTTTGGCGATGACATAGGTCGCCACCGCCGACCAGACGACCGTGACGCCGACCGCCTTGAGCTGGAGCACCAGCTGCGGCCCGGTCTCGAACTTCCCGAAGCCACCGAAGCTCGCCGTGCCGAACACAGCCAGCAATACGGTGCCGATGATCCCGCCGAGTCCGTGGACCGCGAACACGTCGAGGCTGTCGTCGATCTTCAGCTTCTCCTTCACCACCCCGCAGGCGAAGTAGCAGACCACGCCGGAAATCAGGCCGAGCAGGATGGCCCCGGCCGGACCGACCACGCCGGACGCCGGAGTCACCGTGGCGAGGCCGGCGATGGTGCCGGTCGCCGCGCCGACGATGCCGGTCTTGCCGGTCTTGATCCGCTCGACCAGCGACCAGGTCAGCGTCGCGGTCGCCGCGGCGAGGTGGGTCACCAGCAGCGTCATCCCCGCCGCACCGTTCGCGGCGAGCTGGCTGCCGGCATTGAAACCGAACCAGCCGACCCACAGCAGCCCGGTGCCGGTCACGACCATCCACGGGCTGTGCGGCGGTTGCAGGTGACCGGGAAAACCGCGGCGCTTGCCGAGCACCGCCGCCAGCACCAGCGCGCTGGTCCCGGCGGTGGCGTGAACCACGATACCGCCGGCCAGATCGACCACGCCCGCCTTGAACATCCAGCCGGAAGCCGCCCAAACCCAGTGGGTCACCGGCGCATAGACCAGCGCCAGCCACAGTGCGGAAAAGATCAGCACCGCGCTGAAGCGGATCCGCTCGACGAAGGCCCCGACCACCAGCCCCGGGGTGATGATGGCGAAGGTCATCTGAAACATCGCGAACAACGGCTCGGGAATCGTGCCGGTCACGCTGGCCGGGGTCACGCCCTTGAGAAAAGCGGCGCTGAGGTCGCCCAGCCAGGCGCCCTCGCCCTTGAAAGCCAGGCTGTAGAGGCCCGCCGTCCAAAGGATCGAGGCCAGCGCGGCGATCATCAGGCAGTGCATCAGCACGCTCAGCAGGTTCTTCGCCCGGACCAACCCGCCGTAGAAAAGCGCCAGCGCCGGCAGCGTCATCAAAAGCACCAGCGCGGTCGCGGTCAGGATCCAGGCGGTGTCGCCGGAATCGGTCGCCGGCGGCGCGTCCTGGCCAAAGGCGGTCCCGAGAGCGAGAAGTGCTGCGAATCCGGTGGCAATCTTTCGATGAATTCCGTTCATGCTTGCCGCGAGTCTTGAAACCCGTCGCGCCCTGTCCAGTCCCGGCTGTGTCCGGTTCCCGTCATGCGGCTCGCCTTTTTCCCGCCGTCCCGGCAACCTGACGCCGTGGACGCGGAGGCCGATGGATTCATGCTGTTCCTGGCGACCGAGCGCGGGCTGTCGGCCGCCTACCAGCTGTCGGTCCGCCAGACGCTCGACGCCCTCGCCGCCCACCTGCGGCGGAAAGGCCTGCCGCTCGCCGACGTCGGCACCGACGAGCTGTCGGACTTCCTGATGGAGCGCAAAAAGAGCGGACTGGCCGCCTCCTCGCTGCGCATCGCCACCGTCCACCTCAAGGTCTTCTTCCGCTGGCTGGCCTCCCGCGGCAAGCTGCCGATGGACCCCGCGGAGCCCCTCCTTTCCCCTCGCCCGGAGCAAACGCTGCCGGAAACCCTGCACGGCTCGGAGGTGAAGCGGTTGCTGGATTCGATCGACCCCGCCCAGCCGCTCGGCCGCCGCGACCTCGCAATGCTGGAGTTGTTCTACGCCTCCGGCCTGCGGCTGTCGGAGCTGTGCTCGGTCCGGCTGGAAGGACTGGACCTCGACGAAGGCTTCATCCGGGTGACCGGCAAGGGCAACAAAACCCGCATCGTCCCGGTCGGCGGCCGCGCGCGGGAGGCGGTGACGGACTACCTTCGAAACGAACGCCCCACCCTCGTCACCCGTCGAACCTCCTCCGAAATCTTCCTCAGCATCCGCGGCACCAGGCTTTCGCCGGACCGCGTCCGCCAGATCGTCAAGGAGCGCGCCGCCCTCGCGGGGATCGAGCAGAACGTCTATCCGCACCTGCTGCGCCATTCGTTCGCGACCCACTTGTTAGAAGGCGGGGCGGACCTGCGGGTGATCCAGGAACTCCTCGGCCACGCCGACATCGCGACCACCCAGATCTACACCCACGTCGACGGCGCGCGCTTGAAAGCGATTCACAAGAAGTTCCACCCGCGGGGGTGAAGGCATGGTCGATTGGTTGGATCCCGAGCCGCACTCTGCCCACCAGAATCCATGAGGACCCCATGGACGACCCACAGACCGCTCTCGACCTCGCCCCAACCGGCCGCGTGCAGGAAGCGCCGCCACCCATCATTTCCCATGATCTCGCGGTAGCCGCCTGGGGTGCCTCGTACATGTACGAGGTCTGAAGGATCGCCTGAATGTCCCAAGAAGCCGACATTCCGCCCTATGCCCAGTTCCCCGGCTCCTCGCGCATTTCACTCCCGCATCCTCCCGGTATCGATCGCCACCGCCTGCTGGCTCGGCTCCGCGGCGTTCGCGATCGACTACACGGTCACCACCAACACGGACAACGGACCCTTCCTCACCGGCAGCGGCAGCGGCACCTCCGGCGACCTGCGCTACTGCATCGCTCAGGCGAACCTGAATCCGGGATCCAACATCCTTTTCGCGACCGGCTCCAATCCGACCCGCCAGATGCCGCCGATCACCGCCGGCATGACCATCTATCATCCGCAGTGGATCAATGTGACCGGGTCCGGTGACCAGCGGATTTTCTTCATCGATGCCCCCGGTGCCACCGTCACCCTGCGGAACCTGGAACTGCAGAACGGGCGGGCCAAGGGCGGGGACGGGGGACCCGGTGCCGGCGGCGGCGCAGGACTCGGCGGCACCGTCTTCGTCAACAACGGCCATCTCGTGGTGGACAATGTGATCTTCGCCAACACCCGGGCGATCGGCGGGAACGGCGGGAACGCTTCCGAAGGAGCTCCGGGCGGCGGCGGCGGACTCGGTGGCAATGGCGGAGGAAACGTGGGCGGCGGCGGCGGCTTCCTTGGCAATGGCGGCAATGGCGGAAACGGGATCAGCGGGCAGCTCGGCCTCGCCGGCGGGGGCGGCGGCGGGATTGCCGGCAACGGCGCCAACGGAGTGACATCCAACACCTTCGGCGGTGGCGGCGGCGGCGGCACCACCAGCGCGACGAACTACCTCGGCGCCGGCGGCGGCGGAAACGGCGGCAGCAACCGAGGCAATTTCGGCTCCGGAATCAACGGTTCCGACGGAGTCAACGGCGGTCTCTTCGGCGGGGGCGGGGGCAGCGGAAAAATCGCCGGCATCGGCGTCGGCGGGGCCGGCGGCAAATACGGCGGTGGCGGCGGCGGTTGCGACAACATTTCCTCCGGCGGTGGCCAGGGCGGCGAGTTCGGCGGTGGCGGAGCCGGCGGCTTCAATGGCAGCGGCGGCCATGGCGGCTTTGGTGGCGGCGGCGGCGCGGTGCTCAGCGAGGGCCAAGGCGGAAACGCCGGATTCGGCGGCGGCGGGGGAAGCCAGAGCCGAAATGGCGGTCATGGCGGCTCGGCCTTTGGCGGCGCGATCTTCGTCCGGGGCATCATCGGCGCCAGCCTGGAGGTCCGGAATTCCTCACTGCCCGCCGCCAGCATCACCGCGGGCAGCGGCGGCACGGGATTTATCTCCGGCAGCGCCGGGCTCAGCGCCGGCAGCTCGCTTTACCTTCTGGGAGGTACGATTCGCTTCAACGCCCAAACAGACCAGACCGTCGGCGGTTCCATCGCCACCCCGGCCGGCAATGGCGTCGATCTCATCAAGGACGGCAACGGCACCCTCACCCTCGCCGCCGCGAACACCTACGCGGGCGGCACCACCGTGAACTACGGCACCCTGCGCCTCGCCCCCGGCGCCAATCTCGGCTCCACCGCCAACTACCTCGCCACCTGGCTCAGCGGCACCTGCGACCTCAACGGCACCAGCCAGACCGTTAACCAGCTCTTCGGCACCAATGGCGGCAGCATCATCAACAATGCGCCCGGCACCACCTCCCTGTTGACCTTTGGAAATGGCAATGCCAGCGCCGAGTTCGAAGGCTTCCTCCGCGATGGCGCAGGCAAGCTGGCGCTCCGCAAGGTCGGCACCGGCACCCAGGTCCTCTACCATGCGAATACCCACACCGGGCCGACCGAAGTCTACGGCGGCACCCTGGTGCTCGACACCTCTTTCAGCAACGGCCCGCTGATCCCCGCCGCCTCGCCACTCCTGATCGCAAATGCGACCGTCCGCCTCCGCGGGTCCGCCTACAATGCCCTCGGCCAAGGACCGGTGAACCTCTACCAGGGAGGGACCCTCAGCGCCGAGTCCACTTCCCAGAACGCTCACACCCTTGGCCTGCTGAACCTCGAGGGCGGCACCCTCACCGGCGTCAACCCCGACCCCCAGTTCGGCAATTTCATCCTCGGAAACACCGTCTCCGCCTCGGGAAACAGCACCTCCACCATCAGCGCGCCCGTCGTCCAGATCCGCGGCCAGCGGACCTTCGATGTCGCGAATGGAAGCGCTCCCACCGACCTCACCATTTCCTCCCTCCTCACCGACCACGCCGCCACCCCCGGCGGACTGATTAAGACCGGCAACGGCACCCTCGCCCTCACCGGACCCGGCACTTACAGCGGCGGCACTACGATCAATGCCGGCACCCTCGTCGCCGCCCGCGGCGGCTACACCGGCCCCTTCGCCGCCGGCAGCACCGTCACCGTCAACAACGGCGGCACCCTCCTCTGCGCCGGCGGCGACAGCCTCGGCTACTTCGACGGCAACGCGAAAGTCGTCATCAACACCGGCGGTACCGTCACCACCGACGGCCAGACCGGCACCTTCACCTGGCTCAACGACCTCACTCTCGCCGGTGGCACCCTCACCTCCCCCTCCTCCGGCGGGGTCTTCCTCCTCGCGGGGCCCGTCAAGACCCTCGCATCCGGCACCACCGCCACCATCAGCTCACAAGGCATTGCCATCTATGGCGGCTACTCGGCCCCCACTTCTTTCCACGTCGCTTCCGGCACCACATCCGGCGGCATCGACCTCCACGTCTCCTCCCCCATCGGCGGCGGTGGTGGCGAGCCCCTCATCAAGTCCGGCAGCGGCACCATGCTCATCTCCCGTGCCAGTTCCTACCAAGGAGGCACTCGCCTCGAAGGTGGCACCCTCGCCTTCTCCCATCCCGATGCCCTGGGCATCGGAAACATCACCTTCACCCTCGGGACCCTCCGCTTCGTCGGCATCACTCCCGACATCTCCTCCCGGATCAATCCCACCACCGCCAGCGGATTCGCCATCCGCATCGATACGAATGGCCAGAACCTCACCTTCGCCAGCCCCCTCGGTGGTCTCGGGGCACTTGCCAAGTCCGGAGCGGGAAAGCTCACCCTCTCCGGCATTTCCACCTACTCAGGCGGCACAAATGTCACTGCCGGCACTCTCGCTGTGACCGCCACCGGCAGACTAGGCTCCGGGCCCATCAACATCGCCAGCGGAGCCACCCTCGACCTCACCGCCTTCGGCCCCGCCGGCTACCCGCTACCCGCCGCCAGCCCGATCACCAACAATGGCACCATCCTTGGCACCTATTACATCGTCGGCACCCCTCCGGACATCAGCTTGGAGCAGCCCGCCGGCACTCCCCTTGTCAGCGGCGGCAGCACAGGATTCTCCACGCTTCCCGTCGGCTCCGCCGAGGTGAAAACCTTCACGATCCGCAACACCGCCACCGGGTCACTCCAACTCACCGGAGTCAACGTGGCAGGGACCCATCCGGGCGACTTCACCGTCAGCACTTCCGCCATGACCCCCTTCCTCAGCGCCACCGCAGGAAACACGGCCACCACCTTCACCGTCACCTTCTCGCCGCTCGGACACGGCCCCCGGTCCGCCGTCCTCCGCGTCCTCAGCTCGGACCCGGACGAAGGAGTCATCGAGATCAACCTCACCGCTACCGGCCGCATCCTGCCGGAACTCTCGCTCGAACTTGCCGACGGATCCCAGGTCTCGGATCGCCTCGTCGCCGGCTGGGGCGCCAATGAATTCGGCCAGAGAAGCGCTCCGCCGGGCCTCGTCGGCGCCACCGCCATCTCCGCCGGCCAGTTCCACAGCCTGGCCATCCGGGTGGACCGCAGCGTCGCCGCCTGGGGTAACAACAGCGACTCCCGGGCCACCGTCCCGGCAGGACTGGGCCGCGTCAACGCCATCGCCGCCGGGGCCCACCACTCCATGGCGCTGCGCCAGGACGGCAGCGTCGCCGCCTGGGGAAACAACCAGCAAGGACAATGCAACGTCCCACCCGGCCTCGGCGGGGTCATCGCCATCGCCGCCGGGGAAATGAACAGCGTCGCCCTGAAGAGCGATGGCAGCGTGGTCGCCTGGGGTTGGAATGACCGCGGCCAATCCAACGTCCCCGTCGGCCTTGCCGGCGTCACCGCCATTTCCGCCGGCACCGAGCACGTCCTCGCCCTGAAGGCAGACGGCAGCGTGACCGCCTGGGGAGCGAGCACCTACGGTCAAGCCACTATCCCCCCCGGCATCGCCGGAGTCAGGGCCGTGGCCGCCGGCACCTTCCACTCGGCCGTCCTGCTCGCGGATGGCAGCGTCCGCGCATGGGGAATGAATTTCTCCGGCCAGTGCGATGTCCCCGCCGGCCTCGGCGACGTCGTCGCCATCGCAGCGGGCGAGACATCCACCTTGGCCCTCAAGAGCGATGGCTCCCTCGTCGCCTGGGGCCTTAACTCCAGTGGCCAGATCACCATCCCAAATCTCGCCAAAGGTTTCACCGCCGTGGCCACTGGCCGGACCCACACCCTCGCGCTGCACCAGACCGCGCACACCTTCGGCTCCGCGGATGTCAGCCGCAGCGTCACCAGGACCTTCATCGTCCGTAATCTTGGCGTCGAGCCGCTCGTCGTCAGCGGCGCTAGCATCGTCGGCGATCACGCGGGGGATTTCACCCTCGGCAGCTTCCCCCTGCCCGCCACCCTCGGCGGTTCCGGCCAGGCCAGCCTCAGCCTCACCTTCACCCCCGGCGCCAGCGGCTCCCGCCTCGCCAAACTCCGCCTCCTCAGCAACGACGCCGACGAAGGTTATCTCGAAATCCCGCTCACCGGCACCGGCGTCGCCAACGCCCTGGCAAGCTGGCGGCGGGATCTCTTCGGCTCCACCGCGAACAGCGGCGCGGGAGCCGACGACTCCGATCCCGACCGCGACGGCCTGGTCAATCTCGTCGAATTCGCCTTCGGCCTCCACCCGCTTCAGCCGGGCGGCTCCGGGCTGCCCACCCCGCTGATCGGTGGCGGCAGCATCACCTATCAATTCAACCCGCCCGTCAGCGCCACCGGCGTCACCTATGGCGTCGAGTGGAGCCCCACCCTCGCCCCCGGCTCCTGGACCGCCATCCCCGATACCGGCGTCTCGCCGCAGCGGCGCTTCACCATCCCAACTGCCGGCCGGACGAAAATGTTCACCCGCTTGGTCGTCACCGCGCCCTAGGTCCACGCTTCCTCGCAACCCCACTGGCAGAAGTGTGCCGGCCAGTCGGGTTCTGAGATCCTCGACGAAAAGCACCGCCGGGAATCCAAGATCGAGGGTTGACGAATCTCTAGGTCTCAAGCCGCGCGATGAAGGCCTCGGCGCGGGCACGGTGGGCTTCCTGTTTGGCGGCGGGCATCTTCTCCCAGTTGCGGGCCATCATGGAGAGCCGCGGATTGCCGCCAAAGAAGTCGAGGTGGTCGCCGATGAAGCTCCAGAACAGGCCGTCCCAAAGGTCGCACCAGTCACCCTTGGGGTAGTACGACATCTTTCGTAGGTAGTTCGACCCGCTGATGTAGGGCTTGGTGGTGAAGGTGCCGCCGTCGGCAAACTGCGACATGCCGTAGACGTTCGGCACCATGACCCAGTCGTAGGCGTCGACGAAGAGTTCCATGAACCAGCGGTAGACCTCGTCGGGGTCGATGCGGCAGAGGACCATGAAGTTCCCCAGCACCATCAGCCGCTCGATGTGGTGGCAGTAGCCGTGGTCGAGCACGCGGCGGATGGCGTCGTCCACCGGCGGGATGCCGGTCGTGCCGTCGTAAAAGGCGCGCGGCATCTTTCTCGTATGGTTCCAGTAGTTCCGCGTCCGGATCGCGCCGCCGCGGTGGCGGTAGATGCCGGCCATGAACTCGCGCCAGCCGATGATCTGCCGAACGAAGCCTTCGAGCGAATTCATGGGCACCGTGCCGGCGCGGGCCAGGGCGCGGTCGACGATCTCCTGAGGGTCGAGCAGCCCGATGTTCAGCGCGGGCGTGAGCACCGAATGGAAGAGCACGCGGTGGTTCCGCGAGAGGGCGTCCTCGTAGGCGCCGAAGTCGTGGAAGCGCTGGTCGAGGAAGCGGTCGAGCCATTCCAAGGCATCGGCGCGGGTGACCGGATAGTGGAAGCCTTCCGCGCGGCCGGGATTCTTCGGGAAGCGGCGACCGACGTAGGCCAGTGCCTCGCGGACGTGCTCGTTCGGCGCCACCCGCGGCTCGGGCGGTGCCAGTTGGTCCTCGGGGAAGCGCTGGCGGTTCTCCTCGTCGAAGGACCACTTGCCGCCCACGGGCGAGCCGTCGCTTTCCAGCAGGATGCCCATCCGCTGGCGCTGCGCCTTGTAGAAATCGGCCATGAAAGGCCGCTTGCGCACGGGGCCCGTGAACTTCTCCAACAGCTCCGGCGGGCTGAGGAAATTCGGCGAGGGATGGACGACGAGGTCGATCCCGCGCTTCTCCGCGAAGCGGCGCAGGCGGCGTGAAAGGACATCGTCGCAGGGATCGGCGAGCTCGATCCGGCTGACTCCGGCGGCAAGCCCGCGTTCTAACAGTTCGATCGAACCGACACCCGCTTCCGGCGCTTCGAGGTGGCGGACGCCTTTCCGCCCCGCCGCCCAGGCCTTCATCGAAGCGCGATGCAGGACCAACCGCTGCTGGTGCACGGCGAGCGGCCAGCGCGGGTCGCCGCCGAAGTAGAGCGGGTCCTCGATCAGCAGCAGCGCTTGTCCCTCGCGCTCCGCCGGGTGGCGTTCGAAGAGCTGGTGGGGATAGACGAGGGTGACGGCGCTCATGCGTTGGCCTTGGCGTACGGCAGTCGCACCAGCGGGGTGATGCCGAAGTAGGTGTCCAGCGCGGTCGAGGCCACGACGTCGAGCCCTTCGAGGTGGATCGAACCGTCGGCATGCAGCCGGCTTTCCTCGACCTGCACCATCGTCACACGGCCGACGATCAGCTTGGTGCCGTTCGACGCGATGTCGATGAGCTCCGCCAGTTCGAGGCCGATGCGGAAGCGCGACTCGGCGACGAAGGGCGCGGCGAAGTCCGGCTCGCGGTGTTCGGTCAGGCCGGTGGCGGCGAATTCCGACACGTCCGCCGGGTAGCGGGCGGAACACTGGTGGGCGGCCGCGACGATGCCGGGGTGCAGGTGATTGAGCGTCCAGCAGCCGCTTTCGAGGATGTTCGCGAGGGTGTGGCGCTCGACCACGTCGGGCCGGGTGATCATGCCGAGCAAGGCGGGGTTCGAGCCGAGGTGGACCACGCTGGAAAAGGGCGCGAGGTTGGCGAGGCCCGCGGCGTTGCGGGTGCCGACCAGGCAGACCGGTTTGACGCCGGGCAGCGAGGTGGCGAACTGGACGCGCGCAAGCTTGTCCATGGCTTCGATGTCGTGGGCTCGGATCGTTTTCATGCGAAGAGACGGAGCGAGGACAGGCCGCCGTCGGGGCGCAGGATCTGGCCGGACATCGACTTCGAGGCATCGGACAGCAGGAAGGCGACCAGCGCGGCGACCTCTTCCGCGCTGCCGACGCGCTGCAGCGGGTGGCGCTTGGCGGCGGCCTCGCGTTTCGCCTCGCTGTTGAGCAGCGGCGCGGCGAGCGGGGTGTCGGTCAGCGAGGGGGCGATCACATTGACGCGGATCCCCGGCGCGAACTCAGCGGCGAGCGACTTCGCGAGGCCCTCGACCGCGCCTTTCGCGGCGGCGATCGAGGCGTGGAAGGGCATCCCCTGGGCGACCGCGACGGTGGAAAAGAGCACGATCGACGCGCTGCCCGATTTCTTCAGCGCCGGCAGCGCGGCCTGAATCGCGGCGACCGCGCCGAGGCAGTTGACGTGCAGGTCGTTGAGGAAGTCGTCCGCCGTCAGCCGGTGGAAGGGCTTCAGGGAGATGGAGCCGGGGAAATAGACCAGGCCGTCGAGCGCTTCGGGCAGGCCCGCCGGATCGAGCTCGGGGGCGAGGGCATCGAAGGGCAGGACCGGCACACCCAAGTGGGCGAGCGGCGCGGGGTTGCGGCAGGCGGCGGTCAGGCGATCGCCGGCGGCGAGCAGGGACCGGGCGGTGGCCAGTCCGATGCCCGACGAGCCGCCGATAAGGAGGTGATGCTTCGACATGGCCGACCATGGGCCGGGCCGGCATCCTGTCGAGGGGTGCGGACACAAAAAAGCCGCCGGGGTGACCGGCGGCTTGGAAATTTCGGAACGGAGTCCGGGAAGAATCAGGCGAGGGTGCCTTCCTTCTTCTCTTCCTCGTCGTGCTCCTTGTCCTTCTTGCACTTGCCGCAATGAGCGAGGGCGGGATCTTCCTTCTTGTCCTTGTCGCACTCGCCATCCTTGCACTTGCCGGCGAGGGTGCCTTCCTTCTTCTCCTCCTCGTCGTGCTCCTTGTCCTTCTTGCACTTGCCGCAATGGGCGAGGGCCGGATCTTCCTTCTTGTCCTTGTCGCACTCGCCGTCCTTGCACTTGCCGGCAAGAGCGGGGTCTTCCTTCTTATCCTTGTCGCACTCGCCATCCTTGCACTTGCCGGCCAGGGCGGGATCTTCCTTCTTGTCCTTGTCGCACTCGCCGTCCTTGCACTTGCCGGCCAGGGCGGGGTCTTCATCCTTGTCGCACTCGCCGTCCTTGCACTTGCCGACGAGGGTCGTTTCTTCCTTCTTATCCTTGTCGCAATCCTTGCACTTGCCGGCGAAAGCAAGCGGGGTGCAGAGAAGGGCGGCAATGAACGAGCTGATTACCAGTTTCATGGATCGTGTTGGTTTGGGGTCGCTTGGTTGCGGTGATGAATGGCTTAGCCTTGTTTGAGAACCCGGCAAGGGGGAATTTGTTCCGGGAATCTTCCAGAATTTTTATTCTGCGGTGCCGCTTTCGATGATCGACCGAAAAAGGTCACCAAAAGCCATTTTAGGATCAATTAACCAGCCCGGAATACCTTCCACACGCACTCCACCCTCAGGAGAGATCGCCGGCGGTCACGGAAGTCTGCTCCCGGGATCCGAGCGCGAGGGCCTGCTTGCGGACACTCTCCGGTGCCGGATCGAAGCGGTAGCTGTGGCAATTCGGGCAAAGCACCACGGCGATGCCGACGATGGAATCGCAGCCTTCGCACACCTTGTAGCCGGCGGGATTGGCCGCGATCCGCGCGGCCTTGGCCTCGCGGGAATCGGATTCGTTGGAAGGCGCGGACATGGCGTGGTCTGGAAAAGCGGAAGCGGCACCGGAAACCGGGGCCGCTCCAGAAATCAGAGACCGTCCGGATGCGGCTCAGGCAATGGATGCCAGCGCCTTGGCGGCCTTGCTCTTGAGGTTGGAGGCCTTGTTCTTGTGAATCAGGCCCTTCTTCGCGGCCTTGTCAACGGCCGAGGAGAACTCGGCGAGCGACTGCCCGGCAGCCGGCTTGTCGGCGGCAGCGACCGCGGCGAGGGTCTTCTTGCGAAGCGTCTTGATGGTCATCTTGCGGGCGCGGTTGCGCTCGGTGCGAACCTTGGTCTGGCGGACGCGCTTGAGGGCGGACTTGTGATTGGCCATATGGAAAAAGGTGGGACGGTTGGGGCGACCAAAGTCGCGCGGGGGCGGCAAAGTAGGGAAACGAGGTGCCCTGTCAAGCTTGTCTCTCGGGAGGTCGTTACCTTTTTGCCACGCCGATCAGAGGATCGCCTGAATTCCGGCGGGCGTATTCCTGGCCGACCCAGGTATCCATCAGCGAGCCGCGGATGATCTTCACCTCCGCCCCCTCGCCCACCCGGTTGTAGAGGTCCACAACGTCTTTCATCCCCATCCGGATGCACCCGTAGGAAGCGGGAGTGCCGAGCTTCCACTCCTCCGGGGTACCGTGGATGTAGACGCAGCGGCCGAAAGTGTTCCGGTTGTGGGATTCCTTGCCGTTCAGCCAAAGGATCCTGCTCACGATCGGATCGCGGCCCGGGGCGTTCGGCTTGAGGATCTCCCCGGTCGGCCGGCGGCTTTTGAAAACCATGCCGGTCGGGGCACCGTCGCCGATCTTGCGCGCCACTTCGAGGCGCCCCAGCGGCGTGTGGTTGCTGCCCGCACGCGAGCCGATCCCGAACTTCGAGGTGGAAACGACGTAGGCCTTCACGGGCTTTCCGTCGTGGACGAGTAGCATCCGCTGGTCGCTGACGCTGACATACATTTGGTTCCGGGTGTCTTTCCCGGTGCCGCAACTGCTCAGGCCGAGCAATGCGGGCAACGCCGTCGCGGCGAACGCGGCGGCCTTCAGGATTCGCCTGATCATGGGTGCTTCTAGGATTCCTTGGTGGTGTCGGCAGTGGAGTCCAAGGCAACGCGTCCGGAGGGCAGCAAGCGAGCCAACGACGAGAAGGACGTATAGAAGAATCCGACCGGGAAGGGAAGCAGAAGAATTGCGGAGGAAATCCGGCCTTCGCCGGCCGCCTCGACCACCACGAAGAGGAAGAAGATGCCGAACAGCAGTTCCACCACCGGCGTGAGGGTCTTCATCGCCTTGTAACTGCTCCGCTTCCAATCGGCCTTGGGCTTCTGGTCGATCCCGTATTTCGGGGTCCGGACGAAGCCGGACTGGTGGTTGAAGATCGCCTCGATGACCGCCTTGGCGTTGTTGATCGACATGCCGATGCCGAGGGCGAGCAGCAGCGGGAGGTAGGGAAGCTCCTTCCACCAGGACCCGGGGCGGAGCGCCTTCTGGGCGGTGACGTAGAAGACCACGACCGAAACCGAGGCGAAGAAGAAGATCGGGATGTTGATGATGTAGGTCGTCCACGCACCGAAGTCCGGGGCGGCCTTCTGGTTCGGGTAGATCAGGAAACAGAGGCAGATCAGCGCCAGGTAGGCGAAGTTGGACGTGAGGTGCGCAGTCGCCTCCATCTTGATGTAGAGCGGCACCTTGGCCTTCCAGATCGCGGGCAGGACCTTCTTGCAGACCTGGATCGATCCCTTGGTCCAGCGGTGCTGCTGGCTCTTGAAGCCGTCCATGTCGACCGGCAGCTCGGCCGGGGTCTCCACGTCGTTGAGGAAGATGAAACGCCAGCCCTTCAACTGGGCGCGGTAGCTGAGGTCCATGTCCTCGGTCAGCGTGTCGTGCTCCCAGCCGCCGGCGTCGGCGATGCACGACTTCCGCCAGATCCCGGCGGTTCCGTTGAAGGTGAAGAAGCGGCCGCTGCGGTTCCGCGCGGTCTGTTCGAGCTCGAGGTGCCCGTCGAGGAACATCGCCTGGATCCGGGTCAGGACGTTGAAGGTCCGGTTCAGGTGCCCCCAGCGGGTCTGGATCATCCCGATCCGCTCGTCCGTGAAGTAGTGGATGGTCTTCTGCAGGACGTCCGGATGGGGCACGAAATCCGCGTCGAGGATGAAAAGATACTCGCCCTTCGCGAAGGCCGTCCCGTGCTCCAGGGCGCCCGCCTTGTAGCCGGTGCGGTCGGTGCGGTGGATCATCTCGGCATCGAAGCCCCGCTCGCGCAGCCGCTCGACCCCCTGCCGGCAGATCTCGGTGGTTTCGTCGGTGGAATCGTCGAGCACCTGGATCTGCAGCTTGTCCTGCGGGTAATCGAGCCGTGAAACCGACTCCAGAAGCCGGTCGACCACGTGCATCTCGTTGAAAACCGGGAGCTGGATGGTCACCAGCGGCAGATCCTGGAACGTTTCCTTCGGCTCAGGGCGCTTCCGGGCGTGGCGCAGGTAGAGGTAAACGATGCACAGCCGGTGGAATCCGTAGCCGGCGAGGCCGACTAGGACGAGGGTGTAGGAAACGTACCAGAGCGGGGAAGTGAGGTCCATGGAGCTCGATGGGAAAAGGAATGGAGCCGGAAAATCGAATGGTGGCGGGGCCGGCAAAGGGCGGGAAAAGATGGATTCCGGGCGGCCGGAGGCCAACACGCCTGCCCGGCCAAGTCAAGCCGGGATATCGCCGCGGGAACTGCGGCCAAGTCGCTTTGCCGGTTGCGGGGAATACCATCCGGTGGCAGCATTTCTTCCGTGAAGCTCACCCGCCTTTCTTTCCTGTCCGCCTTGGGCGCCTTGGCCTGCACCCTCCCGGTTTGCGCCCAGGAGGGCGGCAAGCCGGAGATCCCGGCCGACCTTCTCGATGACCCGCATGTCCGGGAGGAGCTTGCAATCAACGAGTTCACGGCGCCGTCGATCGCCAAGATCTTCGAGTCGCTGGAGGCGCTCGCCCCGCTTCCGATGCTGAAGTTCCAGCGGGAAGCACCCCAGAAAATGCCGCTCAACCGCGCCGACCTCGCGGTGGAGCTGGGATTCCTGATTGCCGACGGCTTTCTCGTGGTCCAGGCGGGCGAACTCGGCAAGGTGGAGTCGCTGGCGGCGGAGCTGACCCGCTACGGCAAGGCCCTCGGTGCCGGCGAACGGGTGAACCGCCACGCCGCCAGCCTGCTGGAAAGCGCCCGCAAGCAGAACGTGGCCCAGTTGAAAGCGGAACTCACTGCCACTCAAAAGGATGTCGAGCTCGAACTGGTGACCTTGCGCGATGCCGATCTGGCACACTTGATTTCGCTCGGCGGCTGGATCCGGGCGCTCCAGGTCTCGACCGCGGCCGTGGAAACCCAGTTCAGCGACGAGCGGGCCAAGCACATCATGCGCGAGGACATCGCCGACTACTATTCGGCGATCGTCAGCGGCTTGGAGCCGCGGGTGGCCGACCGGCCCAACTTTGTGGCCATGAGGGACATCCTTTCGGGGCTGCGCACCGAAATGATCCCCGGCGACGATCCGGTGACCCGCGAGACTGTGGCCGGCATCAGCAAGCAGGCGGGCAAGCTGGCGGAACTGGCCCTCCAGCGGGAGGAAGGACAATGAGCTCATGGAACATCGCGGTCCTCGGGCTCGGGATCATCGGTTCGCGCGCCCTCGGACTGCTTTCCGCGGCGGGAATCGGCCGCGTTTGCGGATGGAACCGCACGCCCAAAGGCCTTGCCGGCGAGGAGCCGGATCTCGCCAACGCCTGCGGGGAAGCGGATCTCATCCTGCTCTACCTCAAGGATGCCCCCGCGGTCCGGTCGATCGCCGCGCGGATCTTCGAACTGCCGGCGCGGGACAGGATCCTCATCAATCACTCGACCGTGGATCTGGAAACCACCCGCTGGTTGGAGCGGGAATGCGCCGCGCGCGGCATCGGATTCGTCGACGCCCCCTTCACCGGAAGCCGCGAGGCCGCCGCCGGCGGAACCCTGGTGTACTACGCGGGCGGTCCGGAGGAGCTGGTCGATCGGATCGAACCCGTGCTCCTGCTCACCGCGAAATCCGTGCTCCGCTCCGGCCCCGCCGGGACGGCCACGGTGCTGAAACTCGTCACCAACCTGGTTTCCGCGTGTACGGTGCAGGCCTTGGCGGAATCCCTCGCGACCGCGACCCGCCACGGGATCCATCCCGACCAGCTGGTCGACGCGATTTCCCGCAACGCCTGCGGGTCCCCGCTGGCGGCCATGAAATTGCCGGGGATGGCCCGCGGCGACTTCGACACCCACTTTTCCCTCTCCAACATGCTCAAGGACAGCCGCTACGCGCTGGAGCTGGCCGACGCCGCCGGGCTTGAAACCCCGGCCATCGCCGCGGTGTCCCGCAGGATGTCGGAACTCTGCGAAGCCGGATTCGCCGACCGGGATTACTCGGCGCTCGCGGCCCCCTACCGGATCGAACCATGACGGCACACCCCCGCTGCCTCCCTCCTGCAAAGCGTTGCCTCCTTTCATTCCGGGGGCCCGACGCCGAGCGCTACCTCAACGGCCAGCTCACCCAGGACGTGCGGGACCCCGGCGAACGGGCGCTGCCCTCCTGTATCACGGATGCCAAGGGCCGCCTGCAGGCCTTCGTCCACGTTTTCCGGGGACCCGACCAAGCCCTCTGGGTCGAGGCTCCGGCCGAACAGGAGGAGGAACTGGAGCAGCGCCTGACCCGCTACCTGATCGCGGACGACGTCGAGGTCGAAAGGGTTTCCAGCCATTGGGAACTGGTCCATGCGATCGAAGGCTGGGACTCCCCGCTTCCACCCGGCGTGTTCCTTCGGGAATCCAACCGGATCCAAGACCACGGGGCCGACCTTTGGCTGCCTGCTGGGACCGTGGTCGAAATCGACGCCGTGAGCGATGCCGAGGCGGAAACCCGACGGATCACCGCCCGGATCCCGGGCTGGGGACGGGAATTGACCGCAGGGATGCTCCCTCCGGAAGCCGGGCTCGACCGCAACGCGATCTCCTACCACAAGGGCTGCTACATCGGTCAGGAAGTGCTTTCCCGGATCAAGACCGCGGGGCGCCTGAACCGCAGGCTCGCCGCCCTGCGGGTCGATCCCGGCTGCGTCGCCGGCGACCGGCTCGGGGAAATCGGCGCACCGCGCGAAGCCGGCATGCTCACCAGCGTCGCCCCCTGGCCGGACGAAGCGGGCACCCATGCCGCGCTCGGCTACCTCGACAAGTCGGCTTTCGACGCCGCCGAACTGCCGGTCGCGGCACGCGGCGGCCTTGCCCGGATCCTCGGGTTCGTCTGAACGGCCCGGCAACAAAAAGGGCCGCGGTTGCCCGCGGCCCCTCCGGAAACCGGCACCTCAATACTGGTAGTTGAGGTAGAAGTTGAACTGACCGCCCTTGTCGGCGATCGGATCCGGGCTGTCGATCGGGAAGGCGTAGTCGAGCGCGATCGGCACCGGGCTGATCGGCAGCTTCAGGCGGACGCCCACGCCGAAGTCGTGGTAGAGGTCGCTCGGGCTCGGATCCCAGGAGCCGTCGTTGACGAAGCCCATGTCGTAGAACACCGCCGCGCGGACGTTGTCGATCACCGGCACCGTGTATTCCGCGGAGAGGAAGCCGAGGGACTGGCCGCCGATGACTTCGCCCGTGACCGGATCGCGCGGGCCGACGTCGCGGAACTCGAAGCCGCGCAGGGTCCGGCCGCCGCCGAGGAAGAGGCGGTCGAAGATCGGGACGTCGCCGCTGGTCGCATCGACGAAGGCCAGCTCGCCGTTGAGCGAAAGGATCGAATCCCAGGCGAGGTTCCAGTATTTCTGGCCCTGCAGGGTCAGGCCGATCGTATCGACATCGCCGCCGAGGGCGGTGCCTGCCACGCTGAAGCCGATGTCGATTTTCTCGCCGCTGCGGGTCTCGATCACCGCGTCGCGGCTGTCGTAAACGTAGTTCAAGGCAAGGGCGCTGCGGATGTAATCGCCGTCTTCCGGGAGCAGCAGCGAGGGCGGGCCGCCGGCCAAAACCGAAGCGTTCGAAAGGGTGGCCACCGAGGATTCGAGCTCGATGTCCACCTGCTCAAGACGGTATTCCAGCTTGATCGAGGACTTTTCGCCGAGCGGCTTGCGGATGTAGATCGCGCCGCCGCCGTTGGTCTGCTCGTAGAAGTCCGAATAGTACTGCGAGTCGCGGTAGAACAGCTCGACGCCGAGGGCCAGCTGGCGGTCCATGAACCAGGGCTCGACCAGCGAGATGCTGAAGTCCGTGCGCTCGCTGCCGAGGCGGAGGTTGGCACCGAAGCGCTGGCCAGCTCCGGTGAAGGCCCAGGGGTTCATGATGTCGAAGTTCGTCTGCTCCAGATTGACGAAGCCGACGATGCTATCGATCGAGCTGAAGCCGATGCCCGCGCTGATCGAACCGGTGCGGCGCTCTTCCACCAGCACGTTGATGTCGCGGTAACCGCCGCTGCCGGCGTCGGCATCCACCTGCACGTTGTTGAAGTACTGCAGGCCTTCCAGACGGGACTTGGCGGTTTCCAGCTCCACCGAGTTAAAGTAGTCGCCCGGCTTGAGCGGCATTTCGCGGCGGATCACCTTGTCCTGGGTCTTGGTGTTACCCCCGATGTTCACGCGGCCGACCCGGTAACGGGAGCCTTCGGTGATGCGGTAGACGATGTTGACCTGGTTCGGGCCGGCGTCGCGGATGTCCGGGACCACGGTCGCATCGGCATAGCCGCGCGAGCCGTAGTAGCTGCGGATCATCTTGATGTCGTCGCGCATCTTCTTCGAGGAGTATCCGTCGCCGCCGTTCAGGGTCAGCGCCGGGTAGAGTTCCTCGGGCTTGAACACCGTCATGCGGCCGAAACCGACACCGGCAACCGTGTACTTCTCGCCCTCGTTGATCGGGATCACCAGGTCCACCCGGCCGTCGCCGACCGGGTCGCGGCGGGCACCGGGGCTGCTGGCGCGGAGATAGCCGCGGGTGCGGTAGTAATCGAGCACCGCTTCCACGTCGGAGTCGAGCTGGTCGACCTCGAAGCGGCCGGATTTGCTGAGCCAAGAGAACCAGCCCTTTTCCTTCACCTTCATCTGCTTCCGCAGGGTGCGGCTGTCATAAACCGTGTTCCCTTCGAAGCGGATCTCGCGGATCTCGTTCTTGCCGCCTTCCTCGATGATGAAGATCAGGTCGAGTCCCTGTCCGGTCTCGCTCGGCTGGGTGCGGTGGCTGATGGAAACGTCCGGATAGCCGTAGCCGCGGTAGTAGGTCTCGAGGTTGCGCCGCGCGGAAAGAATCGCCTCGTCGCTGAGCGCGCCCCCGACCTTGAGCTTGGTTTCCGCCGCCAGCTTCTTGTCGGTGAAGATGGTATTTCCGACAAAACCGACCGCCACCACGGTGCCGCGGGTGGTGACCTCGTAAATCACCTTGATCGATTCCCCCGAAGGCTCCGCAAGGACGCGGACGTCATCGACCAGGCCGGACTCATAGAGCGACTTGATGTCGTTATCGACCTTCTCGCTGCGATAGGCCTCGCCCGAGCGGGTGGAAATGAAGCTGCGCAAACGCGCCTCGTCCACGGAAGCAGCACCCGCGAAGCGGAGCTCCACCTGCGACACGTTCTTCCCCTCGATGTCTTGCGCCTTCACCGACGTCGCGGCGAGACCGAGGAAAAGAAGCGCCGCCAGAACCACCCGGCGTGCCAGCAAGGACGCGCCCCTATTATTTAAGAAGGATGAAATATCCATGTGTGTCGGCTAACGGCCCGCATAGAACCGTTTCGGGGCCGGGGGCGTCAAGGACCATGTCGGATTCCGGTCGCCCGGCCGCCCGCACCTTCGCTTTGACAAGCGGCGAGCCGCCCCCTTAGTTTCCCGCCCCCGGCGCGCCCAAGGCCTTTCCCGCGCCGAACTTTCCGTCATGAACATCACCGTTGAAAAGCAGCCGAACTGCATCGCCACGCTCCGCGTCGAAGTCCCCTCCGACACCGTGAACACCGTGCGGGCGACCATCGTTTCCGGCTATGCCGCGCAGGCTCGCATTCCCGGCTTCCGCCCCGGCAAGGCCCCCAGGAACGTCATCGAGAAGAAGTTCCAGGCCGCCATCATCGAGGAACTCGACGACCGGCTCGTCCGCCAGGCCTATGACGAAGCGCTCCGCCAGCAGGCGCTGAAGGTGCTGAACTTCGGGATCCCGCAGAACCTCAACCACAACCCGGACGGCACCCTGACCTTCCACGCGGTGCTGACCCTCGCCCCGGACGTTCAGCTCCCGGACTACAAGGGCATCGCCGTCAAGGCCCCGTCCACCGAAGTCACCGACGCCGAGGTGGAAACCCAGCTCGAAGGCCTCCGCGAGCGCTTCGCCGACTACTCCGACATCGAAGGCCGCGCCGCGGAAACCGGCGACCTCGCCGTGATCGATTTCACCTCCACCCTCGACGGCCAGCCGCTCGAACAGGCGCTCGGCAAATCCGCCGGCTACCTCGCGGGGCGCGAGGGCTTCTGGCTGAAGCTCGACGAAGCCAGCTTCCTGCCCGGCTTCGCCGCCGAGATCGCCGGCCTCAACGTCGGCGACAGCAAGGACATCGCGCTCACCATCCCCGAGGACTTCCCGCTCTCCGACCTGCGGAACCGCGAGGTCGTCTTCCACGTCACGCTCAAGGGCCTCAAGCAGGCCGTCCTGCCGGAGCTGAACGACGAATTCGCCGGCAAGGTCACCGGAGGCAAGACGCTCGAGGAACTCAAGGCCCTCGCCAAGCGCCAGCTCGAAACCGAGAAGCGCCGCCGCATCGACGACTACAAGGTCAACCAGATCGTCGAGCACTTCAACTCGCTGGTCGATTTCGAGCTGCCCGAGGACCTGCTCCGCCACGAAACCCAGGGCCAGGCCGACGCCCTCGTCGAGCGCGGCATGAAGTCCGGCATGACCCAGGAGGAAATCGAGGCCCAGCAGGGCGAGATCATCGCCACCGCCGGCGACCAGGCCCGCATCAACCTGAAGACCAACTTCATCCTCCAGGAGATCGCCCGCGCCGAAGGCATCTCCGTCAGCGACAACGAACTGGTCAACCACCTCGCGATGATCGCCCAGTCGCGGAAGCAGAACCCGAAGAAGTTCATCAAGGAACTCCAGCGCGGCGGCCGCCTGCCCGGCATCCGCAACTCGATGCTGGTCGGCAAGGCCATTGACTTCGTGCTGGAGCACGCCACCGTCGAGGAAATCGCAGAAGAACCGACCACCACCGATGAGTGATTTCCCGACCTCGATCCGCGCCGGCGGAGCCCCGAAAAACAGCTACTACGTTCCCGTCGTCATCGAACAGGACGGCCGCGGCGAGCGCTCCTTCGACATCTACTCGCGGCTCCTCAAGGACCGCATCATCTTCATCGGCACGCCGATCGACGACTTCGTCGCCAACTCGGTGATCGCCCAGCTCCTGTTCCTGCAGATGCAGGACCCGAAGAAGGACATCCACATCTACATCAACAGCCCCGGCGGCTCCGTCACTGCCGGCCTGGCGATGTACGACACGATGCAGTTCATGACCTGCGACGTGAACACCTACTGCATCGGCATTGCCGCCTCCATGGGCTCGGTCCTGCTCACCGCGGGCACCAAGGGCAAGCGCTTCTGCCTGCCGAACTCGCACGTGATGATCCACCAGGTCTCCGGCGGCGCCCAGGGCACCGCGTCGGACGTCGAGCGGACCATCGGCTTCATGTTCAACCTGAAGAAGCGGCTCAACGGCATCCTCGCCAAGCACACCGGCAAGACCGTCGAGCAGGTCGAGCACGACTCCGACCGCGACAACTACATGACCGCCGAGGAGTCGGTGGCCTACGGCCTGGTGGACAAGGTCCTCGAGAGCCGCAAGCAGCTCCCGGACGCCGTCGCCGCGTTGACTGACGCGAATGACGGAAAAAAGGACGACGCCTGAGTGGATTTCCGCTAAGTTGAGGCGTCGGGCTGTCTGGCCAGACGCCTGCTTTTTTTACACCCGGCATCCCATGGCACGCGCTTCCAACCTCACGATGTGTTCCTTCTGTGGCAAGAGCCACTCGGAGGTCAAAAAGCTGATCGCCGGGCCCGGCGTCTACATCTGCAACGAGTGCGTCGACGTCTGCTCGAACATCCTCGAGAAGGAACTCGCCGAAAGTTCCGGCAAACCGTCGAAGAACCGCCGCAACCAGCCTGCCAAGCGCCTGCCCTCGCCCGCCGAACTCCGCGCCAAGCTCGACGAGTTCGTGATCGGCCAGGAGCACGCCAAGAAGGTGCTCTCGGTCGCCGTCTACAACCACTACCAGCGCCTCCGCCAGGACCAGGCCTCGCTCGGCGAGGAATTTGCGGGCGTGGAGATCGAAAAATCGAATGTCCTCCTGCTCGGCCCCACCGGCTCCGGCAAGACCCTGCTCGCCCGCACCCTCGCCCGGGTGCTCGACGTGCCGTTCTGCATCGTCGATGCGACCACCCTCACCGAGGCCGGCTACGTCGGCGAGGACGTCGAGAACATCGTCCTCCGCCTGCTCCAGGCCTCCGACTTCGATGTCGAGCGCGCCGAACGCGGGATCATCTACGTCGATGAAATCGACAAGATCGGCCGCAAGACCGACAACGTCTCGATCACCCGCGACGTCTCCGGGGAAGGCGTCCAGCAGGCCTTGCTCAAGATCCTCGAAGGCACCGTCTGCAACGTCCCGCCGCAGGGCGGTCGCAAGCACCCGCAGCAGGAATACATCCAGGTCAACACCGAGAAGATCCTCTTCATCTGCGGCGGCGCCTTCGTCGGCCTCGAGGACATGATCCAACGCCGGCTCGGCCGCAGCACGCTCGGCTTCCACGGCACCAGCGGCGACGCCACCCCGGCCAGCGGCAACATCCTCGACCTCGCCGAACCGGAAGACCTGCTCCATTTCGGCCTGATCCCCGAATTCATCGGCCGCCTGCCCGTCATCTCCGCCCTGCGCAAGCTGACCGAGGACGAGCTGATCGCCATCCTCACCGAGCCCAAGAACGCGCTGGTCAAGCAGTACGGCAAGCAGCTCGCCCTCAACGGCGTGAAACTCCGGGTCACCCGCGACGCCTTGCGCGCCCTGGCCGAGGAAGCCGTCCGCCGCGGCACCGGCGCCCGCGCCCTGCGCTCGATCTTCGAGCGGCTGATGCTCGACGTGATGTACGAAGTCCCGTCCAAGAGCGACGTCGAGACCATCACCATCAACCGCCCCGTCGTCCTCGGCGAACGCCCGCCCCTGATGCGCCGAAAGGGCGCCGACAAGGACGCGGCGTGAGAGCAGAGCTTACCTACGCATCCGAGACTCCTCCCGACTTGGGAGGAGCTTTTTCTGGGACTCAAGTCTGCCAGGAATTCCCTTCCAAAATCGACTGATCCCCGCCGCACTCGGAAATTATCCTTGAAAATTGAACATTAAATGTTTAATTTTCAAGTATGATCCAACGTTCCGCACTCCTCGATCAGGTTCGAACTGCCTTGAAGCGGAGCCGCGTGGTCGCACTGCTCGGCCCGCGCCAATCGGGCAAAACCACGCTGGCCCGGCAATTGGCGAACGAACAGGGCGGAACCCTGTTCGACCTTGAGAACCCCACCGACCTGGCCCGGCTTTCCGCACCCCAACTGGCTCTGGAAGGACTTAGCGGCCTAGTGGTGCTCGACGAAATCCAGCTTCGACCCGACCTCTTGCCCCTGCTCCGGGTTCTTGCGGACCGCGTCCCGCTGCCAGCGAAATTCCTCATTCTAGGCAGCGCCAGCCCGGACCTGATCCGCGGCTCGTCGGAAAGCCTCGCCGGGCGAGTGGAGTTCGTCGATGTGGGCGGCTTCGACTTGGGGGAGACGGGTACCGGAAATCAGCAAAGCCTTTGGCTCCGCGGCGGCTTTCCCCTCTCCTGGCTGGCCTCCAACGACACCGACAGCCTCGCGTGGCGGCAAGGATTCATCCGCACCTTCCTCGAACGCGACATCGGGGCGTTCGGCATCGGAACGCCACCGGAGGCCTTGCGCCGCCTCTGGCAAATGCTGGCGCACTATCACGGCGGTGTCTGGAACGCGTCGGAATTCGGACGGGCCCTGGGAATCGCCTCGCCCAGCGCGAAGCGCCATCTCGACATCCTCGCCGGCACTTTCATGGCGCGCTTGCTGCCGCCCTGGTTCGAGAACCTCGGCAAACGGCTCGTCCGGCAGCCCAAGGTCTATATCCGCGACTCCGGAATCCTCCACGCCCTGCTCGGTCTCGCGACCTTGGACGAAGTCCGCGGGCATCCAAAATGCGGCGCGTCCTGGGAGGGTTTCTGCATCGAACAAATCCTCTCGGTCGCCGGCGGGCGCGATGCCTATTTCTGGGCAACCCACGCCGGAGCCGAACTCGACCTGCTGGTCGTCCGCGGCTCAAGGCGCATCGGCTTCGAGTTCAAATACGGCGATGCGCCGCGAACCTCCAAGTCGATGCACGTGGCGCTGGAGGATCTCCGGCTCGACGAACTTCACGTTGTGTACCCCGGCAACACCACCTATCCGCTCGCGGACCGGCTGTTCGCGTCGTCCTTGCCCGATGCCATCGCGACGGCAGGTCGATTCGCATGAAGCAAGTTCCCGATTCCAAAGCCCCGGACACCCCGCTAGCCTCGCGCCATGCGCGCCTTCCTGCTGGCCCTGATTCCCTGCCTTAGCTTCGCCGAACCGGCCGTCCCGCCCGATCCCGACGAGGCCGCCTACCCGGCGATCGAGCGCTTCGTGAAAGTCCTCGAACAGGTCCGCCAGCGCCACCCCGACGCCGACAAGGTCGCCTACGACCGCCTCGTCAACCACGCGCTTGAAGGCATGCTTTCCAGCCTCGATCCCTTCTCCAGCTTCATCCACCCGGAAATGGCCCGCGCGCTGGAGGCGGACCCGAAGCTCGACCCCTACCTGCCCTCGCTCGGCCTGACCCTCGGCGTGCGCGACGACGGCCTCTTCCTCTCCAACGTCGCCCCCGCCTCGCCCGCCTCCCGCGCCGGGCTGCTCCCCGGTTCGGCCCTCCTCAGCGTCGATGGCAATCCGCCGCCGCCTCTCGCGGAGCTGCTTTCCTCCCTGCGCAAGGCTCCCGGCCAAAAGACGAAGCTCAAGGTCAAGTCCCTCACCGAACCCAAACCGCTGGAGATCGAACTGGTCCACGTCGCCGTCGAGGAACGCGCCGTCACCGAGGCCCGCCTGTTAGAAGACAACACCACCGGCTACATCCGCCTCGCCTCCTTCATGGGAACCTGCGCCCGCGAAATGGAAGCCGCGCTCGATGAACTCGAGGACAAGGGCATGAAGAAGCTCATCCTCGACCTCCGCGGCAACCCCGGCGGCGACCTCCAGCAAACCGTCGAAATCCTCGGCTTTTTCGTGCCACCCGGCACCGCCGTCGTGACCACCCAGGGCCGCGGCGGCGAGGTGCAAGGCGAGCCCTTGAAAACCGCCGAACGCCAGCGCCGGAAACGCGAATACCCGATCCACGTGTTGATCGACCGGATGTCCGCCTCCGCCTCCGAACTCACCGCCGGTGCCCTGCAGGACCTCAAGCGCGCGGTCATTGTCGGCGAGACCAGCTACGGCAAAGGCTCCGTCCAGAACATCATCCCGATGGGCGGCGGCACCGCCCTGCGCCTCACCATTGCCACCTACCACACGCCCTCCGGCAAGACCCCGCACCGGGTCGGCGTCACCCCCGACGTGAAAGTCGATTTCACCGATGCCGACCGCGAAAAGCTCGCCCTCTCCTACCGCCGCGCCGCTCTAACCGCCGAGGAAGCCAAGCAGCTCGAAGGCTGGACCGACCCCGTCCTGGAAGCGGCCCGAAGTGCCAAGTGAGAAGTTCCAAGTGCCAAAGGAACCCTGCTTCTTCTGCCTTTCTTGGAACTTCGAACTTCTCACTTGGAACTTCACTCCATGCTCCTGTTAGCCATCGAATCCTCCTGCGACGAAACCGCGGTTGCCGTGATGTCAGGCGAACCCGGCCGACCCGCGCGCATCCTCGCCTCGGAGATCTCCTCGCAGATCGAGCTCCATCGGGTTTATGGCGGCGTGGTCCCGGAGATCGCCTCGCGCAACCACTCGCTCCATCTCCGCCCGCTGGTCGAGCAGGCGTTGAAGCACGCCGGCGTCGCCATCCACGAGATCGATGCCTTTGCCGCCACTTCCGGCCCCGGCCTCGCCTCGTCGCTGCTGATCGGTGCCACCGCGGCGAAAGCGATGGCCGCCGCGACCGGCAAGCCCTTCCTCGCCGTCAACCACCTCGAAGGCCACTTGCTCTCGCCCTTCGTCGATCGAGGCGTCGTCCCGGAGCACCTCGCACTCATCGTTTCCGGCGGCCACACCCTCCTGTTAGACGTCGCCGGCCCCGGCCGCTATCGCAAGCTCGGCAGCACCCGCGACGACGCGGCAGGCGAGGCCTTCGACAAGGTCGCGAAAATGCTCGGCCTTCCTTACCCCGGCGGCCCCGAGATCGAAAAGGCGGCGCTCGGCGGGAACCCGGAGGCCTTCGCCTTTCCACGCTCGATGATGAAGGAGCCGGGCTTCGACTTCTCCTTCTCCGGCCTCAAGACCGCCGTCCTCTACACCCTCTCCGAACGCAACCCCGAAACCGGCACCCCGTTGCCCGGCGAACTCCCCGACCTCTGCGCCTCGTTCCAGCAAGCGGTCATCGACGTGCTCGTCACCAAGACCCTCCGCGCCGCCCGCCACGCCGGCCGCCGGACCATCGCGCTGTCCGGCGGCGTCAGCCTGAACAAAGCCCTGCGCGCCGCCTTCGAAGCCGCCTGCCAACGCGAAGGCCTGACCCTCGCCACCGCCACCCCCGGCCTCTGCACCGACAACGCCGCGATGATCGCCTTCGCCGCCCTGCTGCGCGCCTTCGAAGGCCAATCCTCCCCGCTCGACGGCGACATCGATCCCAATTTGCCGCTGGTTTCCGCCTGAAGTCGGACATTGCCAGTGACCCGGACTGTCGCCCACAGTGTCGCTGACCGGTCATGCGCTACAGCACCATCATCTTCGACTTCGACGGCACCCTCGCCGACACGCTGGAGGAAAGCCGCCGCATCTACAACCTCCTCGCCCCCGATTACTCGCTGCGCGAGGTCGAAGCGGAGGAGCTTCCGAAACTCCGCCACTTCTCGCTGCTCGAGCTGCTCGACCACCTCGACATCCCGAAGCGCCGCGTCCCGTCCTTGCTCTCCCGCGGCACCGCCCTGATGCGCGGCAACATCACCCGCCTCTCGCCCATCCCCGGCATCGCCGAGATCCTGCCCGAGATGCGCTCGCGGGCCCGCTCCTTCGGCGTGTTGACCTCGAATTCCGAGCCGAACGTCGACCTCTTCCTGCGCACCCACGGCCTGCGCCAGCACTTCGATTTCATCTCTTCCACCTCCAAGCTCACCGGCAAGGCCAAGCACCTCCGCGCCATCCGCAAGACCTTCTCGCTGCGCACCGGCGAGATGCTCTACGTCGGCGACGAGATCCGCGACATCAAGGCCGCCAAGAAAGCCGAGGTCCCGATGGCCGCCGTGACCTGGGGCTTCAATTCGCCGGAATCGCTGCACGCCCAAAGCCCGGAACACGTGGTCACCTCGCCCCACGAGCTGCTCCAGCTGGTCCCGCACCCCTGACGCCCGCCGGGCGAAGTGGCGCAACTTTGCAAGTTGCGCGCAGGGTGCGGTTCGCCGCCCCCGGTCACGACTTTCAAGATTGAGCCACCTCCACCGGATCATCGCCACGCGTCGCCCGGCCCCCTGATTTCCGGATTCGACAAACCGCCGCCGATTGCCAACCTCCGCCCATGAACGAGGAACCCGCCGCCCCCGAGACCGACAAACCCCACGCCGAGAACCACGACGCGCCCGAGTCCGCGAAGTCCTCGGTCAACCTCCCGACCTCGGTCCTCGCGCTCGGTTTCATCGCCATCGCCCTGGTCGGCGTGCTCATCGCCACCGCGATCCGATCCCGTCCGTCCGATTCACCGGCGGCCACCGCGGAAACCGAAGACCCCGCCCTTCGCGAGGCCAAGGCCAAGCTCCAGATGCTCCAGAGCAGCCTCAACCAGGACCGCGCCAAGCTCGGCCTTTCCCCGCTCTACGGCGACACCACCCAGTCCGCCGAAGCCGTCGCCGCCCGCATCACCGAAGACGCCGCGACCCTCGTCGCCATGGCGAAAGGCGTGAAAGACCTCATCGCCACCAAGGACGCCGAACTCGCCCAGCGGACCCAGGAACTGACCGATGCCTTGAAACTCCAGGGCGTCCTCCGCGACCAGCTCGCCAAGTCGGAGGAGCGCCTCAGCCGCGCGCTGATCGAAGGCTCCGACGCCTCCACCCTGCGCAGCCAGCTCGAAGCCGCGAACAAGCGCATCCTGGCCTTGAGCGATGAGGTCCGCCGCCTCAGCGAGGGCCCCGCCGACCTGCAAGCCCGCTTGCAGGAAGTCACCGCCGAGCGCGACGCCCTCGCCGCCCGCGTCGCCGAACTCGAATCCCAGCTCTCCCGCGCCTCCCTCTTCGCCGGCACCGAGGCCGAACTGTTCCGCGAGGCCGTCCAGCTCTTCCGCAGCCTGCGCGAACTCGAAAACAAGTCCGACTCCGAGATCGCCACCGCCTACAGCCAGTTCGGCGCCAAGCTCGGTGCCAACGTGCTCGACAAGATCGACTTCCCCACCGGCTCGTCCGATGTCCCGCCGGAAGACGTGGCCCGGATCAACACCTTCGCCGGCGATGCCCCGGACAATGCCCTGCTGCTGGTGGTCGGCTACGCCTCGGAAACCGGCAACGTGGACAACAACCGCACGCTCTCCTCCGACCGCGCCACCGCCGTCGCCCGCTTGCTCGACGAAACCAAAAGGCCCGGCCAGCGCGTGCAAGCCGTCTACCTCGGCCAGACCGACCGTTTCGGCTCGAGGATTCCCGAACGCAACCAGATTTCCGAAGTCTGGCAGATCGTGCCGAAGACGAACTGAGCGACACCGACGGTCACTCCACCGTGACCTCCACGCTGCCGCTGTGCGCGCCGAATTCCGGCGCATACATGCAGCGGATCTCCGCGATGCCCGTCTGGTATCTCCCGGCGTGCTGGACCCGCACACTGGTCTCGAAGACGTGCGTCCCCGGCGGCAGGCGGTCGATGAAGAAGTGACTCGCCGTGTCGCGGGTCACCTCGTAGTAGCCGAAGCCGTCCTGCCAGCGGTAGCCGCTCAGCACGTTCACAGGCTCGGTCCCGCTGCCGCGCAGATCCTTGAGGTGGACGTATTCCATCGCGCGGTCGTTCTTCAAAATCACCCGCGTCACCAGCTCGTCGCCGACCTTAACCGGTCCCTCCACCGGTACCAGCACCGGCCCCTTGTCGGTGTTCTTCCGCAGAAACAGCGACTTCTCCAGCACGAGCTGCTTGCCGCCGTGCGACGTCACCTTCGCCATGTCCTCCAGATACTGCCAATGCACGCTCGCCCAGCTCACCCCGGCGTCGGTCTTGGTCAGCGCGATCTTCCCGAGTTCCGGCTTCACCGCTTCCTGGAAGAAGCGGCTCTCGTAGAAGCCCGTCCCCGCCTCGACCCCTTCAGGCTTGACCGTCTGCCCGCCCAGCGAGACTTGCAGCAGCGCGTCGGAGCCTAACAGATTCTTCCCGCCCCTCAGCAGCGCCTGCACCGCGTCTGCCGTCGCCTTGGTGGTCTTCCAGTCGCCGACCTGCTTCTGCTTGATCAGCCACACCTGGCAATCGTCGACTGCCTTCGCATCGGCGTCGATCTCGCGGAAGGCCTCGATCATCATCGCCTGGGTCTCGACCGGCGCCTGCCACCACCACCAACCCTCGCCCTCGCTGTCTTTCCAATACATCCCCTGCTCCTCGTCGATCACCGCGTGCTCCTTCAGCGAGCGCGTCACCAACGACGGCGTTTCCTTGTCGCCCAGCCGGTGCAGCGCCAGCGCCACATGAGCCCGCGACATCCGGCTACCGAGCGTCGTCCAATGCCTTCTCGCCTGCCCCGTGAAGTAGTCGAAGGCCACCTTGTCCTCCGCCTTCAACGCCCGGTCCTTTAGGAAGAAAGTCCGGGTGTAAAGGTGGTGCGCGATCCGCGGGTCGAGGTTCTCCTTGTCGAGCAGCTTGAGCCTAACAAGTTCGCGGTATCGCTCCGTCAGGTCCGCATCGAGCGCGCCCAACGCCTTCAGCGCCGGCGTGACATCCGTTTCAACGCCCAAGGCCCGCAACCGGGCGAAGCCGGTCGTGATGTAGAGCGAGATATACTCGTCGCCACGCCCGCCGGGGAACCACGGCCACAAGCCGTCCGGTCCCTGCATCGCCGCCAGCTTCGCCAGCGCCTTCTCCAACTCGCGCTCCATGTGGTTGTCGTCGAACAGCAGGCCGACCCGCCGCCGGGCCTCGGACTCGTTCGTCGCCTCGCGCAGCCACGGCGTCTCCTCCAACATCATCCCCTTGAGGTCCGCGTTCTTGGTCAGCGGGCTATCGAGCGCCTTGCCGCCGGCCGCTTTCCACTGGTCGAAGATCCGCCGCATCTTCGGATCGGAGCCCGCGATGTTCCGGGCCAGCGCGTTGGCGTAGTAGCGGTTGAAAGTCTGCTCCGAACACTCGTGCGGGAACTCCATCAGATAGGGCAGCGCCATCACCGCATACCACGCCGGCTGCGACACCACCTGCACGTGCAGGAAGCGGTTCTCCAGCGTCTCCGAGCCTCCGCTCTGCGACAGCTTCGTGAAGTCGAACTCCTTTGTCCCCGCGTTTCGGATCGGCAGCGACATCGACTCCGTCACCAGGATCCGCCGCGGGATCACCGGCAGCCAGCCTTCCTCGCCGTCGCTCAGCGTCCCGCTCGATGCCACGGCCTTGTATTTCAGAAATCCCGCACCGTCCGGCACCGCGATCTTCCACTTGAGGGTCCGGCTTTCCTTCGCCGGCACCGTGAAGGCCTGCTCCGCTGCCGCGATCCCCATCGCGGCCGTCTTGTCGGCCTCGGTCGCCGCGTCCGACAGCGTCAGCCGCGCCGTGCCCGACTGCTCCTTGTCGGAAGTGTTGGTAACATTCACCGTGAACCACAGCTCGTCGCCCTCGCGCAGGAAGCGTGGCGGATTCGGCTGCACCATCAGGTCCTTCGCCGTCACCGTCTCGCCTTCTAACAAGCCGGACCGCAACTCCTTGTCGTGGGCCATTCCAAGGAAGCGCCACTTGGTCAGCGCCTCCGGCATCGTGAAGGTCATCCGCACCGTACCGTCCTCGCCGCTGGTCAGGTCCGGGAAAAAGAAGGCCGTCTCTTGCAAGTTCGCCCGCGTGGCAACCTGCGACACGTCCACCGGGGCCGGGGCCGCTCCACCGCCCTGCCCGCGCGGAACGTCCCCAAGCGCCTCGGCTTCCATCAGCGACCCCGCGCTCTTCTCCATTGGAGCCGCCGCCGCCATCGGCGCGGCAACGGCGTCCAAGCTGGCATTCCCCGCCGTCCGGTTGAATCTCATCTCGGCTCTCCCGAAAACCGCACCCCCGCCACCGCCATCGCCCCAGCCTCTGCCGCCGAACAACATCAGCTCGTCGATGAATCGCCGGAACGGCTCATGAAGGTAAAACCCGCCATTCTGCGAAAACACCGCGCGCTGCTCCATGCCCCGCAACCCGCTGCTGAACTGCCACGGCCGAAGATGCATCCACTCCCGCCTCAGGAGGCCCGCCAAACTCTGGAACGAATGCGGCGCGAAGGCATCGAGCGACGCATCATACAAGGTCGCCACCATCTCCGCCGCCGCCGCTTCCCCGCCCGCGCCTTCGATCACCGCGGTCCAGGTCTCCTTCGCGCCCGGCTCCAGCTTCGACACCAGGTGCTCCCAGCGCAACTTGAGTTCCTTGTTCGTCCACGGCACCTCCACCTCCCGCTGGAAATAGTGCAGCCGGTTCATCGTCACCTGGAACACCACCACCGAGATCCCGCCGCGATGCTTTTCCTCGACCGGCAGCCGGAACACCTGCTGCGTCCGCCCTTCCGCCGACCACTCGCGCTTGATCAGCTCGCCGTTGACCCGCCACTCGATGCAGGCGCGCGCCTTGTCATGCCCGCTGCCCCAAAGAAACATCGCCTCCTTGCCCGGCTCCACCGACCATGCCGGCGAGCTGGTGAAGAACGGCATCATCGTCGGAAAATCCGCCGCCTCCGGGGCCAGCACCTGGATCCCGCGGATCGCCTTCACCGTCTTGCCGTTCGCGTCCTTCGTCTCGAAGATCAAGCGGTAGGCCCCCGCTTCCAGCACCTGCTTCAACGCCGCCTTGCCCTTGTCATCGGTCTCCACCGGCAGCTCCGCCACCAGTTCGCCCGGCTCCCACTTGTCGGGATCGGTCGCCGGCATTGCCGGATCCTCCTCCCGCACCCGCCAATATCCGCTGCCATCCGGCCGCGGGCACTTCTCCGGCTCCTTCAACCGGTGAATCTTCAGCGCGCCCTTCGCCGGGCGGCCTTCGTCGTCGTGCGACATCGTGCTGACCCGCAGCTCGCTCTCCTTGCCCGCCTCCAGCCACTCGTCCGCCGCCAGCTCCGCCTTCAGCGCGGTGTAGGCCACCGACACCGTCCGGGTCGCCGAGCGCGTCTCGCCGGTGCCGTCGGTGAGATCCGCCGTCACCAGGAAATCGAACACCGGCTCCACGTCCTCGCCCACCGAAAGATCGGGCTTTGCCATGAAGCGGATCATCACCGAGCCATCCGCTGCTGTCTCCGCCACGCCGTGCGCGATCTCCTCCGACTCCCCGCCCAGCGGCGGCGCCCACCAGCACCAGCGCATCCACAAGGGCAGCCGCGTCATCCGCGTCACCCGCCACGCCACCTTCGCTCCATCGACCGGTGCGCCGGTGTACGATTCCCCTCGTACTTTCACCGCGACTTCCTTCCCCAGCACCGCCGGCTCCTTCGGCGTATCGACCTCCGCGAAGAATTTCGGCCGCTTGTATTCCTCCACCCGGATCATCGCGCCGCCGCCCCCCTCGACCATCAAGCGGCAGATTCCCAGCACCGCTCCCTCCGGCGCGGTGAAGGTCCCGGAGAACGATCCCCGCTCGTTGCTCTTCAGCGTCACCTTTCCCGCCTCCTTGCCGTTCGGATCGCGAAGCACCACGGTGGTCGCTTTGTTGGCGATCGTCTCGTACTTGCCCGTGTCTGGATTCGTGCGGCACCAGATCCCCTTGAAATGCACGGTCTGCCCCGGGCGGTAGATCGCGCGGTCGGTGAACATCACGACGCTCGCCCGATCTTCGACGCCTCCGCTTCCCCGGCCACCGGTCCAGCCCCGCGACACCGCCCTCTCAAGCCCGCGGCTCGCCATCAGCAGGTAGTTGCGGCCATCGCCGTGGTCCGCGATCTCAAAGCGCCCGCTGCCATCGGTCTTCGCTTTTCTCTGGATCGTCCCCGGCACCACGCGCTTCGTGAACCACGCGTTAACCTCGATATCTGCCAGAGGCGTGCCCGTCACCGCATCGACCACGAAACCCTCGATCCCGCCGTCCTTCCAAGGCCGCGAGGTCATCGCCAGCCCCGTGACATGCACTCCCGTCACCGCCAGCGCGTTGTCCTCCTTCGCGAAGTCCTCCCGTCCGCTTGCCACCAGCAGGTAATAGCCCGCCGCCACGTCCAGCGGCGCCGCCAGTCGCACGTTCCGCATCTGAAAGTCCCCCGCGTCCACCAACTCGGCATCCCACGCCTTCGCCGGCTCGCCATCCGGCATTTGCGGCACCGGATCCGCATCGATGAGCGTCGCACCCGGCTGATAGGCCACGGAATACAGCCGGAACCACACCCGCTTCAAATTCTTGTGCGACACCCGGATTTCCTCACCCGCCGGGGTCCACTGCGACTCGGTCCCCAGCGTCAGCTCGCGCCGCTCCAACGCCTCCACACGGATCGCGCAAAGCTTGCCAAAAGGATGCTCCGGAAAGGCCAGCACTCCCGCCTTCAGAATCGTATGCGCTTCCTTCGTCTCTTTCCGGCCCTCCAGCATTCCCGCCAGATCCACCCTTGCCCACGAGCTCAGCGGACTCGCCGCGTTCTTATCAATGAACCCACTCAAGGCCCGCTCCAGCCGCCGATCCCGACCCTCGACATCCGCCGCCTCCGCCGCCCAGCGTAGCCGCTCCAGATCGGCCGAAAGAAACGCCGTGGGATCCGCATCCGCCCGGTGGAACTCCAGCAGCGCCCGGTAAATCGCCAGCGCCCGCGCTTTCGGTGAAGCCGCGTCCTTCACCTCCGGCTTCCACGCCAGGAACTCCTCCGCCGTCCCGAACACCGGCGAATCCGCCGCGATCCGGAAATCGTCCACCGGCCGCGAGACCGCGACTTCCTCCGACCCGTAAAACTCCAGCGCCGTGTTCGCCACGAAGTCATACATCGTCGGCCGCAGCTCGTCACCGAGCTGCCCCGCCTTCAGCAGCTCCGCGAAATCCGCGACCGGCACTTTCTTCAGCGCCTCCGCGTCCGCCAGGGACTTCTGCAGCCGCGCATCGATCTCCGACAAAATCCTCGCCAGGTCCCAGGTCTCCATGTCGTCCCCCGCCGGCACCCCGGTCGAGCTGCGCTGCATGAAGCGCCATTGGTTCATCTGGTAGTAGCCGTGCATCCACTTCGCCGCCAGCGCCCGCAGCACCGGCCGCGCGCCCTCCGGCACCGCATCGATCGCCGCCTCCAGCTTCTGGATCGGCACGGCCTCCCCCTCGATCTGCGCCTCCATCGCGATCCTCGACGCCAGCGCCCGCGTTCCCTCCGCCCAGGACCCGTCCGCGAACGCTGCCTTCTCGATCGCCGAAAGAAGCTCCATCACCGTCTTCGGTTGGTCCTTCTGCCGCGCCTCGTCCACTTTTTTCCATTCCGCATCCCGCGGTCCCGCCATCGCCGCCCCCAGGCAAACAAGCCCCGTCACCACCACCCGGACAAGAGATCGAAACGCGTTCATGGTCGTAAATTCGGATTCACCCCCCGCCGCAAAAACGGGAGGCTCCCACCCTGACACACGAAACCCGGAATCCTTAGACAGAAATCGAAACCCTTCCGCCTTTCGTTCTTCTTCCTTTTGGCACTTGGAACTTCTTACTTGGCACTTCCCCCATGGACCTCCCCGACGCCATCGCCCGTTTCCTCGCCAAGCCCGGCGCGGAAGAAACCACCCCCTTCGGCCCAGACGTCCTCGTCTACAAGGTCGCCGGCAAGATGTTCGCCCTCGCCGTGCCCGACGACTTCCCTTCACGCATCAACCTGAAGTGCGATCCCGACCGCTCCGAACTTCTCCGCGCCGAGCACCCCGCCATCACGCCCGGCTACCACATGAGCAAGCGCCACTGGAACACGGTCGTGCTCGACGGCTCCGTCCCTTCCGCTCTCATCCGCGAACTCATCGACCACTCCTACAACCTCGTCGTCGCCGGATTGACGAAAGCGGAGCGCGCAAAGCTCGACTCGTCCCGCTGACAATCCCGGCCGACCCGCCGCGTAGCCTCCGCCCAACCGTGACCGCCCTTCTCCGACTCCTCGCATCGCTCGCCCTCGCCGCCCCCATTCACGCCCTGCCGCCCGGCGTCCCCGCCGAGCCCTTCTCGCAGGTAAAAGAATATGGATCCATGAACTGGGCGAACGGCCTGATCGCCCCGGACCTCCGCATCCAGACCTCCCGCTACCTGCTCCACTACAACCCTCGTACTTTCGGCCCGACCTCGCTGACCCCGCTGGCGGATCCCCCGACCGAAGCCGAAGCCCTCACCGCCCACATTCCGCCCGGCCCGCCGCTCGCCTTTGCCTGCACCGTCGGCGGCAACGGCACCACCGGCCCGGTCACCGCCGCCAGCGAGGACCTCCGCACCTGCCAACTCGTTGAAAGCGGCAAGTTCTTCCAACGACGCTGGCAAAGCGCCGCCCTGCCCGCCGGCATCCCCTTCGACCCCGCACGCACCGGCCTCGAAACCGCCGCCTGGCCCGACCGCATCTCCTTCGTTCTCCGCCTCACCCCGACCGCCGTCGTGAAAGAAGGCACGCTGGCGATGAAGCTCGACCTGCCCGATGGCTTCAAGCTCCTCCCCGGCGATGGCCCCATCCGCGCCCTCGTCGCGGCCGACGGCTCCGGCTTCGTGGCGCTTCCGTCATCGCGCACCGACGCGCTCTCTCTCGACGAAGAAACCTCCACCCTCACGGCAACGAAGACGCCCACCGACTGGAAACCCGGCCAGGAAGTCTCCCTCGGCATCATCCTCCACCCCGCCGCCCGCGGCATCCCCGAGCTTCTGGCCCGGATCCTCTCCGACGAGAAGAGCACGCTCGCCGTCACCGCCACCGGCATCGAACCCGCCCTTCCGCAACTCCCCGTAACCCACGACAAGGACCCCGGTTTCCACCGCATCGTCCTCCCGAAAGGCAGCGAAGGCGACGACGGCCGGATGCGCGCGCGGATCACCGTCAAGAACCCGCACCCCGAAGCCCGCGTGCTGCGCCTCTGCTTCGACGGCGTACCGCATTACATCCCCGGCCTCACCGCCGTGCTGCGCGACCTCGACGGCTTCCCGCTCGGCATCCCGGTCCAGCTTTCGAAAAACTGGCACGGCCCGAACCCGCCCCCCGACGGCCCCGCGGGCTTCGCCGGCTACTGGTTCCACGGCCTGACGATGCTCGCCGTGCCCCCTAACAGCACCTGGGAATTCGAGCTCATGATGACCGGCGAGAATTGGGGCGGAATCGCCGCCGCCACCCATTCGCAGCTGTCGATCATCGGCTACGGCGGCAACCAGCAGTGGGACGAAGCCGCACTCGGCAACCGCGGCGAGGCGCTCTGCTACGACATGGACCACGTGCTCACCGACAACGATTTCACCGACTCCCGCCCCTTCCACGCCATCGACACCAAGGGCAAGCGCAACTGGGGCATCAACGCCGGGGGCGGCTCCGTCCTCCGCTACACCGATGCCGCCGGCACCGTCCGCCGCCACGCCTCGATGCGCGTCCGCTATCTCCGCCAGTGCCCCGTTCTAACAGAAGCGATCTTCGCCGGCCGCACCGATGACGGCGCGATGGACTTCAGCTTCAGCGCCGGTCTTCCCCGCGCCGACGATGCCACCCGCGGCCTCCACCGCATCCGCATCGACGTGAAGAAGGACACGCCCTTCCGCCGCCTCGTCTTCTATCAGCAGGCCGGCGACACCTATTCCTACAATCAAGGCGACACCCTCGCCTTCGGCCACGCCGGCCGGCCGACGCCCGTCCGCCAGTGGAAAGCCTCCGGCAAACCCGGCGAGATCACCGGCGAAGCGATCCCCCTCGAAGGCCCTTCACCCTGGGCCGCCGTCACGAATGCCGGCCCCGAGAAGGAATACCGCCCCGCCAACCACGGCTTCATCATCCGCTCGTGGAAAGCCCGGCTCGATGGACGCGATGCCCCGACACCCTACCTCCAGGAACGCCGCAATGCCGCGAACGTTTCCATCCTCGAACTCGTCCCGCCGCCCGGCATCACCCGGCTCAAGGCAGGCGACTTCGTCGAGATCGACCTCGTCCGCCTCTACGTCCCGCGCTCCCTCGACAACTACGGCGGCAAGAACGAGCACTTCCGCCAGGCCCTCCGCGACTACGACAACGATCCCCGCATGATCCTCCGCGAGGCCGCCGGGAATCACATCACCCTCACGCCAGGCACCGGCACCCTCGAACGCCTCCACCCGCCGCAAATCCGTGCCGCCTCGAACCGCGCCGCCTTCACCCTCCGCGGCGGTCTGGGAGCCGTGCCCGTCACATTCACCGGCCTCACCGACTACCGTCATCCGCTGCTCGAACAGAAGGTCGGCGACGCCTGGCAAAAGATCGACCAATCCGTCGCCGGCAACGACTTCTGGCAATGCGACTTCAACCCCGCCACCGGCACCTGGGAGATCACCTTCACGATCCTTCCCGACGGCGGCTACCAAACCGTCGAGTCCCTGATCCAGGACCCGCGGACCCGCGAGTTCCGCTTCCAGGTCGGCACACTGCCGGAGAAATAACCTTCGTCACCGCGGCCGCACCTCGCACCAGCCGCTGCTCCACGACACCCGCAACGGCAGCCCGAACAACTCGCCCAGCCCGCGCGCTTCGAGCACCTTTCGCTTCGGTCCGTCGGCACGCACCCGGCCCTTTTCTAACAGAATCACCCGCCCGACCTCCGGCGGAATCTCGCCCGGATGATGGGTCACCAGCACCAGCGTGTGGCCGTGGGCCGCCAGCTCGCGCATCACCGCCGTCAGCCCCAGCGCCGCGGAGAAATCCAGCGCCGTCGACGGCTCGTCGAGCACCAGCACCGGCGGATCGTGGACCAGCGCCCTTGCGATGAGAAACCTCCGCCGCTCGCCCGATGACAGCGTGCCGAAGTCCCGCTCCGCCAAACCCATCACGCCCAACCGCTGCATCACCTCCTCCGCCTTCGCCTTGTCCTTCGCGCTGAACCGCATGTCCCTCGTCCGACCGAAAGCCCCGCGCAGCGAACTCAGCACCACGTCGCCCGCCTGCTCTTCCGGATGAAAGCGCGCCACGTCCTCCGGCATCACCACGCCGATCTTGTGCCGCAGTTCCTCCAGCGACCACAGGTCCTCGCCGAACAGTCGGCAGCTCGTTCCTTCGTTCGCCGCCGCCCGCACCTCGCCGGTCAGCAGCTTCAGCAGCGTGCTCTTCCCCGCCCCGTTCGGCCCCAGGATCGCCACGCTCTCGCCATGCCGCAGCGCCAGCGAGAAATCCCGCAGCGCCACCGTGTCGCCCCGCCACACCGTCGCGTTCCGGATCTCGAAAAAGCACTCGTCCTGCACGTCCCGATGCCGCCGCGACTCCGCCCCCATGGCCAGCTTTTTCCGCGGTCGACGGTCACGCGAGACGCCGCCCGAAATAGATCATGCCTCAGCTCTCGTAAGTCTTCTCCATGAACCCCTCGCCGCTCTCCCTCCTTCAGCTCGGCCTGCTTTCGGGCATCACCATCGCCGAGGACTTGAAACTCCCCGACCCGCTCGCCGATGCTTCCGGCAAGCCGGCCGAAAGCGCGGAGGCATGGGAGCGCGAGGTCCGGCCGTTGGCCTTGGAGAAATTCCGAGAGCACGTTTACGGCCGCAACCCGGTCGGCAAGCCCGGCGACCTGAAGTGGACCCGCCAGGTCCTCGAAGTCGCCGGCGTGAAAGACCAGGTCATCGAAGGCCATGTCACCTTCTCCGGCCCCGGCGGCGCGGGAAAAATCCGCGTGCTGATGGTCATCCCCGCCGCCGCGAAAGGTCCGGTCCCGCTCTTCCTGCTGATCAACAACCGCGGTCCCGAACTCGCCGACCTCACGAAACCCAACGGCTTCTGGCCCGCGCTTGAAATTACCCGCCGCGGGTTCGCCACCGCCATCTTCCAGGTCGCCGACATCGACCCCGATAAAAGCGAGGGATTCAAGGACGGCGTCCATGCGATCTTCGACACCGCCCCGCGCGGCCCCGATGCCTGGGGCACCATCGCCGCCTGGGCCTGGGGGGCCAGCCGGGTGATCGATGCCCTCGAAAAGGAACCCACCCTCGACGCCCGCCGGATCGCCGTGGTCGGGCATTCCCGCGGCGGCAAGACCGCCCTCTGGTGCGGTGCCCAGGACCCGCGGGTCGCACTGGTCGTCTCTAACAATTCCGGCTGCACCGGCGCCGCGCTTTCCCGCCGCAAGCAGGGCGAACAGCTCGCCGACATCAACCGCAACTTCCCCCACTGGTTCTGCGAAAACTACAAGCGCTACAACGGCAAGGAGGAGACCTTGCCGGTCGACCAGCACCAGCTCGTCGGCTTGATCGCCCCGCGCCTCGCCTACGTCGCCAGCGCCGCGGACGACGCCTGGGCGGACCCGGAGGGCGAGTTCCTCTCCTGCGTCCACGCCGGCCCGGTCTACAGGCTCCACGGCAAGACCGGCCTCGAAGCCGGCACGATGCCAAAGCCCGGCGGCAAGCTCCACGCCGGCTCGATCGGCTACCACCTCCGCCCCGGCAAGCACGACCTGACCCTCACCGACTGGCAACACTTCATGGACTTCGCGAACCGCCACTGGCGATGACGCGCCCGCCGGCCCTCACTCCGGCAGCGCGAAGGCCACGTAGGCGTCACCGCTCTTCGTCCCGATCTTTCCGCCGCCGCAGGCGATCACCACGTACTGCCGCCCCTTCACCGAATACACCGCGGGCGTCGCATAGCCCGCGGCGGGCAGCTTCGCTTTCCAAAGCTCCTTGCCGGTCTTGCGATCGAAGGCGCGGAGATGCTCGTCGCGGCTCGCCGCGATGAAGACCAGCCCGCCGGCCGTCACCACCGGGCCGCCGTAGTTCTCGGTGCCGGTCTTGGGAATCCCCCGCGCGGTCAGCTCCGGATACTCGCCGAGCGGGACGCTCCAGCGGTACTCGCCGGTGTTGAGATCGATCGCGTGCAGCGTCCCCCACGGCGGTTTCACCGCAGGGTAGCCGTCGGGATCGAGCCAGCGGTTGTAGCCGGTGGTCGTGTAAGGGATCGCCCCGAAATCCCCTTCCCCGCCGGGCTCCACCTTGCGGCCGGGATCGTTGGCGGCCTCGCCGAACAGGTGATCGGTCACCATCCGCCGCTGCGCCTCTGTTAGAAAGGCGAAGGACGGCATCACTCCCCGGCCCGTCCCTAACAGCGCGACGACGTCCTCCTTCTTGAGCCGCTCCGCCGCGGAGGAAAGATCCGGGACGTTCTGCGCCGGATTGCCTTTCCGGTCGACCCCGTGGCAAGCCGCACAGAGCTGGGCGTAGATCGCCGCGCCGCTCGACGCCCCTTCCGCCTTGGCCGGGACCATGGTCAGGATCCACGGCATCTCGTTGGCATTGACGTAAAGCACGCCGTCGGGATCCGCCGCCGCGCCGCCCCACTCCGCGCCGCCGTCGAAGCCGGGGAAAATGATCGTTCCCCGCTCGCTCGGCGGGTCGAAGGGAACGTGGGGCCTCACCTGGTTGAAGCGCTCGAGCACGGTCTTCGCCGACGCTTCGGAGATATCCGTGATCTGATCCCGCGAGAACACCTGCCGCGCGAAAGGCGCCGGCTTCAGAGGAAAGGGCTGCGTCGGCCATGCGGACTCGCCCGGCAGGTCGGAGGGTGGCACCGGCCTTTCCTCGATCGGGAACAGCGGCTTGCCGGTCGCCCGCTCGAACACGAAGACGTGCCCCGACTTGGTCACCTGCGCCACCGCGTCGATCTTCCTGCCGCCGTGCGTCACCGTCACCAGGTTCGGCGGGGCCGGCAGGTCGCGGTCCCACAGGTCGTGGTGGACGAACTGGAAATGCCAGACCCGCTTCCCGGTCTTGGCATCGAGCGCGATCAGGCAGTTCGCGTAAAGGTTCTGCCCCGTGCGATCGCCACCCCAGAAATCGAAGGCTGCCGAGCCGGTCGGGCAGAAGACCAGCCCCCGTGCCTCGTCGAGCGCGAAGCCGGTCCAGACGTTCGCCCCGCCGACCGACTTCCAGGCTTCCGGCGGCCAGGTCTCGTGCCCCGGCTCGCCGGGCTGCGGGATGGTGTTGAAGCGCCACACCAGCTCGCCGGTCCGCACGTTGTAGGCGCGGATCGCCCCCGGTGCCGCCGGTGCCGGACCTTCGCCCAGACGCATGCCCATGATCAGCAGGTCGCCGAAGACCACGCCGGGCGTGTTCGCCGTCAGATGGAGATTCGCCGCATCCCGCCCCAGGCCCTCCTTCAAGTCCACGCTCCCCTGCTTGCCGAAGTTCGCGATCCGCTTGCCGCTCCGCGCATCGATCGCATGGAGGAAGCGGTCGTTCGCATAAAGGATCCGCGCCTCGTCGCCCGTTCCCCAGTAAACCAGCCCCCGGTTCACCCCGCTTTTCGGCAGTCCCTCCTTCGCCGGATCGAAGCGCCATTTCTCGGTCCCCGTGGCGGCGTCCAGCGCGAAGAGCTGGAAATCCGGCGAGGTCCCGAACAGCACGCCGCCGACCACCAGCGGGTTGCACTGGATCTGCGAGCGGTTCTGGCCGTCCGCCCCGCCCGACGCGAAGCTCCAAACCTGCTTCAGGGAGGCCACGTTCGCCGGCGTGATCTGCTCCAGCGGGGAATACTGGCCGCTCGCCTTGTCTCCCAGATACACGGGCCAGTCGACATCCGCCGCATGGATCGCGACGGGAGCAAGGAGGCAAAGCCATGGGATGAGGATCGGTCGCACGCGCTTTAAACGCGGCCAATCCGGCGAAAATCGCAGCACTTCGCAAGAAAGCCCGCCGGCTACCGGGGCCGCCGCGACTCCCTTGGCTCCGTCCCGGATGGCCGCCGCTCCGTCGCGATGACACAGGACGCGGGTCCTGACAAAAGATCGGCATGCCCGATGCTTTATCATTCAAACATGTCTTTTTGTTTGATCGGCCCCTGACAGCGACCCATGCTCGCCCCTCCCGCGGGAGCCGTTCGATGAGCTACCTCCTATCTCGGTTCAACCCATGCATCATCCGAGGCACGCCTACACGATCCGGAACCTTCGGGCTGCCGCTTTGTTGCTTTGCCTCAAGCGCATCCTCATCGCCGCTTCGGTCGTGATCCTCGCGATCGCGCTGTTCGAGCATGACAAACGGCTTTCCCTGATCAGCCTCGCCGCGCTCGGGGCGGCCCTTTTCTTTGCTTTCGTGCAATGGATCTTCGCTTCGAGCGCCCGTTGCCCCTTGTGCATGATGCCGGTCCTTTCCCGCAAGGGCTGCTCGACCCACCGCCATGCACGGCAGTTTCTCGGCAGCCTCCGGCTCCGCGTGGCACTGTCGATCCTCTTCAAGGGCTGCTTCCATTGTCCCTATTGCAACGAGCCGACCGTCCTCCGGCTCAAGGCGATCCCCCGGAAGACTTCGCGCTGAGAGTTGGCGCTCGGGCTGGAAGGCGGGCATCCGGTCACCCCGAGCGATGGCCGCCGCTCCGCCTCCGGCCCGCCTGCCGCTTCGTCGAAAGAGCCGGCCGCCCCGCCGGGTATGATCCGGGTTGCCGCGGAACCTGCGGCGATTCCCCGAACCAACCCCGGAAAACCCACGCCATGCCCTCGCTCCACCGCCGCCAATTCCTCCAACGCGCCGCCCTCGGAACCGGAGGCGTCATGCTCGGCTTCCCCGCCATCGTCCGCGGCCAGAACCTCAACAGCCGCATCAACGTCGCCTGCATCGGCGTCGGCGGGAAGGGCAGCAGCGATGTGGACGACACCGCCCGCTGCGGCGGCCAGATCGTCGGGCTCTGCGATGTCGATTCGCGCTTCCTCAACAAGAAGGGCGAGAAGTTCCCGGAGGCGAAGAAGTTCGCCGACTACCGCAAGATGCTCGAGGAAATGAAGGATTCCATCGACGCGGTCGTCATTTCCGGCCCCGACCACATGCACGGCCCGGCCGCAATGATGGCGCTGGGCATGGGCAAGCACATCTACTGCCAGAAACCGCTCACCCAGACCGTGTTCGAGGCCCGCGAGCTGCGGCGCATCGCCAACGAGAAGAAACTCGCGACCCAGATGGGCAACCAGGGCAGCGCCGGCGACGGCCTGCGCCGGGCGGTCGAGGTGATCCAGGCCGGCGTGATCGGCAAGCCGCTGGAGCTCCACGTCTGGAGCAACCGCCCGATCTGGCCGCAGGGCATGGACCGCCCGCCCGGCGAAAGCCCGGTGCCCGCCCACCTCGACTGGGACCTCTGGCTCGGCCCCGCCGCCGCCCGCCCCTACGTCGAAGGCGCCTACCACTCCTTCGCCTGGCGCGGATGGACCGAATTCGGCACCGGCGCCCTCGGCGACATGGCCTGCCACACGGTCAACATGCCTTTCCGCGCCCTCAAGCTCGGCTACCCGACCGTGGTGGAGTGCGAGATGGCCTCCCGCATCTACCGCGAGAGTTACCCGCTCACCTCGCGCATCCGCTTCGAATTCCCCGAGCGCGAAGGCCTGCCGCCGCTCAAGTTCTGGTGGTACGACGGCTCGCCGAAGGCGGACTTCAAGCCGCTGCGCCCCTACCCCAACGTGGTCAAGGACGTGGTCGCGATCGACGGCAGCATGCCGGAAAGCGGCTGCCTGATCCTCGGCGACAAGGGCGCGCTCTTTGCGGCCGACGACTACGGCTCGCGCTTCTTCCTCAAGCTCGGCGACGAGAAGGCCTTCACCAAGGGCGAGGAGCACGAGGCCGCCAAGGCCGTGCCCGTCACCATCCCGCGCTCGCCGGGCCACAACCAGGAGTGGTTCGACATGATGAAGAACGGCACCCCGGCCTACTCGAACTTCGACATCGCCGGATACCTCACCGAGATCATCCTGCTCGGCTGCATCGCCCTGCGCGTCGGCGAAGGCGTCCGCATGGAGTGGGACGGCCCCGGCATGAAATCGCCCAACTGCCCCGAAGCCGCCCAGTTCGTGAAGCGCAACAACCGCCCGGGCTGGTAGCGCGGATGGTAGATCGTAGATGGTGGATGGTAGATGGCGGATCGCGGGATTGGCCCGTGCCGCGTGTCACACCCTTCATTCCCTGCCTGCCGGAAACACCGGCGGCAGGGAAAGCGAAGCCATGATGTAGATCGCCACCAGCCCCGCCGCCACCAGCAAGCCTGACACCACCGTCCAACGCTTCGTGAACGCCCCGGCATCGCGCCGCTCCAACAGGATCGTCGCGATCGCCCACGCGCCCGGGATTCCAAATGCCATCGGCCCCCACTCGCGGATCAGCACCGGAAGCCACGGCCAATCGACCGCCGGATCCGGATAGCCGGCGGAACGCAGCAGGATCGTCGAGACCAAGGTGCCGACCTGGATCACCGCGCATTGCAGCGCCGCGATGGCCGCCTGGACGGCGTATTCCCGGAACTCCACCCGGGACGCACTCACGGCGCGGGCGCCGACAAGGCGGCCTGGCAATTCCAGCACTCCGAAAAGGTCCCCGGCGAAAGTTCCCCGCACTGCGGGCAACGGATCTCCTCGTCGCTGCCCGGCACCTCCTGCTCGTAAGAGCGGATGATCGCCACCGCCCGCTCGTAGTCCTTGTCGTCCACCACGCACAAGGCCGGGTAAAAGGCGGGGATCACCACCTCGGTCCCGGAAAGCGTTTCGTTGCGGACGAAGGTCGCGATCCCCTCGGCCTCGAGGATGCTCTGATATTGGCCCACCCGGGCCATCTCGGGGTCGCGGAAGAGTTCGATCATCTCAAGGTTTCACCACCAAGCTGTTCGACACATCATTGCCGAACTCCGCGAAGCCGTCGAGCTGCCACACCACCTTTTTCGTCGCCGGTTCGACTTCGATCAGGATCGGCTGGCCGGGGCCGGCATGGCAGTTGCCGATCACGTAGTTGCCGTTCGGCAGCACTTGCAGCGTGGTCACCCAGGCGAGCGTGATTCCGGGCAGGTCCTTCTGTTCGATCTTCCAGACGATCTCCTTCGCCGGAGTCACCTCGAGCACCGAGTGGCCGTTGCCGGTGGCGACCAGCGTGTTGCCGTTCTTCAACCGCAGCGCGCAGAAGACCGCGTTGCCGAAGGCCTCCGGACCATGCCCGCCTTTCGCCTCCTTGCCGAACATCGGCACCGGGAAATCCCAGACCACCTTGCCCTCGCCATCATACTCGCGCACCGCGCCGTCGCCCTCGTGGCAGACGAGGTAGTGGCCGTTGTCGAGCTTGCGGGCGAGACGGGTGTCGCGATGCGCGTCGGGCCGGTCGATCTTGAGCTTCACGTCCTTGAGCAGCTTGCCCGAGGCATCAACCTCGACGATCCGGCCGATCCCGCTTTCCGCGATCATCATCCTGCCCTCGCCCAGCGGTTGGAAGGCGTGGACCTCGAGCCGCTTGCCCTCGTTGCCGTTGGATTTGGAGGAATCGTAACTCCAGACGACCTGCTTCTTTTCCGGATCGATCGCGCAGACTTCGCGCATGTTTTTCTGCACGTAAATCCTCCCGTCCTCGCCCCGGTGGAGATCGTGGATCCCGCCCCAGGGCATTTCCCAGGCCACCTTCCCGTCACTCCACAGGGCGAGCTTGCCCTTGCCCTGGAGCAGGACGTCGCGGGCGAGGGCGGGCGAGAAAAGCAGCAGGGCGGCGAGAGCGGGATGAAGGCGCATGGTCGGATGGATGGTGAAGCAGGCAGCCATTTCCAAACCGGTTTGCCCACACGAGAATCGAATACCCTGCGGCCCACGCCGTCTTTCACCCGGCCGACCGGATCCAACGGTCCGACCCCGCTCCTTGACGCCCCCTTGTTCCGGGCTTATTTAAGTGTTCCAAAGTATCCCTGCACCTTCGCCACCGATGAAACTCCTGCCGATCACCGCCCTCGCCGCCCTTTCACTCTCCCCGCTGGCTTCCGCCGCCGGCAACGGGGCCCTCGACCGCCGTTTCGAAAAAGCCGACATCAATTCGAGCGGGACGATCGACCGCACCGAATTCCTCGCCCTCCAGCCGCGCGGCAAATCGTGGGTCGAGGCCAGCCACCGCTTCAACCTCGCCGACGTCGACGACGACGCCCTTTTGAGCATCACCGAGTTCCGGGCCTCGAACGGCGGCAAGGAAGGGGGCAAACCCAGCCGGGCCCAATCGTTCGCGCTGGCCGACCTCGACGACGACGGCTTCCTCGACCCGCAGGAGTTCGCGCTGACCCTGGCCCAGAGCAAGCCGTGGCGGAAAGTCCTGCGCGATTTCGACCGCAAGGACCGGAACGACGACGCCCTGCTGACCCCGCAGGAGTTCGGCGTTCTTCTCAATGCGCTCTGAAGCGTTTCACGCCTTCCCGCCGAAGCGCCGCGCCAGCACTTCCCGCCGGAACGCGAAAATCCGCTCCAGCTTGGGGCGGACGAAGAGCGGATGGGCGATCGCGCCGAAAGGACCGAAAGGGAGCCCGTAGTGGACGAGGTCGCCGCACTTCACCCCGCCGTCGACTTCCTCGAATGTGTGGCGGTGGTGCCAGAACTTGTAGGGCCCGAAGCGCTGCTCGTCGATGAACGAGCGCCCTTCCTCCACCGCCTTGATTTCCGTCACCCACGGCACCCAGATCCCCGGTGCCACCTTGACGCGGTACTCGATGATCTGGCCTTCGTGCATTTTCTCGGCCGGACAATGGACGATCTTGAACCCGAGATCCGGCGGGGTGATCGAGTCGAGGTTCCGCGGCGAGGAGAAAAAGTCCCACGCCTCGGCGAGGGTGATCGGCAGGACCTGTTCTTGGGAGAGATGGTGAAGGGTCATCGGATTTCGCAGGCTGGCACGGGATCGAGCCCATTCAAGTGGGGCGATTCCCGGAGAGTGAAGCAACGCCCATGGGTTCCGCGTTGACGACATACACCGGCTCTTGGAACTCTTGCGCATGCTCCTGCGCCCGCTCGCGGTCGTCATCGCCTCCCTGCTGTCCCTCCCGGCGCAGGACCCAGCGGTGGGCTTCCCATTGGAGAGCTCTGGCGGACGTTGGACTGCCTACGAACCCTCAAGGGACCGGGACGGGCCGCAGTATCCCGGTCTTCAGAAGCGGGGCGACGAATTGCTGATGACAGGCGCGCTCGCCCTGTCCGTCCACCGCCTGACCGGAGCGGTCGACCCATCGCCTCGTGCCGGATTTCCCGCCACCGAGGAGCATCTCGCCTGCGATGGCGAGAGCCCGGTTTTCTGGACCCGGCCGTGGGGAGGCAACCCGGACCGACCCTATTTCCTGCGCGACTGGTCCACCGGGGTAAAAGTCGGCGAAGTGGTGTTGCCGGAGGGACTGTATCCCCGATATCTCGACCCGCATGGCATGATCGCCCTCGGGGCCTTGTCGGTCCTTGCGACGGATCCTGCCGGCGGGGCGGTCCGCGAAGCCACTTTCGCCTCTCTGGGTGTGATCGGCACGGATTTCAAGGTGACCGCATGCGAAGACTGGATCGCCCTTTCCTACCGCAAGAACTGGGTGGACCGCGTGGCGATACTCAACCGTGCCACTCTCGCACTGGCTGGAGATCATCCCGGGGTGGGCGATTCACTGACCATGGAGGGCGACCTGTTGGCCGCGCGGGTTTTGTCCCTTTGGTCGGAGGAAACGGCCGCGCTTTACCGCTTGCCCGGACTGAGTCCGGTCACGTCGTTTCCTCTGGATCCGCCAACCGTGAATGGCGTCCGTCAACTGAAGCTGGCCGATGGCAACCTTTGGATCCTGCAAGATCAGGCCACGGCGATGGGTTGCGTTTTCCTCCAGTTCGACCTGTCGGAATTGCCCCGGGTCCGGCTGCGCCAGCGGGTGTCTCCGCCGGGATTCGTACTTCCGCCGATCGGCGACCCGCTGGCCTGGGTGGCGGCGGGGAATTTCATGGGCGTGGCCGACAGAGCCGCCACCTTGTGGGTTTGGAACCGCGACCCTGCGAAAGACCCCTACCAACCCTTGCTCAAAATCGAGCCTTGGGACGAAGGCCCGGAAGGAGGGAGCGCCCGGGCAAAGCTCTCGCTGACCGACCCGGTCGCCTGGCCGGTGCAAGTCGCCCTCGGTGCCCGCAGCGGCAGCGCCGTCGAGGGGGTAGATTATGCCCCGTGGTCGCGGACTGTGACGATTCCCGCCGGAGAGACCCAAGCCGTGGTCGAAGTGCCCTTGGTCGCTGACATGACGCTGGAGGAGAACGAGTTTTTCGATGTCGTGATCGGAACCGTCACGGGTGCACTCGTGGAGAAGACCTCGGCCTCCCTGATCATCGCCGGGAACGGCTACAATCTCGAGCACAATTCCCGCGTCGTGGCAGGCGGCAAACTCAGTTGGTCGCACATCTACGGCTCGAACGGCCGGGTGCTGGTCGGGTTGGCCAACGTGATCCGCCCGGCGACCGGCGTCGTGGCCGGCCTGGTGATCGCCGATTTGGAAACCGGCAATTTGATCGCAAATCACGCCGGGACTCCGTGGGCGCCGAATTCATGGAAATGCGAGTTCCGCGACCACCTCGTGATCGTGGTCGCCTACGGCTATTTCACCGCTTACCGCACCGACACCGGTGCCGAAGTTGCGAAGTGGCCCCTTTCCAACGACGGTGGCGTGATCGGCCTGATCGATGCCGACCGGCTCCTCGTCCGATCATCTCCAAGTGAGCTGCGGATTCTACGGGTCTCAGACGGCACTGTCCTTGCTTCGGTCAACTTCCCCGAGGACTCCTCCGTCGCGTTGTCGGAGGACAAGCGGGATGGTTCACCTTCATCGATCCTCGCCTACCGCTGCGGGCGGGCCCCGGGCGAACGATTGAGTTTCAACCGTCTGTTCGAACTGGACCGCGAGACTCTCGCCGCGACCGAACTCCACGCGTGGCGTTCGTTCAATCAATCCGGCGGGGACTTCGGGAAACTCCTCGGAGTCTGGCAGGACAAGCTGCTGCTGAGCGTGGAGCGCGGCTTGACCGCCGTGAACCGCGGCACCGGGGCGTTTCTCTGGCACTTGCCTTCGACATTCGCCATCGGAAGCGATGGCTACCACTTCGGCATCGTGGGAAATGTGATGGCACTCCGGGGCTTGTCCACCGGGGAGCCCGACTCCACGAATATCGTGCGTTTCATCGACCTCGATCTTGGCACATTGATCGACCGGATCACCCCGCAGGAGCTGGATCCCGTCGACCAGGTTTGGAGTGGCTTCATTTCCGCCTATGAAGACGGTTGGGTGCTCGGCCACCGCTCGGCGAGCTTCCGCGTAGTGAAAACGCCGGTTCGTCCGAACGTGAGCATCGTTGCCCCGGCGATTCAAGAGAACGCCGCCACGGTTCTAAGCGCCAAGCCGAAGGAGGGCTTTATCGGAAGCCATCCCATCCGCATTTCCGAGTTCGTGGACCTTGCCGTGGAACGGAATCCGCCCGCAGCCTTGCTGAGCGGGTTGCCGATCGATCTTCAGGTGGATGCCGATGGCGTCGACTTCACTGTCGCCGCCACGCGATCGGTGAATGGCTCGGAGAAAACCTGGCTGCGCGCCACCGCTCCGGCAGATGGTCAAATCCTGTTTTCCGGCATCCAGCAAGTGGTCGTGGAGTCCCATGTCGTGACGGTTCCGGAGGGCTCGTTCACCACCGGCGGCCCGGTTCGCGTCACCCGTGGGCGATCCGTCGCGGTCACGGAACCTTTGCTCGCCGTCGGTTTTCCGCTCGAGCCCTTGCCGGGAGGCACCCGCACCGGCGTGGTGGACATTTACAACCGCCGGACGGGCGAGTTCCTGAGGAGCATCGAGGCTCCGGCCGGGACGGAAGGGAAGCGATTCGGTCACGCGGTCGCGATGTCCGGCCCGAAGCTTGTCGTCGGCGCGCCCGGAGAACAAACGATGGGCCGTGTTTTCGTTTACGACCCACTCTCCGGCAGCCTGATCCGGGAATTGAAGCAGAAAGGAAAGGCCGGCCAATTCGGCCAGGAGATCAAAGCCAACGACCGCTGGATCGCAGTGTCCGCCACGGGACCCTCGCAACCGGTTTCCTATGAAGCCTTGGAGAAGGAAGCGGGCACTGTCATGGTCTTCGACGCCACGACTCTGAAGCCCGGCTTCACCCGCACCACAAAGGGCGAGTTCTTGGGCACCTCGATCGCGCTCACCCGCGACCGGATTTACATCGCCGCCCCGGGTGCCAACTATGAGAAGCTCTACAACTCCGGGATGATCCGTGCCTACACCCTCCCGAAGGGCAAGCTCGTCGGGAACATCATGTCGCCCGAGCCCAAGTCTCTGGGCTACTTCAGCTCCCCCATCGCCGCGAGCGAGGAAGTCGTTTTCGTGAACGGTTGGAAGGGCGACTCGGAGAAATCCGCGGCGCTGCAGGTCCACGGCGCTTCCGATCTCGGTTTCCTCGGCTTCCACGCCATGCCTGGCGACGACTTCTCCATGCAGCGGATCCTGGCCCATGACGGCTGGATGATCGGAGGCGAGGACATCCTGCGGTTCTACCGACCCGGCAACCAGCGACCGGTCGCCAGTCGCCGGATCGTCGACCCCGGTGGCGATCCGGTCGTCTATCCGGGCCCGTATTTCTACCGCTCCAACATCGCGGCCTTCGGGGAGTTTATCTACTGGGCGGACTATAAGCCAAAGGTCATGACCATTCCCGCGGCTCCGGCCGCATTGGCATTGCGGTCGGTCGCTCCCGCGGATGCAAATGGCGACGGCCGCAGCGACGAGTTCGACCTGCTTTTCCTCCATCGCGGGGGTGCCAGCCTTCCCGCCCGCGCGATGCTCCGGGAAACCACGAATCGCACCTTGAGCTTCCGCATCGAGGCGGATCCGCACATTCCCGCTGGTCTGAACCTGTGGTTTGAGATCTCCACCGACCTTCAGAGCTGGAATCCATTGCTACAGTGGCGACAGGAGTCGCCCGGCTGGCGCGATGCGGCCGGGAGCCTGCTCGATGTCTCGGCTGATGGCACCGTGACCACGGAACACCGGTCGCAGGAGGACCGCGTGTTCTTCCGCACCCGCGCGGCAGGTCCTTGATCCGGCGGCCCGAAAGATTGGGATTCGGGAAAACCCCGGATCTCCCTTGCGGCTTCGCAGCCATGCGGAGATTCCCGTGCATTCGCGACGCTCTTCGCTCTTGGCGATCCGCCCGGCCCGCCTACCTTCGCCCCGCCATGTCCTCGCCCAAATTGTTCAGCCCCGGTCCCATCGACGTCTCGCCCGAAACCTTCGCGGCGATGTCCCACACCATGATCGGCCACCGCGGCTCCGAGTTCGAAGCGCTCTACGCCTCGCTCCAGCCCGGCCTCCAGACGATCTTCGGCACCACCCGCCCAGTCTTCATCTCCACCTCTTCCGCCTGGGGCGTGATGGAAGGCGCGCTGCGCAACCTCGCCCGCAAGAAAGTCCTCTGCCTCTGCTGCGGCGCCTTCTCCGACAAGTGGCTCGATGTCGCCAAGAAGTGCGGCTACGAGGCCGACTCGGTGCAGGTCGAGTGGGGCCAGGCCATCGACCCCGAAGCCGTCCGTGCCAAGCTCGCGGAAGGCGGCTTCGACACCGTGACCTTCATCCACAGCGAGACCTCCACCGGCGTCCTCAACGACCTCGCCGGCATCGCCAAGGTGGTGAAGTCCTTCCCCGACACGATGCTGATCGTCGACACCGTGTCGTCGCTCTCCACCGTTCCCGTCGACATGGACGCGAACGGCGTGGACGTCATGCTGGCCGGCGTGCAGAAGGCGCTCGCGCTTCCTCCGGGCATGGCCGTGTTCGCCGTCTCCGAAGCCGCCATGGAGCGCGCCAAGGGCACCCCGAACCGCGGCTACTACTTCGACTTCGTGGAGTTCGCCAAAAACGCCGCCGTCAACAACACCCCGTCCACCCCGGCGATCTCCATCCTCTTCGGCCTGCAGTACATCCTCGGCCTGATCGAGAAGGAAGGCTTCGCCGCCCGCCAGGCCCGCCACGCGGAAACCAACGCGATGATCCACGCCTGGGGCGCCAAGCACGGCTTCGAGCACTTCGCCCCCGAAGGCCGCCGCTCGACCGCGCTGACCTGCTTCAAGACCCCGGAAGGCTTCGACCTCTCCGGCTTCATCAAGAACCTCAAGAACAAGCACGGCTTCCTGATCAACGGCGGCTACGGCAAGATCAAGGGCACCACCTTCCGCATCTCCAACATGGGCAACGAAACCGTCGCGACCATGCAGGAGCTGATCGACGCGATGGACGACGTGCTCGGCTGATCCCGGCCGGCCGGCTTGCGGCGAATTGCCGATCCGTGAAGGGGGGCCTCGCGCCCCCCTTCCCCTGTCCAGAATCCGGCGATGACGCACTTTGCTTAAACCCGCAAGCTCACGGCGCCGTTTGTCTTTGTGATGAAACCGCTCCTCCTGCTCCTCGCCCTGTCCATCCCCGCCTTCGCCGAACCGAACGCCCTCACGCCCGAGGAAAAGAAGGAAGGCTTCAAGCTCCTCTTCGACGGCAAGTCCCTCGACGGCTGGCGTTCCTTCAAGTCGGACAAGGCCAAGGAACAATGGAAAGTCGAGGACGGCGCGATCGTGCTGACCGCGGGCGGCGGCAAGGACCTGATCACCGTGGACCAGTACGCCGACTTCGACTTCCGCTGCGAGTGGAAGATCGCCAAGCAGGGGAACTCCGGCATCATGTGGCGTTCCACCGAAGAACACCGCGCGCCCTACGAAACCGGGCCGGAATATCAGATCCTCGATTCCTTCAAGCAGGACGGCCACAAGTATACCCACGAGACGAACAAGGGCAACATCGCCGGCAGCTTCTACGACATCATCCCCGGCAAGGAGGAATGGTCGAAGCCGGTCGGAGAATGGAACGAGACCCGCATCGTCGTGCAGGGCACGAAGATCAAGCTCTACCTCAACGGCAACTTGACCGCCGACGTCGATACCAGCACCCCCGAATACCAGGCGCTGCTCGACAAATCGAAGTTCAAGACTTGGAAGCACTTCAACAAGGCTCCGAAGGGCCACATCGTGTTCCAGGACCACGGCGACCAGGTGGCCTTCCGCAGCATCCGGATCAAGACGCTGTAAGGCTTGCGCGAAGCAGGGTCTTCCCCACCGGGACCGCGGACTTCAGTCCGCAGAGCGGTCCCCAAAAGCCCGCCGCCCCTTCCACCCCGCATCGCCAGAAAGGTCGCCCTCCCGTGCTTCCGCGGGGCGGAGCCTCCGCGCACCCGGTGAGCGCCGGGATTGCCGGACACCCCGCTTTCGTGCATCTCCCCCCCATGCATGTCCCCCGCCTGCTCGCCTGCCTCGCCCTTTCCACCCTCGCCGTCCATGGCGCTCCCGGCTTTTTCCGCCAACCCGCCCTCCATGGCGACACCGTTGTCTTCACCGCCGAGGGCGATCTGTGGAAAGTCCCGCTCGCCGGCGGCGAGGCGCAGCGGCTGACCACCCACCCCGGTGCGGAATCCTCCGCGGCGATCTCGCCCGACGGCACCCGCGTCGCCTTCGCAGCCCAGTACGAAGGCCCGCTGGAAACCTACGTGATGCCTCTCGCTGGCGGCTTGCCGAAACGCCTGACCTGGCACGGCGAAGGTTCCTTCCCGGTCGGCTGGACGCCCGATGGCAAGGTGCTCTGCGCCACCCGCGCCTACTCGACCTTGCCGAACGAGCAGCTGGTCGCGATCGATCCCGCCACCGGCATCGACACCCTGCTGCCGCTCGCCCAGGCCAGCGACGGGACTTACGACTCTAACAAAAAGAGCCTCGTCTTCACCCGCCTCCCCTTCCAAGGCAGCAGCACCAAGCGCTACCAGGGCGGCACCGCGCAGAACCTGTGGCGCTTCGACGAAGGCGCCCCCGAAGCCGTCCCGCTCACCGCCGACTTCCCGGGCACCTCGAAGAACCCGATGCTCTGGAAAGACCGCGTCCATTTCCTCAGCGACCGATCCGGCGTGATGAACCTCTGGTCGATGACGCCCGACGGCAAGGACGCGAAGGCGCTCACGAACCATCAGGATTTCGACATCCGCAACGCCGACCTGCACGAAGGACGCATCGTCTATCAGCAAGCCGGCAGCCTCCGCGTGCTGAATCTCGCCGACGGCACCAGCCGCGAAATCCCGGTCACCCTGCCGTCCGACCTCGACCAGACCCGCGACCGCTGGGTGAAGAAGCCCTTCGATTTCCTCACCCGCTTCAGCCTCTCGCCCGACGGCGAAAAGCTCGCCCTCACCGCCCGCGGCAGCGTGTTCGTCGCCCCGGTGAAACCCGGCGGCCGCTTCCTCGAAATCCCGCGCTCGTCCGGCGTCCGCTACCGCGAGGCCGTCTTCCTGCCCGATGGCAAATCGCTGGTCGCCCAGAGCGACGAAACCGGCGAGATCGAAATGGTCAAGCTGCCCTCCAACGGCGTCGGGGCGAGCGAACTGCTCACCAACGACGGCGGCATCTTCCGCTTCGCCCCGCTGCCCTCGCCCGACGGCAAGCGCCTCGCGTGGCAGGACAAGAACCTCGACCTCTGGGTGCGCGACCTCGCCACGAAGCAGTCGGTGAAAGTGAGCACCTCGCCGATGCGCGGCTTTCCCGACATGGCCTGGTCGCCCGACAGCCGCTGGCTGGCCTTCGTCGAACCCGCGCCGAACACCTTCACCCGCATCCGGCTCTTCCACACCGCGGACGGCGGGATCATCGACGCCACCGGCGACCGAGTGATGAGCAGCTCGCCCGCCTGGTCGGCCGATGGCAAGTGGCTCTACTTCCTCAGCGACCGCGAGCTGAAGTCGCTCGTCAAATCCCCCTGGGGCCCGCGCCAGCCGGAGCCCTTCTTCACCGAGAGCACCCGCATCTACGCGCTGTCGCTGCGCAAGGACGGACGCTTTCCCTTCACCCCGCCGGACGAGCTGAGCGCGGAACCGCCGGCGGAGAAAAAAGAGCAGAAGGACGGCGAGGATAAACCGGCCGAAGTGATCGTCACCATCGACGCCGACGGCCTCGCCGCGCGCCTCTTCGAAGTGCCGAATGTGTCGGGCAACCTGTCGGACCTCACCGCGACGCCGAAGCATCTCTTCTTCACCTCCCAGGCGCCCGGCTCGAACACCAAGCCGCGGCTGATGCGCCTGGAAATCACCCACGACAAGCCGGAAGCGAAGGTCTTCGTCGACGACCCGCAGGGCTGGGACATCGCGCTCGGCGGCAAGACGATCGCCCTTCGCAAAGGCGAGGCCTTCCACGTCGTGCCGACGGCCGGCGATTGCCCCGCCAAGCTCGACAAGGCCGTCCCGCTCGGTGCCTGGAACTTCGCCATCGACCCCCGCGAGGAGTGGCAACAGATCTACCGCGAGTCCTGGCGGATGCTGCGCGACTTTTTCTACGATCCCAAGATGCACGGCCTCGACTGGCCGGCCATCCGCAAGAAGTACGAGCCGCTTGTCGAGCGCGTGGCCGATCGTTCCGACCTCAACGAGATCCTCCACGAAATGTCCGGCGAGCTCAGCGCGCTGCACATCTACGTCCGCGACGGCGACCAGCGCGAAGGCCCGGACTCGATCCAGCCGTCATCGCTCGGTGCCCGCTTGTCACGCGACGCGGCGAGCGGCGGCTGGAAGGTCGAGCACGTCTTCGCCAGCGATCCCGACTACCCCGGCGCCGCCAGCCCGCTGGCCCGGCCCGGCGTCGGCGTGAAGGCGGGCGATGTCATCCTCGCGATCAACGGCCGCGATTTGAAAACGGTGGAGCACCCGCAGCAACTGCTCGCCGAGAAAGCCGGCCAGCAGGTGCTGCTCGATGTCCAGATGGCGGAAGGCGGCGCGCGGCGGAACGTGCTGGTGCGCCCCCTTTCCCCCGACGCCGCGGCGGACCTCCGTTACTCGGAGTGGGAATACACGCGCCGCCTCGAAACCGAGAAACTCGGCCAGGGAAAGATCGGCTACGTCCACCTCCGCAACATGGGACCGGAGAGCATCCTCGAATGGGCTCGCGATTTCTATCCGGTGTTCGACCGCCAGGGCCTGGTCATCGACATGCGCCACAACCGCGGCGGCAACACCGACTCGTGGATCCTCAGCCGCCTGATGCGCAAGGCCTGGTTCCACTGGTCGCCGCGCGCCGGCCAGCCGTATCCGAACATGCAGTACGCCTTCCGCGGCCACGTCGCGGTGATCTGCAATGAATGGACCTCCAGCGATGGCGAGGCGTTCTCCGAAGGCTTCCGCCGCCTCGGCCTCGGCAAGGTCTTCGGCACCCGCACCTGGGGCGGCCAGATCTGGCTGAACGCCCAACGCTGGCTGGTCGACAACGGCATGTGCACCGCCGCCGAGATCGGCGTCTACGGCCCGGAAGGCGAGTGGCTGATCGAGGGCACCGGCATCGAGCCCGACGTCACCGTGGACAATACCCCGCACGCCGCGTTCCAGGGCAAGGACGCCCAGCTCGAGGCCGCGGTGAAGCACCTCCAGGAACAGATCGCCAAGGACCCGCGCCCCGTCCCGCAGCCACCGCCGCGGCCGGACAAGACGAAGTAGCACAACTTTGCAAGTTGTGCGGGTGGGCGGCCCGCTGCGCCCGCCGGCCACCGATCGCCCCACGAAACCCGCGGCACCGTTCTGCATTCGTCGTCGATCACCTGCAAAACCGGCCCGGGCAGGATGGTTCCATCCGCACCAGGCTGACCGCCGCCAACAATCGCAACGTGCAACGTCGCGCTACTTGTTCATCAACTCCTCGATCTCCTCCACCTCGATCGGGATGTTCCCCATCAGGTCGAAGTTCGAGTCCTTGCCGATCAACACGTCGTTCTCGATCCGCACGCCCAGGCCTTCCTCGCGGATGTAGATGCCGGGCTCGATCGTGAAGACCATCCCTTCCCCGAAGGGCTCGTGCGGCGGGGCGACGTCGTGGACGTCCAGACCCATGTGGTGCGAAGTACCATGCATGAAGTACTTTTTCACCAGCGCCTTGTCCGGACCCTGCTCCTTCGCCTCCTTCGCGCTGATCAGGCCCAGGTTCACCAGCTCGGCTTCCATCAGCTCGATGACCTGCTTCTGGTAATCCAGCGGCGTGTTGCCGGGTCGCAGGATCTGGTTGGCCCCGCGGAACACGCTCAACACCGCGTTGTAAACGTCGCGCTGGCGCGGCGTGAAACGGCCGTTGACCGGGATCGTGCGGGTCAGGTCGGACGCCCAGCCGGCATATTCCGCGGCCACGTCCAGCAGCAGCATCTCGCCGTCCTGGCAGACCTTGTCGTTCTCGATGTAGTGCAACACGCAGGCGTTTTTCCCGCTGCCGATGATCGGGGTGTAGGCGAAACCGCGCGACCCGCGGCGGACGAACTCGTGCAGCAGCTCGGCCTCGACCTCCCACTCGCCGACGCCCGGCTTGACGAAGCCGAGCAGGCGGCGGAAGCCGGCCTCGGTGATGTTGCAGGCCTTCTGGATGATATCGATCTCGACCGGATCCTTGATCATCCGCAGGCGGTGCATCAGCGGCGCGAGACGCTCGTAGCGGTGCAGCGGGTAGCGGGCCTGGCACTTCTTGATGAAACGGTCGTTCGCGGTCTCCACCACCGCCGCGGCACGCAGGTGCTCGTTGGTCGTCAGGAACACCCGGTCCGCCTGGGGAACCAGCCGGTGGATCCAGCTTTCGAAAGTGTGGCTCCACTCGATCCGATCGATCCCGGTCGCCTGCTTCGCCTGGTCCTTGGTGAGCTTCTCGCCCTCCCAGATCGCGATGTGCTCGCTGGTCTCCTTCACGAACAGGATTTCCCGCTCTTTCGGGTCCTTCGCGTCGGGCATCAGCACCAGCACGGTCTCTTCCTGATCGACACCCGTGAGATAGAACAAGTCGGCGTTCTGCTTGAAGGCCATCGTCCCGTCCGCGTTGGTGGGATAGATATCGTTGGCCAGAACGATGACGATGCTATCCGGCGGCAACAAGGCGCGGAGCTTCTCGCGGTTGCGGACGAAGAGCTTGGGGTCGATGGCGTCGTAGCGCATGCGCGGAGTGCAAACGAAGCCCCGTCATCCGGCAACGCCATTCCAAACGGATCGCCGAAAAGCCGGTGAATTCTGGCGAATTCGCCATGGTTTCCTGCCGATTCTTGTCCGTTCGCAGATCTCCCTGCTTGAAACGGAAGACGCGGGGGTGCCTCCGCAGGGCCGGGAGGGAGGGCGCGCGGCCGGATTCTCAGCCGCCCCGCCAGTTCAATTTCTGCCGCAGCGCCTCGTAGAACGAATGGCCCGGCAAGCGCAGCAGGTGCAGCTCCTGGCCGGCCTTCCGCACCTCGATCCGGTCGCCGTGGTGGATCGAGACGCAATCGCGTCCGTCGACGGTGAAAAGCATCGGCGCCTCGTCCGCATTCTCCGGCGTCAGCTCGATCCGGCTGTCGTCGCCCACGATCAAGGAGCGCTGGCTGAGCGTGTGCGGGCAGATCGGCGTGATGACGATGGCCGCGGCCGCGGGGCTGATCAGGGGACCGCCGGCGGACAGCGAATAGGCGGTCGATCCGGTTGGCGTGGCGACGATCAGACCGTCCGCGCGGTAGTGGTTGAGCAGGTCGCCATCGACGTAGGCGGAAAGCGAGACCAGCCGTCCGGTCTGGCCGCGGGCAAGCACCACCTCGTTGAGCGCCAGGAAGTCTTTCCCCGAGCCGTCGGCCCGCATCACCTTGGCGACCAGCAGCGTGCGGCGGCTGGTGGCATAGTCGCCGGAAAGCACCGCGTCGGCGAACAACTCCACCTCGTCGTCGGTACAACTCGTCAGGAATCCCAGCGTGCCGATGTTGATCCCGGCCACCGGCTTGTCGGTCGCGCCCAGCTTGGCCACCGCGTTCAGCATCGTTCCGTCGCCGCCCAGCACCGCCACCACGTCGCTGGCCGCCGCGAGTTGCGGTCCTTCCAGCCCGCCCGGCAGTGCGCACAGCGCGGCGGCCTCGCGTTCGAGAAGGGTCGGGATCCCGCGGGCCGCCAGCGCCCCGGTCAGGCGGTCGAGGGCATTCCGCGCACCGGCTTTCTGCGTGTTGGCGATGATGCCGACGGTCATGACCGCTCTTCTAACGGCAGATCCGCCCCACCGCAAGAGATCCGGCAAATTCCTCCCCTCCGATCCCGGCCCGTCCGGTCGAAGCGCCGCTCTCGTATCGGAATGTCTCGCCCCCGGGATTGGAGTGTCGCCTTTCAAGGCGACATGACGGAGGACGGGCGGCTTTCAGCCGCCCCCTCCCTTTCACCACGCTCCACCTTGCCTCCGCCCCCGTGACTTGTCAGGATCGAAGCGTGGAAGAGAACTCCTCCCGCCGGCCGCTCAAAGTCCGCTCGACCGAATGGGCGCGGGCACTGGCCACCTTGCTCTCCAAGTCCGGCATCTCGCCGAACACGATCTCCGCCCTCAGCGTGGTCGCCGCGGCGCTCGGTGCGGCCGCATTCATCGCCGCCGGGCGCGGCTGGATCGACTGGACCGGCGGCTGGATCGCCGGCGCGCTGTGCATCCAGGCCCGGCTGATCTGCAACCTGATGGACGGCATGGTCGCGGTCGAAGGCGGCCGGAAAAGCCCCACCGGCGAGCTTTGGAACGAGGTGCCCGACCGCATCGCCGACCCCCTCCTGCTGGCCGGTGCCGGCTGGGCCGTCGGCCTGCCCTGGACCGGCGCGCTGGCCGGCTGGGCCGCGGTGATGACCGCCTACGTCCGGGCGATCGGCGCCACCCTGACCGGCGTGCAGGATTTCTGCGGCCCCTTTGCCAAACAGCAGCGGATGGCCTGCCTGACCTTCGCCGCGCTGGTCACCGCCGCGGATCCGCTTTGGAACGGCCGCGGGCAGGTGATGCAGGCCGCCCTGATCCTCATCGCCGCCGGCACCGGCATCACCCTCCTGCGGCGCTTGCTGCGGCTGGCCGCGAAGCTCAAGGGAGAAAAGCCATGAGCTCCAGCCTCCTCGCGTTCCTGGTCCGGCTGGCCACCGGCGTCCGGCTGCTGCACGACCTGCCGGAAGACGGCAAACGGCGGATCTACTTCGCCAACCACTCGTCGCACCTCGATTTCATGGTCATCTGGGCCGCCCTGCCGGCCCGCCAGCGCGCGTGGACCCGGCCGGTCGCCGCCGCCGAGTATTGGGAAAAGGGACCGCTGCGGAGGTGGCTGTCGTCCCGCGTTTTCAACGCGGTGCTGATCCCCCGCGACCTCGCCCGGATGCGCCACGACGATCCCATGGGCACCATGCTCGCGGCCCTTGAAGAAGGCTCCGACCTCATCGTCTTCCCCGAAGGCACCCGCAGCGAAAGCGGGGCGCTCGGCCCCTTCAAGCCCGGCCTCCACCACCTGGCCTCGAAGCGCCCGGACCTCGTGCTGGTCCCGGTCTTTCTCGAAAACCTCAGCCGCATCCTGCCCAAGGGCGAGCTGCTCCCGCTGCCCCTGATGGGCCAGGCGGTGTTCGGGCCGCCCCTCGCCGGACCGGCCGACGGCGAAAGCAAGGCCGCCTTCCTCGACCGTGCCCGCGATGCCGTCCTCCAGCTCTCCCGCGGCCAGCTCACCCCGCATTCCGATGAAGGATCCTGAACTGCTCTACCTCGTCGGCGGCGTGGTCGCCGTGCTGCTCCTCGCCAGCCTGGTCACCCGCCTGCTGATCCGCAAAAGCGGCGAGACTCCCGTGCTGGTCAACCTCCGCCAGCGGGTCAACGCGTGGTGGTGGATGATGCTCATCTTCTCCTCTTCGATGGCCCTCGGCCGCGGCGGGGTCTTCGGCTTCTACGCGCTGCTGTCCTTCCTCGCCCTCCGCGAATTCATCACGCTCTCGCCCACCCCGCGCGGCGACCATCGCACGCTGACCTGGGTCTTCTTCCTCATCCTGCCGCTCCACTACCTCTTCGCCTGGGCGCCGTGGTACGGGATGTTCCTGATCTGGATCCCCGTTTACGCCTTCGTTTTCATCCCGATCCGCAGCGCGCTGGCCGGCGACACCGACCGCTTCCTGGAACGGACCTCGCGCATCCAGTGGGGCGTGCTGACCTGCGTCTATTTCCTCAGCCACCTGCCCATGCTGCTCTACCTGCCGATCCCCGGCTACGAAGGCCAGAATGCCAAGCTGTTGTTCTTCGTCGTGCTGGTCACCCAGATCAGCGACGTGATGCAGTACGTCTTCGGCAAGCTCTTCGGCAAAACCAAGATCGCCCCGAAAGTCAGCCCCTCGAAGACCCGCGAAGGCCTGCTCTACGGAGGGGCCGCCGCCACCTTGATCGGCACCGGCCTCTGGTGGGCCACGCCCTTCACACCGCTCGCCGCCGCCGCGATGTCCGCGCTGCTGGTTGCCGCCGGCTTCTTCGGCGGGCTGGTGATGTCCGCCGTCAAGCGCTCGCTCGGCGCCAAAGACTGGGGCCGCGGCATCCCCGGCCACGGCGGCGTGCTCGACCGCCTCGACTCCCTCCTCTTCGCCGGCCCGGTCTTCTTCCACATCACCGGCTACTACTTCGGCACCCACATGGCGTCGTCGCACGCCCAGCCCGCTTGGATGAAGGAGGCGCTGAGGTTGTGGATGGGGCCATAAAATGTAGCGGCGCGTCTATGACCGCCGCTGACTGTCAACGAAGCCACGGAAGGGATGGTTTCGCCTTCGAGATGGAGCGGGCCTTGGGTTGGCTTCCTTACAAAGTGCGGCGGTCGCAGACGCGCCGCTACATCCACAGCCGGTCGCGAAGCCTGTGAATCGGGGAATAACCCGCCCCCGGAACCCCGTATCCGTGCCACGATCCGGCCCCACCGCCCCCCTTGACCTCCCCGGTTTTGGGAATTGCGCGACCCCGGTTTCGAACCTAGAAGCCAAGCCCACGCCACTCACCCGCATGACCAAGCTGATCCCCGGCCTTCTCTCGGCCGCCACCCTTTCCGCCGCCGCCAATCCCGCGGACCTCACGTTCACGAAATACGCCGGCAGCGACCTCGCCCCGTCGCCCGCCTGCCTTGCCGCCTCCGCCACCGGCGAGGTCTATGTCGGCGTCGATCTCCTCGGCTCGCTCGGCAAGGGCCCCGGCAAAGGCCGCATCGTCCGCCTGGTCGACACCGACCACGACGGCAAGGCCGACAAGCACACGATCTACGCGGAACTCGACAACCCCCGCGGCATCATTTCCTTCGGCGACAAGCTCTGGGTCCTCCACACCGTCATCCCGAAGGACACCGGCGTCCTTTCCGGCATGCATCTCTCCGTCCTCGAGGATAAAAACAACGACGGCGTCGCCGACGGCCCGGCCAAGATCCTCGTCCGCGACATCTCCGTCCCGAAACACAACCAGGACCGCGGCGCCGACCACACCACCAACGGCATCCGCATGGGCATCGACGGCTGGATCTACATTTCGGTTGGCGATTTCGGCTTCGTCAACGCCCAGGGCACCGACGGCAGCACCCTCACCATGCTCGGCGGCGGGATCGTCCGCGTCCGCCCGGACGGCTCGGAACTGGAGACCTACACCCACGGCCACCGCAACGTTTACGACGTCGCCATCGACCCCTTCCTCAACGTCTTCAGCCGCGAAAACACCAACGACGGCGGCGGCTGGAACGTCCGCTTCGCCCACCACATCCAGACCGGCGAATACGGCTACCCCGTCCTCTTCAAGAACTTCACCGACGAGATCATCCCCGCGCTCGCCGACCTCGGCGGCGGCTCCGGCACCGGCGCCCTTTTCCTCGACGAGCCGACCTGGCCGGAGAAATACAACAAGACCCCGATGATGGCCGACTGGGGCCGCAACCAGATCTACATCCACCGCATCACCCCCGACGGCGCCTCCTTCACCCAGAAGCCGGAAGACTTCATCGGCCTCTCCCAGCCCTCCGACCTCGACGTCGACGGCTCCGGCCAGCTCTACATCGCCGCCTGGGAAGGTGCCGGCTACAAGGGCAATCCCGAGCGCGGCTTCGTCCAGCGCGTGGTCCCGAAGGACTGGACCTACAAACCCTTCCCGGACCTCGGCAAGCTCTCCGCCGACGCCCTCGTGAAAGGCCTGGCCACCGCGAGCGCCACCACCCGCCTCGCCACCCAGCAGGAAATTCTCAGCCGCGGCGACAAGGCGCTCGCCCCCGCCATCCTCGCCATCGCCAAGGACGCCAAAACCCCGCTGGCTTCCCGCGTCGCCGCCGTTTTCACCTACAAGCAACTGCTCGGTGCCGGGGCCAATGCCGCCCTGCTCGAACTCGCCGGCGACTCCACCATCGCCGAGTTCGCCCTCCGCGCCGCGGCCGACCGCCTGAAGCAGAACGGCGACCTGCCGCTCGCACCCTTCGAAAAGGCGCTCGCCAGCTCCAGCCCGCGCGTCCAGGCCGCCGCCGCCGTGGCCCTCGGCCGCATCGGCAAGAAGGAAGCCGCCGAAGCCCTGCTCTCCGTCGCCAAGCCGCCCGCCTCCGTCCAGGCCGCGCCCAGCGCGCCCAAGCCGCCGCTGTTTGAAAGCGCCAACCTTTCCGGCAACCAGACCGCCGAGATCGAAATCAGCCTCGTCGGCGTCAACAACCTCTACCTCGTCGTCGAGGAAGGCGGCAACGGCAACGGCGGCGACCACGCCGGCTGGTTCGATCCCGTCCTGACCAACCGCGAGGGCCAGCAGGTCCCGCTCACCAAGCTCAAGTGGAAGTCCGCCACCCAGGGCTGGGGCAAGACCGAGGTCAACAAGGCCCCCAACGGCTCACCCCTCCAGCGCGCCGACGGCAAGCCGCACACGCAGGGCATCGGCACCCACTCCCGCTCGGTGATCCACTACGTGATCCCCGGCGCAATGCAGAAGCTCAAGGTCACCGCCGCGCTCTGCAGCACCAAGAACGCCGACTCGGCCGTCAGCTTCCGCATCCTTTCCGAACCGCCCGCCGGCACCGGCACTTCCAACGAAGGCCCCCACGCCACCCCGAACCCCGGCGTCATCGTTCCCCACCTCGCCATCCACTCGCTGGTCACGCTCAAGGCCGCCAAGGAAAGCCTCGCCGCCGTCGACAGCGTCAGCCGCGACGGCGCGCTGCGCGCCCTCCAGGGGATGCACGACCCCGCGGTGGTCGACGGCCTCCTCGCCAAGCACGCAGCTGCCACGGATCCCGCGCTCAAGAACAAGATCCTCACCGCCCTCGCCCGCCTCTACACCAAGGAAGCGCCCTACGACGGCTCCTGGTGGTGGAGCACCCAGCCCGACACCCGCGGGCCCTACTACAAGCCGATCCTTTGGACCAAATCCGGCGACATCGAGAAGCGCTTCCGCGACCTCTGGGCCACCGCCGACACGGAGCAGAAGGCCTTCCTCACCCACCTCGCCAACAAGCACCGCATGAACCTCGAGGGCATCGGTGAAGTTGAGAAGACCGGCGGCAAGAAAGAGAAGACCATCGGCCAGATCTCCATCGAGAACGTCATGCTCGCCCTCGACGACATGAAGGGCAATCCCGCGAAAGGTGCCGAGCTCATGAAGACCCAGGCCTGCGCCGCCTGCCACAGCATCGCCGAAGCCGACCCGAAGCGCGGACCCGACCTCAACAAGATCGGCGCCACCCTCAACCGCGAAGCCATCGCCGAAGCCATCCTCAAGCCCGACGCCGGCATCGCGAAATCCTGGGTCGATGTCATCGCCAACGACGGCACCACCTACCAGGGCACGCTGGTTGAAAAGACCGACGCTCAGGTCGTCGTCCGCAACATCGCCGGCATCCCGACCACGCTGAAGGCCGCCGACGTGAAGGAGATCAAGACCTCCGCCTCCACCCTCATGGGCCCCCACCTCATGGACGCCCTGACGATGGAGCAGTTCGCCGACGTGATCGCTTACCTGCATTCGTTGAAGTGAGGCACGGTTTGACCCACTAAGGTAGGGGCCGTTTGAAGCCCATCTTAAGCCCCAACGGGGCGGGAATTCCTCAGCCCGGGGCAAGGCTTCGCGCCGCCCCGGGTTCGTGGTCCCGACTCTAGGCGCCCTGAGGGGGCGCGACAGGGCCGGCACAACGGGACGTCCTTTGCCACCCTCACCATCCTGCGCCTGCTCGGCTTCGACCACACCCGGCTCACCTACCGCTACAACGGCCGCGATTTCCGACTCACCGACAACCACGGCGAAATCGTGAAAGGCATCATCGCGTAAGGTCTCCCCACCGATGAAGCACAGCCCCTTCAAGCACCCGCTCGACTCCCGCGGCGAGAGCCCTTCGGCCCGCCTGCGGAAACTCCTGCCGCTTCTCGTCGCCGCCTCGCTGGCGGCCGGAGCGGACGACACCGTCTTCCCCGCCGGGTCATCCTGGGAAACGGTGGGCGAAGGCTACAACATCGTCGAAGGCATCGCCGCCGCCAAAGACGGCACCCTGTATCTCACCGACGTCCCGGACAACGAGCTCTACCGACTGGAGCCGGGCAACCCGGAGTTCCTGTTGGACAAGGCCACCGCCAAGGCGAACGGCCTCGCCTTCGGTCCCGACGGCAACCTCTACGCCGCCAGCATGGCCGGGCCGAAAGTCATCGTCTGGAATCTCCCCGCCGGAACCCGCACGCAGGTCGCGCTGCCCACTCCGGCCAACGACCTCGCCATCTCCGCCACCGGTCACCTCTACTGCACCTGGGGAGCTCGCAACGTGGTCCATCACCTCGACCTCGCCAAGCCCGCCCAGGTCACAACCCTCGAAACCCCGAACCCCAACGGCATCACGATCAACCACGACGGAACCGAACTCTGGGTCGGCCAGTTCGACGGGGATACCGTGCACGCTTTCCCCATCCTCGCCGATGGAGCGCTCGGCCCGGCCCGCCCCGCCTTCAAGGTGAAACTGCCACCGGATGGCAAGGGCCTCATCGATGGCATGACCCCGCTCGCCGACGGACGCCTGCTCGTCGCCACCGCCCTCGGTCTGCAAGTCCTCTCCGCCACGGCACCCCCCGTTCTGATTCCGAATCCCACCCCGCACCGGGCCAACTACGTCCGCCTCATCACCGATTCCACCGGCAAGCGCTGGCTGTACGCGGCCCATGTCAAAAGCCTGCTGCGCCGCCCGACCCTTCTCGAACCCGCACGCGGGACCGCCCGCTGAGCCCCTTCGGTCCGGCCACCCGGCGATCCGACTGAAATCCTCCACCATCCACTGCCCGAATACCGCCTTGCGGATCCCCGCCATGAAACCCTTGAGCTTTCCCATCTCCCGCGCCTCCCTCGCGCTTGCCTGCCTTCTTTCCGTTCCGGCACGATCCCACGCGGCCCCCACGACGCCGGAGGCCGTGGACATCCGGCTCGCCGGCCGCCTCGTCGGCCGCTACGTGACCGCGCATGACCCATCCTCGCCGGCACGCCGGCAGGAAACCTACAAGCCCTTCCTCCACGTCTTCGATGCCGCAGGGCGCGAACCCGTCACCAAGGGCCCCGGCGGCGAATACACCCACCACCGCGGCATCTTCATCGGCTGGATGAAGATCGGCTTCGAAGGAAGAACGCTCGACCGCTGGCAAATGATCGGCGGCGAGCAGGTCGTGCAGGGCGCGGTGGAGGTGCGGGAAGCAGAGGACAAGACCACCGCCACGTCCACCGTCCATTGGAACGACGAAGCCGGCTCTCCCTTCATCGTCGAAAAGCGCTCCTTCACCTTCCACACCGCTCCCGCGCCGGCCTATCTGATGCTCGATTTCGAATCGACCCTCACCGCCCCGCGCGGTGCGGTCACCCTCGACGGCGACCCGGAGCACGCCGGCATCCACTTCCGCCCGTCCGATGGCATCGACCGCAAGGCGACCGCCTATCTTTTTCCCGGGAACGAAACGAACGTCCGCAAGTCGAGCGACCTGCCATGGATCGGGGAGAACTTCACCCTCGGCGGCAAGTCCTACTCGGTCCTCCAGTTCAACCATCCGGAAAACCCCAAGGGCACCCGGTCCTCCGCCTACCGGGATTACGGCCGCATCGGGATGTTCCCCAAAGCCACCATCCCGGCAGGCGGCAGCCTCGTGCTCCGCTACCGGTTCCTCCTCGCCGAAGGTTCCTTCCCCGGGCCTTCGGTGATCCAGAGTGTCGGCAACGCGTTCACGGGAAAGGACGATCCCGTGCCCGCCGTAACTCGCCGCCAGGCCGACGTTCCCCCACCGCCGAAGCCACCGGGGCCTTCCACGACGAAACCACCCGCGGCACCGGCACCCGGCTCCGCCCCGTGAGGCGGGGCATGACGCGGCCATGTTCTCACCGCCTTGCACCACGCCGAGCCGCAAGCTCCCCGCCATGAGATCCTCCCCCTTGCTCGCCGCCGCCCTGCTCCTGCTGCCGGCATACCCTTCGCTCGCAGCCGCCCCGGCGGAAGAAACCCAGGTCCGGCTGGTGGCGGATGGCATACTCCGGCAGACTTCACGCCGCCTGGTGGACCGCAGCACCGGCGAGACCTTCGAGGACAGCACCGGCCTCGCTCCGAAATCCGAGATCAGCATCGAGAGCAAGTTCAACGCCTGGTTCTATCAGACATGGCTGCTCGCCGACGGCATGCGCCGGACCGCCGCCGTGCTCGATGAGCCCCGCTACCGGGACTATGGTGAACGGAATCTCGATTTCATTTACCGCCACATGGATTACTTCCAGCGGCAGCATGATGCGAAGATGACCGCCGCACCGGTCGGCGACGGGAAGCTCTCGCCCATCGGCTTTCATTTCCAGATCCAGGCCCTCTGGCATACCGGACTCGCGCCTCTGGTCCTGGAGCGGTGGGTGGCGACGAACGATCCGAAATATGAGCCCTTCCTCGGCCGCATGCGGCGTTTCCTGGCAAGCTCTCCCCGCTTCGAGGACGGGGCCTTCTACCGTAGCGGCAAGGGGCTGATGACCGACGACCCCTACATGACCGTTCCCTTCCTGGTCCGGGAGTGGAAGCGCACCGGGGAAGCGGGGCAGCTCGATGCCGCCATCGCCCAGGTGATGGGAACGCACCGGCTGCTGTTCGATACCGAGCACCAATTGCTCCGGCACATCTGGGACGTGAAGACCCGCAAGCCTGCCGGCGTCTTCTGGGGCCGTGGCAACGGTTGGACCGTGCTCGCCCATGTCGAACTCCTTGCCAACGTCCCACCCTCGCATCCGCGGCGGCCGGAGATTCTCGCGGCGTTCCGGCAGCACATGGAGGGGATCCGCCGCTGTGCCAACCCGGCGGGCGGCTGGCATCAGGTGCTGGACCATCCGGAATCGTGGATCGAAACCTCGTGCACCGGCATGCTGACCTACGGGATCGCCCGCGGCATCAACGAGGGCTGGATCGACGGGTCCTTCGCCGAAACCGCCCGCTCCGGTTGGAAAGCGCTTCAATCGAAAGTCACTCCCGAGGGCGACCTGACCGACGTCTGCGGCTCCACCGATACCGGCGATCTGAACTACTATCTGAACCGTCCCCGCCTGCAGGGCGACCTCCACGGCTTCGGGAGTTACCTCCTGGCCGGAGCGGAGATCGTCCGCATGCAGTCCGCGAAACCCGCGGACCCGCGCTGATCGGCGGACGGCACACCTGCCCCGGAGAAATCCAATGGGAACAACGAAAGGGACTAAATGGACGAAATTTCAGAGAGCTGGGTCAACGGCACGATCCGGTCTGCGTGTTCCCGGATCCATCTTCACCCTGCCTTGATTTTCGCGGAGTTTCGCAGGTTTCGTTGTCACCCCTCTTCCCTCCCGGATTCAACACTCCCAGCAGCCCTGACGGAAATTTCCTCCGTCACGACGCTCATTTCGAGTCCGGACTGCCCGCCGGTTTCCCGCTCGCTTCCTGTCGGGCCTTGTAGGTTTCCAACTGGAGCTGCTCCATCTCCTTGCAGAAATCCGCGTAGCTGTCGGGAAACGCCGGGTTGTCCGGGAAGAAGTATCGCCGCTTGAGCCAGAAGCCGTAGCGCTCGTCATCCCCGGCACCGTCGGCCGAGAGGAACTGGGAACCGAGCGCTTGCTTGCAGAGGTCCCATTCGTTGATCGCGGCCAGGGCGTAAAGGTGACCCGCGCCCCACGACCGCTTCTCCTCCATCGCCTTCCGCAAGCGGTCCAACAAGGTCTCCAAGGCCTTCTTGTTGCCGTTCACGTTGTAGTCGTAGGCGAGGAGAATGTCGTCCGGCTCTCCCTCCGTCTGAAGTCCCTTGCGGTCGAGCAGCCAGAGATACTTTCGGTCGCCCTCCGCCGCGATGCGGAGCAGCCAGGTGGACAGGATGTAATCCTCCTTCAAGTTCCCTTCCGGATCCTCCAGAAGCCGCTTGAGGAGCGTCTCGTCGATCGGACGCAGCAACCGCTTGCCCACGAGGTTGTATTCGTAGGATCCCTTCTTCCCCAGCATGGCCTCGATTTCCTGCCTGGAGGGATTGCCCTCGGCGGCGGAGCCGATGCCGGAGATGAGCGCGGCGAGGAGGAGAGGGATGATGAGGGATTTCATGAGGTTCAGATTGGAACGTCGAAGTCCTCTCACACCTGCCCGAGGGCGAGGCTTCGACTGCGGGTTGCGGGTGGAATAATCATGGGGTATTGAACTCGGGGCGGGGCAGGTGTTGAGAGCGACGCCTTGTTCGCCGTATTTGGTTTTTGGGTATCATCCGCATTCGAAAAGCGTTCTTATCTTTCCGCTTCTTGTCCCTGAGAAAGAGATCACTCCCATGTCGCCAATCACGACCGAATTGCTTTCGTGGTAGATTCCCGCTTCATCAAATCCTAGCGTCAGTGGCTCTTCTCGCGTCGTCCAAGGGTAGGCGACCTTCGGACTAGCTTGAATCGAGGCAAACTGAAACAGAAATCGCCACCATAAACTCGGCTTGGATCCCCACTGTGGCATGTGCTCAAGTCCGCCATACTTTGTTGCGTCCCAAGGGCGAGGTTGATACTCGCGATACGCCTCAAACTGATGATCGACCGATACAGGTTGAAATTCGTGTTTAGGATCTGGATCCCATGATCGGTAAAGTGACCCGAAATACGGCTCGTGATCATCGCTGCAGAATCTCTGCTCTGCTCCACATCCTGGTGCCAGAACCGCTGAATCTGGATCGATCCAAAACGTCTTCACTGAGTCCTTCTCCCACGGAAAATCCTCTGTGGCCCACACCGAGAGGAGCCCCTTGGCGGCAACTCGTATGAGGTCTGCGCTGTCGAGCAAGTTGAACTGCCCGAAGAACTTGAGTCCCGAGGGAAGGGGCTCGCCTGGGTTCCAAGCAGGCACTCCGCCGACCCGCGTCGTCGCTATGTGTGCTCCCATACCGCGTCCCCAAACGACAACATCGGTTGGGATGAGGCGCGCGCCGTCGAGGTCACACTTGGATCGAAGCTTGCACACGCTCCAAACGTCAAATGGAGATGTGACGTTGCTGTGATTATTGTAATCGCGCTCGGCAACATCTGCGTAGGAATCGTCGAACCGCTCCAAATCGATGCGCTCGTGGTATCTGGACTTGAGATCGGCCATTGGTGTTTTTCTGAGGCGAACAGTGCTCTTATGTCGCACGCTGCTTTTGCAGGTGCTTATGCGGCGCGCGGCATAAGCACCAGCTTCTGCGGCATGCAGCTGAAAATGGAGGCTTCACTGGTATCCTTGAATCCTAGGGATGGGCCAGAGACCTGGCAAGCCAGGCCTTTCAGCGTTCGGCCGACTGGAATTGGCCTTGGCAGCCGAATCTCGCGGTGCCTCGCGGACGACCGGGGGCGGTCGTCCCTACCTGTGCTACGGAGGTCGGTCACGCCTCGAACGTCATCGCTCCATCCCGGTAATCCGCCGTGATCACATCTCCGTCCTTGAACTTCCCGTCGAGGATTTCCAACGACAGGTGGTCGAGCAGGTGATGCTGGATCGCCCGCTTCAAGGGCCGCGCGCCGTAAACCGGATCGTAACCCTGGTTGCCGATGTATTCCTTGGCGCTCTCGGTCAGCGCGAGGGCCAGGCCTTGCTTGGCGAGGCGCTTGCGGACGCGTTCGAGCTGGAGGTCGACGATGGTGGTCAGCTCCTCGCGCTGGAGGCGGTCGAAGATGATGGTCTCGTCGATGCGGTTGAGAAACTCCGGCCGGAAGTGCTGGCGCAACGCCGCGGTGACCTTGGCCTCGCGCTGCTCGGCATTCTCCTCGTCGAGGATGTACTGGCTGCCGATGTTCGAGGTCATGATCAGCACGGTGTTCCGGAAGTCCACGGTGCGGCCCTGGCCGTCGGTGATGCGGCCGTCGTCGAGGACCTGGAGCAGGACGTTGAAGACGTCCGGGTGCGCCTTCTCGATCTCGTCGAACAGCACCACCGAGTACGGCTTGCGTCGTACATGCTCGGAAAGCTGGCCGCCTTCATCGTAGCCGACGTAGCCCGGAGGCGCGCCGATCAGGCGGGAGACGCTGTGCTTCTCCATGTATTCCGACATGTCGATGCGGATCATCGCGTTCTCGTCGTCGAACAGGAACTCGGCGAGCGCCTTCGACAGCTCGGTCTTGCCGACGCCGGTGGGGCCGAGGAAGAGGAAGGAACCGATCGGGCGGTTCTCGTCCTGCAGTCCGGCACGCGCGCGGCGGACGGCGTTGGCCACCGCCTTGATCGCCTTGCGCTGGCCGATGACCCGCTGGCCGAGCCGCTCTTCCATGTGGACGAGCTTTTCCTTCTCGCCTTCCTGCAAGCGCGACACCGGGATGCCTGTCCACGAGGCGACGACGCGGGCGATGTCTTCCTCGGTGACTTCCTCTTTCAAGATCGCGCCGCTCTTCTGCAGCTCGACCAGCTTCTGGTTGGCAACTTCGAGCTCGTTCTGGGCATCGGGAATCCGGCCGTAGGTGATCTCCGACGCGCGCGTCAGGTCGCCGATCCGCTGCGCCTGCTGGGCTTCGTTTTTCAAGGACTCGATCTTCTCCGAGGCGGCACGGACGAGGTCGATGACTTCCTTCTCGTTGCGCCACTGCGCCATCAGGCCGGAGGACTTCTCCTTCAGGTTCGCCTGCTCCTCCTTGACCTTGTCGAGTCGGGCATGGCTGGCCTTGTCGGTCTCCTTCTCGAGCGCCTTCTTTTCCATCTCGAGCTGCATGATCTCGCGCTCGATCTCGTCGATCTCGGTCGGCATCGAATCGAGCTCGATCTTCAGCCGCGACGCCGCCTCGTCCATCAGGTCGACCGCCTTGTCCGGCAGGAAGCGGTCCGAAATGTAGCGGTCGGACAGCATCGCCGCGGAAACCAGCGCGCCGTCCTGGATGCGCACGCCGTGGTGGACCTCGTAGCGCTCCTTGAGGCCGCGCAGGATGGCGATGGTGTCTTCCACCGACGGCTCACCGACCATCACCGGCTGGAAGCGCCGCTCGAGCGCGGCGTCCTTCTCGATGTACTTGCGGTATTCATCCAGCGTGGTCGCGCCGATGGTCCGCAGCTCGCCGCGGGCAAGCTGGGGTTTGAGCAGGTTGCCGGCATCCGGGCTGCCCTCGGTCTTGCCGGCGCCGACGATGGTGTGGAGCTCGTCGATGAACAGGATGATCTCGCCGGCCGACTCCGTGACCTCCTTCAAGAAGGCCTTCAGCCGTTCCTCGAATTCGCCGCGGTACTTCGCGCCAGCCAGCATGCCGCCGAGGTCGAGCACGATCACGCGCTTGTCCTTCATCGAGTCCGGCACGTCGCCGGAAACGATGCGCCGGGCGAGGCCTTCGACGATGGCGGTCTTGCCGACGCCGGGTTCGCCGATCAGCACCGGGTTGTTCTTGGTGCGGCGGGACAGCACCTGCATCACGCGGCGGATCTCATGATCGCGGCCGATCACCGGATCGATCTTCCCTTCCCGGGCCCGGGCGGTGAGGTCGGTGCCGTATTTCTCAAGGGTCTGGTATTTCCCCTCCGGATCGGCGTCGGTGACCTTCTGCGGGCCGCGGATGCTTTCCACCGCCTTGCGCGCCTTCTTTTCATCGAGGCCGGCGTCCTTGAGCAGCTTGCCTTCCGGCGCGTCGGCCTTGATCGCGCCGATCAGCACGTGCTCGACGCTCAGATAGTCGTCTCCCATCGACTCGCGGACCTCGTCGGCGGCATCGAGCGTCGCCCGCATGCCGTAGCTGATCTGCGGCTGGGTGGTGCCGCCCTGCTGGGTCGGTTCGCGGTCGAGCGCCGCGGCGACGGCGACTTTGAGGCGGGTGGCATCGACGCCGGCCTTTTGGAGGATCGGCGTGAGCACGCCGCCTTCCTGCTGGAGCAGGGCGAGCAGCAGATGGGTGCCCTTCAATTCGGGGTGCGCCGACTTCGAGGCGAGCCGCTGGGCGGCCTGGAGGGCTTCCTGAAGCTTGTTGGTGAGTTTATCGAGTCCCATGGATTTCTTGGTTTGATGCAACTTAGAACAGAAGCCCGGCGGGATGCCACGCTCCGATTCTGATTCGTTGGGCATCCGATGCCATGACTTCGGCGGAAATCAAATGGGGACCGCGGATTTCCGGACGGAGGACGCCCCCCCGGAGATCAGGCGAGGATCTTCGAAACGAGGTGCCCGTGGACGTCGGTCAGCCGGTAGTCGCGGCCCTGGAAACGGTGGGTCAGCCGGGTGTGATCGATGCCTAACAGATGCAGGGCCGTCGCGTTGAGGTCGTGGATGTGGACCGGATCCTTGACGACGTTGTAGCTGAAGTCGTCGGTCTCGCCGTGGACATGGCCCCGTTTCACGCCGGCACCGGCCATCCAGATGCTGAAGCAGCGCGGATGGTGGTCGCGGCCGTAGTTGTCGGCGGTGAGTTTTCCCTGGGAGAAGACCGTGCGGCCGAACTCGCCGCCCCAGATCACGAGGGTGTCCTCGAGCAGGCCGCGTTCCTTCAACTCCATCACCAGCGCGGCACCGGGTTGGTCGACGTCGTGACACTGGCTCTTGATGCCGCTCGGCAGGTTGTCGTGCTGGTCCCAGCCGCGATGGTAGAGCTGGATGAAGCGCACGCCCCGCTCGGCGAGGCGGCGCGCGAGGATGCAGTTCGCGGCGTAGCTGCCCGGCTTGCGCGACTCGGGGCCGTAGCGATCGAAGACCGATGCCGGTTCCTGCGACAGGTCGGCGAGCTCGGGCACGCTGGCCTGCATGCGGAAGGCCATCTCGAACTGGTCGATGCGGTTGCGCGTTTCCGGATCCTGATAGTGATCCAACGCGAGGTGGTTCAGCTCCGCGAGGTCGTCGAGCATCGCCCGACGGCGCGAGGGGGTGATGCCGGCCGGATTGGTGAGATACAGCACCGGATCCTTGCCGGGCGTGAAGCGCACGCCTTGATATTTCGCCGGGAGGAATCCCGATCCCCACATCCGTTCGTGGAGCGGCTGGGCGTTGGTCTTGCCACTGGGCCGGGAAACGAGCGCGACGAAGGTCGGCAGGTTCTCGTTCATCGAACCAAGGCCGTAGGAAACCCAGGCGCCGAACGACGGACGCCCGCCGATCTGATGCCCGGTCTGCAACAAGGTCATCGCCGGATCGTGGTTGATCGCCTCGGTGTGCATCGAGCGGATCACGCAAATCTCGTCGGCGAGCTTCGCGGTGTGGGGCAGCAGTTCGCTGACCCACATGCCGCTCCCGCCGTGTTGGGAAAACCCATAGACCGAAGGTGCGACGGGCAGCCGCGCCTGGCCCGAGGTGAATCCGGTGAGCCGCTGGTCGCCGCGCACGGATGCGGGCATGTCCTTGTCGAACATCGCCTTGAGCCCCGGCTTGTAGTCGAAGGTTTCCAACTGCGACGGCGCGCCGGCCTGGGTCAGCCAGATGACCCGCTTGGCCTTCGGCGCGAAATGCGGGGCGGAAAATCCACCGGCGGCGAGCACTTGAGGATTCAACAACGAAGCCAGCGCCGCCGTGCCGATGCCCACGCTGCTGCGGCCGAGGAATTGCCGGCGGGTGACGTGAAGGGGATCGAAGGGAGTCATCGTTTCGTCAGGGCTTGGTCACGGTTTCATCCATGCACAGGATCGTGCTGGCGACGGTGGCGAGCGCCGCCAGCTCGGCGGCATCGAGCGATGGATCGGCCGGCGTGGCACCGGTGGCAAGCAGGGCCTTGGCGGCGGCGGGATCGTTCTGGAAATCCTCGAGGGCGCGGCGATAGGCGCGTTCGAGAATCGACTGCTCTTCCGCTCCGGGCGCGCGGGCGAGCACCGTGCGGAAGCCGAACGACAGGCGCGCGGCGGGATCGGCCGAGCTCCGCATCATCCGCGCGGCGAGGAAGCGGCTGGCCTCGACGTAGGTTTCGTCGTTCATCAGGTTGAGGGCCTGCAGCGGCGTGTTGCTGCGCGGCCGCTGGAGCGAGCACACCTCGCGGAAGGGCGTGCCGAAGGTCAGCATCGCCGGATGCGGCACGGAGCGTTTCCAGTAGGTGTAGAGGCTGCGCCGGTAGAGGCCCTCGCCCTTGTCCGGCACGTAGGTGTTCACTCCCCCTTGTGCGGTCACCTGCTCGTACAAGCCGGGCGGGTGGTAGGGCTTCACCGGCGGGCCGCCGATTTTCCTCACTAACAGACCGCTGGCGGCGAGGGCCTGGTCGCGGATGAACTCGCCCATCAGGCGGTTGCGGGGGCCGCGGGCATGCAGCCGGTTCTCCGGATCACGCTCCAACACCTCCGGCGCGATGCGCGCGTGCTGGCGATAGGTCGCGCTGGTGACCAGCATTTTCATCAGCCGCTTCACGTCCCAGCCCTGGGCGACGAAGTCCCGCGCCAGCCAATCGAGCAGCTCGGGATGCGAGGGAGACTCCCCCTGCGCGCCGAAGTCCTCGCTGGTTTTCACGAGTCCGTAGCCGAAGACCTGCTGCCAATAGCGGTTCACCGTCACCCGCGCCGTCAGCGGGTTCTGCGGATCGACCAGCCATTTCGCGAGACCGAGACGGTTGCGCGGAAGACCGGCAGCCATCGGCGGGAGCACGGCGGGGGTGGCGGGCTCGACCTGCTCGCCGGGGGCGTTGAAGGCGCCGCGCATCAGCACGAAGGTGGGCCGCGGCTTCTGCATTTCCTCCATGACCAGGGTGGTGGGGATCGTCCCTTCCGTGTCCTTGATCCGCTTCTTCAACGCAGCCACCTCGTCCTGCGCCTTCTTCAGAGCGGGAGGGTCGGCCGCCAGCGCCGCGAGCCGGCCTTCGGCTGCGGCCAGCTCCGTCCGGAGCCGCGCGATCTCCGCCTCGATCTCCGGCGCGGGAAGCTTGATCTGCGGCGGCGCGTTGACCCGGATCGGCGCCTTGTAGTTCCCGTCGCCGCGTTCGGGGACGCTGTTGAAGAAGGCCTTGAGCGAGTAGAAATCGCGGGCCGTGAGCGGATCGTATTTGTGATCGTGGCAGCGGCAGCAGTTCATCGTCAGCGCCAGCCAGACGGCGCCGGTGGTCTCCGCGCGGTCGGCGGCGTATTCGGCGAGGAATTCCTCGGGATCGATGGCCCCTTCCTCGTTCAGCATGTTGTTGCGGTTGAATCCGGTGGCGATGCGCTGCTCCAGCGTCGGATCCGGCAACAGGTCTCCGGCGAGTTGTTCGATGGTGAATTGGTCGAAGGGCAGGTTGCGGTTGAACGCGCCGACCACCCAATCGCGCCAGGCCCAGATCTCGCGGTCGCGGTCGACCTGGTAGCCGTTGGTGTCGGCGTAGCGGGCGCCATCCAGCCAGTCCACCGCCATGCGCTCGCCGTAGTGGGGCGATGCCAGCAAGCGGTCCACCAACTTTTCGTAGGCATCGGACGAGGCATCGGCGAGAAACGCATCCACCTCCTCCAAGGTCGGCGGCAGTCCGGTGAGATCGAGCGTCACCCGGCGGATCAGCGACTCCTTGGCGGCCTCGGGCGAGGGGGCGAGACCTTCTTTCTCAAGGCGGGCCAGCACGAAGCGATCGAGCTCAGCCCGCGGCCAGTCCGCTTGTTTCACCGCCGGCAACTCCTCCGCGGCGGGCGGCACGAAGGACCAGTGCTTTTCGTAGGGCGCGCCCTGTTCGATCCAACGTCGGAGGATTTCCTTCTGCGCATCGGTGAGCTTCTTGTGGGTCTCCGGCGGCGGCATCACCTCGTCCTCATCGGTGCTGTGGATGCGCTTCCACAGCGCGGACTTGCCGACGTCGCCCGGCACGATGGCGATCGTGCCGTCGTTGTCCGCGGTCGCTCCCTCCCGGGTATCCAGGCGGAGGTCCGCTTCCCGGGTCTTGGGATCGAAGCCGTGGCAACTGAAGCAATTGTCGGAGAGGATCGGGCGGACGTCCCGGTTGTAGCTCGGCGCTTGGGCTGCCGCGGAGGAAATCACCAGCGCCATCGCGAGGAAGCGGAAAGGAAGCCGGGCGGGTTTCCGGAGTCCGGGTGGTGATGGAGGCTTCATGGGATGACAGCGGGGCGGAACCTTGACAGGGAAACTCCCGTGGCAAGGGCCGCGAGCCAAGGAAGAAAGGCGACTTACCCGCTTCGGAGGCAGGGCTGCCTCGCTTCGAATTGCTTGATCGTGAACGAAGCATTCCCCAGCGGCAGGTAGTCCTGGCTTGAGCCCAGTGCCTTTAAGGATTGGAATTTCTGCGTCCCAACGGGACGACTGATCATAGCCCGGCACGGAGTGCCGGGTGGTCTCGCCCGCCATTCGGCGTCCCATCGGGACGCTTCATTGGGGGGCAGCTAGGATGACCCATCGGGGCCGCACTGATGACGACGGCCTATCCCCGCATGATCCGTCCCTGTAGGACGGCGAAATGGCGTTGGATCGACCCGGCACTCCGTGCCGGGCTCTTATGAATGGTCCCGTTGGGACCGAAACCACTTGAACGGAGACGGCAGGGTCGCGCCCAATCCTTAGAGGCATCGGGCTGAAGCCGGGACTACGTACTTCCCGTTTCAAGCTCGCTCGCGAAAACCGAGTCTCGCGGCCACCGCAATTTCCGATTGGAAGCGGCGGCCGAACCGGTGAAATCTGGAGCATGCGCGCGCTGGTGATCGTGTTGGATTCCGTGGGTTGCGGTGGGGCGAGGGATGCGGCGGCCTATGGCGACGAGGGCGCGGACACGCTCGGGCATCTCTTCGAGCGGGAAAGCCTGGAGCTGCCGAATCTCGCGCGGCTCGGGCTGTTGGAGGTTCTTGGCCGCGGCAACGTGGAGCTTTTTCCGGGCGCCGCCTTCGCCCGGATGAGCGAGGCCTCGGCGGGCAAGGACACGACGACCGGGCATTGGGAACTCGCGGGCTGCGTGCTGGAGGAGCCGTTCGATACCTTCGAGTCCTTTCCGCAGGATCTGCTCGACGAAATCGGCGGCCCATTCCTCGGGAACTGCGCGGCGTCGGGCACCGAGATCCTGGAACGACTCGGCGGGGAACATCTGCGCACCGGGTGGCCGATCGTTTACACCAGCGCGGACTCGGTTCTGCAAATCGCAGCACACGAGGAGCGCTACGGCCTGAAGCAGCTCTACGCCCTCTGCCAGCGGGCCCGTGACGTTTTGGACCGGCGCGGGATCCGCATCGGCCGGGTGATTGCCCGGCCTTTCCTCGGGGACGATGCGGCGAGCTTCAAGCGGACCTCCAACCGCCACGACTACTCGCTGATGCCGCCGGAAACCGTGCTCAACCGCTTGCAGGCGGCGGGGGTGGAAATGATCGGCGTGGGGAAGATCTCCGACATCTTCTGCGGCTCCGGCATTTCGGAGTCGCACCCGACGAAATCGAACGCCGACGGGATGGCGGTGATTGAAAAACTGTGGGCGGAGGAACGGCCGCATCCACATCTGATCTTCGCGAACCTGGTCGATTTCGACATGCTTTACGGCCATCGCCGCGACCCGGCGGGCTATGCGGATTGCTTGCTGGAGTTCGATGCCTGGCTCGGTGGCTTTCTCCCGAAGGTGGGCGACGATTTCCTCCTGATCACCGCGGACCACGGCAACGACCCGTATCATCCCGGCACCGACCACACGCGGGAGCAGGTGCCGCTGTTGACGGTGAATGCGCCGGTGAATCCGGTGGACTCGGCCGATTTCAGCCAGGTGGCGCAGCTGGTGGGGACGCATTTCGGGGTTTGAACAAGAAGGATCGAACCGCGGAGGCGCGGAGGTCGCAGAGGTGAACACGGAGATGGATGTCGGTTACTTTGTTTTCAGTCCCGGAATCTCCACTTAGCGCTCTCTCCGCGACCTCCGCGCCTCCGCGGTTCGTTCGTTCTCGGGTTCGAGCGCTCCGTGATCCAGGCTTGCCCCGGCGCTCCGCCCGGATCATGGCTTTCCGCCACTTATGGCCGGTCTCATCATTGCTCCACGCGCCCGCATCTTCCATGGCCACGAATGGGTCTATGCCACGGAGGTCAAAAAGACCTTCGGCGATCCCCAGCCGGGCGACGTGATCACGCTCAAGGATTTCCAGGACCGCTCGCTGGGCACCGCGATCTACAACCCGATGTCGCAGATCGTCGCGCGCCGCTTTTCCCGCCGGAAACAGGACCTCGACGCGGAGTTCTTCGTCCGGCGGATCGGGCAGTCGATTGAGCACCGCCAGCGCCTCGGCCTTGATGAAACCCTCGCCCGTCTGGTGTGGAGCGAGTCCGACGGCATGCCCGGACTGATCATCGACCGCTACGGCGCGCATGTCGTGGTCCAGACGTTGACCCTGGCGATGCGGCAGCGCATCGACCTGATCGTGGCGGCTTTGAAAGAGCTGATCTCCCCGGAAACGATCATCCTGCGCAACGACTCGCCGGTGCTGAAAGCGGAGGGCATTGAACAGGAGATCACGGTGCTCCACGGGACGAACCCGGGTGCGTTCATCGTCGAGGCGAACGGCCTGAAGTTCGAGATCGACCTGCTGGACGGCCAGAAGACGGGCCTTTATCTCGACCAGCTCCAGTCGCACGCCGAAGTCGCGAAGCTGGCGGAAGGCAAGCGGGTGCTCGACTGCTTCACGAACCAAGGCGGCTTCGCCCTCGCCTGTGCCAAGGCCGGTGCGGCCAAGGTGACGGCGGTCGACATCTCCGAAAGCGCCTGCGCCGCCGCACGCCGCAATGCGGAGCTGAACGGGCTGGAGCTCGATGTCATCGCCCACAACGTCTTCGACTTCCTCAAGCACGCGCAGCCGGACTACGACTTCATCATCCTCGATCCGCCGAGCTTCACGCGGAACAAGAAGACGCTCATGGACGCGATGCGCGGCTACAAGGAGATCCACCTGCGCTCGCTGAAGCTCCTCGACAAGGGCGGCCTGCTTTCCACCTTTTGCTGCTCCCACCACGCCAGCCGCGAGCTCTTCCAGGCGAACCTGGTCGACGCGGCGGTCGATGCGAAGAAGTCGCTGCGCCTCGTGATGAACCACGGCCAGCGCGGCGACCACCCGGTGCTGCTGGCCTTGCCGGAGACGGAGTATTTGAAAGGGATCACCGCCGAACTGATGGCCGGAAGATGAGCGGGCCCGATCCATACCGGCCGCCTGCCAGCGAGCCGGTGGCGGCGCTTCAAAGCCGGGAATGCCCCGATTGCGGGCATCCGATGGAGGCCGGCGAAGCTCGGGGATCGCTCCACTGGACCAAGGACGGCACGTCGCGCTTCCGGCGGATGCTGGCGCCGGGAAAGCCGCTGATCGGCGGCAGCTTCCGCATCACCCTGACGACCCCGAGGCTCGAGGGCCATCACTGCGGGAATTGCGGCCTGACGATGCTCAGGGCTCCTCGCTCTCCTTGATTCCCGGTTCGATCAGCTTGGTCGGATCGAGGATGGCCGGTGATTCGCCCGGAACCTTGATGTAGCGGACCTTGCCGGCAGGTGCGGTGGGATCGGCGACGATTTCGCCGGGCTTCAAGCCGGTCGCGTCGATGATCTTGTTGTCGTAGGGACTGAAGATGAAGCCCGGCTTGCCGGGAACCGGCTTGCCTTCGGGGGCGCTCTCCCGCTCCAACAGGTCGGCGGCTTCCGGCGAAAGCTCGGGCACGCGGAAGTGCTTCTTTTCCTCGGCGGGAAACATCGGATCGGCGACCAGCGTGCCTGCGGGGATGCCGCGCACGTCGATGATCTCGCCGCTGAAGGGGCTCTTCACGAAGCCCGGCTTGTCGGCGACGGGTTCGGCGACCGGCGGCTTCTTTTTCACCAGCACCGGGCGTTCGGAGGTCTTGCCCGGCTTTGCTTCGCCGGAAGTTCCCTGTTCCCCGCCCGGTCCGGCGGCGGCGATGCCCTGCTTTTCCGCTCCGGGAGGCGGCGTCGTGCCGGACGCCTGCTCCTTGCGCTCGCAAGAGCCCAGCGCGCCGAGCAAGATTGCCGCCATCCACATCCCTTTCATGCGCTGAAGAGATGAAAGAAGGATGGCAAACCGTCAAGCTGCGCCCGATGAATTCCTCCGACTGGCCCTGGACTCCGCACGGAGCCTTGCGTTTCGACCGCTTCATGGAGCTCGCCCTCCACGATCCGGAGCGCGGCTACTATGCCCGCCGGATCCGCGGGGTGGGCCGCGGCGGGGACTTCACCACCACGCCGATGCTCACCCCGGCGCTCGGCAAAGCGGTGGCGGCGTGGGCGGACGGGGCGATGAAGGCGACCGGCTGCCGCGACCTGGTCGAGCTGGGCCCCGGCGAAGGCTTGCTGGCGGCGGCGGTGATGAACGCGTTGCCGTGGTGGCGGAGGATCAGGACGCGCCTGCATCTGGTGGAGCGATCGGTTCCGCTGCGCGAAAAGCAGGCCGCGCGGCTCGGCGGCGGCGCCGTTTGGCACGACTCGGTCGAGTCCGCGCTGGAGGCCTGCGGCGGAAAGGCCTGCGTCTACTCGAACGAGTTCGCCGATGCCTTTCCGGTCCGTCGTTTCCGCCGGGAGGAAAGCGGCTGGAGCGAGCTGTTCCTCCATCCCGCGGAAGAATGGCGGGCCTGCGTCGAACTGCCGGACTCGTCGCTGTTTGAAATCCCCCACCCCGCCGGCCAGGTCCTCGAAGTGGCCGAGTCCTACCGCGGCTGGCTGCACGGCTGGCTGCCGCGGTGGAAAGCCGGCCGGATGTTGACGATCGACTACGGTGCGGAAGCCGCGGCGCTCTACCATCGCCGGCCGCGCGGCAGCCTGCGGGCCTACCTGATGCAGCAGCGGATCGAGGGCCCCGGGATTTATGAGAATCCGGGCCGCCAGGATCTCACCGCCGATGTGAATTTCAGCGACCTCGAACGGTGGTCGGGGCCGTGGGCGAAGACCGTCCGGCACGTTTCCCAGCGGGAGTTCCTGCGTCCCTTCGCCGGAGCGGAAGACGCGGCCTTAATGGACCCGCACGGTGCCGGCGGGGCGTTCCAGGTGCTGGAACAGCAGCCGACGTAGCGCAACTTGCAAAGTTGCGGTCCTTCGCAAACGCGTCATCTTCCCGCCCATGCTCCGCACGATCTTCCTGCTGCTTGCCCTGGTCCTGCCGCTCGGCGCGTTCGAGCTCCCCGCGGGTTCGTCGCAGTGCATCACCGGCACGGCGAAGGATTGGAACAGCTCCACCGTCACGCTGAACGCCTTTGAGAAGCGCGGCGGGAAATGGGTGAAGACCAGCGGCCCGTGGCAGGGACGGCTCGGCAAGAACGGCCTGATCTGGGGGCTCGGCCTGCACCCGCTGCCGGCCGGTGCCACGGTGAAGAAGGAAGGCGACATGCGCGCTCCCGCCGGCGTTTTCCGCATCGGCGGCGCCTGGGGTGCGCACCCGCAGATCCAGAAGCACCCGAAGCTCTTCTACCGCCAGGTGACCACCCGCGACCTGTGGGTCGAGGACCCCGCGTCGCCCCACTACAACAAGCATCTGATTCTCGACCGCGAGCCGTCCACGACCTGGGAGAAGAAGGCGCAGATGAAGCAGAACGACTACCCGCACTCGCTCAAGATGTTCATCGCCCACAACGCCGCGCCGAACATCACCGCGGGCGCGGGCAGCGCGATCTTCTTCCACATCTGGCGCGGCGGCGGATCGAAGCCGAGCGCCGGCTGCACCACGATGGAGGAAAAGAAGCTGCGCGAAATGATCGCGTGGATCGATCCCGGCAAGCAGCCGGTTTACGTGCTGCTGCCGGAGGCGGAGTATCAGGCAAAGAAGGCGGCGTGGAAGCTGCCTTAGGATGGATCCGACCGATCAGTCCGATGTCTTCGATCCCGCCGGCACTCCCTGATAAAAGAACGCGAGCACCGGGATGCAGAGCGCGATGCTTCCGGCCTGGATCCACCAGTAGGCGGACCAGCCGCCATGGCCGCCGATCACGATGAAATCGTGGAGCTGCCGGGCGATCAAGGTGCCGGCCAGCGAGCCGATGCCGTTGCTGGCGAGCGAGAGCAGCCCCTGCGCCTGGCCCCGCATCCCGGGCTCCACCCGGCGGTCGAGGAAGAGCTGCCCGGTGATGAAGTAGAGCGTGTAGCACATCCCGTGCAGCGCGATCCCCGCGATCAGCCAGTGGATGCCGCCCGTGCTGCCGCTGACCGCGTAAAGGACGTAGCGCAACGAGGACAGCCCGAGCGCGACCATCAGCACGGTCTTTACCCGAAAGCGGATCATCACCAGCGGCATCACCAGCATGGCCGCGATCTCGCTGATCTGGCCGATGGTCATCGTCGCGGCCGGAGTCTGGTTCCCCAACTCGTGCAGATGCAGCGGCGTGTGCATGAAGAATGCGGCCAGCGGGATGCTGAGCAGCGTGGTCACCGAAAAGAACACCAGGTGGTCCCGCTCTTTCAGCAGCGCGAAGGCATCCAGCCCCAGCAAGCTGCGCAGCGATCGTGCGGTGCCGACCGGCGGGGTGTTCGGGATCCACAGGAAAGCGAGCAGGCCGCAGAGGATGCGGGTGACCGCCCCGGCGTAACCCGCGACCGCGGAGTGGTCGGCAAAAAGGACATAGCTGGTCAGGGCTCCCGCCGCCATCCAGCCCAGCGTGCCGCCGAGCCGGACCAGCGGGAATTCCTTCTCGCCGGACCTCAGGTGCACCATCGAGATGCTCGCCAACATGCTCCACATCGGTGCCGCCACGGTCGAGCTCGCCGCCAGCAACCCGATGAACCACCATGGCGAGGCCCCGTGGTCGAGCATCCAGAACGCGGAGCCGAGCAGCACCCCGCTGATCAGGGCGATCCAGCCGAGCACTTTTTGCGCGGCGTAGTGGTTGTCGGCCAGCGCGCCGACGATCAGGGGCGAGATCAGCGAGGCGACCGGTCCGGCGAGGAACGCGAGCGCCAGCCACTCGCTGCCGAGGCCCTTCGAGGCGAGGATGTTGGAAAGCGCCGGGATGTAGTAGCCGGGCGACATGCCCAGCAGGAAGAACACCCCGAACAGCCCGCCCTTGACCATCGGCAGGGTGCGGGGAGTCGGGGAGTCGGGCACGCGAGCGACGCTAGCCGGAGGGCATCCGGTGGCAAGCATCGCGAGACCGCTCAGCCGGAGGAAACCGCCGGCTCCGGCATCCGCTCTTTCCGGATCATCAGCATCCCGATGAAATGGAAGACAGGGCTGGCCAGCAGGCAGATCTCGCCGGGACCCAGCTTGTCGGGGTCGTTCAAGGTCAGGATCAGACCTCCGAGCACCACCATGGCCAAGCCCGACATCACGGTCGCCAACCACCATGAAAGCCGGGAGCGCCGGAACACGATCGATAAAAACGGCGATGCGACGATCAGCACGGTGATCATCAGGAAGGACGCGACGATGGCCAAAACCGTGGGCTGTTCGAAGATGCCCGGGGCGGACATCGACTCAGCGATCTGGGGCCAGACCACCCAGCCGGAAGCGACCCCGAATCCGGGCAGGAAGTGATAGGCCACGAACAGGAGCACGGAGAGCCCGTGCATGCCGAGAGCCAGCCGGTTCACCCCTTCGTCTGCCCCTCCCCGCGGACGCGGTATTGATAGCTCGTCAGCTCGCGCAGACCCATCGGGCCGCGGGCGTGGAGCTTGTCGGTGGAGATCCCGATCTCCGCGCCGAAGCCGAATTCCTCGCCGTCGGCCAGGCGGGTCGAGACGTTGTGGAAGACACAGGCGGAATCGCAGCCGGACAGGAAGGCATTCGCCGCGGCGTCATCAGCGGTGACGATGCACTCGGTGTGGTGCGAGCCGTGGGCGTTGATGTGCTCGACCGCTTCTTCCAGCGAATCGACGATCTTCACCGAGAGGATGAGGTCGAGGTATTCGGTCTCCCAGTCTTCCTCGGTCGCCGGGACCGCGTCGATGATCGCGCGGGTCCGCTCGCAGCCTCGCAGCTCGACGCCTTTCTCCCGCAACGCGGCGGCGATGGCCGGCAGGTGGCTTTCCGCGACAGCGGCGTGGACCAGCAAGGTCTCCAGCGCGTTGCAGACGCCGGTCTTCTGGGTCTTCGAGTCGACGGTGAGCTTGATCGCCATGTCGAGGTCGGCGGCCTTGTCCACGAAGAGGTGGCAGATCCCGTCGTAGTGCTTGATGACCGGCATGCGGGCCTGCGAGACGACCGTCTCGATCAGCCCCTTGCCGCCGCGCGGGATGATCAGGTCGAGCCACTTGTCCATCTGGCACAGCGCGCTGACGCTGGAGCGGTCGGTGAAAGGGACGAGCTGGATCGAGTGCTCGGGCAGCCCCGCCGCCTCGCCGCCGGTCTGGAGGGCGGCGGCGATGGCGCGGTTGCTGTGGATGGCTTCCGAACCGCCCCGCAGGATGGTCGCGTTGCCGGTCTTGAAGCAGAGCACGGCGGCGTCGCTGGTGACGTTCGGCCGGCTTTCGAAAATGATCCCGATGGTCCCGATCGGCACCCGGACCTGCTGCAAGCGCATGCCGTTCGGGCGGGTCCATTCCTCCATCACCTGGCCGACCGGATCAGGCAGCGCGGCGACCTGCTCGATTCCCCCGGCGATGGCGTCCACCTTCTTCGCGTCGAGCTTCAGGCGTTCGAGCATCGGCTTCGACAGGCCCTTCGCTTCGCCCGCTTCGAGGTCGAGCGCGTTGGCCGCGAGGATCTCCGGAGTGCGGGCGCGGAGTTCCTTCGCCATCGCGAGGAGAATGGCGTTCTTCTGTTCGGTGGAAAGCTGCGACAGCCGGTGCGCCGCCGCGCGGGCGTTGCGGGCGAGGGTTTCCACGGCAGAGAAGACTTCGGCGTCGGTCATGGGATAGAATAAAGGCGAGGGAACAACGAAATCACGCGAAACGAACGAAACTTCAAAGGCATGAAAAACCACGGTCAGGCCGAATCAGAAAGGTCTCCATTGGCACTTGGAACTTCCTCACTTGGCACTTCGCGCCGCGAAACGGGTCGAAATGCCCTTCTCCCCGGCGAGGATGCCCGCCAAGCGCTCGGGCTTGCGGCCGTGGGCGATGTGGACGGTGATGCCGGCGTCGACGGAGTTTTTCACCGCCTGGAGCTTGGAAGCCATACCGCCGATCGAGAAGCGGCCGCGTTCGTCCTTGGCGAAGCCGAGGACGGCGTCGACGTCCGGGACGTCTTCCACCAGCTCGTTGGTTTCCGGCGAAAGCAGGCCGTCGACCGAGGTCAGCAGGATCAGGGTCTTCGCGCCGAGCAGGGTGGCGACCTGGGAGGACAGCATGTCGTTGTCTCCGACGCGCAACTCCTCGACCGCGACCGAGTCGTTCTCGTTGATGATCGGGACGATGCCCGGCTCGGCGAGCAGGCGCTGGAGGGTGTTCGAGACGTGCCCGCGGCGCTCCGGGGTTTGCAGGTCGGCACCGGTCAGCAGGACCTGGGCGACGGCGAGATTGAAGTTCTGGAAGAGCGATCCGTAGGTGTGCATCAGCCGCGCCTGGCCGACGGCGGCGCAGGCCTGCTTGGTGGTCAGGTCGCTGGGGTAGCCTTCCAGCCCGAAGGCGGAAACGCCTGCGCCGACCGCGCCGGAGCTGACCAGCAGGCAGCGGTGGCCGCTTTCGACCAGGCCGGCGATGGCGGTGACGAGGCGGACCAGCGCGGCTCCATCGAGCGTGCCGTCGCTGGCGCGGGTGAGGACGCCGGTGCCGGCCTTGATGACGGTGAGGGATTCCATGGCGGGAAAGTCGGGCGCGGCTATGGCGGGAAATGACGCCTTAGGCCATCGCAAAGCGTGGCAACGAGCCCGAGCGCCATCCCGGACCACCGGGCGGCACCTTCTCAATTGATCTGCATGATGTCCGACGCGCTGATCGACGGGTCGGTCACGCTGGTCGTGGTCAACTGGATCAAGGTCGTCTCCCCGGTCGGGATGGTGACCGTGGGATTGAGGATGGTGGGATCGGAGAAGGTGACGTTGGAAGGCCCCTGGAGGACCGACCATTGGACCGTGACCGCGCCGCCGCCGGGATCGGAAGCCGTGCCGGCGAGGGTGGTCGAGAACACCCCCTGCCCCAGCGTCTGGTTGGGCCCGGCATTGACCGTGAGGGCACCCAGCACGACGCCGCCGCGGACCTGGAACACGTAACGGCCGGGAATGGTGCTGTTGCGGGAGCGGTAGATCAGGCCGGTCAGGTAGTTGGGCTGGCCGTTGGACGGGAGGGCGTCGAGCTGGATGGCGGCCTTGCCCGATCCCGCGAGTTCGACCGTGCGGTCGATCCCGTTGGTCAAGCCCGAGCGGGACGGGAAGCCGCCGTAGCCGTTGACGCCGTTGCTGGCATCGCCGGTTTCCCACAGGACCTGGTTGTAATTGAACTCGATGTCGAAATTGCCAGCCCCGGTGTCGCCGCGCTCGATGAACACGAGCTGGAAGGAATTCAGCTTCTCGTCGTGGTAGGAGTAGTAGCCGACGTTCAGCCAGTTGACCCCGAACGCCGGCCGGCCGCCGACCGTTTCGGTGCTGTGGGAGTAGCGCACGACGTCGGAGCCCGCGGGGCGGGTGTCGACGTCGGCCCAGAACGGCGCGATGATCGTGAAGCCCAGGTTCTGCAAGGGCGCCGGGGTGTAGCTCCCCAACTGGGTGGCGAAGGTGATGTTGCCGTTGTTGTTGACGTAGCAGTGGGACTCGGTCTTGCCGAAGATCGATACCGGGAAACCGATCGGGACCAGCGCGCTGGAGAGATCGTCGTTGCGTTCGCGGAAATACTTGTCGAAGCCGGGGCGGACCGCGCCGGTGCGGAGACGGTAGAATTTCCGCGTCGCGGCGGCCGGGCCGTCCGTGAGGGTGACCAGCGCGCCGGCGCCAACCACGGGCTCGCCCAGCTCCGCCCAGTCCACCAGGTTGGTGCTGCTTTCCAGCTGGTAGGGCCGCAGATTGGCCGCGGTCCAGGAAATGGTCACGTCGCCCGGCGATGGGACGTCCACGGTGAGATCGGACGGCGGCAGGGCTTCCGCGAGGGAAAGCCTGACCGTGGCAAGCAGGCCAAGACCGAGCGATTTCATGGGACAGGCGGGGGACGATTGGCGATGAAAGCAAGTGCCGCAAGCATCGGCGGCGGATTTCCGGGGGGAATCGGCCGCACTTTCTTTTGGGATCGCCTCCATTAAGGTCCGGAAAGGGGCATCCTGTCAAAGCCGGATCCATGACCGTTCCGGGGGATGCCCCCCCGCCCGGGGACCCCGGCGAAGGGCGAGGCAGGTCGCTCTTGCCGCGGGTCCGGCCGTCGAATACAGCAGCCGCCATGAACTCGTTCCCGCCGCCCGGCGACAAGAAGGCCCTCGAGGAAGGGCTGGTCTTCACCCCGAAATTCGATGCCGACGGCCTGGTTCCGGCGATGGCGATCGATGCCGCCACCCGGGAACCCCTGATGCTGGCCTACATGAACGCCGAATCGCTGCGGATGACCCTGGAACTGGGCGAGGCCGTTTACTGGTCGCGCAGCCGCAAGGAGATCTGGCACAAGGGGAAAACCTCCGGCCAGGTCCAGCGGGTCGTGGAAATCCGCACCGATTGCGACCAGGACGCGCTGGTCGTCTACGTCGAGCAGCTCGGCGGCGGCTGCTGCCACACCGGGCGGAACGACTGCTTCTACCGCAAGGTCGCCGGGCGGACCGACGGAGGCGACACGGCCTTGGTTTTCAGCCGCGATGCCTGAGCACCGGAAATTCGGCAATTTCGCGGTTGCATTCGCATCCCCCTTCCCCTAGTTCTCCCGCCCCTCGCGCCCCGCAGGTGCCCGGGAACCACTTTCCAAAGCAAGGAGGACCGCCATGACCATCATCGAAAAGATCGAGCAAGAGCAGCTGAAAACCGACCTCGTGGAATTCCGCGTCGGTGACACCGTCAAGGTCCACACCCGCGTCGTCGAAGGCGGCAAGGAGCGCGTCCAGATCTTCGCCGGCATCGTCATCGCCCGCCGCGGCACCGGCATCAACGCCTCCTTCACCGTCCGCAAGATCTCCTACGGCGAAGGCGTCGAGCGCGTGTTCCCGCTCCACACCCCCCGCATCTCCAAGATCGAGGTGGTCAGCAAGGGCAAGGTCCGCCGCGCCAAGCTTCACTACCTGCGCGACCGCGTCGGCAAGAAGGCCATGCTGGTCAAGACCGCGACCAAGGACTGAACGGCCCCGCCCGCTTCCCTTTTCCCGCGCGCCCCGGATCCGTCCGAGGGCGCGCTTTTCTTTTCCCCGCCGGCCGACTTGCCCCTTGGCGTCGGGCCCCGGATGCCGGACACTCCCGCCCGTGAAACGCGTCCCGATCCCGGTCGTGATCCTGCTCAGCCTCGGGGCGGTTGCCCTGCCGTGGTGGCTGGGAACGCGCCACATGGATTTTCTCAAGCCGCCCAGCGAGTTCCAGCTCGCCCGTCTCCGCTCGGACGTCGCCAGCTCCTTCCCCAAGCGCAGCGCGAACCCGGCGGCGGCCCGCGACGCCGAATCGGAGCGGGCGATCCAGTCGCCGATCAAGCCGCCGCCGCTGATCGATCCCGGCGACCCGCATGCCCCTGCGGGGCTCGATGCCTACCGCGAGCACGCCGGCAAGGGTGCCAAGGCCCTGATCGAACTGGCCGTCCACCTCGAGGAGCAAAGCGGCAACGCCCGAGCGCTGCTGGCCTGGGAACGGGTGCTCGACGTCTGCCGTCCCGACCCTTCCGAACGGGCGGCGGCGATCGCCGGGATCCAGCGGCTCCGCCCCTTGGCCGCGCCGTGGCATGTCGATCCCTTGGAAGAGAAAGTCCTGGAGATCGAGGTCACGGTTCCCGAAGGCCAGAAGGCCGAAGCACTCGAAGACTTGCTGGGCAGTTGCGCAGGCATCCTCAACCGCCATTCCGCCGGGCTGCTGCGTTTTGAGGGCCGGGTCGAGCGCCCGGCCGCGAAGGCGGCGCCGAAGAAAAAGGCGCGCCCGCCGAAAAAGCCCGACCCTTCCGAAGAAAGCGAGTCTCCCCCGCCGCCGCCCGCCCTTGCCGTGCGCTTGGTTCTCAAAGGGGAAACGACCTCGCCGGCCGGCCGGGTGGAGGTGCCGCTCACCGAAGACCCCCGCCAGCTCCGCCGGGAAATCCTGGCCGCCTGCTACACGCTGGTGGCCTCGCAGCTCGCCGCGTCGACCGATTTCACCCCGCCGGAACCCCTCGCCCCGGGAGACAATCCGGCGAGCGCCCTCGGCACGCGGATCACCCGGCTCTGCTGGTCGGAATTCGGAAAAACCTTCGTTCCGGCGGATTCCCCCTAAGACAGCGCTGGACGGCCCCGTTCTCCGGGGGAAGCTTCCACCCCATGATCCGCACCGCTGCCATCCTGATTGCCGGCACCCGGCTCCTGCTCGCCGATCCCGCCGCGGATCGCGCCCCGGTGGAGCCGCATTCCCTGCCGGCACCGGACCAGCCGGTGGCCGAAGTGCAGCCCGCCGTCAAGAAGCTCGACGGCAACCGCTTCCAGGTCGGCGAGGTGACCTTCGACGCCAAGACCCGCGAGATCCGCTTCCCGGCCGCGGTCAACATGGCCGGCGACGAACTGCTCGAATTCGCCGTCGTCCACGCCAACGGCAAGGTCCACGAGGCGCTCCTGGTCACCACGATTTCCGCCACCGACCTCAACATCGCCTTCAAACTGTTGCGCTACCAGGCCTCGTCCGAGTTTTACCCGCTGAAAGAGGCCGACGGCAGCTACTCGAACGAATTCCCCGAAGTGCCGGAGGAAGTCAAAAAGGCCGCCCGCATCGACATCGGCGTCGAGTGGAAGGAAGGCGGCAAGGAGCGCAAGGCGAAGCTCCACGAATGGATCACCCACGGCTCCACCGGCAAGCCGATGGACGCCGACCCCTGGGTTTACGGCGGTTCCGGCGTCTACGAGGGCAAGTTCATGGCCGAAACCACCGGCGACATCGCCGCCATTTTCCTCAGCAACTCCGCACTCATCAATTTCTCCGGAAAGGACAACAACTCCGACGAGGTGTGGCTGCCCTTCCCGAAGCGTGTTCCACCCGAAGGAACGAAAGTCACCGTCGTCATCGCTCCCTACCAGAAACCCGCCGCGAAACCATGAAAACCGCCTGCCTCCTCGCCCTCGCCTCCACTGTGGCCCTCGCCCCGGCTCAGGATTCGAAAAACCGCTACCTTTCCCTGCAGATCGAGATGAAGCAGGCCATCGCCCGCGGCAACGCGTGGCTGGCCCAGCAGCAGAAGGAAGCCGGCTACTGGGACGACCCCGACCTGCCCGCCTTCACCGCTCTCGCGCTGACCGCCGCCGTGCGCGATCCGGGCCTGGTCCGCGAGGACGGCAAGCTGCCGCCCCACATCGACAAGGGCTTCCGCTGGCTGCTCGACCAGCAGAAGGAAGACGGCGGCATCTACAACAAGGGCCTTTCCACCTACAACACCGCCACCTCGGTCACCGCCCTGACCGCCGCCGGGCTGGAAATCTTCGAACCGGCGATCGTGAAGGGCCGCAAGCACCTGATCGGCGAACAGTGGGACATCGGCCAGAAGGACGAAACCGACAACCCTCAAGACGGCGGCATCGGCTACGGTTCGAAGAACGACCGCTCCGACATGTCGAACACCTACCTCGCGATCGAGGCGCTGGCGCTTTCGAAGAAGGTCATCGAGGACGGCAAGCACGGCCAGCAGCCCGACCTCGACTGGGATGCCGCGGTGACCTTCCTCTCTCGCTGCCAGAACCTCGAAGGCAACAAGGACGCCCTGCCCGAAACCGCCGAATCGGAGCAGAACAAGGGCGGCTTCCGCTACGGCCCGGCCGAGACCAAGGCGGGCGAGGACAAGCTGCCCGACGGCCGCGTGGCGCTGCGCTCCTACGGATCGATTTCCTACGCCGGGCTGCTCTCGCTGATCTACGCCAAGCTCACCCCGGACGATCCGCGGGTGATCGCCGTGAAGGAGTGGCTCGGCAAGAATTACACCCTGAGCGAAAACCCGGGCATGGGTGCCGAAGGGCTCTTCTACTACTACCAGACGATGTCGAAGGCGCTGTCCGCCGCGAACATCGACAAACTGAAACTGGCCGACGGCAAGGAAGTCGACTGGCGCTCCGATCTGGCCAACGCCCTGCTCACCCGCCAGCGCGAAGACGGCTCCTGGGCCAATGCCAACGGCCGCTGGATGGAGTCGAATCCGGTGCTCGTCACCGCCTACTCGGTGATGGCGCTGGAGCAGCTCTACTACTCGATCCACGAGCAGCCCTGAGTCGGCGCGGGTGGAGCGTTTCCCTGATCCAAGCGTTGCCTTGATTGGAGTGTCGCCTTGAAGGCGACATGACGGCGGGCCGGGCGGCATTCTGCCGCCCGCTTGACGCCAAGCCCCGTAGCAAGAGGCGCTTGGAATTCACCCGACCTCACATCGCCTTCAAGGCGACACTCCACCCGATGGCTTCCACACCACCACCCCGGCAATCGGCCGGTGGTCGGAAGCCACGGCTTCCGGCAGGACTTCCAACAGTCCCGCCGGCTCAAGGCCGCGAAGCAGGACGTGATCGATTTCCACCTCCGGCCTGGCGGCGGGAGCGGTGAGGACCGGTTCCTTCTTCGGCATCGCCGTCCATCCCTCCCCGAACGCCTTCATCACCGCGGACCCGGGGACGTCGTTGAAATCTCCCGCGAGGATCAGCGGAACATCGCCCTCCGAAAGCGCCACCGCGAGCGTCTCCGCCTGCTTCAAGCGCCGCGCGTCCTGCTGGTGGTCGAGGTGGACCGACACCATGCGCAGCGGCTTGCCGTCGATCGAGACCCGCGCCTCGAAGGCGATCCGCGGCTCGCCGTCGCCGGGCAGCTTGTGGATCTTCGTCTCGCCGATCGGGTGCTTCGAAAGGATGGCCTGGCCGTACTCGCCGCCGTCGTGGTCCATCGCCTTGCCGAAGACTCCTGTGAGACCCGTCAGCTTCGCCAACTCCGCCGCCTGGTCGACGCTGCCGCTCCGCCGGCACTTGTTGTCGATCTCCTGCAAGGCGACCACGTCGGGGCGCTGCGCCTGGATCAGCGCGGCAATGCGTGGCAAGTCGAGTTTCCCGTCCTCGCCCACCCCGTGGTGGAGGTTCCAGCACAGCACCCGGATCTCCCGGGCGCCGGCGACCGATGCGGCAAGCCAAAGGACCAGCGGCAGGATGAAAGCGCGGAAGCTCATGCAAGGATCGGCTTCACGAGATGGCCCGCGACGTCGGTGAGGCGGAAGTAGCGGCCCTGGAACTTGTAAACCAGCTTCTCGTGGTCGATTCCCATCAGGTGGAGCATCGTCGCGTGGAGATCGTGCACGTGGACGCCGCCGTCCAGGATGTTGTAGCCGTAGTCGTCGGTGGTGCCGTGGACCATCCCCGCTTTCACGCCCGCCCCGGCCAGCCAGATGCTGAAGCAGCGCGGATGGTGGTCGCGGCCGTAGTTGTTGGCGGACATCTTGCCCTGGCTGTAGGCGGTGCGGCCGAACTCGCCGCCCCACACGACCAGCGTGTCCTCTAACAGACCGCGGCGCTTCAGATCGAGCACCAGCGCGGTGGAGGCCTGGTCGGTCTGCTTGCACTGGCGGGTGATGCCGCCGACCACGTCGCCGTGCTGGTCCCAGCCCTGGTGGAAGAGCTGCACGAAGCGCACGTCGCGCTCGATCAGGCGGCGGGCCAGCAGGCAGTTCGCGGCATAAGTGCCGGGCGTCTTGGAATCGGGGCCGTAGAGATTGAAGGTCTCCTCCGTCTCGCCGGAAAGGTCGGTGGCGTCGGGCACGCTGGTCTGCATGCGGAAGGCCATTTCGGCCTGCGCGATGCGGGCGTCGATCTCCGGGTCAAGCTCGCGCGCGGCCTGGTCGCGGTTGAGTTTGCCGAGGGCATCCAGCATCCCGCGGCGGACATGCGGCGAGACGCCTTCCGGGTTTGTTAGAAAGAGCACCGGCTCTTTCCCGGCGCGGAACTGCACGCCCTGGTGCTCGCTCGGCAGGAAGCCGGAACCCCACAGCCGCGAGTAGAGCGGCTGGTCGCGCGAGGCGTTTTTCGACACCAGCACGATGAAGGCCGGCAGGTTGTCGTTCAGGCTGCCGAGGCCGTAGGAGGCCCACGATCCCATCGACGGCCGGCCGGGGATCTGGTTGCCGGTGCAGAAGAAGGTGATCGCCGGGTCGTGGTTGATCGCTTCGGTGTGCATCGCGCGCAGCACGCAGATCTCGTCGGCGATCTTCTGGGTGTAGGGCAGCGTGTTGCAGATCTCGATCCCCGCCTTGCCATGCTTCGAGAAGTCGGCGAAAGAGCCGGCCATCGGCAGCAGGCTCTGGTTGCCGCTCATGGTCGAGAGGCGCTGGTTGCCGATGACTTCCTTCGGCAGCGCCTTGCCGTGGCCTTCGCGCAGCTTCGGTTTGAAATCGAAGGTCTCCAGGTGCGACGGGCCGCCGGCCTGGAACAGGTAGATCACCCGCTTGACCTTGGCGAAGCGGTGCGGCGCGCCGAGCACGCCGCCGGCCATCGCCTGCGCGCTGCCGCTGCCCATCAGTTGGGAGAGCGCCATCGCGCCGAGGCCTAGCCCTCCGGCACCGAGGAAATGGCGGCGGGTGAAGCCCATCAACTGGTCGTAGCTGGGCGGCGTGATCTTGTGGGACGGGTTCATCGGTTGGTGATGGTGGCGTCGGCGGCGAGCAGGGTGGAGCAAAGCACGGTCAGCGACGCGAGGTGGGCGTTTTCCTCGCCGCAGACCGCCTTGGCGGCCGGCAGGTCTTTCTCGTAGTGGGCTTTCTTGGCGTTGAAGAGTTCGTCGAGGGCCTGCGCCTCCGCCTCGGTCGGCATCCGGCAGGTGAGGATCTGGAAAGCATGGCGGTACTGCTCCGCCGGGCTGCCCGGTTTCGCGGCGGCGACCCGCTTGGCCAGCATCCGGGCACACTCGAAGAAGCTGAAGTCGTTGAGGAACACCAGCGGCTGCAAGGGCGTGTTGGTGGCGAGGCGGCGGGGCTGGCAAATCTCACGGCTGCCGGCGTCGAGCGTTAGCATGTTCGGTGGCGGCGCGGTGCGCTTGCGGTAGGTGTAGAGGCTGCGGCGGTAGAGCCCCTCGCCCTTGTCCGGAGTGTAGTCGCCGCCCGAGGCACCGGCTTCCGACCAGACGCCCGGCGGTTGCCACGGCTTCACGCTCGGCCCGCCCACCTTTTCGACCAGCAGCCCGGCGGCGAGCAGCGCCTGATCGCGGATCGCCTCGCCCGAAAGACGATAGGTCGGGCCGCGGGACAGCAGCAGGTTCTTCGGATCGCGCTCCAGTTTTTCCGCGGTGTTCGACGACGACTGGCGGAAGGTCGCGCTCGTGACGATCCGCTTGAGCAGCTTCTTCGTGTCCCAGCCCGATTCGAGGAAGTCGCGCGACAGCGTGTCCAACAACTCCTGGTGGGTCGGTGCGTCGCCTTGCAGCCCGAAGTTCTCCTGCGTCGGCACGATGCCGTTGCCGAAGCACATCATCCACAGCCGGTTCACCGCCACGCGCGAGGTCAGCGGGTTCTTCGGATCGGTGGTCCAGCGGGCCAGGCCGAGGCGGTTGCGGGGCATGTCTTCAGGGAAAGCCATCACCGCCGCCGGGACGTCCGGCTGCACCGGCTGCGAGAGGTCGGGCGAGGCGTAGTCCCCGCGGGTCAGCACGTGGAATTGCCTCGGATACTTCGTCTCCTCCATGCACATGATCAGGGGAATGTGATCGAGGTAATCGTCATAGAGTGACTTGCGCGCGGCGGTCACCGCGGCCCGCGCGGCGGCCATTTCGGGATCGACGTGGGTCAGGTAGTACTCGCGGACCAGGCCTTTCGCCGCGGCATCGCCGGTCTTCGCGGCCTGGAACGTGGCATCGAGCGGCGCCCCGGCCAGGTCCGCGACTTCCGCCGGCGTGAGCGGATGGCGGAAGATCGCCAGGTCGTCGATTTTCCCCTGGGCGAAGCCGCGGTCGTCACGCGGCCGGGCACCGACTCGGAAAACGTCGGCCACGATTTTCTTGTCGAGGTGATCCCTCAGGTGCGAAGTCGCGGCCGGCTTGCCGTCGAAGTACATCTTCAGGCCGTCCGCCCGCGAAGTGCCGTCGTAGGTGACGGTGACCTGAACCCAATTGCCCACCGGGAAAGGCTCGGTGGTCTCGATCGATGCCGCGCAACCGGGCCACAGGTGGATGCAGCTCCAGCGCAGCTTGCCTTTCTCCAACAGCAGCTCGAAGCCCGAGGCGTCGGCCGCCTGCGAGTACATGCCCGGACCGCTGTGGAGGATGACCGCGCGCTCCTTCGGATCCGGGCAGAAGATGCGCAGCGTGATCGAAAGCGGATCGTGGCGGGTGATGCCCGCGACACCGTCGAGCTGCATCACCGTGTCGCCGTCGAACTGCACCGCTTGGCCGGAGACGCCGGGCACGGAGGACAAGCTTCCGCCGGAGACCGAGGCCGGCTTGCCTTCCGGCACCCCGTTGGCGACGGGATTGTCGTCCATCGGATAGCGGGCGAGCGCCGGGGAGATCGCGAGATTCGGCGTGGCCGCCAGCCAGGCTTCGAAGGCGGCTTCACGGGTGGCCGGCAGACCGGCGTGATGCTTTTCCGCGGCCTCCAGCGCGGCCCGGCGCTTGGCGACTTCCGCCGGATGATGCGGCTGCATCAGGTGCATCGACGGCTCCGGCGCGGTGGTGTGGATCGAGTACGGATAGAGCCCGGATTCATCGATCTGCCCGAACATCGACGCCATGCTGAAATACTCGCGCTGCGAGATCGGGTCGTATTTGTGATCGTGGCACTTCGAGCACTCCATGGTCAGCCCGAGGAAGGCGGTGCCGTAGGTGTGGACGCGGTCCGAGACATACTCCTGGCGGAACTCCGCCTCGATCGAGCCCCCCTCCTCGGTCTGGCGGTGGAGGCGGTTGAAGGCCGTGGCGAGCCGTTGCTCCTGCGTCGCCTCCGGCAAGAGGTCGCCGGCGATCTGCCAGGTCGCGAACTGGTCGAAGGGCAGGTTGTCGTTGAAGGCCTTGATCACCCAGTCGCGCCACGGCCAGACGAAGCAGGGCTTGTCACTCTGGTAGCCGTAGGTGTCGGCGTAGCGGGCGAGATCGAGCCAGTCCTGCGCCATCCGCTCGCCGTAGCGGGGCGAGGCGAGCAAGGCGTCGACCTGCTTCTCATAGGCATCGGGCGACTCGTCCTTCAAAAAAGCCTCCATCTGCTCCGGCGAAGGCGGCAGGCCGGTCAAGGTCAGCGCCACGCGGCGCAACAGGGTCGCGCGGTCGGCCTCGGGATTCGGAGCCAGCTTTCCGGCTTCCATTTTCGCCAGCACGAAGCGGTCGATCTCATCGCGGCACCATGCGGCGTCTTTCACCGCGGGAGCTTCGTGCTTCTCCGGTGCCACGAAGGCCCAGTGCGGCTGGTACTCGGCACCCTGCTCGATCCATTTCTCAAGGATGAGCCGCTCGGTCTCGCTTAGCGGGCGGTCGAGCTTCGGCGGCGGCATGATCTCGTCCGGATCGTGATGCCGCATCCGGGCCACCATCTCGCTGGCGGAAACATCGCCGGGCACGATCGCCCGATTGCCGCTCTCCAGCTTCGCCGTGGCACCTTCGAAAGTATCAAGGCGCAACCCGGCCTCGCGGCCCTTGTTGGCATCCGGCCCGTGGCACGCGAAGCAGCGGTCGGAAAGCACCGGCCGCACGTCGCGGTTAAAATCGATCTTCTCGGGAATGACGGCGCTTTCCGCCTCGTCCACCGGATCGGCGGACTCCACCTGCACCACCGGCTTGCCGGCCTCGCGGCACTGGCAAAGCGCAAGCGACGCGACGGCGGCCAGCCAGGGCGCGGCGCTCGATTTCATCCAGGACGGGATCGGTCGGGAAAACTCCATCGGGTGCCGCTACGGAAGCACCTATCCGGACTTGTCGCAACCCGACAGAAAATGGCATGTCCCCGGGCAATTCGCCCGAACTGCAAACGAGGTTGCTCCAGCAAACTTGGCTTGTCTTGCGACGGACCGGCAACCCAAGCGGCTTGGATCGCGCTTTCGATCAGAAGGCAAAAATCTCCATGATCCGGCCTCAAGATCCGCCGAAAGGATGCGAATTCAAGCATCGCTCCCGGCCGCATTCCGTGGTCCATTGTCCCGGATGACCCTCGCGAGCAAGATCACGCTCGGCCGCATCGCCCTGGTGCCGGTCTTTGCCGTGTACGTGGCCCGCTACGGCATGAGCGTCGCCCACGGCCAGCCGCAGGAGTCGCTGCGCTGGACCGCGCTCGCCTTGTTCATCGTCGCCTCCGCCACCGATGGCGTCGACGGCTGGATCGCCCGCCATTGGAACCAGAAGTCGAAGTTCGGGGCCTTCATCGATCCCCTCGCGGACAAATTCCTCCTCATCACCGCCATCGTTTTCCTCAGCGCCTTCCCCTGGGGCAGCGGCGACTGGCGGATGCCGCCCTGGTTCGCCTGGCTGGTCATCACCCGCGACTCGCTGATCGTGCTCGGCATCATCCTCGTCAAACGCGGTGCCCGCGAAGTCCACTACTCCCCGCACTGGACCGGCAAGGTCTGCACCGTCACCCAGATGATCGCCATCGGCTGGGTCATGCTGAAAGTCGACCTCCTCCCGCCGCTCTACCCTTGCCTGCTCGCCGCGCTGTTCACGCTGTGGTCGGCGGTGAATTACTACCTCGAGGCAAGGCGGCAGCTCCACGCGCGGCCCGCCGGCCAGCGGTAATGCCCTTGCTACGCGGGGATTGCTGCCCTAATGCCCTACGCATGCCCACCGTCGCCATCGTCGGACGCCCGAATGTCGGGAAGTCCGCCCTCTTCAACCGCCTGGCCAAGCGGAAGATCGCCATCGTCCACGACCAGCCCGGCGTGACCCGCGACCGCATCTCCGCGCCCTGCCTGGCGACGGCCATTCCCTGCACCCTGATCGACACCGGCGGCATCGGCGGCACGCTCGACGACGGCTTCGGCGAGGCCGTGACGATCGAGGCCGACATCGCGATGCAGACCGCGGACCTGATCCTGTTCGTGGTCGATGCCCAGAGCGGACTCACGCCCGTCGACCTCGACCTCGGCGCGAAGCTGCGAAAGGCCAAGCCGCCGGTGATGCTGGTGGTCAACAAGGTCGACGAGGACAAGCACAGCGGCCGCGCCGACGAATTCGCGCGCCTCGGCTTCGGCGAGGCCGTCCGCGTATCCGCCGAGCACGGCAAGGGAATGCAATTCCTCACCGAGAAGATCGATGCCTTCATGGAGCCGCTCGCCGGGGAGATCGAGCAGGCGGTGGCCGAAGCGGAATCGGCCGGCATCAAGCTGGCCATCGTCGGCAAGCCCAACGCCGGCAAGTCGTCGCTGGTCAATGCCATCCTCCAGGACCAGCGGACCATCGTTTCCGACATCGCCGGCACCACCCGCGACGCGATCGACCTGCCCTGCGAGTTCGCCGGGGAGAAGTTCACGCTGATCGATACCGCCGGCCTGCGCCCGCGGTCGAAGCGCGACACCTCGGTGGAGGTCTTTTCCGCGATGCGCTCCGAGCGGGCGGTCCGCCGCGCCGACCTGTGCATCCTGGTGATCGACCTCGCCGCCGGCATCAGCTCGCAGGACCGCAAGATCGCCCAGATGGTGCTGGAAGAGAACAAGCCCTGCCTGATCGTGCTGAACAAGTTCGACCTCTACCACCCCGACGCCCCGAAGAAGGCGCGGATGGAAGAAGCTACGGAGCACGTGAAGCGCGAGCTGTTCTTCCTGTCCTACGCCCCCTTCGTCACCGTCTCCGCCAAGAACGGCCAGGCGGTGGACCAGGTGCTGAAGGAAGTCCTCAAGATCCGCAAGGCCGCGAAGAAGGTGCCGAGCACCGGCAAGCTCAACCGGATGCTGCAGGAGGCTTTCCAGATCAACCCTCCGCCCTCCGACAAGAAGTCGGCCAAGCGCGTGAAGCTCTACTACGCGACCGCCGCGGTGGACGAGAAATACAGCATGATCCCGGTCCCGACCTTCGTGCTTTTCGTCAACGACAAGTCGCTGATGCCCGCCAGCTACGAAAGCTACCTTTCCAACCGCCTGCGCGAGTTCAACCCGGTGGCCGGCGTGCCGATCGTCTTCTCGATCCGCTCGCGAGACCGCCGGGAGTGGGAAAAGCGGGACGGCCCTCCGGGCGGAGCGCGGGGCGGGAAGAAGACGAAGTAGGCGTTGAAGGGCGGAGCCCCGTGGACTGCGGCAGCCTGCTGCCGCTTTCAGCCGCCAGCCTGCTGGCGGTTCGGGTCCCGACCTTGGCACCGAATCCGCTCCCCGGAAAAATCCGTGTCATTCCACGGCCATCCGTGGTTTGAATCTTCCCAGCGCCATGCCCCTGCTCGACGTCCGCAATCTCACCACCCGCTTCCACACCCGCAACGGCATCGTCCACGCGGTGGAAGACGTTTCGTTCTCCGTCGCCGCCGGACAGACGCTCGGGATCGTCGGGGAGTCCGGCTCGGGGAAATCGGTGACCTGCTACTCGCTGCTCGGCCTGATCCCGATGCCTCCCGGCCGGATCCACGCCGGGACCGCGATGTTTGACGGTGTCGATCTGCTGAAGGCCTCCGAGAAGCAGCTCCGCAAGATCCGGGGGAAGCGGATCTCGATGATTTTCCAGGATCCGATGACCTCGCTGAATCCCTACCTGCGGGTCGCCGACCAGTTGGTCGAGCCGCTGGAGATCCACGAGGGCGTCACCGGCACCAAGGCCCTCGACCGGGCGATCGAAGCGCTGGCTGAGGTCGGCATCCCCGATCCCGAAAAGCGGATCCAGGCCTACCCGCACGAGTTTTCCGGCGGCATGCGGCAGCGCGTGATGATCGCGATGGCGCTGATCACCCGCCCCGAGTTGCTGATCTGCGACGAGCCGACCACCGCGCTCGACGTCACCGTGCAGAAGCAGGTGCTCGATCTGATCCGCGACCGCCAGCAGAAGCTCGGCACCGCGGTGATCTTCATCACCCACGACCTCGCGGTGGTGTCGGAAGTCTGCGACACGGTGAACGTGATGTATGCCGGCCGGATCGTCGAAAGCGCGCCGAAGGCCGAGCTGTTCCGCCATCCGCTGCACGCCTACACCCGTTCCCTGCTCAAGAGCATCCCGGCGATCCAGAAGAAGGGCGAGGACCTCTACACCATCCCCGGCCTGCCGCCGAACCTCTCGAATCCGCCCGTGGGTTGCGCCTTCAAGCCGCGGAATACCCTCGGAAATGCCGACCTCTGCCTGACCGACCGCCGGCCGCAGTTGGCGGACCAGGGGAGCGCGCATTTCGTGCAGGATTGCCCGGGGTGTTTGGCGAAGTAGGCCGACTTTGACGCATGGGAGCGCGGAGCCCGGTAATGGCGCGGCATGCCAGATCGCCCCGCCGGCATCCACCGCTCCCGCGTTCCAACGGGACTCCGTAACGAAGCCCAGGGTTGCGAGGAACGAGCTACCCTGGGTCGCTGCGACCGCCCTTGTGCTACGCCAAAGGCGTTGCGTCGCTTCGGTCCTCGGCGGCTCGCGGCACCAACCCGTCCGCAACCTCGTTGAGGTAGGTCATGGGGCGGGGCTTTTACCCAGGGTAGCGCCTCCTTCGTCGGCGCAACCCCGGGCTTTGTTGCGGAGTCCCTTCGGGACATGAAACCACAGAATGCGGAGTCCAGTCGGAACACGGAGCCACCGAATGCGGAGTCCCGCCGGGACACGAAGCCACAGAGGTATGGAGTCCCGTCGGGACTTTGATCCGCGAAAAAGCCCGCCTTCCTGTCGGAAGAGCGGGCTTTGAAATTCGTTAGCCTTTCAGCCGCTCAGCCCGTCACGCGCATCGGCATGATGACGTAGAGGAAGCTGCCGTCGATCCGCACCACGCCGGGGCTCATCTCGTCGATGAGGTCGAGGTAGACGGTGTCGCTTTCGAGGTTCCGCAGCGGGGCCATCAGGAACTCGGGGTTGAAGGCGATCTGCATCGGCTTGCCGCTGTAGGCGACTTCCATCGTCTCACGGGCTTCACCGACATCCGGCGAATTCGCGGTGACTTCGACCGTGTTGGAACCGAAGACCAGCTTCACCGAGTTCGACTTGTCGGAGGACAGCAGCGAGACGCGGCGGACGGTCTCGAACATCGCCTCGCGCGGCAGTTCGACGCGCTCGGTCGAGTCGCCCGGGATGACCTGGCGGTAATTCGGGTAGTTGCCTTCGATCAGCTTGCTGATGAGAAGGTGATCGCCGATGGAGAAGGAAATCTGGCTGTCGGAGAGGCGGATCAGCACCTCGCCCGCATCGCCGAGCAGGCGCATCAGCTCCTGCACCGCCTTGGTCGGCACGATCACGTCGCACTCGTGGCTGGCGGGGAAATCGAGGTCGTTCTCGACCATCGCCAGGCGGCGGCCGTCGGTGGCGACGAGCGTCAGCTTGCCCTCGCGGAACGAGGTGTAAATGCCGTTGAGCACGTAGCGGGTCTCGTCGGTGGAGATCGCGTAGGCGGTCTTCTTCAAGCCGTCGCGCAGCAGCGCCTGCGGCATGCGGAACTCCTTCGCGCCCTCGAAGTCCGGCAGCGGCGGGAAGTCGTCCTGACCGAGGCCGATGATCTTGAAGAACGACGGGCCGCTCTGGATGGAGGCCACGTTCTTGGAATCGACCGAAATCTCGACCTCGCTGGCGGGCAGTTCGCGGACGATGTTGACCAGCCGCTTGGCCGGCAGGGTGGTCGCGCCTTCCTTGTCGATCTTCGCCTCGACCGAGCCGGTGATCCCGACGTCGAGGTCGGTGGTGGTGAAGGTCAGGCGGCCGTTTTTCGCCACGAGGAGCACGTTGGAAAGGATGGGCAGGGTCGTGCGGGTGCTGACCACGTGCTGGACCTTCTGGAGCCCTTCAAGCAGGGCTTCTTTGGAAATGCTGAACTTCATGGGGATGCGCGTCGGGGCGGGATCGGTTGGCGGATGCTCTCCGGAATCTCCGACCCTTGGCAAGCCAATCTATCGGGAATGCCAAGGAAGGCCGCCCTGTCCGGACGACCTCCCCGAATTTCAAAATTTCCCCCTCCCGGACTCAGCGCCGGAGGGAGGCCTCGATGACCCCGACGGCATCGCGCACGGCGGGATCCAGCTCCATCTGGCTGGCGATCTTCTTGCAGGCGTGGATCACCGTCCCGTGGTCGCGCCCGCCGAAGGCCTCGCCGATTTCCATCAGCGAGCCCTTGGTCAGGGTGCGGCTCAGATACATCGCGATCTGGCGGGGGAAAGCGATGCTGGCCGGGCGGCGGCGGCTAGTCATGTCGGCCAGCCGCACGTCGAAATGCTCGGCCACCACCCGCTGGATCGCATCGATGGTCACCTGCTTCCCGGCTTCCTCGCGCAGCAGGTCGCGCAGCAGGTGCTCCACCCGCTCCTCGGTGATCTGCTCGCTGGCCAGCGAGGCGAAGGTGGCGACCCGCATCAGCGCGCCTTCGAGGCGGCGGACGTTGCTGCGGATGCGTTCGGCGAGGAAGCGGATGATGCCCTCGTCGACCTTCACCTTCCACTCGTCGCGCTTCTTGCCGAGGATCGCCAGGCGGGTCTCGAAGACCGGCGGCTGCAGCTCCACGGTCAGCCCGCATTCGAAGCGGGAAATCAGGCGCGGCTCGAGGTTCTTGATCTCGCTCGCCGGGCGGTCGCTGGTCAGCACGACCTGGCAGCGGCCGTCGAGCAGGGTGTTGAAGGTGTGGAAGAATTCCTCCTGCGAGCGCTCCTTGCCGCCGAGGAACTGGACGTCGTCGATCAGCATCACCTCGGCCGAGCGGTAGCGCTTGCGGAAGCGTTCCAGGTCGCCCTTGCGGACGGCGTCGATGAACTCGTTGGTGAACTTCTCGCAGGTCAGATAGACCACGCGGGAAGCCGGCACGCCGCGCAGCCATTCGTGGCCGATGGCTTGCATCAGGTGGGTCTTGCCGAGGCCCGGTCCGCCGTGGATGAAGAGCGGGTTGTAGCCCGGTCCCTTGCGCTTGGCGACCGCCTCGCAGGCGGCGTGGGCGAACTGGCTGTTCGCACCGACGACGAAGGAATCGAAGGTGAACTGCGGGTTGATCCCCGCCGTCTTCAGGCGCTTCTCGAAGCTGACCTCGCAAGCCGCCAGAAGCGGCCTGGCCGGTTCCGCCGCGACCGGCGGCCGGGCGGTCGCGACCCCGTCCGCGTCTTGCGCGGCACCGTGGTCGACCACCAGCCGCACGCCGCGGACTCCGTCGATGCTCTCGCTCACCGCGGAGGCGAGCTCGGGCAGGTAATTCGTTTCGATCCACACCTGGTGGATCTCGTTGGGCACCGCGACCACCGCGCGGGAATCTTCCACCCCGACCAAGCGGGAGGTACGGAACCAGCGCTGGTAGGCATCCTTGCTCACCAGCCGTCCCAGAACCTCGCAGGCGGCCTCCCATTGGGCGGCTGCATCGTCGACGGCCACACCCGTCTCTTCCCCGAATTCCTCAAGATCCATGATTTTCGAATGTCTGACGTAAAAGGTTTTTGGCGACTGCCGCGGAGGGATTCTCGTGCTTCCCTGAGCGGCGGAAGCGAGGGATAACCCCCGCCACCCACCCCGGGGATTCTTTTTTGGGGCCGTCTAACAGTCCGCCCCGGGCGCGCCCTTTTCCACAAGCGTTCCACGCTCCGGAAATTTAAAAACTTGACCCGAAATTTCATTAAACATCCCGAAGGAATCGCCTCCGGGCCGCCGCGCGAAAAGCCGCGGGGCGTTTGAAATCAAAGGTTTCGCCCCGCTCTCGATCCCGCGGAGCACCGGCCCTCCGGAACGCCGCGGCGGGCACTGTTCATTCGTCCCCCGGCAGTCCGGCCGCCTCGTCGCGACGGGATTGCTCCATCGTCGCCGCGGGCGTCGCGAAGCACAAGGCCACCGCCACGGTGACCAGCGTGCCGAGCGTCACCCGCCACGGAAAGGCCAGCACGAAGGGCTCGCCGAATCCGAGCGCCTGCTGGAGGCCGAAAGGATTGGAAAGGATGAACACCGCGAGAAATCCGCAGGCCATCGCGATCACGTTGCCGATGTCGTTGCCCCGCGATTTCGTCAGCACCGCCACGAGGAACACGCCGAGCAGCGAGCCGAAGGTGAAGCCCAGGATCCCGAGCACCAGGGGAATGATCTGCGCGCCGGGATCGTGCGCCATGTACCAGGCGGTGCCGAGGCCGACGAGGATGATGAACAGCGCGAACAAGGCGGTGCTCCAGCGCAGGATCCGCACCCGACGGACGTCGTCCAGATTCTCTTCGCCCACCCGGGGAAACACGAAGTCGCGGGCGAAGCTGGTGCCCAGCGCGTTGAGCGCGGTGCTCAGGGATCCCATCGCCGTCGCCAGCAAGCCGGCGATCACCAGGCCGCACATCCCGTGGGGCATCCGGGTGAGGATGAAGTGGGGGAACACCTCGCGCCCCGTGGCCGGCAAGGCCGGGTCCGGCATCGCCGCGTAGTAGGCCGAAAGCAGGATCCCGATGAAGATGAAGGCACCCACCACCGGGAAGTCCACCAGGCCGGAAAGGATCGTCGCGAAGGCGCTCTGCCGCCGGTTCTTCGCGGTCAGCATCCGCTGCACCGTGTCCTGGTCGATCCCGTGGGTCGCCATCGTCACGAAGGTGGATCCGATGATCGCCGCCCAGATCGTGTAGTCTTGGGTCAGCACGTTGTGAATCCACGGCCCGAATCCGTCCTCCGCCGGCTTGGCGAAGTTGAAGAAGGCGGGCTCCTTGACCTGATTCATCGCGGTCTCCCAACCGCCGGGAATCTCGCGCAGCAGGAACACGATCGTGAATCCCAGCGCCAGCACCAGCACGCCGACCTGGATGAAGTCGGTCCAGATCACCGCGCGGATCCCGCCGACAGCGGTGTAAACCGCCGTCGCCACGGTGATGGACACCAGCGCGATGGCGAAGATCCAGAACTTCTCCTGGTTGCTGACCGCCCCGCCTTTCCACAAGCCGTAGGCCAGCACCAGGATGATTGCGGACACGTAGAGCCGCGTCCCCATCGCCAGCACGCGGGTCACCAGGAAAGTCGCCGAGGCCACCACCCGCGTCACCGGACCGAAGCGCGTCCCGAGGAACTCGTAGAGGGACACCACGCCGTGCCGGTAGAACACCGGGATGAACAGGTAGCTGACGATGATCCGCGCGAGCACCGTGCCGATCGCGAACTGGGCGTAGGTCCAGTTGTTCTTCACGTAGCCCGATTCCGGGGCGCCCAGGAAGGTCGCGGCGCTGATCTCCGCGGCCAGGATCGACGTCAGGACCGCCCACCAGGGAGTCTGCCGGTCGCCGAGCGCGAATCCTTCCACCGACCCGCTCTTGGAGCGCTGCGAAAAGCCGATGGCGAAGATCACCGCGAAATAGGTCAGCAGCACCAGCCCGTCGATCCAGTAATGTCCCATGCCGGGCTCTAGCCGCCCGGCCCCCTGCCGTCGATGCCGCAATTGCCGCCGGGGGATTTTCGGGCTATCCCCCGCCATGCACCCGGACCTCGCCGCCCTGCTCCGCCGACGCAAGGAAACCATCGCCGACCACGCCTTCCGCGACCGCGACCCCGCCGCGCACCTCGAGGCATTGAAAGCGGTGTCCCTCGAAATCACCGCCTGGCACGAGTCGCATCGCGGCTCCCTGCCGCCGCGGCTCGAGCACTTCCTGAGCGGCTGCTCCTTCGACAAGGCCCTGCTGTTCCTCGAATCCGACGGCACCTGGACGGGCCACTGAACGAAGTTCCAAGTGGGGAAGTTCCAAGTGCCAAGAAAGGCAGGAAGCCCTGAAAGGCCTTCGCTTCGTCGCGCCTTTCCCCTTTGGCACTTGGAACTTCGTCCTTGGAACTTCTTCCCCTTGGCACTTGGAACTTCCCCACTTGGAACTTTCCCCCCTTGGCACTTGAAACTTTTCACTTGGAACTTCTTACCCTTGCCCCGCCCCGGAGCGACCCCGTAGCTTCCCCGGCGACACCTTTCACATGGGCCAGAGCGCACCAACCATCATCGGAATCCTCCCGGCACGCTGGGGCTCCACGCGCTTCCCCGGAAAGCCGCTCCACCTCATCGCCGGCAAGCCGCTGATCCAGCTCGTCTGGGAACAGTGCTCGAAATGCCGCCGGCTCGACGCGCTGGTCATCGCCACCGACGACGAGCGCATCCTCGCCGCCGCCGAAGGCTTCGGCGCGAAGGCCGTGATGACCTCGCCCGAACACCCGACCGGCACCGACCGCCTGGCCGAGGCCGTCCGCTCGTTGCCGCAGGCCGACATCATCGTCAACATCCAGGGCGACGAACCGCTGATCGATCCGGATCTCGTCGACGAGCTCGCCGCCGCCATGGCCGCCGACCCGTCGCTCGACATGGCCACAGCCGCCAACCCGCTCGACCCCGCCGACCCCGCCGTCCAGGACCCGAACGTGGTCAAGGTCGTCAGCGCCCTCGACGGCCGCGCTCTCTACTTCTCCCGCTCTCCCCTGCCCTTCTTCCGCAACGCCGTCGACGGCCTGCCCGTCCTGCGCCACAAAGGCATCTACGCCTACCGTCGTACTTTCCTCGAACGCTTTGTCGCGTGGCCGCCCTCGCCGCTCGAGAAAGCCGAATCGCTCGAACAACTCCGCGCCCTGGAAAACGGCGCCAGCATCAAGGTCCTGATCACCAACGACACCTCGCCCGGTGTCGACACTCCCGAACAAGCCGCCCAAGTCGAAGCCATCCTCACCAGCCCATCCCCACTTCCATGAAATACATTTTCGTCACCGGCGGCGTCGTCTCCTCCCTCGGCAAAGGCCTGGCCGCCGCGTCCATCGGCGCGCTGCTGGAGCACCGCGGCCTGAAGACCCTGATGCAGAAGTTCGACCCCTACCTCAACGTCGACCCCGGCACCATGTCGCCCTTCCAGCACGGCGAGGTGTACGTCCTCGACGACGGCGCGGAGACCGACCTCGACCTCGGCCACTACGAGCGCTTCACCTCCGGCGTGATGTCGCGGCTGAACAACCTGACCTCCGGCCAGGTCTTCGACTCCGTCATCAAGAAGGAGCGCAAGGGCGACTACCTCGGCAAGACCGTCCAGTTCATCCCGCACGTCACCGACGAGATCAAGGCTCGCCTCCACCTCGTCACCGACACCAACCCCGACGTCGACGTGCTGATCACCGAGATCGGCGGCACGGTCGGCGACATGGAAGGCCTGCTTTTCATCGAGGCCCTCCGCCAGTTCGCGCTCGAGGTCGGCAAGGACAACGTCTGCTTCATCCACGTCACCCTGCTGCCCTACATCAAGGCCGCCGGCGAGGTGAAGACCAAGCCGACCCAGCAGTCCGTCGCCAAGCTGCGCGAGCTCGGCATCCAGCCGGACATCATCATCTGCCGCACCGAGGCCGACCTCGACGAGGACAACCGCAAGAAGATCGCGATGTTCTGCAACGTGGAGAAGAAGAACGTCGTGGCCTTCCGCGACGTCGCCCACACCATCTACGAGTGCCCGCTTGACCTCCGCCGCGACAAGATCGACCGTCTGGTCGTCGACAAGATCGGCCTCGGCCACACCCCGGCCCCGGCGCTTGACGACTGGGAGCACTTCGTCCGCCGCGTCATCCACCCGAAGCACAAGGTGACCATCGCCGTCGCCGGCAAATACGTCGAGCTGCAGGACGCCTACAAGTCGATCTACGAATCGCTGATCCACGCCGGCGCCCACCACGACACCAAGGTGAACATCGTCCGCGTCGAAGCGGAGGCGATCGAGGACCACGGCGCGAAAGCGGTGATCGGCGACGTCGACGGCATCCTGGTTCCCGGCGGCTTCGGCGACCGCGGCATCGAAGGCAAGATCCTCGCCGCCCAGTATGCCCGCGAGAACAAGATCCCCTACTTCGGCATCTGCCTCGGCATGCAGATCGCGACCATCGAGTTCGCGCGGAACGTCTGCAAGCTGCGCGGCGCGAACTCGACCGAGTTCGACAAAAACACGCCTTTCCCCGTGATCTGCCTGCAGGAAGAGCAAAAGGGCGTCGAGGACATGGGCGCGACGATGCGCCTCGGTTCCTGCGTCAGCATCCTCTTTGCCGGCACCCGGGCCTCCGACCTCTACGGCGGTGCGGCAAGCATCCACGAGCGCCACCGCCACCGCTACGAGTTCAACTCCGACTTCCAGGACAAGCTCCAGGAGTCCGGGCTGGTGATCTCGTCCGTCTCCGAAAAGGAAGGCCTGGTCGAGATCGTCGAATTGCCCGACCACCCCTTCTACCTCGGCGCGCAGTTCCACCCCGAGTTCCAGTCGAAGCCGAACCACCCGCACCCGCTGTTCTCCGGCTTCGTCAAGGCCGCCCTCGACCGCGCGCAGTCGCAGTGAGCGAAGGCGGCGGTTTCCGGAAGACCACCCCCTTCGCCAAGGCCACCGGGAAGTGGCCGGGCCGCCATCCGGGTTCGTGCTAGTTCCGCAGCAGCGGATGCCCGGCCTTGGCCGCCGTCACGTGCGGCGGCCTCAGGTAAGCCGGCTGCGGTGGCAGCACCTCAAGCTCCGCCCGCGCCGCGTCGTCCAGCCCCAGCCAGGCCGCCGCCAGCCGCAGCGCGTCCGGCTGCTCCGCCGCGACGTCGAGCCCGATCTGCCCCGTCGGCTCCAGCGAAAACACCGCCCGGCCCGCTTCCCGCGCCGCCCGGACTTCTTCCTGCAATTCCGCCACCCCGCAAAGCTCCGGCCCCGAAACCAGCCGGCCGCCCTCGATCCGCGCCCGCCAGCCGCTCCCGCGCCGGGCATCGCCCACCGCCAGCGCCGCAGCGCCCGCCGCAGACGGCACCGCCACCAGCGAACTCAGCCCCACCGCCGGGCAGCCGTGGACCAGCGCCACCCCCTGCCCCGCCGCGATCCCGACCCGCGTCCCGCTGTAGCTCCCCGGGCCGGTCCCGATCACCACCGCCGCCAGCTTTTCCCCCGGCTCCAGCCGCTCCAGCGCCCGCTCCAGCGGTGCGAACAGCAGCGCGTTGTGGCTCCGGTCGCCCGCGAACGACTCCTCGAACACCACCTCGCTGCCACGCAGCAAGGCCAGCGAGGCACGGGGCGTGCTACTTTCAATGAACAGGCGGGCGGCTTCCCTCACGCCGCCCAGCATCCAAAACCCCCGCCCTTCCGCAACCCGCAATCCCCCGGAACTCCCCTCCCCGCGACGCTTTCCCGCCTCCCCGGATTTCTCCCCTTGCAGCCCCCCGCCCGACCCGCTTTCTTCCGTGCAAATTACGCACCCGTAACCATTTTCACCCCATGACCGAATACGCCAAAGGCCTCGAAGGAGTCATCGCCAATGAATCCGCCCTCAGCAACGTGGAGGGCGCCGAAGGCCGCCTGAGCTACCTCGGTTACTCGATCGACTCGCTCGTCGAAAGCTGCTGCTACGAGGAAGTCGTCTTCCTCCTCCACAAGGGCCGACTGCCGAAACAGGCGGAGCTCGATGCCATCAACCAGCGCCTCCGCGGCGACCGCAGCCTGCCTCAGGGCGTGCTCGATTTCCTCAAGGCCGCGCCGAAAGACGCCAACCCGATGGACGTGCTCCGCACCGGCGTCTCGATGCTCGGCCTCTACGACGACCGCGACGCGATCGGCGAGCCCGACCTCGCGAAGGTCGAGGAAATCGGCCTCTCCCTCGTCGCCCAGGTCCCCATCATCGTCGCCGCCTTCCACCGCTACCGCCAGGGCCTCGAACTGCCGCCGGTCCGCTCCGACCTGTCGGAAGCCGCCCATTTCCTCTACCTCATCACCGGCGAAACCCCCAGCGAGACGGCGACCAAGACCCTCGACATCGCCTACATCCTCCATGCCGACCACGGCATGAACGCCTCCACCTTCTCCGCCCGCGTCACCGTCGCCACGCTGTCGGACATGTATTCCGCCGTCACCTCCGCCATCGGCACGCTGAAAGGCCCGCTCCACGGCGGCGCGAACGAAGGTGTCATCCACATGCTCCAGGAGATCGGCGAGCTCGACAAGGTCGACGCCTGGGTCGAAGGCAAGCTCGCCCGCAAGGAGAAGATCATGGGCATCGGCCACCGCGTTTACAAGGTGCTCGATCCCCGCGCGCCGCACCTCCGCAAGATCGCCATCCAGCTCACCGAGGAACTCGGCGAGCCCAAGTGGATCCAGATGTCCGAGCGCATCGCCGCCATCATGAGCGAGCGGAAAGGCCTCAACGCCAACGTCGATTTCTACTCGGCCACCGTGTATTACTCGCTCGGCATCCCGACCGATCTCTTCACCCCGATCTTCGCCATCGCCCGCACCTCCGGCTGGACCGCCCAGGTCCTCGAGCAGCTCCGCGACAGCCGCCTCTACCGCCCCCTCACCCTCTACACCGGCCCGAAGGAGCTCATGCCCGTCCCGCCGATCGAGGCGCGGTAATGCGGACCGTGGCTCCGGCATCCGCGTCCCTCGTAGCTTCAGCGAAGTGGGGCCTGCCCTCGTAGCTGTTGCGAAGCGGTTTTGAGGGCCAAGGGCCCACCCATACCAGCCTAGGCCGCAGGCCTAGGTCCCCTCCGTCCGGAGATTTGAAGGGCCAACGGCCCGCTCCATCCGCCGCCACGGACCGTAACCCGCAATGGAACGGACCGTTGGCCCTCGCGAATGACTGCGATTCCAGTCCTAGGCCTGCGGCCTAGGCTGTTATGGAGTGCGCCTTTGGCGCTGGGTGATTTGTGGAAGAAATTCAGGCATCGCCCGGGGTTTTCCGTTCCCGGTTCAGGCACCCTGAAAGGGCACGACGGGGCCTGTCATCCTCTCGCGAGAATAAGCCTCATTGCCCGGCCCGGAGAACCTCGCCGCATACTGGACCGCGGACTTCAGTCCGCTCGTAGGCGACCGGGCCGGCGTTGCGGACTGAAGTCCGCCGTCCAGTACACGCCCCATCTTCAAAGCCGGCAGCCCCTCCGCGGTCGCGCCAGGAGAGCTCATCGATGGGACTCACGGGGCCGCGACCACCCGGAAGAACATCCGCGGAGACACAAGGGTTCCGAAAGAAACGGATGTGATCGGCTTGGTCGCATTGACCACGCCTCCGAACGTTTGCCAGATCGCACCATCCTCGCTGAACTGTGGCTGCCAGTTGCCGGTGGAAGGGAGCTTGAAGGGAACCGTCATGACATTGGTCTCGTGGAACAAGGGGTTGGCCCCCCCGGTCGACTGATACTGGGGACCATCGTGGTCGTCACCTGTGATCCGGACGGACCGAATGGCCAGCGGGCCGTCGCCACCGCTGTCCTGATGGCTGAGCCGGATCGCGGTCGGTCCGCGAAAAACGCTCCAGTTGCGGGCTCCCGAGAAAACTTCGGAGAGTCCGGACTTGGTGACCGCGACTCCGTTGATCGTGACGGTCGTGCGAGCCTGGTTGATATCGGTTTCCCAAACGACGTGGACCGGCAGCGCGGTGTTGAAGCTGCCGGCTGGAGTTGCCTCGGTCACCGTATTGTTCGACCCGTTCGGATTCGGGGGAACCCTGGGAACATAAGAGCTGAGGATCACATCGCCGTTTCCGCGGAAACGCAGCGATTGGGTGACTCCCGTATCGGTGAAAATCGTAAATCCCTCGTTCACCGCGAGGGCGGCAGGATTGACAAACTGGAAGGTCAGCTCGATGCGATGCTTCCTGAAAACGTAAACTCCTCCCGCAAACAAGTTGAACTCGATCGCGGCAAGATTGCCCGGTGCGACCGACCGAAGAATCGCGCAGGCGAAAGTCTCGGGAGAAAAGTCCGGCGGAGCCTCGTCATGAACGGCAGAGCCAAAGCTGATCGAACTGCACTGGATGCGACCGGGATAAGCCCCTTGGCCCGTCGGCAGCGGATCGGGGGCGTAGGTTTCGGGCCGGGTGAAATCGACTTCATAAAGGACGATCTCCTTGGCGGGTAGAACAAGAGGCAAGGCCGCAGTGGCGAGGAGCAGGAATTTCATTGGGGGGCACGGGAAAGAAAACGCGGGGCACTTCGAAACTCCAGCATGGATTCCCAAAAGACGGATGCGTGAGCGCTACCCCGCCCGCCCCTCAATCCTCCCCACCGCCCACGCCGCATGCTCCGCAATCAACGGATCCTCATCCTCCGCCGCCATCTTCAACGCCGGCAAATCCTCCGCGGTCCCGGTATTCCCCAGCACCACGCAGACGTTCCGCAAGAACCTCGCCCGCTTGATCCGCTTGATCGGCGACTTGGCAAACAGCGAGCGGAACTCCTCATCCGTCAGCGCCAGAAACTCCCGCGGCTTCTTCTGAAACACCGCCTCCCTCGCATGAAAGCGGCTCTCCCTCGAAACCTGCGCGAAGCGGTTCCACGGACACACCTCCAGGCACTCGTCGCAGCCGTAAAGCCGGTCGCCGATCGCCTCGCGGAACTCCTCCGGAATCGGCCCCTTGTGCTCGATCGTCAGATACGAAATGCAGCGCCGCGCATCGACCCGGTGCGGCGCGGTGATCGCCTTCGTCGGGCAGGCATCGATGCAGCGCGTGCACTTCCCGCAGTGATCGCCGAAGGGCGCATCCGCCGGCAACTCCAGCGTCGTCAGCAGCTCCGCCAGAAAAGTCCAGGTTCCGAGCCGGCGGTGGATCTGCACCGTCGACTTTCCGTTCCAGCCCAGCCCCGCCGCCGTCGCATGATCGCGCTCCAGCACCGGTCCGGTATCGACATAAAACCGCTGCGTCCCGCCCAGCGCCTGCATCCCCTCGTCCATCCGCCGCAGCATCTTCTCGATGATGTCGTGATAGTCCTCGTTCCACGCATAGCGGGCGATCCGGTAGCCGTCCCCTGCGTTACTACCCGGATAGTAGTTCAGCGCCAGGCACACCACCGACTTGCACCCCGCCAGCACCTCGCGCGGATCGCAGCGCCGCTCCGGCGTCCGCTCCATCCACGCCATTTCGCCATGGCAGCCGTCGGCGATCCATTCGCGGAACTCTCCCGCATGCAAGGCCTCCCCCGCCGCCGCGATCCGGCAGTCGTCGAAGCCCGCCTCTCGGGCGAGCTGCTTGATGGCATCCGCCGCGCTCACGCCTTCGCCGCGAAGTGATACCGCGCGCTCTCCAAAATCCCGCAGGCGATCTCCTCCGTCTCCAGGCCCGCGGTCTCCAGCTCCAGATCCGCGATCTCATGGTAAAGCGGGCTCCGCTCCGCCAGCAGCCGCTCGATCTTCTCCCGCGGGTTCTCCGTCTGCAGCAGCGGCCGGTCGCGGTTGCGGCCGGTGCGCTGGAGGATGACTTCCACCGGTGCTTGCAGCCAGACCACGTAACCGAGCTGGGACAGCAGCTTGCGGTTCGCCTTGCGCCCGATGATCCCGCCGCCGGTCGCGATGATCCGCCGCGGGGTGCCGGGGGCCGACAATTCCTGCAGCACCGCGCTTTCCAGCTCCCGGAAATACGGCTCGCCGCGGCGGGCGAAAATCTCGGCGATGCTCGTGCCCGCCTTCTCCTCGATCAACTGGTCGGTGTCCACCAGCGGGTAGCCGAGCAGCGTCTGGAGCTTGCGGCCGATGGTCGACTTGCCGCAGCCCATCAAGCCGATCAGCACGATGTTCTTGGGAATTCCGTCGGCAGGGTTCATGGGTCGAGCCTAGCGGGGCTCCGGCCCGGCGCAAAGTTCCAAGTCTGCAATTGTAAATACGCGCTGGCCCCTTCCCGGCCCGGACGCTACTGCGGGGCGTGCCCGAGACCCGCCTGCTCTCCACCGAAGAAGACGACATGAACGACGCCGTGCGCGAAGCCGCGGCGCTGCTCGCCGCCGGCGAGGTCGTCGCCCTGCCGACCGAGACGGTTTACGGCCTCGCCGCCGACGCCTTCAACCCGGACGCGGTGGCCAAGGTCTTCGCGGCGAAGGAACGCCCGTCCTTCGACCCGCTGATCGTCCACATCGCCTCCTTCAAGGAGCTGGCCGACGTCGCCGAGGTGCCGGCAGACATCGCCGACACCGTGAAAAGTATCGCCGGGGCATTCTGGCCGGGGCCGCTCACCATCGTGCTGCCGAAGTCCGCGAAGGTCCCCGACCTCGTCACCAGCGGCCTGCCGACCGTCGCCGTGCGGCAAAGCGGCCATGTCATCTTCCGGGCCATCGGCCGCGCCCTCGGCCGCCCGATCGCCGCGCCCAGCGCCAACCGCTTCGGCCGCATTTCCCCGACCTCCGCCGGCGCGGTGATGAAGGAACTCGGCGGCCGCATCCCGCTGATCATCGACGGCGGCGCCTGCCGCGAGGGGCTGGAAAGCACCATCATCGCGATCGAGGCCCGCGGCGACCAACGCCCGCTGATCCGCATCCTGCGCGCCGGGCCGGTGACCAAGGAGGACCTCCAGAAATTCGGCAAGGTGGTGATCGAGAAAAAGGTCACCGACCGCCCCGACGTCCCCGGCCAACTCGCCAGCCACTACGCCCCGCGCACCCCGCTGCTGATGTTCGACCGGCCGCAGGATTTCAAACCCGAGCCCGGCAAGAAATACGGCCTGCTCAGCTACCGCGGCGACCCGAAGACCGGTTACATCGACCTCCACGACTGGGAAGTCGTCGAGGAACTCAGCCCCGGCAGCGGCAAGCTGATGGAAGCCGCCCTCCGCCTCTTCCACGTCATGCGCGTCCTCGACGAAGCCGGCCTCGACGCCATCGTCGCCGAGCCCGTCAGCGAAACCGGCCTCGGCGTCGCCATCATGGACCGCCTCCGCCGGGCTTCGGCGAAGTAGGGCAAGCTTCCGTGGGACTCGGGCAAGCAACCCGTTTTCTCGTTCCGTCAGGATTTCTTCACTCAAGAATCTCAACCGCGAAAAACGCGAATGAGCGCGAAATCTGAAAGATGCCGGAATCGGAAGGCCTTTCGGCTGTTACAGATTTCGCGCTCATTCGCGTTCTTTAGCGGTTCCAATATTGAGCCGGAATCTCGATAAGAGCCCGTCTCGACCCTCCCCCTTGCGCCACGCAAGTTCCCGCCTAGCATCCTCACCGCGATGCACCGCAAGCGAATCCTTCTCCAGTCCCTCCTGATCCTGCTCGCGGTCTGGGGAGTCGTCGCGGCGGTCCGCTCCTACGCAGGGTCGAAACGGATCACCGCGGAAAAGGTGGCCGCCGAGGTGAACTCCGCCGCCTTCGAAGACTGGTCGCAGGGCCCCGGCTCCGCCGCCACCGGCAAACAGCGCGAGGAAAAGCTGCGTGAAATCGCCGGGCTGGTGAACCGCCTCGATTTCAACGAACGCGAACGCAACCGCGAGGACCGCTCGGTGGAGCGGATGTTCCGCCTCCTTTCCACCGACGAGAAGAAGCTCTTCATCGACCTCACCGTCCGCGAATCGATGGGCAAGTTCATGGAAGCCCTCGACGCCCTGCCACCGGCCGAGCGGAAGAAGTTCGTCGAGAAAGGCCTCGAGGAAATCCGCAGCGGCCGGACGGAGGAGGAAATGGCCCGCGCCGAGGAACTGGGGGACGACCTGCTGGAAACCATCGCCGGCGAAGGCATGCGCGCCTATTTCGAGAAGGCGAATGCCGACACCAAGCTCGACCTCGCGCCGCTGATGGAGTCGATGAACGAAGTCATGCAAGGCCTTCGCGGCCAGCAATTCGGCCCCGGCGCGCAATGAAAAGCTCCCGCCCCGGCTTCACCCTCACCGAGCTGCTGGTGGTCCTCGCCATTCTCGGCGCGCTGACCGCCATCGCCATCCCCGCCGGCCGCGCCGTCCAGGCCCGCTCGCGAACCGCGGGCTGCCTGTCGAACCTCCGGCAGATCGCCGTCGGGCTTGAATCCTACCTCCAGGACCACAACCAGACCATGCCCGACATCGCCGCCGGCCGGAAAAGCAAGGCCGAGGACGTGCCGGTACTCGAAACCGAACTCGCGTCCTACCTCCCCGATCCCAAGGTCTTCAAATGCCCCGCCGACCACAAGGTCTTCGAGGCGTCCGGCTGCAGCTACATCTGGAACAGCTCCCAAAGCGGCCGCCACCGCTTGAAGCTCGAGTTCTTCGGCAAGACCGGCCAGGACAACCGCATCCCGCTCGTCAGCGACAAGGAGTCCTGGCACCCCGGCGAGTCGGGCGTGAATTTCCTCTACGCCGACCTCTCCGCCTCGACCAAGGTCAACTTCGGCGTGAGCCCGTGAAGAAGATGGTAGATGGTAGATGGTAGATCCCCCAGAAACACTGACTTGCCATCCGCCATCCGCCATCCGCCATCCGCCTTCCGCCTTCCGCCTTCCGCCTTCCGCCTTCCGCCTTCCGCCTTCCGCCTTCCGCCTTCCGCCTTCCGCCTTCCGCCATCCGCCATCTCGTCCCATGCTCACCGTCACCGGCCTCCACAAATCCTTCGGCGGGAAGCCGGCCCTGCACGATGTCTCGTTCACGGTCGAACGAGGCGAGATCCACGGCCTGTTAGGCCACAACGGCGCGGGCAAGAGCACCACGCTCGGCATCATCCTCGGGATGGTCGCGCCGGACCGGGGCGACGCGACGATCGGCGGCATTTCGGTCCAGAAGGACCACGCCGGAGCCCTCCGCCAGGTCGGCGCGATCTTCGAAAGCCCGGCCTTCTACGAATACCTCAGCGGCTGGGAGAACCTCCGCATCCTCGCCAGCTACTCGGGCCCCTTTGAAGTGAAAGCCGCGCGGGAAATCGTCGAACGCGTCGGCCTGACCCAACGCATCGACTCCAAAGTCCGCACCTATTCCCACGGCATGCGCCAGCGGCTCGCCCTCGCCCAGGCTTTGCTGCCGGAGCCCAAGGTCCTGCTGCTCGACGAACCGACCGACGGCCTCGACCCGGAAGGCATCAAGTGGTTCCGCGACTTCATCCTCGGCCTGCGTGCCGACCGCGGGATGACCGTCCTTTTCAACTCCCACCTGCTCGCCGAGGTCGAGCAGATGTGCGACCGCGTGACCATCCTCCGCCAGGGCCGGCTGGTCCATGAAGGCGCCCTCAAGGACCTCCGCGAGGAAGCGCCGGTTTACGAGGTGGATCTCGATCCCTGGGAGAAAGCCGCCGCTTTCCTCGAACTCAACGGCGCGCGGATCCTTTCGCCCGGCCGCATCGCCCTGCCCGCCGATGCCGACCCCGCGCTCACCGTGGCCGCCCTGGTCGGCAGCGGCATCCGCGTCTCCGCCTTCGCCCCGGTGCGCCGCTCGCTGGAAGACCTCTACCTCGAAATCACCGCCGCCCGATGAATTTCCTCCGCCAGCTCCGCGGCGAACTCCGCAAGCTCTTCGCCCGGCCCCGTTCCTACATGGGCTACGCCGTCTTCGTCGCGATGGAGGCCCTCATCCTCGCCGTCTACAAGTTCGGACGCGGCCAGGAACACATGCGCGATCTGATCGAGCGGAACGGCTATTCGTTCGCGACCTACTTCAGCTCGCTGTCGATCACCTTCATGATCATGATGCTGAGCATGTTCCTGCTCGGCTCCGTGTTCTTCGCGCTGGTCGCGGGAGACATCGTGGCGAAGGAGACCGAGGACGGCAACCTGCGCCTGGTCATGGCCCGGCCGGTCAGCCGGCTGCGGCTGCTGCTGATCAAGTATGCCTCGATCATGATCTACACCTTCACCTTCGTCTTCTTCGTCGGCGTGACCGGCTACCTGATGGCCGTGGCGGCGATGGGCTTCGAAGGCGGGCTCTTCGTGATCGAACCGAAGATGAAAGTGTTCGCCGTCTTCCCATCGTGGACCGAAGGGGCGGTACGCCTGACGCTCGGCGCGGCGGGCATCGCCGTCAGCATGATCACCCTGTCGTCGCTGGCCTTCATGTTCTCCTGCTTCAAGATCAAGCCGGCCGCCGCGACCATCATCACGCTGGCGCTGCTGTTCGTGGACATGATCCTCCAGAACTTCCCCTTCTTCCGTCCCTACGAGGAATGGTTCGTCACCTGGCGGATGAGCTGCTGGCTGTTCCTGATGGAGAACCAGATCTCCTGGCCGAAGATCTTCGAGTCCTACGCCTTCCTGATCGGCCTGAATGCCACGCTTTTCCTCATCGGCTACACCTCGTTCCGCCTGCGGGATTTCAAGACCTGAGCCCCTCTTTTTGTAGCGGCGCGTCTGCCTGCCCTTCGTAGCCTTGGCGAAGAAGGACGACCGCCGCACTTTGCAAACGAGGCGACCTTGGATGCCCGCTTGAGCTTCGATGGAACAGCCCCTCTCCCGTGGCTTCCTTTACAGCCACCGGCGGTCGCAGACCGCCGCTACAGCCGGAAAGCACAGCGGGCGACCGGCGGATCACCCGGGGTCGCCGTCCCGGGAGTCGCCGATCGCCCGCGGAGAGGGAGACCGAATCCGTTGGGGCGTCGCCGCCTGCCAACGGGATGACTCTCCCACGAGGCGCGGGTTTCCGGTATTCCCTGATCGCGTAGGGTGCTTTCCTCGTTTGCAAGCCGGCCCATCCTCGGAAAGATGCCCCCGATGCGCGACGACACGCGAGCTTGGATCGAGGCCGACAAGGCCCGCTGCTGGCACCCCTTCACGCCCCAGGACGCGTGGACGGCGGGCGAGCCGCTGGTGCTGGTCCGCGGCGAGGGCGCGTGGCTTCGGGACTCCGAAGGCCGCAAGTACCTCGACGGCAATTCCTCGATCTGGACCAACATCCACGGCCACAACCATCCGCACCTCAATGCCGCCCTCATTCGCCAGCTCGGCGAAGTCGCCCACACCTCCTACCTCGGCTTCGCCAATCCGCGCGCCAGCGAACTGTCGGAGCGCCTCTGCGCCTTATTCCCGGCCGGCACGCTGGATCGCGTGTTCTTCTCCGACGACGGCTCCACCGCCATCGAGTGCGCGATGAAGATGGCCATCCAGTTCCGCCAGCAGACCGGCGAACCGGAGCGCACCGGCTTCATCGCCTTCGACCAGGCCTACCACGGCGACACCCTGGGCGCGGCTTCGCTCGGTGGCGTCGCGCGCTTCCACGACCGTTTCCGCAAGCACGGCCTTCCGGTGCATTTCGTCGCGGACCTCGATGCCCTGCGCGCGCTGCCCGACGATGTCGTCGCAAGCACCGCCGCGGTGGTCATCGAGCCGCTGATCCAGGGCGTCAACGAGATGCGCCCCTGGCCCGCCGGCATGCTGCGGGAACTCCGCGCCTGGTGCGATGAACACGGCATCCACCTGATCCTCGACGAGGTCATGACCGGCTTCGGCCGCACCGGGAAGATGTTCGCCTGCCAGCACGAGGACGTGATTCCCGATTTCCTCTGCCTCGCCAAGGGCCTGACCGGCGGCTACCTGCCGATGGCCGCGACGCTGACGACCTCAAGCGTTTACGATGCCTTCCTCGGCGGCCCCGAACGCGCCTTCTACTACGGCCATAGTTACACCGCGAATCCTCTCGGCTGCGCGGCGGCGCTGGCTAGCCTGGACGTTTTCGAGAACGAGCGGACGCTGGAATCCCTGCAGCCGAAGATCGCCTTGATGGCGGAACTGCTGGCCGCCTTGAAAGCGGACTGCCCGGCAATCATCGACGTCCGCCAATGCGGCTTCATCGCCGGCATCGAGTTCGACCGCGACGCCGCGCCGATCTGCCTCGCCGCCCGCGACCACGGCCTGCTCACTCGCCCGATCCGCAACACGGTGGTCCTGATGCCGCCGCTTTGCATCACCGGGCCCGATCTCAGGCGGGCGTTCCGTGCCATCGACGCCGCGGCGAGCGAGAAGTGAGCCCCCCTCTTCGGCTCGCCGCCACGAAAAACCGGCATCCCCTCTCGAGAATGCCGGCCGTCCGGGGGTAAAGGATTCCGGTTCAGAAGTTGAAACGGACGCCGAGTTCGCCGAGGAAGTCGTCGTCGAAGGTCGCGATCCCGGAAGCCGGCGCTCCGGCAACGCTGTTGTCATCCATGTAGATCCAGCGGAAACCGCTGTAGATCTCGAACGAATCGCTCACGTCGTAGTTCAGGCCGGTGAATGCCTGTGCATAGAAGGCCTCGTCATCGTTCGAAACGTAGAGGTCGGGCACCCGCGCGAAATTGGCGTAGCCGTCGAACGAGGTGAACGCCACACCGGCGCCGACACCGAAGTAGAAGTTCAGGTTGTTGGCGATCTCACGCTCCAGCTTGAAGTTCAGGGTCACCGGCACCATCGAAAACTCCGAAGTGAAGGGAACAAGGACGGGACCGGGTCCGGGGCCGGGCCCCTTGCCGCGCGGCGTCACCAGCACCTGGGGATTGATGAAGGTCGGATCGTTGATCAGCGTGCTGTTCTCAGTCTCGGCATAGCCGACTTCCACGAAGAACGCGGAACGCCAGCCACCCCAGTTCCACGGGGTGTCGACGCCGATGTGGCCGTGGTACATTTCCTCCTCGTAGTCGAAGAGGTAGCCGACGCTGGCTCCGGCGAACCATTCCCAGAGGCCGGCTTCCGCGGGGGCCGGCGGGATGACTTCCTTGGAGGAGGGACCGGCGAACGCAGTGCCGCCGGCTAACAATAGCGCTATCATTGTATTTCTCATGGCTTTGTCCTTATAATATTAAAAGCATTCATGAGTAAATGAATTTAATTAAGACCACACCAGTTTACGTTTAACTTTTAATTAGCATTTCCACCCTATCTGGATGGCGACACCCCGACTCCCGTTTCGTTCGAACTTTGTCGCAATCGCAGCAGCAGCAGTTCGCAGGGCCATTTGCCATCCCTCTTCATGGCCGGCCCAACGGACGGCGGGGATCGGCTACAGGTCTCCAAACAAATCCATCTGCGGCGGATTCGCCTCCGGCATCGGGTCCTGCCGGGTGTTCTTCGCCTTCGGTCCCTTCTGCTTGGCGTCGGGCTTGGTCGAGTTGACCTCGAGGTGCGAGAGGATCGCCTTGGCCCGGTCGATGATCGGTTTCGGCAAGCCGGCCAGCCGGGCGACCTGGATGCCGTAACTCTTGTCCGCCGCGCCGGGGAGGATCTTGCGGAGGAAGATGATCTCCTCGTTCCACTCGCGGACGGCGACGTTGAAGTTCGCCACCGCGGGGCGGGTGTTGGCGAGGTCGGTCAACTCGTGGTAGTGGGTCGCGAAGAGGGTGCGGCAGCCGATGACGTCGTGCAGGTGCTCCGCCACCGCCCAGGCGATCGACAGGCCGTCGAAGGTCGCGGTGCCGCGGCCGATCTCGTCGAGGATGACCAGCGAGCGGTCGGTGGCGTGGTTGAGAATGAGGGCGGTCTCGTTCATCTCGACCATGAAGGTCGATTGACCGCGCGACAGGTCGTCGGAGGCACCGACGCGGCAGAAGATGCGGTCGACCATGCCGATGCGCGCGCTGGCGGCAGGGACGAAGGCACCGGTCTGGGCCATCAGGGTGATCAGGGCGACCTGGCGGATGTAGGTCGATTTGCCGGCCATGTTCGGGCCGGTGAGAATCTGGAGCAGCGAGTCGGCGGGATCGAAGGTCGTGTCGTTCGGCACGAATTTCTCCTCGACCAGGGTTTGCTCGAGCACCGGATGGCGGCCGTCGGTGATGACCAGGTGACGGGAGTCGTCGAGCTCCGGCCGGACGTGGCCGTGGGTCTGGGCGGTTTCCGCGAGGCCGCAGAGGACGTCGATTTCGGCGATGGCCGCGGCGGTCTGTTGCAGGGCGTCGAGGCGGGTGCAGACCTGCTGGCGGAGCTGAAGGAAGAGCTCCGTCTCCAGCTGCTTGGCCCGCTCTTCCGCGCCGAGGACCTTGTTCTCCATTTCCTTGAGCGCCGGGGTGATGTAGCGCTCGCAGTTGGCCATGGTCTGCTTGCGGGTGTAGTCGTCGGGGACCTTGGCGAGCTTCGACGAGGTGATCTCGATGAAGTAGCCGAATACGTTGTTGAACTTCACCTTCAGCGAGTCGATGCCGGTGCGCTGGCGTTCGTCTTCCTGGAGCTTCGCGATCCACGACTTGCCGTCGCGGGACAGCGAGCGGAGTTCATCGAGCTCCGGCGAGTGGCCGTCGCGAATGATCCCGCCGTCGCGGAGGTTGGCCGGAGGTTCGTCGGCGAGGGAGCGTTCGAGGAGTTCGACGAGGTCGGGGAAGGCGGAGAGATTGCTGATTGTTGATTGTTGATTGTTGATTGGACCAAGGCAGGAGAGGTCTTCCTGGAGGGCGGGGATGTGGGCGAGGGAGTTGCCGAGGGACTGGAGGTCGCGGGCGTTGCCGGCACCTTGCGAAAGTCGGCCGACGGTGCGCTCGATGTCGCGGATGCCTTGCAGGGATTCGCGGCACTTCGAGAGGATGAAGGGCTGGGCGAGCAGGGCGGCGATGAAGTCGTGGCGGACGGCCAGCGCGTCGCGGTCGCGCAGCGGGTGGAGGATCCAGTCGCGCAGCAGCCGGGCACCCATCGGCGTGCGGGTGCGGTCCAGCACGCCGAGCAGCGTGTGCTTTTTCCCGGAGCGAGAGTCGATCAGGTCGAGGTTCCGCTGCGAGGCGGCGTCGATCAGGACGTGGCGGCGCTGGTCGAGCGTGCGCGGCGGGCGCAGGTGATCGCAAGGGCGGCGGAGCTGGTGGATCAGGTAGTGCAGGATCGCGCCAGCCGCGGCGACGGCGGAGGGCGCATCCGCACAGCCGAAGCCGTCGAGCGAATGGACGCCGAAGTGGTCGCACAGCAACTGCCGCGCGGGGTCGGGCAGGAAGGCGTAGCCATCGTAAGGCTGCGCGGCGGGCAGGGCGCCGAAGACGGCGAGCTGCTCGTCGGACACCAGCAGTTCGGACGGGGTGAGGCGCGCGAGTTCGTCGTCGAGCTGCGCGGGATCGGCGAACTCGGCGACGGTGAAGGCACCGGTCGAGTGGTCGACGCAGGCGAGGCCGCGGGTTTTGCCGAGCTGGAAGACGGCGGCGAGGTAATTCGGCCGCTGGTCGTCGAGCAGGTGGGTTTCAAGGATGGACCCGGCGGAAATGATGCGGGTGATCTCGCGTTCGACGATCTTGCCGGGCTTCGGTTCGCTGGTTTGTTCGGCGATGGCGACCCGTTTGCCGGCCTTGACCAGTTTGGCGATGTAGTTTTCCGCGGCGTGGTAGGGGACGCCGCACATCGGCACCGCGTTGCGTCGGGTGAGGGCGACGTTGAGGAGGGGCGCGGCGGTCTTCGCGTCCTCGAAGAACATCTCGTAGAAATCGCCGAGGCGGTAGAGCAGCAGCACGTCGTCAGGCAGCGAGCGGCGCATCGCCTGGTACTGCGCCATCATCGGGGTGAGCGTCGGTGCGGACATCTGCGGCGGAGTTTGCGCGAGGCCGCGGCGGGGCGGGAAGCGGGAAAAGCGCAGAGGCTTCCCCGTTTCGCCTTCTTGACAGGAGCCTCCAGCCGGGACTGTATCCCGGCGCGTATGAAGAAACTGATTTTCCCCGCGATGTTGCTGGCCGCCGCCTGCATGGTTCCCGCCCCCGTCCGTGCCGACGACACCCCGCTGGCCAAGGAGATGGAAGCGATGGACGACGCCTACAAGGCCTTCCGCCGCGAAACCGATCCCGCCAAGGGCGCCAAGGCCGCCCGCGAGGCGCAGGAGTCCGTGCTCAAGGCGATCCCCTTGGTGCCCGCGATGGTCGAGAAGATGCCGGCCGGTGAAGCCAAGGACAAGGCGATCGCCAGCTACCGCACCCAGATGGGCAAGCTTTTCGTTTCGCTCTGCGAAGTGGAGGCCGCCTTCGTCGCCAAGGATCTGGCCAAGGTGGCTACCCTGGTCGACACCCTCAAGGGCCAGAAGAAGGAGGGGCACAACGAGTTCATCGAGGACGAGGAATGAGTTTCCCCGCCTGAAGATCCGATCACGAAAAAGCCCCGGCCGCACGAGCGGCCGGGGCTTTTTGACGTTCTTAACCACCCGCCGTGACCCACGATATTCTGCCAATCGTTGTTACTAAACCGGTGGCTGAACGTTCTAAAAGAGACCTGCTTTGCTGCTAGCTCCCTTCGTAGCTGTGTTGCGCCTACCTCGTTCGAGTCGAAAGTGGCGAAGCGTGTTTCCCGAAACCGCGGAACCTTTGCCGGCCACTGACTCTTCACCCGCCAATCAACCTAGCGTCAACAGCAGGCCGCGAAAATGGCACTTGGCAAAAAGTCCCAGATTGGCAGAATAATCGTCAATCAACATGGCAGATTTAATCGAAAAAACGACCTACCAAAGCTCGGGCCCTTGGCTACTGGAATACGATTCTTTAGAAGAGCTTGATCGCCTAATTGATGAGGAATGGCAGCGCCTGAAATCTTATCGGGAGGAGAAAATACGTGAGACCCTAGAAATAGAAATCGCGGAATATTCATTACTTCACGAATGGGAAAACAAGGACAGGAAAACACTGAAGAAAGAGCTCAGGGAACGCATCGAATGCAGGTACGGTTTTGAAGTCACAAAATCGCTAACGATACTTTATTCAAATGAACGCAGGCTCGAAGTAGATTCATTTACTTCCGCTAACAGGGATCCCAAATGCGCACATGATACGCCGGCCGGATTTATATTAACCATGAGGTGCGCCGATGTAAGTTGCAACCTTCAACTTCCTCACACGGCAACTTCATTAAGACTCCAGGTAGCCCCGGATAACATTCCCGCCTCCAAGGAACTATTCACCGTGATTCGGGGCTGGATCGAATCCAAGCGCGCGCCTTTGTGGCAACGCATTTGGACAAACTTACATGGATTCCATTGGATTTTTCTTTTTCTATCGTTTCTCATCTCGCTTCAGTTTTTTTCGAATACAAGTCAAGAAGGGCGATCCAAATACAGCAAAGAAGCAGTCGAGCTTCTAAAAGACGGATTATCCGAATCCGAAAAAACTAGAGCCCTGGAATTAATTCTTTGCCTTGAAGCACGTCTTGTTCCAAACGAATATGCCGAGCCCATTCCAGCCTGGTTTTGGTGGTCTTTTTTCTTTGGTGTCGTTATTTGCTTGCTTTTATCGTTTGCGCCAAAAATCACGCTTGGACTTGGCACTGGAAAATCAGCTATAAAGCGATGGAAATTTTACTCCAAATTCATATTTGTTTCAATTCCATCTTGGTTCATTGGCACGTTTTTCCTCCCCAAGATCGCCGATCTGATTAACAGACTTTGGAGTTAAGAATTTAAGGAGCCCGCGGAACGGAAGCAGGAGCCTCTGGGTTCTTCCTTTTCAGATCTTACTCCTCGACCGACACCAGGGTGCCGATCTTCACCTTGCCGTAAACGATCGGCATCACGGCACTCGGACCGCGGATGCAGGCGTGGGACGCGGCGCGGCGGGAGCGGGGAATGGGGCCGATGTGATGGCCGATGCCGTCCCAGGTCAGGCGCATCCAGTAGCGCATCGGCGCGCCGACGAACTTGCCGCCTTCCGGCACATCCTTGGGCGTTTCCCCGCCGACCTGATTGCCTTCGGCATCGAAGACCTTGCCGTAGGCGTTGGACGACTTGTCGACGATCTTCTCGAGGATCTTGTAGTTGCCCGGCGGTGTCGGGCGGGACGGGACGCCGCTGGAAATCGGGTAGTCGATCACCACCTCGTCGCCCTTCATCAGGAAGCCGCGCTGGATCGGCAGGGAGATGACGATGCGGGAATTGCCCTCGTGGGTGGAGGGAAGGAGCTGGTCGTTCTTCCAGACCTTCATCGTCTTCGGGTAATCCGGCTCGGCCTTGAAGTGTTCGTAGGTTCCCGGCGGGAAGGGATTGTTCGGGCGGCCCCGCGAATCGACCGGCTTGCCATCCGGACCCAGGACAACCTTGTTGGCGCAACTCGCGAGGACGAGGGCGAGCACGCTGGCGATGATGGAAAAGAGGGACTTCGGAAGCTTCATGGGCTGGCTGGGGCGCGGTTCTATACCGTGACTCCCCGGATCCCGCAACCCATTAAGCACCTAGGGCGGATCGAGGGCGTCCGCCCGCTGGATCAAGGCATCCGCGGCCTCGGTGTTGCGCTTTCCGGCGGTCCAGATGCCCGCCAAGCGGCGCAGGGCCGCGGCGGTTTCCTTCTTTTTCTCCGCCGGATAGGCCCGGATCGCCAGCCGCAGCCGCTCCTCCGCCGCCGCGGTCTGGCCGCCTTCGAGCAGCGACTCGGCGAACTCGCGCAGGAACTCCGGATCCTTCGCCGGGCCGTCCGTCCCCGACATCGCCTCGGCTTCGCGGAACAGCCGCGACGCCTTTTCCCGCGATTCCGGATCGCGGCGTGCGGCGACCGCCAGCTTCACCATGAGCTCGGGGTCGGAAGGATGAAAAAAGACCGCCTTCTCCAACAGGAGCCGGGCCTCCCGGGGCAGGCCGGCGGTGAGAAACTCGTCCGCCAGCACGACGAACTCCGAAGGATCCCCACCTCGGATCTTCAGCACCTCGGCGGCGTGCGGACGGGCTTCCTCGACGCGGTCCAGCTTGCGGTAAAGCTTGGCCAGCGACTGGTGGGCGAGGGATTGCCGGGGATCGATCGCCAGCACGTCGAGCAGCGCCCGCTCCCCTTCCTCCGTCCGTTCCGCGGCCAGCATCAGGATGCCCGCCCGGATCCGCAGGGGCAGCGACGACGGATCGGCGGCGGTGTGGGCGGCGAGGATGTCGATCGCTTCCGGCAGCCGGGCCGTGGTGCGGAAATGCTCGCTGGCAGCCCGGGCGAGCACCGGGTTCGAGGGATCGCTGCGGCAGGCATTGCGGAACAAGTCGTCGACCCGGGCACGGGCTTCCGGATCGTCCTTGGGAAACAAGGTGCGGGCCATCTCGACGGCCGCGAGGGTTTGCGAATGCCCGGGCGGCCCGGCCGCCACCGCCTCGAAGACCCCGAGCGACTTCGCGCGCTGTTCCAGCGACTCATAGACACGGAACAAGCGCCGCTGGACCTCGAGTTCGCCGGGAAAGCGCTCGCCCGACTTCTCGAGGACCTCCAGCGCCATCTTTCCCGCGAAGTCGTCGTCCGGCGACGAATCGCGCAGGAAATCGACATAACTCAACTGCGCCTCCAGCCGCTCCGGATGGGCCGCCGCGAACTCGCGGTGGAGGGTCGAAGCCCCGGCGAGGTCGCCCTCCTCCTGCAAGCGGCCGGCAACCCGCAGCATCAGCGGGAAGGCGGCCGGATCGGTCTCGCGCGCCCGTTCGAAGGCCTCGGCCGCGGCCGCGGCGTCGCCCCGCTGCTCCGCCAGCACCCCGCGCGCGAATTCAAGCCGCGGCGATGCGGCGCAGGCCAGCGTTCCGGCAAAGAACAGCAACGCGGTGGATCTCATGCGGTGATCGATTCAAGCCCTCCTCCCCGCCGCGGTCAAACCCGCGGGCGATCAGAAGGCCCAGTCGCCCTTGTCGAGGTCGCACACGCAGGCCACCAGCAGGTCGATCGATGCCTGGAGGTCCTTCTTGTGCACCGTCTCGATGGTCTGGTGGATGTGACGCGTCGGCACGGACACGGCACCGGCGATGGATCCGCCAGGCACCATCCGCTGCAGGCCGGCGGTGTCGGTGCCGCCGGCGGACAGGATCTCCGGCTGCCACTTGATCTTGTACTTGTCCGCCGTCTTCTTCATGTAGGCGACCATCCGGTAATCGCAGATCACCGAGCTATCCATGATCTTGATCCCCGCCCCTTCGCCGAGCGAGGTGCAGCGCTCCTGCGGGGTCGAGCCGGGCACGTCGTAAGCGATGGTGGTGTCGAGGCCGAAACCGAAGTCCGGCTTGATGTCCAGGGCGGACACGTTCGCGCCGCGCAGGCCGACTTCCTCCTGCACGGTGAAGACGGCGTAGAAATCGTAGGCCGGCTTCTTGCGCGACTTCTTCAGCGCCTTGAGCGCCTCGATCAGCAGGAAGACGCAGACGCGGTTGTCGAGCGACTTCACGTTCACGCATTCGCCGAGCTCCAGCAGCGGGCTCCAGCGGGTGACCGGGTTGCCGACCTCGACGTATTTCACGACCTCCTTCTTCGGCAGTCCGGTGTCGATGAAGTAGTCGGTGATCTTGGCCGGCTTGTTGCGGTCTTCCGGCTGCATGATGTGGGTCGGCTTGGAACCCATCACGCCCAGCAGGTCTTTCTTGCCGTGGACGATCACGCGCTGGGAGGTCAGCGTCTTGGGATCGAAACCGCCGAGCGGGTTGAAGCGGATGAAGCCCTTGTCGTCGACGTGGGTGACAATGAAGCCGATCTCGTCCATGTGGGCGGCGGCCATCGAGCGCTTGGCGGACGAGCGCCCCTTTTTCAAAGCGATCACGTTCCCCATGTTGTCGACCCGGACCTCGTCGGCCAGGCCTTCGAGTTCCGTGAGCACCAGCCCCCGGATCAGTTTCTCGAATCCCGGGGCACCGGGGGCTTCACAGACACGGGAAAGGAGAGCGAGGTCGATGGCCATGCCCGGCACGCTAGGAGGTCGCCCCCGGCGGTGGAAATCAGAAATCCCGGGGATCAGCGCGATTTTTCGCCCGCCCCCGCCAGCTCCGGGAAGCTGGTCCGCAGGTCGAGCGGATCGCCGCTCTCCTTCTGGATCTCCAGCAGGCGGCGGAAAAGCTCCTTGGCGATCGCCCGCCCTTCGGGGGTGCCGGCCAGATCCTTCATCTCGCCGGGATCCGCCTTGAGGTCGAAGACCCGCGCCACTTTCGCCTTCGGGTAGAGGATCAGCTTTTTGCCGTCCTTCTCGATCATCCGCTGGCGGTCCATGTAGGCACCGATCGCCGCGTCGCGGGGCGTCCCCTTTCCTTCCCAATGCGGGCGCAGGTCCTGGAAGTCGATGTCGTCCCCGACCTCCGCGCCGGCCAGTTTCAAGGCCGTCGGCATCGCGTCCTGCAGATAGACCGGCGCCGCGGCCTTCTTGCCCGCCGGCACTCCCGGTCCCGCCACGAGGAAGGGCACGCGAACGCTGGCATCGTAAAGGTTCTGCTTCCCCATCAGGCCGTGCTCGCCGCAGGACAGGCCGTGGTCCGCGGTGAAGAAGATGTAGGTGTTCGCTCCCGCGGGACTCTTCTCCAGACCGTCGAGGATCTTCCCGATCTGCGCGTCGAGGTGGGAGACGATGGCGTAGTACTCGCGGCGGTGGGTTTGTACGGCGAATCTCGTACGTGGGAACGGCGCGAGGTTCTCGTCGCGCAAGCCCTTCGCGGCGCCCATCGCCTCGCGGTGCGGGTAGAGCGGCAGGAAGTTGGCCGGCACCTTGACCCGGTCGAGCGGATAGCGGTCGAGGAATTCCTGCGGCGACTGCCGGGGATCGTGCGGCGCGTTGAAGGAAAGATACATGAACCACGGCCGCGGATCCGCGTCGGCGAGGAAGGCGTTGAAATCTTCCACCATCACCTCGCTCCAGTGCTTGCCGCCTTCCCAGAACCCGCCCCTTTCCGGATCGGCCGCGTTCCAGGGATCCGGCTTCCCTTCCACCGGCCGGAAATAGGCGCGCTGCCCGTCCTTCGGCATGCCCCCGGGGTGATAGGTCCGGATCTGCGAGAACACCTTCCGGTGGTCCGCCTCGATGTGCCACTTGCCGGCGAAGCAGGTGCGGTAGCCCTGCGCCGCCATCCGCTGCGGCCAGAAGCGCTGCCTCGCGACAAAGTCCTCCTGCAGCCGCTTCTCCGCATCGCGCGCCCGCCACAGCTGCTTGCCGGTCATCAGCATCGTGCGGCTCGCCACGCAGATCGCGCCGTGCCAGCCGCCCGGATTGTAGGCATGGGTGAAGGTCGTGCCGCGTGCCGCCAGACGGTCGAGGTTGGGCGTGTCGATGTCCTCCTTGCCCAGCGTCCGGATCGACTTCCAAGTCATGTCGTCGGCGAACAGGAAGAGGATGTTCGGCTTCTGCGCCGCGGCGGCGGGCATCAGCAGCGCGAGGATGAAGAGCAGGATCTTGGATCTCATGGACGAGGAACTACGGGATCGATCCTCCGGAATCGATCATTTCCCCAAGAACTTCCGCAGCCCCGCGTTCCTGCCGTTGAAGGAGATCGCGGCGGCGGAAACGCGCGGCCTCCGGAGTTTCCGCGAATCGGGAAGGCTCTCCGCCTTCATCACCCCCGGACCCCTCGGTCCGGGCATCCGTCCCCTTGTCACCGATCCGCATACCATGAGCCTCCACGCCTCCCTCGACCCCGTGGCGCAGCGCGCCCTCGACGCGCAACGCCGCCGCTCCACCGCCGCCAGCATCTTCATCGCGCTTCTGGGCGTCACCTTCATCGCCCTCGTCCTCAGCCTCGTCGCCTTGAGCACGATGACGGTCCGCCAGACCGACATCACCGTGAACTATCCCGAGGAACTCCCGCCCGATGATCTTCCACGGCCGCAGGTCACCTCCAGCCTCCGCAATCCGGCCGCACCGAAAGCCCGGGCGATGCCCAGTATCCTGGGCCTGGCCCCCTCCCCGCTCTCGGTCCCGCAAGTCGAAGTGTCGTCCGACACGCCCGGCTTCGTCTCCGGAAGCGGCGATGATTTCGGCGACACCGGCCTGGAGGGCGACGGCCCCGGCCAATGGACGCCCATCCCCGCCTCCCTCCGCAAGCGCTGCACGCCCGAGGACCGTCTGGCCCAGCTCGAAGCTGGCGGCGGCACACCGGAGATCGAGGAACACGTGACCCGCGCGCTGCGCTTCCTCAAGCAGACCCAGGCCCCGGACGGCGGCTGGGGCAACGACCACCGCGCCGCGATGACCGGCCTCGCGCTGCTCGCCTACCTCGGCCGCTGCGAAACCCCGCTCAGCGAGGAGTTCGGCGACTCCTGCCTGAGGTCGATGGTCTTCCTGATCGACCGCGCCGCGAAACAGGACGGCCGCTTTCCCGACCCCGCCGCCGGCCGCCACTGGCCCTACGAGCAGGCCATCGCCACCTACGCCCTCGCCGAGGCCCACACGATGTGCCGCGCCCTCGGCCTGAACATCCCCAACCTCGCCGATACCGTCCAGCGCTCCGGCCAGATGCTCGTCAACCGCCAGCACGAGTCCGGCGGCTGGGACTACGACTACGAGGAATCTAGTAGCCGCGGCGGCGACCTCTCCATCACCGCCTGGCACATCCAGGCGCTGAAGGCATGCAAGCTCACCGGGATCGACTTCAAGAACCTCACCCGCTGCCTCAAGCGCTCGCTCGACTACGTCGAAGCCCGCCAGGCCGCCGACGGCAGCTTCGGCTACACCGGCACCACCCCGGCCGGCGACCTCCCCCGCCCGAGCCTGACCGGGGCCGGCATGCTGAGCCTCCAGATGGGCGGCCGCGAAAGCTCGCCCGCCGTCCGCCGCGGTGCCCGCCATGCCTTGGAAAACTCGCCCTTCCAGTGGGACGGGCCCGATTGCGACCTCTACGCCCACTACTACCTGGCCCAGGCGATGTTCCAGCGCGGCGGCAAGGAATGGGACGCCTACCAGCCGCGCTTCCGCGACAGCCTGACCGCCCGCCAGTCGCCCGACGGCTCGTGGCCGAAGCCCGGCGGCGGCGGCAAGGTCCACGCCGTCGGCGCGCTCTTTACCAGCGACAGCCCCAGCGGCATCCACTACCGCACCACACTCGCCGCCCTGATGCTGGAAGTCTACTACCGCTACCTGCCCGCCACCCGCTGAGGATGAGGCGCATGGAATTCCCGCCGCCCGCGCACCTTGGACTTGGCCTTGCCCGGCCGACCCGTTAAGGCGTCCGGCCACATGTCCGCCCCGACCCTCCCCTTCCGCCTCGACGGCCGCGTCGCCTGGATCACCGGATCCAGCCGCGGCCTCGGACGGATCATCGCCGAAACCCTCGCCGCCGCCGGTGCCCGCACGGTCGTGAACTGCCACGCGAGCCGCGAGCAGGGACAGGCCGTGGTCGACACCATCCGCGCCGCCGGCGGGGAGGCCATGCTGGTCGCCGGCGATGCGATGGCCGAGGCCGAGGTCGACCGGATGGCCGGGGAAATCGAGGCCGCCTTCGGACCGGTCGACATCGTGGTCGCCAATGCCACGCCTTTCCAACCGATGAAGTGGATCGAGGACTACCGCTGGGAGGAATACCAGTCGATGCTCGATGCCTTCGTCAAAAGCCCTTATCTCCTCACCCGGCGGTTGCTGCCGTCGATGAAAGCCCGGCGTCAGGGCCGCATCATCAACATCACCAGCGAGGTCTTCCACGCCGGCATGCCGCAGTTCAGCGCCTACGTCGCGGCCAAGGGCGGCCAGATCGGCTGGAGCCGCTCGATGGCCAACGAGCTCGCCCCCCACGGCATCACGGTGAACACCGTGGCCCCCGGCTGGATCCCGGTGGAGCGCCACGACGAGGTCCCGGAATCCGACAAGGCCGCCTACCTCGCCACCGTGCCGATGGCCCGCTGGGGCAAGCCGGCCGACGTCGCCCATGCCGTGAATTTCTTCGCCTCGGCCGAGGCGGCCTTCGTCACCGGCCAGACCCTGATCGTCAACGGCGGCCGGACGCTCTGGTGAGGGCTGCACCGGGCCTCCCGAAAAGTCTCGGGAAAGCCCCGGATTTTCCCTTGCCAAACCCCGCCCCTCCCCCTACCTCTTCGCCCCCGCCGAACAAAAAGGGTAGGTTCCGGAGCGGCCAAACGGGGCAGACTGTAAATCTGCTGTCTTACGACTTCGCTGGTTCGAATCCAGCCCTGCCCATCTTCCTCTAAGTGAGGGAGTTGTGATCCCGGAAGCCTTCGCTTCTCCTCGCGTCCGGGAAATCCTCCCCGGCAGTTTCCCGGCAGAAATCAAACGGACCCCCATCGGCTTGCGCCCGCCTTGAGCGGCTGCCCACCGAATCAGATTCGGTCGGTAGCTGCAACCCTCTCCCCCATGTCGGCAGCTTCCTTCGGGTTGGAACGTCAAGGTGCGACCTCTTGGAGTCGGTGACTGGCCGCAGAGTCGGGCTTCCCAATGCCCCCGCGCAGGATCACGCGGGTGCCCCCCCTACCTGGCCATATTGGGGGAAGTCCCCCGTCCTGATTCTCCCGCTCACCTCCCGTAGCTGAACCGCGGCTTCCCGCCATGTCCCTTGCCGGTCGGAGGCCGCTTCCCTCGGAACGGGTGCCGGAGCCACAAGAGGCGAGCCCGCTTTTCCGCCCCGAGGTCCCGCGCCTGGCGAACGAGGGCGTCAAATGCTGGATCCGCCCGCCAGTACGTCACGGCCCGGCGGTCAATACCTGCGGCCGCAGCGGCCTCGGGGAAGGTCGCGCCCTCCTCGGCAATCTTGCGAAGGACCACGCGGCGGCGCCATGGGAGGGCGGAAAGGGCTTCGTCGAAGGTCATGGGCCGGAGACTATCAGCCGCGGGCGGGAGGTCCATGGGGTTTCCGCATGTGGTGTAGGCCCTACCCTCGTTCCCGCTCGGCTCAATCGACGACTACAGCCAATGGGGGAAGTCACTATTCTTGGACCGAGGAATCACCGGAGTTTCGTGTTAGCAAACCTATTAGAGTTGAAACTTCCTTTCGAGCATCGGCAACGGATCTACTCCAAGCCAGAATCAGATCGATTCGGATTTCAGCAAGCTCCCCAATCTTTGCCACCTCAAGCCCGGCGGCCTTTGAAGCAGCGACCGCAAGTTCTGGCACCAAGCCAATAAAGTCTCCCACCGCGCACGCCTCAATCACTTGGGGATGCGAGGTGCACTCGAGCCCTATCTCAGGAGTCGATCCCTCAGGATCTATAAGCCTTTCAATTTTCCCTCGCAGTTGTCCCCTCCCTTCGAGCAACGCAAGACGCCTGCCCCGCAGATCCGCCCATCTGGCAGATTTCGACTTTCCGAACAATCCTGATTTCGCAACGGCGACCATGCCGTAGCTCGCAATCTTCACCGATTCTAAGTCCCCGGCCGCATCCTCGGCGGGCACGACAGCCAAATCAATTTTCCGGCTCCGAACGCCTTCGATAGCTTCACGCGAGGTCATATTGCGGAACTGCAAGCGCCATTCCGCCCCGCCCAGTCGTCCTCCGAGTAGCGGAATAATCAGCCACTGAAAGATGCTCTCTCCTGCTCCGATCGCCAGATGGGGCGCATTCCCCTTCGATACGTTGAGCAGACGGTCCGTCCCTGAGAAGAATTCCCTCGCCAGACTATCAAGCCGCCACCCCACCTCTGTCAGCCTATACGGCACTTCCGAGCGGTCGAGCAATTCAAGGCCCAGCGCCGCTTCCAGCTCCTTCATCTGCCGGCTGTAAAGGCTCTGACGGTTCGGATCCCCCTTCGCCGCCGCCATGATGCTTCCCGCCTCGGCGATCAGGCAAAATGTCTGAAACCGCTCCAAGGAAACCCCGCGCCGACCGACGAATGAACTCAACATGACCGCCCAGTCATGTGGCATGCGACCGATCAGATTGCAATTCCTAAGCCGCCCGCTAATCTCTAGACACGTTTCGACGCCCTCCACGAATGCCTGACGACTCAGAAGCCGACGCCCGGATCAACATCGACCAGCTCCTCCGGGAGGCCGGTTGGGATCCGTCGGACAAGCGCCAGGTCCGCACCGAGGTCCCCGTGACCCCTGAAACCGGCCTCGCGGAAGCCGACCTCCGATTCCCCAAAAAGGCCGATTACGTCCTGTACGACAGCAACGGCAGGCCGCTCGCCGTCATCGAAGCCAAGAAGAACGGCATCGACCCCTACCGATCCAAACAGCAGGCGCTCCAATACGCTCGTGCCATTCTCGCCCCCTTTGTCTTCCTCTCGAATGGCGACGTGATCTACTTCTGGGACTTCATGGAAGGCGACGCCCGTCCGGTCGCTTCCTTCTTCTCCCAACGCGATCTCGAGCGGCTCGTCCACCAGCGGAAGAACCGCAAGGACCTCGCCACGCTTCCGCTCTCCGACAACTACCTCCGCGCCGGCGAGGTCCGCCTGCTCCGCCTCTACCAGCTTGCCTGCATGCGGGCCCTCGACTCGGCCCTCCTGCTCGGAAAACGCCGCTTCCTCATCGAGCTGCCCACCGGCTGCGGCAAGACCGACCTCGTCGTCCTTTACGTCAAGCGCCTGCTCCAGGCCGGCCACGCCGAACGCGTGCTGTTCCTCGTCGATCGCGAGTCACTCGCCAAGCAGGCGCTCGAAGCCATCCAGGACCTCCTTCCCGACTACTCCAGCTACTGGCTCAAAGCCGGCACCGCCCCGCAGCACAAGCAGATCACCGTCGTCCTGCTCCAGACGATGATGAGCCGCTACGAATCCTTCACCAGCGGCTACTTCGATGTCGTGGTCGCGGACGAGGCCCACCGCTCGATCTACGGCGCCTGGCGGCCCGCCCTCGAATTCTTCGACGCCTTCCACATCGGCCTCACCGCCACCCCCGCCCGCTACATCGAGCGGAATACCTACGAATTCTACCACTGCGACGGGAACCAGCCCGACTTCTCCCACCCCATCGAGCAGGCCTTCGCCGACGGCCACCTCATCCCCTACAAGTTCGCCGAAGGCATCACCGAGCTGCTGGCCGATCCCTTCGAGGCCGATGGCGAGGAATACGACCCCGCCGCCTTCGAGCGCGAATGGACGAATGCGGAGACCAACGAACTCATGATGCGCGAGTTCGACCGCCTGGCCCACGAGAACTTCCGCGAACTCGCCCCCGGCCTCAAGGACAGCGATGCCCCCGGAAAGGCCATCGTTTTCGCCATCACGAAGAACCACGCCACCCGCCTCGCGAAGATCCTCAACGACCTCCACCCCGAGGCGAAGGGCCACTACGCCGAGATCATCACCTCCGACATCGCCGATCCCGACGCGATGATCCGCAAGTTCAAGCGCGAGCCCTACCCCCGCGTCGCCGTCTCGGTCGGCATGCTCGACACCGGCTTCGACTGCCGGGAAGTCCTCCACCTCGTCCTCTGCCGCCGCGTCCGCTCGCCCATCCTCTACCAGCAGATGCGCGGCCGCGGCACCCGCACCGCCCCGCACATCGGGAAGAAGGGCTTCGTCATCTACGACTTCTTCAAGAACCACGAATACTTCGGCGACTCCGACGACCATCCCTTCACCGGCTCGGGCGTCGGCAGCGGCAGCGGTGCCGTCCCCAAGGGCTCCGGCGGACGCGAACTCGTCGAGCTCGACATCGACGACCGCTGGCGCGAACGCGTCACCTACGTCGAAGTCGGCCCGCTCGACACACGGATCGAGAAAGATGAATACCGCTCCCGCTGGGAACGCGTCATCACCGAAGCCGACGCCTCCGCCGATCCGATCGTGCGAAAGATCAAGGCAGGTGAGCCGCTCGACGACGCCGAGCAGGATGCCCTCACCGGCCGCCTGAACGAGAGCGAGAACTACTTCAACGAAGAGAACCTCCGCCACGCCTACCGCACCCGCACCGGCACCCTCATCGACTTCATCCGCGCCGCGCTCGGCCTGACCCGCGTGAAATCCCGCGAGGAACAGATCGACGACAACTTCCGCGCCTGGCTCGTCGCGAACCAATTCAACACCGAGCAAGCGGACCTCCTTTCCATGCTCAAGGCCCGCGGCGTCGCCAACGGCAAGGTCGAGGTCGCCGACCTCTTCCAGCCGCCGCTCGACCACTTCAACGCCCCCGAGAAAGCCGGCGAACTCTTCGGCCCGAAGATCGTCTACATCGTCGCCGACCTCAACACCGCCGTCTTCGACGCCACCGCCTGATTAAATCCCTCAATCACGGAGCGCCGGCTTCAGCCGGCATCTAACATCATCCATGGACTTACAAACTCGCCAGAAGCTCGACAAGATCACCGACACCATGTGGTCCGGCGGCCTGGCCAATCCCATCACCTACGTCGAGCAGCTCTCCTACCTGCTCTACCTGAAGCTCCTCGACGAGGCGGAGAACCAGCACACCCAGGCCGAGCTGCTCGGCATCACCCTCGACCGCCCCACGCTCTTCCCCGCCCAGGCGAAGCGCTACCGCTGGTCGGAGTGGCGCTTCAAATCCGGCCGCGAGCTGCTCGACTTCGTCAGCGACGAGGTCTTCCCCTACATGGCCTCCCTCGTCCGCGAGGCCCCCTCCGTCGCCACCTTCTTCGCCGACGCCCGCTTCCAGTTCGAGGACCCGCACGTCTTCAAGGAAGTCGTCGACATCCTCGACACCTTCCAGTTCGCCAAGCTCGGGCCGGACGTGAAGGGCGATATCTTCGAATACCAGCTCCTCAAGCTCCAGAACCAGGCCAAGTCCGACCTCGGCCAGTTCCGCACCCCGCGCCAGCTCCGCCAGTTCATGGTCCAGCTCGTCGATCCCGACATCGGCGACTCCATCTACGACCCCGCCTGCGGCACCGGCGGCTTCCTGGTCGAGGCGCTCGACCACATCCTCGCCAAATACTCCACCACCACCCGCCTCGTCCCGATCTACGGCGAAGGCTGGGAGGAACGCCAGGGCTGCTCCACGGTCGAGGCCGCGCTGGAAAAATTCCCGCGCCTCCAGACCTACCGCCGCGGCATCGGCGACCGGCTGGCGAAGGACGATTGGCGGAAGCTCGAAGCCTCCCTCTACGGCCACGATGTCTCCGGCCAGATGGTCCGCGTGGCCCTCATGAACCTGGTCCTCCACGGCGTCCCCAAGGCCCGCATCCGCCGCGCCAACGCCCTCTCCGAAACCGGCGGCCTGACCGAGGACGACAAGAGCCGCAAGTACAAGGTCATCCTCGCCAACCCGCCCTTCGCCGGCCTGCTGCCGAAGGACTCCATCCGCTCCGACCTCCCCACGAACTCGAAGAAGAGCGAGCTGCTCTTCCTCGCCATCATGATGGACGCCCTCGCCCCCGGCGGACGCTGCGCCGTCGTCGTCCCGGAGGGCCTGCTCTTCGGCTCCACCGGCTCCCACATCGAGCTGCGCAAGAAGCTCGTCGAAGACTTCGACCTCCACGCCGTCATCTCCCTCCCCGCTGGCGTCTTCAAGCCCTACGCCGGCGTGAAGACCTCCGTCCTCGTGTTTTCGAAGCCGCTAGAGCACGCTAAGACTGTCGCCCTGAATCGCATGAATTTGCGGAAGCCAATCTGGTTCTACGACATCAAGAACGACGGCTACGACCCCGACAAAGTCTCCGGCGGAGGCCGCGTCGAGACTCCGAACGAAAACGGCATTCCCGCCCTCCTCGACGCCTGGGCGACCTTCAAGTCCACCGACTTTCAATCCCCGCCCGGCCCGCAGGCGAACACCCTGCTCCCCGCCGACGCCACCGAACCGGCCTGTTGGTGGGCCACCGTGGCGAAGATCGCGGATTCCGACTACTCCCTCTCCGCCGCCGCTTACAAGCCGGTCCTCCCCGCGGCCGCCAACCCCGAGGATCCGCTCCAGCTTATTGACCAACTCATCAATCTCGAAACCGGCATCATCGCGGACCTGAACCATCTGAAATCAAAGCTGTGACTTTCTCTGCTTCGACTCTACCCAATGAATGGCGATCCGTCGCCCTAGGTGAGCTGGTTAGTTCCAGGTCCGGAAACTCGAAGCTGATCAAAGGAAAGCTCTCAGCTGAGGAATCCGAAGGGCTTTACCAAGGATATAGCGCCTCTGGGCCAGATGTTTGGCTGGAAGAATATGCGTATGATTCAGAAGCGATCATTATTTCCGCGGTCGGCGCCAAGTGCGGAAAGTGCTTCTTAGCCAAAGGAAAGTGGACCGCGATCGCCAACACACACATCATCTTCAAGAAATCTCAGGCGATCGATTTAAGCTACCTTTGGCGCTTCGTGAATAATTCGGATTTCTGGGTGCGAGGAGGGGCAGCCCAACCGTTTGTTAAAGTAACAGATTCAATGCGGTTGATGATCCCGCTCCCGCCCCTCCCCGAACAACACCGCATCGTCGAAATCCTCGACCAAGCCGACGCCCTCCGCCAGCAACGCCGCCAGGCCGACGAGATCTCCCGCAAGATTGCCCCCGCGCTTTTCTACGACGCATTTGGCGATCTCCGCCGAAACCCGAAACACTGGGAGACACTCGAATTGGGGCAGGTCGCCGAGATTGTTTCCGGCATTACCAAAGGCCGCCGCACCAGTGAGACCTCTTTGCGGGAGATCGCCTATCTCAGCGTCGCCAACGTTCAGGATGGCCATTTGCGTTTGGACAACGTCAAGCGGATCGAGGCTTCCGAAGCCGAGATCGAACGCTTTCGTCTTATGCGCAACGATTTGGTTCTCACCGAAGGAGGCGACCCCGACAAACTCGGGCGTGGTGCTCTTTGGACCAGCGAAATGAACGAGTGCATTCACCAGAACCACGTATTCAGAGTGCGGGTTACTTCGCCAAAGATCCTCCCCACCTTTCTTGCCGCTCTCACCGGAAGTGAATACGGCAAGGCCTACTTTCTGAGTGTCGCGAAGAAGACCACGGGAATCGCCTCGATCAACAAGACCCAGCTCTCAGCATTCCCCGTCGTGATTCCTCCTCTCGGAATCCAGGAAAGATTCGTAGACGCCATTTCCTCGCTCAACGGCAGCTCGGTTTCTCAAGCAACTTCCGCCGCCACTCTCGGAACCCTCTTCCAAACCCTCCTCCACCGCGCCTTCGACGGCAGCCTGACCGCCAAGTGGCGCGAAGCCCACGCGCAGGAACTGCTCCAGGAAATGGAGCACCAAGCCCGCTGACCTGATGAAACTCCATTCCATCGAGATTTCGAACTTCAAAGCCTTTGGGAGCGCAGCCCAGGTGATTCCTCTCAAACCGATCACCTTGTTGTTCGGGCCGAACTCCGCCGGCAAGTCGTCCGTTCTCCACTCGCTCCTTTGGATGTCCTCCGTCAGCAAGACCGGCGAACTCGACGTGCGCCGCCCTCTCGCAGCTGGGGGCGAGGTCGATCTCGGGGGATTCCGGCAATTCACCCACAGGAATGATCCCGCCAACCGGATCCGTTCAAAGGTTTCGATTGCAGCCGCTCAACTGCCTCGGCTCTTGGCCGTTCCATTCGGCATCAAGTCGGAAGTGACCTACGAGTTGACCTGCGCGGTCATCACCAATCAGGCGCAGCTTGAAGCCTACGTAGAGTCCGCTGTGGAGAAAGCACGCGCCGATCGCGAATCGAAAAGGAAGGCGCAAGCGGGATCTGATGATGCAGACCAGTCCTCGGGTCCCGATGTCGACCAAGAAATCGACAAGCTGATTTACGGCCAGTCCATGGACGACTTCATGCTCGGCCAGTTGCGCGAGAAGCTCCTCAAGGACCTTCAATTCCGATTTTTCCGCGGGGATTCCGCGCCTTACATCCATACGATCAGCATATCGGTTGACGGGGCCGAAGTCCTCCGCGCCACCGCAAAGCTGCCCGGGCCGTTGATGATTACCATCCTCGACGTCGACTTTATCGATCGGCCAACACGTTACGCGGACTCGCTCTTTTCGGATCCCTCCGATCCGGACCCAATGGACTCACCAAGCGCGGCTCTGTGGTTAGAGGCGATGGTGAACCAAGGCTTGCTGTTCCTGACACCGTCGGATTCCACGATTCCGAACCGGATTCGCTTCGATGACCAGTTCACCGCGAAATGGACACCACCCGATTCATTGGCAACCGATCGTCTCGGATCGCCACCAATCGCCTCACCCGAAGTAGTCTTGGGCCGGGTCGAACATTTCTCTTCCCTGATCGGAGCAGTGCTTTCTGCGGCGACCTCAAGCTTGGGTGAGCTCGCCTACATTCCGCCTCTCCGGGATTTGCCCGAGCGTGTCGGCAGCGAAGGCAGCGAACATCGTGAGACGCCTTGGAAGACGCTCAGAACCAATCAGAAAGTTCGCCAGCGCGTTAATGACTGGCTCGCTTCCGATTTCCTCAGATCGCACTACGAGTTCAGGACCGACTCAAGGGTTTCGCTCCAGACGCTCAGGGACACCTTGCTGAAGTCGATGGAAGATCTCGTTCATCGGAAGCGGACGGAGTTCGAGGAAGGGGCTAACGATTGGTATGACGAACTCGAAGACGATCCCTACGAAGCTTTTCAAAAGCCGGTCAGAGACTGGGACGGTGAAGCGGAAGCGCTTCGCATCTATCAGGAAATCGAATCTCGCACCGCTCCGGGAGCCACCTTCGAAATAGCGCTGTTCGACAAGCGGGCAGGGATCCAAGTGAGCCTCAGGGATGTGGGCGTTGGAATCTCCCAAGTGCTTCCTGTTCTCGTCGAAAGCTACGCCACCACCGGCAAGCTCATCGCCATCGAGCAACCCGAGATCCACATTCACCCCGCGCTCCAAGCCGAGTTGGGCGACGTCTTCATCGAGTCCGCCCTCGGCGAGAACAAGAACACCTTCCTCCTCGAAACCCACAGCGAGCACCTGATCCTGCGCCTGCTGCGGCGGATCCGGGAGACGACCCGGGGCAAGCTCCCTGAAGGCAAGTTGCCGATCACGCCTGCCGACATTGCCGTCCTCTACGTCGAGCCGGGCGAGGAAGGCTCCGTCGTCCGTGAATTGCGCGTGAACGACCAAGGCCGCTTCATCGACAACTGGCCGAACGGGTTCTTCGAGGAGCGATTCAACGAGGAGTTTTGACCATGTTTCACTACGTCTTCCTCGACCCTGCGACGATCGACGATGCCGCTGCAGCCGGTGAAATGGGTCTCGGGCGCCTGATTGAACTGCTTCAAGGGTTTCGCCGTGATGTGATCCTGGCTGAAACCGATGCATGGAGATTAGAGAGCGAGCTGGGCGAACGGGTGAAAGCGATTCCGGTCAAGTATCAACACGAACGAAAGTTGATCGGTGACCTTCTGATCTGGATGAAGCGGAACAGCCCGCTGATGCTCGTGGAAGGCGACGAGGATCCGACAGTGACGCTCGCGGACTTTGCCCGCGCCCATGCTGAAGTGTCGGAACTCGATCTGATCCTCAGCCCCGGAGATTCCGAGGTCATCGGTGGAAGGGTGATCAAGTCGAGTTTGGCGAAAGCACACGATACCGACATGAGCAGGCTCAGGTCGCAGCTCTCAAGCGGCCTTACTTTCGCGCAGGGGACGAGAAACTACGAGCAGGTGGCGAACGAATGCTTTCGAAAACTGGTGCGCCACGCCGAGAACATCCGGGTCTACGACTACGCTCTGGGAGAGTATTACAACAACGACCAGCCCGTGAATCTGAAAAGGCTGGTTCGCTATCTCCGGGATCACGCGGCCAAGCTCCGAAGGCTTGAACTGATCACCTTGCCAAACGGTCGGGTGAGTCTTGATCGGGATCTATGCGATCTACGGCATGAAGTGGATTTCGAAATCCTCGTGGACTACCGCGCCGGAAAAGCCGACCTCCCGCACCCCCGCTATCTCGGTGCCGACAGCCGCTACTTGGACATCGACCGGGGAATCGACCTTTGCGACGCTCACGACCGCTGCCGGTTGACGCAGATCAAATACGCGGCGGCTCCCGAGTGATGCTTCCCGGTGGAACAGAAGAGCCGATACGATAAAGAGCCCATGAGCGACGCGATTTTCCTCCCCGACGATTTCACCGAGACGCTTGAGATCGAGGCCAAGCTCGCGCAGGGTCGCGACGGCCGCGGCGAGCTGCCGCAATCGTTTTGGGAGACCTACTCGGCATTCGCGAATAGCCAAGGGGGCACGGTCTTTCTGGGTCTGAAGGAGGTCAGTCCGCAGGAGTTCAGGGCCATCGGGATCGCCGAGGTTGAGCGGGTCGAAACGGATTTGTGGAACCAGCTCAACAACCGGAAGAAGGTCAGCCACAATCTGCTTCAAGCCCATCACGTCCGGCGGCATCCGCTGCCCGGCGGCAGATCGGTGTTGATCGTGGAAGTCCCCCGGGCGACGAGGATCCAACGCCCGGTCTTCATCGGCAGCGACATGTTTGCCGGGAGCTACAAACGGAACCGCAGCGGCGACTACCAGTGCGGGCGGGAAGAAGTGGAGCGCATGGTGGCGGAGCGGGTGGAGGAATCCCGCGACACGCGGATCTTGCCGCACTTTGGCTTCGAAGACCTGGTGAGCGACACGATCACAGCCTACCGCCAACGGTTGGCGGGTTTGAAGCCGGATCATCCCTTCAACAGCCAGAATCCGCGCGAGTTCCTCCGCTCGGTGGGTGCTTGGGGCCGCAACCGGGAGACGGGAGAGGAAGGGCTCACGGTCGCCGGCTTGCTGATGTTCGGCAGCGATGCAGCGATCCGCGAAGCATGCCCCCACTACTTCCTCGATTACCGGGAGCTCCCGGTCAGCGGATCCAAAACCGAATGGGTGGATCGCCTGACTCCGGACGGGACATGGAGCGGCAACCTCTACGACTTCTATCGGCGTGTCATCGGCCGTCTCTTCCAGGATCTCAAGGTGCCGCTCGCGATTTCCAAGGACCAACGGAAGGACGACACGCCGCTCCACAAGTCCCTGCGCGAGGCCTTGGTCAACGCTCTGGTCCATGCGGACTACACCGAGCGGGCTTCGGTCATGGTGGTAAAGGCTCCGGACTATTTCGGATTCAGGAATCCCGGCAACATGCGCATTCCCATCGCGGACGCCATGCAGGGTGGCAAGAGCGACTGCCGGAACCGGACACTCCAGCGCATGTTCAGCCTGATCGGCCTCGGCGAACAGGCAGGATCGGGAATTCCGCGGATCGTCAAGAACTGGGACGACCTTTCCTTCCGCCGGCCGGAGCTTTGGGAGGACGGAAGTCCGCCTGCCACGCTGATGAGGCTGCGGACGGTCAGCCTGCTGCCGGCGGAAACGATCCGCGCGCTCCAAGACCATTTTGGACGTAGCTTCAACGGGCTCCCTGAGACGGAAAGGCTCGCCGTGGTCACCGCACAAGTGGAAGGCTTTGTGAGCAACCGGCGCTTGCAGGAAGTTTGCCGGGACCACCCTCACGACATCACCAAGATGCTCCGGAAGCTGGTGGACCAGGGATTTCTCGTGCCCGACGGCTTGGGAAGAGCCACCACCTATCGCGTCCGGGGTGGTAGCTCACCCGACCTTGCGATGGTAGCCGCGCCACCGGCAGATCCTTTTTTGCCGGAGTCCAGCTCACCCGATAGCGGCCCGAGGTCACCCGATAGCGGCCCGAGGTCACCCCATAAGGGCGCTCTGAATGCCCACGACGAGCCCCATTTCCACCTGGTGGAGGAGAGCGGCGAAGAGTGGAGTAAGCTCATGGCGGACGCCGAAGAGGTCCGCCGGCGGAAACGAACGCCACCTGAGGTGACGGCCCAGATGATCCTACGGCTTTGCGACTCTCGCTTCCTGACCACCGAGCAGTTTGCAAAATTGTTGGGAATCAGGCCCAAAGGGATACGGGACCGGTTTCTTACACCGCTGTTCAACCAAGGGGCCTTGGAGCGGCGTTTCCCGCACACTCCCAACCACGAGCAACAAGCCTACCGGCGGAAGACACCGGGCGATTGATCCACTCCGAAACCAACCCTCTGACATCATGTCCCTCTGGCTCATGCGCTCCGGCTCGTCCGGCGAATACGAATCGCGTTTCCTCACCGAGAAGCGCATCTACTTCAGTTGGAGCGGACTGCTGACCGACCTCGGCGCGCTTTCCGATCTAGATGCCTTCTACAAGGTCTTCGGTGACACCTACCCGGACGCCAAGAAGGGCAAGGTTCAGAACAACGCTCGCCAAGGCTTCCAATTCTCCCAGAAGATGCAGCCCGGCGATTGGGTCGCGATGCCTAGCAAATTCAACCCGACCATCCACCTCGGGAAGGTCACCGGCCCCTACCAGTTTGACGCAAAGGCCGAGGACCGCTTCCAGCATTCGCGGGCCGTCGAGTGGTTCGCTCAGGACATCCCGCGCGACCGCTTCGATCAGGACATCCTCTACTCGCTCGGGGCCTTCCTCACCGTCTGCCGGATCCAGCGCAACAACGCCGAGGAACGGATCAAGGAAATGGCCGCGGCCGATTGGAAGGTCCCCGCCCACTCGAAGGCGACCCTTGGCAACGGATCCGGCGACGTGGTCGCGGACGATGAGACCACCACACCAGTCGACATCGAGCAGACGGCGATGGACCAGATCTCGCGCCTGATCCTCGCCAAGTTCAAAGGCCACGGCCTCGCGACGCTGGTGAAGGCGATCCTTGAGGCTCAGGGCTACACCGTTCACCAACCGCCGCCGGGACCCGACAAAGGCGTCGATCTGCTCGCCGCCCCCGGCCCGCTCGGCTTTGGGCATCCGCGGATCTGCGTGCAGGTGAAATCGACGGATTCGCCCATCGAACAAGAAGTGATGGACCGGCTGGTCGGCACGATGAACAACGTCCGAGCTGATCACGGGCTGCTGGTCAGTTGGGGAGGCTTCAAGCAATCTGCCGAGAAGGAGCGCTCCATCCAGTTCTTTCGCGTCCGCCTCTGGAACCGCAATGACCTGATCCAGAACCTTCTCGCCCACTACGACAAACTGGATGACGACTTGCGCTCCGAGTTGCCGCTAAAGCGAATCTGGACGATCACCAGCTCCGAAGCTGAAAGCTGAAAGATTCTCGTCTCCGGAAAGTCTTTTCCTGCTTCTCAGCCAGCCGGCATTCAATAAGTGCGATCTGCCGTTCCAGATTATGCGGATCACACTTGGCACTTTTATGGCACCTTAAGAAGTTTTGAAAGGTCAAGGCCGAGCGCCCGCGCCAGCTTCAGAAGCCCATAGAGGGTCGGGCTCGTTTCCAAGGATTCGATGTGCCGGAGCCCAGTCCGGCTGATTCCCGCCATTTCGGCGAGCCTCTGCTGGGAGATTCCTTGCGCCATCCGGGCACTTCGGAGCGCACGGCAGATTCGTTCGACAGTCTTTCGGTCCGGGTCCGGCTTCACGCCTGACCATTTATGGCCTTGAGGCGATGGCGCTGGATGGCCATATATGGCCCATGACCGGGCCGGTAATCAGCTCCTTCAAATCGACCCTAGCAATCATGTCACTGGCAGGGGCCGCCTTGATTTCCGTGGCAGGTGCCATCGAATACAAGAGCGACGAGTGGTATCAGGCGAAGGATGCAGCGTGGCGGCAGGTGGGCCAGCTTTGGCCGGAGGCGATGAATGACGGGCCGTTTCGGAAGCGGATGTTCGAACTGGACGAATGGGCAAAAGAATACGACCGAGATCTCTTCGAAGATCCTGAGAAGCCGATGCGGTATGCGTGGATGGTTGTGGTCGAGCAAAGGCTCGCAGGTGAACGGGCGGCGGCCGAGAATGTTGCCACCGAGAGCGATCCGATGGTTCAGGATCTGAATGTTTTCCGAGACTCAACTCGAAACGAAATACAAGCCGCCCAACAGACAGATCGAGACCATCTGCTGTTCGCCCTTGTGTTGAACCCGCTAGCGGCGGTCGTGGGGTTTTGGACGTCCGGAAGCGGATTGACCCGTCGAGGAATCTGGATCTGGTTCATCGGGATTGTCGGCGTCGCGGCGCTCATCAGTTCGGACTCCGGGCTGAGTGGCCTCCTTCCCATTCTGGCGGGAGTCTATTCGGGTGCGCTTGGATCACGGGCACTGAATGCCGGGTATCCAATTTGGCTCGCTGCTATCGCCGGCGTTCCCTTGCTCTCACTTCCTCTCGTGGCGCACCTGATGTTCTTCAATGGCCGGAGGAAGGCGGCGGAGTAGCTGCGACAAGATTCGCCCGAGACCAACACCGCTGATTCGCCGACGGCTCAATTGAAAAGTCGATCAGAGCTTCAAAATGAAGCCGCTCTTCGCTTTGATTGGCACGAAGTGCGGTCGATTCGCATCCGGTTGGCATCCCGCCGGACGGAATTCGGCCTGCTGGCACCAAGGTCAACTCCACTGCCTCCGCCGGTCGAGTAGATCCGCCCGGAATCGTCCGCGGGATGCCTACGATCCTGAATCCACCGTCGGATCCGCCTCAGTAAGATGCTTCCGCAACTGTTCGCGAAGTGCGGGCGAAGATCGAAGACGCTCGACCAGGTCAATGCCAGGCTGCGCATCGACGTTGATGTTGAGGGTTTCGGTTCTCTGGGCCGGTCGGCCGACGAGGTAGTTCAAAGCAAGTTCGGCCGCAGCGAGGCGGGTGCGATGGTCGGGAATCCGTGCACCGCTTTTCGTCACTGCATCAGCCGTCAGCGCACCCGCGATGGCTCGGGCGATCAGTGCCGGCGCAAGCTCGGATTCAAGGGCCTCCGAGATCTCACGCGGAGCCGGTGTGATGGATTCGCTCATCGTTTCGTTCTTCTCGGGGTGATTCGAAGCGTCCGCCGGACCTTGCCCGGCGTGAGCAAATCGCGGCGAATGCCGGCCTGCGCCTCCGCTGGCAGGCATGCGATCTTCGCAGCGACAACTTCGGGTGTGATCTTCGAAAACAGCGCTGGAACCACCGGATTCGAGGCGATGGCGCGACGGATTTCGTCGGCAGTGATATTCTCATTCATCGTCGGCGGGAGGATGAGATTCTTGAAACCGGGTGACGTTCGTCGCCTCGAATGAAATCAGTCCGCCGCCGAACTCGACATAGCCGCGAGTCGGCACCTGAAGCCGCCCGGACCGGTCGCGCCGGAAGTCACCCGGGAACCCTTTCTGATCGCTTCCGCGGGGGATGCGGTCGCGGAAGAATTCAACGTCGCTCCGTCGGATCGGGGGCTCGATGATCGGCCCGAAACTGCCGGCACGTTCGACCCTGAAGACCTGCGCTCCAATCCGGAAATCAACCGCCATGCCGCAGTTGCATTCCTTCGATTCTAACAGCCCGCATTCATGGTGGTGGGTCACTCGCCATTCAACGGTCGATCCACGCTGAAGCCCCATCGGGTCCGTGTAATCGCCCGCCGCCAGCCCGTGGTCGGCAAGGCGCGGAAGAGCGCCCGGGGCGCATCGGCCAGACCATTCAATAGCACCGTCACGCCGGCGCAGGAACTCGCGTTCAACAGCCGTCGCGCCCTCGATGTAGCGGCCCGTCACTTCGCACCATCGCGAGGAGATCGCCGGCGGGAACTCGAACACCCGATGCCGCGCCGGCCCGGGAGTCGGCGGCGGGGACAGCGACGGGGGCGGTGCGTGAACGTGGCTGAAGGTCACAACCAGGCGACGACCGATGATCGCAGCCGTCTCGACGACGAGGGACGACACTGAGCGGACCGCTTTCGATCTGGCAGAAGTCCGCGGGCGGGCGGAGTCCATCCGCATCCGCAATGAGCGACCCTGCCGGCGAGCCTCAGCGGCGAAAACCTCAACGGCAGTTTCGAGCTTGATTTCGACCTTCCTTTGGATGCGGGCGACCCGAATCGCTTCTTGGGTCCGGCGGTATTGATCCGGCTTGTGACGTTTGATCGAACTCATGGTTGTTGGCCCGGGAGGGCATTCGGAAAAATCGGGGCAGGCAAAGGCAGGCACCAGGAAGAAACTCCCCGCTCCCCTTTAGGGGCGGGGTTTCTTCCAGGTGCTTTGCCGCGTGGAAACTTTCCACATGGAAACAATTCCGGGTGTTTCTTCCGGGTGGTCATGACGGCAAGCAGCGGAGGTAATGGACCGGCGGACCGCCGCCGGGTCGGGGTTCGGATTTCGCGATCTCGATCAGGCCCTTCTGAGAAAGATTGTTGAGGATGTTCCTGACGGTTCTGTCGCTGACGCTGAAGGTGCTCATCAACTCGGCAACGAGTCGGTCCTTGGCGACCATCGCCGACGGATGGCCGATGGCTTTCAACACGTCGTCATCGGTCAGTGTTCGCTTCCGCCCGCCGGACTTCGCCGGCTCCGCTTCGGGCTTCTCAACCTCGCACCATCCCAGGCCAACCGCAGAGTGCGCGAGAAAGATCTCATCCACGGGCAATGAAGAGAACTTGGATGTCATGCCGGCCCTGTTTCCGCGCTTCGTCAGCATGAACCGGAAGACTCCTTTGTGAGGCGGGACTGGCAGGATGCACGCCGTAGCACGCGGCCAGTTGGAAAGCTCGGACGATCCCATCCCGATGTACTGGAAATCGGACTGGACCCAGTTCGCGCGGGACCGGGTATCGCTCGATGTCTTGCCGGTGTGATGGACGAAGATCATGACCACGCCGGTTTTCCTGAGGATCGGCTGGCAGGCACCCCGGAAGAACTGCGACGCGACTTCCTGCTTCGAAATGTCGCCTCCGGCGTAGGAAAGCAGCGGGTCGATGAACACCACGTCGCACCCGGACTCCCGAACAATCTCCTCCAGCCAGATTGCGAACCGCTCGCCGGTCAGCTCGGCTTGGTGGATGAACGTCAGGTTCGATTTCGCGTTCTCGATCTCGGCCGGAGCAAAATACCCGGCGAGCGTCTCCAGCGCCGCGGCACCCATCTCAGTAAGATCGCCCTCGTCGTTCTCCGCCTGGATCACCAGCACTTTCAGCGCCCGCTTGGGCTTGATCCCGTGCCATGGCGCGCCCGCCGCCCAATGCGCCGCCATCGAGGTAATGAGAGTCGATTTCCCGATGCCGCTCGGGCCGGTGAAAATCATGCTCGTGCCGCGACCGAGCCAGCGCCGTTCATGGCCGATCAGAGCGTCAGGGTCGTTCTTCCCCGCTCGCCCTGCCAGCTCATCGAGAGTCTTCGCTGTCGCCATCAATGGGCTCCGGGCAGCTTCGACCAGCCGCCGCCGGACCATCTTCGGCTCCGGCTTTCCGTCGCGGATCCAATCGTTCGCGTCCTTGAACTTTTCCGGCACCCGGCCGACCAGCACGCGGGTATTCGCGTGGCGGGTCGCCCGGATCCGCTCCAGCCACTCCTCGGCCGGCGTCCGGCCGGTCTTCTTGTTCCGCTTCGCCTCGGGGTCGTTCTGGGGAATGGCGATGACCGCGGGGAGATCGAAAGCCGAGAAGTCCGTGTTCGAAGTCGCGCCGCGCGTGACGATCGCTGCGAATGCCGCCGGGTCTTCGTGGTAGCCGAGCGAATCCAACACGGCGAAGGCGTCCCACTGGCTTTCGAAGGCGAGCGTGAATTCCGCCGATGTCGGGTCGCCGATCACCAGCGCCGCGGTATCGCCGCCGCGGGGCTCGTACATCCAGCCCCCATCCTCTCGCCTGTAGTGGCACCGGACGACGGCTCCGTTGTCGCCGTGAACCGCGATGGCGGGTTTCCCGTGATAGAGCCCGATCAGCCGCTCCGAGTGCATCCGGGTGAGGAATTCGGCGGAGATCCCGCGCCATGCGGCGAGTTTCTCGATTTCCGCCGGCGTCAGGGCATCGATGCACGGTTGCCAGTCGAACGGCGCTTCATCGTCGTCCCGCGGGCGCTTCTTCGGCTTGAACTCCGGCTCGTGCTCCGGGTCGCGATACTCGAAAGCGGAGGGATCGAGCTTCTTCGGCCTGGCGTTCTCCTCGACGTGGATTCCCAGCGGCCCGGCGAGTTCCTTCACCGCTTCCGGGAACGTGATGCCCTTGTGGGATTGCAGGAACCGGATCGCGTCGCCGTGCCACCCGCACCCGAAGCAATGCGCCCTCTCCTCGTTCACCTTGAAGGACGGCGATTTCTCGTTGTGGAACAGACAGCACCCGGTGAACTCCGCCCCTACCTTCTTCAGCGGCACGAAGCGGCCGATTAACTCGACGAGGTTGGTCCGCTGGCGGATGGCGTCGATGGTCGATTCTGGGATCATCTGGCTTGCTCAGTTGCAAGCCGCTCCTGCCGGTGATAAGAACGCCGTGTAGTTTCATTCGGCGGGCCGTCTCCACGCACCGGTGGGGGCGGCCTGTTTATGCAAGAAGGGCGTCAAGATCGGAGCGGCGGAAGCGGAATTCTCCGGTCGGCGTCCGCTTCGGAATCAGTCTTCCCGCCTTGATCCAGCGACGCAATGTGATGGTGGAGATCCCAAGGTGACGGCAGGCATCGGCCGTGCTGATCCATGGCTCCGGAAGCGTGGCGAGGGATGGTTTCGATTGGCTGTTCATGATGATCAGAGTCTTCTCATGATCCGTCCCTGCTTCACCCCACTTTTAATCGGGTATTCGCTCCAGTCCTTTCAAAACCGCCATGATCTTCTGTTTCATAATGGAGGGACCACGAGGACCATCATCCACGACTCGACCTGTTTTGGGTTCAATTCGCTGCTTTCTGAGAGTTCGGGCGATTACCTCCGGAATCAGGAACGGATTTGCTTCCGCCAAGTCGGTCATCACACCCGCCCATTGCATTCTCGATTCCGGGCCGAAGTCCGGCAATCGCATGACATCAGCGAGCAGACACGGGGCGAGCACCTCCACCTCGGATGCTTTCCGAAGTATCCGGAGATCAACCTCCGAGATCGCTTCAGCACACGCTCCGAGGCTGAAAGCTCCCTTGCGAATGAACTCCACTCGATCAAGCAGGACGTATGCGAAATCCCTGTGAGAGCCGGCATCAAACTTCGGAGGTTGTCCTTTGCTTTTCGCTGCTGATCCACCAATTCTAAGCCTCAACGCTCTGTCCACATCCTCCGTCCGCTCTCTCTTTGACCGCCTCAAGATCACAGGCCACTCGGTCACGGTGCCTGCAAATCCAACATGCTTCTCGTTGAGAAAGGAGGTGATTGATGTCGCCTGCTTGTGCAGCGCGACCAGCGCTCGCTCGTCGCCAGCCTCAGCCGCTTTCATCAGATCCGAAATCCCCTGCATCACCTCAAAGTCGTCGCGATAGACCCTTGGAGCGTGGCTGAAATGGTCGGCGCTGGCCGGGATATCCGACAAATCGGCGCGGACTCCGTCGATCTCGTTGCCATCACTCATGCCTTCCGCTTTTTGGGTTTGCCTGCCTTCGCCTGGTTGATCGGTACCGATGCCGCTCCGCGAAGCAGACCGTCGAATGACTTCGGGGTGATGGTCTTCTTCTTGTCGGCGTAGATCGCGGAGGTGATTCGGATGTCGGAATGCCTCAAGTAGCGGCTGGCCTCGAAAATCCCGTGCTCGCTGGCGATGATGCTTCCGATCTCCTTCCGCATGGTGTGGAGCGGCTTCGAGGATTCGACGCCCTGCTCGCGCAGCCACTCCAGCACGCGCTTGAAGGTCGCGTCGCAGCGGTAGCAGCGGGCCTTTGTCTCGCTCCGCGGCTTGTTCGGGCTCTCGATCACGAATGCCGCCTTGGGGTTCTGGGCGCGGAACCCGCGGAAGATGGCCAAGGTGTCGTCGTCGAGGTCGATCTCGCCGGCGCTGTCCTCGCTTTTCAGCTCCTTGAACTCGGTGGATTCCACCCGTAGCACCTTTCGCCCGAAGTCGAAGGACCGCCAAAGGAGGTGGTCGATCTCGGATCGACGGAGGCCGCAGACCAGCGCCAGCAGCAGCACCTTGAACGCCTCCGGCTCCTTCTCGGCCAGTTCCTGCCTGGCGACGGCGAGAATCCCGAATGCGTCCACCTTGGAGACGTAGCGCATCGATGGCGGCTTCTCGAAGGTCACCCCGTCGAACGGCAACGGCCGCGGGATGGTCACGCTTTGCTCGATGAACGGCAGGAGCTTCTTCCCGAAGAGTGACTTGGCGTTCCGCATGAGGGAATTCACCGTCACGGCCGCGCGGCGTTTCGCCAGCGGGTCGGACTCCGCGGCCCGGAGGCGGGAATTCTTCCAAGCCATCACGTCGGCCGGCGTGATGTCGGCCAGCGGTACGGCGTCCACTTTCTCCCGCCATGCCGCGTGCGCGCTCCCCTTCCCGTCCGCGTTCTCGCCTGCCCTGATGCCTTTGATCTCCGCGACGATGCATCGCAGCGCCTTCGTGTAGGCGTCGAGGGAATGCCGGCGGGCGGTCGAAAGCTTCGTCGCCGTGGCGATCAACGTCCCGAAGGTGGCTTGGGCGTTCCTCTTCTTGTCCGCGGTGCGGTAGAGAGCGCATCCGGCGTCCCATCCTTTGGTGACGATGATCGTGAAAAGCTCGGAAGCCCGCTTGGCGGCCGTCGCCTGGTTCGAGGTGGCGAGGCAGAACTGGCCGCGCCGGCCGCGGACAGAGAAACGGCAGGAGTAGTCCGCGCTCTCGTCCTTGAAGAGCCTTCCGGGAACAAGCCAGTACCTCGCATCCCCCTTCGAGAACTTGGCTCGGGAGTCTGCCGAATCCTTCCCCGGCAATTCCCCGGCAGTTTTTTGGTGCATCGATGATTCCGATTGATCGCCTTTGATCGCCTTCACGGGATCTTTCTTCACTGAATTCCAGTGATTTGCAACATTCAATCGCGATCATTCGCGATCATGCGTAAGTCATTGAAAATGGACGTATCGGCAGACTGTAAATCTGCTGTCTTACGACTTCGCTGGTTCGAATCCAGCCCTGCCCACCATCCTTTTTGGGGATGATCGCGGTTGCAAGGCGGCTAAAGTCGTCGGTCTACCGAACAGTTCCTCGGCGGAATCCGAAGAACCTCCCCCTGCCACGGATTCACGCTCCGGTCACCAGTTGGACGGTTTGGAAACCGTCGATCCATCCGGAAGCAGCACCGTCGGCGGAAACAGGGAAGCCTGAAGCAGGCCCTTTCGAACGCCATCATTACGGGTCTTCACGTTCTTCCCTGCCTTCGCATCCCATCGGTAGTGAGTGCCTCGGTAGGCGGTGGCCACCGTTTCCAAGTGGTAGCTACTTCGCATTTGAGGATTGAGAACCACCACCGCCTTTCCAAATTCGGCCCGCGCCATTCGGATCGGGGTGGAAAGGTCGCCGTCGCCGCTGACAACAACGGCAGTATCGTAGTTCCCCCGGACGGCGTCGAGCAACAGATGGCAGGCAAGATTCACGTCCGACTGCTTCTCTTCGCTGCGGATGATCGAGACTTCGCGCGAGCCGGTGGCCGGCTTCACCGAGAGAAGAGCCTTGGTTATCTTCTGGAGGTAGTGGCCTTCGATGATTTCGACTCGCGGCAAAGTGCCGAGGGCCGACAAATAGGCATCTTGCCGCTTGCACGGTCCCGAATCGCCCTCGAACGGCTTCACCCGCGCCGTGAATTACTTGATGCCGACAATCTGGTTCTTCGGGAACTGGCGATCAAGCCACTGTTCAAGATCGAGCCAATTGCAACCGAGCGGCTTGAGGGCCCCGAAGTAGAGGTTGAAGGCATCGATGTAGGCGATGGTCCGCATGCGAGGAAATAGCAAGGGCCGCCCGAGGGCGGCCCTGCGCTCGGCTTGTGGCCGAGGGGATGATGCCGGGACGCTACGCCGGACACCTGGCGATTCAAGCCATAAACATTTGCGTTGATCGCAAATGATCCCCTTTTTACCCCCACCGCTCCCCGCCGGCGGGCGCCGGCGGGGCAGGGGCGGCGGCTGGCCTGGCGGTCGAGGGTCGCGCGGTATTTCGCGGAGGCTTCGACAAGGACGCCGTGAAGCCAGCGGCGGAGCGTGCGGCCGTGGCGGTGGGCGAGGGCGTCGAGAACGACGCGGCAGCGCCATGCAAGCGATTCGTGGGAGGCGGGCTCGGGATTGTTCGGAAGTCATGGTTGGAGAGCAGCAGTGGCACGCTCAAGGTTCATGGGTTCGAATCGTTCCTGCGTTTTCCACTGTTCCGCTCTCCGCTCGCGATTCAACCTGCCAGCCATGCTGCCCGTAGACCCAGAAGCACAGTTGGATGAAGCGATCTCCGGAATGCTTTCGTCGGCACCGCCTGAAGCGTGGGTAGCGGCAGTGACCACGGCAGGCGGGATCGTGAAGGACATCCTTGCGCCGCTGACATCCACGACCGCCGGCCTCGGGAGGCTGATCCAAACGAAGTTCGACGGATTCATTGAGGTGCAGCGGGTACTTGCCGCCGACACTCTCCGTCGGACCAACGAGAAGATCCTGGCGGCGGGAACCACCATGAAGGAGGGATTCAATCCAGCGGTGGTGATCCCGTGCCTCGACGAATCGTCCAAGCAGGTCGAGCAGGAGATGCGCGACCTTTGGGCGAATCTACTGGCCCGAGAGTTGACCGGCGGGGGTATCCATCCGGAATTCCCGAGGGTCCTCGCTCGGCTGACATCGGATGATGCGAACGAGCTGGTGAAGATATCGAAGTCTTCCCGGCGGTGGTTCCTGAAGTCAATCACCCGGAATCGGGGGAAGCCAGCTCCCCGGCTCTTTCGTCGAGCCGACCCCTCACTTAGTGAGGAGGTGCTTAGGGCGGCGGGCTTGGTCGAGAGGGACGAAGCCGGAACGAAGCTGACTGGGCTCGGTCGTGCGTTTCTGAATGCCGTTGCACCGTTTGAGAAGGAGCAGCCGGCAGCGTCGCCTGAGGAAGAGCCCGACTAGCCTCCGCGGCTTTCATCCTCTTTAGCGAGGTCGCGACCCATGAGAAGCGCGCCGATCAGCTCCTCGAATGTGAGCCCGGTCAGGGTCGAAGCACGGTTCGTCTTCACTGGCCATCGCCTCCGGGTTGAGGTTCGTGCAGCAGGCGGCTGATCTCCGACGGCGGGATCATCACTCGCGGCGCGTTCGGCTCCGTCTTGATCTGGCCGGCTTCGATCCGCCGATAGAGCGTGTTCCGGCTCCAGCCCAGGGCGGCGGCGGCTTGGCTCACCGACAGCGGCCAGCCGTTCGCGTGGTTCGCGCCGGGCAGCCGGGCGGCGATCATCCCGGCCTGCGTTTCGAGCTGGTCGTCGGGCAGGCGGACTTCAATGATGATAGGCGCGCTCATGGACATGGGTCTTCATTGTTGGTCTTCACGGTGAACGAAAACGACAGATCCCCGAAGCGAAAAGCCCCGCCTGCCGGAGCAAGCGAGGCTTGGGCACCAACTGCGTGCGCTCCACATCAAGCGCGTCGCTTGGCCTCATCCCGCCGCCAGAGGGCGGCATGGTAATCGACGGCGAGTGCCCTGTACTCAGCCGCAGAGATACCAAGGCCTCGGGCAGCCTCTTGGATCCTGATCCAATACTCACGCTTCCCACTGAGCTTGGGGCGTGGGCTAGCGGCAAGCAACAAGGCAAAGGGCAAGGAGGGCGCTGCGAATCATGAGCCACCGCCGCCAAGGAACCACTTAAAAACGGGACTCATCTTTGAAAGAATGTCACCAAACCAACAAAGCAAAGACTGCACGAATGTTACCAATAAGCGAAAATGGAAGCAGAACTCGACCCATGCCTTTGCTGCAAAGCTTCTTGCGGAGGAAGCCGCCTCAAGACGGTCAGCCTTCATCTCCTCAAAGAAGGGTTCGAAAGCCTGTTTGCGGATTCTACGTGGTAGCAGAAACCCTACTAATTCACCAAGCCGCTCCACGGGGCTTCCAAGTTGCGCACGTTTCTCCAATTGAGAAATAATTTCGTTCAATCTGGCCGCGCTAAGTTGATCGCCGACCAAATGCTCACGAAACTCCCTGAGATACAGAGCTCTTCCCGAATTGAGCCGATCATACATATGCCCTTGCAGAAAAACCAAGAACCACCCTGCCAAGTAAATGATGATGACGCATAGAGATATAACCTCGCGACCCAATACTTCGTGACCCTTAAATAGGTAAATTAATCCGCCAACACACGCGGCCAGGAAACAATAGGCAGCAAGACCCGTGAACCGACAGACCTTTGCGAAAGCCTCAAGACGAGCAAATCGAACTTTCCGTTGGAATTCAAGCGAGTCCATAACGTGCGGCAATTGGGGTGTAGAAATTCGCGGCACTGCGAAGAGCCTTTTCGCCCTCGCCCGTCAGAGTATAGCGGCGCTCCTTGATGCGCTGGCCCTCGATTACCTTTTCGTCATAATGGCCGCGAACAAACTGGGAGTCCTCCAGCCGCGCCATAAGCTGGTAAAAGGCGGGGCCGTTCTTGGAAACGCCTGCTTGCTTCAATGCCTCTCTCAGCTCACGCCCCGAAAGCTCTTTGGCTCCGAGTGCGTCTAGGACGGCAATCTGTAGGTGGGAAAGTTCGGGGACGCTCATGCTTGGTTACCTAATGCCTCGTTATGTAACGCCTGTCGAGAAGAAAATCCGGCCACGTGCCCTCGGGTCGGCCACCACACGGTCGGCACGAGGAACGTAAAGGGTTGTCAGCGAGAATTACACATCGGGACCGCCTAACCCTCAGATCACTTCCTCTGGGTTCCCACCCGCAGTTCTGATTCCCGGACTTCTTGATCGATTCTCATGGCCGTTGGTACCGCAAAACCGTCCAGTCATCCAACGCCTGCTGAGCGGGAGGCGCTAGGATGCCTGTTTTGCGAGATCGGCGAACAGTAGGAGTTTTCTGACGAGAAATGGCGAGCAAGCCAGGCGGCAAAAGACCCGTAGCGGGGAACGGCAGCAGCCCTGCGCCGTCCTCCTCATGAAACCCATCCTCGCGCTCCTTCCCCTGCTCGCCGCCAGCGCCGTGGCCGAGCCCGTGCTCGATGCCCGCAAGCTGCTCGAGCAGCAGGACTTCCTGGTGAACCGGGACTACGACTGGTACGAACGGCACATCCCCTTCTTCGACAGCCCGGACGAGGAGATCGACAAGACCTACTACTACCGATGGGAGCTGGTCACCCGGCACCTCGTGTATGGCAATCCGAACCACGGATACGCCTTCACCGAATTCTCCAACCGGCCCTTCTGGTCCGGCGCGTACGGCACCATCGCCTGCCCGGCCGGCCACCAGATCAACGAGGTCCGCTGGCTGCGGGACCCGAGATACGTGCGGGACTTCGTCCGCTTCTGGATGCGCCACCCCGGCGCACAGCCGCGCAACTATTCCTTCTGGGCCGCCGACGCCGCCTGGGCCGCCCACCAGGTCCAGCCCAACGATCCCTTCATCACCGACCTGTTAGACGACCTGGTCCGCAACTATCGGGAATGGGAAAAGAAGTGCTGGGTCGAGGAGATGGGCCTCTTCTGGCAGACGGGGCATGACGACGGCATGGAGTTCGACATCAACGCCCAACAGACCAAGGACATCCTGCGCGGCGGCCAGTCGCTGCGGCCGAGCTTCAACGCCTACATGTGGGCGGACGCGGTCGCCATTTCGAGGATCGCGAAGCTGAAGGGCGACGGGGCCACCGCGGAAGCCTTCGCGGCCAAGGCGGCGCGGATCAAGAGCCAGCTGGAGAAGCTGCTGTGGGATCCGCAGCGCGAGTTCTTCTTCCCGATGAGCAACCAGGAGCACGAGAAGGACGGCCACGTGGTGAAGAAGCACACGCTGACCTACCAAAGCGGCAAGTTCGCCGGCAGCATGCACGGCCGCGAGCTGCACGGCTACGTGCCCTGGGCCTTCAACCTGCCGGGCCCGGGCTTCGAGGACGCCTGGCAGTTCCTGACCGACGAGTATTTCTTCAAAGCCCCCTTCGGCCCGACCAGCATCGAGCGCCACGACCCGCAGTTCGTGCTGAAGGACGGCTGCTGCTGGTGGAGCGGGCAATCCTGGCCCTTCGCCACCACCCAGACCCTGAAGGCGATGGCCAACCTGCTGCACCACTACCGGCAGGACCACGTGAACCGCGCGGATTACGTCGAACTGCTGCACACCTTCGCCATCTCCCATCGCAAGGACGGCAAACCCTACATCGCGGAAGCGCTCAATCCCTTCGACGGCTCGTGGAAAGGCCACGACATGGAAAACCGCAGCGAACACTACTTCCACTCCGGCTTCACCGACCTCGTCATCACCGGACTGGCCGGCATCCAGACTTCGGAGAGCGGCACGCTGGTGGTCGATCCGCTGGTTCCGGAAAGCTGGGACCACTTCGCCCTCGACCGCGTGGCCTACCACGGCCACGAGATCTCGGTCATCTGGGACAGGACCGGCGAGCGCTACCGGGCCGGCAAGGGGCTGCAAGTCCTGGTCAACGGCAAGCAGGCCGCCGCTTCGCCCGGCCTCGGCAAGCTGGTCGTCCAACTGCCCGCGATGAAGGTCATCCCGGTCGATGACAACCCGCCGATGAACTACGCCGTGAACAACGACGGCGACTACTACCCGCGCTACCAGGCGTCCCAAGTCCACCCGCGCAGCTCGCTGGCGATGCTCAGCGACGGCCAATACCGCTACGACATCCGGCCGGTCAACCGCTGGACCACGGTCGATTCGCCCAACGCCTCGGACTGGGTCGAAGTGGACTTCGGCACGCCGCGGCCGATCGACACGGTGAAGATCTACGTGCTCGACGACGGCGAAAAGAGCGAGTTCGGGAAGGTCTCGCCGCCGTCCGCGATCCGCCTCGAGCATTGGGACGGCGCCGCATGGAAGACGGTGCCGGGCGCGAAGGCATCGGCCGCCGCTCCCGTCGGCCGCCGGCCGCACATCGTGAGCTTTCCCGTCCTCAAGGTCACCCGCCTCCGCGCGGTGCTGACCCACGCCGCGGGGAGCCGCTCCGGGCTCACCGAGTTCGAGGCCTGGGGTCCCGGAACGAAGCCTTACGAAGCGGCCCCGCCGCCGGCCGGAAACCTCGCGTTCAACCGGAACGGGGAAGGTTTCCCGAAAGCCAGCGCTTCCCATTCCGACATCTACGGCGGCCTGCCGCCGCGGGCGATCGACGGCAAGATCATCTTCGAAGCCACCCCGATGAACCGCTGGACTTCCTACGGCTCGCCGAACCCGACCGATTCCTACGAGGTCGATTTCGGCAAGCCGGTGAAGGTATCCCGCGCCGTGCTCCATCTCTACGACGACCGCGGCGGCGTTCAGGCACCCGGGGACTACCGCATCGAAGGATGGAACGGCAACGAGTGGCAGGCGATGGCGCAGCAGGTGAAATCCCCGGCGACCCCGACCGGCGGCATGGCGAACATCGTGACCTTCACCCCGGCCGAAGTCGGCAAGCTGCGCGTCGTCTTCACCCACAAGGGCCAGGCCCGCAGCGGCATGACCGAATTCGAGGTGTGGGAGAAATAGGAAGTGGCGGCAGTTGACGATTGAAGGACACATCCGCCGCCGCTCCCGCGTTCTATCCGCCGACATGCTCCGGAATTCCCTCGCCTGCCTGGCCCTCGGTTTCGCCATCGCCTCCGCGGCACCGGGGCCGAACTTCGTGGTCATCTTCACCGACGACCACGGAGTCGGTGACGTTTCGTGCTACGGGGAAACGGAGGTCCGCACGCCGCACATCGACCGCCTCGCGGCGGAAGGCATGAAGTTCACCCGGATGCGGGCCAATGCCACCGTGTGTTCGCCATCCCGCGCCGCGCTGCTGACCGGGCTTCATGCCGACCGTGCCGGAGTACCGGGCGTGATCCGCAGCCAGCCGGAAAACTCGTGGGGCTATCTGGCACCCGGCATCCCCACCTTGCCCGGCGAGTTGAAGAAGGCCGGCTACCACAGCGCGCTGGTCGGCAAGTGGCACCTCGGCCTCGAGTCCCCGAACACGCCGAACGAGCGCGGCTTCGATTTCTTCCACGGCTTCCTCGGCGACATGATGGACAGTTACACGAGTCACCTCCGGCACGGCAGGAACTACCTGCGGCGCAATGCCGAGGTGATCGAGCCGCAGGGCCACGCGACCGACCTGTTCAGCCGCTGGGCGGTCGATTACCTCCGCGAGCGCGCCGCGAAGCCGGAGCAGCCGTTCTTCCTCTACCTCGCCTACAACGCGCCCCATTTCCCGATCGAGCCACCCGCCGAGTGGCTGGCCCGGGTGAAGGAACGCGCGCCGGAGCTCGATCCGAAACGCGCGGCGAACGTCGCTTTCGTCGAGCACCTCGACGACCGGATCGGGCAGGTGCTCGCGGCGCTCGACGAGACCGGCTTGGCGAAGAACACCGTGGTCGTCTTCAGCGCCGACAACGGCGGCTCGCTCCCGCACGGCCAGAGCAACCGGCCGTGGCGGGGCGGCAAGCAGGACCATCTCGACGGCGGCCTGCGGGTGCCGTTCCTGGTGCGCTGGCCGGGGCGGATCGAACCCGGCAGCCAAAGCGACCACGCCGGGCTGGTCTTCGACCTGTTCCCCACTTTCCTCGAACTCGCCGGGGTGAAGCCCTCGCCGGAGCTCGACGCCGCAAGCCTGCTACCCGCCTTCAAAGGTCGCGCCGCAGCCGCTCCGCGCGACCTCTATTTCGTCCGCCGTGAAGGCGGCGCTGCCTACGGAGGCCTCGCCTATCACGCGTTGATCCGCGGCGATTGGAAGCTGATGCGCAACAACCCCTGGTCGCCGATGGAACTCTACCATCTCGGCAATGATCCGGGCGAAACCACCAACCTCGCCGGCAAGGAGCCGGAGATCTTCCGTGATCTCTCCGACGCCCTGCAACGCCACATCCAGCGCGGCGGCCGCACTCCGTGGCAGAAGCCCGAATAGCGCCTGCCGGTCTCACCGTTCCCTGGCCTTCCATGACAAGAGCATTCCTTCTTCCGCTGCTCGCGGCGACGTTTTCACTGCAAGTCCGTGCCGCCGAACTCGCCGCGCCGGTGCCGGTCGCGGAGGCTTCCAGCCTGACGACCGTCTCCCCCCACCCGCACCTCTCCTGGCAAGAAGTCGCCGGTGCCGACTCCTACCGCATCCGGATCGAGGGCCCCGGTGATGCCGCCGGCACGGTCGTCGAGGATTCCGTCCACTCCGTCATCCGCTGGTTCGTGGTCGCCAAACCGATGGCGGCAGGAAACTACCGCTGGCGGGTCCGGGCGGAGCGCGACGATGGCAGCGCCGGTCCTTGGTCGGCAGCTTCGAACCTCTCGGTCATCGAACCGGCCAGGACCTTCGAAGTGACTCCGGACATGCCGGTCGCAGAAGTCCGCCGCATCGCCCGCGAGGCCGCGGCTTCACCGTCCGCCCGCATCCGGCTGGCCAAAGGAAGCTACCGCTGGGATGCCGGCTACCAGCAGGCGGTGTTCGCCTGGAAAGGCGCGCAGAACCTGATCCTCGAGGGAAGCGGCGCGGAGATTTCACTCACCGATCCCTCGTCCCAGCTGCTCCATCTCGACGGCTGCCGCGGCGTGGTCATCCGCGATTTGAAAACCAGCCACGAACCGACGCCCTACAGCGCGCTGGAAGTGCTCGCGGTGGACCCCGGCGGCGACTGGTTCGAAGGCCGCGTGCTCGCCGGCTTCTCCGGGGAACGCTACCCGCGGGAAGTGAACCAGTTCTTCGTTTACGCCGTCGCGCCCGACGACTTCATGAAGAAGCACCCGGACCGACCCGGCCACGTTTACCTGGCGTGGGACCGGACCCGCAGCATCGCGCCCGGGGTGTTCCGCTTCCACACCCGCGAGACGGCCGAGCGGGGAGCCATGGCACAACTCCGCCCCGGCGACCGGGCTCTCGCCTGCTACCGACGCTGGCCGCTGAACCTGATGTCGGGCTGCCGGGATGTCGCATGGTCCGGCGTCGTGGGCGGCATCTCGGAAGGCGCCCTCTACATGGGCGGCGACAACACCGACATCAAGTTCCTCGGCCTCGTCCAGAAAAGCCAGGGTGCCTTCTTCCCGTCCGCACCCGGCTGGGTCACCGGCAACGACCGCCGCGGACCGTGGATCGAAGGCTGCGAGTGGCAAGGCATGACCGACGACGGGCCCAACATCACCGGCAACAGCTACCTCATCGACCGCAGCGAAGGCGCGACGAGCTTCGAAGTCTCCACCGGCCCGGGATACCAGACGTCGGCGTGGCAAGCGGGAGACGAGATCCTGTTCTGGAATCCGCTCGACGGCCGGCCGCTCGCCGAGACGCGCGTCGCCACCGCTTCGCGGGAGGGATCCAGGATCAAGTTCACCGTCGGCAGCCCGGTCGCCGGCCTGTCGCCGGGACGCGACCTCGCCGTGCACACCCATGTTTACAACCTTTCCACCCAGAACCGCCAGCTGGTCATCCGCGGCAACCGCCTGACCGGCGGCCGGCGCTTCGGCTTCAACGTGAAGGCCATCGGCGCGCTGATCGACCGCAACCGCTTCCACGACATCGCGTCCTGCGCGGTTTATCTCGAAAACGAACCCACCGGCTGGGAAGGAATCGTGAACCGCGACGTCGTGATCCAGGACAACTTCATGACCGGCTGCGGCTACGATGCCCATTCCCGGCACCTGCAGCGCGCCAACATCCACGTCAACACCTGGCACCCGGGCCGCGGGCTCGAGGAAACGGAATGGACGGGTAACCGGAACATCCTGATCCGCCGCAACACGATCGAGAACTGGAGCGGCATCGCGATCGGCATCGACAATGCCGACGGCGTCAGGCTCCGGGACAACGCGATCCGGAATCCTTCCGCCCTCGCCGCGGACGAGGTGAAGGTTCACGAGCGGACCACCCGCGTGCAGCGGTAAGGGCGTTCAGCGCCGGCGGGGCAGCTCGAAGCGGTCGAAGGCACCGCCCGCGACATCCAGCGCCTGGAACTTCAAGGGGCCGTCCGGCGGGATCTCGAAGAAGAACAGGTGGTTGACCGAACGCGAAACCGCGAGGTGCGGCACCTCGGCCGGCGGCCGCACCTTGCGGATGCTGGCGCCCCACGCGCCGTCGCCGAGGTAGGTGACACCCTTCGCGGGATCGTCCTGGATCTCGCCGCCGAGCAGCGGATGGGTCCGCTTGTAGGCGTGGTCGTGGTGCTCGAAGGCGAGGCTGACCCCGGCTTTTTCGAAGAGCGGCACCCAGTGCTTGCGGATGTCCAGCGTGGTGCCCTCGTCCTTGCGCACCGAAGGGTAGGCCGGCACGTGATAGACCGGGATCAGCAGGCGCCGCGGATCCTTCGCCCGCGCCGCGAGCGACTCCGCGAACCAATCCGTCTGCTTGCCGGCGATCCGGGCACGATGGTTGGTATCGAGCACCCAGACGCTGAGATAGTCCCCGAAATCCAGCACGCCATAGGTTTCCTCTCCGGGAAACGCGAAGTTCGCCTCGTAGTAGGGAGCGACCGTGCTGTTCACCTCGTGGTTGCCGATCGCGGCAATCACCGGGATCACCCTCCGGTCCGGGCCGATCAGGTGGTCGCGGATGTTCCGGTGCCAGAGGATCTCCTTTTTGATCTCCCGCGCCTGGCCGTCCGAATACGAGTAATCGCCGCCCCACAGGATGAAGTCCGGCTTCAGCGACGCGGCCAGCGCGTTGATCTTCTCGAACACCCCCGCCGGGGCCGTATCGCCGCCGGCCACCACCCGCAAGGTCCGCGTCAGCCGCGCAGGCATCGTCCGGAAATGATAAGGCTGTTCGCGCCCGGCGGGCCGGAACTCATACTCCGCGTCGGGCTCCAGACCGCTCAGTTCGACCCGGTAGACCCTCCGCTCCGGGGCATGGGGAAACTTGCTTTCCACCGGTGTCGCGCTGGTCCAGCCCTCCGCACCCTTCCGCCGGTGGAGCAAGCGCGGCTTCGCGAGCGGCGCGGCCTCGTGCCAGTCGATGGTCATCGTCGTCGACGGATCCCGCTGCCAGGTGAGGATCAGACCTTCCACCTCGTCCTCGGCGGCGGCCGGGATCAAAAGGCCCAGGACGATCGCGAGAATGCCGCGGGTGATGCCGTAGTCTCCGAAGTCCCGCCATCGCTGTTTCATGAACCCAACCCAACGTGATTCCGGAGCCCGCGCTTTCGACGAATCGTGATCGTTCCGCGAAGCGCTCCGCCCGGGCTCCCGGCACCAGACCGGCCTGCACCCAACCGACCCCATGCCCCGCTTGAAAACCCTGCAAGCCCTGCTCGCGGCCACGCTGCTGGCAGCCGCCGCGCTGCCGGCCCGCGACCTGACTTTCATCGTCACCAGCGACTCGCACTACATCACCGACGACCAGTCGGAGCGGAACCGGTCGATCCGGCTTTCGATCGAAGAGATGAACGCGATCGACCGGCGGACCTGGCCCGAAAGCCTCGGCGGCGGTGCGATCGCCAAGCCGCGCGCGGTGTTCATCAACGGCGACATCATCGACGACGGCGACAAGAAGGACGAGACCGCCCTCCAGTGGAGTTACTTCGTCCGCGACTTCGGCCTGACCGGCGAAGACGGCCTGCTGAAGTATCCGGTGTTCGACGGCTACGGCAACCACGACGGCCCTCCCGCCGGCGCGGAGAAGCACGGGTTCTCGATGCAAGCCAAGCTCAAGGAGCGCAACCTCCGCCGCAAGGAACTCGGCTGGCTGAAGGAGCTCTGCCCGAAAGGCCTGCACTACTCCTTCGAGTTCGACGGCGTCCACTTCGTCCAAGTCAACATCTACCCGGCCGACACCCAGCACGCGAAGATCCGCTACAACCGCGTCTGGCACGATCCCCAGGGCGCGCTGGCCTTTCTCAAGTCCTCGCTCGAAAAGCACGCCGCGGCCAAGGATCGCCCGGTCGTGATCCTTTCCCACTGCGGCTTCGACACCGACTGGTGGCACCCCGAGGACTGGTCCGCCTTCCACGCGGCGGTCGCACCCTACCCGGTCGCCACCTACTTCTGCGGGCACACCGGCACCGGCATCCTGAAATACAAGCCCGAGGATTCCACCGGGCCCGAGCTTCCGGTCGTCAACACCGGCCAGACGGCCAAGGGCTTCTTCGTCGTCCGCATCACCGGCGACCGCATCCGCGCCGCCTACCGGATCCGCGAGGCCGCCGGCTGGAACTGGAAGTTCCCGATGGACCGCCCGCTCCCGACATCCGCCGCGCGCTGAGCGTCGATCTCTAACATGGCACACACGATGACCCGTTCTCCCTTTCCACTCTCCCGCATGATGCCGGCCGTCCTTGCGATCCTGCTCGGCCTGCTGCCCGCCGATGCCGCGCCCTACCTGCTTCCCACCAGGGCCGCCGATGGCGCGCCGTCGGGCGAACTCACCGCCGGCAGCGGCATCCGCGCCTGGGATGCCCCGCTCGCGAAGAATGTCACCGGCTTCCGGTCGCCGAAGCTCCAGGCCGGCCGGGTGCACGGCCTGCTCGATGGCGGGCCCGCCCGCTTTCCCGTCTCCTTCCCCGCACCCGGCGCCGACCTCGATCTCGGCTACAATGACTTCCTCGACCTCGACCTGATGCTCCCGCCCGGATTCGCCGGAACCGTGGCGGTCGATTTCGCCGCGGAAGGCGTCGATGAAGACGAACCGATGGAACGCATCGTCCTGCCGCTCGCCCCGCTGGCCGCGGACGGCCGGCACCGGCGCATCCGGCTCGACCTAGGCCTGGTCCCCCGCTGGCGGGGATTCCTGACCCGCGCCGCGCTGGTAATCGAGCCCGACGCCGCGTCGCGCGGCAAGCCCGCCGCCGTCGGCATGCTGGTGGTCGGCGACAGCCCCGGCGATCCGCCCGCCCGCCACGAGGAGCTCAACCTGAAGCCGGAGATGAAGCGCTCCGACCTGCTCTTCATGGAGTCCAAGCACGGCTGCATCTGGTGGACCCGGGAGCACGAGGCGCAGGGCTTCGACCCGAAGGTGATGCCCCGCCGCTCGCTGCGCATGCTCGAGGAGACCCGTCAGGTCGCGGTGAACCTGCTCGGCTACCGCGACCCCTGCCTCGGCTCCGATCCCGCCGCGAAGAAGCGCTTCAAGATCAACCACACCACCTGGTACGACGGCTTCTGGATGGGTGCCGACAAGAAGTTCCCCTACTTCAATGTCTCCGAGGGCGGGCTGCGCGACGAAGGCTGGGGCAACCCCGTTCCCCACGAGTTCGCGCACTGCGTCCAGGCCGGGCAGATCCATTTCCTCCGCGGCTGCCATTGGGAATCCCACGCCAACTACATCCGCTTCCACCGCAACCTCCACTTCAAGGAGATCATCGGCATCGACCCGATGCCCTTCAGCACGCTGCTCCACGCCAGCTATTTCCAGGACCACCCGCGGCTGATCTACGCCGACTACCGGCCCTACTTCTATCTCGACTGCGATCCCGACAACCTCAGCCTCGAACCCGGCCTGACCGCGAAGCTGTGGCAAACCGGCAAGGCCGACGAATTGTTCTGGGACCGCCTTCCCAGCGTGCTGCCGGCCGGCGTGACGCGCGAGACCGTCGCCGCCGGGATCGCCCGCTCGTGGCTCACCTTCGACTTCGCCGGCGGACCGGAACACCGCGCGGCGTATTTCCCGGATGGCCCCGAAGGCGAACTCCGGCGCTTCCGCTTCATCACGCCGCTGGTCGCCGTGCCCGACCGCCCCGGCACCTGGAGCATCGCTCCCGGCCGCGCGCCGATGAAGTTCGGCTGGTGCGTCCACGACCTCGTGCCCTCCGGTGCGAAAGTCCAGGCCAAGCTCGAAGGCATCGACCTCCAGGGCGAGGGCGAAAGCTGGCGCTGGGGCTTCGTCGCCTTCCGCAAGGACGGCAGCCATCTCGCCAGCCCGGTGTTCGGGCCCGGCGTCGGCACCTTCGATCCTCCCGCGGACCTCGCGCGGCTCACCTTGTTCGTCGTCGCCACCCCGGCCGACGCCCGCCTCAGCTACCCGCGCCCGACGCCCGCCTTCGCCGCCGACCGCCACCCGGAACACCGCCGCTATCCCTACGAAATCCTGCTCAAGGGAGCCGCGCCCGCCGCCCGAGTGCTCAAGCTGGAAGAAGTTCCCGGCGCGAAGCACCCGAACGGCGGCGGCTTCGTCGCCGGCAGCGCCCGGGTCGACGCCACCGCCTTCGTCGGCCCGCGCGCCCGCATCCTCGGCTCGGCGAAAGTACTAGGGAACTCGAAGATCCTCGACGATGCGGTCGTCACCGGCGCCGCCACCGTGCAGGACGAGGCGATCGTTTCCGGCGGCGCGTGGGTCGGCGACAGCGCGCAGGTGAGCGGCCAGGCCCGCGTCCGCGGCTTCGCCCATGTCGGCGGCGAGGCCAAGGTCCGCGAACGCGCCCGCGTCGGCGACTTCACCGATCTCCAGATGGGCTCCGACATCCACGGCGACGCCACCCTCCGGGGCATGACCCAGCCTCTGGAACGCGGCAAGGTCGGCGGCCACGCGATCCTCGACGCCGATTACTCGATGGCCTTCGACCTCGTCGACGGCGTCCACCATCACCACGTCCCGTGGGGCGGCTGGTACTTCGACGAATTCGCGGCGAAGCTGAAAAAGCCGCGCGGGCTGGTCGCCTCCTACACCTTCGACGAAAGCGACGGGGCGCAGGCGCTCGACGAGTTCGGCTCGCTGCACGCCCTGCTGCGCGGCGCGCCGTCCCGCGAGGACGGCCGGCTCGTGCTTGATGGAAAAGACCAGTCGGTGCTGCTCGACACCTCGATCCTCGACGCGCCCGCCGCCACCTGGATCCTGGAAGCCAGCGTCACCGGCCGCGGCACGCAGCCGCTCTTCGCGGTCAACGATTGGAACGAGGACGGCCTGCTGATCGGCGTCGGCGAAAGCGGCCGCCTCGCCGCGGTCCTCAAGCAACCCGGGCGCGCCCCGCTCACGCTGAACTCCAGGACCCCCGTCGCCCGCGGCGGCGAAATCCGCGTCGCGCTGCGCCTCGACGGACAGAAAGCGGCGCTCTTCCACCAGGGCAAGAAGGTGGCCGAACAGGCCTGGCCATTCCCGCCCTCCGCGATGTTCCGCGATCTCGTTGCCACCCCGCCCGCCGCCGCCTATCTCGGACGCGACGGCAAGCAGGCCTTCATGGCCGGCCGCATCGACCGCTTCCGCGCTTTCAATGTCGCGCTCGGCGACGAAGAAATTCTCAAGCACCCTTGATCCCATGGCATCCGACCCATCGCCTTCCGGCCTGCTCGCCGCGATCCTGCTGATCGGCACGACCGCCGCGCAGACCGCCGCGCCACCGGCCAACCCGTCTTTCGAGCTTCCCGCCCGTGCCGCGGACCAGCCGGGCGCGCGGCCTTCCATCGAATCCTGGCAGTTTTCCCACGCCGGCGTGATCTCCGCCGACAGCCTGTCACCCGCGCCCAAGGGTGCGGAAGGAAGCCAGCTCGGATACCTCGCCGCAACCGCGGGCGCTCAGGTTTTCCAGGACCTTCCCGGCGGGCTCGCTCCCCGCTCCGAGCACGTTTTCCGGATCAAGCTCGGCCTGCGCGGCGACGCCCGGCCGGATGCGGGAGCCTCGGTCAACCTGCGGATCCAAACGCTCGACGAAGCCAAGCGCCCGCTCGCCAACCTCGCGATCCGCACCGTCTTCGTCGAAAGGGACAAGCTCGCCGCCGACGCCCTGGCACCTTTCGAGGTCGCCTTCAGCACCGGCGAAACCCCGCCGCAGGGCAAGGTCCGCCTGATCGTCGATGTCAACACGCCGTCCGCCAAAGCGGATGCCATGTGGCTGTTAGACGAGGCCGCTTGGGAAGTCGCCGCGGTCGCCCCTCCCGCCAAGCCCGCCGCCGCGACCACGGTCTCGGCCGCCCCGTCGAAATACAGCTACTCGCGCGACATCAGCCCGATCCTTTCCGAGAACTGCTTCCCGTGCCACGGGCCCGACCGCGAGACCCGCGAGGCGAAGCTGCGGCTCGACGTGCGCGACTCGGCCACCCGCCCGAACAAGGACGGGGAGGCCGCCATCGTGCCCGGCGACCCCGAGGCCAGCACCGCGCTCCAGCGCATGCTCTCCGACGACGAGGACGAGATCATGCCGCCGCCGGAGTCGCACAAGAAACTCACCGCGGAACAGATCGGCATGATCCGCCAGTGGATCCGGGACGGTGCCGTTTACGAAGGCCACTGGTCCTTCCAGCCGGTGGTGCGCCACCCGCTGCCGGAAGTCCGCCGCAAGGATTGGGTGCGCCAGCCGTTCGACGCCTTCGTGCTCGCACGGCTCGAGTCCGAAGGGCTGGAGCCCGCTCCGGAGGCGGACCGCCGGACGCTCGCCCGCCGCGTTTCCTTCGACCTCACCGGCCTCGCACCGACGCCGGAAATGCTCGACGCCTTCCTCGCCGATACCTCGCCCGACGCCTACGAAAAGTACGTCGACCGCCTGCTGGCGATGCCGCAGTGGGGCGAGCACCGAGGCCGCTACTGGCTGGACGCCGCCCGCTACGCCGACACCCACGGCATCCACTTCGACAACTACCGCGAGATCTGGGGCTACAGGGACTGGGTGATCGGCGCCTTCAACCGCAACCTCCCCTTCGACCGCTTCACCACCGAGCAGCTCGCCGGCGACCTTCTGCCGGACGGCGGCGATGAAGCGCTGGTCGCCACCGGCTTCAACCGCTGCAACATCAGCACCAACGAGGGCGGCGTCATCCAGGAGGAATACAAGGTGCTCTACAGCATCGACCGCACCGCCACGATGTCGACTATCTGGCTGGGCCTCACCACCGCCTGCGCCTCTTGTCACGACCACAAGTTCGATCCGCTGCCGACCGGGGACTTTTATTCTCTAACAGCTTTCTTCAACAACTCCACCACCCCGGTGATGGACGGCAACGTGAAGGACCCCGCGCCGGTCACGATGCTCCTCGCCGGCGACGACCGCGTCCGCTGGCAGGCGATCGACGGCGAGATCGCGGCGGCCGAAACCGCGCTCAAGGACTTCCTTGCCGCCGCCCGGGCACGCCTCGCCGCGCGACAGGCGGAGATCGAAGCCGGGCTTGGCAAGGCTTCCGCTCCCGCGGCCGGCCAGGTCTATCAGGCGGCGCTTGCCGGACCGGCCGGTGCCGCGATCGGCGCGAAGGTGGAGCAGCTTGAAATCATCGCCGCCGGCCAGAACCGCACGGCTCCCGCGGCGCCGGCCGCCTCGCTCGTCGAAGGCCCGGCCGGCACCCGCGGCCTGCTCCTCGCGGAACCCGGACTCCCGCTGCCCGAAGTCCCCGCGCTCGATGCCGCCCTGCCCTTCTCCATCGGACTCTGGGTCCGTCTCGACAATCCCGCGCAAACCGGATCGCTGCTCGCCCGGATGGACGACACCAAGGGTCATGTCGGCTTCGACCTCTGGATGCAGAACGGCATGCTCGGCACCCATTTCGTCCAATCCTGGCCGGACAGCGCCATCAAGGTGGTCGGTGAAGGAAAGCTCGAACCCAAGAAGTGGCACCACGTGGTGCTCAGTTACGACGGATCGTCGAAAGCCGCCGGGTTGAAGCTTTATCTCGACGGCGTCGAACTGAAAGTCCGCGGCGAGGTTGACCAGCTCCGCGGCCCGATCGGCACCGCGGTTCCCTTCCGCATCGGCCGCCGTGAAAGCCGCGATCCCGTCCAGGGCCTCGCCGTATCGGACCTCCGCTACTTCGACCGTGTGATCGGCAGCGACGAGGCGAACGTGCTCGCCACCGGCGCCCTGTTGCCGGGCATCCTTGCCCGGCCCGCGGCGGAGCGCTCCGATGCCGAGCGCCAGTTCCTGTTCGACGCCTACCTCGCCCGCTTCGAACGGGAGGCCCACCAGGCCGCGGTCGCCCGGCCGGCCGCGCTCAAGGCGGAGAAGGAAGCGATTCGCGCCCGCACCCCGACGACCCTCGTCTTCCAGGAAGCCGGCACCCTCCCGGTCGCCTACGTGCTCAACCGCGGCGAGTACGACCAGCGGCTCGACCTCGTGCCGGCGAAGACCCCCGAGGCCCTGCCGCCGATGGCCGGCGACCTGCCGCGCAACCGGCTGGGACTCGCGAAATGGCTGCTGGCCGACGACCAGCCGCTGACCACCCGCGTCACCGTGAACCGCTTCTGGCTCGAACTCTTCGGCCGCGGGCTGGTGAACACGCCCGGCGACTTCGGCCTGAGCGGCCAGCCGCCGTCCCACCCCGAGCTGCTCGACTGGCTCGCGGTCGAGTTCCGCGAGAAGGGATGGGACATGAAGGCCTTCTACCGGATGCTGGTGACTTCCGCCACCTACCGCCAGGCCGGCGTGCTCGATGCGGTGAAGCGGGAGAAAGACCCGTCGAACGTACTCCTCAGCCGCGGCCCGCGCTTCCGGATGGATGCCGAGATGATCCGCGACCACGCCCTTGCCGTGAGCGGCCTGCTGTCGCCGAAGCTCGGCGGGCCCAGCGTGAAGCCCTACCAGCCCGACGGCGTGTGGGAAGGTGTCGCGATGATGGAAAGCAACACCCGCAACTACCGGCGGGACCAGGGCGAATCGCTCTACCGCCGCAGCCTCTACACCTTCTGGAAGCGCTCCGCGCCGCCGGCGTCGATGGAGGTCTTCAACGCCCCGAACCGGCAGACCTGCACCATCCAGCGCGAGCGCGGCAACACCCCGATCCAGGCCCTTGCCAGTCTCAACGACCCGCAACTGGTCGAGGCCGCCCGCCACCTCGCCCAGCGCGTGTTGGCTGCCCCCTCCGCCGACGAGGCCGCCCGCTTGAACGGGATGGCGCTGCGGGTGATCTCGCGGCCGCTTCGCGATCCGGAGACGGCCGTCCTCCAGCAAAGCCTCGCCGAAATGCGCGTCCTTTATTCGGCCGACCCCGCCGCCGCCACCGCCCTGGTCACGCTCGGCGAATCGAAGCCCGACCCCGCGCTCCCGCCCGTCGAACTCGCGGCCTGGACCATGATCGCCAACCAGCTCCTCAACCTCGACGAATCGCTCACCAAGTGATCCGTCCGGTCTAACAGAACCTTTCCCTTCCGACATCCCGTCATGAACCTTCTCGACCAATACCTGCTCCACGAAAGCCGCCGCCAGTTCCTGTCGCGCGGCAAGAACGCCCTCGGCATGGCCTCGCTCGCCACCCTGCTCCGGGAGACGGCAGGCGCCGCCACCCCCGCCGCGGTCGATGCCACCGGCCGGCCGCAGCTGATCCACTTCGCGCCCAAGGCGAAGCGCGTGATCTACCTGCACATGGTCGGCGGGCCTTCGCAGATGGACCTCTTCGACTACAAGCCGAAGATGGCCGAATACTACGACAAGGACCTGCCCGACTCGATCCGCAGGGGCCAGCGGCTGACCACCATGACCAGCGGCCAGGCGCGCTTCCCGATCGCGCCCTCGAAATATCAGTTCAAGCAGCACGGCAAGTCCGGCATGTGGGTCAGCGAGATGCTGCCGTGGACGTCGAAAGTGGTCGACGACATCTGCTTCATCCGCTCGATGCACACCGAGGCGATCAACCACGAACCGGCGATCACAGCGATGCAAACCGGCAACATGGTCACCGGCCGCCCCTGCCTCGGTGCCTGGCTTTCCTACGGCCTCGGCTCGATGAATGCCGACCTGCCGACCTTCGTGGTGATGGTCGCCCGCGCCACCAACAACGACCAGAACCAGGCGATCTCCGGCCGCCTGTGGTCGTCCGGCTTCCTCGACGGCAAGCACGCCGGCGTGACCTTCCGCGCCGCGGAGGATCCCATCCTCTTCCTGCGCAACCCGGCGGGCATCTCCGGCAAGGTCCGCCGTGCCAGCCTCGACTCGCTCAACAAGCTCAACGCGATGAACCACGAGCTGATCGGCGACCCGGAGATCCGCACCCGCATCGAGCAGTACGAGCTGGCCTTCCGCATGCAGACCAGCGTGCCGGAACTCACCGAGACCAAGAGCGAGCCGAAGAGCGTCACCGACCTCTACGGCGAGGAAGTCCACAAGCCCGGCAGCCTCGCCCACAGCATGCTGCTCGCCCGCCGCATGACCGAACGCGGCGTGCGATTCGTCCAGATCTACCACAACAACTGGGACCACCACGCCAACCTCACCGGCCGCATGAAGTTCCAGTGCGGCGACCTCGACCAGCCGACCTACGGGCTGCTCACCGACCTCAAGCAGCGCGGCATGCTCGACGACACGCTGGTGATCTGGGGCGGCGAGTTCGGCCGCACGATCTACAGCCAGGGCCAACTCACGCGCGAGAACTACGGCCGCGACCACCACCCGCGCTGCTTCACGATGTGGATGGCCGGCGGCGGATCCAAGGGCGGCCACATCCACGGCGAAACCGACGACTTCTCCTACAACATCACCCGCGACCCGGTCCACGTCCGCGACCTCCACGCGACGGTCCTCCACCTGCTCGGCTTCGACCACCAGCGCTTCACCGTCCGCTCGCAGGGCCTCGACCAGCGGCTCACCGGCGTCGAACCCGCCAAAGTCGTCAAGGAACTCCTCGCCTGATCCATGCCATGAACACACGCCGCGAATTCATCCACGGGGCCGCCCTTTCCGCCGCCTCCTTCGGCCTGCTGCCGCGATTGGCCGCCGCCGGGACAGGACTCGCCCACGACGGTGAGATCGCCTCGTTCTTCGTCGTCGCCGACACGCACTACTGCGCCGACGAAAAGCAGCCCGACCGGATGCTGCCTCACTCGCTCGCGGTGAACCGGCGGCTGATCGACTGGCTCAACCGCCTGCCCGGCACCGCTCTTCCCGCGGCGCTCGGCGGCGGCACACTGCCGGTCCCGCAAGGCGTGCTCCACGCCGGCGACCTGGTCGAGAACGGCGACAAGGGTCCACCCAAGCTCGCGATGGCCGACATCGAGATGAAGGCCTTCACCGAAGACTGGGGGCTCAACGGCGGCGACGGCTTGCTGAAATGGCCGGTGCGCGAAGTCCACGGCAACCACGACGGCCCGCGCGGCGACACCACCGTCATCGCCGAGATCAAGGCCCGCAACACGCGGCGCAAGGGACTGGCCAAGGTGTCCTCCAACGGCCTGCACTACTCGTGGGACTGGGCCGGCGTCCATTTCGTCGCGCTCGGCATCGCGGCCGGCGACGCCCCCTCGGTCACCCGCAAGCGCCGCTACGCCCCGCTCGGCAGCTTGCCCTTCCTGATCGACGACCTCAAGGAACAGGTCGGCGACAGCGGCCGGCCGGTCGTGCTGCTCCATCACGTCGACGTCGCCCGCTACAGCCAGGCGGTCCCCGACGACAAGGCGATCCACCAGGAGTGGGACCACGGCGACGTCGCCGCCTACCACGAGGCGCTCAAGCCCTACCGCGTCGCCGCATCGATCTGCGGCCACACCCACGCCCGCAACCTGTTCCGCTGGGACGGCACGCCGGACACCCGGCCCAAGGAACGCGGCATCCCTTTCCTCAACACCGACAATGCCGGCCACTTCGGCGGCCCGTCCCAGGCCTTCCTCCACGTGGAGGTCAGCAAGCGGCTGCTCCGCGTCCGCGAGTTCTCCACCAAGGACGCCTGGCAAAGCGGCGACTGGACCTCTCAGGTCTGGGATTTCGCGCTCGAAGCGTGAATCCGCCCCTCCGGCGGCAAATCACGCGCCCGACGGAAGTATCTCCCGGCAGCACCTACCCGGCCCCGCCCACGAACCCATGATCCCGCTCCGACGCCTCGCCCTTTTCCTCGCCGCGCTCACCGGACTCGCCGCCGCCGCGCCGCCGAACCTGATCTTCATCCTCAGCGACGACCTCGCGCAGGGCGACCTGGGGGTCTATGGCCAGAAAATCATCCAGACCCCGCGCCTCGACCGCATGGCGGCGGAAGGCACGCGCTTCACCCAGGCCTACTGCGGCACCAGCGTCTGCGCCCCCAGCCGCGCCTCGCTGATGACCGGCCTCCACTCCGGCCACTGCCCGATCCGCGGCAACTGGGAGATCGCGCCGGAAGGCCAGAAACCGCTGCCCGCCAAAACCGTCACCGTCGCGGAAATCCTCAAGTCCGCCGGCTACGCGACCGGCTGCACCGGCAAGTGGGGCATGGGCTTCTTCGATACCCCCGGCAGTCCGCTCAAGCAGGGCTTCGACCGCTTCTTCGGCTACAACTGCCAGCGCCACGCCCACAGCTATTTCCCGACCTATCTCTGGGACAACGACAAGAGGATCGAACTCCCCGGCAACGACGGGAAAGGGGGCAGCAAAACCTACTCCCAGAACCTGATCCAGAAGTCGGCCCTCGATTTCGTGCGGTCCAACAAGGACAAGCCCTTCTTCCTCTTCTACGCCATCACCCTGCCGCACGGCCGGCACGAGATCGACAAGCTCGGCCATTACGCCGACAAGCCCTGGTCGCTCGAGGAGAAATCCTACGCCGCCCAGGTCAGCCGCATCGATTCCGACATCGGCGAACTGCTCGACCTGCTCAAGGAACTCGGCATCGACAACAACACGCTGGTCATCCTCTCCGGCGACAACGGCTCGTCGTTCGCGCCGGAGTCGAAGATCGGCAAGCGCTTCAACCAGGCGTCCAACGGGCTCCGCGGCTTCAAGCGAGGTCTCTACGAAGGTGCGCTGCGCCAGGTCGGCATCGCCCGCTGGCCCGGCACCGTGCCCGCCGGCCGCGTGTCGGAAGATCCCTGGGCCTTCTGGGATTTCCTGCCCACCGCCGCCGAACTCGCCGGCGCGAAGATCCCCGCGGAATTCAAGACCGACGGCCTCTCGCTGGCCGCCCACCTCAAGGGAGGACCCGCGCCGAAGCGCGATTCCTTCTACTGGGAGCTCCACGAAGGAAAGCCGATCCAGGCGGTGCGATTCGGCGATTGGAAAGCCGTCAAGAACGGACCCAAGGCCAAGGTCGAACTCTACGACCTGGCAAAGGATCCCGGCGAAAGGAACAACCTTGCCGCCGACAAGCCGGAACTCGTCCAGCAGGCCGTGGAGTTGATGAAGAAGCATCACCAGCCCTCTCCCGACTGGCCGCTCGACGGCGTCGCCCCGCAGCGCATCGCCGACCGGAGCAAGCCCGCCGGAAAGAAATCACGTTGAATCCATGAAGTCCTTCCTGCCCCTCCTGCTCGCCGCCGGCATCGCTTCCGCCCAACACGGCCCGCCGCCGGTCAAGGCCCCCTTTCTCAAGAAGGAGGATTCCCTCTGCACCAACGAATGGTGGAAGCGCCCCGCCAATCCCATCATCGATCTCAAGGTGCCGCGCGACCAGGTCGTCGCCTTCGGCCTCTACACCGTCCACGGCGGCGTGCTGAAGCTCAATGCCCAGCTTTACCCGCTCTATCCGGAGGAAACCCGCGAGGTCCGGCTGGAATTGGAGAAGGACGGCGCATGGAGCGAGGTCGCCCGGCAAAAGGTGAACGATCTCGGCTGGTCGACCTGCTTCCGCATCGAGAAGTGGGACGCTTCCAAGGACGTGAAATACCGCCTCCGCCACGGCGAGAAAGCGATGTTCGAAGGCCTGATCCGCAAGGACCCGGTCGATCGCGACGAGATCGTGGTCGCCGCCCTTTCCTGCAACTCGAACAAGGACCGCGGCCTCCGTCCGGAATACACCCGCAACATCCGGCACCAGGATCCCGACCTGGTCTTCTTCGCCGGCGACCAGTCCTACGACCACACCGAGCACACCGCCGCCTGGCTGAAGTTCGGCCTCGCCTTCAAGGAGATCTTCCGCGACCGGCCCAGCGTCACCATCCCCGACGACCACGACATCGGCCAGGGCAACCTCTGGGGTGAAGGCGGCAAGCAGGCCAAAGCCGGCGCCGGCCACGACGGCGGCTACTTCTACCACCCGGAATACGTGAAGATGGTCGAGCGCCAGCAGTGCGCCCACCTGCCCGATCCCTACGACCCGAAGCCGGTCGAGCAGGGCATCGGCGTCTATTACACCCGGCTTCTGTTAGGCGGGATCGACTTCGCCATCCTCGAGGACCGCAAGTTCAAGACCGGGCCGCTCGGCCGCCACCCGATGAAGGGTCCGCGGCCCGACCACATCCGCGACCCGCAGTACGACCCCAAGGTGATCGACACCCCGGGCCTCCAGCTCCTGGGCGAGCGGCAGGAGAAGTTCCTCGCCGACTGGGCCGGCATGCGCGACGGAGTTACGATGAAGGCCGTACTTTCCCAGACCGGCTTCTGCGGCGGCGTCCATCTTCATGGCTCGCAGGGCAACCGCCTCCACGCCGACCTCGACTCGAACGGCTGGCCGCAGTCCGGCCGCAAGCGGGCGCTGCGACTCATCCGGGACGCCCGCGCCGTCCACATCGGCGGCGACCAGCACCTCGCCAGCGTGGTGCAGCACGGGATCGACGGCTTCCGCGACGGTCCCTGGTCCTTCGTCGTGCCGGCCATCGTCAACAACTACTACGGCCGCTGGTGGTGGCCGGAGGACGAGAAGCCCGGTGCCAATCCGGTCCCCGGCTCGCCCTTGCCCTGGACCGGCGATTTCCTCGACGGCTTCGACAACAAGATCACCATGGTCGCCTACGCCAATCCCGACCCGCGGCGCGGCAAGGCGGACGCCAGCGCCGCACCGTCGAACGGCTGGGCCGACGGCTACGGGCTGATCCGCTTCCGGAAATCCGCCGGCGAGGTGGTCTTCGAATGCTGGCCGCGCTTTGCCGATGTCACGAAGCCCGGCGCCCGCCAGTTCCCCGGCTGGCCGGTGGTGGCCAAACCCTGAGAACCTTGCGGTCCGCCGCCTGACAGATCGGCGGACTCGCCCCGTATCGACTTTTCCCAAGATGATGACACCCCGACTTGCATCCCTGCTGGCCTCCGCGGCGCTCGTGTTCCCGACCGCCCTGGCGGCCGCCGAGAGCCTGGTGATCGAAGCCGAACAGTTCGCCACCAAGGGCGGCTGGCAGATCGACACCCAGTTCATCGAGACCATGGGCTCGCCCTATCTCATCGCCCACGGCCTCGGCCAGCCGGTCGCGGATGCCGGGACCGAGGTCGAGATCGCGGAAGCCGGTGACTACAAGGTCTGGGTGCGGACCATGGACTGGACGGAATCCCTCGGCCGGGCCGGCGGCGCGGGGCGCTTCACGCTCAGCATCGGCGGCAAGCAGGTCGGCGGCGAACTCGGCAAGGGCGAAGCCAGGTGGCATTGGGAGGAAGCCGGCACCGCCACCCTTCCCGCCGGCCGCACCGGCATCGCGCTGAAGGACCTCAGCGGCTTCAACGGCCGCGTGGACGCGATTTTCCTCAGCCGGGCCGCCGGCGCGAAGCCGCCGGAGAAGTGCCTGCTGGAAGACCGCATCGCTTGGAAGATCCCCGGCGCGCCGGGAGCCATCGAGGATGCCGGGAACTTCGACCTCGTGGTCATCGGCGGCGGCTACGGCGGCCTCGGCACGGCCATCTCCGCGGCGCGGATGGGCTGCAAGGTGGCACTCGTCCAGAACCGCGAGGTGCTGGGCGGCAACGGCTCGTCGGAAGTCCGCGTCTGGGCGAAGGGCAACCTGCCGCCGAGCGAATTCCTGATGGCCGACATCGTGCGCGAGATCGAGGACCAGGCGAAGGCCTCTCCCGCTCCCGCCGAACAGTTCGTCGACGACAAGAAGGCCAAGGTGGTGGCGGCGGAGAAGAACATCACCCTCTTCCTCGGCCACCATGCCTACGGGCTGGAAATGCGCGGCAAGGAGATCGCCTCCGCCAAGCTGCTCGAAGTCAAATCCGGCGCGCTCAAGAAAGTGAGCGGCACCTTTTTCGCCGACTGCACCGGCCATGCCTTCATCGGCCAGTGGGCCGGCGCCGACCTGACCATGACCGAGAAGGGCCGCATGGGCATGAGCAACATGTGGATGTGGAAGAGCGAGGCCGAACCCCAGCCCTTCCGCGAGGAACCGTGGATGCTCGCGCTCGATGAAAAGGCTTTCCCCTACCCGCAGCGCGGCCATGCCGAGTGGTTCTGGGAAAGCGGCTTCAACAACCACCCGATCCACGAGCTCGAGAAGACCCGCGACTGGAACCTCATCGCCTCGTTCAGCGCCTGGAACGCGATCAAGAACCACAGCGCCTACACCGCCCGCGATCCCGAGAAAAAGGGCCACAGCGGGGCGCGGCTGGAATGGATGGCCTACGTCGGCGGCACCCGCGAAACCCAGCAACTGCTCGGCGACGTGATCCTCAGCGACGCCGATATCGACGGCAAGAAGGTCTTCCCCGACGGTTGCGTGCTGACCACCTGGTCGATCGACCTGCACGTCCCGCACCCGGTTTACACCAAGGCCAATCCGGACCGGCCCTTCATCGCCAAGGCCATCCACCGCCACGCCATCGACAACCGGATCGGCTACCCGATTCCCTACCGCTGCCTCTATTCGCGCAACGTGCCGAACCTCTTCATGGCGGGCCGCAACATCAGCGTCACCCGCGAGGCGCTGGGCACCATCCGCGTGATGAAGACCATCGGCATGATGGGCGTCGCCATCGGCCGCGCCGCCGCCATCTGCAAGGCCCGCGACTGCGGCCCGCGCGATGTTTACGAGAAGCACCTCGAGGAAGTGAAACACCTCTGGCGCATGCCCGGCGCAAAGCGCTTCACCTCCGTCGAGGAACTCCGCAAGGAGCTGGAGACCGTGGCGAAGTAGGCCGGTATCGCGGCGAGCCTCTTGCAACGGCAAAAGGCTCGCTTCACCGGTAATCCGCCGGCGGGCGCGGGACGACGCCGAGTTTCTCGTAGTTGAAGCCGCTGGAGAGCGGCTTGTAGTCCGAGGCGTAGTCGACGGGGCGGTCCGGGGTGATCTTGTCCTCCATGCCGAGGCCCCAGTAGGCGCCGTTGACGACGAGCCGGCGCAGGCCGGGGTTCTCGAGGTCCTTGGCGCTGCCCATCGTGGAATGCAGGACGCGGGCCGCCTTGCCGCCGCTGGTCTTCCACTCCTTGACCCACACCACCGGCAGCGGCTCCTTCTCCGGATTGTCGGCGCCGCCCTGCACCCGGCCGATGAGCGGCTGGCCCATGACCAGGGCGGTGCAGCCTTCCGGCAGGCTGCCGCCTTCCTTGAAGGTGCGGTAAACGTCGGTGAGACCCCAGATGTCCTTCACGCCTGTTAGAACGGGGTGATCCTTCATCTCGGGGATGATGTCGCCGCGGGTCGAGTCCTGCTGCCAGTTGCCGTGATGGCTCATGAAACTGCCGCCGAGGATTTGGCCGATGTTCACCCGCTTGCCGTCGATTTCGTAGGGCAAGGGACTGCGGAAGCCGTGGTTGGCGGTCCGCAGGCCGATGATCGGTTTGCCGGAATCGAAGTAAGCAACGAAGTGCTTGAGCTGGTCATCGGGCAGGGTGAGCAACCGGGTGGCGAAGATCAGCAGGTCGGCCTTGGCGAGGTGCTCGAGGCCGGGGATGTGGTGGGGCTTGAACTCGTCCTCCTTGCCCTTTTCCGGATAGACCGGCGCGGTGGGATCGACGAGGCCCTGTTCGTTGACGCCGAAGAGGACGGTGCAGTCGAAGCCGTGGTGTTTGGAGAGCACGCCGGCGAGCATCGGCATCGCCTGCTCGCCGCGGTATTCCTGCTCGGCGGCGATGAGGACGACGTGCTTGCCCTTGCCCGGTCCCTCGCCGCCGGGATAGGTCAGCCACAGCGGGCTTTCCGGGACGGGATGGGCGGCCAGCGCGGGAGCGAGGACGAGCGGGAGCCATGCGGAGAGCGGCGACCTTTTCATGAGGAATCTCGGTCCACTAAAGCGGGAACCCGGCACTTTGCCACCTTTCTCGCGGAGCGCCCGGCGGGCTGAAAAACAAGTGGCGCAAGGCCGGAGGATCGGGCTTTCTTCGGGCGCATGAAGACTCCGGGGCGCACGACAGCCGGACCGCCACCTGCCCCCGACAGCGGCCGGCGCGGGAAGCGCGTGCTGCTGGCGGTTTACCGGCTGGGATTGCTGGCCGCGGCATTTTTCGCCCTGCATTTCACCACCGTGCGGCGTGAGGCGGGAAAGGATGCCGCGCTCGACGAGCGGGCGCTGGCGGTCGTGAAATCCTACCTTCCCGCGGCGGTGTCGCTGGGGCCGCCGGAGGGCGACGACCGGGTGTCGGCGGTGCTCGATGCCCGCGGCGAGCCGGTCGGCTGGGCGGCGCAGACTTTTCCCGAGGCGCGGCCGGTCACCGGCTACGCCGGGCCTTCGAATCTGCTGGTGGTCTTCGACCTCGCGCGCCGGGTGGCCGGGGTGACGCTGTTGGGAAGCGCCGACACCTCCGGCCATGTGGCGAAGGTCGTGAAGGACCCCGACTTCCTCTCCCAGTGGAACGGCCGGCCGCAGGCGAGCCTCGGCGCGGCGGGCGAACCGCGGATCGTCAGCGGGGCCTCGCTGACCAGCGAGGCGATGGCCCGCGGCCTCGCGGCGCGCTTCGGGGCGGCCGGGATGGACCAGTGGTTCCCGGGTGAAGTGCCGCTGGAAACCCTGCGGGAGTGGTTCCCCGGGGCGGCCTCGCTTGCCGGGACCCGCGTGCTGGCCGCCGACGGCGGGATGCTGGGCACGCTGCTGCGTTCGAGCCGGATGGGAGTGTCGGTGCGCGGCTTCCAGGGAGCCTCCGACGTGCTGCTGGCGCTGGATGCCGAAGGCCGGAAGATCGTCGGCGCGGCGATGCAGGGAAGCCGCGACAACGAACCCTACATCACCGACGTGCGCGACAGCCTGCTCTACGACCAGCCCTTCGCCGGCATGACGGTGGACGACGCGCTTGCCTTGGAAAGCGGCACCGCGGTGCTGGTCAGCGGCGCCAGCCGGACCGCGGAATCGGTGGAGGAAACGGTGAAGGAGATGCTGCGCCGGCACTTCGCGCCGCCGCCGGTCGAGCCGCCCTTGCTGGGTCCGCGCGACGGCGTGGCGCTGGCCTGGATCGCCGCGGGACTGGTCGTCGGGCTCGGCCCATGGCGGGGCCGCAAGCGGGTGCGGACGACGTTCGCCGTGATCTCCGTGGCTGCCGGCGGGCTATGGCTCGGGCTGATGACCGGCCAGGACCAGTGGATCAAGTGGTCGATGCGCGGCTCGGCGGCGGGCACGGCGCTGCCCTTGCTCGCCCTGACCGCGGCGGCCCTGCTGATCCCGGCGGCATTCGGGAAGAACGTTTACTGCGCCCATGTCTGCCCGCACGGCGCGGCGCAGCAGCTGCTGGGACACCTGAGGAAACGCCGCTTCGCGCTGCCGCCGAAGCTTCACCGGGCTCTGGGCGGCCTGCCCTGGCTGACGCTGGGGCTGCTGTGGCTGCTGGCCTTCCTCGGGCTCGGCTTTCCCTTCGCCGACGCGGAGCCCTTCGAAGTCTGGAGCACCGGCTTCGTCGCGCTGCTGCCCGTCGTCATTTTCGCCGGGGGCTTGATCGCCGCGGTGTTCCTGCCCCAGGCGTATTGCCACTACGGCTGCCCGACGGGAGCCGTGTTGAAATTCCTGGCCAGCTCGCCCGGCCGCTGGACCCGCCGCGACGGGATCGCCGGGGCCGTGGTGGCCCTCGCCTGGCTCGCCCCTTTCTGGCCATGAACCGCCGCCTCCTGCTGCTCGGAATCGCCGGCAGCGGCTTCGCCCTGTGGCGCAAGCAGGGGTCCGCGACGACCCTGATCCGCGGCCGCGCGATGGGTTGCGACTGGAAGCTGCTGGGCGACGGGCGGCTGCCCGCGGAGGAGCTGCGGGGAGTCGTCGCCGCCGTGCTCGAGCGCTGGGAGCAAGTCCTCAGCACCTGGCGGCCGGATTCGGACCTCAGCCGTCACAACCGGGGCGAGGCGGCGAGCGCCGACCTTTCCCGCGTGCTGCGGCTGGCGGAGCAATTCCACGCGGAAACCGGGGGCGCCTTCGACCACCGGATGCTCTCGCAACTGACCGCCGCCGGCTTCGGCCCGGGTGGCAGCGGCATCGATCTTTCCTCCGTAGGCAAAGGCTTCGCCGTCGATCGCGTGACCGAGGAACTCCAGCGGAGGGGGATCCTCCGTTTCGTGTTTTCCCTGGCCGGCGAGGTCCGGGCCGGCGAGGGAAGCTGGCCGGTCGAGATCGAGTCCCCGCTTCCCGATCGCGGCGGGGAAAGCACCTCCGTCGAGCTTTCCCGACGCGCGCTGGCGACCAGCGGCAACTACCGCCAGGGCAGGAGAATGCCCGACGGCACCGTCTCCAGCCACATCCTCGATCCCGCCACGGGCAGGCCGGTTTTGCGCCCGCCCTGCAGCGTCACCGTGATGGCCGACGATGCCGCCAGTGCCAGCGCCTGGGCCACCGCGCTGTTTGTTAGAGGCCCCGGCAGTCCAGCGCCGGCCGGCATGCAGGTCCTCTGGCACGGAACCGCAAGCTGAGCCCCGGTGCTCGGGGTCTTGCCTCGTTGCCGGCAGGGCCCCTAACGAAAACGGGACCGTCCATGTGGACGATCCCGTTGCAAGCGGAGCGCCGCGGCGGTCTTACCGCCGGCCGGCGAGGCCGTTCCGGAACGATGGAGCCTTACCAGCGGCTCTGCTTCACGTAAACCGTGTCGTAGGGACGCAGGTAGAACGAGCTGCTGGAAGCACCGCTGAGGGTGTCGCCGAGGTTGAGGGCGTAGCGCTCGCTCTTGCCGTTCTTGTTGCGGACCACGACGACCTGCTTCGGGTTGGCGAACTTGGAGAAGCCGCCGGCTTCCATGATCGCTTCGAAGGCGGTCATCGGCCGGTCCAGCGGGACCTTGCCCGGGTTCGTGACCTCGCCGGAGACATAGACGCAGGCGGCCACTTCCTCGACCGAAACGAGGACGGTGGGATTCTGCAGGTGCGGCTGGTAGAGACCGGTCAGCTGGGACTGGAACGAAGCGACGCTCTTGCCCTGGGCGGTCACGTCGCCGACCGTCGGCAGGCTGACCTTGCCGTTGGGCATGATCTTCTGGGTCGTGTTCAGCTCCGGCGCGCCGGGATAGCTGAGCCGGATCACGTCGCCGGCCGCAAGCGTGCCGCTCGGGCGCGAGCTGAAGGCTTCGGCCGGGATCGGCGTGTAGGTTTCGGGGCTTTCGCAACTCGAGGTGGCGAAAGCGATCATCAAGGCGGCGACCGCGGTCATGGCGGTCAGGATGCCGTGGCGGAAGCGCTGCCATCCGGAGGCCGGATTCGCAGGCATGGAATTGCCGACTGGGGTCGCTGGGGTGCTTTTCATGGGGTCTTGCTTGTTCTTGGGAAGGGGATGGATCGTTTCTGGAGAATTCAGGGACGGGCCGGGCCGGCGAGGTAACGTTCCCACTCGGGGTCGAGCGGCGCTTTCTCGACATCGCTCGCGATGCGCCCTTCCCACGAGGGGTTGAAGACGGTGCTGGTGCCGTAGACCATCACGAGATCCTCGTTGCCGATGTTGCGCAACGCATGGGCCACGCCGGAAGGGATCACCACGGCGGCATTGTCCGGACCCGCCCGGCTGTCGCCCGGGATGGTGAAACGCATCACGCGACGGGGGAGTCCCTGCCGCTCGTCGACGAGGATCATCTCGCAGATGCCGGTGAGGAAAAACATCACGTCCCACTGTTCGCGGTCGTAGGGTCGCAGCGAGACATCGCCCGGCGATTCCACGTAGAGGCGGCGGAACCAGGCCGAGGGCTCGGTGCCTTCCGGAACGTGCGGCGGGTGGATGTGAAAGCCTTTCGCGCTGTCCCGGTGCATCAGGGCGGAAGCCCACTGCCGCGGGGCGAGGCCGATCCGGTCCAGCGTGCCTTCGGTCAGGCGGGTCAGCTCGCCGAAGTAGCCCCTGCCCTTCTGCTGGTAAACGCGGCGCTGGAACAACTCCACGCCGGGAATCCAGGCCTCGGCCAAGGCCTCGCGGCCGGCGATCGCCTCGGAGGCGTTCACCCCGCTGGTGGCCAGCCGCAGTGCCAGGTCGCCGCTCGAGTAATCGCGCGTCTCGAGCCGGGCGCGGGCATCCGGATTGAGGCCGGACCAGGGATCGTCGGAATTCGGTGGCATGGGAGTTTCGGTTAGAGCGACGCGAGGTACTCGCCGTAGGGGGTCTTGGCGTACTTGGCGACCGACTCGGCGAGCTTGTCGCGGTCGATCCGCCCCTGCAGGTAGGCCACCTCTTCGGGGCAGGCGATCTTGAGGCCCTGGCGCTGCTGGATGACCTGGACGAACTGGGTGGCATCGGCCAGCGAGTCCGGCGTGCCGGTGTCGAGCCAGGTCGTGCCGCGGCCGAGCAATTCGACGCGAAGCTCGCCGCGCTCGAGATAGACGCGGTTGAGGTCGGTGATCTCCAGCTCGCCGCGTGGCGAAGGCTTCAGATCCTTGGTCAGCTCGACCACCTTGCCGTCGTAGAAATAGATGCCGGGCACCGCGTAGTTCGACTTCGGCTTGGCCGGCTTTTCTTCCAGCGACACCACGTTGCCGGCGGCATCGAATTCCACCACGCCGTACTGTTCCGGCTGGTTCGTGTGGTAGCCGAAGACGGTAGCGCCTTCCGTGCGGCGGGAGGCGGCCATCAGCGATTTCGCGAGGTCGTGGCCGTAGAACAGGTTGTCGCCGAGCACCAGGCAGACCGGCTCGCCGGCAAGGAACTCCTCGCCGATGAGGAAGGCCTGGGCGAGGCCCTCGGGCTTCGGCTGCTCGGCGTAGGAAATCTTCAGTCCCCACTGCGAGCCGTCGCCGAGCAGGTGCTCGAACGAGGGCAGGTCGCGCGGGGTCGAGATCAGCAGGATCTCTTCCACCCCCGCCAGCATGAGGACGGTGAGCGGGTAGTAGATCATCGGTTTGTCATAAACCGGGATGAGCTGTTTGCTGACCGAGTGGGTCATCGGGAACAGCCTGCTGCCGGTGCCACCGGCGAGGATGATGCCCTTGCGGAGTTTGAGGTCTGCCGGAGGCAGGGCGACGCGGTGCTTTTCGAGTTCGAGCATGGGGAGGAAAAAGGAAGGAGGTTTCGATCAGGCGAGGGTGCCAAGGCGTTCGCCGCGGTAGCTGCCGTCCTCGATGCCGCGGATCCACTCCTGGTTGTCGAGGTACCATTGGACGGTCTTGCGCAGGCCGGTGGCGAAGTTTTCGTTCGGCGACCAGCCGAGTTCGTTCTCGATGCGCGCCGGGTTGATCGCGTAGCGGCGGTCGTGGCCGGGCCGGTCGCGGACGTAGGTGATGAGCTCGTCGGCGGTCTTCACCGCGCTTTCCGGGGCCAGTTCGTGAACGGTGGAAATGAGCGCTTTCACCACGTCGATGTTCCGCATCTCGTTCTTGCCGCCGATCACGTAGGTCTCCCCCATCGTGCCGCGGACGAGCGCCATGGCGAGGCCGCGGCAGTGGTCCTCGACGTAGAGCCAGTCGCGGACGTTGGTGCCGTCGCCATAGACCGGCAGCGACTCGCCGCGCAGGGTCTTCTGGATCATCAGCGGCAGCAGCTTCTCCGGGAACTGGAAGGGACCGTAGTTGTTGGAGCAGTTGGTGGTGATCACCGGCATCCCGTAGGTGTGGTGGTAGGCGCGGGCAAGATGGTCGCTGCCGGCCTTCGAGGCGCTGTAGGGACTGTTCGGCGCGTAGGGCGTGGTTTCGCAGAAGGCCGGATCGTCGGGGCCCAGCGAGCCGTAAACCTCGTCGGTCGAGACGTGGAGGAAGGCCGACTCGCCACCGTCGGCGATCGACTTGCCGTAGTTCGGCAAGGCGGTGCGGCCGCTTTCCGCGAGATACTTCCGGAAGGTGTCGAGCAGGCGGAAGGTGCCGACGACGTTGGTGAGGATGAAGGCTTCCGGTCCGTCGATCGAGCGGTCGACGTGGGACTCCGCGGCGAGGTGCATCACGGCATCGATGTCGTGCTCGCGCAGCAGGCGCCCGACCAGTGCCTCGTCGCCGATGTCGCCCTGGGCGAAGACGTGGCGCGGATCGGCATCCAGATCCCCGAGGCTCGAGCGGTTGCCGGCATAAGTGAGTTTGTCGAGGTTGACCACCTTGCCGATGGTCACGCCGAGTTCGGACGAGGCATCGCCGAGGAGGTAGTGGACGAGGTTGGAGCCGATGAAGCCGGCTCCGCCGGTAACGAGGATATTCATGGTTCTGGGATGATGGGGGGGAGTAGGCATGAACGGAGGCTGCGGGTCAACCGCACGCCTCGGTGCGGAAGCTGTCGAGGCACCCGCTTCGTTCGAAGTGTTCGCGCAGGGCCTCCTGCCAGGACCGGGGCTGGATGCCGGTGAAAGCGGCCAGTTTGGCATTGCTCATCACGCTGTTGGCGGGACGCGGGGCAAGGAAAGCCGGGATGTCCGCCAGCGTGTTGGCGGCGATGGTTTTGGCGCGCAGGGCGATCCCGGCTTCACGGGCAAGATCGAGGCAGGCCTGGCCCCATTCCCGCCACGTGCAGGAGCCCGAGTTGCAGAGATGATAGATTCCGGAAGCCGGCGGCCGGGCGGCATCGAGGATCAGGCGGGCCAGCCAGTCCGCGACATCCTCGCTGGAAGTCGGGCTGCCGGTCTTGTCCTCCGGCAGGGAGATCGAGTCATCGGCGACGGCCTTGCCGACGATCCACTCGGGAAACGCCGGCTTGCCGGGTCCGTAGAGCCAGGAAACGCGGACCACCAGATGGCCGGGATCGGCCTCCAGCACCTTCATCTCGCCTTCCAGCTTGGATGCACCGTAAACGCTGATCGGATGCGCGGCATCCTGCTCGTCGTAAGCGCCCTGCTTGCGGCCATCGAAGACGAAGTCGGTGCTGACGTGGGTCATGTGCGCGTTCTTCGCCGCACAGATGCCGGCGATCACCCCCGGGGCTTCCCCGTTGATCGCGAACGCGGTTTCCGGATCCGTTTCGCACGGATCCACCGCTGTCATCGCGGCCGGCAGGATCAAGCGGTCGAAGTCGAGGCCTTCGAGCGCAGACCGGATCGAGTCCGCGGAACGGAGATCGAGGTCGGCGCGCGTCAGACCGGTCACCCGGGCTTCATTTGAAAACCGGCGTTCCAGCGACCGGCCCAGCCTTCCGGCGGCACCGACGATGACGATCCTTTGAGGACGATTCATGGGGGGGAATGGAATCGGGGGGCGGAGCAGCGGACCGGAAATCCCCGGGACCACGTCTTGCGACGTCCGGTCGACAGGGTGCGATCCTCCGCGGCTCCGCTTGCGGGAATCCCGGGAGAGGATCGCTCTCCCGGGAACAACGCTTCTCAGTCGGCCACCGGCTCGAAGATGAGCTGGTAGAAGGCCCGCGGCCCGCCCGCCGGATCCGGCACGGTGTAGGCCGCTCTTTGCTCGGGCGTCATGGCCTGGATCTCGGCCTTGGTCACGGTATCGATGCGGTTCGCGATGTTGCCGATGTCGTTCAGATCGGTATCGCGGTGGAGGTGGTAGTTCCCGATCGGCTTGAGCACCGGCAGGGTGATCACCGTGTTCCCGGCCTGCCTTGCGCAATGGAGGCGGAAGCCGAGGTCGTCGAGCGGATCGTTGGGATCCATCTGGAGTTCGAACTCGGCCAGGTTGTCGAGGCCGCCCTTGTCCGAATCGCCGGTCGTCTGGCCCGTCAGGCCGTTCGCGGCAAGCCACTGCTCGAAAGGCGAAGGCGGAGCCAACGTGGTGGCATTGACCACCGCAGGCGCGGATTCGTTGCCCGCGGCGTCAAAGGCGACCACCGAGAAGACATGCTCGGTGCTGGCCGCCAGCGAAGTGGCGGTGAACGACAGGGCGGAAACGCTGCCGATCTCGACCGCTGCACGATAGATCCGGTAGCCGGTCACGCCGATATTGTCGGTGGCGTGAGACCACGTGAGATCGACGCTGGATGCGGTGATGTTGGAGGCTGCCAGGCCCGCTGGTGCGGAAGGAGCGGTGGTATCGACAATCGCATGGATCTCGACGGCGCAGACCTTCGGGTTCTGGATTCCGAGATGATCGAAGCGGATGTTGACGGCACCGTCGCTGACGGTCACCGGCATCGACAACACGAGGGCGGCATTCAGCCCGACCCGGTCGAAGATGTCGAGGTCGTCGACGACCAGCTGCCCTTCGGCATAGACGTCGAACACCCGTTGCCCGGCCCCTGTGATCCCGGCGAAGGTCTCGGCGAAGTGCAGCTTCACTTCGTAATTGCCATTGGCGACGGCTGTGGAGAACTCCAGGTCCGCGCCGGCGGATGACGCGTCGTAGCGCTCGGTCCTGTAGAGCTCGTCATCGTCCGTGCCGGAGATGGCCAGCGATCCGGCCGAAGAGATCTGGCCGAGGTTGAAGTAGCCGACGTCCTCCGCCCACACGTTGCCCGCAAGGTCGGTGTACTGGAGACCTCCCGCGTTCACCCGCGCCACCGCGGCACCGAGCACCCGCGGGGTCGCGGTGGCCGTGACGTCCGGGGAAACATTGAGGGAAGTGTCCACGGCCCTTACCTGATAGGCATAGGGGGTGCCGTTCGACAAACCGGTGTCGGTGAAGCCGGTCGCACCCACCGTCGCGATCAGCGAACCGTTGCGGCGGACCTGATAGGCGTTCACATCGTTCGCGCCGGCCGGAGGCAGCCAGGAGAGCGTGACCGAACCGTTGCCAGGAACAGCGGCGAGGTGACGGGGGGCGGACGGGGCTTCCGAATCCGGCGGGGTGGTCGCCGCGGCAGTGGACGCTTCCGACCGGTTCCCCGCCACGTCGGTGGCCAGGACCTGATAGACATAGTTCACGTTCCCGAGCAGCCCCGTGTTGACATAGCCGGGGGTGGGGACGGTCGCGATCTCGTTCCCGTCGCGGAAGATCACGTAGCCATTGACGCCGCTGCCACCGATGTCCGCCGAAGCGTTCCAGGTAAGTTCCACCTGGCCTGGCCCCGGGGTGGCGACCAGATTCAACGGCACCGTCGGCGGGGTGGTGTCGGGAGTCACCGTCTCGACCGGAAGGATCGCGGGCTCGGAGGCGTTGTTCGCACCATCGTAGGCGATGACCCGGTATTCATAGGCGGTTCCGGGTGCCAGGCCGCTGTCGGCGAACAAAGGCTGCGTGACCGTGGCGATCAATTGTGCCTGTTCCACGCCCTGGCTCGCCGGTTCACGGCGGAAGACCCGGTAACCGGAGACTCCGGTCCCGCCGGGGTTGTCGGTGGAAGCGGTCCAGGAAAGATTGACGCTGTTGGTGGTCAAGCTGCCCGCCGCCAGGTTGGCCGGGGTGCTCGGGGCGGTCGTGTCACCCGCACCGCCGCTGGCAATCGGATAGATCTCGATCGCGGAAACCTGCGGGTTCTGGACCACGACGTTGAAGTCGATCGTGAGCATCCCGTCGCTCACCGTCACCGGCAGGGTCTTCACCAAGGCACGGTCGCGACCACCGGCCTCGGCAAAGATATCGAAGTCGTTCAAGGCGACGGCACCCTCGACCAGCACGTCGAAGACGCGGATTCCCGGACCCGTGGCCCCGGTCCACACCTCTGCGAAATGCAGACGAAGTTCGTAGCTTCCGTTCGAGACCGGGAACTGGTACTTGAGCGGGGTGGAGGATGTCCGGTTCTTGAAACGCTGCGTCCTGTAGATGTCCGGCGCCGTGGTGCCGGAGACGGTCACGGTGCTGCTGCTGGTGCTCGTATTGTTGGTGTTGAAATAGTTGTCCTGGGACCAGACGATTCCGGAGCCGTCGGTGTAGCTTCCGTCCAACTTGCCGCAATTCACCCGGTAAAGCGCGGGCCCGAGAGCCTGTGGCGATCCGGTTGCAGTCGCGGGGGCGGAAGCGTTGCCGGCGGCGTCGAAGGCCCTGACCTCATAGGCGTAGGTCGTGCCATTCACCACGGTGCTGTCCGTGTAGCCAGGCGAGGTCACGGTGGCCAGGGGCACCGGGTTCGAGTTCCGGTAGATCTTGTATTCCGCCACCGGGCCGCCCGTGGCAGGAGCCTGCCAGGAAAGGATGACCAGGGCATTCCCGGAAGCGGCAGTCAGGTTCAACGGCGGCGGCGGCGGTGTCGTGTCGGGATCCGTCGTGACATTGACCGTCGAAGGCCCGGACAGGTTGCTTGCCGCATCCCGGGCGAGCACGGAATAGGTGTAGCTCGTGTCCGCTTGCAAGCCGCTGTCCGTGTAGGACTGGCCCGTGATGATCGCCAGGGTGTCCGCACCCCGCTTGACCACCCAAGCCGTGGCGTCGTCCGACGGCGCGTCCCATGCGAGTGAAACGCTGCTTTCGGTCTTGCCGCTTACCACCAGGTTGGCCGGAGCCGCAGGAGGGGTCGTGTCCGGCGGACCTTCCTGAAGCGGGAAGATCTCGATCCCGGAGACCTGGGGATTCTGGGCGACCACGAGGAAGTCGATGGTCATCTTGCCGTCCGCGACGGTAACCGGCAGCGACTTCACCACCGCGGCATTGAGACTGCCAGCCTCGGCGAAGATGTCGAAATTCGGCAACGCGGTTGCGCCCTCGACCAGCACGTTGAACACGCGCGTTCCGGGCGTGGTCGCGCCGGACCAGAGTTCCGCGAAATGGAGTCGCAGCTCGTATTCCCCGTTCGGAACGTTGAACTCGTACTTCAACGCCGTGGAAGAGTTGCGGTTTTTGAATCGGAAGTTGCGGTAAACGTCCGGCGCGCTGGTGCCGGTGATCGCAACCGTCGTCGCGGGGCTGGGCCCCACGGTGGTGTTGTTCGTGTTGAAGCCGGTGTCCGCCGACCAAACGAAGCCGTTGAGGTCGGTATAGCTGCCGGCCAGATTGCCACAGTCCACGCGGTAGAGCGCCGGCCCGAGGGCGCGCGGACGCACCGACACCGTGGCGGCGGATGACACCTTGTCGACCACGTCGACCGCGACGACCGAGTAAAGATAGGTTGTTCCGTTCGTAAGGCCGCTGTCGGTGAATCCGGTGCCGGTCACCACCGCGATCTGGTTCCCGTCACGGGACACCCGGTATTCCTTGATGCGGGTGTCGTCCGACGAAGCCGTCCAAGAGAGGATCGCCAGCTGGTTCCCCGCGACGCCCTTGATGGCGCCCGGCACACCGGGGTTCTGGGTATCGGCCGGCGTGGTGACCGTGAGTGTGGTGCGGCCGGACACGTTGCCGGCAGCGTCGAAGGCCTCCACCCCGAACACATACTGCGTCTGGGGCATCAGGCCATTCGCCAACAAGCTGAGCGCCGAAGTCGTCTGGCCGACCGGATCAGGCAGGCTATCGCGGTAAACCCGGTAGCCGGCGACGCTGCCGGAATTGTCCGACGAGACCGACCATTCGAGCTGGATGGAACCCGGTGTGAGGTTCGTGTAGGTCAGGAGTCCCGGCGCCGCCGGTGCCTCCAGGTCGGGTCCGGTGGTTCCGAGCTGATAGATCTCGATCCCGCTGATGAACGGGTTCTGGACCACGTTGCGGAGGCCGATCGTGAGCAAACCGTCGGTGACCGGCGTTTGGATGGTCTTCACCAATGCCGCGTTCGGCCCCGCCTCCGCAAAGACGTCGAGGTCGTTCAACGCGGTCTCGCCTTCGACCAACACGTCAAAGACACGCTGGCCGGCCGCGGTGATGCCGGACCAGGTCTCGGCGAAATGCAGGCGGACCTCGTAGGTTCCGTTGGCAACGGTGAAGTTGAAGTCGAGCGGTGAAGAAGGGCTGCCGTCGTAGCGGAACGACTGGTAGAGCGGGTCGTTCGACGTGCCCGAGATCGCGTTCGCGAAGGTCGAGGAGTCGCCGGAGGTGACGGTGTAATTGCTGGTGTTGACATCCGCGGCCCAAACCTGCCCCGCGGTGTCGGTGTAGCTCGACGCCGAACCGGCATCGATGCGGAACAACGCATTGGGCGCGGTGGTGGTCGGATCATAGTTGATCGTCAGGATGTTGGAAGAAGCGCTGCGCTTGCCGGCAGAATCGACGAGGAAGGCCGAAACGAGATGGATGCCGCCGATCTGCGAGTCATGGCTCAGCGACAGCGGAACGTCCACGTAGCCGTTGGTCCCGATCGTCTCGTCGATGTAGGCATAGGACTCGACCCGGTTCGTCTCGTAGGGATCGAGATCGTAGCCAACGGTCGAGATCGTCCCGTCGTCCAGGCGCAGCGCGGAACGGAAAACACCGACCTCCACGCTCGCACCCGGAGTGCCGACGACCCGCAGTGTCGGCTGGGTCGTCGTCAAGAACGGCGAGGATTTCCCGGGAACCGAGATGACGGGGGTCGGAAGCTGGGCCGCCGCCAGGATGCCGGTCGATCCCTTGTTGACGTCCGGAGTCCCAGGCATGCCGCTGAGGCGGGTCTTGCGGACCGTGCCGTCGTTGAAGGTCACGGTCACGGTGGCCCCGATCATTTCGAGGCCGGAAATGCTGCCCGAGTTGAAGGGTCCCGGACCCACCACCCCGCGGATGCTGGTCGGGTCGATGTCGGTCGAGAATGTCAGGAGATTGCCCGGGGCGAATTCCACTCCGCCGCCGCAGTTGACCACGATGGCCTGGTAGCCTTCGTTGCCGTCGACCCCGTTCTTCGGCGATGCAAAGGCATGGGTCGGGGTTCCGGTCCCGTTGAAGGAGTCCAACTCGAAGATTTTCCCCTCATTGTCACCCGCCGTGAGATCGGGGTCGAACACGATGTCGGGCATCATCGCGGTGCTCAAGTCGATCTTGAGCGAAGTGATCTTCTGGCCGCCGGTGGAGGTGTTCTCAAGCTTGTAGGAACCGGTGGTGTTGGTCGAGGAGTTGGTGGTGGTTCCCGCACCGCTGCTCACGACCAGCTTCGCCGCCGCCGTATTGGGAACGGGAGAGACGTCGAAGTAATCCCAGGTGGCGTTGAACGTCGGCGTCCCGACGCTCCCCGTGGTGGCGAGCAGGCCAAAGGCCATCGCCGAAGAACCGCGGATTGCACCGAGAATCGCACCGTTCACGGGAATCGGAGAGCCGACGTAGGTGAAGGCCCCTCCGCCGCTCGAATATCCCGGATGAACCGTGCCCGCAGCCGGATCCACGAGGAAAGCAAGAGTGACATCCGCGCTGAAGAGTCCGCCAACGGGATGGATGACCTGGGTTTGAATCGTCCCGTTCTCCTCGTGGACCACCTCAATGCCGCCGGCACCGGAGTTCGCGTTGACCGCGACCTTGACGTAGTTGTCCTGGTCGCCGTTGCCGAGGAAGATGCCCTGCGACTGGCTCGCGGTCGGCGCACCGTTGAACAGCAAGCCGCCGAGCCGCGAGGTGGCGAGGACCGGGCCGGTGAACTCGTCCACATTCACGCCGAAGTGGAAGCCGTTCATCTGCGTGTTGGAGGATCCGTGCGGATTACCGGGGCCGACAACCGGGTCGGTGAACAGACCGGCGGTGCCGCCCGCGATCAGGTCGTCGACCGCCATTCTCTGGGCATAGTTCTGACCGGGATTGAGCATCACGCCCTTGAAGCCGATGCTGAAGAAGCCGACGCCGAGCTCGTTGAAAAGCTCGCGGCGCACCGGCGGTGCCACGTCGCGACCGTTGAGGGCGTCGATCGGGAACAAATCCTGCGTGTCGGCGATGCCGTCATTGTCATCATCCGCATCGAGCAGGTCGGACAGGAAATCGACGTCGTTGTCCGGCGGGATCACCCCCGGCGAGCATGGATTGGAGTTGTTGGAGACCTCGTCGGCATTGCTGTAGCCGTCATTGTCCTCGTCCAGGGCGAAACTGAAAACCCCGGAACACGCACCTCCGCCGGTGGAGCCGAAATCGGTGGGTTCGAGCACCGTGATCTTGCTCGAGTGGTGACCGACGAAGATCGTTCCGGACAAGGCGGGGGCCGCACCGGGGCCCGGGCAGGTCACATCAAGCGGAGTACCGTAGGAATCGCCGTTGAGGATCACGCTTGAACCCGTGACCGCGGTCCCGGCCGCGTTCATCGAGATGCGCTGGACGGTCTTGGCGCTGTATTGGGTGACGATCAGGTCGCCGGTCATGGCGCCACCGAAATTCGGAGCCGAGTATTCCGCGATACCCGTGGTCGAGGCGCTGTTGACGACCAGCGCGCCGCTGGCCGTGCCCGGGAGCTTGAAATCGCCCTGCTGCGGGTCGGCCATCGAGACCGGCACGGGCGGCCAGTCCACCGTCGGATTGAGGGAAAACAGGATGCCCGCGCCGCCCTCATCGTTGCGAAGCCAGCCGGCTCCGGCCGGGTTGGCACGGATCGGATTGGGGTGCCCGGCATAATAACCCGGTCCGGTGATCAGATAGAGACCGTCCTTGTTGTTCACCGTGCCCGGTTCGCCGGCCACGTACTCGTTGGTGACGGTAGCAGGAACCGCTTCATTCTTGGGATAACCTCCCCAACCTGAATTGGCCGCATTGTCGAAAGTGTACATCTTCCCGACGCGGCCGGGAATCTTCGAAATCAGTACGTCATAGGGGTTGCGGAAGCCCGAGGCATAGACCTGCACCGGACCGCCGGGGACGATTTTGGCCTGGTTGAGACCGTCGTTGCCGCCGAAAGGATCGTTCAAGTCGGCGTGGTCCGCGCTGGCCGGGCTCGCGGCGGCGCGAGCCGGATTCGGGTCGTTGAGGGTCGGGATATCGTAGATGTACTGCTGGCCGTAAGCGTCGGTCTGGACCGGCATCGCGTTGATCGCCACCAGGTCGATCGAAAGCACCGCGGCCGCAAGTGCCGTCTCGCAGGAGAAGGCGAAGTTGTTGGATGGACCACCGGCGTTGGTATTGCCGCCTTGGGCGAGATAGAGCGTGTTCCCGTCCGCGCTGATGGTCAGCCCGTTGCAGGCATGGTTTTCTTCAGAACGCGGAAGGCCGCGAACGATGTCGACCTTTTCCCACACCCCGGCGGGAGTCCTGACGAGTCGGGAAATGACGCCGGAGTTGGTATCGAGATTCAAATCGGTGCCACCGCTGCCAGCCCCCTCGCGAGGGTCGCAGGAAGTCACGTAGATCACCGGACTCGCCGCAGTCCCTGCGACAAGAATCCCGGTGGCCTGGCGGCTGGTCTGCGTGAAATTGCGCGTCCCGTCGTCATCGTAGTTCGGGATGTTCTTGACCAGACTGATGGTCTCCACGCCGCTGGCCACGTAATTGTTCGCGCCCAACCTGGTCACGTCACAAGCGATGATCGTGCCGTTGACCTGGGTGAAGTAGAGGCGGTTGTCCGGGCCGAACTGGAGGGAGGTGACCTTGCTCGCCTTGTTGTTGCTGGTGCCGATGCCCAAGCCGTTCAAGAAGCTCGGCGAAAAGCCAACTTGCGCTTTCGCGACCGGCGCAAGAGCCGCCGCGGAAAACGCAAGGGCCATCGACAGCGCGGTCAAGGGCTTCCGAGCCGGCACCGTGATCCTGGGACGGCTATTGGAACCTTGGGGAAGGAACGTCAGTTTCATCTGGGGGGGTGGGATGGGGGGGGTAGAACAGCGGGTCAAAATCAACGAAAGGGGCTTGCCTCGCGGGCATCATGCAATCGGAACAGGTCCAATGCAGGAACCTTGCCATGGGCCGATTGCAAACGGATGAACGCCGGTGCGCCCAAGGCGCGGCGCATACCCTGCGGGAAGGCCGGGAAGTGAGGAAGCGGGGGAATGCACATGTCCGGGGGGATGACGGCACAAGCAAGTCTTGGTCGGTCGACGCGCAACCGGAAAACTTCTCGATGCCTGGGGGGTGTGGGATGGTGAACGGAACGAAACCAAGCCGAACTATCAACTTTCTCCGAAAGACGCGAGAAATTTTTAATCTTCTCTGCTATCTTGATATTTCAGAAAACTTAACCGATCGGATGATTGCCTTTGCCGCGGCGGGCCTGAGGAAGGAATCACACGAGAGAAACGGCGGCAAAAAGTTCCGATTCATCGCGCAGGAAATCGCAGGATATGCGGAGTTCGATCCGCTCGCTTGCGAGCTACTCTCCTCCTTGGGATGCCTCGTAGCCCTGCCAGACACCGAGGTTCCAAGACCGGCGCTGGAGATAATGGAAGTGCCGGTCATCGGGAAGGAAGGCCTTTCCAAGTTTGGTCAGCAGTCCCAGCGCGAGGATCTTGACGCGGGCGGACGCCGCCTTGCCCAAGCGCCGCGACAGCGGTTCGCCGCCGAGTTTCTTGCCGACCAGAAGACCCATCCGCCGGTTTCTTTCCAGTGTCCAATCGGTCGAACAGCGGTCGGCCGGAACGTGGTGCCAGACCAGCGCGGCGGGCAGGTAGACACCCTTGACTCCCTGGGAAAGCATCACGCGCTGGAGGTCGGTTTCGTCGCCGATCGAGATCAGCCGTCCCGGCCCGATGTCCGGATTGAATGAACCCGCCCTGGCGATGTCGTCGGCAAAGGCTGCCCAGTTGAAGCCGAGGGCCAGCGGCTCCGACAAGGGACGCACCTCGTCCCCGTAACTCCAGCCCTTGGCGGAGTAGGGAAGGTAATGCTTGAGCCATTCGGGCGGCGCGACGTCGTAATCGACATTGCACTTCCCCGCGTAGAACTCGCCGCCGGTTTTGCCCGCCGCCGCATCGGCATACGCGCGGATGCATCCGGGATCGATCCGCACGTCGTCGTCGAAGAACACGACGAATTCGCCCGGGCATTCCTCGAGAACCAGGTTCAAGGCGTGGCATTTGCTGCCCACGGGCGTGTAGCGGTAGTCCACCGGCAGCCGGCCGGCGAACTTGGCAACCTTGGATTCCGCCTCGTCCTTCCTGCCGTTTTCAACGACCACGATGCGGCTCACCGATTCGGGAAGATCGGCATCGACGAGACATTGCAGCGTGCGCTCGAGCAACTCGCCGCGCTGGCAGGTGGGGATGATGATGACCATGGGGAGGGGATTCTAACGGGAGCGGAATTCGGAGGCGATGCTCCGGAAAAACGCGAGCTTGCCGAAGCCGAAGAGCAGGACGGCGGCATAGGCGACGCCGAACGCGGCCATCGCGGAAAGGGTGAGCGGCCAGTGGATCGCATCGCCGCCGGAGAGCCCCTTGACCCACAATGCAAGGGCCGCCGCCGGAACACAGGCCAACGCGGGCACCACCATCGTCTTCAGGACCGCCTTGATCGCCACCGGCGTGTCCTTCAAGGCCCACGCCCAGTAAGGAAGGAAATTGAGCAGCATGGCGGCCGAATACGCGATGGCCACCCCGCGCATCGACGCGGTCTCGCCGGCTTCCTTGGGTCCGAAGACCAGGCCGATGACGAAGGCGGCGACGATCACCGCCGAATTCGCAAGCCCCAGCAGGCGGTAGCGCTTGGTAAGTCCGAGCGAGATCAGGACCCATCCGGCGGGATTGGAGATGCCTCCGATCAACGCGGCCAATGCCAGCAGGCGGAACAGGTCCGCGGACGCGGCCCAGTCGGGACCGAGCCACACCGCCACGACTTCGTCGGCGAACAGGGTGATTCCCGCGATCACCGGCATGCTGAGCGAGCACACGAGGAGGATCGCATTGAGGAAGTAGCGCCGGAACCGCTCGGGATCCTGCTGGAGGCGGGAGAGCGCCGGGATGCTCACGGATCCGAGCGGGCCGTTGATCTGGCCGACCGGCATCAACAGCAGGCTGTAGGCCTTCTCATAGGCCGCCACCGGTGCCGATCCGCAGAACTTGGCGATCAACACCGTGTCCGCCTGGCGCGAGAAATAATTCACGATGTTGAACCCCAGGACGTCGCCGCCGAACTTCAGCATGCTGCGCACGCCGTTGCCGCGGGAAGGAAGCCCGGGGATCCAGCGGAGCGCCAGCCAGGCCGCGGCGGTCTTGGCAACCGGAGGAGCCACTGCCATGCCGACCAGCGACCAGTAGCCCATTCCCTGCCATGCCATCCAGACGCCGGTGACCACACCGGCGAACATCGAGAAGATCTCGATGCCCGCGAGGAGCGGATAGCGCATGTTGCGCGTCAGCAGCGCCAGATGCTGCAGGCCCAGGCTGCCGAAGAGGAAGCTGACGGCGAGCACCGGGATCATTCCCACCAGCGCCGGCTGGCCGTAGAAGGCGGCGATGGCCGGCGCCGACAACGCGAACACGGCGCTGACCACGGCCCCGAGGGCCACGTTGATCCAGAACAGCGTCGAGATCTGCCGGTGATTGATCTCGGCTCGCTGGATCGTGGCCTGGGACAAGCCGACATCCATGAAGATCCCGAGGAAGCCCGAGATCACCACCGTCATCGCGAAGAGGCCGAAGTCGTCGCGCGAGATCATCCGGGCGAGGATCCCGGTCGAAATGAAACGCAAGCCCATACCCGCGACGCGGGAGAACGACATCACCGAAGCGCCGCGGACGGAGCTGCGCCGCAGGTTCTTGGAAACGTCGGGTGCCGCGAACGGATCGCGGCGGGGAGGGCGGGAGGAAGCGGCTTCCTCGATGACACTTTCGGCGGACATTCAAAAAAAGGGGGGGGAGGCGGCTCGAACTCAGCGGATCGGATCCAGGAACCTCGCGAGATCCTGCGTCAGGTTCCGCCGTTCGAACTGGCGGACATAGTCGGCGTTCCAGTGGCATGCCGATTGTCCGGCTTGCCACGAGGAATACTGCTGCTTGAGGGCGGCCAACATGCCGGCGACGTCGCCCGGCGCGGCGAACACCCCGGTCCCCGCCTTGCCCAGGAAATCGCGGGCATCGCTCTCCGGCAGGGTAGCCAGCACCGGCCGACCGGCGGCCATGTATTCGTAGGTCTTGCCCGGCACCAGGCCCGCCTTCATTCCGGGCGGCATCTTGTGCATCGGTAGGAAAAGCAGGTCCGCGCCCCGGACATAGCGCAGGCATTCCGCATGGTTGAGATAGCCGGAACAGGAGAACAGGGGCTTCGCGGGAGACTGGTCGATCAGCCTCTGGTCGGCCGCGGAGAGAACCCCGACGCAATGCACCCGGACCGTGTCGATGATGCCGGGCGATTCCGCGAGCCACTCCTCGAGGGCTTTCAAGAGAAAGTAGTGCGAACGCGGCAGCCGCTCGACGCCCGGCACGGTGCGACCGAGGAGGCGGTACTGGCGCTGCTTGGCTTGCTCGACCAGGCCCGACTCCGCGTGGAAGTAGCCCGAGTGGACGATGTTGAACTTCCCTCCCCCGATCGGCTCGACCTCGCCCGCGAAGTCGCTGGCATCGTAGCCGTTGGTCAAGCTCACGACATTCCTGTCCTTCAATCTCGGCAGGGACTCCTTCACCCTCCGCGCGGACTCAGGGGTGTTCATGATCACCAGCGCCGCGCTTTCCAGTGCCTTCGCCATCTGGAATTTCTCCAGCTCGCGGTGCCAGCGCGTCCGGTGCAGTTGGAACTCGTCGAGCGCCCAGGGATCCCTCAGGTCCGCGACCCACGGAATGCCGCTGCGCCGCGAAATCTCGGCCGCCGCATCGGCGCCGTCAAAGGGAGACATGGTCACGAAAATCAGATCGGGCTTTTCCTCCGCGGCGATCCGGCTTCCCGCCTCGATCACCCGTTCCATCCAGACCTTGCCGAAGCGGCTGCGCATGCCGAGGAACTCCCTCGCCGCACGCTCCAACTTGCCGGGCACGTGCACCTCGTCGGGAATCGACACCCGGTGGATCTTCACCTGCTGCGGCACTTCATCCATCAAGGCCTGGTCCTTGGGCGTCCAGCGGCGGTCGTCCGGAGCTTCGATGGTCAGGACGACGGGAAGATATCCGAAATCCGGCAGATACTTCACGAACTTCAGCGAACGCTGCACGCCACCCCCGCCGGCCGGCGGGAAGTGGTAGGCGATGAAGAGGATCTTTCTCATCGGTTGAACTCGATTGGCATCACCGGGCGGCGGCGCGTTGCACGCTCCTCGATTCGACAAGGCCGGACACCAGGGCGGCCACCCGCTGCCATAGCAGCGCACCGGCCAATCCCGCCGCCAGCGTGCCGAAGTAAGTCAGCAGGATCGTGACGAGGGCATCATGCCGGGTCGGCAGCACGAACTTGGTCAGGTGGAGGACCAGGGGATGGGCCAGGTAGGCCATGTAGCTTGCGGCGGCGAGCTGGGTGACGATGCCGGCGATCACCGGCTTCACCCGAACCTCCTTCACCATCGCCAGAACCAGGATGCCGGCGATGAACCAATAGGGGCGGCTGGTTTCCGGGCCGAACTGGATCAGTGAAACCGCCCCGCCGACCGCTACAAGCAGCGCTTTCTGCCAGGCCTTTCCCGCCAGGGCCATCGTCCAGCCCAGGAGATAGATGTAAAACCAGCCGTCGAACTTGTGGGAAAAGCTCTCGCTGCCGAACCAATGCCGTCCCGCGAAGAACGCCGCAACCCCGAGGCCGAGGGTGGCCAAGCCGCTTTCGAACGGCTTCGCCGCCGACCATCGCCGGTAGCCGGGTATCAGGAACAGCAGGCAGACGATCAGGAGGCAGTGGAAGAGCGCCTCGATGAACCAGTAAGAGAAAAGGATCTCTCGCTCGAAAGTTCCCACGAAGAAGACGCTCGTCAGTGTCCACCACGCCGGGTTGGCCGGCATTCCGGTGGCGAAGATCAGCGCCGTCATCAACAGCAAATAGGGAACCACGATCCGGCGGAGCGCCCCGACGACCGCGGGCATGACCTTGCCGTCGAGAAGCTGCTCCCGCTGGAAGCGGCACAGGGAGTATCCGGCCAGGCAAAAGAGGATGGCGGTGCCGCCGCGCAACCAGAGGGTGTGCCCCGGAGCCCCGTGGCCGATGAAGATCGTTGAAATCGCCACGAGCCGCAGCACCGCATCGATCGAAAGCGTGGCCCGCTCTCCTCCCTCCGTTGGATTCAGGCGGCGCTCGGCCCTGAGACGGTCCAAATCCCGGAGACTCAATCTCTCCCAGTGCTGCGGCAGGCAGCCCAGCATCGTTTCCAGACCGCGGGAAACGATCATGTAGGAAAGCGAGTCGCCGCCCAAGCTGGCGAAGCTCGCGTCGTCATCCACCTGGCTCTTTCCGAGGGCTTTGGCGAACAATCCGCGGATCGGATCGTCGCCCGCCAGGGCTTCCGCCGCCTCCTTCCGATGGACCTCCTGCCCGAGCGCCCGGATCGCCACGTAGTCGATCTTGCCTGAAGGCAGGGTCGGCGCTCCCTCGAGATTGAAGACGGCGAGACTCTGGGGCGGAAGCTTGCAACGCTCCGCCAGCATGCGGCGGGCGGCTCCGGAATCCGAGCCGTCGATCAGTGCGACCGCGATGAACTCGTCGGTGCCGGAAGCGTAGCCGCGGCGCCCTTCGTCCCGCAGGATGCGCTCGATGTCATCCAACCCGATCCGCAGCCCCGCGATCTTGCTGAAGCGGCTCGAGCGGCCCACGATCTTCACGAATCCGGCCTCGGTCCATTCGGCGATGTCCTGCGTCATCAGCTCGGCAAGCCCGGCGGGCTCCGCCAGTTCCTCCCGGCTCAGGCCGTAGCCCATCATGACATTCGGCCCCCGGTAGACCAACTCCCCTGCAACGCCTGGCTGCTCGATGGCGGCGCCTTCCGGGTCCCTGATCTCGAACCTGCCGCGCGGAATCGCGACGCCGATGCACTCCGAATTCTCGAGGGTCCGGTCGGGCGGCAGGTAGGCCATGCGGGCCGTGGCCTCGGTCTGACCATACATGACGAAGAAGCGGATCCCCCTCTCCCGGCAGAAATTGGCGTATTCGCGAACCAAGTGAGGCGGCAGCCGCCCTCCCGCCTGGGTCATCACTTGCAGCGACTCCGGCGGGTCGGAGCGGAAACCTGTCTTTTCAAGCAGCTCGTAAGTGTAGGGAACCCCGGGGAGGTCGGTGACCTTCTCGCGGTTCATGGTTTCCCAGAACTCGGCGTCCACCACGGAGTGGTTGGTCAGCACGATCGATCCGCCCGCGAACAGGTGCGAATTCAGCACCGAAAGGCCGTAGGAATAATGCAGCGGAAGATTCGTGATCGCCCGCCGCTCCGGAGTGATCCCGAGGTATTCCGCGATCGAACGCGCGTTCTCGTGAAGATTCGAGCGGGACAGCTTGACCAGCTTCGGGCTGCCGGTCGTCCCGGAAGTCGAAAGCATGACCCCGAGGTCAGGGTGAAGCCGCGTCTCCCCTTCCCCGCCCTTCCGGGCCTCCAGCGTCCAGCCGCCTTCGCCCAGGAAGAAAACCAGTTCCGGCCGGAACGTCGCCATGATCGGATGGCTGGCGACGGTTGCCCCTTCCGCCATCAGGATCACCGGGAACCCGGCTCGCAAGGCACCGAGATAGGCAGCGACCGATTCGAAGTCGTTGCGCATCTCCAGGGCCACCAGGCAGCGCTCCGCGCCAAACCTCCGGCCCTGGACGTCGGCTGCTGCCGCAAGTTCGCGGTAGCTCACCTCACGCCCATCGGGCAAAACAAGCGCCGTCCGGTCCCCGTGGGATTCGAGGTCGGAGAAATACATCAGGTCCTGCGGTGCCGCCACCCGGGGGGGAATAGTGATGTCACTCACGGTCAATAACGAGGGGGGTCTCGGTTCGCTTCAGTTCCAAGTCGGCTCGGCTTGCGGCTCCATCCGCGGCGCGGCCTCCGTTTCTTCACTTTCGAACCTCATCCAGTGCAACGAACTGATGGTGGCGATACTGAACCAGAAGAAGAACACCGACTGGTCGTAGTAGGCGACGGAAATGCTGGTTGCCACGTGGGAGAACAAGCTCGATCCCATGCACCAGACCATGAAGCGGTCGCTGTCCCCGCCCTCCGGGAGATGGTCGATGATCTCGCCAACCCATCTGAAGGCCACCCAGCACATCGCGACCATGAGAATCACGGCGAGGATCCCGCCCATCACCCCGTAAGCGAGGAAGTAGTTCGTGATGTCGGTATGGTTGTCGCTGAACGTCACACCTGTCGGCATCCAGGAACGCGTGTAATCCGTGCCAACCGCCCACCAGTCGCCGAAATACTGGATCGATGAGTGAATCAACTGCGACCGGTGCCACCCCGTGCTGCCGCCCATGCTGAGTTCGCCGATGATGAAATAGGCAGGACGATCCATCACCAGTTCCAGTGCCAGGTATCCAAGCGGAATGCACCAGCGGATGATCCTCATGTAACTCCGGAACTTCCAAAGGCACACCCCCATCAGGCCGAAACCAAGGCTGAGAATCGGACCGCTGGAAGCACAGGTCGCCACCATGATCATGCACGCGACGATGCCGATTTTCGCCGCCCTCGGGTCCCGCCTGTAGAGCCCGATCATGATCGGAATCAATGCCGCCCCCACCGTGCCGGCGAGAATCGCGTGGCGGAACGGTCCGCGCGCCCTCAGTTTCCCGTCGCGCTCGACCACGGCCTCGACCACTCCGCCGAAGGTTTTGGAAAAGAGGTTCTTCGCCGTGAGTTTCTCGAAGATCATCTCCAGCGCGATCGGGACCAGAAGGATCGCGATCACCCCCATCAACGAGACGAAGTCGTCCATATCCTGGCAAAAGACGCGGACGAGATAATAACAAAGCCCGATCTCGGCGATTTTTCCGGTGATGAAAACAGGACCCGCGGCGTCGGCACCCGCCTCATGGAAGAAACTGGCGGCTAGAAGCCAGACGCAGAGCGCGCCCATGAGTTTGTCGATCGCGTTGATTCCGCCGGCAACGGTCTCGCCCTTGACAAGAACCCGCACCAACCCGACCGCGAGCAGCATGCGGAAAACCGGAAGCTTGATGCCTCCGAGGTCCACGGCCTGCCCGTGCGTGATGAAGATCACGCCCATCAACAGGGGAATCGGCGCCCATCGGCGCGGCGAAGCCATCAATGCGCCCGCCGCGATGACGAAGAAGAGCGCGCCTATGATGTTGAGATTCACAGGAGAATCCGGAGGTTACGAGGTTCCGTCCCGCGATCAGGCCGCCTTGCCGGCGACCTGGCGATAAACCGCCGCAAGCCGGCGGCCCGCTTCGGTCCAGGTAAGCCGGTCGAGATCCGAACCGGAATTCCGCCTGAGTTCCGCCAGCATCTGCCGGTCGGTGTCCAGCATCCGGATGTGCCCGGCAAGGGAAGCAACGTCCCGCGACGGGTGGACCAGTCCGTTCTTCATGTGCTCGCAGACGGCGCCCGAGGCGTCGGACACCAGCAACACGCAGCCGGAACCGCGTGCTTCATAGGTCACCAGCGCGCTGCCTTCCTCGACCGAGGAGAGGACGAACAGATCGCTCTGGCGCATGAGGTCCGGCAAATCCGTGCGATGCCCCATGACCTTCACGCTCGGATGGGACAGCATCGGCTCGAGCCGCTCGCGGTATCCGGGGACGAACTCGCCGCAGACCATGAAGGTTCCCTTCTCCTGCGCTCCCGACTCAAGCCAGGCTTTCAAGGCGTGATGCAAACCTTTGCGAGGTTCAACCACCCCGGCGTAAATCATGACGAGGCCGTCCGTCGATTCCTCCCGCGGTGCCGGCACGCTGAATCGGGAGGCATCGAAGCCATACTGATGCCGGATCAGCTTCGATTCCGCGAAACCCCGGTCCGCGAACGTGCGGGCGACGAAATCCGACGGACAGAGCAGATAATCGGCCTCGGCATACTCGCGTTCCTCCAACTCCAGACGCTTCCTGTCGAACTGATGATCGTGGTCCCGCGGCAGTTCGATCCCGACATCGCGGTTCTCCCGCTCCACTTCCTCGTAGGCAAACGCGGTATGGGCGTTCGGTCGCTCGAGGACGACGGGAATCCCGTGCTTTCTGGCGGTACGGATGGTTCGCAAGGAACCGAGCGGCCAACCGTGGACCACATCCACCTCCCGGTGATGGGCATCCAGCCACCTGGATGTGGCGAGGTCGTGCCAATGACAGGCAAGATCGCGGCCGATCAGCTTGTAAGGGACGCGAAACCGGCCAACCGCAAGGGTGGTCTTCACCCTCACGGTCCGGTTGACAGGCTTTACCTGCGACCCGGAGATGGCCGTGATCTCGGCGCCGGCAAGGGACGCGCCCTCCACCTGATGCCATGCTGTCGTGCAAATTCGGCCCGCACCCAACTTGTGCGGAAAGCTGTAAAGGACTCGGACTGGGGGATTCACGGAATGGGGGGGGGTAAAGCATGCAGCCCCGCCCTGAGAGGCGGAGCGGCCTTCCTGGAAAAGGCCGGTGAGACCTTCGATCAAGGAGACGTGACCACCCTCAGCCCTTGCGGTGCCGAAAGCGGTGCAGTGGATCCGAACGAAATGTCCGAAACGAGGTGCGAACCTCCGGACAAAGTGACCAGAGCCAGATGGTCGAGAGAAGCCACGGTGGCCTGTTGCGTTCGGAAAGCGTAGTCTCTGGCGATTTGCACGGGGCTTCCGCCGCTCGGCGTCACGGTGACCGAGTACTTTTTGGTCGAAAGATTCACGTCGAGCTCGAATCGATAGACCACCCCGGAGTTGTAAGGCAGAACGGAGAGGGCCTGGTAGCTTCCTCCGTTTCTCACGTCGATCACGCCAGCGGACGAGAACCGCACGATGCACGCGAGGTCATCGTACTTTTCGGCGTCTCCGAGCGACAAGCCCGTAACCCCGTCGATCGGCTTCCCATTCGGAATCGAATTCCAACTGACGATGAAGCGGCCCGTCTGAGTGGGGATGTTCACGTTTGTCCAAGCTTCGGATCCAACGTAGCTCTCGCCGATCCCGAAGGTCGCCTCGGCCACCTCGCTGGTGTCGCTTCCCGCTTTGAAACCGACTACCTTCAGGGTCGAGGAAGACGCGATGGTCACCGGCCCGGAATAAAGCGCGGAAGTCGCGGAAGGGGTCGTGCCATCGAGCGTGTAGCGGAGCGAGGCGCCGGAGGTCGCGGTGGTGAGGGTGACTTGCTGGGGTCCGTTGAAGAATCCTCCGGCGGGCGAGATGACAGGCTTCGAGACCTGGTTGACGATGCGGTATTCGCCGGTTTCGACCTGAGAGGCGTCCAGACCGCTTGCCGTGGCGATAGCCCGCAAGGTGGAAGTGGCCGAAATCGTCACCGGCCCGGTGTAACGGGTGGATGCGGTGGTCGGTGTGCTCCCGTCCAAGGTGTAGTAGATCGTCGAATTGGCGGTCGAGCAGGTCATCGTCACCTGCTGGGGCGCACCGAAAGTACCCGCGGCGGGGATGAAGACCGGTCTCGAAACGTCGGTTGTCGCACCCGGATCCGCCCAGATGGTGTTGAGGTAGGTATCGGTGGGAATGGGCGGCATACCGGAGTTGTTCTCGTTCAGGGACGCGTCCACCGTCCATGACCCCGACAACGGTTGGTTGGAGGAACCATAGGTTCGGTTGACCCGGGTGTTCTGAACCGACGTCCAAGGCCGAGGGGCGTCGGTGGTGTTGATCGCCATGCCGCCGATGATCACGCTGTCGACGGCGGTGAAATTCTTGCCGGAGCCGTTGAGCGCGTTGGTCGTGCCCTCGGTCGCGCTTCCCGGGAGATGGGGATAGCGCGAGAGCGACGCACTGCCGGAGACCACGTAGGTGTTGATCAGATTCAAGCCGTTGAGGTTGCCGGTCTGGATGGAGCAGTTGTTCGAAGAAAAGTAAGCGCCGTCACGAAGGGTCATGTTGCTGTAGGTTCCCCCGCTGGCCGCGGCAAACTGGAAGGTGTCCGTGTGAGGTTTGCCGCCGGTGTAAGGGTATTCGTAGAAGCGGGGCGCGTGGTAGCACCCGTCGAACCTCCAGCCTTCGATGTTGCCCCCACCCGCGAAAATGTCGGCGGAGTCGCTGTTGCTGACATAATAGTTCGGCTGAACGACTTCCACGATTTCCACCCCCTCCGTCACGATGCCGGAAGTTCCGTAGGCACCGAAATGTCCGGTGCACTTGATCCAGGCGAGTGCGGATCGCCGGCACCCCTGCAACTTGACCCCGCTGATGCCGATCGATTCGAAACCCGCGAAGCAAACTCCGAAGACCTTGAGGAACCGCACGCCGTCCTTCCATTTCACGGAACCATAGCCGTCCCGGGGCGCGATCGTCACCCGCTGTCCCCAGGAGGCCGATCCGAGGCTTTCAAGCACCGGCGTGTCACCGCTGCCGTTTCCGTTTCCAACCAGGGTGCCCGGGGCCACGAGGATCAGGGTGCCGCTGTTGGCTTGATTGGTCGTCACCGCCTGGAGCGCGGACTTGATCGCCGCCCATGAACACGGGACTTGGACGATGTTGGACACCGTGTCGTCATACATGAACGGAGTGGGAATCAACTCCGGCCAATGGGTGCCGTTGGGCCCGAAAGAAGGAGTGCGCGTGGGCTTGCCAGTTGCCGCAGGCGGCAACAGCAGCAGCGCTGAAAGGATTGCTAGGATTTTGACTCTCATGAGTTTGGCTGGTTGAAGTCCTGACGGATCGCTGGGTTGATGCGGGGAGTTCGGCGGAGGGTCAAAGGTTTGGCTTGCAGGGGGATTCCGGGTGCCCGGCCTGAACCCGGTCTTGCGGAAAACCGGGAGAGGGCTGGCTGGAATCCCCTCGATGAAACAATTAACGAGATTTAAATTTCCGCAAGTTTTTCAAATTTGAGGTTCTTAGACTCCAATCTTTAGATTCTGTTAGCAAGCTGGAAATTGAATGCGTCGCCTAACTGTTGGAAGACCCCGCCGGCCGCGCTTGGAATCAGGGAGGGAAATGGGGAATCCGGCGAGGGGCGCAGCCGGAATCCGGTCACGGTGCCAACCCTTGCTTGAGGCTTCCGATCCGCTGCAAGGTCCCTCGGCTCAGCGGCTTCCTGTTGGCCAGCAATTGCGGAAGCAAGTCGGATGCCGACTTCATCGCACGGAAGAAATCCTTCACATGCCCGCCACCACAGGCCTTGGCAAACTGGTAGAAAACCCGCGGAACCAGGTATCCGACGGCCTTCAGCCCGGGCAGGCAGGATGCGGCGAGCAGGATCTGGTTCCTCGGCTTGTAGAAGACCGACACCTCGCTCCGCCTCGATACCTCGTTGGCATGGTGCAAGGCCACCAGTTCGGGGCAATGAAGGATCGAGCCGCCCCGGTCGAGAATCCGGAAGGCAAGCTCCACTTCCTCGTAGTGCATGTAAAGGATCTCGGGATACAAGCCCGCCTCCACCACCGCCTCCCGGCGGAAGGCGTATCCGGTCCCGCTGAAATAGGAGGTCAGGAAGCTCTTCTCCGCATAACCCTCAATCGGCACCGGATGCCACCAGCGGGGGGTGTCCTCCGACTTGCCGTCGGGCTTCAGCAGGCGGAACGCCAGGCCGTCGACCGACGGATGATCGGCAAACCGCTGCAGGACCTTCGAAAGCAGCAGGCGGTCGGGAACGGTGACATCGCTGTCGAAACCGACCACGATATCACCGCGGGCCGCGAGAATTCCCCGGTTGCGGCTGACCGCCGGTCCTCCGTTCTTTTCGTTGACCAACACCGTGGCCTGCGGGAACTGGCGGCGGATCGCCTCGACGCTGTCGTCGGGGGAACAGTCGTCCACGATGATCACTTCCATCTCCACGCCCTGCTGGGCGTAGAGATCGGCAAGGAGCGCCAGGACGCAATCGCGGCGGTTGTAGCTGGGAATGACAACACTGATCATCTTCGGTGCGATGGGGGTTGCACGTCGCTTAGACCGGATTCCTTCCGGTCGTTCCGTAACCGCCGATCCACTGTTGGCGCTCCTGCCACAGCGTCTGCCAGCGGCCGGCGCTGTCGTTGCGGCCGGGGGACGAGTGCAGGCGGCTGATCGCGGCCCGCAGGCCCGTGCCGGCCGCCAGGAAGAAGAGCCCGAGCACCTGCGACAGTCCTTTCCAATGGGTGCGGACCAGGCTGGCCTTGCCGCGATAGAGAAGCATCGTCTTGTGGACCGGGGTCTCCGAACAAGCTCCGACCTCGTGGATCAGGCGGGCATCCGGGCAGATCACCGGACGATAGCCCGCCGCCCGCGCGCGCATCGCGAGGTCGGCATCCTCGCCATACATGAAGTAGCGCTCGTCCAAGCCGCCCAGCCGGTTCCAGACTTCAAGCGGGGATAGCAGGAAGCAACCGGTGATCACCCCGACTTCCCGCACGGTGTCGCGCTGCCAGCTGCCGAGCGACTCCGGGTCCAGCCAGCGGTTCCTCGGTGCCAGCGTCGTCAATCCGAACGCGAACAAAGTCATGCTCCAAAGCGATGGCAAGCCCCAGCACGAGGACGGCTCGAGGCTGCCGTCGGGCCTGAGGGTGCGTCCTCCGTAGAGTCCGTGTCCCGGATGGCTGCGCGCAAAGCCGACCACCACGTCGACCGCATGGTCGAGGATCTCCGTGTCGGGGTTGAGCAACAGGACGAACTCGGCATCCGCGTGCTTCACGCCGAGGTTCACGCCCGCGGCGAAGCCGAGATTGGCACCCGGCAGGACCAGTTCCACTTCGGGGAACTTCTCGCGGATCAGGGCAACGGTCCCGTCGCGGGAATCGTTGTCGACGACAATCACCTGCTGGGTGATGGACTTCCGTTGGGCAAACACGCTCTCGAGGCAGGCAGCGATGTGCTCCTCGGAGTTGTACGTCACGATGACAATGGCTACGTCGGCTTTCATGGGGGGGAATCTGCTTGGGAGGTTTCTCGCTTTCCGATGACACGGGCGGGCACGCCGGCGGCGATCGATCCTGCGGGAATGTCACGGGTGACCACGGCTCCCGCACCGACAATGCAGCCGTCTCCGATGCTCACGCCGGCGGTGACCACGACCCCGGCTCCCAGCCATACGTCGTTGCCGATGCGGATGTCGCGTTCGTTCTTCGGCTGCTGCCGGAAGGGCTTTCCAGGCTCGAACCGGTAGTCCGAGGCGGTGATGAAAACTTCGGGGGCGAGTGAAACGAAATCCCCCAGGATGATCCGCCCGGTCGAGTCGCCGGCCCAGAGGTAGCAGCGTTCCCCGACGTGGCAGCCGCGGCCCATGGCGATCCTTTCGCCGTTGCGGAAGGACACGTTCGGAGCAATCCCGGTGCCTTGTCCGACCTGCAACTTCCGGCGTTCCCGGACATGGCTGTAGCCGCAGTAGTGGAGAAGCCGGAGGACATGGAGGTAGGTTCGCGGATCGACCAGCGAACCCACGGCACCGATGGCTTTGGAAATCTTCGACATCGCTTCAGTGCCGGTTGTTGCCCCGCGCTTGGAAAATGAAATCGCGGATCCCGTCCACCAGGCCACCGCTCGCATGGGGGCCGATCGGGTCGCGCGCCCGGAGGTCGTCGACCTGGTCCAGTTTCGCCCGCAACTCCGTCTCGTCGAACGCGACGTTCACGTTGCCCAGTTCCATCATCCTCTTGGCCGTGGCCGTCTGGTGCTCGTTGCGGTGCTCTCCCAGGCTGGCCTTCTTGGGCATGACGAGGATCGGCTTGCCGTGGAGCAGGGCCGAAAGGATGGTGCCCATCCCGGCATGACCGACGATGAGGGTGGACTCGGCAAAGCGCTTCTTGAACTCGACAGGCTCGAGGAACTCGACAAAGGGCATGTGCCGGGGCTGCCAGCCGCCCTCGCCGATCTGCGCGAACACGTCCTTGCGGCCCGTCTCCCCCACCCACCGGTCGATTTCCTTCATCATCCGGTCGAATGGCATGTCCGTTCCCACGGTTACGAATATCATAGCACGTTGCCTTTCCACTGGGGGCCGCCTTCCCTCGCGAGATGCGGCCACTGGGTCAACCAAAGGTCGGCGCAAGACCCCGCCTTGGCACCGGACATCGAAAGCTCCTCGGCGTTGGCGATGCTATCCACCCAGATCGTGCGGATCCCCATCAACCTGCCGAGCTTCAGCGCGAAGAAACCCGGTGCCGCACCGGTCGAGATCACGACATCCGGCCGTTCCTTGCGCAAGAGGGAGAAAATGCTCCAGGCCGACTTCAAGAGGCCGATTTTGTTCGAGCGGTTGGCATCCACGATGACGCGGAAAGGAGCGCCTCCAACGTCGGCACGATAACCTTCCTTCGCGGTGGCGAAGACCACGTCGCAGCCTTCGAACGCCGGCCGCAGGCGCAACAACTGCACCCAATGGCCGCCGCCTGACGCGATCGCCAGAACCTTCGGTTTGGTACGGGACATGGCGGTAACGGATCAGGACGCCCCGCGGCCGAGAAGCACCGCCGGAATGGTCTTGATGAGGATCTTCATGTCCAACCAGATCGACCAGTTCTCGATATATTCGTTGTCCATCTCCATCCAGCGCTCGAAGGTGGTGTTGCTCCGGCCGCTGATCTGCCAGACACAGGTGATGCCCGGTTTGACCGACAAGCGCTTCCGGAAAAGCCACTCGTAGCGCTTCACCTCATCGGGCAGGGGAGGACGCGGCCCCACCAGGCTCATCTCGCCGTGGAGCACGTTGAAGAGTTGAGGCAGTTCGTCGATGCTGGTCTTGCGGATGAAGCGGCCGATCCGGGTGATGCGCGGGTCGTCCTTCATCTTGAAGGCCGGACCATCGGCAATCTCGTTGAGATGCTGGAGTTCCTTCTTTCGCTCTTCGGCGTCGATCACCATCGAGCGGAACTTGTAGATCCGGAAACGGCGCTGGTTCATGCCGACCCGGTCCTGGGCGAAGAACACGGGCCCGGGACTCGTGACCTTGATGAGGATCGCCACCACCAGCATCAGCGGGGCCAGAACGATCAGCGCGACGAGCGAAATGGTCGCATCCACCAGACGCTTCGCGAGAAGCTGGAGGAGCATCTGCTCCCGGAACAGGGTGACGACGTGCTCGCCTTCGAACTCTTCGAGGTGGAGGCTCTTGAAGAGGGACCCGTCCTGGAGGTCGGGCATCAGGCGGACCACCACGCCGAGGTCCCTGGCGTGCTGGACCACCTTGACGATGTCGCTGAACCGTGAATCCACGGGCAGGCAAACGATCATCTCGTCCACCCGTTCGCGCTTCAACACGCCCTGAAGCTCGTCAAGCGTCCCGAGGATCTCCCCTTGGGACGTCCATGAGTCGCGGGCGGCAGCGTTCTCGGCGACGAAGCCGACGATCTTGTAACCCAGTTCCGGCCGCGCATCGATCCGGGCCGCAACCTCGCTGGCCCGGTTGTTCGCGCCGATGACGAGGAGGAAGCGATAATTGTAACCCGAACGCCGCGCGCTCATCAGCATGACCCGCAGCATGAGCCGGCTGATGACGCCGGCCGCCGTGACCATGCTCCAGAAGAGCAGGATGTTGAGCGTGTTGATGCTCTTGACCGAGAAGATCCCGCTGACGATCACCAGCCAGAACGAGGCCAGCGTGGTGGCCTTGAGCAGATCCTTCAGCTGGGTCCGAAGTGCGACGAATCGGTCGGCCTTGTATCGGATGCAATAAGCGAAGATGCCCACCCATCCCAATGCGAGGAGGAGGACACCCACCGTGTCGCTCATGCGATAGGTGGCTTGGCTGAAGGGTGAGGCGCCCCGGATCTCGGGACGGAAGTAGATGATGAAGGCTGCCGCGGCGACCAGGATCATCTGGTCCAAAAGACGGAAGCTATGGATGAGCACTTTGTGCCTTAACCGAATCATGGGGGGTGGGGGGGGGGGGGGGGAGAACGCGAGGGAGAATATCAGGAAGCAGGAATTTTAACAAGCAGGATTCGCATCGCGATTCAAAGGTACGACTTCCTTGCGGTACCACGTGACGAGATCCCTCGGCAACGGGTTCCAGAACGCGCCCTTGTGGCGCGTGCAGAGGTGTTCGAGAAAGTCCTTGATAAGGGACGAGGGATAGCACGATGAAGTCCGGCGGCCGGAAAAATCCACATAGTCGGGATGGATGTTTACCAGGGCAAGCCCGCCGCGGCTTGCAATCCAGTCCAACTTTCTTTTCCAAATCTCCGGCGTCTCTTCCCCGAGAAGCAGGAATAGAGTGGAATCCTGCGGAAGCGTGTAGGACAACTCCGTGTAACCGCTGCCGGAACCACCGGGCTTCCTGATCTGGAACGGGAAAATCGTTTGCGACCCGTCGGGCTGGGGCTCGAAGGGGTCGGTGTCGAAGGTCGACGCATCGTAGAGGACATCGAGGTCGTGGATCCACTCCAACTGCCGTAGCATGAAGCCCGACCGGAAGCCCACGGCACCCCAGGCGTCCAGATAGTGGTTGATCCTTCTCGCCTTGTCGCGGAATCCCTGGCGGGATCCGTAAAGGTGTCCGTCGTGATTGAGATCGTGAACACCCACCTCGAACCCGTTGTCTTCCAGCCATTCCCGGAGTTCGGCCGGATCCTCGTAAGGCCCCTCGGGAATGAAGTTGAAGGAAGAGCGGAACCCTTGAGCGATCTCGAGTTCGGCCAGGCTCCTGACCTTTTCCAGGCCTGAGCGCGATTCAACGTCGTGCGTGATCACCATCGCGAAAGCCTTCGAGTCCGGCCAACCGGGCCAGCCCGCAGGCACCTCGCCCGCTTCCGGATTGATCGGCCAGGTGGCGCGGCATTGCTTGCTGATCCGCCGTGCCCAGCCGCGCCTCATCGCAAGGCGGATGGGCCGGGGGATGTAGGGTTTCAACGAGAAATATGCCCGGGCGAGGAAGCCTGGGGTTCCCGCGGCCATCGCCTGGTAGGGAGAGACAAGTGGTTTGGTCATCGGACGTCGGATTGGGGGGATCCGGAAGCAGGGAAACGGTAGCGGCCCGTTCTAGGCATCTCCGCCGATCCACCGGGGAGCATGGCTCTTGGCCTTGTTGAAAACACACGAGACATCGGCTCTTCCCTTCACCAGTTCAGAATATCCCCACTTGAGGGTATCCCTGCTGGTATCCTCCCCGTCGACCACAAGGAGCACCTTGTCCATCAACCCCGCCATCGCCAGGGTAGGGCTCGTCTGCGCCATCGGCGGCATGTCGAAGATCACGTAGTCGAACTCGCTCGCCCTGAAATGAGGAAGAAGCTCGTAAAGGTGCATCGGCCCGAAGGCGGTGCTGTTGGAATCGGTCTTCCGTGCGGCCGCGCTCGCGAGGTAAAGATTCTGGCTCCCTTCCTTGAAGCGGGTGTTCTTGGCGGCCTGCAGCGCTCCGACCAGCGAATGAAGCGGCTTGTTCCCGAACATCGGGTTGTCATCCGGGTAAGCGGAATTCAGGTCGACCAGAAGCACCTTTGCTCCGTTGATCTCCGAGAAGGCCTTGGCAAGACCCGCGGCGATGGTGGAGGTGCCCGCCCCGGCGGAGAGACCCGTCACCGCCATCATCTTCGGCTTGTGGGTCATGTTGTTGATCTGGAAGTTGAACACGATGCGATCGCGGATCGCTTCGGAATAAGGGTGGATGAAATGATCGGTCTTTCCAGGAAGCGCATGATATCCCTTTGAATCCCTAACGGCGGGAAGGTTGCTGCCGCCCGGCTCTCCAGCCACATCTCCCGCCTTCTCGTTCGAAATCAGCAGGGCGCCACGGTTCTTGGGCCTCACGTAGGGGATCGAGAGCAGCAAGGGCAGCTGCATGCGGGTCTCGATCTCCGCAGGCCGCTTGATCCGCCGGTCGATCACCAGCTCGATCAGGAATGCCAGTCCGATCCCGATCGCGAAGCCGGATGCCGCCAGTCCAAGCACGATCTTCTTGGCCATCTCGCCGAAAACCCTTTGGGGCGGCGAGGGTTCCTGAAGGACACGGATTCCTGCCATCCTCGACGGGTCGAGCGTCAAATCGACGCGTGCTTTCTTCAACTTGGACTCGAGAAGCCGGTACTCCTCGTCCTCCATCTGCATCCTGCGCTCGAGGTCGGCGATCTTCAGGCCCACGTTGGAGAGCTTGCTGAATCGGGCCTCCTGGCTGGCGAGGTGCTCCGTGTAGACCTTGTGTTTCGCTTCGAGTTCGCGAAGCCTGATCCTTGCCTGGGCAAGCATCGCCGCCGGATCCAGGGTCACCGCGTTGCCTTCGTTGCCGGCAGCAACCGCTTCGGCAACCAGACCGGGCGACTTCTCGATCATCGCCTGCCTCTGCTGCTTGAGCCGCTGGATCTCCTGGCGATTGCGCACCACCAACGGATTCCCTTCCTTGTATTTCGCGGTGAGTTCGAAATCCTCCTTCTGGAGAAGCTTCAGCCTCTCCGAGATCTCCGTGAATTCATCCAGCTCCTCGTTGCCCGGACGGAGCGGGGCAGGTTCCGCCTCCCCGGTGTTCCGGGGTGCGGAGTCCTTGCCTCCAAGGCTCTTTTCGAGGTCCTCCACCCTCGACTTCTGGGATGCAAGTTCCGCCTCGGTGGCAGCGAGGTCCTGCATGATACGATCCCGCTGGGTGGCCAGGGAAAGAGACTCGTCACTCACCGAAATGATCCCGGATTCCGCCCTGAGCTTTCCGAGTTCTTCCTCGGTGCGCTTCAAGCGCCCCTTCACCTCGTTCACCTGTTCCTGAACCGTGTCGAACGCGCCCACCGAACGGTGGATCTCAAGATGCCGCTTGGAGTATTCCTTGACCACCGCGCCAAGGACATCCACCGCCAGCGCGGGGTCCGGACTCTGGTAGGATGCATAAACCACGTTGCTCCCCTTCGAGATCGGCTTGAATTCAAGTCCGGCAAGAATGACGGCAGCCGCTTCGTCCCGGTTGGCCCCGTTGGGCCCGAAAATCCGTTCGATCCCGATCGCATCGGCCACCGAGGCCGACAAATCGAGACTCCTCATGATCTCCAGTTCGGTGTTGACCACCTGCTCTCCGGACCGGCCGCCGGCCTCCATCTGGGCTTCGTGATCATCAAGGGCATCGCGCTGCAACACGTAGTTGATGAGCAGCTTCGCCTCGGACTTGTAGACCGGCTTGGTATGAAGGAAGAGCGCCGCGGCGGCAGCGAGACCGGTTGCGCCACAAACCAGGATCTTCCACTTGTGCTTGAACAGCACGTAGAGGGCGTCCTGAAGGCCGAAGCCGGGCTTTGACGGGGTTGAGGGCGATTTTTGCATTTCTGGGGGGGTGATGGGTGGTTCAGCAGGAGGGGAAGCGGAGGAAAAAACGGACGGGAGGTGATCGGCGGGCCTTCGAATCGGGAAGTCGGGGTCGTGAAACAGGACTCGATCAGGAAAACGATCCCGGCGGCTGCTAGGCCGTCGCCCGGTCGGCGGATCCGGGGAGATCAAGTGCCGACCGCAGGTCCCGTGCCGGATTCCCAGCAACGGTTGAAAAGGGAGCGACATCACGGGTCACCACGCTCCCGGCGCCGACCGTGGCACCCTTGCCGATGGTCAGGCCTCCAAGCAGCGTGCTTCCGGAGCCAATCGATGCACCGGCTTCAACGAGAGTCTTCTGGCAATCCCAGTCACCCTTTCCTTTCGGCACGCCCTGGTCCGTGACAGCACGGGGATACCGGTCGTTCACGAAAGTCACGCCATGTCCCACGAACACCTCGTCCTCGATCGTGACGCCTTCACAGATGAAGGTGTGGCTGGAAATCTTGCAACGGGCACCGACTTTCGCCCCCTTCTGGATTTCGACAAAGGCACCGATGCGGGTCTCATCCCCGATCTCGCATCCATAGAGATTCACGAAACCGAACATCTGCACTCCGGAGCCGAGCTTCACGTCGGGAGCGATTCTGGCGTATTCCGTGTTCATCGTCATGAATGCGCGGGAAGCCGGGTGCCGGTCGCAGCCGCCGGCTCGAAGGCGGAACCGGCCGCAACCGGCGCTCCACCGGCACGCAGGGACGCGGAAGCGGCTTCGAGCAACCTGACCATCTCCGTTCCCCTGGCTCCGCCGCTGAGAGGCTCGTCGCCCGATAGAATGCAATCGATGAAGTGACCGCACATGACCTTCAGCGGCTCGACCTGCTCGATCCTCGGCAGGTAACAATCACCGTAATGATACGAGTATTGGAACTCGGCGAAGTCCTCGTAATGGGGAGGACACTCCACCCGGGTGTCGTAGATCCTGATCTTCTCCAACGGCTGGAGATCGTCGTAGGTGATCATCTTGCGCGTCCCGACGAAAGTCATCTGTCTCACCTTCCTCGGTTCGATCCAGCTGCTTTGGATGGTCGCAAACCGCTGTCCTGGAAATGTCAGGGAAAGGTTGGTAACGTCCTCGATGCCCGGATTCACATGAGAGTTTCCCTGGCAGTTCAAAGCGACGGGCAACTCCCCCATCATCAGCAGGACGATGGAAAGATCATGGGGAGCCAGATCCCAGGCCACGTTGATGTCGCTTTGGAAAAGGCCGAGATTGAGCCGCTGGCCGTTGATATATTTCAATTCGCCGAGTTCCCCGCCGTGGACGATCTCCGCGATCCTTCGCACGGCGGGAGAGTAGAGGTAGGTGTGATTCACCATCAACACGCACCCGGTGCCCGACGCGATGCGGACGAGCTCCTCGCACTGGAGCGAATTCGCCGCCATCGGCTTCTCCACCAGCACATGCTTGCCAGCCAGGAGCGATGCCTTGGCGATCTCGTGGTGAGTCCCGACCGGAGTGGCGACAACCACCGCATCGAGGTGAACGCCGTCGAGCATCGACTCGAAATCATGGAATGCACGCGCTTGCGGGTAATTCTTCGAAACCCGGCCGAGCCGCCCTTCATCCCTGTCGCACAGCGCTACAAGGTGGACACGGGGGTCAAGATTGAAACTCCTTGCGAGATTCGGCCCCCAATAGCCGCAGCCGACAACCCCCACGGCGAGGGGAGGCTTCATGACCCGTCAGTCAATCGTTGCGTCGCGTAGCCGAGCATGGGTTCCGTTCTACGGGATTGGCGGACCACCCTGTGCTGTCGCATGCAATCACCCATCTGGCGCAGCAGAGCCATCGGGGTCCGGGCCATGATCTGGAGATCGGCGGATGGGGACATTCTCCGGACGTAGTCGAGGTCCATCGCGTTCATCTGGTTGAACGTGGCCCGGTTCTTCCCTTCGACCTGCCAAAGGCCCGTCAAGCCGGGCAGCACGCTGAACCTCTTCTTCTGAGCGGTATCGAAAAATCCAAATTCCTTAGGGAGACAAGGACGCGGACCAACCAGACTCATTTCCCCCCTCAGCACGTTCAACAACTGTGGCAACTCGTCCAAGCCGGTCGTCCGGAGAAAGCAGCCCCCAGGGATCAGGCGCGAGTCCCCGATCAAATCGAGTTTCACCATCGGGCTTCCAGACTCCACGAGTCGTTCGACATGCAATTCGTGGTCGATCGTCGCCGCCCCGTCATACATGCTCCGGAACTTGTATAGGGTGAAACGGCGCCCTCCCAGCCCGACACGTTCCTGCTGGAACAGCGCCGGGCCGCGTGAAACGAGGCGGATCCACAGGGCCACAAGGAGGATCAGCGGCAGCGCTACGGGCAGGCTCGCGATCACGCAAGCGACATCGAAAACCCGCTTCCAAGCCGGCACCACCGAACGAGCCACGGACTCGTGCTTCTCTCTCGTAGAACAGGCGCTTGCTGGCGCCGTCCCGATGGATGCCCTTCCTCGGGCCCGCAGCTTCGATCGCCGGGATTGGGTCACTCTCAGGAGAGTGGATCTGTAGTCGAATGCGGTTTGAGCAGGACGGCTTCGCCGCTCGCTAGTGGTCGGAATCATTGGGGGGGACGGGGGGTGAGGGGGCCGCTTGGATCGCACTTCAACGCTCGAAGATCAAGCAAATACCGTGCAAGTTCATTGCTGAATTTCCTGATTCATATGCTTTCAAGCTGCCGCCCTTGGTCGATTGGCTCCATTTGGGGCCAAAACCTGATTGTCAAGGGGTGTGGGAGTGACCTTCGGAAGAGCAGATCAGGAAGGGCAATCCAGAAAGGCGGTTTCCAAGCGACCGAAGGCGAATGGGACGAGCCTGAGGGATCCCGAAGATCAACTCTCGAAGATTTTTTAGGGGAGGAACAGAACAGCAGGGATGTTTTACCGAGAACCACGACAAACATCAAGCTTTTATTGAAATTACGGCGATCTTCGTTTGGAAATTTTAAAGAAGCTGCTTTGGGCCAGAAGGCTCCCGATTCGCGGCATATGCCGCGGAAGACTGACCCAAGACCGCAGTTGCAGCGGGGATTTCGCTTCATTCGCCAGGCCGTGCATTGGCACGGCCGAACACCAAGCACACGACGTGCCATGGGGAAGCTGCAGCATGCGCAGCGACGGAAGGTCGTCACCCGGAGTTCGATTCCGAGCAAGGGTGCGGGAATCGATCTCCTAGAATTCGACGGAAAGGCCGGTGGAGAGCTGCCACTGGGACCACTCGTTCTGGCCGTCGTTGGTCGAACAGCGCAGCGAGGCGTCGAAACTAGCCCGATCCGCAAAAAGCTTTCGGCGGTAGGTCAGATAGGCGCTCAAGTAATCATCGTCGCGCCGCCCGGCAGCAACCACACCGACCGCCTCATACTCGGACGAACCGATCCCAAGGCCGAGTTCAAGCGACGACGGCCCGAAATAACGGATGGCCGCCAAGGTAAAGGAGAGGTCGTTCACCAGAAGGTTGATATCATTGGGGGACGGCACCGTGGCATAGCGCATGGACGACCTGAAAGTCCATCGGTCACTGAGCTTGTAGTCCGCCGTGAAAGCACCGGTGAGCCCGGTCTCGCGTCCCCCGCCCTGACGGGAATTCTTCGCGAACTCCAGGCCGCCGGAAGCTGCAAGCATCAGCCGTTCTCCCCACTGGTAGCGGGTCTTGACGAGCAGCGCGATGGCATCCCTTTCACCGGTAGTGTCGGATTCCGTCAGCGTGTGCCGTAGCGCGGGCCCGAAACGCAGTCGCTCGGTGGCATCCCACAAACCGGCGATTTCGGACGTGTAAACATCCGCTCCCGTCCGCCCGGCGCTATCGTAGTCGGATTGGGAGGCGGACCACGACGCAAGAAGGGAAGTGCGCGGGGCGAGTTGATACGCGCCATTGATCCCGTAGCTGAAAATCGACCCCTGGATGAAGCCTGCCGCGATGCGGTCCGCCATTGAAACCTCGGCGTAGTCGGCATGGAGGTTGATTTCCGTGCGCGCTCCGGAAAACTTGAACGAGATACTCCCCGTATGGTCCACCCCGGTGAGATCGGAATTCTCAAGATAGGTCCGGAAAACCGGCGAGTAGCGGGCATCGATCGAATACCGCGCTCCACCCTCCGGGTCTGTCCGATAGACGATCCAAGGAGCAACAACCGTGGTCAGTTCGGCGACTGTGTAGTCGTCGGTGATGAAAAAATTGGAGTCGTAGGTCAGGCTGCCATCCACTCCCAGATAAAAGCCGCCCTTGACGTCGCCAAGCCCGAGGGAAGGCAACATCGAGTTGTCGATGATCCGGTCGCCGTCGCTTACGCGAAGCGTGAAATCTTGAGCCTGAAGAGAAACCACGGCTCCTGCCAAGCAGAGCAAGGAAGCGGCGGTCATGGTTGTTGGGGGGTGCAGCCGGGGGGAGAACATGCAAAAGCGCGGGTTGACGCGCAGCTTCTATCGGCCGCTTAACCCCTGACTGTCAATCTTTATCGGCAGCCATGCCATTCAGCGACCTGCTGCGGAAGCGCAGGACTTCGGGGATCAAGCCGGGACCGGAAAGATGCTCTGATCCGGCACGCTTGCCCGCCGCGGCAACGCCGGTCAACGGGGCTCCAATCGGAAAAAAGCCCTGGGCTCGGCGGGAGTGAATCGAACCTCCAGCTTCCCCTCGCTGTTGATCGACGCGTGGGGCGCGGCCAAGGGAAACAAGCTGAAGCCCGCCAGATCCGAGGACTTGTTGGTGGCCACCGTGAGTTTGAAATCACCGGTGACGGGATCCTTCGGAATCAAAGGAACTCCGGGGTTCATGACCTGCAACTGGCTTCCCGTGTAAAGCCCTTCGGCATTCCCTCCCCACTGGTGGATCTGGACAAGTTCCTCGTCATTGACCTGCCAATCGAAACCCAGCGGTTCCATCTGGAGTTCCACCACGTCGTTCAACCCGTCTCCGTCGGTATCATCAGCCGCCGACAAGGCCTGCCCGGTCAACGTGATCTCGAAGGGACTACCCGATCCGGCGTTGCTGAAAATCCGGAGCGTCGTGACGCGACTTCCGGTCGACACCGGTGCGAAGGACACGTTGATCAGGATGGCCTCGTCGACTTCAAGGCCAAGAGGAAGCGGTGGCGCCACCATCCCGAAGTCCTGGGAATCGCCGCCGCTGATGGAGATTTCCCCGATCTGGAGTATCGACGTCCCGATGTTACGGACCACGACCGACTGGGTGGAGCCTGCTGAACCGACCGGCGCGTTCCCGAAATGAATGCTGGCGGCACCACCCAGCAATCCGGTCCCCGGCGGCTGCTCGACCTGCATCTCGGGTGAAGGAGGATCGGGATCGAACCAATAGACGGCACCCCGGTTGTTGGTCGTACCGTCATGAAGGGGCGCACCCGCAAGGATATTGGTGCCATCGATAGTCACGGCGGTTCCAAAAGCATCGGCCCGGCCCCCTTCGCCCCGCTCCAGGATATCCGCGGGGACCGTGCTGGTCGCGGAGTTGAGTTCATAAACATAGACCGAGCCACCATCCTCGTCGGCATCGTCGGCCCCTGGAGCTCCCACAACCACCCGGGTCCCGGAGATGGAAAGGGCAGCTCCGAAGAAATCCTCCTCGTTCACGGGGGATCGACCCAAGCTCGAAACCGGAATGCCGGGAGTCGCGGAAGAAAGGTCATACACCCGGACATCGCCGGCATCGAGGCCCAGGGTGTCATCCAACCGGCTACCGACCAGCAGTCGCGTTCCGGAAACCGCGACGGCGGATCCGAACTCGTCGTTCAAGGCCGGAGCCGGGTTCGCAACGACAACCACCGGCACGCCGGGCGTCGGCGATGAAATGTCGAATACGTAGGCCCTCCCCGCATTGGACCCGCCGGCATCGTCGCGGGGAGCGCCGACAACCAGGCGGTCGCCCGAGATCGAGAGGGAGTAACCGAACCAGTCACCGATCGCAGGTTCCGGATTGTCGATCACGAGTACCGGCACCGCGGGAGTGGCGGAATCGAGTTGATAGACATAAACCGACCCCGCGTCGTCGCTGCCCGTGTTGTTCTTGTGGGCTGCCACCACGAGCCGGTCTCCGGAAATCGCAAGGGCGAATCCGAACTCGTCCTGAGCCTGGGGCGCGGGATTGGAAATCACCAGCGCGGGCGTGACCGGAGCCGGTGAAGAAAGGTCGTAGAGGTAGACGGTGCCCGAATTCGAGGCACCCGCGTCGTCCTGCATCGCGGCAACGGCAACGAGGGAACCGGACACGGCCACCGCCCCGCCGAAGTAATCGTTGATGGTGGGCGACGGATTATCGATGAGATGCAGCGGCAGATCCGGATCCGGAGCCGCCAGATCATACACGGCAACGCTCCCCGCGTTGCTTGCTCCCTTGTCTTCACGCGAACTCCCGACCACGGCAAGATTCCCGGAAAGGGCCACGGAACCGCCGAACTCTTGGTTCGAGGCGGGACTCGGGTTGTTGATGGTCAATTGCGGCGCAGCCGGCGTCGCCGACAAAACTTCGAAGACGTAGGCGGAGCCGGCACTGGTCGCTCCCGTATTGTCACCCCTCGCCCCGACCAGCAGTCGAGTGCCCGAAAGGGCCACCGCAAAGCCGAACTCGTCATTGCTGGCGGGTCCCGGGTTGTCAATGGATGCGAAAGCCACCTGCGGGGTTGGCGAAGCAAGGTTGAAACAGTAGGCGCTGCCGGCGTTCAAGGCGCCGTCATCGTCCAAATGGGCGCCCACCGCGACCACGTCGCCCGACATGGACACCGAGATCCCGAACAAGTCGTCGGCCGCCGGAGATGCATCGCTGAGGATGGCCATGGGCAGTCCGGGCTGGGAGGACGCAAGGTCGTAGGCGTAGGCACGCCCTGAATCGCTACCCATCGAATCGTCACGCGGCGCGGAGACCACCACGCGGTTTCCGGCGATGGCCACGGAGAAGCCGAACTGCTCGTTGCTCAGGGGGCTGCCGTCGTCGAGAGCAAGGACGGGAACGCCCGGAACAGCGGCATTCAAATCGTAAACGTATGCCCGGCTGGCATCCCCTTCCCCGCTGTCCTGATGGGCGCCCACGGCAATCCGCGAGCCGGAAATGGAAACCGAATTCCCGAAGTTCTGCCCCGCGGGATTCGGATGGTTCATCTGCAATACGGGAACCGCCGGAGCGGGGGACGCGAGATCGTAAACGTAAACGCAGCCGGCATCGGCGATTCCGGAATCGCCATCCGGAGTTCCCACCACCACGCGCGATCCGGAGATCGCCACCGAATGGCCGAAGCCGTCATTGATCGCGGGATTCGGGTTGGCCAAGGTGAGGATGGGGACGGATGGGGTGGCCGATCCGAGATCGAAAACATAGGCGATGCCGGCGTCGCTGGCCCCGGTGTTGTCGTCCGGAGCACCGATCACCACCCTGTTGCCCGAAATCGCCACCGACCAGCCGAAGCGGCTCATCGGTAGCGGTTGCGGATTGTCCAGACGATGCAGAAGGGCTCCGCTGGCGGCATGGTGGATCCACACCACCCCGCTGTCTTCGCCTCCGATGTCGTCCTGCGGGGATCCGACCGCGATCAACCCGCTGTCGATCGCCACGCTGGAACCCAGCTTGGTATCCGTTTGCCGGACCACGCTCGGGGAATGAATTGCGGAACTGAGGGAATGAGGGATCGGCGCCGCAAGCACTCCGGCATTCCAAGCGCCCGCGAGAACGGGGAGCGTCAGGAACCATCGATGGAAGATGCGGGGCATTGGGGGGAGGGAGTCGGCAGCAAGATCATCGGGTCTCCAGCCTGAAAAGGCCGGTGTCGTCGGGAACGCTGAAAAGGAATTCAAGCTCCCCTTCCGGGTTGAAACTCGTGTCCGCGGGCACCAGCGGGAAAGGCACGTAACCGGAGGGCTCGACGCCTTTTTCCAGCCAGATGGTGAGCGTCATCTCGCCGCTCCCGGGACCGCGTGCCAGGGATGGCGGAGGCACGCGGAGCGACCGCACCTGGTCCGGACGGAAGAGGCCCGCTTGATTTGCGGTGGAATGGAAGACGGCCGCAAGCGATGGATCCGCAACCTGCCAATTGAAGCCGAGGGCCGACATCCGCAACTCGGCAACGTCGTTCAAGCCGTCGCCATCGGTATCGTGATCCGCGGAAAGCGAGTGGCCGGACAGCGCGATCTCGAACGGATTCTCGTCCGAATCGCTGTTGGCAATCCGCAAGGTCGTGGACCGGTGGCCCGGGGCCGACGGGGAGAGGGTCACGGTGAAATCAGTATCGTCGCCGGGAGGAACCGGCGAAACCATTCCCGCGGTCGTTACGGAAAAATCGGCGGCGTTGCCTCCGACAACCGTCACGGAGTCGATGGAGAGTCCGGTGATTCCGGTATTGAGGATCTTGAAAACCATGCTGCCGCCACCGCCCGGTCCCATCGCGACCGCACCGAAGGTGACGGAGTCGCCGCCGTGCAAGTCGGCATGGTCCGGTCCTTTCAAAGCGATCTCCGGGGCTGCAGGACCGAACACATAAGCGGCCCCCTTGTCGGCAGCGGTCTTGTTGTCCGATGGGGTGCCCACCACGATGATCAACCCGTCCACTCCCACCGACGCGCCGAAAAGATCCCCCGCCACGGGGACCGGCTTCGCCAGCGAGGCCGAAGGAACCGTGGGGGTCGAAGATGCCATGTTGAACGAATGGACTCGGCCGGAATCGGCAGGGCTGTCGTCGAGCATGGCACCCACCACCACCCGGGCCCCGGAAACCGCGATCGAAAGGCCGAACTGGTCTCCTGCTGCAGGCGCCGGATTGCCGATCACCGCCTCCGGCACCGTGGGAGCGGGACCGCTGATCAGGAACACGGCGGCCCTTCCCGCATCCGTCGCGCCGGCATCGGCCCCGGGCGCCCCTGCCGCCACACGCCCCGCCGAAACGGCGACCGAAGCCCCGAAGGCATCGCCGGCCGCGGCGGAAGGCATCGCGAGCGTGTGCAACAGGTTGCCGGAAAGATCGAAGACATAAACGCTGCCGGCGTCCGCCGCCGTCGTGTCGTCGCCTGGGGCGCCCACCACCACGAGATCGCCCGAAACCGAAACCGAGGCCCCGAACCGGTCTCCCGGCGCCGGAGACGGATTCGCAAGGACCACGGCGGGAACCGCCGGAGCAGTTCCCGCGAGGTCGTAGAGATAAGCCCGACCGGAATCCACCGCGGACTCGTCATCATCACCGACTCCCACGATCAGGCGGTTTCCCGAAAGCGACAGCGCCGAGCCGAACCTGTCGGATGCGGCCGGATGAGGGTTGGAGAGACTCAGCAGCGGTTGGCCGGGATTCACCGAGAGCAAGTCGTGAAGGTAAACCTTCCCCGCATCCGCCGCCCCTCCATCGACCCCTGTTGCCCCGACCGCAATCCTGGCACCGGAAATCGCGACCGCCGCGCCGAAGCGGTCGCCCGCCGCAGGTTCCGGATTCTCCACGGTGGCCACTGCAACCCCGGGTTCCGCCGAGGCGAGATCGTGGATCCTGACACGGCCGGCCGCGCTGGACCCCGCATCGGAGTCCGGCGAACCGATCACCACCCGGTCGCCGTGGATCGCCACCGCCGCCCCGAACCGGTCGGCGGATCCCTTCACCGGATTGCTGAAGCTGGCGAGAGGAACGAGAGGCGTCGCCGTGCTGATATCGAAGAGATAGCTGCTGCCGGCCTCGTCGTCACCCGTGTCGTCGTGCGAGGCACCGACCAGAACCCTGGATCCCGACACCGACACGGCATTCCCGAAGAGATCTCCGGACGCCGGCGTCTGCTTCTTCAAGGTATGAACCGGCAATTCGGGATTCGGACCGGCCAGATTGTAGACATGGCAAGTCCCGCCGTTGCCGGCAAACGTCGAGTCACGGTAGGCACCCACCGCCACCGTGTTCCCCGATATGGAGACACTGGTTCCGAAATAACAGGCGGTGGACGGCGCGGGGTTCTGCAGGATGGCCAGCGGCGTGCCCGGCGCCGGAGAGGACAAGTCGTAGACGATGGCACTTCCCGAGTCCGCCAGGGTGGCGTCCGCGTTTTCAACTCCCACCACGACCTTGTCACCGGACAGGGCGAGCGAGCTTCCGAAGCCATCGTTGACCGCGGCCCCCGGACGGGAAAGCACGGTGGTCGGGAGCCCTGGATTGGATGAAGCGAGGTCGAAGACGTAGGCGCGGCCGGAATTCACGGCACCCGCATCGTCCAGATAGGCCGAAACGACCACACGATCGCCATCAAGCGCCACGGCGACGCCGAAGCAATCGCCCTCCGCCGGACTGGGATTGGGTATGGAGAACACCGGCACATCGGGCGTCGCCGAGCCGATATCATAAACGTAGGCAAACCCCGAATCGGTGCCACCCGTGTCGTCCAGCCAGGCTCCCACGACCAGCCGGTTCCCGTCGATGGCCAGTGAATGGCCGAACTGGTCGCGTTCGCCGGGGACGGGATTCTCGATGGAAAGGAAGGGGGTTTTCGGCGTCGGGGAAGCCAGATTATAAAGGTCGACCCGGCCGGCGTAAGCCAGCCCGTCCACCGACGACCCGGACCCGATGGCGACGATCGATCCGGAGATGGCAACCGCTTGCCCGAAGTAAGCGAAAGGCTCGGAGCCCGGGCTCTCCAGAAGGTGGAGGAGCTGGCCGGTGCTCACCCGGTAGACCTTCGCCTTCCCCGTATCCAGCCCGGTCACGGGGTCCGCATCGAAGAAAGGCGCCCCGACGATCGCGAAGTCGCCGTCGAGCGCCAGGCTCATGCCCTGCTTCTCGAATTCCTGCGGGGCGGTCTGAGGCGCGAAGAAGGAGTGCCGGAGCGTGTTCGGGACCGGCGACTGCGCAATGGCACCGGTCGCGGCCATCCAGGCAAGGAAGCCGACCCGTCTGAAACAGGAAAATCGTGGGGGGGAGTGGAGCATGGCAGACTCGGACCGGGGGCAGGCGAACCTTCAAGCCGGTCGGGGAACAGCATGAATCACGCCAGAACCGGAAGCGAGAGACGCCGGTTCGATGGTGATGAACGTGAGGACCTTGGGATGAACATGGGAGATGGGGGGAGAGGACCGATTCATGCTTAACCCTCCGCAGGAGCCGCTGGGACCACCTTGCGGAGTTGTGGGGGGAGACCTTCCGCAGCTGGCATCCTGGATGCTTGGCAACGGTTGGCGCAACGCGGCGCTTTTAAAAAATTTCAGGCACCCCGACCAGCCTTTTTTCGCATGCTCCGCGATCGCGTAATGCCCGACACCTCTTGTTTTCTCTAGTTTTTCGCTGGTCCCACTGTGCTGTCACGACGACCGCAACCCTTTCAGTTACGACAAATTCCTTGCGAAATTTTTGAACAGCCAAAGAATCCTGCCGTGCATATCCCCCCCCGATTGCTGCACTCCAAAGCCCTGTGCCTGCTTGGAGCCGCCCTTTTCCAGATGGCGATCCCCGCTGCCTCGGCCGCCCTCCCCGGTCTCGACGCCCCGCAGCCCGTCGGCCCTTATTTCAACGGAGTTTTCCCTTCGTCACCTCCCGGTGATCCCTCCGGTTGGGCGGTGGTCAATGCCTTTCCCGGGTTGACCTTCACCGACCCGATGATGCTCAAGGAGATCCCGGGCACCAGCGATCTGCTGGTGGTCGGAAAGACCGGATTGATCTGGCGATTTCCGAACAACCCCGCGGCGACGATGGCCCAGCGGGTGCAGGTGCTGGACTGGACGTCTTGGACGCAGACCGCGGACGACATGGGCTTCTACAGCCTGACCTTCCACCCGAATTTCGGACAAGCCGGCCAGACCGGGCACAACCATGTTTTCGTCTGCTACAACCGCGCCAAGGCGGCGGGAGTCGATGACCCGCTCAACCGTTCCTACTGGACGGTGTCCCGCTTCAACTGGCTGCCCGCATCCGGAACCATCGACCCGGCAAGTGAATCGATCCTCATTTCCCAGTATGATCCCCACCAGTATCACAACGGTGGCGCGACTTTCTTTGGCAACGACGGCTTTCTCTACATCACCGTCGGCGATGGCGGCGATGGCGCGGACCGCTTCAACAACTCCCAGCGCATCAACGTGGGATTGTTCGGCGGCGTCCTGAGGATCGACGTGGACTACTACCCGGGAAAGCCCGGCTCCCACGCGATCCGCAGGCAACCCACCGAAGACCCGACCTGGCAAGTCACGCTGAACGGGGTGCCGACCTCCGTTGCCAAGCCGGCCGACTGGCCGAGCAGTTTCTCCCAGGGCTATGGCATTCCCGATGACAACCCCTGGCTCGACGCGGGCGGCAGCATCCTGGAGGAGTTCTACGCGATCGGCCTTCGCAGCCCACATTCGGGCCACTACGATCCGGTTACTTCCGATATCTGGGTCGGGGACGTCGGCCAAAACAACTGGGAAGAGTTGACCCGGGTCGTGAAGGGCAGCAATTGCCAGTGGGCCTACAAGGAGGCGAACCAGAACACCTCGAAGCTGGATCCGAACTTCCCGGGGGATGTCGAAACCCCTCCGGTCCACGCCTACGACCATTCGGTGGGGGCCAGCATCATCGGAGGGATGCGCTACCGCGGTAACAAGCCCGAGTTTGCGTCGCTGGTCGGAAAGGTGATCTTCGGCGACCACGTCCGGGGTCGCATCTGGAGCCTGCAACTGCCTTCTCCCGGCAACGCCCAGACCGTCACCGAGCTCTATTCCAGTTTCGAAACGGGCTACAAGGCCGGCCTCAGCAATTTCTCCACCGACAGCAACGGCGAAATCTACATGATGGAGCTCGCCGGCTCCGGCAATCCCGACGGCCGGATCATGAAACTCGCGGTGCCCGCCATCAGCGCGGATCCACCGCAGTTTCTCTCACAAACCGGGGTGTTCACCAACCTTGCGACCCTCGCTCCCGCTCCCGGCGTGATTCCTTACGACGTTCCGAATCCCCTGTGGTCGGACAATGCCGAGAAACATCGCTGGATGATCCTGCCGAACGACGGCTCGTTCAATTCCGCTGCCGAGGATGTGGTCTTCAGCGCGGGAGGTAGCTGGGTGTTCCCGGCCGGAACCGTGTTCGTGAAGCATTTCGATGCCCCGACCAACGCGAACAATCCGGCCGCCGTCAAACGGCTCGAGACGCGCTTCCTCGTCTGCACTCCCGGCGGCGGGAAATACGGCTTCACCTACAAGTGGAACGCCGCGGGGACCGATGCGGAACTGCTGGAAGGATCGATCAACGAGCCCTACGACTACGTCAACAGCCAGGGCACGACCGAATCGAGGATGTGGAGCTACCCGTCCCGTGGCGACTGCATGGTCTGCCACAATGATGCCTCGGGGCAGGCCCTCGGCGTGAAGACGGCCCACCTCAACTCGGACTACCACTATCCGCTGACCGGCCGGACCGCCAACCAGCTCGAAACCCTCAATGCGCTCGGCGTTTTCACCACCACCCTGACCGTTGCCGACCTGGAAAATTACATCGAGGCCCGCGCGCTCGATGATCCATCCGCGCCGCTTGAGCACCGAGTCCGCTCTTATCTGGACACCAACTGCTCGCATTGCCACCAGCCCGGAGCACAGGGCGGCGGTTTCGACGCCCGGCTGTCCACTCCCCTCGACTTGCAGAACCTGATCAATGGCATTCCCCAACGCTATGAGGAACTGGGCCCGAACGGCCGCTACATCAAGCCCGGGAATACGGCCCTCTCTGCCATTCATGTCCGCACCAGTGCCGTCGGCAACGGCGACGCGATGCCTCCTCTGGCGAAAAACATGGCGCACGGCCAGGGGGTCGCGGCTCTCCAATCCTACATCAACTCGCTGGTCGCGTCCGAGTTCCAGGTCAACGCCGCTCCGACCGCGCGCTACGTCCGCCTCACTTCCCTCACCGGGCGCCGGCGCTACGCCGCCGTCGGGGAATTCACCATCCTCGATGGAAACGGCATCCCGATTCCGCACACCTCCATCACCGCCACCGCGGACAACGAGCACTCCACAGGCACCGCCGCGGCGGAAGCGAACGACGGCAATCCGGGCTCCGGCAGCAATTTCTGGCAGACCTCCTCGCTGCCGAGTTCCTCCACCGCCCCGAATCACCCGCACTGGCTGATGATGGACCTCGGCACGGTGCGCGAGGTCGGCGGATTCATCTACTACCCTCGCCCGACTTCATCCGACGGCCGCATTTTCCAATACAGGGTGGAGTATAGCAATGACGCGGTCAACTGGACCCTCTTCGACTCCGGCACCTGGCCGGATTCCCCGGCGTCCTACCGCTTCGACCCGCTCTACAACAAACGCGCGGCCCGCGTGCAGATTGCCGGTCCTCAGGCTCCGGTGCTGGGTCCCGTGGAAGTGACGATGGCTTTCGACATGAATGTCACGGACTTCACTGCAGCCGATCTTCAGGTCACGGGTGGCAGTGTTTCGAAGATCCGCGGCTCGGGCTACTACTACGTCGCCCGCATCCACCCCTCCCAGGGTTCCAACCTGATTACCGTCAAAGTCGCTGAAGACGCGGTGAACCCGCAGGGGCTCGGAAGCCTGGAGTCGCAAACGGTGAGTATTGGCGTGATTCCCGACACGGTGGCTCCATCGGTTCCCGGCAACCTCACTGGCTCCGCCTTCGTAACTTCGGCACAGCTCTCTTGGAGCGCCTCCGCCGATTTGGTCGAGTTCGACGCCTACAGGATCCTCGTTGACGGGCAGGTCATCGCAACCACCAGGAACCTCTCGTTCACGGTCACCGGCCTGAATCCGAACACCGAATACGATTTCGAAGTGGTTGCCCTGGACTGGATTGGCAATACTGCAGCCGCAGCGATCACCCTGACGACGCCGCCCGACACGACCCCTCCGTCGATACCAGGATCGCTCGCCGGCGTCCCCCAATTGAAGGCGGTTCAGTTGAACTGGCTGGCTTCCACCGACGTGGTCGGGGTTGATCGCTACAGGATCAAGCGCAACGGCGAGGTGATCGGCACCGTCCAAACCCTCGGATTCCTGGATGCCGGGCTTGTTGTGAACACCAGCTACAACTACGAGGTGGCCGCCATTGATGAAGCGGGCAACATCTCCAGCGGCGCTCTTCTAACAATCAGCACCCTCCCGGACGTCGACCCGCCTCTTGTTCCCGAGAATCTGGGCGCAATCCCGGACGTCACCACCGTCCTGCTTTCCTGGACGGCGCCATCGGACAATGTGGCGGTGGGCTCCTACCGGATTCTGCGCGGAGGATTCGACATCGCCACCGTGCAGGGCACCACCTATCTCGACACCGGTCTGACCCCGGAAATCGCCTACAGTTATCAGGTCATCGCTGTCGACACTTCGGGCAATTTGTCTTCGCCGGCGTCCCTGACCGTCACCACTTTGGAGGACCTTTCTCCTCCGTCCACGCCTGCCGGGTTCACCGCAGACCCCGGACAGACCTCCGTGCTCCTCACTTGGACATCGTCGAACGACAATGTGGCAGTCCACAGCTACCGGATCCGCCGCAACAACTCGATCATCGCCACCGTCCAAGGTCTCTCCTTCAATGACACCGGGCTGGATACCAACGCGATCTACAATTACGAAATCATCGCCTTGGACGAGGCGGACAACGAGTCGGAACCGGCGACGTTGAGCACCTCGACCACATCGGATCAGATCCCGCCGTCCATTCCCGGAAATCTTGCGGGCGTGGCGGGCTACTACTCCGTGAGCTTGACTTGGACCGCATCGACCGACCTTTCGCCGATCACCGGATACGAGGTCCTGCGCAACGGAGACGTCATTGCAACGGTGCCGGGGCTGGCCTACGCCGACATCGACCTCCCCGGCGGCGTGACCCAGAACTACCAGGTTCGTGCGATCGACCTGGCGGGCAATGTGTCGCTCCCGGCGAACCTGACGATTTCCACGATCGAGTTCGCGGACTGGCTGAACGACCACGGCTTGGCGGGCCAAACTGCGGCGGACTCCGATGGCGGCGGACTCGACAATCTCACCGAGTTTCAGCTCGGGCTTGATCCCCTCGATCCCGCGGACGACCTGACCTTCCGCCTGACCTGCTCCCCGCAGGGTGGAGATCTTCTGATCGCTTATCCCGATCTCAAGCCGGTGGGGCATTTCCACCTGCACATGAGCACCTCCCTGCACGACCTGAACAGTCCGGCCAACCGGATCGGCACCCTCACGCCGGCACAGATCGAGGCGATGGCACCCGCCGAAAGGACCGGCCATTCCGTGCTGGTCCCCTCGCCGGGCCCGCGGGCCTTCTTCAGGCTGGTGTTCGAGCCGCTGGTCGACTGACCGGCGGCATCGGGACCCATTCTTGGCGCTTGGAACCTGCCGCGCACGGTTCCAAGCTCCCGGCGTGCTTCCCTGGTTCCAAAACGGTGCGTTCCCGCTTTACCTGGCCCCGATGGCCGGCGTGACCGACGTGGTTTTCCGGCAGATCTGCAAGGAACTCGGCGCGGACGTGATGGTCACCGAGTTCGTCTCGGCGGAAGGCATCATGCAGGCCGACAGTCGGACGCGGAAATACACCGAGTTCACCGATGAACAGCGTCCGGTCGGCGTCCAGCTTTTCGGCGGGGATGGCGAACGGATGGGCGAGGCCGCGAAGAAGATCATCGACTGGAAACGGCCGGACTTCATCGACATCAACTTCGGCTGCCCGGTCAACAAGGTGGTCGCCAAGAACGGCGGCTCCTCGCTGCTGAAGGACTGCCCCACCCTCGCCTCCGTCGCTTCCGGCGTCGTGAAGGGTGTCGGCGGCGGGGTTCCCGTGACCGCGAAGATGCGCATCGGCTGGGACGACCGGACCATCAACGCGGTGGAGGTCTGCCGGATCCTGGAGGACTGCGGGATGCAGGCCATCGCCGTCCACGGCCGGACCCGCTCCCAGGGCTACTCGGGCGAGGCGAACTGGGAGGTCATCGATGCCTGCGCCCGCGCGGTGAAGATCCCGGTGATCGGCAATGGCGATATCTCCAGCGGAGAGGATCTGGCGCGGCGCAAGCGCGAAACCGCCGTCTCCGGCGTGATGATCGGCCGCGCGGCGATGCAAAACCCCTGGGTCTTCCGCGAGGCGAAGCACTATCTCGAGACCGGGGACAGCCTCGCACCGGTGCCGCTGGAAGAACGCTGGCAACTGGTGCTCCGGCATTGCCGTCTGGCCGTCACGAGCGCGAGATATGGCGCGGAGCGCCACGCCATGATGTCGATGCGGGCCCGGCTGATGGCCTATTGCAAGGGATTTCCCGGGGCCAAGGAATTGCGCCAGCGGCTGGCGCGGGTGGAGTCCGTGGCGGAAGTCGAGGACATCGCCGCGGCCTCCCTCGCGGCGGCCGACGCCACGGTCTCCTGATGCGGACTTAATTTCGCATTTCCACATCCCGCCCGCCTGCTAGTCTCCGGCGCATGGAAAGCCATGAAGTCCTTCGCAACGCATTCGCCAAGACCAGCCCGAAGGCCGTTGCCTCGGACCTCGGGATCTCGCTCTCGCTGGTTTACAAGTGGGCGGAAAAGCAAAGCGAGGACGGCAGCGGAAGCCGCAATCCCCTCGACCGCCTGATGAAGATCATCGAGCTGAGCGGGGATCTCCGGATCGTCGAATGGCTCTGCCAGCAGACCGGCGGCTACTTTGTGCGGAATCCGCAAAGCTCCTGCCAGAAGGGCTTCGAGGTGCTCCCGGCCACCAACGAGATCGTCGGCCAGTTTTCCGCCCTGCTCCAGCAGATCTCCGTGGCCGCCCTGGATCACTCGATCAGCAAGAAGGAGGCGAAAGAGATCCGCGAGTGCTGGGACAAGCTGAAGAGCTATGCGGAAGGCTTCGTGCGCTGCTGCGAGGAGGGCGACTACGACCAGATGATGCAGATCCCGAAGCCGTCCGAAGGACCTGCGCGCTATCTGGCCGGCAAAGCCTAGAGCGCCCCGGGCGCCGCAGGCAGGGCCGGGGTGTCCCGGTAAACCGTCGGGTCCGGGAGACCCGCCAGCAGGAAGGCCTCGCGCCGCTCGACGCAGGTCCCGCAGGTCCCGCAATGGATCTCCCCGCCCTTGTAGCAGGACCACGTCTCGGCGAAGTCGATCCCGAGCTCCGCGCCGCGGCGGGCGATGGCCGTCTTGTCCATGTCGATGAACGGCCGGAGAAGACGGATCCGCGCGTAAGTCCCGGCCTCCATCGCGGACGCCATGCCCTGCATGAAGGGCTCGCGGCAGTCGGGGTAGATCGCGTGGTCGCCGGAGTGGGCGGCGATCGCGAGCGCTTCGGCACCCAGGCTTTCGGCGAAGCCGCAGGCGATGGCAAGCATGATGCCGTTGCGGAACGGGACCACCGTGCGCTTCATGTTCTCCTCGGCATAGTGGCCGTCGGGAATCTCCCCGCCGCTTTTCAGGAGATCGGATTCGAAGCAGTCGTTGATGAAGCCCAGATCGATCGTCCGGTGCGGCACGCCCGCCCGGTCGGCATGTAGTTTCGCGAAGGGAATCTCCCGGGCGTTGTGCTTGGAGCCGTAGTCGAACGAAAGCGCGGCGACCACCTCGTGCTCGCGCCGCACCTGATGGAAAGCGGTGACGGAATCCATCCCGCCGCTGAGCAGTACCACGGTCTTCATTGCCACTTGGAACTTTTCACTTGGAACTTCACCCCTCCGGATGCCGCGCCTCGCAGGTGAGCTGGATGCCCCCGCGCGAGCCGAACTTGCCGTTCACCACGATTTCCAGCGGTGCCATCGCGGCCACCAGGTCGTCGAGCACGCGGTTGACAATCTCCTCGTTGAAAGCCGGAAGGTTGCGGAAGGAAGCGAGGTAGAACTTGAGGGACTTCGTTTCGACGCAGCGTTCATCCGGCACGTAGCGGATGACCAGATGGGCCGTGTCCGGCTGGCCGGTGACCGGGCAGAGCGAGGAAAACTCGGGACAATCGAGGGTGATCCAGAAGCGGCGGCCGGGACGGCAGTTCGGGAAGGTCTCCAGCTTCGCCTCGTCGGGACTCGGCGGCAGGCGGTTCTCGGAGTGGCCGAGCAGGGTGAGATCGGTGGGCTTCACGGCGGGAGCATGGCAAGCGGGTGGCCCCCTGTCGATGGCCGCGATCTCCGGTTGAGGAAGATCCGGAACGGGCTAGGCTCTGCGGAATCCTCATGAAACGACCCGCTTACCTCCTCTGGCTCGCCGCCTGCGCCGGCTTGCAAACCTCGCCCGCCCGCGAGGCGGCACCGGACGCCCCCGCAGGTCACGTGTTCGCCTGGCCCTTCCTCGAATGGAAGGAAATGAAGCCCCGCGGCGGCACCACCCAGGGCAGCGCGGTGACGCTCCTCCAGGGGGCCAAGCCCGCGTGGAAGCGCTTGCAGGAAACGGGGCTCACGAAACTCGAGAAGGACCGCCGCGCCATCCTCGCGATGGCCGGGAACTACCGCGTCAGCTTCGATTTCACCGAGACCCTCGGCCTGGCGGAGAACTTCAAGCCGACCCGCCCCTACTTCTCGTGGGGAACCGAGAACGTCACCGTGCTGGAAGACCGGCCGGAGTTCATCAGCCTCCAGCACTCGCTGGTGATGTATTTCAAGAACGACAAGGGCGAGACCGATGGGCCGCACGTGATGAAGCACTGGCGGCAGGACTGGACCTGGCAGGATCCCGAGATGCAGGTCTTCCAGGGCGACCTGAAGTGGAAAAAGACCCCGACTCCCCGGCCCGAAGGACGCTGGACCCAGGCCGTCTTCCAGGTCGACGACTCGCCGCGCTACGAGGTCGCCGGCGCATGGATCCACGACGGCGGGCTCTCCACCTGGCGCAGCGACGACTGCCCGCGCCCCCTGCCCCGCCGCGAGTTCTCCATCCGCAAGGACTACAACGTGCTCGAAGGCATCCACGAGATCAGCATCACGCCGAACGGCTGGGTCCACGTGCAAAGCAACCGCAAGATGCAGGTGGATCCCGACGGCACCCGCACCTGCCGCGGCAAGGAGATCGGCGTCGACCGCTACGAGGAGATCACCTCGCCCGAACTCGCGCCGGCCTTCGATGCCTACTGGGCCAAGACCGGCTCCTATTGGAAGGACGTCCGCGACACCTGGGCCTCGATCCTCAAGGAAAAGGAGTCCTTTTCCATGAAGGACACCTACGACGGCAAGGATCTCTTCATGATCCATTTCGACCACGCGGCGAAGCTCGAGAAGGACGGCTCTATCGGTCCCGAGGAGAACCGCAAGCATGCCCGGGAGACGATCGGGAACTTCCTGAATCCGTGATCACCCGGCCGGCGGCCGCTCACTGGCCGCGTTCGATCGTCAGCAACGCGCTGTCGATCAACTCGAGCGCGGAGCCGAAGCTGTCGTCGACGTAGTGGAGCGGCCAGGCTTCCTTGCCGTCGCTTTCGTCCTCGCGCTTCGGATAGCCGCGAAGTTCCAGCAACTGGAAGGTGCGCGGCAGGGAGTTGTCGATCTCCACGGCGTAAACCAGCGACGGTTGGTCGTCGCCCGCCTGGTTGATCTCGAGCAACAGGGCGTAGGGCGTCGATTCCCCGGCAGCACGCGGCAGGATGTAGTCGGCGGGATCGAAGGACCCGTTCGGGGTCGGCGAGGACACCACGTCGATCCCGCCGGAAGCTTCCGCTTCGCGTTTGGCCTTCTCCCAGCCGGCGTGCTTGAACTTCCAATACGGCGTTTCCGCCTCGGCGGAGGGCGCGCGCAGGGTCTTGATGTGGTAGCCGCCCTGGTTCTCCAGCCAGATCGAGACCTCGGGCGGCGGGCTGCTGCGGAATGCCGGCCCCGTTCTCACGGCGAGCCGCATCTTGTAATCCGCGGACGGGGCGTAATCGAACACCAGATCGTCGCCGCGCATTTCGAAGCGCTCCATCGCGGGGCCGAGGTTGCCGCTCCAGCCGAGCACGGTTTTCACCGGAGCCGGCTGCCACCAGAAAAGCAGGGTCATCGCCGCGGTGGCGACGAGCGTGGCCCAGAGAGCCTTGCTGCGGAGATACGCGGTGAGAGGCCGGCTGTTGTTGGCGACATGCAGGGCGATCAGGCCGATGAAGACGAAGCCGGTGAGCGAATGCAGCCCGATGATGTCCAGCGAGAAGGGCCGGATGAAGGCGAGCACTCCCGTGACCGCGAGCACCACGAAACTCGACGCCGTGAGCAGCGAGACGCTGCGTCGCCGCAGCGTGCCGAGCTGCGGGTTCTTCTTCTCAGACATCGCCCGGAAGGATCGCGCCGTGGGTGCGGAGCAGGTCGTGGATTTCCTTCAGCGGAAGTTCCAAGGGCGTGGTCCCGCCCTTCGCCGCGAGCGCCGCGGCGGCGCCGGCGGCCTGCCCCATCGCCATGGACGAAGCCTGCACGCGGAGCCCGGAATTCGCCAGCCGGTCGCTGCTCACGGACCGGCCGGCCACCATCAGGTTGCGGCTGCCCTTGGGGATCAGCGCGCGGAGCGGGATGGTCGGCACGATGCCACGCTTGAGCGGTTCGGGCTTCACGCCGTTCTTCGTGTGGAGGTCGACCGGATAGAAGGCGTTGCAGACGGCGTCCTCGAACTTCCGGCCGGAACGGTAGTCGTTCACGGTGATGACGGTCTCGCCCTCGATGCGGAAGCTCTCGCGGAAGCCGGTTTCAGGCTGCAGGTGCATGAGCCGCTTCTTCTTCGCGCGGACTTGTTCGAGGATCGACTTGCGCCCCGTCAGGTTCGCCGCCGTGACGGTGCGGGAATTGGTCGAGTCCGCGCCGTGGACGTAGAGCCGGTGGATCTGGTTGCGGCCCGGCTCGTGGGCCTCGCCCATCATGTAGAGGTAGGATCCCGGCTGGCGCTCTTCTTCCCGCAGCCGCGGCAGGCCTAACAGCCCGACCACCTCGGCACCGCCGGTGCAGTCGATGATCTGCTTGCAGTTCACCCGCCGCCGGGTGCCGAAGCCGGTGCAGTCCACCTGCCATCCACCGCTCGTCTTGGTGACGGCCTGCGGGAATTCGTAGTAGGCGATCTCCACGCCGGCCTTGCCGCATTTCTCCTCGGCGAGGATCGCGTAGAGGAACTGGTTGATGTAAACTTGATGCTGCCAGTGGCGCTGCGGGACCTTGGAGAAATCGGGAAGGCTACCGCTGTCCAGTTCGACGCTTTCCTTGACCAGTTCCCAGCCGATCCCGGCGATGATCTGCTTGCCCCAGGCATCGAAGAGTCCGGGGAAAGCGACGCCGCCGGTGGTCATCGTGCCGCCCAACTGGCTGCCACGCTCGAGCAGCAGCACCTTGGCCCCGGCCCGCCCGGCCTGGATCGCGGCGATGGTCCCCGCGGTCCCGCCGCCGACCACCAGCACGTCCACTTCCGCGGTGATCTCGGGAGCGGCGCCGTCCGGCACCTCAGCCGCCTTGGCATGCAAGGTCGAGGCGATGCCCAGGCCGGCGGCACCGGTCAGGGACTGCTGAAGGAATGCTCTCCGGTTGCTTTTCATTTCATCGCGACTTCGTGCTTCCCGTGAAGCTGCGTGGCTGTGAGCGCCCGTCAACGCGGTTCATTGGTTCTTTCTCCCTTTGGCTCCTCCGGAAGGCTTCCTGGTTGGCACGGATCGGGCGGGGTCCATCCGTTTATAGTCCCGCGGGGTCGGACCACCGCCGAACTGCTCCCAATACCAGACGGCAAAGGGATTCAATTTCGGACCGATGGCCTTCTCGTTCACCATCAGCGGCAGGCAATCGGCCCACCATTGGTCGAATGCCGCGCCCAATTCGCGCATGACTTCTGGATGCTCCTCGGCCACGTCGTTCTTCTGGCCGTAGTCCTTGGAGAGATCGAACAACTGCCAGTCCGGCCGGCTGCCGCCCTTCTCGCTGACCATCGCCCAACGGGTGTTGCGGACGGCCGCCATCCTGAACTTCGATTGGTTCGGGTCGGCGTTTTTCTCCCAACGCCCTTGATGGGTGAACAAGAGCCGGTCCGGCCATTCGGCCCCGGGATTCTTCAACAGCGGCAGCAGGCTCCGGCCTTCGATCTGACCCCGGACTTCGGGGGACAAGGCGACTCCGGCGATCTCGGCCAGGGTGGGAAACACGTCGATGTGGGCGGCCAGCGCCTTGGTCGAGGCGGGCTCCAGCGATCCCGGCCAGCGCCAGAACGAGGAAGCGCGGGTGCCGCCGAGCCAGGCCGTGCCCTTCTTGCCCCGCATCCCGGCATTGAAGACTCCTTCGCCCGCCGCCGTGCCGTTGTCGTTCATGAAGATCACGAGCGTGTCCCGCTCGATGCCCCAGTCCTTGAGATCCGCCATCAGCTTGCCGACGTTCGCGTCGATGTTGTGGATCATGCCGTAGAAATGGGCGAGCGCCTTGTTAGGGACCTTGCCGTCGTAAAGCGCGGCGTCCTCCGGCCGGGCGATGTAGGGCGAATGCGGGGCGTTGGTGGGAATGTAGGCGAAGAAGGGCTTGCCCGCTTCCTTCTGCGACTTCATCCAACCGCCGGCCTGGCGGAAGAACAGGTCGGTGCAGTAGCCCTCGGTCTTTACGAACTTGCCGTTGTGCAGGATGGCCGGGTTGAAATACTTGTTGCCGGGGGCATCGCCACAGGAGCCGGGATAGGACTGACCGATGCCGCCACCGCCGTGGATGAACATCTCGGTGAAGCCGCGCGCGGAAGGCAGGTGGTCCTTTTCGTCCCCCAAATGCCACTTGCCGAAAATGCCGGTGGCATAGCCCGCGTCGCGCAGCACCTGGGCGAGCGTGATCGCGCCGGGTGCGAGGCGTTCGCGTTCGAGGATGGTGTGGGTCACCCCGTTCTTGAATTCGTGGCGGCCGGTGAACAGGGCGCTGCGCGTCGGCGAGCAGGTCGGGCTGACGTGGAAATCCTCGAAGCGCACGCCTTCGGAACGCAAGCGGTCGAGGTGGGGCGTCTTGAGGATGGGATTGCCGTGCGCGGAGATATCGCCGTAGCCCTGATCGTCGGTGATGATGAGGACGATGTTGGGCCGCGATGCCGCATGGGCGGGAGCCAAGGCGAGCACGAGGGACGCTGCGAACCATCTCGCAAAGGTTTTCATGGGCATGGAACGGGTGGTTGGGCTTCGGAGCAGGAGCTGGAGTTCGTGCGAGGTCGTGGCGCTTCGCCGTGAAACCGCGACGGCTTCGCTGGCCAGCTGCGGACACGGTGCGGAGAAAGCGACTGCATCAAACGTATTCCCATCCCGCACGCGGCTTGCGGCGGGTCAGGGCGTTGGCACCTTCATCGCCGGAGAACTCCTCCTTGGCGGGATCCCAGTTCAGCTTGCGGCGCAATTTGTAGCCGATGTTGGCAAGGTGGCAGACCGAGGCCGTGCGGTGGCCGGTCTCGACCGAGCAGATCGGTTCCTCGCGGCTTTTGATGCAGTCGAGCCAGTTGCGGAGGTGGTCTTTGGAAGGCATGGCGCGCCGGTCCTTTTCGCCGAGCGGGGCCGTAAGGATCTCCGGCGGATCGCTTTCGAGGAGATTCCGGTCCACCCGGAGCGTGCCTTTCGTCCCCTCGAAAGTGCAGCCGCTGGGACCGCCGTGGATCATCACCACGCCGCTCGCGTAGGTGAACTTCAAGCCGGTCTCGCCCTCGGCCGGCGGCTCGATCGAAACCGGGCCGCTGGCATCCATGCCCAGCGCCCACTGGGCGATGTCGAAGTGATGCGCCCCCATGTCGGCCAGCATGCCGCCGGCGTATTCCTCATACTGGCGGAAGGCCGGGAAGTGGTTGTGGAGGCCCTTGGGGCAAAGTTCCTCGTGATAGCCGCGCAAGGGCGCGGGGCCGAGCCAGAGGTCCCAGTTCAGGTTGTCGGGCTTGGGCTGCTCCGGGAGGTCGCAGGGCCGCGAAGGCCCGCCGACGCCGACCCGGACGGTCTTGATGTCGCCCAGCCGGCCCGCCCAGATGGTCTCGACCGCCTTGCGGAAGCGGCCGCCGAATTCGCTGCGCTGCTGGCTGCCGGTCTGGAACACCACCTGGTGCTTCTTCACCGCATTCACCAGCAGCCGGCCTTCCTCGATGGTCCGGGTCAGCGGCTTCTCGCAATAGATGTCGAGCTTCCGCGCCGCCGCGGCGAGCGCCGGGTGGACGTGCATGTGATCCGGCGTCATGATCACCACCGCGTCCAGATCGTCGCGGCCGAGCAGTTCGCGGTAGTCGACGTAGGTCGCGCAGCCCTTGTAAGCGCCCGACTTCACGTCCTCGGCATAGCGCTTTTCCACCACCTCCTTGGCCTTGGCCAGCCGGGTGCCTTCGACCTCGCATACCGCCACGATCCGGACATCCGCCTGGCGCAGCGCGTGATCCATCACCCCGTAGGCCCGCTTGCCGTAACCGATGAAGGCGATGTTAAGCCGCCCGTTGGCGGGAGCGGCGTGGAGCAGCGAAGGCCCGAGCGCGGCGGTCGCGGTGGCTCCGGTGAGGAAGCGGCGGCGGGAAAGGGAAGTGAGGATTTGCACGTCCGGGCTTACGTGATCCCCCGTTCGATGTTTCAGGGAGGAAGCTCGCTCCCGCGTTCGAACCCTAGGCCTGCGGTAGGGTTCTCATCCCACTCTCTCCCCGGGCAATGCGGACCGCCAAAGCAAAACGGCCCGCAGCTTGGTGCGGGCCGTTTTGACGAAAGTGGCGGAGAGAGTGGGATTGGCTGCGCCCATGCCAGTTTGCGCTGCGCGGGTATTGGATCTGCTCGCGAAGCTCGCTCCTGCGTTCGAACCCTAGGCCTGCGGCAGGGTTCTCATCCCACTCTCTCCGGAGGCAATGCGGACCGCCAAAACAAAACGGCCCGCAGCGTATTGCGGGCCGTTCTGACGAAATTGGCGGAGAGAGTGGGATTCGAACCCACGGTAGGTGTTAAGCCTACGTTCGATTTCGAGTCGAGTGCCTTAAACCGAGCTCAGCCATCTCTCCTTTTTGCGGCTGGGGGCGGAAATTAGCAACGCGACCCGGCTTGTAAAGCCCGCGCTTGGGCAAATCCTCGCTTTCCGCCGGACCTGCTCATTCTTCCTCCGGCCGGGCGGTCGCCGCGATCGCGTCGGGGCGCTTGGCCTCGGCCACGCTTTCGGAAGCCGGCAGCGGGGCGACATGCCCGGACACCTGCTCGACGTCGCTACGGTTACGCCGCACCGCCTCGCGGTAGATGAAATCGACCGCCGCCCCGGAAAGAAGGATCACCGCGGCCACCGCCCCCATGCCCATCACCCACCAGCGCTCCGAAGACCTGGCGCGCCCGAAGGCAGCCTCGCACTCCTCCTCCCGCAGCTTGGGCGGAGCCGCCCGTTTCAAAGGCGGCAGCACCTGGAAGGCCGGATGCAGTTCCAGCGACTCCGGCGAAATCTCGAAGCCGGGCGTGCGGGAACGGACCACGGGCTCGGGAAAGGCGGGACGCCCGGCAAAGGACGCGAAATCCTCCGCCGGCAAGCCATCCCAATCCGGCGCGCAGGCCGGACCCAGCAGCACCCTGCGAACATCGCCGGCACGCACGAATTCGTCCGGGAACTCCCCGCCGTCCGGCGCCGGCGCATCATCGCGCGAAGCAACGGGCAAGGGGCTCAGATTGTCGGGTAGGAACACGGCGGAAAAAGTTACCGGAAGATGTATCCGCTGCCCTTGAACATGGTCAATGATCAATTTTTCTTAAAGAAAACGACCGAATTCTAAAAAAGAACTGACGCGAGGGAGCCCGGGATGCTTGGTTAGGCCCATGCACGCTTCCATCGTGATGACCGTCCTCGCCAGCGACCGCCCCGGCTTGGTGAGCACCCTTTCGGAGACCATCGCGGCCCACGGGGGCAGTTGGCAGGAAAGCCGGATGGCCCGGTTGGCGGGGCAGTTCGCGGGCATCCTGCGGGTCGAATGCCCGGCCGGTCAGGCGGACGGCTTGCTCGGTGCCTTGAAGGAGCTGGAAAGCGAGGGGATCGCCGTCCAGGCCCGGCTCGAAGCCGCGGCACCGGCCGGCCCCCGCGAGAGCATGACGCTCGATGTCGTCGGCAACGACCGCCCCGGCATCATCCGCGCGCTTTCCGCCGCCATCGCCGCGGCCGGCGGCAACGTGGAGGACCTCGCGACCTCGCTGGAAAGCGCCCCGATGTCCGGCCATCCGATCTTCCACGCCACGGGCCGCGTGTCGCTGCCCGGCGGGGGCGATCCCGCGGCGCTGATCGCCGCGATCGAGAACCTGGGGCCGGACCTTTCGGTCTCGGTGGCCGCCGACCGCTGACCGCCTCAGGCCGGAATGATCCGGGCGATCCACGCGATGAGCTGGGCGCCGGGGATCATCAGGAAATGCGCCATCACCGTGCCGAGCAGGCGGCTCCCGGCCATGCCGAAGACCGCCGCGCGGAGCTTCGAGTCGCCGTCCTCGCCACCCTTGGCCGCGCCATCGGTGACGTAGGACAGGTAGGGGTCGACGAAGGCGAACAGCAGGATGGTGCCGAAGAAGTTCACCACGGCGGAAAGCTGGCCGGTGGTCATCCGGAGCTCCGGCGCGTAGACGCCGGCGTAGAGCGAGCTGAGCACCCCGGTGGCCAGCAGGGCCGAGCCGATCACGTTCATCGCGAAGATGTTCCAGGGCAGCCGGTGGCGCGCCGCCAGGTAGCCGAAGTTCGCCTTCGACGGAATCGCCCACGAAGCACCCAGCGCCTTCAGGCCGGGGCGGGAAAGGGCGTATTTCACCATCACCGGCAGCGAGGGGAAGCGGTCGAAGGCCCCAACCACGCTGGTCACGTAGCGCTGGAACATCGGGATCAGGCAGGCCCCTGCCAGGGTGGCCGCGCTGGCGGAAAAGATCAGCAGGTGGAACTCGTGCTGGAGCCCGGCGGTCAGGCCGGAATCGATCCCCGACTCGACGCGCTTCGACAGCGCGGGCGTGAGCAGCGTGTTCGAGGTCCGCGAAACGAGGACCAGGATGTTGAAGAGCGAGAGGCAGAAGGCCACCTTGCCGGTCCGCGCCCCCGCGATCCGGACCCCGTAGGACAGGGTCGCGATCAAGTGGATGATCGCGATGAACAGGCAGAGGTAGTGGATCGGCATCGGGCGGACCGGGCTTTAGCCAGCGCCTCCCGGCGCGTCAATCGTGCCGCCCCGAAACCCCGGGGTTGAACCCCGCGGCAGCCCGCCCCTATGCTGCGCGCACGCCTCATGGAACAAGAGCTGACCCTTCTCCTCCGGACCGAGATCCTCGGCACCGCGGAGGACCTCACGCCGCGGAGCGACCTGTTCGCCGCGGGATTGGACTCGATGGGCATCATGCAGCTCCTGCTATCGATCGAAGACCGCTTCGGCGTGGCGATCGATCCCGCGGAGCTGTCGCGGGAGAACTTCTCCACCGCGGAAAAAATCGCCGCCCTGATCGCCGGCAAGCAAGCGGCGGCCAGCCCTTGAACCCAACCCCGTGGCGGCGACCCGATCCATCCTCCCCGCCCTGCCCGCGACCGGCAGCGACGGCTTCCTGCTCGGCCTGGAAAGCCTGATGCGGCGAAGCGGCCAGGGCCGTCATCTGGCGGCGACCGTTCTCGAGTGCGAAGGCAAGCCGGATCTCGCCGCCATCCGCCATGCGGCGGAGATCCTCGGCCGCCGCTATCCCATCCTGCACGCCCGGATCGCGCGCAGCCGGCGCGACTGGATCGCCCGCTGGCGGCTCGATGCGGCCGAACCCGCGGCCATTCCGGTGGAACTCCGGCATCTGCCGGGCCTCGCCGCGGAAGGACTGGAAACCGGATCGCTCGAGGAATTCATCGCCGGGCGCATCAACGGCAGCGACATCGACATCCACGCCGCCGGCCCGAACCTGCGGCTGCATGTCGTGGTCACCGCTCCGGAACGCTGGCAGCTCGTGGTGCTTTGGAGCCACTCGCTGATGGACGCGGTGGGCATGACGAAGTTCCTGCGCGAACTCGCCGCTCCGGGCGACGGCGAAAGCCCTCGCTCCGGAGGACTGGACGATCCCCCGCCCTTGCCCGGCATGTCCGCCCTCTACCGCGAGGCGCTGCCGATGATCCAGGAAATGCGCTCCTTCCCCGCGTGGCGCGTCCGCTCGCTCCACCGCAAGCACGCGCGGCCCGGGCCCTGCCGCTTCGAGGTGCTGACCTTCGATCATGCGGCCACCGCCGCGATCCGGGCGAAGATGGCGGCGACCGCCGGGGAATTACTACTTCTCCCGTATTTCGCGAGCTGCGCGGCGCGGGCGGTGCGGGCGGTCATCGCGGCGCGGCATCCGGACGAGGCGGTGCCGGTGCTGCTCTCGCTGCCGGTGCAACGTCAGAACGATCCCGCGAAGCGCCCGCTGTTCCAGAACCACATGGTGCCCTACACCCTGTTGCTGACGGCGGAGGAGCTGGCGGACCTGAAAACGTCCGCGCGGGCCCTCTACCGGAAATACGCGGATTTCATGCGCCGCAAGCTGCCCGCCGCGATGGACGCGCTGATGCGGATGATGGAGCGCTGCCCGTCCCGCCTCTACAACCGGCCCGCCTTCCACTACATGCGCGGCGAGCTTTGCACGCTGTTCCATTCCCACACCGGGGAGTTCGCGCCCGGGCTGGAAACGGTCTTCGGTTCGCGCGTGCTCAACGGCTACCACGTGCCGTCGGTCGGCACCCCGCCGGGGATCGGGATCTTCTGCTCCGAGCACGAGGGCCGGCTGACCCTCACCTTGTCGTGGCGCGACGGCTGCCTGTCGCCGCTGGAGCTCGACCTGCTCAAATCCACCCTGGCCGACGACCTCGGCGCGCCCCTGCCGTGAACCTGATCGAAGAAATCGCACGCCTCCACGATCCCGCGGCCCTTGCCGTGGTCAGCGGGGAGCGCCGGGTGAGCTACGGCGAGCTGTTCGATCACGCCCGGGCGATCGCCGCCACCATCCGCACGCACGACGACACCGGCCGCATCGCACGGATCGGCCTGCAGTGCCCGAACGGCGTGTCCTACATCGTGCTTTCGATGGGCGTGCTACTCTCCGGCGCCTGCCTGGTGCCGCTGGCGGAGGAACTCACCGATGCCGAACGCGCGGAGATCGCGGCGACCACCGCGCTCGACTTCATCCTCGCCGCGGACGTGCTGCCGTGGCACGGGGACGAGGCAATCCTCACGGCGTCGGTATCGGATGGAACGCCATGGAAACTCCACCGCTGCGATCCGCCGGCACCGGCTTTCCCCGAGGACGGCTTCCAGGCGCTGAACCCCGCCTTCATCCGCTTCAGTTCCGGCACCACCGGCACCAGCAAGGGGGTGGTGCTGTCCCACGAAACCCTGCTCGCGCGGATCACCGCCGCGAACGAAGGCCTGCAAATCGACCCGCGGGACCGGGTGCTGTGGATGCTGCCGATGGCGCACCATTTCGCGGTGTCGATCGTGCTCTACCTCCACGCCGGCGCGACCACGGTGCTCGAGCATTCGTCGATGCGGGAGGACATCCTCGCCACCGCGGAAAGGCACGACGCCACCGTCATCTACGGCTCGCCCTTCCACTTCGCGATGCTTTCCGGCGACAGCGGTTCCTTCCTGTGGCCCTCGCTGCGCCTCGCCGTCGCGACCGCCGCGGCCTTGCCGGAAGCCACCGCGCGGGCCTTCGACCGGCGCTTCGGCAAGCCCTTGCACCAGGGACTCGGGATCATCGAGGTGGGGTTGTCGGTCATCAACCTCGAAGCCGCGCGCGAGAAGCCGGCATCGCTCGGCAAGCCCTTGCCCGCCTACGAGGTCGAGCTGCGCGACGACGAGTTCCACGTCCGCGGCCCGGGTCTGTTGGATGCCTATCTCGTCCCGTGGAATCCTTCGCCGCTCGACGGCGGCTGGTTCGCCAGCGGCGATCTCGTGCGGCGCGACGAGGACGGCCACCTTTACCTGATGGGCCGCAAGAAGTCGGTGATCAACGTCGCCGGCATGAAGGTCTTCCCCGAGGAAGTGGAGCAGGTGCTCAACGGTCATCCCGCCGTCTTCCGCAGCCGGGTGCTAGGCCGCGAGCATCCGCAGATGGGCCAGGTGCCGGTGGCGGAGATCATCCCCGCCGACCCCGCCGCGCCGCCGAAGCCGGTCGAACTCCAGCGCCATTGCAAGGCCGTGCTTTCCGCCTACAAGGTGCCCCTGGTCTTCAAGATGGTGGAAGAACTGCCGCTCACCGCGTCGGGGAAGATCAAGCGAATCCTCGATGAAACCCCGTAGCGCCCCATGACTCCCGACCTCGCCATCCTCGGTGCCGGACCCGCGGGTTCGACGCTTGCCGCCTTGCTCGCCCAGCGCGGTTTCAAGGTGCTCGTTTTCGACGATGCGAAGCGCCCCGAACTGCTCGTCGGCGAATCGCTGGTGCCGGCGACCGTGCCGGTGATGCGGCGGCTCGGGATCGAGGACCGCGTGAAGGCCTACTCGCAGCACAAGCCGGGCGTGAGCTTCCTCCACCGCTCCGGCAGCCGCATCGACTTCCACTTCGGGCCGATCGCGAAGTCGCTGCCGACCTACGCCTATAACATCCCGCGTCCGCAATTCGACGACACCCTGCGCGAGCGGGCGGAGGAGCTCGGCGCGCGCTTCGTCACGCATCGGGCAGCCGTGGAAAAGGGCGACTCGTCACGCGAGATCCGGCTGACGGACGAGACCCTCGCGGCCGCCGGGCTGACGGAGCACCCGCGCTTCCTGATCGATGCCACCGGCCGGGCGCGCCTGTTCGCGCGGACGCTGGGCATCGGTGCGAAAAGCGGCGAGCGCAGCGACGTCGCCTACTTCGCACACTTCGAGGACTTCGACCACGACTTCGAGCCCGCGGGCCAGGTGGTCATCAGCATCCTCGACCACGGCTGGAGCTGGCGGATTCCCCTGCCCGGCCGGCTTTCGGTGGGGATCGTGATCCACAAGGACGCGGCGAAGACCTACGGCGACACGCCCGAGGAACGGCTCGACCACGCGCTGAAGCACGAACCGTTGTTGCGCGATGCCGCAAGGAACGCGCGCCGGATCACGCCGGTGATGACTTACACCAACTACCAGCTCGTCTCCGACCGCGGCCACGGGCCCGGTTGGGCGGCCTGCGGGGATTCGTTCGGCTTCGTCGATCCGATGCTTTCGCCCGGGCTCTTCATGGCGCTGGAGTCGGCGCGGCTGTTCGAGGAGCACGTGTTCGCGAAAGGCCCCGAAGTACTAGATTCGCCGGACTTGCTCGCGGCCGGCTTCGAGGCGGCGGAAGCCGAGCTGCACGACTGGCACGAGAGCTGGCGGGAACTGATCCGCCATTTCTACGACGGCGGGATTTTCTCGCTCTACGAGACGGGCACGAAGTTCTCCGCCCGCTACCGGGGCTGGCCGGGCATCGCCTTCATGGAGAATCACATGACCAAGCACATCGCGTCGATGGCCTCCGGCGCCTTCACCCGCCGGAAATACAGCCGCGGCCTGGTGAACTTCATGCGCCAGCACATGCTCCGCGATTGCCGGCCGCCGGAGGATTACGCGGTGCTGCCGGCGGGTTGAAGGCAGGGGCCTGCTGAAGCCGGCGCTCCGCCTGCGGCAGCTTGGAATGAGCTGGGTCACGTGAGCATCTTCACACACGCCAGCAGGGCCGAGCACACCAGCAGGCCGAGCGCGGCGCCGCCGAGGACGAGGTCGACGGTGGTGGTGCGCGGCCGGTGCGGGGAGGCGGACTTGGGAAAAACCAGCGCGGCGTAGATCATTCCGGCGACCAGGCCGCCGGCGTGGGCGGCATTGTCGATGAAATGGCTGAACACGATGCCGATGGCGGCCGTGAGCACCACCCCGGCGAGCAAGCGGCGGCGCGCGCTTTCCGGGACCAGCCGGCGGTGGAGGGATTCGAACACCAGCAGGAAGCCGAGCAGGCCCATCAGGCCGCCGGACGCGCCCACGGAGGTGTTTTCCATGTAGCGGGCCGAGGCCTCGCCGCCGATCCACGCGCTGATCGCGAAGGCCATCGCGAAATGCGGCCAGCGGGCGAAAACCTCCACGCGCTTGCCGAGGTAGGCGAGGGCGGAGGCGTTCATCAGCCAGTGGAGCCAATGGCCGTGCAGGAAGGGCGCGGTGAGCAAGCGCCACCCATCGGTGGCCGCCCCGGCCGACTTGGTCAGGCCGGCCATCCATACGGTGGCCATGGGCAGCGGCTCGTGCCATTCCACGAACACCTGCACGAGTCCCGCCAGGGCCATCAAGCCCAGCAGCAGCCGGGTGGCGGGGGCTTTCTGGACCGCGAGCCAGGTTTCAAAGCGCAGCACCGGGGCATCGGCCGCCATCTCGCCAGCGACCCAGATGCGGGCCTTCTTCAAGCGCTTGATGCCCTGGTACCACGGGATGAAGCCGAGGATCACGAAGAGCAGCAGGGCGAGGCCGACCGATCCGCTGGCGAGGATCTTGCCCTTCGCGAGAAAGTTCCATGCCACCATCGCCAGCGTGGCCGCGCCGAACAGCATCATCTGCCGCTTGCCTTCCTCGATCTCCCAATGCGCCCAGCGGATGCGGGCTTCGCGCAGCGCGGGGTGCAATTCGGGGATCTCCTCGGGCAGGACCTGGCCCGGGGCCTCGGGCGTCCACACCAGATCCACCCGGGCGCCGGCGTCCTTGACGATGGCTTGGGCGAGTTCGTCGAAGCTGCCGCACTCCACCCTGCGGCCGCGGCGGTCGATCCAGCCCCAACCCGTGCCGGCGGGCCCGAAGGCATCGGCGCGGGCCCACACGGGCAGTTCGTGGTCGCTCGTCATGGCGGGGAGGATTCAAGCGCGGGACCTGCCGGCGTCCAATGGGAATTCCCGGGGCAAAAAAGAGGCGCGGGGCGAAATCCGCACCGCGCCGGGAAATCCGTGGTTCCGGTAGCTCAGGGCTGCGGCGGGGTGCTCTCCGCCGGCGGCGCAGGCTGCTCGGCCGGGGCCTCGGCGGGTGGCGGCGTGCTTTCCGCGGGCGGCGGGGTGGCCTCGGCGTTCTCCGCCGGCTTGGCGGGCTCGGCCGGGGTTTCGGCGGGCGTGCCGGCTTCCGGAGCGGCCGGGGTTTCCGCCGGGGTTGCGGGTTCTGCGGGGACTTCCACGGCCGGGGTCACGGCCTCGGGCTCCAGCGGCTTCTCTTCGGCTGGGGTGGCGGGAGTTTCCACGGCGGCCGGTGCCGGCTTCTCGACTTCGGCCACCAGGCTCTTGCGCTCGGCGGAGTTCTTTTTGCCGATCATCACGGAAAGCGCCAGGGACAGCACGAAGAACAGCGTGGACAGATAGACGGTGGCCTTCTGCAGCACGTTGGAGGTGCGGGCGCCGAAAAGCTGGTCGGTGGTGCCGGAACCGAAGGCAGCACCCAGGCCCTCGTTCTTCGGGCGCTGCATCAGGATGATCATGCTCATCAGGATGCAGACGATCACGAAAACGAAGAGCAGCAGGTTGATGCTGATCGAGAGCCAGTCGGCGGCGAGAACGGTCATGGGGGGCGGACTATAGGACGAGGTTCCCCCGTGTAAAGCGGGGTTTTCGGGTGGGAAAAGGCGGGGGAAAGGGGCCTGAGGGAGCTGGAAAGCGGCACTTTCCCCGTTTCCCCGGCCGGGCGGGGCAGCGGTTCCGGAATGCCGCGGAGGCCTTCCCGACCGTGGCCGCGCTCTGGTGGCAGGGCAGGCTGCCGCCCCCCGACGAAAAAGCCGAAGCCATTGTCACCCGCATTCATCCCGGCCTTCCCGACGGAATCCGGGCCGGGTCAGAGAAACCTCAGCAGGACGTCCACGTTTCTTGCAAACGTTGAACCTGCGGCACGGCGGTGCCGAGCATCCAGAGCGAAGCGAACGCGCGAGCTCATCCGCCGTTGCCACCAGAGGCTTGTTTCCTCTCTTGGTTGTAGTAGGCGAGGAACTTGATGCAGATGTCGGGATCCACCGCATACTCAACCAATTTGTTGATGTTCGTTCCTCTGTCGTAGAGAGCTTCCACTTGCGCGCGTCGTGTTCGGCAATCCGTCGAAGGAGGATCATCACCAAAAACGGCAACACAGGCCTCCAACGTAGCGAGACAAGTAGTTGCATTTAGATGAGCAAAAAGATCCTTGAGGATCGACCACTCATCCCCGGACTCATTCCAGAAATATTGATCCAATCCACCATTTGCGGTTTCCGTGAGAAACTTCAAGAGAGCGTAGCGCTGCTGCTCCTCGACTGGCAACGAACTGAACACTTCCGCCGGATTCGGAGCGTCGTAGATTCTTAAAATCAGGGCCGAAAAGCCCTCACGCAATCGATCAAAACCTTCCAGATCTGTGGAGTAGACGGCAGTATTCATTTCTTGAACGAATCGAATGGTTAGGCGCAGGTCACGGATCTATATCCACCTTCCACCCTTCGACACGGTTGGCCTCGAATCGTTGATTTGACAAGGGCTTTGCAAGCTTGCGTGCGTCGATCCCGAGGGCCGGGAGCAGAATGCGTGGTGTGGAAGAGCGGAGCGGATCTCAGCACCCGCGCGGGGTGCTTGGCCCGCGGCGCCGGCCCTTGGAAGGCCCTGGCATGACCGAACTTCGCCCTTGGCAGCGGGCCGGACGGGTCCAAGCTCCCCGCCGATGATCGCACGGCTGCGCGGAAAAGTCCTGGAAGCCTACCCGAACCGGCTGGTGGTGGACACCGGCGGGGTGGGCTACGAGGTCCATGTGCCGCTTTCCACCTTCGACCGGCTGCACGCGGCGGAAGGGGTGACGGTGGACCTGCGGACCCACCTGAACGTCAGCCCGCGGGACATGGTGCACACGCTCTACGGCTTCGCCACGGAGGAGGAGCGGGACATTTTCCTGCTGCTGATCGACCGGGTCAGCGGCGTCGGGCCGTCGGTCGCGCTGGCGGTGCTCAACGGCATGCCGCCCGCCCGCTTCAAGGCCTGCGTGGCCGCCGGGGACGTGGCGGAGCTTTCCCGGATCAAGGGTCTGGGAAAAAAGACCGCCGAGCGGATCATCCTCGAGCTGAAGGACAAGGTGGGCGTGGCCGACACCTGGCAGGAGGTCGCCAGCGGCCAGATGGCCCCGGCCACCGCCGACGCCGAACTGGCGCTGATGGCGCTGGGCTACAAGCAGGTGGACGCCCGCAAGGCGATCCGCAAGGTGATCGACGCCCAGCCGGACGCGACGGTCGAGGAACTGGTCCGCGGCGCGCTGCGGTCGATGCAATGAGCCTCGCCTTGGAACAGATCCGGGCGGCCCTGCCGGAAGGCGGTCTGTTCGACGGCGGCTGGAAGTTCTCGCCGGAGCCGCTGCGGCTGACGGCGGCGGAGGGGCGTTTCATTTCCTCGCTGGGGCATCCGCTGGCGCAGTTCCAGCAGGCCTGCGACGAGCTTTACCGGCGGAGCGCCTCGGGCAAGCTGCCGGGCTGGCTCGCGGAGTTGCTCGATGCCGGCAAGCCCGGCTGGATGGCGGATCTGCAGAAGCAGGCGGCGACCCGGGCGGACTTCCCGCGGGTGATCCGGCCGGACCTGATCCTGACGGATGGCGGCTTCGCGCTGACCGAGCTGGATTCGGTGCCGGGGGGGATCGGGATCACCGCCTGGCTGTCCCGCCTGTATGCCGATGCCGGTTTCCCGGTGCTCGGCGGGCGCGACGGGATGATCGCGGGCTTTTCCTCGGTGCTGCCGGAAGGCGGGGCCATCCTGCTTTCCGAGGAATCGGCCGACTACCGGCGGGAAATGCAGTGGCTGGCCGCGGAGGCGGGCGGCGGCCGGTCGGTCGAGGCGGCGGAGGCCTACCGGACGGACGGACGGGCGCTCTACCGGTTTTTCGAGTGGTTCGACTGGCAGGCGATCCCGGAGGCGCGGCAACTCGCGGAGCTTGCGGCCGCCGGCGGGCAGTCGCTCACCCCGCCGTGCAAGCCGCATCTGGAGGACAAGCTGTGGCTCGCGCTGCTGTGGACCCCGGCGCTCAAGCCGGTCTGGGAAAAGACCCTGCGCGGCAGCCATTTGCAGCGCGTCCGGGAAATCGTCCCGCCCGGCTGGGTGGTCGATCCCGCCCCGCTGCCGCCGCAGGCCGCGTTGCCGGGGCTCGGGGTCCATTCGTGGGATGAAGTCGCCGCCTTCAGCCAGAAGCAGCGGCGGCTGGTTTTGAAGATCAGCGGCTTCCACGAGACCGCCTGGGGTTCGCGCGGGGTGCACATCGGCCACGACCTGTCCCAGGCCGAGTGGTCGGAGCGGATCCGCGGGGCGATGGCCGACTTCGGCAGCCAGCCGTGGATCGTGCAGGAATTCCGCGAGGGCCGGCTGGTCGAGCATCCGGTCTATCAGGAAGACGGCAGCGTCGCCACGATGCGCGGCCGGGTGCGGCTTTGCCCGTATTATTTCACCGACGGCGACGGCCGGACCTCCCTCGCCGGGGTGCTTGCGACCCTGGCCCCCGCCGACAAGAAGAAGATCCACGGCATGCGCGACGCGGTGCTGCTGCCCTGCGTGATCGGGTGAATTTTCTGGATGGATCGGCCCCGCGGCATCGTTAGCATCCCGCCATGCGTCTGATCCTCCTCCTGCTCTGCGCCGGCTGCGCGACGGCCTTCGGCCAGGCGAGCACCCCGCCGGCCGATTTCGTCCAGCGCGCCAGCCAGTGGATGATTTCGACCGATGCCGCGAAGCGCCAGGCCGCCTACCGTTCCTGGCTGCAGCTCGGGCCGGGCGCGATGGACGCCTACGAGAAAGCGCTGCGGAGCGCCTTGAAACATCACGACCAGAAGATCGACAAGCTGGCCCGCGGCGAGGGCGCCAGCAATCCCTACGAGGCGCACGACGCGGCCTTCGGCGAACTGGAAACCGAGCGGAAGCGGGTGATGGAGCTGATCCGCACCGATTGGAAGAAGGACGGCCGGAAAGTCGCCATGCTGCGCGAGGAAATGGAGGCGCTCGCCAAGCTCCACGCCAAGGTCAACAAGCTCGCCAGCGCCAACACCGCCAGCTTCGACACCGCCCTCGATGCCGCCGTCCAGGGGATGTGCGAGACCACCCGCGAACTCGAGCGCTTCGACCTCGAGGCCGAATCGAAGGACCTCGACGACGAGCAACTGCAGTCGAAACTCGTCTCCGATCACATCCACGGTGCCCATCTCGTGAAGCTCCGCAGCCGCCTCCAGATCACCCGGGACGCGATCACCCGCCTTGAGGAAGCCACCAAGGCCAACAAGGAAGGCGGGCGCTGGATCGACGGCGGCATGCGTGAATTCTCCATCGTCCTGAACCGCGAGCGCGACATCTGCGGGCTCCGTCCCTTGCGGCTCGAAGAGAAACTGTCGGACGCCGCCAAGGGCCACTCGGCCGACATGGCCCGGCTCGGGTTCTTCGCCCACGAATCCCCCGTGCCGGACAAGAAAACGCCCTGGGACCGCGCCCGGCTGGCCGGCTTTGCCGGAAACGCCAGCGGGGAAAACATCTTCATGGGCTCCACCAGCTTCCAAGCCGCCTACGACGGCTGGTTCGGTTCCGACGGCCACCGTTTCATCATGTTCGCCGACGGTCCGAACGTCCTCGGCCTCGGGATCTCGGGCGTGCATTGGACCCTCATGACCGGCAGCAAGAATTGACCGCACGTGCGGCCAATCGTGCCACAAACCCCGAATCGCGCCACTCAATTGGCACGATTGGAGTAAAATGTGCCAAATCGGGGGATTTATCTGGCGCGATTAAGGGAATCGTGCCAGATTGGCCGCGGAATCATGCCACAACAAATTCCAGCCGAAGAACTCGGACAACTCGTCCGGATCATCGAAGCCTCGCCCGATGGAAGATCGGTCGGGGAGCTGCTCGCCTTGCCGGAACTCGGGATCAAGAAGCGCACCCTGCAACGGCGCTTGGACCAATTGGCCGGCGAAGGAAGGATTCGCCCCCGGGGAGAAGGTCGCGGCCGACGCTACCTGGCGGCGCAAAACAACGCCCCGTCCCTGCCGGCGAAGGTGACCTACAAGACCGCCGCCGAAGATGACCGCCTCCGCGGAAACATGCTCCGGGAAGAACCGAGCGACCACGCGTGGCTCAGCGACGAAGCGCGGAATATCCGTGCCGTGATCGAACAACCGCGGGCCCGGCGGACTCCCGTGGGCTACCAAGGGGCCTTCCTCGACGCCTACCTGCCGAACCGGACTTTCTACCTTCCGGAGACGCTGCGGAAACAACTGGCGGAAATGGGCCAGGTCGGACTGACGGACCTGCCGGCGGGCACCTACGTCCGGCAGGTGCTGGACCGCCTGCTCATCGACCTTTCCTGGAACTCCAGCCGGCTCGAGGGGAACACCTATTCCCTGCTGGAAACCCAGCGGCTGCTGGAAAGGGGGGAAGACGCCGACGGCAAGGCCACGGAAGAAACCCAGATGATCCTCAACCACAAGGCCGCCATCGAAATGCTGGCGGACCAGGCGGAGGGCATCGGCTTCAACCGCTACACCATCTGCAACCTGCACGCCCTGCTTTCGGACAACCTGCTGTCCGACCCGGCGGCCTGCGGGCGCATCCGCTCGCGCCCGGTGGGGATCGGCGGGACGGTGTTCCACCCGCTCGAAGTGCCCTCGCAGATCGAGGAACGCTTCGGGCAGATCATGGAGAAGGCGGAAGCGGTGAAGGATCCCTTCGAACAGGCCTTCTTCGCGATGGTCCACCTGCCCTACCTCCAGCCCTTCGAGGACGTCAACAAACGGGTCTCGCGGCTGGCGGCGAACATCCCGCTGATCCGGCACAACCTCTGCCCGCTGTCTTTCATCGACGTCGAGCAAAAGGACTACGTGAACGGGATCATCGGGGTCTACGAGCTGAACCGCGTGGAATACCTGCGCGACGTCTTCGTCTGGGCCTACCGGCGGTCCTGCGTCCGCTATGCGGCGGTGAGGCAGTCGCTGGGAGAACCGGACCCGTTCCGGCTGCGCCACCGCGCGGCGATCGGGCGGCTGGTCCGCGAGGTGGTGCTGGGACGGATGCCGGTGTCGAAGGCGGTCCCGTGGATCCGCGCGGAGACGGCGATGGAAATCCCGGAGCCGTCCCGCCCGCAATTCGTCGAGGTGGTGGAGACAGAGCTGCGCTCGCTGCACGAAGGGAACATCGCGCGCTACCGGCTGCGGCCGTCGGAGTTCGCGGCGTGGCAGGCGGCATGGAAATAGCCTGCCGCGCATTCCGCTTCCCGCCCCGGCATCCGGGCTGCTTCACTGGCCGCGCCGATGACTGAAATCCATCCGACCCGCGAGCAACTGCGCCTCGAAGGCTTCGAGCTGATCGACGAAACCCTTTCATTTCTCGTGGGTTGCCTGGGCGACGCGCTGAAGAGCCTGGGCGAGGACGAGCTGCTGCCCTTCCTCCCCTGGGCCGGCACGCCGCCCGCCGGGGAAGATCCTCCGGAAGGAACGCAGCAGCTTTATTCGATCGGTTTCCAACTGCTCAACATGGTGGAGGAACGCGTCTCCGCGGCCATCCGCCGAGAGCGCGAGAAGGCGATCGGCGCGGAGTCGATCCGCGGGCTGTGGCCCCGCGCGCTGCGCGACATGCGCTCGCTGGGACTCGGGCCCGGGGAAATCCTCGCGGTGCTCGCCGAGGTGGACGTCCAGCCGGTGCTGACCGCCCACCCGACCGAGGCGAAGCGGGCCTCGGTCCGCGAGCGCCACCGCGCGCTCTACGAGGAGCTGGTCCGCAACGAATACCCGAAATACACCGACCGCGAGCGGCGGCGGATCCGCGAGCGGGTCGTCACGGCGCTCGAAGCCCTGTGGCGCACCGGCGAGATCCACCTGGTCCGGCCCGACATTTTCCGCGAGCTGCGCGACGCGATCCACTACCTCCGCGATCTCTTCCCGGCGGCGCTCAACCGGCTCGACCTGCATTTCACCGAAGCCTGGCGCGATGCCGGGTTCCCGATGTCCGACCTGCGCGCCGCCGGCAACATCCCGCGTCTGTCGTTCGGCAGCTGGATCGGCGGCGACCGCGACGGCCATCCGCTGGTCACGCCGGAAGTCACCGAAAAGACGCTCGAGATGCTCCGCCGCGCCGCGTGGCAACTGCTGAAGCGCGAGATCGAGGTCGTCGCCAGCCAGCTCACGCTCTCGCGGCAGCTCAATGCCGTGCCGGAAGCGCTGGAGACGCGGATCGACGAGATCAATTTCATGCTCGGCGACGAGGAGACCGCGAACGACCTGCACGACCGCTTCCACGAAGAGCCCTGGCGCCATTTCGCCAGCCTGATCGCCGCGCGCCTGCAGCGCCAGATCGACGGCCACGACGGCTACCGCACGACCGACCAGCTCGATGCCGACCTCGACCTCCTCGCCACCGGGATCCGCGGCGCGGGCTGCTCGCTGATCGAGGAACAGGTGATCCGCCCGCTGCGCCAGAAGCTCGAGATCTTCGGCTTCCACCTGGCGATTCTCGATGTCCGGCAAAACTCGGAGTTCCACGACAAGGGCATCGCCCAGCTGCTCGACGCCGCCGGGGTGTCCGATGGCGCGGACTACGCCGCCTGGCCGGAGGAAAAGCGCGTGGCCTTCCTCAATGCCGAGCTTCTCTCGCCGCGGCCCTTCCTCCACGACACCGCCCGGGTCGGCCCGGAAGCGGACCTGGTGCTCGACAGCTACCGCGTGCTGGTCCGCCACCGCCGCGAATGGGGCGGGGCCGGCCTCGGCGCGCTGATCGTGTCGATGACCCGCCAGCTTTCCGACCTGCTCGGGGTGTTCCTGCTCGCCCGCGAGGCCGGCTTGATGGACGCGACCGACGACGGTCTCTGCTGCGCGATGGAGGTCGTGCCGCTGTTCGAAACGATGGACGACCTCGACCGCTCGCCGGGGATCCTCGCCGCCTTCCTGGACCACCCGCTGGCCCGTCGCTCGATCCTCCGCCGCGCCGGCTCGGCCGGACCGGCGCAGCAGGTGATGCTCGGTTATTCCGACTCCAACAAGGACTGCGGCATCCTCGCCGCGCAGTGGGCGCTGCACCGGGCGCAGGAAAGCCTGACCGACACCGCGACCGAACGCGGGATCCGCCTGCGCTTTTTCCACGGCCGCGGCGGCACGATCTCCCGCGGCGCGGGCCCGACGCATTGGTTCATGGCCGCCTTGCCGCACGGGTCGATGAGCGGCGGCTTCCGGATGACGGAGCAGGGCGAAACGATCGCGCAGAAATACGGCAACCTCGCCAACGCGACCTTCAACCTCGAGCTACTGCTGGCCGGGGCGGCGATCACCACGGCGACCCACCGCCACACGGCAAAGACGGTGGACCCGGCGCTGGAGTTCCTGCCTTACCTCGCCGAGGCCAGCCAGACCGCCTACCAGGAATTCCTGCGCACGCCGGGCTTCATCGAGTTCTACCGCCAGGTCACGCCGATCGACGCGCTGGAAAACTCCCGCATCGGCTCCCGGCCTGCCCGGCGCACGGGAAAGAAAGGCCACTCGATCGCCGACCTCCGCGCCATCCCCTGGGTCTTCTCCTGGACCCAGGCCCGCTTCTACCTGCCCGGCTGGTTCGGCACCGGCTCCGGCCTCGCGGCGCTGAAGGAAAGCTCGCCCGAACGCTTCGCCGCGCTCAAGGCCGCCCTCAAGCGCTCGACGTTCCTTTCCTACGTCTTCACCAACGTCGAAACCAACCTCGCCTCCGCCAACCTCGGCCTGATGGCGGACTACGCCTCGCTGGTCGAGGACAAGGCCCTGCGCGAGCGCTTCATGAAGCTCATCGTCGACGAATTCGAGCGCACCCGCGACCTGCTCGCCGAGCTTTTCGACGGTCCGATGGACGAGCGCCGCCCGCGCATGGCCAAGACCCTCGGCATCCGCGAGGCCCCGCTGAAAGTCCTCCACCACCAGCAGATCGCCATCCTCCGCGAATGGCGCCGGCTCGTCGCCATGGAGCGAGAAAGCGAAGCCGACGCGATCTTCCCGAAGCTGCTGCTGTCGATCAACGCGATCGCATCGGGACTGCGGACGACGGGTTGAAAAACCGGAATTGGAATCGCGTCGGCTGCCGGAAGGAACATACTGCCCCTTGTTGAGCGACCCCGATCCAGATCGCAGGAACCCGTTGCCACCTCCGTTGCCTCCCCCGTTGCCGCCGGGGCAGCCCTCGTCGCCGCATGGTGATCACCGTCCGTCGGTTTTCTCAATTCTCGCCTGCGTCGTGGCGGGCCTGATCGCGGCTTACGGGAGCCACCAAGGCTTGCGTCAGTTCTCGACGGGAAACGAATTCGCGATCATGACGACACCGGCCTACTGCCTTCTCGGCGTGGTGGGAGGAGCGGTGCTGGGCGGCTGCATGAGCTTGATCGCGATCTCCAGGGGCGAGGCGCTGGGCAAGACGTCGCTGATCCTGTTGCCCGTGATTCTCGGCGGCCTGGCGATTTTAGGGGCCGCACTTGGGTTTTTCAGGATTCTTTAGCAACTCCGCCCCCCAATCTTTCCTCTTTGCGAGCCGCCTCCCGGCTCTTTAATTGGGCGCGTGACTGCAAAAATCCTCCTGCTCGCCCTTTCCCTCGCCACGATCACTGCCGCGCCGGCCGCGGTCAGCCTTGGCACCGATACCCCCGTCGCCCAGCCCACCACCGCGGACGGACCTGCCAAGGCGGCGCTCGATGCCTTCCGCGAAGGACGCCATTCGATCGGGGTCGATCTCGCCAAGCCGCTCGCCGAAAAGGGCAATGCCGACGCCTTGTTCCTGCTCGGCTTCGCCGCGGAAACCGGCCAGGGCCTGCCCGCCTCGCGCGATGCCGCGCTGGAGAACTACCAGAAAGCCTCCGCCGCCGGCCACAAGGACGCGACCTACCGCCGCGCTCTCATTCTCCTGAACTCGAAGGAAGACAAGGACCGCCAGCAAGGCCGCGAGGCGCTGGAGTCCGCCGCCAAGACCGACGCCGCCAATGCCGGCCGCATCCTCGGCGAGGCCTGGCTGCGCGGCCTGCTCAGCGAGAAGCCGGATTTCGACAAGGCCGCCGAGTGGTGGAACAAGGCGTCCGAAGCCGGTGACACGCCGTCGATCCTGCTGCTCGCCCGGCTTTACGAAGGTGCCTTCGGCAACAAGGAGAAGGCCGACGCCAAGAAGTCGCTCGACCTTTATCGCAAGGCCGCCGGTCTGGGCGACGAGAACGCCTTTATCCCGCTCGGCTCCCGCCTGCTGAACGGCGACGAAAAGCTCCGCAACGAGAAGGAAGGCCGCGAATGGCTCGGCAAGGCGATCGAGAAGAAGCAGTTCGCCGCCTACCTCGCGCTCGGCGACTTCGAGGAGAACGTGAAGAAGAGCGACAAGGCCGCGCTCGCCCAATACATGAAGGGTGCCGAAGAGAAGCAGCCCGACTGCCTGCTCCGCGTCGCCGCCTTCCACCTCGAAGGCCGCGGCGGTCTCGAGAAGAGCGAGGAAAAGGGCCGCGAAGGCCTGGCCCAGGCCGCCGAAGCCGGCAGCGCCGTGGCCGCCCTCGAAATGGCCTCGCGCATCGCCAAGGACGAGAAGCCCGACCTGCTCGGCGCTTACAAATACCTGCTCTCCGCCGCCAACGCCGGCCTTCCCGTCGCGCAGAACGAACTCGGCCTGCTTTACGTCTCCGGCAACCTCGGCCTGAGCGACCCCGCCGCCGGCGTCGCCTGGTTCACCACCGCCGCCAAGGCCGGCTTCGCCGCCGCCCAGAACAACCTCGGCACCCTTTACGAGCGCGGCATGGGCGTCCCGGTCGACTACAACAACGCCGGCCAGCTTTACATGCTCGCCGCCAACCAGGGCCACGCCGCCGCCACCACCGGCCTGGCCCGGCTCCACGCCGCCGGCCAGGGCACCGAGCAGAACCTCCCGAAGGCTTGGGCCCTCGCGTCCCTCGCCATCGAGCGCGGCGACACCGAAGCCAAAACCCTCCTCGGCGACCTGACCACCAAGCTCAGCGACGAGCAGATGGCCGCCGCCAAGAAGGAACTCGAGGAACTGAAGAAGCCCGCCTCGGAAAAACCCGCCGAACCAAAGCCGGACGCCGACAAGCCCGCCGCGGACGCGCCAAAACCCGAAGCCCCGAAGCCCGACGCCCCCGCCGAAGAAAAGAAGGACCAGTAAGCGCCTCAGCCAGGTGCCTCCCTTTGGCACTTGGAACTTCTTCACTTGGAACTTCCCGCATGCGCGTCCTCGTCACCGCCGGACCGACGCGCGAGGCGCTCGATCCCGTCCGCTACCTGACGAACCGCTCGTCGGGCAAGATGGGCTATGCCATGGCCGACGCCTTCGCCCGCGCCGGTCATCGCGTGCTGCTCGTTTCGGGACCGACCGTGCTGGACGTGCCCGATGGCGTCGATTTCCTGCCGATCGAGACCGCCGCGGAAATGTTCGACGCCGTCCAACGCCACATCGGCCGGATGGACGCCGCCGTCTTCGCCGCCGCCGTGGCCGACTACCGGCCCGCGGAGGTTTCCGATCACAAGATCAAGAAGACCGGTGAAACCCTGACGCTCGAACTCGTCCGCACCCCCGACATCCTCGGCTCCGTCCGCGGCGACTTCGGCTTCACCGGCACCCTCGTCGGCTTCGCCGCGGAGACGCGGGACCTCGAAGCCAATGCGAAGGAAAAGCTGAAGCGCAAAGGTTGCGACCTCGTCATCGCCAACGACGTTTCCAAGCCCGGCATCGGTTTCGACTCGGATCGCAACGAGGTGCTGCTGGTTTTCCCGGAACACGTTGAAGCGCTGCCCGAGGATGAAAAGCACCACCTCGCGCCGCGGATCGTCCGCGAGATCGAGCGGATCGCGGCGGAGAAAAGTTCCAAGTAGGGAAATTCCAAGTGCCAACAAGCAGCCGATCCGGCCGGCCCTCTGCCTTTCTTGGCACTTGGACCTTTTCACTTGGAACTTCCTCCCTTGGCACTTGGCACTTCCTCCTTGGAACTTCACCCTCCTCCCGTGACCGACCTCGAACTCACCGTCCACGCCGCGCTCGAAGCGGGCAAGCTGCTCAAGTCCCACTTCGGCAAGGAAGCCGCCGTCGATGAAGCGACCCATCACGACATCAAGCTCGCCCTCGACAAGGAGTCGCAGAAACTGATCGAGGACATCCTGCTCGGCGCCCGCCCCGGCGACGCGCTCTACGGCGAAGAAGGCCTCGGCGGTGATCCGAATTCCGACCGCCAGTGGATCGTCGATCCCATCGACGGCACGGTGAACTACTACTACGGCATCCCGCATTTCTGCGTCTCCATCGCCCTCCGCGTCGCCGGCGAGGTGGTGGTCGGCGTGATCCACGACCCGATGGTCGGCGAAACCTGGACCATCGAGAAAGGCGGCGTGCCGATGCTCGACGGCCGGCCGATCTCCGTCAGCCCGCGGACGAAGCTCGAGGAATGCGCGCTCTTCGTCGGCTGCGGCAAGGACGAGGAAGCCCTGCGCACCGGCCTGGAGCGCTTCCGCAAGGCCTCGCTGAAGGCCCGCAAGATGCGCATGATGGGAAGCGCCGCGCTCGGCATGGCCTACATCGCCAGCGGCCGGCTCGACGGCTACATCGAGTCCCGCATTTCCCTTTGGGACATCGCCGCCGGCAAGCTGCTCGTCGAAGCCGCAGGCGGCAAGGTCGAGCTCGAGCCCTCCCCCGACTGCCCCGACGCCTGGGCCATCGTCGCGACGAACGGCAAGATCCCGATCGGGGAAATCCTCTGAAAGTTGAGAGTCTGCGGTTGATGGTCGATAGCCAGGCCAACAGCCGAGGAATCCGGATTCCAACCATCAACCCTCAACTACCGACCATCAACTTCTTCCATGACCGGCATCGGCTACGACGTTCATCGTTTCAAGGAAGGCCGCCCGCTGATCCTCGGCGGCGTGGAGATCCCGCACAGCCACGGACTCGACGGGCACTCGGATGCCGACGTGCTGAGCCACGCCATCGCCGATGCCATCCTCGGCGCGCTGGGACTGCCGGACATCGGCCACTACTTCCCGCCGGGCGACCCGGACTGCCTGAACATTTCCTCGCTGAAGATCCTGGAAAAGGCCTCGGCTCTGTGTCGGGAGCAGGGCTACGAGTTGGTGAACATCGACAGCACCCTGATTTCCGAAGCCCCCAAGGTCCTGCCCTACCGCCAGGCGATGAAGGAGAACATCGGCCGCGCCCTCGGGCTCGATCCCGCGCGCGTCGGCATCAAGGCCACCACCAACGAGACCATGGGCTTCGTCGGCCGCCGCGAAGGCATCGCCGCGATGGCCGTCGCGCAGGTCGAGTGATCGCGGCCTTGCGGTCGCCCGCCGCCGGATCTAGAAGCGCTCGTGTTTCACGGCAAACCGGACCGCCCTTACCTTGAAAGCTGGCTGCGCCGCATGCGCAAGCAGCTTGCCGGCAGCGGCCGCCTGACGGAGCTCGCGCTGATCCTTTCGCGCGAGGAAGGGAACACGCCCACCCACTGGTCCACCTACCTCCGCGACATGCTCGACGAGGTCGAAACGCCGTCGCTCGACCTGCTGACCCGCATCGATGCCCTCCTCGCCCGGCCCGTGGCCACTCCCGCGAAGGAGGAGCACCCCGGGCTGTTCTGATCCGCCGCATCACCCCGCCAGCCGGCCCGCATAAACGCGGAAGCGCGGCGGCCGGAGGAAGGCGACCAGCGTCTGGTTCGATTCCCGCGCAAACTCGACCGCCAGCGACGACGGCGCGGAGATCGCCGCCACCAGCGGAAGGCCGCCCGCCAGCGCCTTCTGCATGATCTCGAACGAGACCCGACCCGACACCAGCAGGAAGCACCGGGACAAATCCAGCCCTGTTCTAAGCGCGTGGCCCAGCACCTTGTCCACCGCATTGTGGCGGCCGATGTCCTCTCGTACGACGTGCATCGTACCATCCGCCCCGAAGATCCCCGCGCCGTGCAGCCCGCCGGTGCGGGCGAAGGTTTCCTGCGCCGCCCCCAGCCGGTCCGGCGCGGCCAGCAGCACCTCCTTTGAAAAGACCGGACCGTCCGGCAAGCGGGGCCGGCAGCCCGTCACCGCATCGATCGTCGCCTTCCCGCACAAGCCGCAGGAAGACGCGCTGAAGACATGCCGCGTGAGCCGCCCGAGATCGACCTCCACGCCATCGGCCAGGAAGACCAGCGCGTGGTTCCGCCGCGACTCCGTGTCGATCTTCCGCACGTCGGTCGCGGAACGGATGACCCCTTCCGTCAGCAGGAAGCCCAGCGCCAGGTCCGCGTCGTGCCCCGGCGTGCGCATCGTCACCGCGACCGGATGACCGTCGACGGTGATCTGCAGCGGCTCTTCCACCACCACGAGATCGGGCCCGGCCACGCCGTCCGCATCGGTCGCCATCACTTCCTTGTCCATTCCCCACGCTTGGTTAGACTCGCGGGCATGTCAGGGAAATTCCCGGTCGCCCTCCTTGCCGCCGCGCTGCTCGCGTCCTGCGCGGGACCGGGGAACCTGCACCGCGTCGATGCCAAGGTCTGGCGCTCCTCGCAGCCGACACGCCAGGATTTCCGCGGGCTCAAGGAGCAGGGCATCGGCGAGGTGCTCTGCCTCCGCCGCTGGCACTCCGACAAGGAGGAGGCCCGCGGCCTGAAGCTCCATCACGTCCGCATGAGAGCCGGCGAGATCCGCGATGACGACATCGTCGCGGCGCTGCGCGTGATGATCGCCGCGGAAGAGCCGCTGCTGGTGCACTGTTTCCATGGCTCCGACCGCACCGGCGTGGTCGTCGCGATGTACCGGATGGTGGTGCACGACTGGCCGCGGGAGAAGGCCATCGCCGAGCTGACCGACCCGCGCTACGGCCACCACGCGGACGTCTTTCCCAACATCCGCCGCTACCTCGAGACCGTGGATGTGGCGGCAATCCGCGAACGCCTCGGCCTGCGGCATCCATGAATCCGGCTCTGCTCAAGCACGCGCCGCAGGTGCGGACTGCGACCAAAGTGCAATTGACCTCCCGGCGGCACATGGGGGATCGTGCGAGAAGAACAAAGCCCGCGAGCCGGCCGAACGACCGCTCGCATCACTGGAAAACCCGAACACCACGACCATGAAACCGAACCTCGCCGCCCTCCCGCTCGCCGCCGCGCTCGCCTTTTCCTGCCTCACCCTGACGCAGTGCGCCACCGGGCCGACCGCCACCGGCGCCAGCGCTTCCACCATCGCTTCCGATTCGCGCGCCGCATTGAACGACCTCTACCGGACCAATCCCAAGGCCCGGGAACTCGGCCGCCGCGCCAAGGGCATCCTCGTCTTCCCGCACATCACCAAGGGCGGCTTCATGCTCGGCGGCATGGGCGGCAACGGCGCGCTGGTCCGCAACGACGGCAGCATCCGCGACTACTACCAGACGGGCGGGCTTTCCTACGGACTCCAGGCGGGCGTCCAGAAATACGGCTACGCCCTGTTCCTGATGGACAACGAGGCCTTCGCGAACATCAACCGCGCCGGCGGCTGGGAAGTCGGCAGCAGCCCGAGCCTCGTTGTCGTCGATGAAGGCGTGGCCGGCTCGCTTTCCACCACGACCATCGACAAGGGCACCTACGCCTTCTTCTTCAACCAGCGCGGTTTGATGGGCGGACTCGGCCTCCAGGGATCGAAGATCACCCGGATCGAGCCGGGCCGCTGAACCCGCCGTTCCATGAGTCCGCCTGCAAGCACGGGGTCCCTTCCGAACGGTCCGCGGGGACCCGCGGCATGGATCCCGGCGTTGCGCTGGATCCCCGGATACAAGGCTTCGTGGCTGCGCGGCGACTTGGTCGCGGGCGTCCCGCTCGGGGCCTACCTGCTGCCCGCCGGCCTCTTTTCCGGGCTGGTCTTCTGGTTGTTCTGCAGTTCCCGCCACACCGCCGTCACGGTGACCTTGGCGATCCCGCTGCGGGTCCGGGCCTCGGTCGCCGATGCGATCGACGCCTTCGAGGCGACAGGTTCCGTCCCAACCACCCCCAACACGAATACTCCAACATGAACATGGCAACACTCGGGGCGCTCTTCGCCGTCTTTCTTTTCGTCGGCATCCTCTGCCTGCTCTCGCTCGGCAGACGGATCGGTAGCCGCAGGCTTGCAAGAGACGGCGAAGCTGCCGCGAAAGGCCTGGGTGCCCTCGAGGGCGCGATCTTCGCGCTGCTGGGACTCGTCCTCGCCTTCACTTTCTCAGGGGCGCTCACCCGCTTCGACTACCGGCGGCAACTGGTCATCGAGGAAGCCAACGCGATCGGCACCGCCTGGCTGAGGATCGATCTCCTGCCGGAGCGGACCCGGGAGCCGATGCGCGATCTTTTCCGGCGCTATCTCGACTCGCGGATCGAGACTTATGAGAAGGTGCCGGACATGGCGGCGGTACGGGCGGAGCTGGAGCGGTCCGCCGGATTGCAGGCGGAAATCTGGGACCTTGCCGTGTCCGCCGCGCCGGAGTCGGGTTCCTCGGCCGCTCCGATGCTGCTGCTGCCGGCTTTGAACGCGATGTTCGACATCACCACCACCCGCACGGAAGTCAGCCGCCATCACCCACCGCCCGTGGTGTTCGCGATGCTCGGCGTGCTGGCACTCGCCTGTGCCCTCTTCGCGGGTCACGACATGGCCGTCAGCAGCCGCCTCAATCTTCTTCATTCGGTCGCCTTCGCGCTCGTCCTTTCGGTCACCGTCTACGTGATCATCGATCTCGAGTTCCCGCGGATCGGCATGATCCGGGTCGAGGATTCGGATCAAGTGCTCCGCGAGCTGCGAACCGGCATGGACTGAGGGCAAGCACCCCGGGAACCGGCTCCGCGCCGGTTGCCCGGGGCGGAGAGTCGGGCCTATTCCTTCTTCTTCGCCGCCGGATCGTTCTCCTCCAGCCACTTCACCCTCGCATCCAGCTTCTCCTGCGCGGCGTGGATCTTCTCCCGCTCGGCGGCCGCGGAATGGTAAAGCCGCAGGTTCTTGGTGAAGTCCGCGGCAATGTCGCGGCGGGCGTCGGCAAAGAGCTGCTTCAAGTCGTCGGCCTCCCCCTTCGAAGCCGCCTCGCCGGCAGCCTCGGACGGCGCGGTCACCTCGACCAGCTGCGCCTTGCGCTGGCTCACCAGATTGGTCACGTAGCCGAGTTCATGCTGGAAGATCTCCTTCTCCGGAGCCGTGAGCTTGCCTCCCGCCAGCGACGCCTTGAGCGTGGCCTGCCGGCTTTCCAGATCCTTGATGGATTTCTCCAGCGCCTGCTGCACCTCGCGCCGCTGCTTCTCGGATTCCACCTTGTCGCGGCGGTTCTGCCTCCAAGCCTCGCTGACCCTCGTGTCCTCCTCGTAGTAGCCGTTGTAGTAGTAACCTCCCGCGGACTCGTATTTCTGGACGTCCTCGCCACCCGGCATCGACTTCACCAGCTCCACGATCTGGGCCACCCGCTTCTCCGCGAGGGCGTCGATCGCTTCCATGTCCTTCTTCAGCGCCTCCGCCGGGGCGCTCCCGTCGGTGCGCAGCTTCTCGACGATCACCCGGCGCTCGGTCCGGTAAACCTCGATCATCCGCTTCAGGCCGCCGATCGCCTCCGCCTTGATCCCCGACACCCGGCGCTTGGAGGTTTCCGAGTCCTTGAGGTTCGCCAGCATCGTCACCAGCTCGCCGATCTTCTTGTCCGTGGCCTGGCTGCGGGTGCGGATCTCTCCCATTACCTCGTCGAAGCGCTTCTGCCTCATCTCGAGATGTTGTTTCATCGTGACCACCGACTGGCGGCGGGCTTCGAGATCGACGGGTTCCTGCGCGGACACGCAGAGCACCGACAGCAGGGAAACGGCAAGCAGGGCTTTCATGGTGGGAGCCGGATAGCAATTCCTCCTTCCGCTGGCAACGGATGAATCCGGAGGAGCAGGATTCGGGGGAGGATTGAAAAGAAACGCGGTGCCCCGCGAGGGGATTCCAGCTTGATATGGCAACAGCCGGAACGAAGGATGCGAGAAAGCGGCGAATGTCGCGGATCCTCGCCGGCCCTCACTCCCCTTCACGCCCATGAGCACGCAACGCCTCACCAACCACTTCAGCGCCTGCCGGCTGATCAGCTTGTCGAAACTCAAGACCGCCGCCGAATTCCCGGGGCGCGACAACAACGGTCCCTACATCATCGCCCAGGAAGGCTATGCCCCCGGCGATCCGGCCATGCGGTCCGGCGAGTATCTCCTCGGCCGCTCCGGTGCCTGGCTCGGCACCCACTGGTTCGTGCGGATGCCAGTCCCCGAGCGGCGCAAGGAATTCCTTTTCGCCACGGTGGCCGAGGTGATGGAGCTGATGGAGGACCTTCCGAGCGTGGCCCGCGTGATCACCACCAAACCCGCCAACGTCGAAGAGGAAACCCCGCCCGATCCCGACTACAAGGACCTCCTCCACGGCAACGGCGCTTGAACCCCGAACCCCGGACATGCCATGAAAGTGAACTTTGACCCCGAACGGAAGATCAGGATCCCGATGGGAGAGAAAGGAGCCGTCGAATTCCGCCTGGGCGACGTGATGGTCGTTCCCGAAGCGAAGGTCTCCCTGAAAAAGGACTACGATCCCGACTTCACCGGCGGCTTCGACGACAAGGAAGGCGCGCTCGAAAAGGTCGCCGCCAACGTCTCGCGCCTGTCCGAACTCCAGGAGAAGCTCTACGCGCAGGACACCTTCGGCGTGCTGGTCATTTTCCAGGCGATCGATGCCGCGGGCAAGGACGGCGCCATCCGCCACGTGATGTCCGGCGTCAATCCGCAGGGCTGCCACGTCACCAGCTTCAAGTCGCCGTCGTCCGAAGAACTCGACCACGACTACCTCTGGCGCGCCGCCAAGGCCCTGCCCCAGCGCGGGATGATCGGCATCTTCAACCGCTCCTACTACGAGGAAGTCCTCGCCGTGAAGGTGCACCCCGAGTTCCTCTCCAAGCAGAAGCTCCCCGGCAAGCCCGGCGGCAAGGCCTTCTGGAAGCGCCGCTACAAGGAGATCAACCGCTTCGAGAAATACCTCACGGCCAACGGCATCGTGGTCATCAAGTTCTTCCTCAACCTCTCCAGCAAGGAGCAGAAGAAGCGCTTCCTCGCCCGAATCGACGAGCCCGAGAAGAACTGGAAGTTCTCCGTCGCCGACTACGAGGAACGCGCCCGCTGGGACGATTACCAGGACGCCTTCGAGGACATGCTGAACCACACCAGCACCAAGCACGCGCCCTGGTTCGTGATCCCTTCCGACAACAAGTGGTTCGCCCGCCTCGCCATCTCCGAAGCCATCTGCGCGGTGATGGAAAAGCTCGATCTCAAGTTCCCCGAAGTGAGCGAGGAAACCCGCGCCGAACTGCTCAGGATCCGGGAGGAATTGCTCAAGGAATGATCCGCCCCGGCGGCAACTATTGGCTCGCCGGACCCGCGTTTCTTCACCATCTGTTGGCAAGTCGCCCGCCGGACGGATGCGCGACCCATTCTCCCGAACCGCCGCCACCATGGACGCGCTTTCATCAAGATTCGCCGCAGCCTGTCTCGCGCTCGCCTCCGCCGGACTCCCTGCTTGCAAGAAGGCCCCGGACCAGGCCGCCCCGCCCCCGCCGCCCGCGGTGCTCGTGGCCCCGGCCGCCAAGCGCAAGGTCGACGTGGTAAAGTCCTGGACCGGCATCCTCGACGGCTCCGCCAACGTCGACGTCCGCACCCGCGTCGCCGGCTACCTTCTGAAAGTCCACTACAACGACGGCCAGTCGGTGAAGAAGGGCGACCCGCTCTTTTCCATCGACCCCCGCCCCTTCGAAGCCGCCCTCCGCGAATCCGAGGCCGCCCACCTCGAAGCCGTCGCCCGCAAGACCCGCGCCGCCCAGGACGTCGCCCGCTACACCCCGCTCGCCAAAAGCAACGCGATCAGCCGCGAGGAACTCGAACACGCGGAACAATCGCTCGCCGCCGCCGAAGCCAGCATCGAGGCCGCCCTCGCCGGCATCGAGAAGGCAAAACTCAGCCTCGAGTTCGCCAACGTGAACAGCGAGGTCGACGGCATTGCCGGCTTCTCCAATCCCGGCGTCGGCGATCTGGTCGGCCCCTCCGATCCCAAGCCGCTGACCACCATTTCCACCGTCGATCCGATCAAGGTGAAGTTCCAGGTCGGCGAGCAGGAATACCTCGAAGCCAAGCGCCGCCACGAGCAATCCGGCAAGGCGCCCTCCGATGTCCCCGACGTCCGGGTCGGCCTGATCCTCGCCGACCGCAGCCGCCACCCGCACGAGGGCAAGATGATCAGCATCAGCCGCGAGGTGAACACCCAGACCGGCACCTTCGAGGTCACCGCCCATTTCCCGAATCCCAACAACAAGCTCCGCCCCGGCCAGTTCGCCCGCGTCGACGCCGTGATCGCCACGCTCGACGCCGTGGTCGTCCCGCAACGCGCGGTCAGCGAGGTCCAGGGCTCCTACCAGATCGCCGTGGTCGCCGACGGCAAGGCGGAGATCCGCCCGGTCAAGGTCGGCCCGCGCGACGGCAGCGACTGGGTCATCGAGTCCGGCCTGAAGGAAGGCGAGACCGTGATCGTGGAAGGCATCCAGAAGGTCCGCGGCGGCACCCCCGTCAATGCCAGCCCCTGGACCCCGCCCGCCGCCCCTGAAGCATCCAAACCGGAGGCGAAGTAATCCCGCGTGGCCAAGTTCTTCATCAACCGCCCGATCGTGGCGATGGTCCTCTCGATCATCCTGACCATCGTCGGCATCGCTTCCTACCTCAGCCTGCCGGTCGCCCAGTTCCCGGACATCGTGCCGCCGGAAATCCAGGTCCGCGCGACCTACACCGGCGCCGACGCGCTCACCGTCGAGCAATCGGTCGCCACGCCGATCGAGCAGCAGATGAGCGGCGTCGACAACATGAACTACATGTCGTCGGTCAACGGCAACGACGGCACGCTCAAGCTGACGGTGAACTTCGACGTCGCCACCGACGCCAACACCGACCAGATCCTCTCCCAGATGCGCGCCAACCAGGCCGCCTCGCAGCTTCCCGAGGACGTGACCAAGGCCGGCGTGACGGTGCAGAAGTCGACCTCCTCGCCGCTCATCATGTTCTCGCTGTTCTCCCCGAACGGCACCTACGACAGCATCTTCCTGGCGAACTACGCCTTCATCAACCTGAACGACGAGTTCACCCGGGTGAAGGGCATCGCCAGCGTGACGGTCTTCGGCGCGGGCCAGTACGCGATGCGGATCTGGATCCAGCCCGACACCCTCGCCAAGCTCGGCCTCACCGTCCCGGAGATCCTTTCCGCGATCAAGGCGCAGAACGCGGTGAATCCCGCCGGCACCATCGGCGGCGAGCCGATCCCGAAGGGCCAGGAGTTCACCTACTCGGTCCGCGCCCAGGGCCGGCTCCAGACGCCGGAGGAGTTCGGCGAGATCGTCGTCCGCGCCAATGCCGACGGCTCGATGCTCCGGGTCAAGGACGTCGCCCGCATCGAACTCGGCGCGCAGAACTACGCCATCGCCGGCCGCCTCAACGGCAAGCCCGCCGCCATCGTCGCGCTCTACCAACTCCCCGGCTCGAACGCCATCGCCGCGGCGGAGGGTGCCAAGAAGAAGATGAAGGAGCTCTCCGAGCGCTTCCCGGAGGACCTCGACTACGTGATCTCGCTCGATACCACCCTCGCCGTCACCGAGGGCATGGTGGAAATCCAGCACACGCTGATCGAGGCGCTGGTGCTGGTCATCTTCGTCGTCTTCCTCTTCCTCCAGGGCTGGCGCGCGACGCTGATCCCGCTGCTCGCCGTGCCGGTCTCGCTGATCGGCACCTTCGCGCTGTTCCCGGTCTTCGGCTTCTCGGTCAACACGCTGTCGTTGTTCGGCCTGGTCCTGGCCATCGGCGTGGTGGTCGACGACGCCATCGTGGTGGTGGAAGCCGTGGAGCATCACATCGAGCACGGCCTCTCGCCGAAGGAAGCGACCCTCAAGGCCATGCAGGAGGTGACCGGTCCGGTCATCGCCACCGCGCTGATCCTCGCCGCGGTCTTCATTCCCACCGCCTTCATCCCCGGCATCACCGGCCGCCTCTACCAGCAGTTCGCGGTGACCATCGCCGTCTCGGTCCTCATCTCCGCCTTCAACGCGCTGACGCTCTCCCCCGCCCTGGCCGCCATGCTGCTGCGCCCCAAGACCCGCGGCAAGGGACCGCTGCAGAAGTTCTTCGATCTCTTCAACCGCGGCTTCGGCAAGGCGACCGCCGGCTACGTCGGCGTCTGCCGTTTCCTGATCCGCAAGTCGGTCGTCGCCGTCGCCCTGCTGGTCGGCCTGACCGTCCTCACCGCCATGCTCGGCAAGCGCATCCCGGGCAGCTTCCTGCCGGAGGAAGACCAGGGCTACTTCTACGCCCAGGTCATCCTGCCCGACTCCGCCTCGCTCCAGCGCACCGACGCGGTGATGAAGCAGGCCGAGAAGATCCTGCTGGAGACGCCGGGCATCGCGAACATCGTCACCGTCAACGGCTTCAACTTCCTCAGCGGCGTCAACACGACCTACAGCGGCATCTTCTTCGTCAGCCTCAAGCCATGGGGCGAACGCAAGGCGCCCGAGGAGCAGTACGACGCCATCCTCAAGCGGGTGAACGCCGGCTTCTCGCAGATCCCCGGCGGCCGCGCCTTCGCCTTCTCGCCACCCGCCATCCCGGGCATCGGCACCAGCGGCGGCGTCACCTTCGTGCTCCAGGACCGCGCCGGCAAGGACCTCCCCTTCCTCACCGAGAACGTGATGAAGTTCACCGCCGCCGCCCGCGAACGGAAGGAACTCGCCGCCGTCACCCCGACCTTCTCGCCCGCCGTGCCGCAGATCTTCGTGCAGGTCGACAAGGAGAAGGTGCTCAAGCAGAACGTCGAGCTCAGCTCGGTCTATCAGACGCTCCAGTCCTTCATGGGCGGCTACTTCGTGAACTACTTCAACCGCTTCGGCCGCCAGTGGCAGGTCTTCGTCCAGGCCGAGGGCGACTACCGCACGAGCGTCGACCAGGTCGGCCAGTTCTTCGTCCGCAGCAAGGACGGCGCGATGGTCCCGCTCAGCGCGCTGGTCAACGCCAAGCCGATCAGCGGCCCGGAGTTCACCATGCGCTACAACCTCTACCGCTCCGCCCAGATCAACGCGACCCCCGCCCCCGGCTACAGCACCGGCCAGGCGATGGCGGCGATGGAGGAGGTCTTCAAGCAGACCATGCCGTCGGAAATGGGCTTCGCCTACCTCGGCATGAGCTTCCAGGAAAAGCAGGCGCAGGAAGGCATCTCGCCGATGGTCATCTTCGGCATCTCGCTGCTCTTCGTTTTCCTGATCCTCGCCGCGCAGTATGAAAGCTGGTCGCTCCCCTTCTCCGTCCTGCTCGGGACTCCGGTCGCGGTCTGCGGCGCCTTCGCCGCGCTGATGGTCGGCAAGTACGAGAACAACATCTACGCCCAGATCGGCCTCGTCATGCTGATCGGCCTCGCCGCGAAGAACGCCATCCTCATCGTCGAATTCGCCAAGATGAAATACGAGGAAGGCCTGCCGCTGATGGAAGCCGCGCTGGAAGGCGCCAAGCTCCGCCTGCGGCCGATCCTGATGACCAGCTTCGCCTTCATCCTCGGCTGCGTCCCGCTCGCCAAGGCCAGCGGGGCGGGAGGCTTGTCACGCCAGGTCATGGGCTTCACGGTCATCGGCGGGATGCTCGCCGCCAGTTTCATCGCGATTTTCCTGATTCCCTGGCTTTATTACCTCATCGAGCGGATCTCCGGCAAGAAACGGCCCGCCACTTCCGAATCACCCGATGTTCACGAACCACCTCAAGCCCATGCTTGACCCGCGAATCCTCGCCGCCGCCGCCACCGTCCTGCTCGCCGCCTGCACCGTCGGCCCGAATTTCGAAAACCCGGACCCCAACGTCCCCGGCGCCTTCCGCGGTGATTCAAACGCCAGCTCCGAGTCGATCGCCGACCTGCCGTGGTGGAAGATCTACCGCGAACCGAAGCTCCAGTCGCTGATCCGCGAAGCGCTTTCTAACAACCAGGACCTCCGCATCGCCGTCAGCCGGGTCGAACAGGCGCGCCAGATCGCCAACCAGACCCGCTCGCTCGCCCTGCCCTCGGTCGGCTATTCCGGCAACGCCATCACCGGCCGCAACCAGGCAGGCACCGCCTTCGGCAAATCCGGTGACAGCGGCTCCGCCTTCGTCAACGCCGTGTGGGAAGTCGACCTCTGGGGCCGCATCCGCCGCCTGAACGAGGCCGAGCTGGCCCGCTACCTCGCCACCGACGAGGCCCGCCGCGGCGTGATCGTCTCGCTGGTCGGCGAGATCGCCCAAGCCTATTTCGAGCTTCTGGAGCTCGACCTTGAAAAGGAAGTTTCGATCCGCAGCCGGGATTCCTTCCAGAAGAGCTACGACCTTTTCCAAACCCGCCTCGAAGGCGGCATCGCCTCCAAGCTCGAAACCTCGCGTGCCGAAGCCGCCTCCGCCCAGGCCGCCGCCGCGATCCCGGAAATCGAGCGCCTGATCTCTCAGAAGGAGAACCAGCTCTCGATCCTCACCGGCCGCGCCCCCGGCCCGATCCAGCCGCGCGGGACGCTCAGCGACGGCTCCGACCTCGACCGCGTCATCCCCGCCGGCCTGCCCTCCGCCATGGTCCGCCGCCGCCCGGACATCCGCCAGTCGGAGCAGCTCCTGCGCGCCGCCAACGCCGAGATCGGCGTCGCCATCGCCGAATACTACCCGAGGATCGGCCTCACCGCCGTCGCCGGCCGCGTCAGCCCCGACCTCTCCGATCTGACCGACGGCAAGGGCAACGCCTGGTCGGTCGGCGCCAACCTCACCGGCCCGATCTTCCAGGGCGGCCGCCTGCGAGCCGGGGAAGCCCGCGCCCGCGCCGCCTTCGACGAGGCCCGTATCCGTCACGAAAAGGCCGTGATCGTCGCCCTCGGCGAGGTTTCCAACGCCCTGGTCGCCCGCCAGAAATTCGCCGCCGCCCGCGTCGAACAGGAGCGCGCCGTCGCCGCCCTGAACGAAGCCGTCTCCGTCTCCAGCGAACGCTACGCCGCCGGCCGCGCGTCGTATTTCGAGATCCTCGACTCCCAGCTCGAACTCTTCCCCACCGAACTCAACCTCGCCCGCACCCGGGCCAACCAGTACCTCGCCGTGGTCGGCCTCTACCGCGCCCTCGGCGGCGGCTGGTCCCCCGGCGCGATCTCGTCGGCCAAGGAAGGGCTCTAACGGATCGCCGGCGGAGCGCCGGCCGTTGATGGCGGGGCAAGGGGTAAACCAGTCCGTCCGCAAAGCCCTTCCCATGACCGAAAAAAAGGTCTCCCTGAAACGCGAAACCCTGCCCCGCCTCGGCCACGTGGTGGGTCTGTTCCTGCGTTCACAGGTCGGCACCAAGGCCAAGCTGCTGCTCGCCATCCTGCTGCTGATGATGCTCGCCATCAACGGCATGAACGTGCTCAACAGCTACGTCGGCCGCGACTTCATGTCGTCGATCGAAGCACGCGACCTCGGCAGCTTCCACCGTTATGCCTGGCTCTACCTCGGGGTCTTCGCCGCGTCCACCGTGGTCGCCGTGTTCTTCCGCTTCGCCGAGGAACGGCTCGCCCTGCTCTGGCGCGAATGGCAGACGCAGCGCGTGGCAAAGGCCTACCTCGACCGCCACACTTATCTCCATTTCAAGGAAACCGGCTCGATCACCAATCCCGACCAGCGCATTGCCGAGGACATCCGCACGCTGACCACCACCACGCTGTCGTTCCTCTTGATGTTCCTGAACGGGACCTTCACCGCCATTTCGTTCTCCGGCGTGCTGTGGTCGATCAGCCCCACGCTCTTCGCGATCGCCGTGGCCTACGCCGCCGCCGGCTCCGGGCTCACCCTCTGGCTCGGCCGGCCGCTCATCAGCCTGAACTACCAGCAGGCCGACCGCGAGGCCGATTTCCGTGCCGACCTGATCTACGTCCACCAGAACGCCGAGGGCCTCGCCTTTACCCGCGACGAGTCCCGCATGAGCGAACGCCTCGCCCGGCGGATCGACCAGTTGGCCAGGAATTTCCGCCGGATCATCTCGGTGAACCGCAATCTGAACTTCTTCACCACCGGCTACAATTATCTCATCCAGCTCATCCCCGCCCTGCTGGTCGCCCCGCTGTTCATCGCCGGCAACGTCGAGTTCGGGGTGATCGGCCAGGCCACCATGGCCTTCGCCACCCTGGTCGGCGCCTTCTCGCTGATCGTCACCCAGTTCCAGTCGATCTCCTCCTACGCAGCAGTGGTCGCCCGCCTCGGCGAGCTGGTCGATGCCTCGGGCTCGGCCGCCCTGCGCGACACGGCCTCGTGCCTCGATTGCCAGCCGGACGCAGACCACATCCGCTACAGCAGGCTCAACCTCCGGGCACCGGCCGGCGACGACCACCTCCTGCTCCGCGACCTTGATGTGGTCTTCCCGCCCGGCAAGTCGGTGCTGGTCACCGGGCCCAACCAGCCCGCCAAGCTCGCGCTCTTCCACGCCACCGCGGGACTCCACGAATCCGGCAGCGGCAGCATCCGGCGGCCGCCTCCGGAGCAACTGGCTTTCCTGCTCGAACAGCCCTACCTCCCGCCCAGCAGCCTCCGCGAGCTGCTCACCCCCTCCGGTGCTAGGACTCCGCTCGGCGATGCCGCGATGCTTTCGGTCCTCAACGAGCTCGGCCTCGATCTCGCCGCCGCCCGCAACCGCGACTTCGACACCCAGCATCACTGGGCCGGCGAACTCAGCCTCGGCGACGAGCAGATCCTCGCCGTCGCCCGCGCCCTCCTCGCCAAGCCGCGCTTCGCCTTCCTCGATCACCTCGATTCCTCGCTCAACGAGGATGAGTTCCGCTCCGTCCGCCAGGTCATGGCGCGCCACGGCGTCGCCTGCATCGTCCTGGGCAACGGCAAAACCGCGGTCGAGGGCTACGATGCCATCCTCGAGCTCTACGCCGACGGCTCCTGGAAATGGACCGGCCCGTCCCCCGTCCCGTGACGGGCTACGTATCGGCTAACCCGGCATGCCGGAACCCGCTGCCGGCGGGGGTTGCGCTTCGGAAATGCGAACAGATGAGAATCGATCGCCCGGAGCGACGATCTACCCGAACACCCCGGTGCGGAGCTGGCGGAAGTTGAAGAGCTTCCCCGCGGACTCGTCCGGTGCCAGTCCGCGCACCGGACGTGCACCGTCCTTGCGCTTGGGCCCGAAGCGGTCGCGGAACGCGGCGAACATCTCTTCCACGAAGGCCTTCCCGCCGATCACAGCACCGTCGCTGAAGTAGCGGACCTTGCAGCGCAGGTAGTCGGCCTCGGAGAGCTTCCCGCCGCGGGCCAGCACCTCCAGCGCCCTCTCCCGCGGGATGCGGTCGCGGTAAACGGCGGCCATCTCGCCTTTCGCGGCATCGTTCTTCTGCCGCGCTTCGTTCTCGGGAATGCCGAACAGATGGCAACGCCATCGGCGGAGGGCTTCCTTGGGTGTCGGGGCAACGGTCGATCCCGGCTTCATCCCGCCGTGAGGGTTGATCGCGGCGAGAAAGACCACGGCTTCGCGGGCCTCCTTGCCGCCGGCGACCGCTTCCGCGTAGCCGCACCAGCGGTAGTCCTTCGGATCGTCGCAGATCTTCGCGCGGACGGGGTTGAGGTCGATGTAGGCGGCCATCGCCCGCAGTGCCTGGCCTTTGCCTTCGACCAGGACCGAGCGGTAGCGGTCTTCCCACAAGGTCCCGCGGCGGGCGTGGCGGCCGTTGAACCATTGGGAGAAGCGTTGCTTGAGGACCTTCATGAAGGCGCTGATGTCCCACATGCGGCCGAACCATTTGTCGCGCAGCTCTTCGGCGGCGGTGGTGTTGCCCTGCTTGCGGTGGAGATCGAGCTGCCA
>JAIXWR010000038.1 GCA_027491155.1 Verrucomicrobiaceae bacterium
CCCGGAAGTGAAACGCTGCAGCGCCGATGGTATTGGGACGACAGGTCCTGTGAGAGTAGGTCGCCGCCAGGTATTTGCCCGGCATCCACGTCAACGTGGGTGCCGGGCTCTTTTTTTGCCCGCGGGGTGCCGCCGGCGGCGGGTGCCTCCGCCCGCGACGACGGAGGTGGTCGGCGGACGGGACGGCCACGCGGGGGGATGCCGGCGGTGGCAACGCCGGCATGGACGGACAATCCGCGGGCCGGCGGGTTTCGGAAATGGTGAGCGGCGAGGTTCGGATCGACTCGGGGGGACGGTGCATTTAGCGTGATTCCATGCCTCGCGCTCCAAAGCTCGTCATCCTGCTCTTGTGCTTCCCCAAAGTGCTGGCGGGGGACCAGCTGCGTCAGGGGGCTTTCCAGACTCCTGAGCAGGCGAAGTCGGAGATGGCGGCGCGATGGAAGGATTATGAAACCCGTGATTTGTGGGAGCGCAGGGCAGCGGAGATCCGCAGGGGTATTCTGGAAGCAGCCGGATTGTGGCCGCTGCCGGATCGGAAAGCGCCTCCGGTGAGGAGACATACCGTGCGGGAGATGGACGGGTATCGGGTGGAGAATGTTTCCGTGGAAACGGCCCCCGGATTTCATGTCGGGGCGAATCTCTATCTGCCGCTCCAGTCCGGGAAGATGCCGGTGGTGCTTTCTTCGCACGGGCATTGGCCCGGCAAGGATCCGCTGACGCACGGCCGCTTCCTGGAGTCGATGCAACAGCGCTGTGCCGTCCTGGCGATGATGGGCTGTGCGGTGATTGCCTGGGACATGGTTGGCCACGGCGAATCGGCATTGGCCGGCTGGAAGCACGGTGTGTCTCCCGATGAACTCCGCTTGCAGCTTTGGAACTCGGTGCGGATGCTGGATTTCATGCTCTCGCTGCCGGGAGCGGATGCAGGACGTGTTGCCCTGACCGGCGAGTCCGGCGGGGCGACCCAAGCGTTCCTGCTGGCGGCGGTGGACGATCGAGTGGATGTCTCGGTTCCCTGCGTCCAGGTGTCGGCATGGTTCTATGGTGGCTGCACTTGCGAGAGCGGTCTTCCAATCCACGTCCGACCGGGGCATGTGGCCAACAACGTGGAGATTGCGGCGGTTCACGCGCCCAAGCCGCTGCTGGTGATCTCGGACGGGAAGGACTGGACCCGCCATGTGCCGGATCTGGAGCTTCCCCATCTGAAAAAAATCTACGGACTTTTCGACGCGGAGGGCGCGGTGGCCAATGCCCATTTTGCCGACGAAGGGCATGACTACGGCCCTTCAAAGCGGCAGGCGCTTTACGGGTTCCTTGCGAAAGAGTTTGGTTTGAAGCCGGATGCCGTTGCGGAATCGAAGGTGCGTATCCTGAGCGGCAAGGAGATGCGGGCTTTCGACGAGGCGCACCCGATGCCCCCGAGGGCCTGCGAGCCGAACTCAAGAATCCGTCTTTTTTAGTCGAAAAACCGCAATAAAAGCGCTGTTTGTGGCGTCATCAACGCCATGAACTATCGACTGATTTCGAGCTATCTCCTCGGAGGCATCGCCCTGAACGCCGCGCCGCTGCCGGTGGAGCCCTTTCCCGCGGACCGGGCCTGGATGCTGCCCGGCGGGGAACAAGGCATCGCCTTGGAGTCGGGAGGCTCGGTGGCCGGACGAGTGACCGTTCCCGACCTCGGCGACAAGGAGAAGGAGGCCGGCGGCCAGTGGCGGGGGATTCTTTCGGTCGATGCCTACGGGACCGGCGACGGCAAGCAGGGGACCTTGTTGGTCGAGGCGCTGGACCCCCGGAGCGGAGAGGTGTTTGGCAGCGCCACCACGTCGGTGACCGGCGTCGCGCCGCGCGCGGCCTGGGCGGTGATCGCGTCCTCCGAGCAGGGCGGGGCTCCTGCCGAGCACTTGTTCGACGGGGATCCGTCGACGGACTGGCACAGCCGCTATGGCGAGAACCAGCCCGCGCCTCCGCATTGGGCGGGTTTGGAGTTTGGCAAGCCGGTGAAGCTGGAGGGTGTCCGCTACACCCCGCGGCAGGGTGGGTTCACCAACGGCGTGGCCCGCAAGTACCGCGTCGAGATCCGCAAGCCCGGCGGCACCTGGGAAGTCGCCGCACAGGGAGAATCCGGCGAGGAGGTGGCGAAGGAGCGCAAGCCGATCGAGGTGAAGTTTCCGGCCGCGGCCGAGGTCGATGGTTTTCGCTTCGTGGTTGAAAGCGACTGGAGCGGCGGCGGCTTCGGGACCGGCGGGGAGATCGAGCCGCTGGGAGTGCGGCTTCCGCCCCGGGATCGGGACTCGGCGGTGACCGCGGACTCCCGCGCCTGGTTGGAGCTTCCGCCGGAGATGATGAGCCAGTTGATCGGCAAGACCTTCGGGCTGCGGGCCCGGGTGGCCTCCGGGCCGTCGGTGATCGTGGGGACGCCGCGGTTTTGCCGGATCCATGAACTGCCCACGGGCAAGCTTTACGGACGGTCGAACGGCGGGACCGGACCGGACAAGTTGGGAGCCGGCCTGTTGGGATTCGACGCCTTGACCGAGCACGGGCAGTCGGTGCTCACCGTGATGGAGGTGCGCCGCGGCAGCCCGGCCGCGAAGGCCAAGCTCAAGCCCGGCGACGCGATCCTCGCCCTCGAAGGCAAGCCGCTGGCCAACAACGACCTCGAGCCCGGCTGGAATTGGTTCCAGAGCAGCCATGAAGCCTTGATCGGTCGCACGACCGAGGCGGTCCTCCGCGACGGGAAGAAGTCCCTCACCCTCACCGTGATGCGGGACGGGAAGCCGGCGGACCTGAGCCTTGAACTCGAACGCACCCGGACTTTCGGAAGCATGGACCCGTCGAACGATCCCGAGGCGGCGGCCTTGCTGAAGGATCTGATCTCCTATCTTGAGGAATCCCAGCGTGAAGACGGATCCTGGTCGGGCGACATCATCCGCACGACCTTTTCCTCGCTCGCCCTGCTCGCCACCGGCGAGAAGAAGTACGAGAGCCGGGTGAAGAAGGCCGTCGAGTGGTCGCTTGCCAAGTATCCCGAGCCGGCGGCCTACGGGAACCTCGGGTTCTGGTCGGGAGCCTACGCGGGAATCCTTTACAGCGAGTGGCACCTGCGGACCGGCGACCGGCAGGTGCTGAAGCATCTGGACGCGCTCCGGGACTGGGCGGTGAACGGCACCCACACCTCGGCTTGGGGCGTTCCCGCGCTGGGCCATGGCCCCGATGGCTTGCCCTACGAGAACAAGGCGCTCGTCGCCCCCGCCTGCCACCTGCTGGTCTTCGAGGCGCTTGCGATCCGCTGCGGGATGAAATCCGGCATTTGGGAGAAGATCATGCCCTACATGGAGATGGCCTGGTCGGATCCGAAGGAAGGTGGCCACGGTTCGCTCGGCTACAACCGCTCCTACAAGGACACCGCCGAATTCTGGTCGCGCAGCGGCTTGTTCGCGATGGCCGCCCACCTGCGCGGCGACCGGCCAGACATGCGCGATGCGATGACCGGTTTCATGCGCTCCCATCATCCGTGGATCCGCAACAGCCATGCCTACGGCGAGCCCGGTGGTTCGCTGGGCTTGCTCGCGTTGAACCTCGCCGCGCCCGAGGCCTACCGCGAGGTGATCCGGGAGTATGCCTGGTGGTTCTCCACGGCCTGGGAACCCGGCTACGGCCTCCGCTTCACCACGCCGCACATGGGCGCGCCCTACATGGGGGAGGACGACCTGATCAACGCGACCTACGCGCTGGTGCTCCAGGGCCCGCGGCGCAGCTTGAATTTGACCGGTCTCAAAAACGGCACAGGCTCCCGATGACGCCCTTGCCGGAAATGAGGGACGAAGCCGGGCCGGGGGCTTAAAACAAGCTTTGCTCGATCTTGGACAAAAACCGCTCCTCCGAAGAAGTCAGCCCGTCGGCGGCGAGGACCTTGGAAAGGAGCGTCAGCGCGGTCGCTGAATCGCCCGCCTGCTTGATCACTCCGGTCCTCTCGGCGAGGAACGCCTCGGTCCGGATCGCACAGGAAGCGGCTTCCCGGGCCAGGCCGAAGGCATTGAGCACGCAGATTTCACGCGGTTGGGGGGAATCCCAGCCGAGTGAATCGAGCGCGGAAGTCAGCACCTCGTCTTCGGCAAGCGACAGGCGGTCGTCCAGATAAAGGGCGAGAAGCAGCAGTTCGATGATGGCTTTGCGGGAATCCTGAATCACGCGGCGGGGAATACCAGACGGCCCCGGATTGACAATCCCATTCCCTCGGCCTCGGGCGGCCCCGGAGGGAAGATGAGTCTATCTTAACAAAAATTTCACCAACTTAGAGTCGACAGACGGGCTCGATGGGTTTCATGGTGACCGTGATGAAACCGCTTATCGCAGCAATTGCCATGCTGATGATCCTCCCGTCCCAGGCGGCCAAGGATGAGAAAGAAGAAAAGTCGAAGTCGCTCGACGACATGCTTTTCGACGAGGGAATCTGGTCGAAGTCGCTGGAGGACCTGAAGGGCCCCGAACCGGAGGTCGACGAAGAAGAGGAAGCGCTGCGCAAGAAGCTCAAGGAGAGGGGCATCGAAATGGGGAAAGGCGATGTCGAGGGTTTCGCCTGGCTTTCGTCCGCGAAAGATGGGCTTCGTGCCGATCCGGAGGAGTTCGAGCTTCTCGGCAAGGAAATCGGCGAAGTGGTCATCCGCGGCCGCGACGGCAAGCCGACCGAGGCCACGGTATCGATCTACAACCGCGGCGATGATGGCGAGGTTCCCTTCGACACCTTCAACGAGAAGATGGCCGACTGGAAGACCCTGATCGAAGAGAAAATGGAGGTCCGGGGCGAGGTGCGCAAGCAGCAGGGCGCCGTGGCGCTGCAGGGCTTCATGTGGAAGAAAGGGGACACTGCCGTCTTGCTGGAAGGCAGCATCAACAAGTCGGAGCGGCGCGCCGAATTCATCCGGCTGCGCTTCGCCTCGATCACCGCGGCAAAAAACGCCCCGAGGACCATGGCCCGGCGCGGATCCTTCGCGGAAAACGTGAAGAAGGACGACAAGGGATTCACCTGGATCGACAGCGTGCCGATGGTCGATCAGGGCCAGAAAGGCTACTGCGTGGTGGCGTCGATCGAGCGGGTCGCCCGCTACTTCGGCGCGGAGATGGACCAGCATGAAATGGCCCAGCTTGCCAATAGCGACGAGGACGGCACCAACGGCGACGAGATGGAAAAAGCCTTCCAGAAGGTCACCGGGAAGATCCACCTGCGCACCCTCAAGCACATCGAGTTCAGCGAACGGCAGATGGAGAAGGACATCCGCAGTTACAACAGCGCCGCCAAGAAGGCGGGTGTGAAGACCTTCGACCTCGATCCCGACGAGTGGATCATCGATCCCCGCCATTTCTGGTCGGTCGCCCACAAGGAGACTTTCCGGGACATGAAGCGCACCCAGGGCGGCTACGACCACTTCAACCGCAAGATCAAGGAATACATCGATCAGGGCATCCCGCTCGCCTGGACGCTCTACCTCGGGATGTTCAAGGAGGAGGGGACCCCGCAATCCTACGGCGGGCACATGCGCCTGATCATCGGCTACAATCCGACCACCGAGGAAATCTACTACACCGACTCGTGGGGCGACGGCCACGAGAAGAAGAAGATGCGTGCCGACGAGGCCTACTGCATGACCATGGCCCTCTACTCGATGGTGCCGAACAAATAAGCAGTCCGGACGTTTTCGAACGGCACCGCTCCCGGCCGGGACCGGTGCCGCTTTTTTTGGCGGGCTCAGCTCAGCCGGGCCGCCAGCAGCTCGCGCTGGAAGACGATCTCCTTCGGCAGGTAGTCGTAGAGTTTCAGGAACAGCTCGCCCTGCGAGAGGATCTCCTCTTTCCACTCCTCGGCGTTGAAGGCCATGCACTGGTCGAAGCGCGCCTCGTCGAAGCCTTCGAGGCCCTCGGTGTTGAAGTCCTCCCAGTGCGGCGTCCAGCCGATCTGCGTCTCGTGGCCGGCGATGCGGCCGTGGCAGCGGTTCACGATCCATTCCAGCACCCGCATGTTGTCGCCGAAGCCGGGCCACAGGAACTTACCGTCGGCATCCTTGCGGAACCAGTTCACGTGGAAGAAGCGCGGCAGGTGGCGGACCTTGCGCCGCATGTCCAGCCAGTGGTGGAAGTAGTCGGCCATGTTGTAGCCGATGAAGGGCAGCATCGCGAAGGGATCGCGGCGCACGCCCGCCTTCAGGCCGATCGCCGCGGCGGTGACTTCCGATCCCATCGTCGCGCCGACATACACGCCATGCGACCAGTTGAAGGCCTGGTAGATGAGCGGCATCGTGTTCGGCCTCCGTCCGCCGAAGATGATCGCGGAAATCGGCACGCCTTCCGGATTCTGCCATTCGGGATCGATCGTCGGGCACTGCTTCGCCGGCGCGGTGAAGCGGGCGTTCGCGTGGGCGGCCGGCCGGCCGCAGCCGGGGGTCCAGTCCTGGCCCAGCCAGTCGATCAGGTGCGCAGGCGGCTCCTTGGTCAGGCCTTCCCACCAGACATCGCCGTCGTCGGTCAGCGCGACGTTGGTGAAGATCGTGTTCTCGGTCATGGACTCCATCGCGATCGGATTCGTGTCGTAGGAGGTCCCGGGCGCCACGCCGAAGTAGCCGGTCTCGGGATTGATCGCGTGGAGGCGTCCGTCCTCGTGCGGCCACAGCCAGGCGATGTCGTCACCCACGATGGTGGTCTTCCAGCCGGCGTCCGCGTAGGACTTCGGTGGGATGATCATCGCGAGGTTGGTCTTGCCGCAGGCCGAGGGGAAGGCGGCGGTGACGTAGGTCTTTTCGCCGGCCGGGGATTCGAGGCCGAGGATGAGCATGTGCTCCGCCATCCATTCGTGCTCGCGGGCGATGTTGCTGGCGATGCGCAGGGCGAGGCACTTCTTGCCGAGGAGCGCGTTGCCGCCGTAGCCGGAACCGTAGGACCAGATCTCGCGGGAGTCGGGGAAGTGGACGATGTACTTGTCCTCGTTGCAGGGCCACGGGACATCGGCCTGGCCGGCGGAAAGCGGCGCGCCGATCGAGTGCAGGCAGGGGATGAATCGGCCGTGGCCGTCGCGCTTGGCGGGAAGGCTGCCGTCGGCCTCGGCCTCGAGCCGTTCGAGCACCTGCTTGCCCATGTGGGCCATGATCCGGGTGTTGACCGCCACGTAGGCGCTGTCGGTCACCTGCACGCCGATCTTGGCCAGCGGCGAATCCAGCGGGCCCATGCAGAAGGGGACCACGTACATCGTGCGGCCCTTCATCGAGCCGGCGAATTTCCCGCGCAGCAGGGTCTTCATCTCGGACGGCTCCATCCAGTGGTTGGTCGGCCCGGCGAGGTCCTTGCGGCGGGTGCAGATGAAAGTCCTGTCTTCAACGCGGGCGACGTCGGACGGGGTGGAACGGGCGAGGAAGGAGTTCGGGCGCTTCTCCGGGTTGAGCCGGGTGAAGGTCCCCTTGTCGACGAGGAGTTGGCAAAGGCGGTCCCATTCTTCCCGGGAACCATCGCACCACTCGACGGCGTCCGGCTGGCAGAGGGCGGTCATTTCCTCGACCCAGGCGAGGAGTTCGGCGTGTCGGACAGGGGCGTTCATGACGTCCGGATTGAAGCGCCACCCGTGCCACGCGGCAATGCCATCGGCGGATATGCGCGGGTTTCCGCGGCTTGTGCCGAATGCCCGGCGATTCATGTGAAAAGGGTCCGGTCGGGCGGGCGATCCGGTTGCCGGCTGAAGCTGGCGCTTCCCCGCGCATTCCCGCTCGCACCCCGCCACGGGCTCGGGTTCCTGAAAGTGGTAGGCTTCAGTCCTGTCTTTCCCACCAGTCCGCCAAGCGCTGTCGGGCGCGGTAGAGGCGGCCTTCGATGGCGCGTTCGGAACATTTGAGGATGGCGGCGCATTCGGCGTGGCTGTGGCCGTCGAGGCAGCTCAGGACGAGGATGCTGCGGAGTTTCTCGGGCATGGCGGCGAGGCCGCGGTCGAGCTTGGCGAGGTCGGTATCGCGCATGGCGGCCTCGTCCGGGGCGGGCTTCCCGCAGGCAAGTTCCTCGGCTTCGAGCGCGACGATCTGGCGGCCGCGGGCGGCGGGGCGGGCGCGCAGGCGGTCGCGGCAGAGATTGAGGGCGATGCGGAACAGCCAGGTGCTGAAGCGGCCGCGGTGGCGGTAACGATGGAGCGCGCCGTGGGCGCGGATGAAGGTGTCCTGGCTGGCCTCCCGGGCGTCGCCTGCGTCCCGGAGGTAATGGAAGCAGAAGCGGTAGATCGGCTGCTGGTGGCTTTCGACGAGGGAGCGGAAGGCCTCCGGGCAGCCGCCTTGTGCGGCGGCGACGAGTGCGGCTTCGGCGGCATCGTCCGCGGTCGCCTCGGCCGGCAGGGTCAGGGCGGCGGTGCTATTCAGGGACGATGCTATCATGGGTCCATTCGAGGAGTTTCTCGGCCTGGGTGGGGTCGAGGTGCCGTTTCATGGCGAAGAAGTGGTCGAGGGTCGCGCGCTGGAGTGCGGCCTGGGCGGCGTTGAGTCGGGTCAGCGCGTCGTCGATCTGCGGCGATTCCGGATCGCCCTTGCGCACGCCCTGGGCGAGGTCGCGGCCGGCTTGGGCGATTTCGGCGCGGAGGCGTTCGCGCTCGGTCTCGAAGGCGTGTTCGAAAGGTTCGAGCGCGGCGTGCTGGTCGGGGGTGATGTCGAGGCGCTCGTGCATCCACTGGTGGAAGTCGGCCTCGGAGCCTGGCGTGGCTGCGGAAACCTCCGGCCTGCCGATTGAGCGGGCGACGAGGAAGGCGGTGAGTCCGGCGAGGAGCACCGTGGCGAGAGCCCAGGCGGCGGTGGCCAGCGGGGGCTTCATGGCTGGACGAAGGGCAGCTGGGCCGTGCTGCCGCTGAAGACCCCGATCTTGGGCGGTTGCGTGCTGTCCTGCCGGGGAGAGGAAAGCAGCCCGATGACCGTGGCGGTGACGACGGCCGCGGCAGCGGTGGCCCAGAAGCCGGGGGCGCGGGCCACGGTGTCGCGGGTCGCTGCGAGCCGCTGCATGACTGCGGCGGCGAAGTCCGCGGGCAAGGGTTCGGGTGGCCGGCGGCGGGCGCGTTCGAAGGTGCGTTCGAGGTGCTGGGGATCAGCCATGGCCCGCGACGATAGCCGGGTGCGGCGGGCGCGCGAGGGGAAAGTGGGAGCTGGGAGGCGCGAGCAGGGAGACGCGAGCAAGGAGACGCGAGCTGGGAGACGCGAGCTGGGAGACGCGAGCTGAGAGACGCGAGCTGGGAGACGCGAGCTGGGAGACGCGAGCTGAGAGACGCGAGCTGAGAGACGCGGGCTGGGAGACGCGGGCTGGGAGACGCGGGCTGGGAGACGCGGGCTGGGAGACGCGGGCTGGGAGGCGCGGGCTGGGAGGCGCGGGCTGGGAGACGCGAGCAGGGAGACGCGGGCTGGGAGACGCGAGCTGGGAGACGCGAGCTGGGAGACGCGAGCTGAGAGACGCGAGCTGAGAGACGCGGGCTGGGAGACGCGGGCTGGGAGACGCGGGCTGGGAGACGCGGGCTGGGAGGCGCGGGCTGGGAGACGCGAGCAGGGAGACGCGGGCTGGGAGACGCGAGCAGGAAGACGCGAGGCGGGGAGATTGGAGATGGCTTGCGGCAGGGATGCCGCAGCCACGGGGCTACCACAGCGGCTTGGCGAGGGTGGCCTCCCAGGCGGCGAGCTTGGCTTTGAGTTCCTTGAGCTTTTCCGGGTGCTTGGCGGCGAGATCGATTTCCTCGGAGACGTCGGCGGAGAGTTGGTAGAGCTCGGGCTTGGAGCCGGCCTTCTTGCCGCGGAGGTGGACCAGCTTCCAATCGGCGTCGCGGATCGCGACCGGGCCATCCGGGCCGTTGGTGCGCCAGAAGAGCGGACGCGCCGGCAGGGTGGCGGCGGGGTCCTTGAGGAGGGGAAGCAAGCTCAGGCCGTCGAGTTTCAGGTCGGGGCCGGGCTTGCCGCCGGCGGCATCGAGGAAGGTGGGCAGCCAGTCGAGGGTGATGACCGGGGTATCGACGCGGCGGCCGGGGGTGATGGTGCCGGGCCAGCGCATGACCATGGGAACGCGGATGCCGCCTTCGTACACCTGGCCCTTGGCGGCGCGCAGCGGGGTGTTGATCCCGCCGGTGGCGGTCTGGCCGCCGTTGTCGTTCGAGTAAACGACCAGGGTGTTGCCGGCGAGGCCTTCCTTTTCCAGGCAGTCGAGGATCTTGCCGCAGTTGTCGTCGAGCGACTTCACCAGGGCGGCATACTTCGCGCGCTTGGGGCTGCCGAAGCGGCCGGCCTTTTCCAGGTCCTCCGGCTTCGGTTGCAGCGGGCCGTGCGGGGTGGTGAAGGAAACGAAGAGGAAGAAGGGCTTGTCCTTGTGGGAGCGGATGAAATCGCAGGCGCCGTCGCCGATGCGGTCGGTGGTGTAGCCACCCTCGGGGGTGGGCTTGCCGTTGAGCAGGAAGACCTGGTGGGGAGCTTCCTTTTTCATCGGGAAATAGGAACGCGAGCCCTGGAGCAGGCCGAAGAAGTGGTCGAAGCCGCGCTGGTTCGGCTGGTAGGCTTCGGGGTAGCCGAGGTGCCATTTGCCGATCAGCCCGGTGGCATAGCCGAGCGGTCGCAGGTGATCGCCGGCTAGCTTCTCGGTGAGGGGCAGGCCGCCCTTCATGTAGTTTGGCGGGATGTTGGTCTCGTGGCCGAAGCGCTGCTGGTAGCGGCCGGTGAAAAGCCCGGCGCGGGACGGCGAGCAGACGGCACCGGAGACGTAGGCCTGGTTGAAGACCACGCCTTCCTTCGCCAGGGCGGTGAGCCGCGGGGTGAGCCGCGCGAGGGCGGGATCGGCCTTTTCCTGGAAGCCGAAGTCGGCGTGGCCGGCATCGTCGGAAAAGAGCACGACAATGTTCGGCGGGGCGGCCGGAGCGGGACTGGCGGCGAGCAGGGCCAGCGCGGCGAGGCAAGGGGCGAGGCGTGGAATCATGGGGTTCGGACAGGACACTCCGCGGGCGGGCGGCGCTTGCCGGTAAAACAAAAGGAGGCGGCCCGCCGCAGCGGAACCGCCTCCAGGGGAAGAACGATCCTCAGCCTTTCTTGAAGCCAAGGCCGGGGTCGCCGGCGGGGCTGCCGACGATGACGAACTTCATCGAGCCGTCGGCCGACAGCGTGACTTCCGACACCATCTGCGAGTCGTCCATCGAAAGGACCAGCAGGCCCTTGTCGTCGAGGCCGTAGGTGCCCTTCAGTTCGCTGGACTGGTCGCCGTTGACGAAGCCCCAGGTGAAGCTGCCGTCAGCCGCCATGGTGAAGGTCACCTTGCCCTGGGAGCCGTTGTCGCTGACCCAGGTGCCGACCAGTTTGTCCACGGCGACCGGTGCGGGCGGGGCCGGGGGCGGGGCGTCCTCGCCGCCTTCGACGGGCAGGGATTCCTTGGTCAGGTCGCGGAGCTGGCGGGCGATGCTGTCGGCCGGCTGGAGCGTGGCGGTCTTGTCGAACTGCTCGTAGGCCTTGGCGGTGTGGCCGCAGACCAGGTAGTGGTAGCCGAGCAGGAAATGGCCGTCGGCCTTGTCGGGCGAGCCCTTGACGTAGGCTTCGAGCTTGCGGAGCTGGGCATCGTAAGTACTGGAGCTGTCGTAGAAGCCGATCATCGTGTCCCAGCCCCAGCCGGGGCCGGAGGCGAGGACCGGGTTGATCACGCCGGCGGCGTCGGCGTATTTGCCGAGGGCGAAGAACACCAGGGCGCGGTACTCGTGCAGGGTGACGTCGCCCGGAGTGTGTCCGATCGCCTCGTCGACGGCCTTGGATGCGGCGAGGTAGTCGCCCTGCTTGAAGGCGGTGCGGGACTTCTCGAGGGCCTCGTTGGACTTGGTTTCGGCCAGGGTGGCGGCGGCCTCGTCGCCCGGCGGGGTCTTGGCGGCGGCCACCGACACCGGCTGGGTGTAGTTGATGGTGGTGTTCTGGACCGGCGGCGCGGGGTAGGGGTTGCTGTACGACTTGTAGCCCATGTCGTAGATCATGTTGCCGAGGCTCCAGACCGCGATGCCCCACATGAAGCCTTCGGCGAAGTCGTTGTCGTCGTGGAAGTACCAGTGGCTGCGGTAGTAGTAGCTGTTGTAGCCGTAGTTCCAGTGGCCGTGGTGCCAGCCGTGGCAATTCGAGGCGCCCCACCAGGGGTTGGCGCCCCAGTAGTTCGGCTTGTAGGCGAAGTTGTTGTTGTACTTGAAGTTGTTATTGATCTTGATGTTGACGTCGTTGCCGATGTTGACGTTGTTGCCCCAGACGCCCTTGTTGCCGCCCCACTGGTTGGAGTTCCAGTTGCGCTTGTTGGCGGGCAGGGTGGCGGGCCGGTTGAGCGCGGTGTTGCGCTTGTTCACGTTGACCTGGTCGACGTGGATGTTGTTCTTGTTGCCGCCCTTGAAGGTCTTGTCGCCGCCCTGGATGTTGACGTTGTTGTTGCCGACGCGGTTGTTGTTCCCGGCGTTGATGCCGGTCTTGTTGCCGGTGTTGAGGGTATTGCCGACGTTGTTCCCGCCGCGGTTGTTGCTGCCGATGTTGTTGCCGTTCCCCTGGCGGTTCGGGTAGCTGACCATGCCGGGCAGGGTGGACGGCTTGTTGGTCGCCGGACGCTCGGCGTTCGGCCGTCCGTCAGGCTTGTTGTCGGGGCGGGCGTAGCCGGGCTTGGTGGTCGCGGTGTTGCCGGCGCTTCCGGGGAGTGTTTGCGGCCTGGACCCGGGCTGTGTGGCGGGCTTCGAGGTCGGGCGTTCGACGGCGGGCTTGGCCTCGGGACGCGCCGCCGGCTTGGTGGCGGGCTTGGAAGCCGGCTTGGAGGCGGGGCGTGCGGCGGGCTTGGAGGCCGGGCGCTGGATTTTCGAGCCGGTGGCGGGGCTGCGCTTGGCATAAGCGCCGCCACCGCCGCCGCCGCCGCCGCGGTTGGCGGCTTTTCCTCCTCCTCCTCCGCCACGGGCTTCGGCTTCGGTGGCAACGAGCGAGAGTCCGAGCAGGGCGGACAGGAGAGTCGTGAATGGTTTCATGGTTGGAAGAGGTGGCGGATTATTCGGCAGCGGGTTCCGGGGCTTGGCGGACGACGCGCATTTCGATGTCGGGGAGTTTCTCGCCATCGACCAGGCGGTCCTTGGCGGTCCAGATCAGGGTGTCCTTGCCCTCGAGCTTGAGAGCCTGGTTGGCGCTGGTAGCCTCGCCGTCGGCGGTGGTGCCTTCGGTGCGGACCAGCCAGCCGTCTTCGGTGGGGGTCCAGTCGCCCTTGGCGAAGCCGCCGCCGTCGTCGAAGCTCCACCAGGTGATGGTCTTGCGGGCGGCGTCCCAGCCGATGCGCAGGTTGGTGGATTGCGGATCGCCGTCGGCGGTGGTGGCGAGCATTTCCCCGGCGATGAAGTTGCCGGAACCGTCCCAGCCGAAGGCGAGGTCGAGGCGGAGTCCGTCGCGCATCGCGGTCCAGTCGCCCTTCAGTGCGGTGGCGAGTTCGGCGAGCTGGCCGGCGGGGCCGGTGGTGTCGGCGAGGGCGCGGGTGCTGGCGATTTTCCAGGCGCCGGCTTCGTTTTTCTGGAGAACCGCGGTGTAAGCGGTGGATTTTGCCGGGGCGTTGTCGCCGGGCGGGGTGAAATGGACGGTCCCGTCCTCAACCGCCAGGTCCTTGCCGACGAAGCGGACCGAATCGACCTCCACGGCGACCGAGGGGACCTCGGCGGCGGCGAAGATCTCCTCGTAGCGGGCCTGGATCTCGGCGCGGCCGCTGGCGGTGTCGGCGGCCCGGAAGTCGGTCATTTCGCCGTTCTCGGTGAAGAGGGCGGCGATGGCGGCGGCATCCTTCGCGTTGTAGGCGAGGACGAAATCGGCCGCGGCCTGCTGGAGGCCGGCGATTTCGGGGGATGGTTCCTCCTGGGCGTGGAGGCCGGGGAAGTGGAAGAGCGCCAGCGCGAGGCAGGCGGCGAGTCGGGTCGGTGGTTTCATGGGGAAGAATCGAAATCGGTTGTAGCGCGGGATGTCGCGACGGGAAGGGGAAAGCAAGAGAAGCGCGGGCTTTGCAAAGACTGGCAGTAGCGGACCGGGGCCGCCATTGCACCTTGGTTCAATGGCGGGGAGGACCAGGACGGCGGTTCACTTGAGGGCCACCTTCACGCTGCCGATGGTGCCGTCGAACTTGAAAGGGCGACGCTTCTCGTAATCTCGAGAGACGGGAGAGCCGAGGTCGGTGCCGACGTCGAAGGTCTCGCTGGCGGTGAAGGCGGCGGGCACGGTCATCTTCACCGCGGCACGGGCGACTTCCTTGCCGTCCACGCTGAGGACGATGTCGGCGGGCGAGCCGGGTTTCGGGGCTTGGAGCGTGGTGTCGACGATGACGGTGTGCTTGCCGGGGGCGAGCTTGTCCTTCGATTTCGCCAGATAGCGCTCGATGATCATCATGTTGTATTCGAAGCAAAGGTGGCCGTCTTCCATGTAACAGGCGAGGCCGCCGCTGGCACCGCCGAGGGCGTAGAGCACGCCGCTGGCGTTTTCGCCGGTTTCCAGTTCGAGGGTCACGGTGTTGCTCTTCTTGCCAAGGCCCGGCGCGGTGAACTCGGGCATGCGGGTGGTGCTGCCGTCGAAGGTCCACGACTTGTAGGGGCTGGTGATCACGGACGTCGCATCGATGCGGGTGAGCAGTCCACCACCGATGGGAAAGGCTTTGTTTTCCTTGGCCTCCGCCAGGAACAGCTCTTTCAACTCGGCGAGCTTCTCCGGGTGCTGCGCGGCGAGGTCGTGCATCTGCGAGAAGTCCTTCGTGAGGTCGTAAAGCTCCCACGGGTCCTTGGTGGCATCCCACCCGGCCAGTCCCTTCTGCACGGTCAGCCACGGGACGAGCGGGCCGAAGGTGCAGGCGAACCAGCCGTCCTTGTAGATGCCGCGGCTGCCGTTGTTTTCGAAATACTGCACTTTCTTGGTTTCCGGTGCGTCGGGCTTCGTGAACGAGGCGGCCATGCTGACGCCATCGATCGGGTCCTGCGCCTCGCCGTTGACGATCTTCGGCGGGGTGATGCCGATCACTTCGTAGAGCGTGGGCGCGACATCGTTGACGTGGTGGAATTGGGCACGCGGCGTTTTGTCCGGCTTGATGCCCTTGGGCCACGAGATCACGAGCGGGTTGCGCGTGCCGCCGAAGTGCGCGGCGACGAGCTTGGTGGAGCGGAATGGCGAGCTGCCCGCCCAGGCCCAGCCGGCGTGATACATGTTGTCGGTGCTGGGGCTGCCGAGCACTTTCAAACCGCCGAGTTCATCCAGCGCCTTCATCTGCTGCTCGATGGTGTTGGGAATCATGTTCTGGGCGAGCAGTTCGCTGATCGAGCCCTTCTGTCCTTCGGCCGAGGCGCCGTTGTCGCCCCAGATGTAGAGGATGATCGTGTTGTCGCGCTGCCCGGTCTGGTCGAGGAAATCCACGACCTTGCCGACCTGCGCGTCGGTGTGCTCGACGAAGCCGGCGAAGACTTCCATCAGGCGGGTCTGGAAGGCGCGTTCGGACTCGGGAATGTCGGTCCATGCGGCCATCGTCTTGTCGCGCGGCGTGAGTTCGGTGTTGGCGGGGATCCAGCCGAGTTCCTTCTGGCGTTTGAACGTCTTCTCGCGCAGGACGTCCCAGCCGTCTTCGAACTTCCCTTTGTATTTGTCGGCCCACTCCGGGAAAACGTGATGCGGACCGTGCGCCGCGCCGGGTGCCCAGTACATCAGGAACGGCTTGTCGGGAGAAAAGGCGCGATGCTTTTTCATCCAGCCGATGGCCTTGTCCGCCATGTCCTCGGTGAGGTGGTATTTCTCATCGTGCGGCGGCTCGATGGCGTTGGTGTTCTCGATCAGGCGCGGCTCGTATTGCGAGGTTTCGCCGGCGATGAAGCCGTAGAAGTAATCGAAGCCGTAGCCGGTCGGCCACTTGTCGAAGGGGCCCATCGCCGTGGTCTGGTCGGCGGGCGAGTTGTGCCATTTCCCGAAGGCGGAGGTCTTGTAGCCGTAGTGGCGCAGCACCTCGGCCATGGTGGCCGAGGACTTCGGCATGACGCCGCTGTAGCCGTCCCAATCCAAGGCGCGCTCGGCGATGGTGCCGCTGCCGACGCGGTGCATGTTGCGCCCGGTCAGCAGCGCGGCGCGGGTCGGGGAACAGATCGCGGTGGTGTGGAAGCGGTTGTAGCTGATGCCCTCGTCGCGAAGTTTTGTTAGAGTCGGCGTGTGGGCGAAGCCGCCGAAGGTGTCCGGCACGCCGAAACCGACGTCGTCAATCAACACGATGAGCACGTTCGGCGCGTCCTTTGGCAGACGATCCGGTTCGACGCGGCGCTGGTGGGTGGATTCCTGCAAGGTCGGCCCCGCCTTGCTGGCGGAGGGCGTCGGTGGGAACGGCAGCACGGAGCCGTCGTCAGGCGCGGCGGCGGGAAGAGGCAACTGGAAGAAGAGGAGGGATAAGATGGCTCTCATGGCGTAGGATGGAAGAGGTTTGAACAGGAGGAAAGAGAGGGAACGGAGAGTTTGAATTTGATGAGCTCCGTCGGGTTAGCGGGGTGGCATTGAATTCGAAGGGAACCGATCAGGGATTCTCCGTTTCCTCTGTTTGCTCCTGTTCCATTCCTTCTGGTGAATTCGCGCCGGGAAGAATCAGCCTGTGGACGCCTGCAGTGAGTTTCATCTCGTTGAAATTGATGAGGAGGCCGATAGGGATGTTCAGGAGCTTCATGTAGCTCAGGAGTTGGGCCTTGTGGATCGGCAACACCTGTTGAACCGCCTTCGCCTCGACCAACACGCAGTTCTCGACCAACAAATCGAACCGAAGCGGTTCTTCACGGCGGAATCCCTTGTACTGGATCTCAACGACCCTCTGGCTGACACATTCGAGATTGCGGAGTTCAAGTTCCTTCAGGAGGCACCACTCGTAGATGGACTCAATCAGGCCGGGGCCCTTGTCGCGGTGAACTTCGATCGCGCCACCGATGATGGATTCGGTGAGGGATGAGGCTTTCTCGAAAAGGGGGTGCATGGCCTTGTGGGGTTCTTCCGGGAGTCTCCGGCTTACAGCCCGACCTTCTTCGGCGGGTATTTCCTGAAGGTGGCGGCGTGGGCGGCCATGTCCGCGCCGAGCGAGGCGAGCCAGGCGTTCATGCGGTGGCCGACGGGGAGTTCCTCCTTCGGGTCGATGTAGAGGTTGAAGAGCCAGGGGGCGGTGCCGACGTCGTTCACGGTCGCCATGTCGATGTGCATGAAGGTGCTGTGCGGCAGGATGACCTTCACGTGTTCCTTGTATTCCCGCATGCGGACGGCCATCAGGTCGCTTTTCCACCAGAAGAAGACGCACTCGCGCTTGCCGAGGCCTTCGTCGTGGAGCAGGAACGAGGTCTGGTCGATGCCGTCGATGTAGCGGTCCTTGGGCAGCTTGTCGTCGGCCCCGGCGAGGTGGACGGCGGTGTTGAAGAGATCCATCAGGTCGAACACCTCGTCGCTCACGCGGCCGGGGGCGATCATGCCTTTCCAGTAGGCGATGCCGGGGACGCGGACGCCGCCTTCCCAGGTAGTGCCCTTCGCGCCGCGGAACGGGGTGTAGCCGGCGTCCGGCCAGCCGTCCATCTGCGGGCCGTTGTCGGAGGTGATGAAGACGAGGGTGTTCTCCAGCGTGCCCGCTTCCTCGAGGGCTTTGACGATCATGCCGATCTCCATGTCGACCTCGCACATCGCGTCCTTGTAAGGATACTTGCTTGCGCTCATGCCCTTGAAGTCGGGGTGGGCGTAGTTGTCGGTGTGGACCTTCATGAAGGCGTGCATGAGGAAGAACGGCTTGTCGCTCTTCGCGAGTTCCTTCACCTTGGTCACGCTGAAGTCGGTGAGCACCTTGTCGGCGCGGGCCATGTCCTCGGTGCTCTTGATGTCGGAAATGACGTCCAGTTTGCCGTCCTTGAAACCGTGCACGAGGCTGTGGTCCTCGCCCATCTTCTCGTAGCGGGCGAGCTTTTCGGGATCGAGCACCAGGTCGGGATAGCGCGCCGGGTCCACCGCCTGCGACGTCTCCTTCTGCGCGCCGTAGTAGCCGTAGTATTCGTCGAAGCCGACCTCGTGCGGGCGCATGCCCTTGGCGGAGCCGATGTGCCACTTGCCGACGAGCAGGGTGTTGTAGCCGGACTCGCCGAGGATCTTCGGCAGGCTGGTTTCGCCGTCCCAAGGGTTCACCGTCAGCTTGTCGCCCGCGAGGATGGGCCGCGTCAGGCCAGTGCGGACCGGCAGGCGGCCGGTGAGCATGGCGGAGCGGGTGGGCGTGCAGGTGTTCTGCGAGTAGCAGGACGTCAGGCGGAGGCCCTGCGCGGCGAGCCGGTCCATGTGCGGGGTGTCCGCGCCGATCGCCTTGCCGCCGCCGTAGCAGCCGGGATCGCCGAAGCCCATGTCATCGACGAGCAACCAGACGACGTTGGGTTTCTTGCCGGTCTTTTTCTCAAGGGCGGCGAGTTTTTCCGCGACCGCCTTGTCCTGTTCGGGACGCGGAATGGAGGGCTCCATGTTCTCCGCGGTGCGGATGGAGCGGTTGAGGGCGGATTGCGCGGAGAGCGAGGGAAGGAGCAGTGGAACAAGAACGAGTGCGAGCAATGGGGAGGCTTTCATGGCGGGGAGGCTGTTAGAAGGTGGGGAACAAGGTGGTGAAGGTGAACGCGACCGACCACTCGCCGAGGCCGCGGTCGTTCTTGAGGTTGTACTGCGGGTTGATCGCGAAGCGGACCGGCTGGTCGCCGAGCTTGGTGACCTTGCCGAGCTGGATGCCGACCGGGACACTGAGCCAGCGGCTGTTTTCCCAGTCGTAGGAGAACTGCAGGTCGCCGGCGCTGAGCGACCAGCCGTTGCCGAGCTGGTAGGCGATGACCGGCTGGATGTTGGTCAGCGCGGTGTCGCTCCAGAAGACGTTCTGGGTGAAAAGTCCGAGGTTGAGCTTCTTGTTCACCTGCCAGACGAAGCCGGCCGCCGGACCGATCGAGAAGCCGTCGGGCAGGTCGCCGGTGGTGTCCATGGACATCACCGGTCCCAGCCCCCAGCGGCCCCAGTCCTCGTTGAAGACCATCAGGTCGAACAGCGACAGCGGTTTGAGTCCTTCGTCGCCGCGGCCGCCGGTCTGGTAGGGGATCGTGGCGCGGAAGATGTTCGGCCGGCCGAGGAACTCGAAGGGGATGACCGGGCGGAACTGGAAGGTCCACTGGTCGTCCGCTTCGCCGGGAACGTCGGCACCGTAATAGCCGCCGGTGTAGATCGACTGGAAATTCAGCGCCATCAGCGAGGCGGTCGGATCGGTGGCCTGGCGCGAGAGCTCGTCGGCGTCTTCCGCCGCGTGGAGGGCGGTGGCGAGCAAGGGGAGGAGGGCGAGGGCTTTCATGGTGGAGAGGTTTGTTAGAATTTCGTCACGAGCTTGAACCAGATGAAGTCGCCTTCGGGCCGGAGCTTGGTCTCGAACTCGTGGAGCCACTTCAGCTCGCCGATGACATCGACGTCGCCGATCTTGGTGGCGTAGGACAGCACCGGGCCGAGGCCGGCAGTGCGGCCTTTGAAATCGCCGAGGGTGGCACCGGAGCCGCTGTCACCTTCGACCTGTTCATACCAGTAGCCGTTGATGCCGACCCCCGCGAGGCCGCCCCAGAGCGGGAAGTGCTGGGCGAGGACGCCGTCGACGTGGGCCTGCACGCCGGATTGGTAGTTGGTGTCCTCGTTTTCGAAATTGTAATCCGCGCCGAGGAAGACCGATGCCTCGATGCCGTTCTTCTGGCCGAAGTACATGAACCCGATGGTCGGCTCGAGGGTCCAGAAGTTCTTGCCGGTGTTCGCCAGCCGGCCGACCTCGTAGCGGCCGGTGGGGGCGTAGACGCCGAGGCGGTAGTTGATGTTGAAATCCGGCGAGAGGTTCTGGTTGAGCATCACCGGCATCAGCACGATGTCGCCGATGCCCGAGATGCTGTCGGAGCGGCGGACGGTGCCGAGCGGGGTGATGATGTTCGCGGTGATGTCGAGGTCCACGTAGGGGATCGTCGCGCTCATCGCGTAGGACCAGCAGTCGTTGATGTCGCCCCAGGACGGCCGCCAGAGCAGCGAGAGGCCGTTGGCGGTGCTGGAGATGTCGGCTCCGGCGGTGACGAGGTTGGCGATGGGCAGGATGCGATTGGCTTCCACGCTGGCGTCCCAGGAGACGAAGTTGTAGCGGGCGATGAAGGTTTCCTCAGGCGGGACGCCGTCGACGAACGACGACATCGCGCCCGGCAGGTAGTGGCCGCTGCCGCCTTCTTCGGCGAGCAGGGGGCAGGCAAGAGACAGTCCGAGGAGGGCGGTGGAGAGCGGGTTTTTCATGGATTTCATCGGGGAGGGTCGGGAGCCAGCGGGGGGCTTGCCCGTGGGCAGGAGCCGGTGTGGTGCCTTCGGAGGAAGCGGTTCCGTACGAGCAAAGTTCTTCCGGAGGGGAAACATGACAGCGTAGGCAATGCGCGTCATTCCGGGCAAGGAGTATTGATTTGGATGGAATCCATAGGCATGAGTTATGGGTGATTCCGGAGAACGTGCAGAAGATCGGTCACTTCGTGGCGGTCGCGAAGGCGAAGAGCCTGAGCCAGGCGGCGCGGGATCTGGGCATCAGCCAGCCGGCGCTCACCGCGAGCATCCGCAAGCTGGAAGCGGCGTTGGGCTTCGAGTTGTTCGACCGGGAGCACGGCTTTCATCTCACCGCGATGGGTGCCGAACTGCTGACCCGCGCCGAGTCGGCCATCCATCATCTCCGCGATCTCGAGCGGGAGGTCGTGCTGCTCCGCTCCGGCGTGCTCGGCGAGATCCGGACCGCGTGCGGGCCGACCGTGGCGGACGCCTTCGTCGGCCAAGCGGTCGGCAGGCTGCTAAAATCGCGGCCCGACGTGAAGGTGAAGGTCCATGTCGGCCACTTCGAGGAAATGCCGAAGCTGCTGCGCGACCGGAGCATCGATTTCTTCATCGCCGACTACAGCCGCATCGAGCGCGAGGCCGATCTGGAGATCCTGCCGATGGCTCCGCAGGAGATCCTGTTTTTTTGCCGTGCCGGGCATCCGCTGGCGGGGCGTGAGGTCGGCTTGGAAGAGTTCTTTTCCTATCCGCACGCGGGCCCCGGCTTGCCGGCATGGGCGAAGGCGTGGCTGGAGAAGCACCGGCCGCCGGACGCGCCGGCAAAGGAGCTGCATGTCGAGTGCAGCCATCACGCGCTGCTCAAGTCGGTGGTCGCGAACAGCGACGCGATCAGCGGCGCGACGAGGCCGTTGATCCACGCGGAGCTGGATGACGGACGCTTCGCCCTGATCCGCCTGAAGGCGGAGAAGATGCACAACCAGGCCGGCATCGTCTGGCTGAAGGGCCGTCCGCCATCGCCGGCCGGGCGGATGTTGATCGAGGAACTCCAGCGGCTGGCGGGCGAGGTCGGGTGAGGCCGTGGAGGAAGTCTGGCGAAGCCTCCCCCCGCCTTTCGGGCGCGCCGGTTAGAACAGGTAGGCCAGCTTCACCCGGAACATGTGGCCGTCGGCACCGTTGTCGTTGTGGCTGATGACCTCGCCGTAGGTGGCGTTGATGGAGAGTTGTTTGCTGAGGTTCACGCCGATCGTGGCGCCGAGGCCGAAGGATTCCCTGTCGTCGTCGCCCGGCACGCCGTCGGTGGTGGTTTCGCCGCCGAACTGGTAGTTGGCATCGAGCGAGACCCAGAACATGCGGCCGAGGTTGCGGGTGATGTGGGCCTCGATCTGATAGAGCGGGTCCTGGCCGGTGCCGCCGGCACGGAAGGGGTCGTCATTGTCTCCAAAGAGGAAGGCGGAGGGCAGCAGCTCGAAGGTGGTGAGGTTCGGATCGAGGAAGGAGTCGCCGAGGTAATAGCCCATCGGCACGCCGACTTGCAGGCCCCAGCGGTTGGCACCGAGGTTGATCACCTGGGTTTCATCGTATTCGCCGGTGGGCGCGGTGACCTTGGCGAGCAGGCCGAGGCTGAAGCCGGGGTCGTAGGTGATGTAGTCGGCCACTTCCAAGGAAGGCGAACCGTAGAGGCCGAAGACCGCGCCGAGCTGGATGTCGGCGAGGCCCGAGCTTTCGCCCGAGCGGTTCAGGCGGGGGAAGCGCGGAAAGGTGAAGGTGCCTTCGGTCGAGCCGTAGGGTGCGATCAGGAAAACCCCGCAGGCATGGTCGCAGATGCTGAAGGCGCGGGTGTATTGGAGCACGCCGACATCGACCTGGAGGTCGAGGTTGCGGGACGACACGCCGGGGTCGAGGGCCTGGTTCCCGTCGAGGAACAAGCCGTAGGCGGTCACGATGTTCGAGTTGGCGGGAGCGAGGATGTAGGTCCGCGGTCCGTCGCCGATGGCGAGTGCGGGGGCCTGGCTGGCGAGGAGAAGGGCGGAGACGGCGAGCGGGAAGGAGACTCGGGAGTTCATGGCGGTCGGTGCGCCACGCTTAGGGGGATTCCTGCGGGCCGTCGAGCGGCGATCCTTCGGAAGGGTGCCTGACGGGGGTTGGCGATGGCCGCTTTCCCTCAGACGCCGGGGCCCGCCTTGATGAAGGCATCGGCGTTCAAGGCAACGACTTCATGGCGCGGCCGCGGCCGCGGGCATGCATCGGCGGGAGGTCAGTAGCGGCCGTAGTAAGCCCGGGGATAGGCGCCGTACCAGCGGTAGGCCATGTCGCGGTTCATCTGGGCGGCTTCGTACTGCTCGCGGGCGATGCGGCGCTCGATGGCGATCTGCTGGTACTTCTGGTATTCCTCCTCCCCGCCGACGTAGGCGACGCCCTGCTTCTCGTCCTTGTAGGCGTAGAAGGTTTTCCCGTTGTGGGTTCCACGCTGGAGCTTGTAGGGCGGCAGCGTGGCGTAGATTTCCTTCTGCGTGGCGGTTTCCGGGGTCTTCACGCGGAAGCCGGCGGCGGAGAGCATGGGCTCCGTGCTGGAAGCGCCCATGCTGGCGCAGCCGGTGAGGGCGAGGGTGAAGAGGGAGATGAGGAGGAGGATGGTTTTCATGGTGGGGTTGAAGATTGCCGATTGCCGATTGCCGATTGCCGATTGTTGATTGTTGATTGTTGATTGTTGATTTGCTGAAGGCGGGCGCGGTTGGATTATCGACTATCAACTTTCGACTCTCAACTTTGCCTTTCGAAAGGTTGAAGAGGACCGCCTCGTCAGGGCTTGTTTCTGCCGAAGACGAAGGGCTTTGCTTCGGTGAGGCGGTCGGTGACGTCGCCGTTGAGGGAGAAGATCTGCTTCTCCACCTGCAACTCCATCTGGGGCTTGCCCTCGCTGAAGTCGAGCTTGGCCATGTCGATCCACACCACGTTCGGTGCGTAGGTACTTTCGAAATAGTAGCGGCTGCCGGTCAGGTCCTGCACGCTGCGGAAGATCGTGCTGGAGACGTTCGGCTTTTGCGGATCGGGCTTGCCGAAGGGGACGGACACGTTGCGGATGACGCTGAACATGTAGGCCGCGCCTTCGCCCTGGCTGGTCGGCTTGGGCAGGCCGTCGGCGTAGTAGGCGGCCCGCACGAAGCGGTCGCTCGGAGTCCGCTCACCGGGCAGGGGCTTGTCGCCGCCGAAGGTGCGGTACTGCTTCAGGTTCTCGATCTGCTTGTCGTAGGTCGGTTCGTTGGTCATCACGGTGAAGCGCTTGTCGTGATAGACCTGCGCCTTGCCGCCGACGTACTCGATCACGGCGGAGTCGCCGGACTTGTCCGAGAGGGAGACGTGCACCAGGGTAGGGAAGCCGTTCGGCAGGATCAGCGGTTCGATCTGGAAGGTGAAGCTCTTCTGGGCTTCGACGGCTTCCGCGACCGAGGCGTAGTTGTCGAGGTAGTACTGGGCCCACTGCATGATGCCGATGCCTTCGGTTTTCGGATCGCGCTGGCCGAAATCCGAAGCGCCGGCGAGGTAGAGGATGTGGGCGGAGAGCCCCTTCTCGTTGACGCCTTCGTGGGTGCCGATGTCGTAGCCGGTGAGCACCAGGCTGCCGTACTTCGAGGTCCACTTGTGGGGATTCTGGGCGACGGCGCCGGTTCGTTCGATGCCCCGAGGATGCACCCGGAAGGCGGTGTTGATGCGCTCCGTCCAGTCCTGGGTGCGGCCGACGAAGACGTTGCCGTTGCCGGGATTCCAAAGGACGCGCGAGCACGGCAGAGCGGTATTGGCCAGAGCGAGCGTGGTCAAAGCGGCCAGGGCTTTGGTGAGGCAGCGTGTAGGGTGGATCAGGGTTTTCATGGTGGGATCGCCGATTGTTGATTGTTGGAGGCGAAAGGGCGTTCCGGTTTTTGCATCTACTATCTGCTATCCACCATCCACTTTGCCTTTCGCACGAGTGAAAAAGCCCGCCGCCGGAGGTCCGGGGCGGGCTTGGAGCCGACGGGGCTCAGGGAGCCTTGTCGAAGTTGAGGCCGGGGTCGCCTTGCGGGCCGCCGGCGAGGACGAAGTTGAGCTTGGTGTCTTCCGGCAGCTTGATGGCGCCGACCATCTGGGAGCCGTCGCTGGCGAGGACGAGGAGGCCGCGCTCGTCGATGCTGAAGTCGCCGGCGAGGTCGTTCTTCTGGTCGCCCTTGCTGAAGGTCCAGGTGAACTTGCCATCGGCACCGAGGCTCAGGGTGACCTTGCCCTGCTCGCCGCGGTCGCTGACCCAGGTGCCGACGAGCTTGTCGGCGGGAACCGGGGCCGGTGCGGGCGGCGCTTCGGCTTCGACCGGCGGGGTCGCCTCGGACTTGTCGCCGGAATCCGGCGAAATGGAGGACTTGCAGAGGTCGCGGAGCTGGGCGGCGATGGTGTCGGCGGGCTGGAGCTTCACGGCCTGATCGAACTGCCCGTAGGCCTGGTCGAGGTGCCCGCAGACGAGGTAGTGGTAGCCGAGGAGGAAGCGCGTGGCGGCATCGTCCGGCACGGCGCGGGCGTAGTCCTCGAGCTTGCGGAGCTGGTCGGTGTAGGTGGTCTGGCTGCCGTAGAGGCCGGTCATGGTGGTCCAATCCCAGCCGGGCCCGGAGGCGAGGACGGGATTGAGGACGCCGGCGGCCTCGCCGTATTTGCCGAGGGCGAAGAGGACGAGCGCGCGGTATTCGTGGATGGCCGGGTCGCCGGGGACGAACGCGATCGCCTCGTCGACCGACTTCATGGCGGCGAGGTAGTCGCCGCGCTTGAAGGCGGTGCGGGAGGCTTCGAGGGCGAGGGTGGATTTTTCCTCGGCGGTGGATTCCGCGGCGGCGTCGCCGGGCGGCAGGTTGCCGGCGGAGACGGTGATCGGCTCGCTGTAGTTGATGATGGTGGTGCCGGCGCTGCTCTGGACCGGCGGCGCGGGGTAGGGGTTGCTGTAGCTCTGGTAGCCGATGTTGTAGATCATGTTGCCGAGGCCCCAGGCGGCGAGGCCCCAGGCGACACCTTCGGCGAAGTCATTGTCGTGATAGTAGTAGCCGGGCCAGGGGCGCGGGCGGTAGTAGTGGTAGTGGCCGTACCAGCCGCTGTTCCAGCCGTAATTCCAGCTTCCGTGGTGCCAGCCGTGGCAATTGTTGGCGTTCCACCACGGGCGGGAGCCCCAGTAGTTCGGCTTGTAGCCCCAGTTGTGGTTGTTGTGGAAGTTGTTGTTGATGTTGACGTTCACATTGTTGCCAATGTTGACGTTGTTGCCGAAGCCGGGGCGGTTGTAGCCCGGCCGGTTGTTCCAATTGCCCCAGTTGCCCCACTTGTTCTGGTCCCAGGCGGGCTTGGTGGAGGGGCGGGTGTTGATGTTGGGGCGGTTGATGGTGACGGGCCGGTTGTTGATGACGGTGTTGCCGCCGCCGGGCCGGACGATGTTGTTGTTGTTGCCGTAGCCCGGGCGGTTGCCGGGGCGGGGGTAGTTGACGTTGCCGGGCTTGGTTTCCGGCCGGGCGGGAAGCGGCATTGGTTTGGTCGTCGGCCGGTTGAAGCCGTTGCCGGTGCCGGGCCGGGTGGTGCCGGGGAGGGTGGTCGGGCGTTCCGCAGGCCGGTTGCCGGGGCGAGTGTTGCCGGGGAGCGTGCCGGGGCGTTCGGCGGGCCGGGTGGAAGGCTGGTTGCCGGGGCGGGTGTTGCCGGGAAGGGTGCTGGGGCGCTCCGCGGGTTTGGTGGCCGGCTTGGTGGCCGGGCGGGTGGCGGGTTTGGTCGCGGGTTTGGTGGCCGGCCGTGTGGTCGGCCTCTGGACCGAAGGCCGGGTGGCGGGCCGAGTGGTCGGCCGGGTCGTGGGACGAGTGGTCGGCCGGGTCATTTTCGAGCCGGTCATCGGGCTGCGCGAGGCGGTGCGCCCGCCGCCGCCGCCACCACCGCCGCGGTTACCGCCGCCGCCGCCGCCAAAGCCGCGGGCTTCGGCATCGTGGGCGAAGAGGGAAAGGAAGATGACCGTGACGATCCAGGAAGCTTTGGTTTTCATGGCTGCAAGTTGGGAAGGTTTCATTGTTCGGCGGGCTTTTCCGCATCGTCCGCGGCTTCGGCCGGGGCGTCGGCGAGAGGGAGGGGATCGGGGTCGGGGGCGCGGCGCACGAAGCGAAGCATGACGTCCGGCTCGGTTTCCCCGGCGCGGACGCGGTCGGTGGCGGACCAGAGGATGGTATCGCCGCCTTCCATCGTGATCTTGTGGGTGGCGGCGTTGGTTTCGCTGTCGGCGGTGATGCCGCTGGTGCGGACCAGCCAGCCGTCGCCGCTGCGGGTCCATTGGCCGGAGGCGTTGCCGCCGTCGCTGTCGAAGGTCCACCAGAAGACGGACGAGGTGGCGGGGTTCCAGCCGATGCGGAGGCTGGTGTTCTGGACCTGGCCGGAGGCATCGGTGGCGGCGGCCTCGCCGAGGAGGAAGTTGCCGCTGGGGTCGAGGTCGATGGCGAGATCCATGCGGACGCCGTCGTCGCCTTCGTAGGTCCACTCGCCGGCGAGCCAGACGAGGGGCTTGAGGTGTTCCGAGGGCGGGGTGACCTCGAGGTGGTCGCGCGAGCTGGCGATGAGCCAGGAGCCGTCGGGCTGCTTGAGCTGGGTGACGGAGTAGCTGACGGACTTCACCGGCTCGTTCTCGGCGGTGGTGATGTGGACGAGGCCGTCCTCGATGGCGAGGCCGGGCGACACGAGCCGGACGGAGGAGGCTTCGAGCGCGATCTGCGGGACCTTCTCGCCGGAGAAGAGATCGGCATAGTAGGCTTGGATCTCCTCGCGGCCGCGGATTTCGTTGCCGTTGCGGCCGATGATCTCGCCGCCGGGCAGGAAGAGGGCGGCGATGGCGGCGGCGTCCTTGGCATTGAAGGCGGTGACGAAGCGTTCGGCGGCCTTGCCGAGGGCGTCGAGTTCGGCGTCTTCGGTGGCGGCCGGCGGCACGGGTGCCTTGTTTTCCTGTGCGGAGGCGGGCGACAGGGGAGAGGCGAGGAGCAGCGCAAGGGCGGGGAGGATCCGCGGGCGGGATTTCCAGGGTTTCATGGTCGGAGGTGGTGAGGAACGGTGCCGCCATCGTGGAGAACATCCATCTAACCGATGATGACAGCATCATGGATAGTCCGGCGCGGCACTCCTGACCACCTCAAACTTTGCAAAGGATCGGCATTTTGGATCAGAAACAGTTAACACATCCGAGATATTCGGTTCGCCCCGGAAAGAAAAAGCCCGCGGCCTGGGGAGCCGCGGGCGGGATGGGAGGGTGCCGGCGGACCGGCTGCCGGAGAGGGGTGGCGGGGCCCCGTGTCAGAGCTTCCGGAGCTTGGTGACGCGGCCGGACTGGTTCCAGTCCTGGACGTAGAGGTTGCCGTCCTTGTCGAAGGAGAGGCCGTGGGGCGCGGTGAAGATGCCGAGCTTCATCTGGTCCTTCGGCACGGGGAACTTCGCCCACTGGCCCTTGTCCGGGTTGTCGCCGAGGAAGGCGACGGGGGTGCCCGATTTGTCGAGGATGGTCACGCGGGCCTCGAGTTCGGCGACGGCACAGACATCGCCGAGGATGGAGATGGTGCAGGGGCGGCGGAGGTTGGTGGCGTGGACGCCGATCCAGTTGCCTTCGAGGTCGAAGTGGACGAGGCGGCGGCTTTCGCGGTCGCAGACGAGGAGGCGGGGCTCGCCGAAGCGGGTGTCGATGGCCATGCCGTGGGAGCAGGTGGTGAGGCCGTCGCCCTGGCCCTTGCCGCCGAAGGATTTGATCAGCTTGCCGGCGGCGTCGAACTTGTGGATGTGCTGCGAGCCGTAGCCCATGGAGCAGAAGATGCTGCCATCGGGTGCGACGGCGACGGCGGTGAGGCCGTTCCAGCCGCCTTTGACATCGCCGGCGGTGGCCTTGGAGATCTGAAGGACGACCTTGCCGGAGGTGTCGATTTTGCAGATGCGAAGGGGATTCGGACCGCCGAGCTGGGCACCGTAGATCATGGTGGCGCCGTTTTCCTCGCGCACGGCCATGGCGTGGAAGCCCTGGCACTCGGGGGCGATGGCTGGCAGGGCCTTGCCGTCGGGCTGGTAAACGAGGATGCCGTGGGGGGCATCGGTCGAGACGTAGATGAAGCCGGTCTTGGGATCGACAATCACGCCGCCGTGGGTCGGGCCGACGTTCTTGCCGCCGGGCAGCTCGCCCCAATGCGGGACGGCTTCGTAGGACCAGGCGCCGTTGCCGGTGCGGACGGGATGGTCGAGGTCTTTGCCGGGAGCGGTGCCGTCTTCCGGATGGGCGAAGGCGAGGACGGGGAGGAGGGAAAGCAGGAGGGCTGGTTTCATCGGCGGCGATTGAAGCGGATTGATTGGTTTTGGCAATGCCCGGGTCGGGCGGGGGCGGAGGCTACGCGGAAAGGGGGCGGATTTTTCACCGAACGGGGGATCTTGCTCCGGCGGCGCGGTCTGTTAGGAGAGAAGACCCTCCGGATCGTGAACCAGCTCCCCGAACCGCTTCCCGACCTCGACCTGTCGCCGAAATGGCAGCGGGCGCTGCATTTCGTCGTCGACGGGGTGTTCGCCTACTTCTTCGGGGTGGCTTTCCTGTGGCTGCTTTACGGGGTCGCGTGGCCTGTCGATCTGGACCCGCTTTTCGAGTGGCTGGATTCGATCCACCGGCGCTGGCTGCGGCTGGGCTTCATGCTGCTCTACTACCTGGCGGCGGAAGCCGGCTTCGGGACCACGGTGGGGAAACTGCTGACGGGATCCGCGGTCTGCGATGCCGACGGGCGGCCCGCGACGCGCCGGCAGATGCTGGTCCGCACGCTCTGCCGGCTCAATCCCTTCGACTGGATGACCTTCTTCGACCGCGACGGCAAGGGCTTCCACGACGCGTTTTCGAAAACCTACGTGATCCGGCGGAAGTCGTTGAAGCGCGGACTTGCCGCGGATGGTTGAGAGAGGTGAAGTGGAGGAATGATCGGGAGACCCCTGATGGCAGGCCTGTCGGTGTTGCTGGCGATGACTCTGCCGGTGGAAGCGGGCTATCGGGCCATGCGGGAATCGAAAGATGCGAAGGCAGCCGCGGTGGTGAAGCAACTGGAGAAGGTGATGATCGCGGAGGTGAAGGTCGACCGGGTGTCGCTCGCAGAAGTGATTAACAACATCAATCGCAAGGGAGCGGCGGAACGAGGAGGCGGTGTGATCAATCTGGTGATTCGCCAGCCGCGGCGGGATGGAAGGGAGCAACCGCCAAAGGAGAAACCTGTCACGCTGGACTTGAGGAAGACGAATTTCGCCGCCGTGATCGACGAGGCATGCGTGCAGGCGGGCTACCGCTGGACGCTGGAGTTCCAGCCCGAGTCGGGTTCGGCACTGCTGGTCCTGGTGCCGGGCGGAGATTGAACCGCCGCGGTCGAGGGATCTGCCATCACGGCAGCTTCCCCTCCCTCGCGCTGCACGCCGGGACCACCCAGTCGTTCTCGATGCCCGGATACATCGCGTTCATTTCCTGCGGCGAGGGGCCGACCCATTCGCTGCGCCTGGCGGAAAGGGTGAAAGTGCGGGCGGCGAAATCGATTTCGAGGAAGGTGAAGACGGCGTCGCGGTAGGGCGCGGTGCAGGCGATGAAGGGGTGGCTTTTGTGGATGGCGGCATCGTAGCGCTCGCGGCGGTCCTTGTCGCCGAGCCAGTAGTAGGAGGCGGAGTTGACGTGGAGATAGGGGATGCCGTTGATCTCGCGGGCGAGGTCGAGGTGCCAGTGGCCGTTGAGGCAGGCGGCGACCTTGCGGGTGCCGTCGGGGTGTTTTGCGGCCTCGAGGAGAGTGCGGATTTTTTCCTGGGAGCGGATGCAGTTCGGGCGCTCCAGGCTCTGGTGGGAGAAGATGAAGACGGGGGTGGTGGCGGCGGCGAGTTCGCGCTCGAGCCAGGCGATCTGGGCGTCGTCGATGTGGCTGGGGTAGCCGCTCTTGTGATCGGGCGGCGTGTCGTTGCCATCGAGCACGATGCCGGTGATCCCGCCGAGTTCGAAGCGGTAGTAGCGGGCGGGCATCTTGTGGAAGGCGACCACCTGTTCGCGGGTGAAGCCGCCGTCCATGTCGTGGTTGCCGATGACGTGGTATTTTTTGCCGGGGAAGGCTTCGAAGAGATCGGCGAAGGCGCGGTTGGCGGGCTTGGGGATGCAGAAGTCGCCGAGCTCGACGAGGGCGTCGGCCTTGCGGGTGGCGGCTTCCTTGAGGAAATGGCCGAGGCGCTCCGGGGCATCGTGCATGATGTCCTGATGGACGTCGGAGATCAGGCCGATGCGGAGCTTGCCGGCGGCGGGCGTTTCCGCGCCGTGGACGGGGAGGCGGAAGGTGCTGCCAGCGGCGAGGGTGGCGGCCTGGGCGAGGAAGCGGCGGCGGGAGGGGTTCATGGGGAGGTGCGATCCATGCCTAGCGGAAGCGCGGGGCGGGGGCAAGCGGGCGGGAACGAGGGCGATCTTGCTTTCGGGGGACGGGGTGGATAGGGAAGAGGGATGGGAAAAGAGCGGAAGCCGTGGTCGGGGCTGGCGATCGCCAGTCTGGCGGGCGGGGTGCTGTCGCTGGTGCTGGGTTTTCTCACGGGGATCCCGGCGGTGATTTGCGGGCATCTGGGGAGGGCGCGGATCCGGAAGGCGCGAGGTGAATTGCGGGGGAATGGGATGGCGTTGGCGGGGTTGATTCTCGGGTATGTGATGTCGGTTGTGTCCGTGGTGGTGGTGCTCAGTTTCTTTGCCGCGCAGGCGGCGATCAAGAATGCGAATACGTTGAGGAGCCGCACCATGCTCATGTCGACCGCGATGGCGGTGGAGCAGCACTATCAGGAATACTCGAAGCTGCCGGAACCCGGTGCCAACGATTTCGACACGGGAGATCCAGCGGGACGGAAGCTTCTGGACATACTGTTGGGGCCGGCCAATCCGCGCGGTATTCCTTTCCTGAGCGTGGAGACCGGCAAGACCCGGAAGAAGGGCGGGTTGATTCGTGGATCCGGTAGCGGCAGTCCGGTCGTCGGGCTCTTCGACACGTGGGGAAATCCGTTCCGGGTGCTGCTCGACGATGATTATGACGGGGTGATCCGCTTCACTTACGGTGGGAGACTTGAGGTGGTTCACAACCGCCTGGTGCTTGTGGCGAGCAAGGGAGCGGATGGGATCGAGGGGACGGGAGATGATGTGAAGTCGTGGTGATGAAGGAGGGAATGATCAAATGGGATCGGGTGACGAGCGGGCTGGGGCAAGCGGGCGGGAACGAGGGCGATCTTGCTTTCGGGGGACGCGGTGGATAGGGAAGAGGGATGGAGGAAGAGCGGAAGCCGTGGTCGGGGCTGGCGATCGCCAGTCTGGCGGGCGGGGTGCTGTCGCTGGTGCTGGGGTTTCTCACGGGGATCCCGGCGGTGATTTGCGGGCATCTGGGAAGGGCGCGGATCCGGAAGGCGGGAGGTGAATTGCGGGGGAATGGGATGGCGTTGGCGGGGTTGACGATGGGTTATCTGGGGAGCGTGGTGGGAGGCGTGATGCTTGGTTTGGCGTTGGTGAACCGGCAGGTCGCGGTGTCTCACGCCCAGATGGATGTCGCGAACTTGTCTCAGGCGATCGAGCAGTACCACGAGGAGTATTCAAAGCTGCCTGAATGCGGTGCGGGGGATTTCACGACAAGTGATCCGGCCGGCAGACGGCTTCTCGCCCGTTTGACGGGAGACGGTCGCAACGGCGAAGCGATGCGGGCTCGTTGCTTTCTGGTGGTTTCGTCGGAGTTCGCGAATGTCCCGTTGGAGGAACGCTTGGCCGCCGGTTGGTTCGACTCGTGGGGAAATCCCTTGCGGGTGATTCTCGACGACGACTTCGACGATGAGCTTCGATTCACCTACGGCGGGAAGCCGGAGGTGGTGAAGGGGAAGCGGGCGCTGGTCGCGAGCAAGGGGCCGGACGGGATCGAGGGGACGGGGGATGATTTGAAGTCGTGGTGATGAAGGAATCCTCGGGATTTACGACGCGTGGGGAGAGCCGTTCCAGATCCTGTTGCGGAAGCCGGGGGAGCGGGGGATCACACTCGTCCACCGGGGGAAGACGGTGATGCTCGAGCGGTCGGTGGTGGTGTTTTCGAAAGGAAAGGATCGGATCGCGGGGACGAAGGATGATGTGAGGACTTGGGAGTAGCGGGGGGGTGGAGGAGGGTGGTTTTGTTCGGAGGTGAAGGGTGGATTTTGGGGACCGTTCGGCCGGTCGCAGACCGGCGCTCCCGGGGTGGGCTTGCCAGTCGCCGGAGTTCCGGATCATGGTGCGGGCATGGCTCTGGCAGCGGTGATTTTTGATTTCGATGGCGTGGTGATCGATTCCCACGAGGCCCACGAGCGGTCCTGGTTCGCGCTCGCGGCGGAGCTGGGCCGGGAACTCGCGCGGGAAACCTTTGTCGCCACCTTCGGCCAGCGGAACGAGAGCATCCTGCCCTTTCTCGGCTGGGCGGAGGCCGGCGACCGGGAGCGGATCCAGCAGCTGGGCGACCGCAAGGAAGGGCTCTATCGCGAGATCCTGCGGGCGGAGGGGATCGAGCCGCTGGCGGGAGTGGTGGACTTGTTAGAAGATCTGGCCGCGGCGGGGATTCCCTGCGCGATCGGCACCTCGACGCCCCGCGCGAATGTCGAGTGCGTGCTGGAGATCACCGGGCTGGGCGGGTTTTTTCGCGACATCGCCGCGTCCGAGGATGTGTCGCGTGGCAAGCCGGATCCCGAGGTGTTCCTCAAGGCCGCGGCGAAGCTGGGCGTGGAGCCGGTGCGCTGCGTGGTGATCGAGGACGCCCACGTCGGCATTCGGGCGGCCCGGGCGGCGGGGATGAAGGCGGTGGCGGTGACGACCACCCACCCGGCGGAATCCCTCGCGCCGGAAATGCCGGACCGGATCGAGGCTTCACTCGCCGGGGTGGATGCCGCCTACCTACGGGGCCTTTGGTAATTTCCTCCGGCATGCCGGCCTCCACGGGGAGGCCGGCATGGGGCGGGACCACACGGTGCCACCCGGTCAGGAGCAACTTCGGGGATAAGTTGTGATAAAGAGATAGCGCGCCCGGCGTCCGGTGGTGAAGATTGGGCGCGGAATCGCACCTATTTGTATGATAGATCCCGTTTCATCCGACGAACACCGTGCCGTGCAACTCGCCTCGCGGTTTTACGAGGTGCTGCTGCGCTATTTGCCGCCGAGCACGACGCTGGGAGAGCTGGCGGTGCTCACCGAGGTGGCCAAGGGCGTTTACCGCCAGCAGCCGGTGACGGTGCGGGAAATCGCGCAGAGCACCGGGATCAGCCGCTGGTCGGTGAGCCGGAGCGTCCTCCGCTTCATCGAGGATGGCTGGATCATGGAGAAAAAGGATCCGCGGGACTCCCGGAAGAACCTGCTGGTGTGGACCGAGCAGTCCTTCGAGGGCAACCGCGCGTGGTCGCGCGACTGGATGGAGGTCTGGGCGGCGATGGAGCGGTGAACCCGGCGGCGGGTCAGACGGTGATTTCGAAGCCCTTCCGGTAGCTGCCCTTGAGCAGGGCGTTCGCCTTGTCGGCGTGGCTGCCGGTGAAGCTTTCCTTGGCACCGTCGAGGTTCAGCGCGGCGCCGAGGCGGACCGGCTGTTTGGAGGGATCGACGCCGTTCGCGGCGAGGTGGGCGGCCATGCGTTCGACGGCATCGGCCGCGGCCGGGTGGGAGAAGGCCTCGCGGACTGCCGCGGCGGGCGCGGCCTGGCCGAGGTCCCAGGAGATGTTGCCGATGTGGGCGAGGGCCGAGGAAAGGTGGCCGCTTTCGGCGGAGTGGATCGGGTCCTGTTTGCCGGAGCGGATGGCATCGACCCAGCTCTGGAAGTGGGAGCGGCCGCCTTTGAATTCCTTCACCTTCTTGCCGGCGGTGTCGAAGACCGCGCAGCCCGCACCGTGGCCGCCGGCCAGCCAGCCGCCCTCGTATTCGATGAGGTTGCCGATCTGCTGGCCCTTGAAGTCGTCCATGCCGGACTTGTAATCGACGCCCTTCTTCGGCAGGCCGCGGACCTCGAACAGGATCGGCGCGGGCTCGTAGCCGAGGAAGACGACCTGGGTGTTGGCGACATCGCCGTCGTCGTCGTGGGCAAAACGGCCGCCGCAGGAGATGACCGAGGCGGGGAGTTCCTTCGGGTCGCCGAGTGCCCAGCGGCAGACATCGAGCTGGTGCGGTCCCTGGTTGCCGAGGTCGCCGTTGCCGTAGGTGGACTGCCAGTGCCAGTCGTAGTGGAACTGCCGGCGCTTCACCGGCGCGGTCTCGCGCGGGCCGCACCACAGGTCGTAGTCGACCTCCGCGGGCGCCTTCTTCGGGGCGTCGACCTTGCCGATCGACGGCCGCGGCTTGTAGCAGAAGCCGCGGGCGAGGGTGAGCTTGCCGAGGTTCCCTTCCTTCAGCCAGGCGAAGGCTTCTTCCCAGCAGGTCTCGGAGCGGCGCTGGAAGCCGTGCTGGATGATCACCCGGTATTTCGCCTGCGCCTCGGCGAGCTTGCGGCCTTCCCAGACGTTGTGGGAAACGGGCTTCTCGACATAGACGTGCTTGCCGTTCGCCGCGGCGGTGATGGCGATGAGGCAATGGGTGTGGTTCGGCGTGGCGATGCAGACGGCATCGATGTCCTTCGACTCGCAGAGCTTCCGGTAATCGGCGAAGCCCGCGACCTTGACGCCCTTCTTGTCGAGCTTTTCGACGTTGCGGGCGAGCACCTTCGAGTCGCAGTCGCAGAGGGCGACGAGGCGGGCACCTTTGGCGGAAAGGATGCCGTCGATGTGGGCGCCGCCGCGGCCGTTGAGGCCGATCACCGCGACGCGGAGTTCGCCGTTCGCGCCCTGGGCGCGGGCGAGCGGGGAGAGCAGGGACCAGGTGCCGGCGAAGGCGGAGGTGCTGAGGAATAGGCGGCGGTTCATGGGTTTTTGGAGAAGTCTTTCCAGAGTTCCGGCAGCTTCGAGGATTCCAAGCTGCCATGATGGAGGACCACTCCGTAACGGAAGGTCAGCGACTCGCCTTTCTTCAGGACGTGGTTGCCGAGGGTCTTGTCCTTCTTGCTTTCGAAGTCGTGGATGCCGAAAGGGTTCGCTGCGAGCAGGCCGTAGTCGCGGGCGTGCCACCAGGTCGGGTGGCGGAGGTTGGAGGGGTGGTCGAGGACGGCGATCACCGCCGGTTCGTTCTTTTCATCCGGGCCGGTGAAGGCGACCCAGGTCGACTTCTTGCCCCAGACGGCACCGTCCTTGCGGCCTTCGGAGTCGGCGATCGCGCCCTTCGCGACGGGGCCTTTCTGGCGCAGGGTGCGGTCGACGCGGATCGCGAAGAAGCCTTCCTTGGTGTCGGCGAAGGTGGCGTCGCCGTCGGCCGCGGTGAGCGTCGAGGTGAAGTCGATCATCGTGGTCTTCGCGTCGACCTTCTTGAAGGCGTAGGTCCGCGTCTCGGTGAGGTGGGTCTTGCCGCCGGCGGTCCAGGCGAGGTCGACGGTGAAGGAGTCCTTCCGGATTTCGCCGACCTTCTTGAGCTCGATCTTCGGGTCCTTGCCGAACTGCCAGGCCCAGAAATCGTGGCCGTTGACGTTGCCGTGGCTCATCCAGAACGAGCGGTGGTGGGGGTGGTCCTCGTCCTCCTTGAAGCCGTTCTCCATCGGCCAGCGGCGGCTCAGCACGGCACCGGACGCGGACATCAGCGGGGCGCAATAGGGGACGCGGGAATCGGTGCGGAAGGTGGTGTAGGGCTTTCCGTCCAGGTCGACTTGGATCGTCTTGGCATCGGACGCGCCCTTGATGGAGAAGCCTTCTTCCGCGAGGAGCGGCGAGGCGAGCAGCAGGCAGGGGAAAAGCAGCCGTTTCATGGCATCACGCTGGAGGGGATCGGCGGACGGCGCGATGGAAAATTGCGGAATAACCGTTATGGGTAGGCCTCCCAGCGAGGTCCGATGTCCGAATTCCACGATGTCCGAATTCCAACAGCTCGTCGACGCCCATTACGAAGCGCTTTACCGCTTCGCGATGTCGCTGTCGAAGAACGCCGACACGGCGGCGGACCTGGTGCAGGGGACTTTCTGCATCTGGGCGCAGAAGGGTCACCAGCTCAAGGAGCGGGACAAGGCGAAGACCTGGCTCTTCACCACGCTGCACCGCGAGTTCCTGTCGCTGGCCCGGAAGGCGAAGCGCTACAGCGACGAGGAGCTGACGGAGGAAATGGCCGGCCGGATTTCGGCGGAGGACGACGACACCGAGCGCACGATGGACGGCCAGCGGGCGCTGGAGCTGCTGGGCGAACTCGACGAAAATTTCCGCGCGCCGCTTGCACTTTTTTACCTCCAGCAGCACAGCTACAAGGAGATCGCGGAGATCCTCGACGTGCCGATCGGCACCGTGATGTCCCGCATTTCCCGGGCGAAGGAGATGCTGCGCCGGCGGATGACGTCGGAGCCGTCGAGCGCCCCGAAAAACATCCTACAACTTCAACCGGAGGCTTTGAGATCGAACCATGGATAAGGAGGAAGCCCGTTTCATCCTCCGCTGCTTCCGCCCGGACGGCGCGGACGCGGGGAACCCCGACTTCGCCGAGGCTTTGGCCTGGGCGGCGAAGGACCGCGAGCTTGGCGAGTGGCTGGCCCGCGAACGGTCGAGCGACGCCGGCTTTGCCAAGGCGCTGGGGGCGGTGGGCATTCCCGCGACGCTGCGGGAGGAAATCCTGGCGGGACTGGCGCTGGAGCGCGGTGACGAGACCGGGCTGCCGGATGCGTTCGATGCCTGCGTGATCGGCGCGATGGCGGCCTTGTCGCCGCCGCCCGGCCTGCGTGCGGAGATTCTGGCCGCGATGGAGCGGACCGTCGCGCCCGCACCGGCCCCGAACAAGATCCTGTGGCGCTACGGGCTCCCGGCCGCCGCCGCCGCGGGGATCGCGCTGGCTTTCCTGCTCTCCGGACCTTCTTCGGCCCCGCCGGAGGAAACCGTGGTCTCCAACCCGCCCGGCAACGGGGCGGTGGTGCCGGCGGGCAATCAACTCACGATCAGCGTGGTCGAGTCCGGCTTCATCAAGACCTTCGAGTCCCCGGGATTCACCCTCGACCTCAAGAATCCGGATCACCACGCGCTGTTCAACCATCTGAAATCGGCCAAGCTTCCCTGCCCGACGCGTTGCCTGCCGAAGGGATTGAAGGGCGTGCCGGGAGTCGGCTGCCGCGAGCTGGAGATCGAAGGCAAGCGAGGTGCTCTCGTTTGCTTCAAGCAGGAGAACGACATCGTCCACCTGGTGGTCTTCAAGCGCTGCGACGTGAAGTGCAAGCTGCCGGACACCGGCAGGCCCGACTTCAAGCAGCGCGGCAACTGGTCGGTCGCCCGCTGGAGCGACGACGACTGGGTCTTCGTGCTGATGGGCAAGGAAGGCGTGGACGCGAAGCGGCTGGAAGGGATGTTCTGAGGGTTTGCGTTGTGGAGTGCGCCGGCATGACGGCGCTGTGGCTGCGGGTGCGTGGGTTTGTGGGTGCGGGCGGAATTGCCATTTCCGGCCGCCTGCCGGGGCGCTAGCCGTGGCGTGATGCAGGGCTGCAGAGCCCGCGTGAAGGGGGCGTGCTGGCGATCCGGGCCGGGTGACGTTGCGGACCTCACCCGCAGCCAAAGCTGCGTCGTGCCGCAGCACTCCAAGTTTTGCTGGCGCGGCGACGCGGCATTTGTTCATAAGAACATCATGAGCGAGAGCGTTCGCCCCGTCCGTTGGCCTCATGCGCCGATGCATTTGCTGGGTGGCACGGGCGTGTATTTGGTGACTGCGGGCACGTATTTGAAAGCCCATCGATTCCGCGAAAACGGCCGGCTTGAAGTGCTGCACCGGGGCCTGCTTGCAGTGGCGGAAGAGTTCGGGTGGCGGCTGGAAGCCTGGGCGGTGTTTTCGAACCACTACCATTTCATCGGCGCTTCGCCGGACGAGGGCGCGGAGAATCTGAGCGAAATGCTCGGGAAACTGCACATGAGGACTGCGGAATGGATCAACAAACTCGACCAAGCTCCGGGGCGGAAGGTTTGGTACAATTTCCGCGAAACACAGCTGACCTTCGAGAAGGCCTACCTTGCGCGCTTGAACTACGTGCATCGGAATGCGGTTAAGCACTGCTTGGTGACCGAGCCCGCGGATTATCCATGGTGCTCTGCGGGGTGGCTTGCGAGGAACGCGAGTGTCGCGCAAAGAGCGACCCTCGAGTCTTTCCCGATCGACCGGGTGAAGGTCTACGACGAGTTCTCTCCGGTATGGACTGCGACGGCATGACGTCGCTTTGGCTGCGGGTGGACTTGGTTTGTTCGTGCGGTTCGAGTCGTCCTCGGAAGCTTGATTCTGCGGGCTGCTGTTTCGTTTCGACCTGCCGGAAAGCCCTGCGCAGAGCTGCCGCTCGGGCGATCCGGACCTGGTGAACATGCGGACCTCACCCGCATCCAAAGCTGCGTCATGCCGCAGCACTCCATAAAAAGACAACGGGCCGCTTCTCGCGAAGCGGCCCGTGCGGGGAAGGCAGTGGGGAAGATCGTGTCTCCTCAGCCGCGGTTGCTGCGGTCCTCGTAGGTGAGGCCCTTGGCGGCGCGCTTGCGGGCGTTGGCGTCGAGCAGGCGCTTGCGCAGGCGGATGTTCTGCGGGGTGGCTTCCACGAGCTCGTCGGCGTCGATGTATTCGATCGCGCGCTCCAGCGAGAAGCGGATCGCGGGGGTGAGCTTGGAGGTCTTGTCCTTGCCGGCGGAGCGCATGTTGTCGAGGTGCTTCTCCTTGACCGGGTTGACCGGCAGGTCGCCGACGCGCGGGTTCTCGCCGACCAGCATGCCTTCGTAAACGGCATCGCCGGGGGCGACGAAGAGCACGCCGCGCTCCTCGAGCATCTGCAGCGAGTAGGGCGTGGCCGCGCCGGAATCCATCGAGACCAGGGTGCCGGTGGTGCGGTTCTGGATTTCGCCGGCGTGCGGGGCGTATTCCTTGAAGAGGTGGCTCATGATGCCGTGGCCGGAGGTCAGGTTGACCAGTTCGGTCTCGAAGCCGATCAGGCCGCGGGTCGGGATGCTGGCCTGGATGAAGACGCGGCCGCTGGCCTCGGTGTCCATGTGCTCCATCATGCCCTTGCGGTTCATGAGGATCTTGAGGATGCCCTGGGTGTAGTCGCCGGGGGCCTCGACGTAGAGGGTTTCGAAGGGCTCGAGCACCTTGCCGTTGTCGTCGCGGCGGTAAATCACCACGGGACGGGAGACCAGCACCTCGAAGCCTTCGCGCCGCATCTGCTCGACCAGCACCGCGATCTGCATCGCGCCGCGGGCGGAGACGTTGAAGACGCCGGAAGTGTCGGTGTCCTCGACGGTGATCGAAATGTTGGTCTTCAACTCGCGCATCAGGCGTTCGCGGATGGCGCGGGAGGTGACGTGCTTGCCTTCCTTGCCGGCCAGCGGTCCGTCGTTGATGGAGAACTGCATCGACACGGTCGGCGGGTCGATCGCGACGAACGGCAGCGGCTCCTGGTCGGGCGAACCGGCGAGGGTTTCGCCGATGTTCACGTTCTCGATGCCGGCGGCGACGCCGACGATGCCACCGGCGCTGCAGCCTTCCGAGTCGGTGGTGGCGAGGCCGGAGTAGGTGAAGGTCTTCATCACCTTCGACTGGGTCTTGGTGCCGTCCTCGCGGAGCAGCCAGACGTTGTCGCCTTTCTTCACGCTGCCGCCGAGGACCTTGCCGACCGCCACGCGGCCGACGTAGTCGTCCCACTCGATGTTGGAGACCAGCATGAGGAAGGGAGCATCGGGATCGGCCTTGGGGGCGGGGATGTGCTCGATGATCTTCTTGAGCAGCGGCACGCAGTCCTTCCGCTCGTCATCCGGGTGATCCATGAAGTAGCCGTCGCGGGCGGAGCCGTAGCAGAATGGGGCGTTGAACTGCTCCTCGTCGGCGTCGAGGTCGAGCAGGAGTTCGAGGACCTGGTCGTGGACCTTGAGCGGGGTGGCGAGCGGGCGGTCGATCTTGTTGACCACGACGATGGGCTTGAGGCCTTCCTGCATCGCCTTGCGGAGCACGAAGCGGGTCTGGGCCTGCGGGCCGCCGGAGGCATCGACGACCAGCAGGACGCCGTCGACCATCTTCATCACGCGTTCCACCTCGGCGCCGAAGTCGGCGTGGCCCGGGGTGTCGACGATGTTGATGGTGTAGCCTTCCCAGTGGATGGCGGTGTTCTTGGCCTTGATGGTGATGCCCTTTTCCTTCTCAAGGTCCATCGAGTCCATGGCGCGTTCTTGCTGGGCCTGGTTGTCGCGGTAGGTGCCGCCGGCTTGCAGGAGCTGGTCGACGAGGGTGGTTTTCCCATGGTCAACGTGGGCGATGATGGCGAGATTGCGGATCTTGAGAGACATGGCGGCGTGGGCCCGGAAGTCGGGCGGGGCGGGGCTATGGCGGCTTTTTCCCGGATTGGCAAGGGGAAGCACGTGGCGTTCCCGCCGCGGAGCGCTGAAAATCATCGGGAAAGCGGGGATGGGGCCGCTTGGCGGGGCGGCTTCGGCCCCGGCCGTCGAAGCCGGCGCTCCCTAAAGCATCTCCGCGAAACGCGGGCGATCCGCGGGATCGGTCGACTGGCAGCGGGCGGCGAGGGCCTGCCACCCGGGGAGCGGGTCGGGGCAGCGGTCGAGCAACTCGCCGAGCAGGCGGCCGAAGGCGAGGACCTCGAGTTTCTCAAAGCGGGCGTCGTCCGGCGGGTAGAACGATGCCGCGCCGAAGTCGCCGAGAAGGGCCGCGCCCTCGAGGTTCCGCAGCACGTTGTGGGCGTAGAAGTCGCCGTGAAGGATGCCTTTCGCGTGCAGCGCGGCCCCCGCGGACGCCAGGTCGCGTGCGATCTTCACCACCGCCTCGGCGGGGAACGAGGCCCCGGCGGGATAGACATCGCGGCTGCAAGTTTCGAGGTCGGGCGGTCCGGCGAGGAGGGTGAAGTCCGGCCCGACCAGGTCCATCACCAGCCCCGGCGTCCCTTCCGGATGTCCCGCCAGATCGCCGAGCACGGGGATCAGGTTCGGATGCGGCCCGGCGGCGAGGCAGGCGGCGCGTTCTCGGTCGGGCAGGCCGTCGCTGGTCATGGCACCCTTGAAAAGCTTCACCGCCACCGGCTTGCCGTCGGAGCGCCGGGTCGCGCGGTGGATGATGCCGGACGCGCCTTCGCCGAGCTTTTCGTGGAGCTCGAGATCGGCCCAGTCGTGGGCCGCCGCGTCGGTTTCGGGCTCGCGGCACAGCGGGTTTCCGGCGAAGGCGAGCCAGGCGAGCTTCGGCAGGTCGAGCAGCCAGTCCGGCAGCCGTTCGAAGCGGTTGGCGGCCAGGCGGACCAGCTCGAGGTTCGTGCAGGCGGCCATCTCGTCCGGGAGGGAGGCGAGCCGGTTGCCGGAAAGCATCAGCTTTTGCAGCGGGGCGCAGCGGCCGATCGATGCCGGCAGCGATTCGAGGCGGTTGTCGGTGAGGATCAGCCAGCGCAGCGACGGCGGCAGGGCGGCGACTTCCCCGATGCGGTTCGACTTGAAGCCGATCATCGACAGCCCCGGGCACTCCTCAACGACCGGCGGCAGGTGGCGGAAGTCGTTGTCCGAGCAGAAGAGGATCCGCAGCTTCTTCAGGCGCGGCAGGTCGTCGGGCAGGTCCGAGAGCCGGTTGCCCGTGAGATTGAGGACCTCCAGCGAGTCGGCGAGGTCGAGGATCTCCCCGGGAAACTCCGTGAGCCCGCAGGAAAGGTCGAGCCGCGTGCTGCCGGCGAGTTTTCCGGCGCGAAGGCGGGCGAGGGTCTCGGCGCTCATCGGATCGCAACGAAGGTTCCCGAAAACGCCGTGCACACCCGGCCCGCTTCCTCGACGCTCACTTCGAGCCGGATGCGCGCCTTGCCGGCTTTCGCGAAGGTCTTCCGGAAGAGCCCGAGTTCCGCTTCAGGCGGACGATGGCAGATCGCGCGAAGCGTGCCGGTCACCGGATGCCGGTAGTCGAGCTCGCTGCGGCGGACGACGATGTGCGCGTCGCGGTCGCCGAGCTCCAGCCACAGCAGGCCGTAGCCCGCCAGTGTCGCGAGGGCGGCGAGGCTGCCGCCGAACGCGGTGCCGAGGTGATTGTGGTTCGCCTCGAGCGGGGCGGTGAGCACCAGGCCGTGCCCGTCGCAGGCCTCGACCCGGATTCCCATCGCCCGGGTCAGCGGGATCTTCCGGTGGAAAAAGCGCTCGGTCTCGGCGAGGTCGGGGTTCATGCGTCCAGCTCGGCAACGCGCTCCTCGAAGCGGATTTCGTCGAAGGCGGTATTGAGGAAGGCTTCGAGGATGGCGAGCGTCGTCCGCAGGTCGAGCAGGCGCTCGCCCAAGGCGAGGACGTTGGCGTCCTGCTGCTGGCGGGCGAGCTTGGCGGAATCGGCGTTCCAGCAGAGGGCGCAGCGGACGCCCTTGTGGCGGTTGGCGGCCATCGCCTCTCCGTTGCCGGAGCCGCCGACCAAGATGCCGCGTTCGAATTTGCCGGAAGCCACGCCTTCCGCGACCTCCCGGGCGAAGGGGATGGAGGAGACCGGGGCTTCGGAGTCGGTGCCGACATCGACGACGGTGATGTCCTTGGCGCGGAGTTGGGCGATGATCTCGCGCTTGTAGGTGAAGCCGGCGTGGTCGGATCCGATGATGATTTTCATGAGTGCTCTTTCCGGAGGCCGCCCGGTTTCACGGGGGGGCTGGAGCGTCTCGCGGGTGGACATGGTGGAATGCCGGCGAGGCTTTGCCAAGCTGCTAGATTGTAGAATGATGATGCGTCGGCTCGCGGCCGGCACGCCCGCGGACATCAAGGGTCCGGGAGCCGTTGGGAATGCAGCCACCCGATCTGGCTGGCGTTGGCATCCTGCAGGAAGGCGGTCATTCCTTGCTTGTCGGCGGAATCCGCCAAGGTGGCATGCATCGAGGTGAGCCGGGCGGCCTTGTCCCGGCCGACCATCGCCTCGTTGCGGGCCAGCTGGACCCGGGCGATGGAAAAGGTTTTGGCGATGTCGTTCTCCAGCCAGTCCAGGCGGGTGTCCCAATCGGCGATGAGGATCGGGTCGATCTCCTCGACGCGCTTGCGGACGGCCGCCGCGTCCGGTGCAAGGGAGCCGTCGCACATCGCGTTCGCGAGGGTGAAGTAGGTCTCCCGCGTTTCGTTGCGGAAGTAGACCTGGAGCATGGCGCGGTGGAGGGCCTCGCCGGCCGCGTCGGAAAAGACGGGATTGAGGTAAATCCTCAGTGCGGGAAGGGATGCTCCTTCCTTCGAAGCGTAGAGGTCCTGCAGGTTCTTGAAGCGGGTCCTGAAGGCGGCGTCGGTCCAATCGTGGGGCCAGGCGAGATGAACCGTCCGCAGCACGTTGGTACCGATGACGATGCTCGGCACCTGGCCGCCGGGAACGGGCATCTCGCCGCCGTCCAGTGCCAGGGCGACCTGGTTTCCCTCGACCGCGTAGGGCCGGATGAGGTGGCGCGAGGGGTCGCCGCCGGCTTGTCCCGCCGATTCCCCCCGGCTGCCGTCCGGGGAGGACTGCTCCGGAGATCCGTTGAAGGCTGCGAACAGCAGCAGGCCCAGCATGGCGACAGGGATCAGCAGCTTGAGCGCGTTGGGAGGCACGGTGACAGCTTGCCGGGCGGGTGATCACATTCAAGCCGTTATGAGCGATAGCCGAGACCAACCTGTTCGTGGCCGATGCCAGCGGGCTCGCCTGCCAGCCCGGCGGCCACGGGGGCGCGCGGGGAATCCATCGCCGGGAAGCGACCGATTGGGAGTTGAGCTTGCCGCCCCGTCCGGCTTGAATCCGCCGCGAGATGAGCCTTCCTCTAACACCCTTGCCGCAGCACCGGGCGCTGGTGGATTGGCTGAAGACGAACGAGAGCGAGGTGTGGCGGTGGCAATCCGATGCCGAGCGGCTGAGCCAGGATGCCGAGGAAGTCCGGCTTTCGTTGCTGCGCGACACCTACCGGATGGATGCGGAGGGTCATCCGGAGTTGTTCGCGGAAATCTCCGCGGCGAAGGAGGCGCTGGGGCTTTCACACATCGAGGTGCACGCCTATCAGGCGCAGGGCCATGCCACGCCCAACGCGGCGATCTGCTACCTCCCCGGCGAGGCGCACCTGATTTTCTCCGGCCCCATCCTCACGCTGCTGACCGCGGCCGAGCTGCGGGCGGTGATCGGCCACGAGCTGGCGCATCATCTCCTGTGGCAGATGGACGACGGGGATTTCTATCTGGCCGACCGCATCCTTCATCTGTCCGCCGCTCACCCGCAGGCGGAGCCGAGCCATGCGCAGAGTGCGCGGCTGTGGAGTCTGGCGACCGAGTTGTTCGCCGACAGGGGCGCTTATCGAGCAAGCGGTTGCCTGGAGACCGCGGTGGTCAGCCTGGTCAAGACCTGCACCGGCTTGTCGCAGGTCAGCGGGAAGAGCTACCTTTCGCAGGCGGCGGAGATCTTTTCGAAATCGAAGCCGAAGACCGACCAACTCACGCACCCCGAGACCTTCATGCGGGCCCGGGCCTTGCAGTTGTGGGTGGAGGAAAGCAGCGAGCTCGATGCCGCCATCGCGCGGATGTTGGAAGATTCGGACGGACTGGAGGAGCTGGACCTGATGCAACAGGTGAGCCTGAGCCGTTTGACGAAGCGCTTTCTCGCACGGCACCTGCGGCCGGAATGGTTCCGCAGCGAGGCCGTGCTGGCGCACGCGCGGCTCTACTTTCCGGACTTCGCGGCGGAGGGCACGGCGGACGATGCCTTGCTCTCCGATGAACTCGCGTCGCTTTCGAAGCCGCGCCGCGAATTCCTCTGCCAGGTGATGTTGGATTTCTGTGCGGTGGACCCGGATCTCGAGGAGCTGCCGGTCGCCGCCGCGTTCGAGCGGGCGCGCGAACTCGAATGCCTGAGCCACTTTGAAAAGCTCGCGGCGAAAGAGTTGGGAATGAAAGCAAAGGACCTGAAGCGCCTGAAGGAGAAATCGGCCGAGATCCTCGCCGCCGCCAAGCCATGAACGAGCATCCCTTTCTTCAATTCCTCGAGCAGGGCATCGAACGCGGCGGCTTCGAGGTCGACGACGTTCTCGCGGCGGTCCTGCCGCTGATGCGCGAGGTGGCGGCCATCCACGACCTGGGGAAAGTCGCGCCGCTGCGGGGCCTGTCGGCGCTGGTGTTGCATGAGGACCGGGCGCTCGGATTGCGATCGGCGGAGGGCGTCGATGGCTCGTCGAACGCGATCAAGGTTTACCAATTCCAGGTGCCCGCCAGCCACGGTGTCGAGGTGATCGGTGAACTGCGGCGGGAGTCGAACGAGGAGCATTTCACCTCGAAGGTTTCCAACCTCGACGTCGCCGGGCCGGACGACGAAATCAAGCGGCCGGTTTTTCTAACAGGCTACTCGAATTGGGAGCACGCGATCGGCCATCACGACGCGCTGACCGACATCCACTCGCTCGGCATGCTGCTGGCGAGCCTGGCCTGCGGGCTGGATTTCACCGAGCGCGACGAGCTGGAACGCTTCGCCAACTCGCGGACGAACCTCTTCATCGTCGCCCCGCGCCTGCATCCGGTGGTCGCGGCGGTGATCCTCGAGATGACGGAGCTGCACCGCGGCAAGCGTTCGCAGGATCTTCCCTCGCTGATCCGGCGGCTGGAGCACTACCGCGACCAGCCGGTGGATGCCGATGTGCTCGCCTTGCCCGGGCTGGACACCGCGACCAAGGGCGGGCGGCGGCGGATCATCCAGACGCATCTGCGCGACCGGCTGTTCGAGGTCTCGCGGCGCAACCGGCTGCTGTATTTCAAGAGCTCGCAGGCGACGCTGAATCTCACCACCGCGAGCGTGCCGCTGGTGCTCGACTACCGGAACATCCGGCCGGAGCAACTGCTCTACTGGCACGACAGCCTGGCCGCGGAGATCGGATCCGGCCGCGCGCTGCCGCTGCAGAAATGGCTGCGCTATGAGGAAGCGCCGTATCTCCCCGGCCAGCTCGACAAGCTGATCAGCGACGCCCGCCGCAGTCGCGCGGAGTTCGGCTTCTCGCAGCTCCGGCTGGTGATCGCGTTCCTGCGCTGGAACAATTTGAAGGAAGCGCCGCAGGAACGCATCCACTCGCCGCTGCTGCTTTTGCCGGTGGAGTTGGTGAAACGCAAGGGCGTGAAGGATCACTACACGCTCGAGCCGCAGGGCACGGAGGCCGAGGTGAACCCGGCGCTGCGCCATCATCTCAAGCAGCTCTACGACCTCGATTTGCCGGCGATGATCGACCTGCGGGAAACGACGCTCGCCGCGTTTCACGAGAGCCTTTGCAAGCTGATCCACGCGACCGAGCCCAGCGTGACGCTCGCGCTTTCCGACAAGCCGAAGATCCAGCTCGTCCACGAACGTGCGCGGCAGCGGCTCGACCAGTATCGCCGGCGCATGGCGCGGCAGGGGAGGAAGGTGAAGCGCGTCGGCAGCCTCGACTACAGCTACGACCGCGCGGACTTCCGGCCGCTCGGCTTGCAGATGTTCCAGAAGCTGGTGCTGCCCTCGCCGCTTCCGCTGCGCGAGTTGGCCGGTGCGCCGCCGCGGCCGCGGACGCCGTTCATGGCGGGGGTGGTGACGGAGCGGAACATGTTCTCTTTGGTCGAGGAGGCGGAAGGGAATCCGTACTCGTGGGAGTTCGACTTGTGCGCGGTGACGCTCGCGAATTTCAGCTACCGCAAGATGACGCTGGTCCGCGATTACGCGAACCTGATTGAGCACGACACGCCGAGCCTGGCCTTCGACCGTGTTTTCTCGATCGAGCCGATGCCGGTCGAGGATGCCGCGCCGCCGCCGATGCCGCCGTCCGACCAGCACCTGATCATCGCGGCGGACGCGACGCAGGTCGGGGCCATCGCGAAGTCGAGGCAGGGCGACAGCCTGATCATCCAGGGTCCGCCGGGCACCGGGAAATCGCAGACCATCACCAACCTCATCGCCGACTACGTGGCCCGCGGAAAACGCGTGCTGTTCGTCTGTGAGAAGCGCGCCGCGATCGACGTGGTGTTCCACCGCTTGCGCCAGCAGGGGCTCGATGAGTTGTGCTGTCTGATCCACGATTCGCAGACCGACAAGAAGGAGTTCATCCTCAACCTCAAGCAGACCTACGAGCAATGGCTTGCCGGCAGCGAGACCCACGATGGAGCGAAGCGCGGCGCCGCCTTGCGCGCGATGGAATCCGAGCTGGCGGCGCTTGAGAAATACGTCGGCCAGATGCAGTCGCAGCCGGCCGGCGCGGGGACCACGGTGAATGAATTGTTGCGCCGGCTGATCGAGCTGCGCGGGACCCATGACGGCAGTGCTTGCCCGGATCTAACAGCCGAGGAGGAGGACCGGCTGCCGCACTATGACGACTGGTTGAAGCACGGCGACGCGGTGCTCCGGCTGGGCGAGGTGCTGCGCGACCTCGGGGCGGAGCCGGTGTTCGCGCGGCATCCGCTGCGCTGGCTCGGGGAAACGGTGATCCTCCGCGAGTCGCCGCTGGATGGACTGGCGGCGCGTCTGGATGAGGCCGAGCGCGGTCTCGATGACCTGGACGACGCGCTCCAGCGGACGGGCCTGCCGGTCGAGCACTGGGACACGCTGGCGGAAATCGGCCACTTGCTCGCGTTCTCGCAGCGCCTGCTGCCGCTGGCCGAGCGGGGGCTGCTTGATCTGTTAGATGAGAAGAGCGGGCGGTCGGCATCGTTCGCGAAGCTGTGGGCCGACCACGAGGCGAAGCGCCGGGACCTCGACGCGAAGCGGGCGAAGACCGGTCACTGGGTCGACAAGTTGCCGCCGGACGACACGGCCGCCGCGCTGGCGCTCGCACCGAAAGTGCAGGGCTTGTTCGGCTTCTTGAATCCCGGCTGGTGGCGGTTGCGCAAGGTGCTGCGGGCGCGCTACGACTTTTCGAAGCATGCGGTCGCGCCGAGTTGGGAAGCGGTGCTTGGAGATCTTTCGGCCGAGCACGCCGCGGCGGCCGCGCTGGCGGAGGTGCAGGCCTGTTTTGTCCGGGATTTCGCCAGCAACGAGCCCGCAAACTTGGGTGCCGATCTGAAGTCGCTGGCTGATCCCGGAGCTCCTCCTGCGGTGGTGGCGCTGCGGACGCAGTTGCTGTCGTCGGATCAGGGCGTGGAACTGGTGAAGGCCCTGGCGGCCCTTGCGCCCGGGTTCCAGCGGCTGGAGAACAGCCTCCGCGAACTGCTCCACGGCGCGGATTCGCAGGGTCTTTCCTCGGTCGCCGCGGCGATCCGCGAGCTGCGGGAGGAAATGGACGCGCTGCCGGAACTCCTGCCGGCGCTGCGCGATCTCGCCGCGACGCCGGATGCGCTGCGACGGGCGGTGCGAGATTTGCCCTTCACCGCGGAGCAGCTCGAAGCCGCCTGCGCCCGCAAGACCCTGGAGCAGCTCTACCGCGAGGACCGCCTCCTTCAGCGCTTCGATTGCCACTTGCTCCAGCAAAAGCTCGACCGCCTCGCCAACGCGCACCGCCAGTGGCTGGAGCACAACGCCGGGTGGATCCGCGCCGGAGTGCGCAAGCGCTTCGTCGAACATGTCCAGCTCGCGAACCAATCGGCGACGGTGCTCACCGCGGACCAGAAGGTTTTCAAGAAGAGCTACACCGCCGGCCGCCGCGAGCTGGAGCACGAGTTCGGCAAGACGATGCGCTACAAGTCGATCCGCGATCTCGCCGCGGGCGACAGCGGCGAGGTGGTGCGCGACCTCAAGCCGGTCTGGCTGATGAGCCCGCTCTCGGTGTCCGACACGCTGCCGCTCGACACCGGCTTGTTCGACGTCGTGATCTTCGACGAGGCCAGCCAGATCCCGGTGGAGGACGCGGTGCCGGCGGCTTACCGGGCGCAGCAGGTCATCGTCGTCGGCGACGAGATGCAGCTTCCGCCGACCAGCTTCTTCAGCAGTGCCGGCGATGCGGAGGACGAGATCACGGTGGAGGAAGAAGGCGAGTCGGTCAGCGTGCTGATGGATGCCGACAGTTTCCTGACCCAGTGCGCGCGCAACCTGCCGAGCACGCTGCTCGCCTGGCACTACCGCAGCCGCTACGAGTCGCTGATCAGCTTCAGCAACGCGGCCTTCTATGGCGGCGAACTCTACACGATCCCCGACCGCCAGCTCTCGATCTCCGACAGCAGCGACCTGGTCGTGGAAACGCCCGATGAAGCCGCGAAACTGGTGCCGGAAATCCTTTCGCGGCCGGTCAGCTACCTCCGCTGCGAGAATTCTCCCTACGAGGATCGTCGTAATTCGACCGAAGCGGCCGTGGTCGCACGGCTGGTCCGCGGGCTGCTGGTTTCGGGAACGAAGTTCAGCATCGGCATCGCGGCCTTCAGCGAGGCGCAGCAGGGCGAGATCGAATCCGCGCTCGATGCCCTCGCGGCGGAAGATGCGGATTTCGCCACCCGGCTGGAAGCCGAGTATGTCCGCGAGGAGGACGACCAGTTCTGCGGGCTCTTCGTGAAGAACCTGGAGAACGTCCAGGGTGACGAGCGGGACATCATTCTCATGTCCGTCTGCTACGCCCCGGACTCCGCGGGTAGGATGCGGATGAACTTCGGCCCGATCAACCAGCGCGGCGGCGAGAAGCGGCTCAACGTCATCTTCAGCCGGGCCCGCCATCACATGGTGCTGGTCAGCAGCATCCGCCACCACCAGATCACCAACGACTACAACGATGGCGCACGGGCCTTGAAGAACTTCCTGCACTACGCCGAAAGCCTGTCGCGCGGCGAGGTGGCGATGGCGCGGCAGGTGCTCGATGGCCTGAACCCGCTCAAGCGGAAATCACTCGTCAAAGAGTCCGGCAACCTCCTCGCGGGCCAGATTTCCGCCGCCTTGGTCCGCCGCGGCTGGACGGCCGTGACGGATGCGGGGCAAAGCCGCTTCCGCTGCGACGTCGCGGTGCGCGAGCCCGGCTCGGACCGCCACCAGCTCGCGGTGCTGATCGAAGGCGGCGGCGCAGCCGACGTGCTGGAGCGCTTCCACACCCGGCCGGGCATCCTGCGGGCCTTCGGCTGGCAGGTCGCGGTGGTCACGGCGAAGGATTGGTGGCACGAACCCGGCGCCGTGCTGGAGCGGATCGAGCGCCTGCTCCGCCGCGAGATCGCCGATTTGGAAGAGCAGGAAATCGAAGCCCCCGCGGCCGAGGTGGAACCTGCGCCCGCCCCGCCGGAACCCGCTCCCGCCCAAGCTTCGTCGCCCGCCGGCCCCGGCCGGCGCTTCGAGTTCACCGGCGGGAACTCCCGCAAGTTCTGGGCGGTGGCGCAGGAGGGAAATGAGATCCACATCCGCTTCGGCCGCATCGGCACGTCGGGGCAGACCCAGGTGAAGACTTTCGCCGACGAAGCACGGGCCGCACGGGAAATGGCCAAGCTGATCGCCGAGAAGACCGGCAAGGGCTACGTCGAGGAGGGCTGAGGCCGGCCCCGCCTGCGGTCAAACCGCGCGCTTGACCCTTTGTAATCAAGCGTCCAGCGTGTCCGCCCGCCGCGGCCAGGAGGCTCCGGCGTTCCACCATCAGACACCTCATCGCCATGGCCGCGAAGATCTACACCAACAAGGACGCGACGCTCACGCCGCTCAAGAAGAAGACCCTCGCCGTGATCGGCTTCGGTTCCCAGGGACACGCCCACGCCCTCAACCTCAAGGACAGCGGGCTGAAGGTCATCATCGGCCTCTACCCGAAGTCGAAGTCCCGCGAAGTCGCCAAGAAGCTCGGCTTCGAGGTCATGGACACCGCCGCCGCCGTGAAGGCCGCCGACGTGATCTTCGTCGCCGTGCCGGACACCAAGATCGCCTCGGTCTACAACAAGGACATCGCCGCGAACCTCAGCAAGGGCAAGACCCTGCTCTTTTCCCACGGCTTCGCCGTCCACTTCAAGACCATCGAAGCGCCCAAGGACGTCAACGTCATCATGGTCGCGCCGAAGGGCCCGGGCCACACCGTCCGCAGCCAGTTCGTCGACGGCAAGGGCGTGCCCGGCCTGATCGCCGTGCACAACGATGCCGACGGCAAGGCCAAGGACATCGCGCTCGCCTGGGCCCGCGGCGTGGGCTGCACCCGTGCCGGCGTGTTCGAAACCAACTTCCGCGAGGAAACCGTGACCGACCTCTTCGGCGAGCAGTGCGTCCTTTGCGGCGGCGCTTCCGCCCTGGTCAAGGCGGGCTTCGAAGTGCTGGTCGAAGCCGGCTACCAGCCGGAAATGGCCTACTTCGAGTGCCTCCACGAGCTGAAGCTGATCGTCGACCTGATGAACGAGTCCGGCATCGCCGGCATGCGCTTCTCGATTTCCGAGACCGCCGAGTGGGGTGACGTCACCGTCGGACCGAAGATCATCGACGCCGGCGTGAAGAAGCGGATGCAGAAGCAGCTCAAGGAGATCGAGTCCGGCAAGTTCGCCAAGGAGTGGATCGCCGAGGCCACCACCGGCGGCTACAAGAAGTTCGACGCCATCCGCAAGGCCGAGGCCGCCCACCCGATCGAGAAGACCGGTGAGAAGCTCCGTTCCACGATGAGCTGGATCAAGCAGAAGAAGCTCAAGAAGGGCGCCGCCCAAGCGAGCTACGTGTCTTCCTCGAAGTAAGATCCGTTTTTCCCGGAAAGCCCGGCCCCCGCGAGGGAGCCGGGCTTTTTCGTGCCTCGTGGAGTGCTATGGCACGACGCGGCTTTCGCTCCGGGGGCGGCCGCTTTCTTCTCCCGGCCACGGATTTCCCGCCCGGCCGGTCCGCGGCCGACGGGGAGAGCCGGGCTTCACCCCGAGCCAAAGCGACGTCGTGCCGTCGCACTCCACGAGGCACCCCTCGGCGGTTTCCCGGTTACCGGTCCGATGCCCGGCGGTGGACGATTGCGACATCGCCGAAAGGAACCCGCCCCGAAATCCGTTTCCCGCTGCCATTCCGCATGCTTGCCATGCCCCGTAATCCCCGTTAGACAGACCGCCACTTCCCTAGAAAAACCATGACGACAACACTCAGCGACGAGCCAATCGCGCACAACGCCAAGCGACTGCTCTGGGCAGGCTTCCTCGCCATCCTCGCCGCCGGCATCGGCTTCGGCGTCCGGGGTGGCATTCTTGCCAACTGGGCCGCGGACTTCGGCTTCACCGGTGCCCAGCTGGGTGCCATCGGTGGAGCGGGTTTCACCGGGTTCTGCTTCGGCATCATCATCGGCGGCGTGGTCGTCGATAAGATCGGCTACGGCAAGCTGGTCTTCGCCGCGTTCCTGTTCCACGTGCTCTCGGCCTTCATCACCTTCGCCGCGGGCAAGGGTCAGGCTCAGGAAACCGCCTACATGTTCCTCTACTGGGGCACCTTCGTCTTCGCCCTGGCCAACGGCACGCTTGAAGCCGTCGCCAACCCCTTGGTCGCGACCCTTTTCCCGAACAACCGGACCCACTACCTCAACATCCTCCACGCCTCATGGCCGGCGGGCATGGTGATCGGCGGCCTGATCGGCTGGACCCTCGGCGCCCAGGGTGTCAGCTGGAAAATCCAGCTCGGCCTGTTCCTGATCCCCACCCTGCTCTACGGGTTCGCCTTCTTCGGCCAGAGCTTCCCGAAATCGGAAGCCGCCGAGAAGGGCCTCAAGGTCGGTGACATGCTCAAGGAGGTCGGGATCCTCGGTTCGGCCGTGGCTTGCTATCTCCTCGTCCTCTTCTTCGAAGACGCTCTCAAGCTGCCCGCAGGCGCCGCCTGGGGCATCGGCATCGCGCTGCTGGTCGTTGTCGGCGTCCTGACCAAGTTCTCTGTCGGCTCGGTTCTCCTGTTCGTCCTCTTCATCGCCCACGCCTTGGTTGGTGCGGTTGAACTCGGCACCGACGGCTGGATCCAGAACATCACCGGCAACATCCTGACGCCGGAGCAAGGCAAGATCCTCTTCGTCTTCACCTCGATGCTGATGTTCGCCCTGCGCTTCTCGGCCCACTTCATCGAGAGCAAGCTGAAGATCTCCCCCGTCGGGCTCCTGCTGATCTGCGCCGTTCTCGCCGTGATCGGCCTGAACATGGTCAGCGGCATCACCACCTTCGTGGGTGCTCTCGTCGCGCTCTCCGTCTATGCGCTCGGCAAGACCTTCTTCTGGCCGACCATGCTCGCGGTGGTGGGCGACCGCTTCCCCCGCACCGGTGCCATCGCCATGTCGATCATGGGCGGTATCGGCATGATGTCCGCCGGCCTGCTGGGCGGCCCCGGCCTCGGCTATGCGAAGGACCGCTACACCGTGGAGCATCTCAAGGAAAACGCACCGGCGGTCTACGAGGCCAACAAGGCGGAGAAGCCGAGCTCCTTCCTGTTCCTTGAGCCGGTGACCGGCCTCGACGGCACCAAGCTTTCCGCCGCCCAGACCGCCAAACCGGAAGAGCGGACGGCCGACCAGAAGGCCCTCGCGGAGGCCAGCATCATCGGCGACCGCAAGACGCTGAAGGCTGATGCCTACATCCCCGCAACGATGGCGGTGATCTTCCTGCTGCTGATGATCTACTTCAAGGGCATCGGCGGTTACAAGCCGGTCAAGATCGATCATTGATCGGTCCCGAACCTTCCCAAGCGGCGCGTCCTCCGGGGCGCGCCGCTTTTTCGTGCCGCGTTCAATCGAAGCCGAGTTCGTCGGCGCTGGAGCTCTTGGTGCCGAACTTCTGCTCCAATTCCGCGCGGCGCATCGCGTTCTCGGCTTTCAGCGCGGCAATCTCGCCGGCCCAGCGGTTCATCTGCCACTGGTGGAGGAACCAGAGGCCGGTGCCCATCATGACGATCAGCACGACGCAGGTGATCCACGCGACGCTGATCGGCAGCCATTCGCCGTCGAAGAGGCGCACCCACCCGGCCACGGCGACCAGCGCTTCGACGCCGGCGAGGATCCCGCAAGCCAGCGGGGTGTGGGTCTCGTTGCGGATGAACCAGTAGATGGCGGCGCCGAGGAAGAGGAGGTTGGGAATCAGCCAGAGGGTGAGCAGCAGCACCGGGCTGACGAGCATCAGGCCGAACTCGGCCTTACCGCCGGCGGACAGTTCTCCCGCGTTCAACGCGGCCGCGCCCATCGAGCAGCCGAGCCAGATCGACCCGGCGAAGAGGAAGAGCTGCTTGAGCAGCCAGCCGATGCCGCTGGCGAAGACGTCGCCGAAGTCGATTTTCATGACAGCTCGGCTTATCTCCCGCGGCAGGACGGATCACAAGCCCGGGGTTTTCCGCACCATCCGGGTCATCGAGTCCTCGGTGGTGAGCGTCGTCACCTCGTCGAGCGCCACCCAGCGGAGGTCGTGGGATTCGTCGCTGACGACGTAGTCCGTGGCACCGGTCGCGCGGAGCAAGTAGCGGACGTCGTAGTGGAGGTGCTCCGGGTCGCTTTTCCGCGCGGGGATCGGGTGGATATCGAGGTCGAAGATGCCGGGGCGCACCACTTCGAAATCGTCCAGCCCCGATTCCTCGCGGGCCTCTTTCAAGGCGACCGCGAGCACGTCGGAATCGCCATCGGCATGGCCGCCGAGCTGGAGCCAGCGGTCGAGCTTGCGGTGGTGGGTGAGCAGCACCTGGCTGCCGTCCGCATTCACGATCCACGCCGAGCCGGTGACGTGCCCGACGGCGAGCGAGCGCTCGAAGCAATCGCCCTCGCTGCGGACGAAGTCGATGAAGCGTGACACCGTCTCCGCTTCCTCCGGATGCCGCGCGGCGTAATCGGCGAGCTGGTCGAGAAGCGGCTGGCGGTGCATGGGGCGGACGGTGGCCCGCAACGTCCTGCGATCAAAGCGGGAAGTCGCGGCATTTCCGGCTTTCCGGTCGCCCTTTGCCGCGGCGGCCGGTCATTCGGCGCTTGTTGCCCGAAGTTTCCCGAGTTCCTCGCGGGCGGCGGCAGCGGCATCCCCGTCGGGGTCGAGCTTGAGGATCTTCTCGTAGGCCGCGATCGCCTCCTCCTTCTTGCCGCGGTCGCGGTGGGCGTCGGCGAGGTTGTTCAGGATCAGCACGTCCTCCGGCGCCTTCTCCGCGGCGAGCTTGAGGAAGCGATAGGACTCCTCCTTGTCGCCCTTCGCATCGGCCAGCGCGGCGAGGAGGTTGTAGGCATAGGGGTGTTCGGGAAAGGCGGCGACGGTGGCGTCGAGCAGCTCCTTGCACAGGGCGTCGGACTCCTCCGTCTCCGCCTGGAACAGCGGCGCGGTGTAGCCTTGGATGGCTTCGGGCAGGAACTCGCCGGCCGGTGCGGGCAGCGGGGCGTTGGCGGTCCAGAGGAACTCGTTGCCGGGCGTGGCGGCCAGCTTCAGGATCTGGCGCAGGGTGGCGACGGCACCCTTTGCGTCGCCGGTCTTCAAGCGGACGTGGGCATGACCGAGGCCGATGTCGAGGCGCCTGGGGAACTTCGCGAAGCCGGTGCCGGTCAGGTCGACGGCTTTCTTCCGCAGCGAGGGATCGAGGTCGCCGTTGGTGCTGATGCTGCCGACTTCCTCGCCGCTGTCCTTGTCGCGGATCGAGGGTTCGCCCTTGGCGGCGGGCTTGGTGGAAAGGTTGATCTCGCCGGCGAAGCTCCACCAGTAGTTGGAGGCGAGCGCGTAGTATTCGGGGTTGTCCGCCTCGGTCTTCGCCGCGGATTCGAGGAGCTTCACCATCGCCGCGTGGTCCTTGGTCGCGCGGGTGGTCTTGAAGTCCTCCGCGAAGTCGGCGAGGGCGAGGGCGGGGAAAAGCAGGAGGGCGAGAACAAGGCGGGTCATGGGCGGGGAGCCTAGCACGGCCGGCTGGAGGGAAAAGAAAAGCCGCCCCGGTTTCCCGGGGCGGCTTTGGATTCTTCGGAAGTCAGCGTTGCCGCTTACTTCTTCTTCGCGGCCTTCTTGGCGGCCTTCTTGGCAGGAGCCTTCTTCGCGGCCTTCTTCGCAGCAGGGGCGGCCTTGCCTTCCTCGATCGCGGCCTGGGCGGCGGCGAGGCGGGCGACCGGGACGCGGTAGGGCGAGCAGGACACGTAGTTCAGGCCGAGCTTGTGGCAGAACTTCACCGAGTCCGGATCACCGCCGTGCTCGCCGCAGATGCCGAGCTTGATGTTCGGGCGGGTGCTGCGGCCCTTGGTGACGGCGGTCTGCATAAGCTGGCCGACGCCGGTCGCATCGAGGGTGGCGAAGGGGTTCTTGGCGAACACTTCGCTCTCGATGTAGGGCATCAGGAACGCGCCCATGTCGTCGCGGCTGATGCCGAGCGCGGTCTGGGTGAGGTCGTTGGTGCCGAAGCTGAAGAACTCGGCGCCCTTGGCGATCTCGTCGGCGGTGAGCGCGCCGCGCGGGACTTCGATCATGGTGCCGACCTGGTATTCGAAGGTGACCTTCTTCTCGGCCATGACTTCCTTGGCGACGCGGTGGACGATCTCGGCCTGAAGGTCGAACTCCTTGCTGAAACCGACCAGCGGGATCATCACCTCGGGCTTCACCGGGATCTTCTTCTTCGCCACGTCCGCGGCGGCTTCGAAGACGGCGCGGGCCTGCATTTCGGTGATCTCCGGGTAGGCGATGCCGAGGCGGCAGCCGCGGTGGCCGAGCATCGGGTTGAACTCGTGGAGGTCGGCCACGCGCTGGATGATGGTCTCGACCTTGACGCCGATCTTCTTCGCCAGGTCAAGCTGCTGCTCCTTGGTGTGGGGCAGGAACTCGTGAAGCGGCGGGTCGAGCAGGCGGATGGTGGCGGGGAAGCCCTTGAGCTCCTTGAAGATGCCGGTGAAGTCCTCGCGCTGGTAAGGCAGCAGCTTGGCCAGGGCGGCCTTGCGGGCCTCGACGGTGGTGGCGAGGATCATCTCGCGCATCGCGTCGATGCGGTCGCCTTCGAAGAACATGTGTTCGGTGCGGGTCAGGCCGATGCCGGTGGCGCCGAAGGCGAGGGCGATGCGGGTCTGCTCCGGCGTGTCGGCGTTGGTGCGGACGGCCAGCTTGGTCGCCTGCGAGCACCACTCCATGAGCTGGAGGAAGCTCTTGAACTTCTCGGTCTTCTTGGCGGCCTTGTCGCCGCTGACGATGCCGGTGATGATTTCCGAAGGAGCGGTCTTCAGCTCGCCGGCGTAAACGGTGCCGGAGGTGCCGTCGATCGACAGGTAGTCGCCTTCCTTGAAGGTCTGGCCGGCGGCTTTCACCGTGAGCTTGTCGTAGTCGATCTCGATCGCGGCGGCGCCGCAGACGCAGACCTTGCCCATCTGGCGGGCGACGAGGGCGGCGTGCGAGGAAACCCCGCCCTTGGCGGTGAGGATGCCTTCGGCGGCGATCATGCCGCGGAGGTCTTCCGGGGAAGTCTCGTTGCGGACCAGGAGGACCTTTTCACCCTTGGCTTCGGCCGCGGCGGCGCGGTCGGCGTTGAGGTAGATCTTGCCGGAAGCGGCGCCGGGACCGGCGGGGAGACCCTTGGCGAGTTCCTTGGCCTTCTTGACATCGGCGATGTCGAAGATCGGGGCGAGGAGCTGGTCGAGCTGGTCGGCCGGGTTGCGGAGCACGGCGGTCTTCCAGTCGATGAGGCCTTCCTTGACCATGTCCATCGAGAACTTCAGCGCGGCGGCGGCAGTGCGCTTGCCGTTGCGGGTCTGCAGCATGAACAGCTTGCCTTCCTGCACGGTGAACTCGACGTCCTGCACGTCCTTGAAGTGCTTCTCGAGGATGGCGCGGACCTTCATCAGCTCGGCGAAGGGCTTGGGCATCGCCTTCTTCATGAGGGCGACGGGCTCCGGGGTGCGGACGCCGGCGACGACGTCCTCGCCCTGGGCGTTGACGAGGAATTCGCCGTAGAACTCGTTCACGCCGTTGGCGGGGTTACGGGTGAAGGCCACGCCGGAACCGGAGGTGTTGCCGGTGTTGCCGTAAACCATCGCCTGCACGTTGACGGCGGTGCCCCACTCGGCGGGGATGTTGTACTTGCGGCGATAGACGATCGCGCGGTCGTTCATCCAGGAGCCGAAGACGGCGCCGGCGGCACCGCGGAGCTGCTCCCAGGGATCGGTCGGGAAGCCCTTGCCGGTGCGCTCCTTGACCAGCGCCTTGAAGCGCTTGACCAACTCCTGCTGGTCGGCGGCGGTGAGGTCGGAGTCGACGATGTCCTTGTGATACTTCTCGTGCTTGTAGCCTTCGATCACGACTTCGAAGGGCTCGTGGTCCTCGCCTTCGGTCTTCTGCACGCCGAGCACGACGTCGCCGTACATCTGGATGAAGCGGCGGTAGCAGTCCCAGGCGAAGCGCTCGTTCTTGGTGGCGGCGGCGAGCGACTTCACGGTGTCGTCGTTGAGGCCGAGGTTGAGGATGGTGTCCATCATGCCCGGCATCGAGTCGCGGGCGCCGGAGCGGACGGCGACGAGGAGGGGCAGGCCCTTGGCGTCGCCGAACTTGCAGCCCATGATCTTCTCCATGTTCTTCACGCCGGCTTCCATCTGCGCCTGCAGGGAGGCGGGATAGGTTTTCTTGTGGGCGTAGAAGTAGGTGCAGACTTCGGTGGTGATGGTGAATCCCGGAGGCACCGGCAGGCCGATGCGGGTCATTTCCGCGAGGTTCGCGCCTTTGCCGCCGAGGAGGGCCTTCATCGACCCGTTGCCATCGGCCTTGCCGTTGCCCCAGGTGTAAACGTACTTGGTGCCCTTGGCGGAGGGCGCTTTCTTGGCCGCTTTTTTCGCGGACTTTTTCACGGTAGCCATCGGTAGTTCGTGGAGTGGTTTAGCTGTGGGAAAGCGCGTGGGGACGACGAAAAAACGCCGGGCCCCCGGGCGCGGACGCGCGAGGCTAGCGGTGACGAACACCGTGTCAATGAACCAGTTGCGTCTGCAGCAAGGCGCTCCGGAGGGCCGCTGCCGCACCGGAGCTTGTGGGGCGCCGGCCAGTCGACTGGCAGCGACTCGACCCAGCGCGCCGCGAACTGGACCAGTTCGTTGCCGTCTCCGAGTCCGACTTTTTCCCGGATGGGCGTGCGGTGGGCATCGACGGTCCGCGGGCCGATTCCCGGCACCGAGGCGATCTCGCGGGTTCCCTTGCCCCGGCCGATGTGTTCGACGAACTCGAGTTCGCGGTCGGTCAAGCGCTGGACGGGAAAGCCGGCCTTCCGGCGCGGGGTGCCCGAAATTCCCTGCAGGAAATGGCTGGTTCCCGGCTCGCTGACGAAGACCGCGTCTTCAAGAACCTTGCGCTTCGGCCCGAAGCGGACACGGAAGGCGGAGAACATTTTCTCGACCAAGGCTTTCCCGCCGCCTCGCCGCGGCTTTTCAATCTGGATCAACATCCGTCCGAACCCTAGAACCCCTCGGTGATGCTTCCTTCCGTCCCGACAACCATGGTTTTATGAAACCGCTTCCCGTGATCCTCGGCATCCTGCTGGTCGCTTTTTCCGCCGCGATCCGGGCAGCCGGTGCAACGGTCACGCAGGCAAGGCCCAACATCCTCTGGATCATCATGGACGACGTGGGAGCGGAATTGCCGTGTCATGGGGAGAAGGCCATCGAGACGCCGAACATCGACCGCCTTGTCCGCGAGGGAACGAAGTTCGACCGCGCCTTTCTCACGGCATCGGTCTGTTCGCCGTCTCGTTCCGCCATGATCACCGGGATGTATCAGACGACCATCGGCGCCCATCATCACCGCAGCGGGAGGGGCACCGAGAAGATCCATCTCCCCGCCGGTGTGGAACCCGTGCCCGCCCTCTTCCGGCGCGCCGGGTATCACGCTTCCAACGGCAATTATCCGTCCAAGGGAGACGGGATCGGGAAGACCGACTATAATTTCGAGTGGGACCCGAAGATCTACGACGCCAATGACTGGGCGGCGCGCCAACCCGGCCAGCCATTCTTCGCCCAGCTCCAGCTTTGGGGCGGGAAGAACCGCAATGACAACGGCCGCTGGTATCGTGAAGCGGCTCCCAAGGCGCTGGGCACGCTGACCAGGCCGGAGGATGTCACGCTGCCGCCCTGTTATCCGCGCGATCCGGTGTTGCTGGAGGATTGGGCCCAGTATCTCGATTGCATCCGGTTCTGCGATCTTCAGGTCGGCTCGATTCTCCGGCGTTTGGAAACCGAGGGCATCCTTGACCAGACGTTCATCATCCTCATGGGCGACAACGGCATCAGCCATGCGCGGGGGAAGCAGTTCCTTTACGACGAGGGGATCCGCACGCCCTTCATCGTGCGCGGTCCCGGCGTGGCCCGCGGGGCCGTCCGCGGCGACCTCATCGAGCACATCGACATGGCGGCAACCTCGCTCGCCGCCGCCGGTATCCCGGTTCCCCCGTGGATGCAGGGCCGCGACCTCCTTGCGAAGGACTACCGGAAGCGCGATGCCGTCTTCGCGGCGCGCGACCGCTGTGACGTGACGGTGGACCGCATCCGGAGCGTCCGGACGGAACGGTTCAAATACATCCGCAATTTCCACCCCTTGCGGCCGATGTTGCAGCCCAGCGCCTACAAGGACGCCAAGCCGACCGTGATCCGGCTCCGCGAGCTGCACGCCCAGGGCAAGCTGAGCCCGCTTCAGGAGGAGCTCCTGTTTTCCCCGACCCGCCCCAAGGAGGAACTTTACGACGTGCAGGCTGATCCGTTCGAGACCCGCAATCTCGCCGGCGATCCGGCTTTCCAGTCCACGCTGGAGGACCTGCGCGCGCGGCTGGACCGCTGGATGGTCGAAACCCGCGACCCCGGCCCCGAGTCCGAGAAAGCCTACGACGCGAGCCACGCCTACGAACTCAAGAATGCCAGGTCCCCGAAACAAAGGGAGGCGATGATCAGGGACAACGCCCGGACCAAGCAATGGGCGAGGGAAGGAAAATAGGACAAGCGGCCGACCATTGTCATCCCATGGTCCGGGTTCGGCCTCTTTTCCGGGGCCTGCCGACGGGTTGGAACCACCGGAGCACGGTGCCGGGCCCGCGATGGTTCTTTACGATTCCGCATCCAGCGGAGCGGCTCAATCCGCCGCGTCGAGAATCTGCTTCGCCCGCATCAGCGGGGCGCGGGCGGAGAGGATCGAGACGTGGTCCTCGTCGTAGCCCTGCACGCTGGCGGCGTCGGCCTTGGCTTCCGGGCGCAGCTGGCTGGCCACGCTGACGGTGCCGTCGTTTTCCGCGGGCATGATGGCGGAGCGCTTGGCGCGGTGGCCGTAGAAGAGGTGGTGGTTCACCTTGCCCTTGAGCTTCCGGTCGAAGAGGTGGTCGAGGAAGTCCGAGCCCTGTTCCATGTCGTACCACGACGGCACGGCGGTCGGCGCCCATTTGACGCCCATCGCCGCGGCCTCGTGACCGCCCCAGGGGGTCGAGAAGGTGATGAAGGTGCGGATGTAGCCGTTCTTGTCCTCCAGCACGTTCTTGACCACGAAGCGCCGCGCCACCAGGCCGCCCATGCTGTGGGCGACGACGTCGAGGCGCTGGAAGCCGTAGCGCTCGTGGAGCAGTTCGACGCCTTGGTTCAAGGCGCCCGCCGCGGCCTCGAGCCGGCCGCCGGAAGGGTAGAAGTAGAACCAGGGCTGGTAGCGCTTGCGGTCGAGCCTTTCCATCGCGGTGCGCCAATCCTGCGGCGAGCCGGCGGCGCCGTGGATGAAGAGCACCGGGATGCGGGAAGGATCGTAGCGCTCCAGGAAATAGATGCCGAAGCCTTGGCGGATCGCCAGCGTGGCCGGGGTCCAGAGGCCGTCCGAGCCGCGGGTCGCGGCGAAACGCGGGTCGTTGAGGTCGACGATTTCCCCGGCGGCAAAGCGGACGCCGCGGTGGGTGATCGTTTCCTCGACGGTGCCTCCGGCCACCAGCTTGTCCACGGCCGCGACGAGTTCCGGCGGCATGGGGGTGTCGGCCGAGAGGCGTCCGCGGACCCGGGTGATCCGCGAGTCGCCGTCGATCGCCACCGGGCCCTCGTGAATCCACGCGGGCTCGCCTTGCTGCCAGCGGCCGTCGCGGTTGTTGTCGGCAAAGGCCCCGATGTGCTGGTTGAGCGGGCTCTTGACCGAGAAGACGAAGGCCCCGCCCGCCGCGAGTTCGACGCGGTCGCCGGAGTAGATGTTGTTGTCGGCGCGATCCCACTCGATCACCGCCACCCGGACCGGGACCTGAAAGTCGTCGGCATTCTCGATGATGCCGGCAATCCGGTAGTCGTCGCGGAACGGTTTGATGTCGGCGGCGAGGTGGCGGAAATTCGCGCAGCCGGAAAGGACGGGCAGGGCGAGCAGGAGAAGGCGGGCGAGAAGGGGTTTCATGGCTTTCCACGGAATGAAAGCGGATCGGCCCGGGAAGGCGAGCCCCGGGTTTCCCCGTATCCTTGCAAATCTTCCGCATCCCGTCCGCGGAACACGATGCGGCTTTACCGGAGCAGGCCTTTCGGCCCAACTCGCGATGCCACGATGATCCGCACCGTTGTTTTCGACACCAAGTCCTACGACCGCGAGCACTTGCAGCAGGCGTCCGCGGGCCTCGCCATCGACTGGCGCTTCATGGACTTCCGGCTTTCGGCCGAAACGGCGATGGCGGCGGAGGGTGCGGCGGCGGTCTGCATCTTCGTCAACGATCATGCCGACCGTTCCTGCCTGGAGGCGCTTGCGGGGCTCGGGGTGAGGCATCTCGCGCTACGCTGCGCCGGCTTCAACGGCGTCGATCTCGCCGCGGCGAAAGAGCTCGGGCTCTCCGTGACCCGCGTGCCGGCCTATTCACCGCACGCCGTCGCCGAACACGCGGTGGCCTTGCTGCTGGCGCTGAACCGCAAGATCCCGCGCGCCAACAACCGGGTGCACGACCTCAATTTCTCGCTGCAAGGACTGGTCGGCTTCGACCTCCACGGCAAGACCGCCGGCATCGTCGGCACCGGCAAGATCGGCCGCGTCGCGGCGCAAATCCTCCGCGGCTTCGGGATGCGGGTGCTGGCCCACGACCCATTCCCTTCGGCCGACTGGGCGGTCCAACACGGCGTGGAATACACCGACGCCCGCACCCTGGCCGCCGAGTCCGAGGTGATCTCGCTGCACACCCCGCTCACCCCGGAGACGCGCCACCTCATCCGCCGCGAGACGCTGGAGCTGATGAAGCCCGGAGCCATCCTGATCAATGTCAGCCGCGGCGCGCTGATCGACACCACGGCCTTGATCGAGGCCCTCAAGTCCGGCCGCCTCGGCGGCGTGGCGCTCGATGTTTACGAAGAGGAAGAAGGCGTGTTCTTCGAGGATCTCTCCGGGCAAATCCTGCAGGACGACGAGCTCGCGCGGCTGCTGACTTTCCCCAACGTGCTGATCACCGCGCACCAGGCCTTCCTGACGAAAGAGGCGCTGTCGGAGATCGCCCGCGTGACCGTTGCCAATCTCAAGAACCTCGATGCCGGCGAGCCGTTTCTGCCCGGGACCGCGCTGGTCGAGGTCGGACGATGAGCCTTCCGCCGGATCGCCGCGGATTCCCTGCAATGCCTTGAACGGCCTTAACCCCGATGCCTGCTGCCGCGATATACCTCGCCGGCACGGGCCTTGCTGACCCGTGGAAATGGACTGGCTTTTCGAACTTCACCGCACCCAGCCGGTCGCCCATGCCGTGGGGGTCATCTCGCTGGTCTGCGTGCTGGGGATGGCGATGGGCAGCGTGAAGTTCCGCGGCATCGGCCTCGGCACCGCGGGCGTGCTGTTCGCAGGGATCCTGGTCGGGCACCTCGGCAATCCGGTGGACCACGCGACGCTCGATTTCGTGAAGGAGTTCGGGCTCATCCTCTTCGTCTTCACCATCGGCCTCCAGCTCGGTCCGGGCTTCTTCGCGGCGCTGCGGCAGCAGGGGGTGAAGCTCAACGCGCTGGCCGCCGCGGTCGTGATCCTCGGCGCGCTCGCGGCACCCTTGACGGGCTGGCTGGCGGGCTTCGATGGCGCGGCGGTGCTCGGGATCTTCTCGGGGGCTTCCACAAACACGCCGTCGCTCGGGGCCTCGACCCAGACCCTCGCGATGCTGCCCGATCTCGCCGCCGACCGCCGCGCGCTGCCGGCCCTGGCCTATGCGGTGACCTACCCGACCGCCATCGCCTGCATCATCGGCACGCTGCTGCTGTTGAAGAAGATCTTCCGCATCGATCCCGCGGCCGAGTCCCTCGACTTCAACGCCAGCCGTCGCCGTCGCGTCGCAGCGCTGGAGCGCCGAACGCTCGTGGTGACCAATCCGAATCTCGCCGGCCTGACGCTCGACAACATCCCGGGACGACTTGAAACCGGCGTGACCATTTCCCGCGTCCGCCACGCCGGTGAGTCGGAAGTCCTGGTCGCCACCGACTCGACGAAGCTCGGCACCGGAGACCTGCTCGCGGTGGTCGGCACCCCGCGCGGGCTCGATCAATTCGAGCGCGTGGTCGGCGACACCAGCGACGAAGACCTGGTGCTCGCCAGCGAAGCCGTGACCTTCCGCCGCGTGGTGCTGACCAACCGCGACGTGCTCGGCAAGACCGTGGCGGAGCTCGATCTCGACAACCGCTACGGGGTCGTCGTCTCGCGGGTCACCCGCGCCGACATCGAGATGACCGCGGTGCCCGGCCTGCGCCTGCAGTTCGGCGACATGCTCCAGGTGGTCGGCAACGAGAAGGACATCCTGAAGGCCGGCAAGCTGTTAGGGAACTCGCTCAAGGAGCTCAACGAGACGCATTTCGTCCCCCTGTTCACCGGGATCTTCCTCGGCATCGTGCTCGGCAGCATGCCGATCGTTTTCCCCGGCCTGCCCCAGCCGGTGCGGCTCGGCCTGGCTGGCGGGCCGCTGATCGTGGCGCTGCTGTTAGGGCGGCTGGGACGCATCGGCAAGCTGGTCTTCCACATGCCGGTGAACACCAACCTGGCCTTCCGCGAATTCGGGATCGCGCTTTTCTTCGCCGCGGTCGGGCTCAGCGCGGGTGCCAAGTTCTTCGCCACCGTCTTCAGCCCGCTCGGCTTGCAATGGCTGCTGGCCGGGGTGGCGGTGACCGTGCTGCCGCTGCTCGCCGTCGGGATCTTCGCGCGGGTCGTCTGGAAGATGAACTTCATGGACCTGAGCGGCCTGATCGCCGGCAGCATGACCGACCCGCCGGCCCTCGCCTTCGCGACCAACGTCGCCGGAAGCGACTCGCCGACCGTCGCCTACGCCACCGTCTATCCGCTGACCACCTTGCTGCGGATCCTGTCCGCGCAGGTGCTGGCGATCGTGCTGATGGGGTGAGGGGCGGGACCTGTTCCGCGGTGAAGCCGGTGCGCCCCGCCGGCATGCCGCTGTCATCGCGCTCGCGGAGGTTGTGAGTTAGGCGGGTCGGAGGTTTCAAGCGTGGAGGAGGGGTTGGGAGAGCCGTGCGATGAGTTGGTCGCGCTTGCGGCGCGCCTCATGTTCGCAGCGGGTCTTGAGGTTCACCCGCTTCCGCTCGCGGGTGCCGTCGGGCAGGTGGAAGGTGCCGTGGAACCACCAGACGCCGTGGTTGTTCCAAAGGTGGTGGAGCGGATTCGGGCAGTGCTGCCGGGTGGAGAGACAGATCGTGTTCATGAGGTGTCGTTCGGGGATGCGGGGCGACACCGGGACCCGGGAAAAACGAAACGCCCGTTCCTTTGACATCGGGACGGGCGTCGGAAAATTCCGGGGAGACTGTTGTTGGGCGGGTCTGTCTGGTCCCGCTCCCTCATCCCGTGAACTGGCTCACGGAAGCACCTTGGCGTCTCGGCTAGGTTGCTGGCCCCGTCTTGCGTCGGGGCACTCCTGATGTCGGGGAGCACTTTGGCACGCGGATCCGGCCGGTTCAAGCGGAGAGTCCCGCCGCGGTTGTCATGAGAACCCTCCTCCGCCCCTCTTTGCAAAGACTTCGCATCGACTCCATCGGGCCGGAATCGGCTTTACCTCCGCGGAAAGGGGCGACGAGGATGGGGCGCTGGACCTCCGGCGAAAGGAACCCGTGCGATGAAGGAAACCCGGATCGATGACTTCGCGACGGCCGAAGGCTGGCAGGCCTTCGCGTCGGGCGAGGCGGTGATGAAGATCTCCGCGGAAGCCGGCGCGCTGCGGCTCGACTTCGATTTCCATGGCGGCGGCGGTTTCGTGGTGGCGCGGAAGGAATTCCGGTTCGCGATCCCCGACGACTACGCCTTCGCCTTCCGGGTGCGCGGCGCGGCGCCGAAAAACACCTTCGAGTTCAAGCTGGCGGATCCCTCGGGGAAGAACGTCTGGCGCTGGCAGGAGCCGGCCTTCGCGTTCGGCAAGCAGGCCCGCGAGCTGGTGCTCCGCGGCAGCCGCATCGGCTTCGCGTGGGGCCCGGCCGGCGGCGGGACGCCGCAGCGGCTCGGTGCGATCGAGTTCGTGCTCAGCGCACCACCGGGCGGGAAAGGCACGATCTGGATCGAGGACTTGCGCTTCCAGGACCGGACGATCCGCAAGAAGCCTGCGGTGAGCGCATCGTCGTCTGTTCGAGGAAGCGAGCCCTCATCGGTCCTCGGCACGAAGGGTTCGTGGCGCGCGGCGGCGAAGGATGCCGCGCCGGTGTTCGCTCTCGATTTCCACGAAGTCCGCGAATACGGCGGACTGGTCATCGACTGGGAGCCGGAGCCGGCGGCGCGGGCCTTCCACGTTCAGGCATCGGACGACGGCGTGAAGTGGCGGACGCTCCACCGGGCGAAGGATTCACGGGGGCCGCGGAGTTTCATCCCGCTGCCGGTGGCCGAGTCGCGGCACCTGCGGCTGGCCTTCGACACGCCGGGCATCGGCATCCGGCGGATCGCGGTGAAGCCCTTCGAGTTCTCGCGCAGCACGATCGATTTCTTCCACCAGGTCGCCGCGGCTCATCCGCGCGGCCATTTCCCGCGCTACCTGAGCCGCGAGCAGAGCTACTGGACCTGCGCCGGCGTTCCCGACGGACTGAGCTGCGCGCTGATCAACGAGGAAGGGTTGGTCGAACCCTTCAAGGGCGGCTTCACGCTGGAGCCGTTCCTGCACGACGGCCGCAAGCTCCTCACCTGGGCCGACGCGCGGCGGACGGTGACGCTGGAAGACGGCGAGCTGCCGATCCCCTCGGCGCGCTGGTCGCTGAAAGACTGGACCTTGCAAACGACGGTCTGCGGTTGCGGGGAAGGCGAGGACGCGGTGAGCCTCACCCGCTACCGGGTCTCTAACAGGTCCGCCGCCGCCCGCAAGGTGACGCTCTTCGTCGCGATCCGGCCCTTTCAGGTCACGCCGCCGTGGCAGGGCTGGCAGGGGCTCGGCGGGATGAGCGAAATCCGGGAGATCGCATGGAAGAAGGACCGCGTGGTGGTGAACCGCGAACGGACGGTGTTGCCCTTGAACAAGCCTGCGGGTTTCGGTGCGGCGAGCTTCGAGCAGGGGGTGATCACGAGCGATCTCGCTGATGGCAATTTTCCGACGCAGACCGCGGCGCGCGATGTCTCGGGCTGTGCTTCGGCTGCGCTGCGCTTCGACCTGACGATACCCGCCGGCGAAACGCGCGAGGTCTTCCTTGCGATGCCGAACGGCAAAGCCGGGGTGCCGGCCGATGGCGCGGCGGCCTTTGACGAGGCGTTGCGTGAGATGCGGTCGAGGCTGTCGGGCGTCGTCTTCGAAATGCCGGCCGGTCCGGCGCGCGAGGCCGCCCGGACTTTCAAGACTGCCGCCGGGCAAATCCTGATCAACCGCGACGGTCCCGCGCTCCAGCCGGGACCGCGGCGCTACACCCGCTCGTGGATCCGCGACGGCGTGATCATGGGTGCGGCGCTGCTGCGCAACGGCGACCTGCGCGCTTTGCCGGACTTCATCCGCTGGTATGCACCGTATCAGCGGAAGGATGGCTTCGTGCCGTGCTGCGTCGATCGCAGTGGACCCGACTGGCTGGTCGAGCACGACAGCCACGGACAACTGATCCACGGCGTCGCGGAAAGTTTCCGATTCACCGGTGACAAGGGCTTTCTCAGAGACCTCTGGCCCCATGTGAGGAAAGCGGCGAGGTTCGTCGTCAAGCTCCGTGCGGAGCGACTGACCGCGGAGTACAGCGAGCCGGACAAGGTGAACCGTTACGGCCTGCTGCCCGAGTCCGCCAGCCACGAAGGCTACCTCGCGCATCCGGTGTATTCCTACTGGGACGACTTCTGGGGTTTACGCGGCTTGCTCGATGCGGCGGAGATCGCAGCCACGCTGGGCAAGCGGGCCGATGCGGATTTCTTCAACGAGCAGGCGCTGTGGTTCCGGGCGACCTTGCATGCGTCGATCCTCGCGGTGATCGAGGCGAAGGGCCTGAACTACATCCCGGGTTCGGTCGAGTGGGCGGACTTCGATCCGACGGCAACCTCGAACGCGATCAGCCTGCTGCAAGCGATGGACGATCTGCCGCGGCAGCCGCTCGACGCGATGTTCGATCTCTTCGTCCACGACTTCCGCCGCAAGCACTCCGGAGCGATGGAGTGGAACAACTACACCGCTTACGAGATCCGGATCATCGGCGCGTTGGTGCGGCTCGGCAAAAGGGCGGAGGCGAACGAGGTGTTAGAAGTCTTCCTCGCCGACCGCCGACCACGCGCATGGAATCAGTGGCCGGAGATTTCCTGGCGCGACCCGCGCAGCCCGGGCCACCTCGGCGATGTGCCGCACACCTGGATCGCCGCCGAGTTCATGCTCGCCTTCGCCAGCCTGTTCGCCTTCGAGCGCGAGTCGGATGATGCGCTGGTGATCGGCGCGGGTGTTCCTTTGGAATGGCTGGAGGGCGGGGTCGCGGTGAAGGGACTGCGAACCTGGCATGGCGCGCTGGACCTTTCGATGACGCTCGACACGGAACTCGTGCTGGAGATCGGCGGTGAGGTCCACGCTCCGCGTGGCGGCTTCGTGCTGCGTCCTCCGCTTCCCGGGCCGATCCGTTCGGTGACGGTCAACGGCCGGACCTTGAAGAAGTTCGCGGCCGATGAAGTCCGGATCCGCGTGCTGCCGGCGACCGTCCGCATGAGTTTTGATCCCGGGCCATCTTGATCTGATCCGACCGATCCTTCCCCAATCCTCAAATCTCCCCGCCATGAAACCCGACCCGCAGCTCCCGACTCCCCACGCCCGTTTTCTGTCGAACGGCCGCTACCATGTCTTCCTCGGCGCCGCCGGCACCGGGCAATCGCGTCGGCACGGCCATGCGGTGAACCGCTGGAGCGGCGATCCGGTGGAGGACGCGCAAGGGCAGTTCATCTACCTCCGCGACCTCGATGGCGGCGCGACCTGGTCGGCCGCAATGCAGCCGCTGAAAGTGCCTTCGCTTGCCTACGAGTCGTCGGACGTTCCCGGCGTGTTCAGCATCGTGAACGAATGCGAAGGCATCCGCGCGCGGCTGGATGTCGCGGTGTCGCCGGCCGATGACCTTGAGATCCGGCGCCTTCACCTGCGCAATCTTTCCGGACGGCCGCGGCGGATCGAAGTGACGAGTTTCCTCGAAGCCGTGCTCACGTGGCAAGGCGAGGACCTCGGGCATCCGGCGTTCTCGAAGCTGTTCGTGCAGACGAGCTGCGACGCGACGAACTCGATGCTGCTCGCCGAGCGCCGGCCGCGCGGGGCGGATGAAACATGGCCCTGCCTGTTCCATGCGCTTGCCGGGGCCGCCGCGAGCGGATGGGAGACCGACCGGCTGCGCTTCATCGGCCGCGGCCGCGACTTGTCGGACCCGCGGGCGATGGAAGACGAACGGCTGTCCGGCACCGTCGGCAACGTGCTCGATCCCTGCCTGAGCTTGCGCGTGGTGATGGAGTTCGCGGTGGGTCAGGAGCGCGAGCTGGGCTTCGTCACCGGCATCGCCGAAACACGGGAAGCCGCGGCGGAGATGGGGAAGCGGCATCGCACCGTGGCGGATCTCGACCGGGTGCTGCAGGATGCCGGTGCCGCGGAACTCGCGTTGCAGGGAAGGCTGGGGATCGATCCCGCCGAAGCCGAGCGCTTCCAGTCGCTGGCGGCGGCGATGTACTACGGATGTCGGAGTTTGGTTCCGGCAAAGATTGGAATCGCTCCCGACGCCGACGCCAACGCCTTCTTCGGCAAGCACCGCATCCCGCGCGACCGGCCGCAGGTGGTGGTCTGCGGACCCTGGGACAGCGGCTTGACGCGGGAACTGCTGAAGGCCCGCGATTACTGGAACCACAAGGGATTCTTCACGAACTTCATCGTGCTCGCGGATTCCGCGGGGAAGGTTCCGGAGGGGCTCGACGACCGGGTGTTCACGATTCCCGCCGCGTCGCTTTCCGATGCCGACCGCGCGCTGCTGTTCGCCTCGGCTTCGGCGGTGGTGAAGGACCGATTCCCCGATCTGAGCGCCAACCACGCGCCCGCTCCGCCGCCGGAGATCAAGTGGATCCTCCACGAGACGTGCCCGTCGAAAGAGGAGGAGCCGTTGCAATTCTTCAACGGCCACGGCGGCTTCAGCGCGGATGGATCCGAATACGTGATCCGCCTGCCGCGCGGCGGGAAGCGGCCGCCGATGCCGTGGATCAACGTGATCGCCAACGAGGCGGCGGGCTTCCTGGTCAGCGAGAGCGGTGCGGGCTGCACCTGGGCGCGCAACAGCCAGGCGAACCGCATCACGCCCTGGTCGAACGAGCCGGCCGGCGATCCGCACGGCGAGGCGCTTTACCTGCGCGACGAGAAGACCGGCGCGGTCTGGTCGCCGCTGCCCGGCCCGGTGCCAGGGTCCTGCGACTACGAGGTGCGGCACGGCTTCGGCGCGACGCGCTTCCTTTCGAGCTGTCACGGGATCGACCAGGAGGTGACGATGTTCGTCCCGCGCGTCGATCCGGTGAAGATCATCCACCTGCGTCTCAGCAATCATTCGAAAGTCGCGAAGCATCTGGGTTTCACGTGCTTCCAGCGGCTGGTCCTGGGTTCGTTGCCGGCTCGGCCAAGCCTGATCGTCACGCGGGAAGAAAAGGATGGCAGCTTGCGCGCGGTGAATCCGGCGGCGGGGGATTTCCTCGGCGGCGTGGCTTTCGGCGCGACCTCTTTGAGCGGCGCGGAAGTGGAAAGGCGGGACTTCACCTGCGACCGGCTCGCCTTCCTCGGCCGCCACGGCACGCCGCGGAATCCGGCGGGCCTGCGGAACGGCGTCGAACTCGGCGGCGCGACCGGCGCGGGGTTGGATCCCTGCTTCGCGGAACGGCGGACCTTCACGCTGGAGCCGGGCGGGGTGGTCGAGATCGTGGTGCTGCTCGGCGAGGCGATGAGCGAGGCGGAAGCCGCCGCTTTGATCGCGCGCTACCGCGATCCGGTCGTGGCGTTGGAGGCACTCGCGGAGGCACGGGATTTCTGGAAATCATTGCTGGGCGCGGTGAAGGTGATCACTCCTTCGCCGGTGCTCGACCTGATGGTCAACGGCTGGCTCGCTTACCAGACGCTGTGCTGCCGGATGTGGGCGCGCTCGGCCTTCTATCAGTCGAGCGGTGCCTTCGGCTACCGCGACCAATTGCAGGACTCCGGCTCGCTGCTGCCGCTGGATCCCTCGTTCGCGCGGCGGCAGATCCTGCTGCACGCAAGGCACCAGTTCGTCGAAGGCGACGTGCTCCATTGGTGGCATCCGGAGCCGATCGAGCGCGGCCTGCGCACCCGCTTTTCCGACGACCTGCTGTGGCTGCCGCTGGTCACCGCCGACTACGTGCTCGCGACCGGCGACCACGCGGTGCTCGACGAGCGTGAGCCCTATCTAACAGCGCCGCTGCTGGAAGACGGGCACGACGAGAATTACCTCACGCCGGAACCTGTGGGAGAGGACGGCAGTCTCTACGACCACTGCTGCCGGGCAATCGACCGCTCGCTGGTGACCGGAGCGCACGGCCTGCCGCTGATGGGCACCGGCGACTGGAACGACGGCATGAGCCGAGTCGGCCGCGAGGGGAAGGGCGAAAGCGTGTGGATGGGGTTCTTCCTTTACCGGATTCTCGGCAAATTCATCCCGCTCTGCGAGTCGCGCGGCGATGGCGGGCGGGCGGCGAAGTACGAGGAACATCGAAGCAAGCTCCGCGTCGCGCTCAACGATGGCGGCTGGGACGGTGAGTGGTATCGCCGCGCCTATTACGACAACGGCGCGCCGCTGGGGTCGAAGGAGAGCGACGAATGCAAGATCGACGCCCTCGCGCAGGCCTGGGCCATCCTTTCGAAGGCCGCGCCGCCCGAACGTGCGGAGCTCGCGATGGCGGCGATGTCGCGCGAGCTGATTTCGGAAGAAGAAGGCCTGATCCGCCTGCTCACCCCGCCTTTCGTCAACACGGCCAATGATCCCGGCTACATCAAGGGCTACGTCGCCGGTGTGCGCGAGAACGGCGGCCAGTACACCCACGCCGCCTGCTGGGCAGTGCAGGCCATCGCGGAGCATGGCGACAACAACCGGGCGCTGCGTCTTTGGGAAATGCTCACGCCGGTCCTTCATGCGCGGAATCCGGAAGCGGCGGAGATTTACAAGGTGGAGCCCTACGCCGTCGCCGCCGACATCTACGGCGCGGTGCCGCACATCGGACGCGGCGGCTGGACCTGGTACACGGGATCGTCCGGCTGGATGTACCGCGTGGCGATCGAGTCGATCCTCGGCCTGCGGGTCGAGGATGGCGGGACGCTGGTGATCCGGCCCTGCATTCCCGATGAATGGCCGTCGTTCGTGATCCGAGGCGGGCTGCCGGACGGTTCGGCGAGCTATCGTGTGACCGTGGAGAATCCCGCCGCATCGGCGAAGCGGGTCGTTTCAGCAGAGGTCGATGGAGTGCAGGTGGCCATCATCGACGGTGCGGCGCGGATTCCCCTGCCGCGCGACGGCGGGATCCATGAAGTGCGGGTGATGCTCGGGGCTTGAACCGCCAGGGAGGCATCGGAAGTGCTCGCTCTCTCATGGAGTGCGACGGCACGACGTCGCTTTGGCTTGGTGTGAAGCCTGGCACTCCCCGTCGGCCGCGGACCGTCCGGCAAGGCGATCCGTGGCCATTAGAAGAAATCGGCCGTCCCCGGAGCCAAAGCTGCGTCGTGCCGCAGCACTCCAAAAGCCTGTGGCGCAGGGTCGGGCCGTCACGGTGGCTCGGCGTCGCTTCGGACAATCCCGCGCCTCACTTCACCTCGAACGGCATGTTGGCGGTCGCGGCGTGGCCCTTGCCGTCCTTGACCCAGACGTGGAGCCGGTAAATCCCCGGCTTGGCGGGTGCTTTCACGGCGACGCGGTCGCCGGAGGGGTTGGCGATCGTGCCGGCGATGGCTTTCGGCATCGGCGGGGCCTTGCTGCCGTCGTGGCTTTTCGGTTCGGGCAGGACGGCCCAGTGGAAGGCGAGCGGATCGCCTTCGGGATCGGTGGCCTGCACGCTGGCTTCGAAGGGGCTGCCGGCCGTGAGAGCGGCCGGGGGAACGCCCTGCACCGGCTGGATGTCCGGGGCGCGGTTGGCCGGCATCTTGCCGCTCCACAGCTCCTGGAGCACATCGGCGGCGGCCGTGGTTTCGCCCTCGTGGGTGATCAGACCGAACCACGTCGCGGAGGCTTCGAATTTCCAGCCCCAGATGAAGACATAACTCCCGAGGCAGCCGCCGTCGTTGGAGATCGCGGTTTCATAGGCCTTGCGGATCATCGCCGCCTTGTCGCTGCTGGTTTGCTCGATGGGTGCGCCGGATTTGGCCTTGGGGCTTTCCCAGAAGCCGCGCGGACCCCACTCGGTGAGCAGCCAGGGACGCTTCCAGCCGACCTTCTCCAGATGCTTCCGCAGTCCCATGACGCCGCCGTAGGTGTTGACGCCGAGGAAATCGAGATGGGGCACGTGATCCATCAGCCCTTTCACCTTCGCCTCGTTCGCTCCCGCCACCGCGGTGTAGGTGGGATGCGCGGGGTCCAGTTCCTTGACGAGCTTGGCCAGGCGGTCGAGCTGCTGCCAGAACGCGATGTTGGACCCGTCGCCTTCGACCTCGTTGCCGATGCCCCAGGCGAGCAGGGCGGGATGATCCCGATAGCGCAGGACTTCCTCTTTCACCCGGGCCGCTTGTTTCGCGCAGTGCTCGGGATTGGAGTAGGAGAACCAGGAGCACTCCGGCTCCAGCCAGAGCCCGGCGCTGACGGTGAGGCCCAGCGATTCCGCCTGATCGAGGATTTCCGCGAGTCCCTGGGTGGTCCAGGTGCGGGTCGAGTTGGCACCGCGCGCGGCGAGTTGCTCCAGGCTGCCGCTGCCGCCGGCTCCCTTGACAAAGTAGGGCTGACCGCCGCGCGTCATGCCTTTCGTGGCGTCGACGGTGACCGGGATGGCGGCGGGCTTGGTTGCCTCAGTGGCGGCGGGCGGCGTGGAGGTTTTCGCCGGGCTCGAGTCGCGGCAGCTTGAAAAGGCCACGGCGGCGAACGCGAGGCAGGCGGCGCGGCGGATCCGGAAGCGGGTGGAGTGAAGCATGGGAAAGAATGGTGAAGCAGCGAAGGAGCGAGAGCCCCGACGTGATAGCCCGGGCGACTGGAAATGTCGATCAGGATCCCGCAAGGTACGTCGCCCGTAGTAGTTCCATCGCCGCCTCCAGCTCCGCGTCTTCAAGCGGGCGCTCCCAGATCAGGAAGCGGGCGATCTCGCCGTCGAAGGACTCGTGGCCGGGATGCTGGATGGCATCGCGTTCCTGACCGACGGCCATGCGCGACGGATTGGCTTTCGGGTTCACCGGAAACCCGGCGGCGGCGACCGGCTTGGCGCTGTTGGAAAAAAGTTCGAGCTTCACGGTGCCCCCGCCCGCGGCCATCCGGCCGGCGACGAGGTGGAACTTCCCGGTTTCCAGCTTCGGGCCGAGGAGTTGCGGGTTGTTGGCATCGAAGCGGCCGAAGGTCAGCCCGTTCCGGGCACCCCACCACAGCGTGTTGTCATCGTTCAGGCAGCCCCAGACGCCCTCGTACTTCCCGCCGTTGCGGAGGTTGCCGAAGAACGAGTTCACATCCTTCAAGCCGACCAGCTGGTCATGAACGGCGATCACCGCGAGCCAGGTGTGGCCTTTGCCGGTGCTCAGGGCGTCGAAGGCGTCCTCGTCGAGGCAGACCAGCTCCTGCTGGCGGAAGACCAGCGAGGGCCTGCCTTTCAGCTCCGGGACTTCCTTCCGCAACAGCGGCCTGCCGCTGCCGGGCACCTTGCGGCCTTCGTCGCGCTTCACGAAATCCTTGGCGGGCGAGGTGGCGATCTGATTCCTCCATGCCGCGACCTTGTCACCGTCTTCGAGCGTGAGGCCTTTCGCGGCATCGAGGTCGAGGACGAGGCCCTTGGCGGGCAGTTCCTCCGCGGTGGCGAGAACGGAGGAGAGAAAGAGCGCGAGAAGAGGTCGGGCGGGGATCATGGTGCGAGCGGGTTTCAAAGGCGGTGGTCCCGTTGCTCGGACGGGCGCCAGCCGATCCATTTCTTGAAGGTGTTGGAGAACGTGAACGAGCTTTCGAAGCCGACGGCGCGGGCGATGACTTCCACCTTGTCTTCGGTGACCGAGAGCAGGTGCTGGGCGCGCTGGAGGCGGAGGAAAGTGAGGTGCTGCATCGGGCTGCGGCCGAGTTCCTTGCGGCAAACGCGGCGCAGGTGCTCCTCGCTCATGCAGGCGATGGCGGCGATCTCGGTCAGGCTCCACGCCCGGGCCAGGTTGGCCTCCACCCGCTGCCAGACCTGCCACAGCCGCTCGTCCGGGCGGTGCGGCTGGGCGAAGCGGACGACGTAGCGGTGGACCAGTTCGTTCCAGTGGTGGAGCAGCGCGGGCGAGGCTTCCCCGGACGACTCGCTGTGGAGGCCCTCGATCGCGGCTCGCAGCGGCGCGGCGTCGAAAGGGCCGGTGACCGGGGAGTGCGACGAGACGATGGGCCGGACCTCGCGCGACTCGTCGTAGCGGACCCAGGCGAAGGTCCAGCGCTTGCCGGGCAGGCACTTGAGCGCGTTCAACACGAAGGGCGGCTGCAGGCAGGCCTGGTTGGCTCGGATCTTCTTCCAGCGGCCGTCCGCCAGCACCACGCCCTCGCCCTCGATGCAGGCGAGCATGAAAGTTCCGCTTTGGTTCATGCGGACCACCTCGAAGGGCGAAGCGGCCTCCATGATGCCGGCGTGCGAGATGTGGTGCTGGTGGAGCAGCGGGCAGACGCTGCCCTTGGAAAGCCACGACCGCGCGTCCGCGGCATCGGCCCGCACCACGCGGTAGCGGGTCCTGGCGCCGAGGATCTGGACGTCGCCGGAGGGAGTCATGCTTGGTTGTTTTCTCTAACCGCGGCGGTCGCCCGGCGTCGAGCCTTCCGGGTGCGATGTGGGTCCGGGATATGCGGAGGTGGCCGATTCCGACGCGCAAGAGGCTAGATTTTCGGCATCGGGCGCGTCAGGCTCTTCGCCATGCCGAATCCTTGGACCGGAAAAGGAAACCCCTACACGCGGGCCGAAGTGCTCGAACGCCTGCACGACACCCTTTCGAAAGGGCAGCCGATCATTGCCGCCGGCGCAGGCACGGGGATCAGCGCGAAGTTCATCGAGAAGGGCGGCGCGGACCTGATCATCATCTACAATTCCGGCCGCTTCCGGATGGCCGGCCACGGCTCGACCGCCGGGCTGATGGCCTACGGCGACGCGAACGCGGTGGCGATGGAGATCGGCGAATACGAGGTGCTGCCGGTGGTTGAGGAGGTGCCGGTGATCTGCGGCGTCCACGCGACCGACCCGCGCCGCCGGATGTGGCACTGGCTCGGCAAGGTGAAGGACATGGGCTTCAGCGGCGTGAACAATTTCCCGACCCACTGCATCGTCGACGGCAAGTTCCGCCAGATCCTCGAGGAGACCGGGATGAGCGTGAAGAAGGAGTTCGAAATGGTCGCGCTGGCCCGCCGGATGGATCTTTTCAGCATCGTCTATGTCGATGCGCCGGAAGAGGCGAAGGCGATGGCGGAAGCCGGGGCGGACGTGATCATCGCGCACGTCGGGACCACGGTCGGCGGTTCGATCGGCGTGGTCGATGCCACGATGTCGCTGCCGGAGGCGGCGAAGCGGACGCAGACGATCATCGATGCCGGCCGCACGGTGCGCGACGACATCCTTTACCTCAGCCACGGCGGCCCGATCAATACACCGGAGGATGCGGCCTACATCAACGAACACACCGACTGCGTCGGCTTCGTCGGGGCCTCGAGCCTTGAGCGGATGGCGGTGGAAATGTCGCTCACGAAGCTGACGCGGGAGTTCAAGGCGATCCCGGTGAAGCGGAAGCATTGAGGAGATGGTGGATGGTAGATCGTAGGTAGAAGATGAAGACGATTGCTGTTCTGGGGACCCTCGATTCGAAAGGGGAGGAGCATGCCTTTGTGGCCGGGTTGATCCGGGAGCGGGGGCATGCGGCGCTGCTGATCGATGTCGGCAGCGGCGGTCCGCCGTCGGTCACGCCTGACATCACTCGCGAGGAAGTCGCGGCGGCGGCGGGGCTGGACCTTGCACCGCTGGTGGCGAAGCGCGACCGCGGCGAGTGCGTGGTGGCGATGTCGAAGGCCGCGCCGGTCTTGTTGGAGAAGCTCGCGGCTGAGGGAATGATCGACGGCGTGATCTCGCTCGGTGGGGGAGGTGGCACGGCGATCGGCACCGCGGCGATGCGGGCGCTGCCGCTGGGCTTTCCGAAGCTGATGGTGTCGACGCTGGCGAGCGGCAACACCGCGCCTTACCTCGGGACCAAGGACATCGTCATGATGCCGAGCATCGCCGACGTGGCCGGGCTGAACCGCTTGTCGCGGGTGATTTTCTCGCGCGCCGCCGGGGCGATTTGCGGGATGGTGGAAGCGAAGGTCGAAGTCGATGCCGCGAAGCCGCTGGTCGTCGCGAGCATGTTCGGCAATACCACCGCCTGCATCACCGAGGCCAAGCGGATCCTGGAGGAGGCCGGCTACGAGGTGCTGGTCTTTGCCGCGACCGGGGCGGGCGGCCGGACGATGGAATCGCTGATTGAGAGCGGCATGGTCAGCGGGGTGCTCGACCTGACGACCACCGAGTGGGCCGACGAGCTGGTCGGCGGCGTCCTGAACGCCGGGCCGGAGCGGATGGATGCCGCGGCCAAGGCGAAGGTGCCGGTGGTGATCGCGCCGGGCTGCCTGGACATGGTGAATTTCGGCGAAGAGGCCTCGGTGCCCGCGAAGTTCGCCGGGCGGAATTTCTACATCCACAACCCGCAGGTCACGCTGATGCGGACCACGCCGGAAGAGTGCGCGGAACTCGGCCGCATCCTCGCGGGGAAAGCGAATTCCTGCACGGCGGGTTGCGCGGTGATGATCCCGCGGAAAGCGATCAGCGTGATCAGCGCGGCCGGCCAGCCCTTCCACGACGCCGCGTCGGACGAGGCGCTGTTCGGGGCGCTGCGCGACAAGTCCCGGCAGCCGGTCGAGGAGTTCGACCTCGAGATCAACGATCCCGCCTTCGCAAAAGCCTGTGCGGAGAAGCTGCTCGCCCTGATGGCGGCGCGGTCCCGCTGACTTTCCCACCCACCAACCCCAGAGACCCATGGTTCGACACTACGGCATGTTCCAGTTCAAGGAGGGCATCACCTCCGCTCAGATCGACAACTGTTTCCGCGAAATGAAGGGCATGGTCGGGCAGATCCCCGGGCTGCTGGACATGGAGCACGGGCCTTATGAAAGCTCGGAGGGCCTCAACGACGGCTTCACGCACGGGTTCATCATGACCTTCGACACCGCCGCGAACCGCGACGCCTACCTGCCGCATCCGGAGCACGAGCGCGTGCGCGACATCGTGGTTCCCTGCCTGGAGCGGGTGGTGGTGTTCGACTTCGAAGTCTGAAAAGGCTGGGCAGGGAATCGGGGTTGCATCCCGGATCGGGCGATGCGACAGATCCGTCGACTCGCGTGACAATCCTGGCACAAGGGTGTGCCAAGTTGGCCCGTTTCCGATCCATGAGATTCCGTCGGTTAGGCGGATGTTTTCATGCAATCGTTTGAAGGTGAGGGGGTGAGGCCGGGGGAGGGCGGCCGGGGCACGGCGAATGCTCGATGGATCGGGTATCCGGGAGGAATTCCGTGGTAACTTTGTAATCACGGATCCGGCCCGAAATAAGGAATAAACTCAAGCGCTGCGGCGTTAAACCTCCAGAACCCGGGAGCACCGGGACCCCTGCCATGACCTACGAATCTGACTCCAGCCTGAAAGTCTACCTGCGGGAAATCTCCAAAACCCCTTTGCTCACTCCCGAAGAGGAAGTGAAGCTCGCGCGCAAGATCAAGCGTGGCGACAAGGAAGCCCGGGCCCATATGATCAAGGCGAACCTGCGATTGGTCGTGAAGATCGCCCAGGACTACTCCGGCTACGGCCTGCCGATTTCCGACCTGATCTCCGAAGGCAACATCGGCCTGATGAAGGCGGTGGAACGCTTCGACCCGAAGAAGGGAGGCAAGCTTTCGACCTACGCGGCCTGGTGGATCAAGCAGTCGATCAAGCGGGCGCTCGCGAACCAGTCGAAGACGATCCGCCTGCCCGTCCACATGGTCGACAAGATCGCCAAGATGCGCCGGATCGCCACCCTGCTGGCGGAAGCCTTGGGTCGCGAGCCGACGGACCGGGAACTCGCCGAGGAACTTGGTCTCCCGCACCGGAAGCTGGCGATGCTTCGCCAGGCTTCGCAGCGGCCGACCTCGCTCGACGCCCCGATCAACGAAGGCGAGGCGACCGAGTACAGCGAGATCATCGGCGACGAGCGCGCGGAGAACCCGCTGGATTCGCTCTCGGAGAAGAATCTCCACGGCGAACTCGACGGCCTGCTCTCGGTGCTCGACAAGCGCGAGCGCCGGATCATCGACGAGCGCTTCGGGCTCACCGGCAAGACGCCGATGACTTTGGAAGAAGTCGGCCGCGAGTTCGGGGTGACCCGCGAGCGGATCCGGCAGCTTCAGAACGTGGCGCTGACCAAGATGCGCAAGGCGCTCCGCCGCAAGGACAAGCCGCTGCCGAAGCCCTTGGCGGAAGGCTTGGCCGCGACCTGAGCGAGCCCGCTTTCAGTGGATTGTTTGGAGTGGCAGCCGCGGGCAAGTCCCGCGGCTGTTGCTTTTCCGGCCCCTACATCCGGAAATCCTCGCCGAGGTAGTGCTTGCGGGCGACCGGGTCGTTCACCAGCTCCTGTGAGGCGCCTTCGAGGATCACCCGTCCGTCGTGGATGAGGAAGGCGCGGTCGACGATCGAGAGGGTCTCCCGCACCGAGTGGTCGGTGATCAGGATGGCCAGGCCGTCGCGTTCGCGGAGTTCGCGGACGATGGCCTGGATGTCTTCCACGGCGATCGGGTCGATGCCGGCGAAGGGTTCGTCGAGCATCAGCAGCCGGGGCTCCGTGCACAGCGCGCGGGCGATCGCCAGGCGGCGCTTTTCACCGCCAGAGAGGGCGATGGCTTCGGAATTCCGGACGCGGGTGATCTTGAAGCGGGCGAGCAGGTTCTCGGCGCGCTCGATCCGTTCCTTCTTCGAAAGTCCGGGCCGGGTTTCGAGGACGGCGATCAGGTTTTCGAAGGCGGTCAGCTTGCGGAAGACGGACTCTTCCTGCGGCAGGTAGCCGAGGCCGAGACGGGCGCGGCGGTGCATCGGCAGGCGGGAGATGTCCTTGTCGTTGAAGTGCACCGTGCCGGCATCCGGCGGGACGAGGCCGGCGATCATGTAGAAGGAGGTCGTCTTGCCGGCGCCATTCGGGCCGAGCAGGCCGACGATCTCGCCGGGGCAGACGCTGAGGCTGACGCCATCGACCACGGCTCGGCCGCCGTAGCATTTCCGGAGTCCGGTGGCGGTGAGCAGGGGCTGGCCGTTGCAAGGAGCAGGGGAGGAAGGCATGTCAGCGGTTCTTTTTGTCTTCGTCCTTCTTCTTGTCCTTGAGGTCCATCTGCATGTTGATCCCGCCGTTGCCGGTTACCAAGCTTTTGAAGACGCCGTCTTCCATCGTGATCACGATGTAGGCGTCGTTGCCGGGGACCCTACTGATCTGTCCGTCCTTCACAAACCAAGGCGAACCGCCACGGAGGATGAACTCTTCTTTCTTGAGGTCGTAGACGACGGTTCGCGCCGAGGCCGAGGCCTTGACCGGAGCTTCGCCTTCTTTGCTGGTGAGGCCTTCCACGACCACGGTGCCGGTGGCGATGATCTTGTTGGGCTCGCCGAACTTCGCATCGGCGACGCCGGATTCCTCGTCCTCGACGGGCTCCTTGTCGGCGTCCGCTTTCTTTTTCGCCTCCAACCTTTCCGCTTCGGGATCCCGACCTTCAGCGCGGGCTTTCGCATCGGCCTTGGCTTGCATCTCGGCCATTACTTCGTCGCGGGCAGCTTTGGTTTCTTCCGGGGAGTCGAAGAACACCTTGACCTCGTCGGCTCCCTTGAGGCTGAAGCGGGGATCGTGGACCACCACGTTCTTGAGGAACACCAGCAGGCCGTTCGGGGAGTCGAAGAAAGCCCCGTCGTCTGAGGTGATGCGGGTTTTGGTAGGATCATCCGGGATGTCCGGGGGCGGGACGTCGCCGCTGGCCGACGGGGCGGGCGGCTCGGCCAGCAGGGTGGTCAGGGCGGCGGCGCGGAAGAAATCCGCCATGGTGGCATTCGCGCTCTCTGAACGGGCGATGGCTTCGGAAAATTCGTCGCATTTCCGCTTGGACTCCGCTTCGACGAGCGGCCGGCGGCTGGCGGCATCGTCGGACAGGCGCTGGAGTTCCTCCGGGCTGAGGCGCGCTTCCGCGATCCGTTCCTGCAGCGCGGGGTCTTGGGCGGGCAAGCCGGTGGCGGCGGCCATCATCATGGAGCCGGTGGCAAGGGCCTGGCGGAGTGGTTTCGCATTCATCGAGGTGCTTCGGTCGTCCGTGTTGGTGGTGGCGGTGACGGGTCCGTGGAGAAAGCCGCGGGTCTTCTTGAGATCGTAAACGAGGCGGGATCCCTCGGCGGTGAGGTCGTCGGAAACGAGGGAAACGGGCTGGTCGGAGGTGAGGAACTGCTTCTTCGCATCGTAGCGGGCCGTGGCCATCTCGATATTGCCGCGGGGCGTGCGGTCGGGGTTGAAGAACTCCAGCTTCACCTTCTTGGCGTCGATCAGCTTGATCTCGACCGTTTTGGTCTTCTTCGAAACGGCGATCTCCATCTCCTCCGCGCGCAGCGTGGCGGACAACATGAGCTTGTCGTCGTACTGCGGGATGAGGACGTTCTTGAGAATCCCGCCGTCGGGCATCAGGTCGGCATTGAGCAGCCCGCCCGGTGCTTCTTCCTCTTCGGGATCCCTGTCGTCTTCCGGGAAATCGAGGCTCTGGCCGGTGGCGAGGGCGATGCCGGCCAAGGCGCAGATCGCACCGCGGCCGAGGGACCGGGCGGCGGATCGATGCGGGAAGAAGCCGGATTTCACGAGGACGAGGGACGAAGGAATTCAGGCGCCGTGGGCGGCGTGGTGGATCGAGACCAGTCGGACGAGCAGGTCTTCGAGAAATTCGAGCGGGATCTGGTTCGGGCCATCGGAAAACGCGTTCGCGGGGTCGGAATGCGTTTCGAGGAAAACGCCGTCGACCCCGGTGGCCACCGCCGCGCGGGCGAGGACCGGTGCGAGTTCGCCATCGCCGCCGGTGGTGCCGCCGAGTCCGCCAGGGCGCTGGACCGAGTGGGTGGCGTCGAAGACCACGGGCAGGCCTTCCTTGCGCATCCAGTAGAGCGAGCGCATGTCGGCGACGAGGTTGTTGTAGCCGAAGGTGGTGCCGCGCTCGGTGATGACGAAGTTGCGGCAGTCGAAGGCGCGGAGCTTGTCGGCGATGTTGACGACGTCCCAGGGCGCGAGGAACTGGCCTTTCTTCACGTTGACCGCGCGGCCGGTCTTGGCGGCGGCTTCGAGCAGGTCGGTCTGGCGGCAGAGGAAGGCGGGGATTTGCAGCAGGTCGATGTGCTCGGCGGCGATCTCCGCGTCCTGCGGGCTGTGGATGTCGGTGGTGACCGGGACGCCGAGCTCCTTGCCGATCTCGCCGAGGATGCGGCAGCCTTCGGCGACGCCGGGGCCGCGGAAGGACTTCACCGAGGTGCGGTTGGCTTTGTCGTAGGAGGCCTTGAACAGGTAGTGGATGCCGGTGCGCTTGGCGATGTCATCGATGGCGCGGGCCATTTCCCAGGCGAAGGCTTCGGACTCGAGCGCGCAGGGGCCGAGGATGAAGAAGGGCGCGGGGCCGCCGACGGGGACGTCGCCGATTTGGAAAGGTTCGAAGGTCATGGGAAAGGGAAACGAAACATCCGTTTAGCCTGCCGCTTTGTCGTAAAGCGGGCGGAGGTTGGCAAGGGCGGTCGTCAGCAGTTTTTCTTCGGTCTCGGTCAGGTTGCCGGCGGTTTTGGCGGCGAGCATTTCGAGGGAATCGATCACCGACTTGGCGGCGCGCAGGTTGACGGTCCGTTCGCCGGTGGCCGGATGGGGGATCTGGCCGAGGAACAGCCCGGCGTTCTGGGCCTGGAAGAGGATGAACTCGTTGAAGCGGGGATCGGCGGTGGCCATGCGCGGAGGGTGAAGTTCCAAGTCAAAAGTGCCAAGTGCCAAGGAAGGCGGGAAAAGTGGCGCACGCTTGCAGCGTGCGACCGGAAAGGCGGTCATCCTGACCGCCGCGGCCCGCAGGATGCTGGCGGTCCTGTTGCACGCCGGAGGCATGCACCACTTTCAGGACGGCAGGACGCGGACGGTGACGGGCGGGGTGACGAGGAGATGAGCGGCGGCGGCTTTGACTTCCTCGGCGCTGAGGGACTGGAAGATGGCGGCCATTTCGCGGTGGTGGTCGACGGGGAGGCCGAAGAGGACGTCGATGGCGGCGAGGCGGGCGATCGAGGCGGGGGATTGCATGCCGATGGCCAGGCTGGAGAGGACGGTGGCGCGGACGCGCTCGAAGGCGTCGGCGGGGATGCCGTTTTCGGCGATCTTCCGGATCTCGGCGGCGAGCTCGCGCTGGGCGAAGTCGAGCTGGGCGGGATCGGTGGCGAGGTAGAAGCCGAAGAAGCCGGCGTCGTGGCCGTGGAACTGGGTGGCGCCGACTTGGTAGGCGAGGCCGAGTTCCTCGCGGATGCGGATGAAGAGCGGGCCGGCCATGTCGCTGCACCATTCCTGGATCATGCGGAGCGCGAAGCGGCGGGGATCGAGCGCGCCGCAGCCGGGGTAGGCGAGGGCGAGCACGGCCTGCTTTTTCGGCAGGAAGGCCTCGATCTCGAAGTCGCCGCGGACGGTGGCTGTTGGGGCGGTCCACGGGGTGCCGGCGGGCAGGGCGGCGAGGCCTTCGGCCAGGAGGTCGCGGGCCTGGGCGGGATCGAAGGCCCCGGCGAGGGCGACCACGGTGTTGGCGCCTTGGAAATGGCGGGCGTGATGGGCGGACAGCGCGAAGCGGTCGAGCTTCGCGAGCGATTCCTCGGTGCCGAGCGAGGGCAGGCCGTAGCCGGTGCCGTCGAAGAGGTGCTGGCGGGCGAGGCGGAAGCCGGTGGAGAGCGGGTCTTCCAGCGATTCGCGCAGCGAGGCGAGCTGGCTGGCGCGTTCGCGTTCGATCGAGTCGCCGTGGAAGGCGGGCTCGGCGAGGACTTCGGCGAGCAGCGGCAGGAGCGCCGGGAGGTCGGGCGAGAGGCCGGACATCTGGACCAGCAGGGCATTGTTCCCGGAGCCCGCGCCGAGGGTCGCGCCGAGGGCTTCGAGGGTGCCGGCGAGCTCGGCGGCGCTGCGGCGGATGGTGCCCTGCGGCAAGGTGGCGGCGAGCAGTGTGTTGAGGCCGGCGTTTTCCGGGATCTCGGAGACCACGCCGGCGCGAACGGCGACCTGGGCGGCGACGATCGGCACGCGGGGGTCGGGCAGCAGGGCGAGGATGCTGCCGTTCGGTAGGGTCAGGCATTCCGGCTCCGGGCGGCGGCGTGCGGCGGGCTTCAGCGCGGCGGGGGCCGGGGCGTCCTCGGGGTCGACGATGGAAATGGTGACCTTGTCCGGGGTGAGCAGGGCGACGGCGCGGCGGACATCGGCGGCGGTGGTGGCTTCCAGCGCGGCGAGGTAGCGGCGGGTGAAGTCGAGGTCGCGGGCTTCGTGCCAGTTCGACGCGAGGTCGGTGGCGCGGCCGGAGGCGCTGGTCAGGGTCTTGAACTGGCTGGCGGCGATCTGGCGGCGGGCTTTCGCGAGTTCGGCATCGAGCTCGCTGGACGGCAGCGCGGCGATCTCGGCGAGGATGGCGGCGATCAGTTCGTCGCGCTTTTCCGGTTCGGCCTCGGCGGAGACGGCGAAGAGGCCTTCGCGGCCGGACTGGCTCCAGGACCAGGCGGAAATTTCGAGTGCCAGGCCTTTCTCCTCGCGCAGCCGGCGGTAGAGGCGGGCTGAGCGGCCGCGGCCGAGCAGGGCGGCGGCGAGGTCGTAGGCGGGGACGTCGGGGTGGCCGAGCGCGGGGATCTTCCACGCCAGGCTGAGCTTGCTGGCGGGGACGGCGAAATTCAGGTGGCCGCGCCGCGGGCCGAGCTGGGCGCTGTCTTCCGGCACCACCGGCTCGGCGCCGCTGCCGCGGGGGAAGCCGGCGTAGAGGGCGGTGATGGTTTCCCGCAGCTCATCGGCATCGAAGTCGCCGGAGACGCAGAGGCAACAGCGGTCCGGGGTGTAGCGGGCGCGATGGTAGCCGGTGAGGTCGGCGTAGCTGATGGCGTCGAACAGCGCGCGATGGCCGATGACCGGATGGCGGCGCGGGTCGGAGGCGAAGGCGGTCGAAAAGAGCAGCCGGCTCGACATGTCGTCGGGGTCGTCGAGCCCCATGTCGATCTCGCGGCGGATGACGTCCTTTTCCTTCTCGAACTCGTGCTCCGGCAGGGCGGGCGCGAAGACCATCGCGGCGAGGACTTCGAGGAAGGTCGTGAGGCCGCTGGCCGGGCCGTCGATGTAGTAAACCGTGCGGTCGAAGGTGGTGTAGGCATTCCAGTGGCCGCCGGCGCCTTGGACGGTGGTGGCGAGTTCGTCCGCACCGAAGCGGCCGCCGCCTTTGAAGACCATGTGCTCCAGGAAATGCGAGATCCCGGAGCCGAGCTGCGCGCCTTCGTGGAGGCTGCCGCTTTCCACCCAGAGCTGGGCGCTGACGACGGGCGCGGCGGGATCGGGGTCGAGGATCAGGGTCAGTCCGTTGGGCAGGCGGTCGAGAAGGGCGGCGGTGGCAGGGTAATCCATGAATTTCCGGCTTGGAGCCCGAGAAATGGAGGATACACCGGTGACATGCAACGGTGGATCGTGCTGGCCGCGCTGGTTCTTTGCCTCCTGGGGGGCGGGACGGTCTTCGGATACTGGAAGTACAAGCAAAACCTGCCGGACCGCCGCTGGGTGCCGCTGCCGTTCAATCCCGAGGCCAGCCAGGAGCAGCGCAAGCAGAGCGTGATCGAGATGCGGGAGCGGCTGCTGACCGACACCATCCTGACCGGGGTGGTGCGCGACTGCAATGTCCAGGGGATGTGGCAGCTGCCGACGGAGGAATCCGCCGTTCAGGAGCTCAAGAACCGGGTTTTCGTCGATGAGGGCGAGATCGTGGTCAACGGCGTGCCGGCGGCCACCCTCAACATCGGGTTCCGCGGCAAGATCGGCGAGCGCGTGATCCTCGACCAGTTGTCCGAGCGCCTGATGGAAGACGTGAAGCGCCTGATCGCCCCTCCGCAGCCGGGCCCCGGGGTGGAACCCGCGAAATTCTGAGCGGCCTCAGGCCTCCTCGGTGACGATTTTGGGGAAGACCGGCTTCGGCTTGCCGGTTTCGTGACCGTCGGGCACCAGGCCCCACTGCAGGTCGTCGAGGCGGAGTTCCATCAGGGTGTCCATGCGGAGCTGCGCGGCGATCCGTTCCGCCGGCTCCGGCAGGACCGGGGAAAGCAGGACGGCACAGTGCGCGAGGCTTTCGACCAGGTGGGCCAGCACGCTGTCGAGCCGGCCCTTGTGGGCGGGATCCTTGGCGAGTTCCCACGGCTTGTTGCGCTCGGCGTAGGCGTTGCAGACCGTGACGTGGCGGTTGATCGCCTTGAGCGCCTCGGCGATGTCGAAGGCGTCCATGGCGGCGCGGTATTCGGCGGTCACCGTTTTCAAGGAGTCGCGCAGCGCGTGGTCGTCGGCATTCGCGGGGCCGCCGGTGCTGACGATCCCGGCGCAGTAGCGGCCGGTCATGTTGAGGGCGCGGTTGCAGAGGTTGCCCAGCTCGTTGGCGAGCTCCTGGTTGTAGAGCATCACCAGGCGGTCGAGATCGAAGTCGGCGTCCTTTCCCGTGACGATGTCGCGGACCAGGTAGTAGCGCAGGGCATCGACGCCGAACTTGTCGGCGAGTTCGTCGGGGTCGACGACGTTGCCGAGCGACTTCGACATTTTCTCGCCGCTGCGGTTCCACCAGCCGTGGACCAGGATTTGCGGCATCTGGTCGTCGCGGAAGCCCATCGCGTGGAGCATGCAGGGCCAGTAAATGCCGTGGGCGGGGACCAGGATGTCCTTGCCGATGATGTGGACCGGGCCCTTGTCCGGCCAGAGCTTGGCGAAGTCCGGCAGGCCGGCGTCGTCCTTGGCGCGGTAGCCGGCGAAGGAGATGTAGTTGATCAGCGCGTCGAACCAGACGTAGGTGACGAAGTCCGGGTCGAAGGGGAATTCGATGCCCCAGCGCAGGCGCTCTTTCGGGCGGGAGATGCAGAGATCGAGTTCCGCGGAGTTGGCCAGCGCGCCAAGCAGCTCGTTGCGGCGGAAGCCGGGGATCACGAAGTCCGGATTACTAGAAACGTAGTTTTTCAGCCACTCGGCGTGGGCGCTGAGGCGGAAATACCAGTTCTCCTCCTCGATTTCGACGACCTCGCCCCACTCCGGGCCGAACTCGCCGGCCTCGTTGCGGTCGCGGTCGGTGAGGAACTGCTCCTGACGCACCGAGTAGTGGCCCTTGTAGGCCTTCTTGTAGAGCTCGCCGCGCTCCTTCAGGTCGCTCAGGATGGCCTGGACGCAGGCCTTGTGGCGGTCGTCGGTGGTTTCCGCCCAGCCGTCGTACTGGACGCCGAGCTTTTTCCAGAGGTTGAGAAAGAGCTTGGTCTTCTTCTTGGCGAAGGTGGCCGGGTGGATGCCTTCCTTTTCCGCGGTCTGCTGGACCTTCTGGCCGTGCTGGTCGACGCCGGTGAGGAAATACACCTCGTCGCCGCGGAGCCGCCGGTAGCGGGCGATCACGTCGGCGAGCACCTTCTCGTAGGCGTGGCCGATGTGGGGCGCGCCGTTGGTGTAGTCGATGGCGGTGGTGAGGTAGAACATGGGGTGGAGACGGAAGACGGGGAGAGATCAGGAATCCCGCACGACCTTCCCGCCGAGCGAGAGAATGCGGGCATTGGCCTTGGCGGATTCGGCTTCGCCGATCTGGCCGTCGCGGACATACATCTGGGACAGGGCGGTCCAAGCGAGCAGGTCGTTGGGCCGCAGGGTGGTGGCCTGGAGGCCGCAGCCGATGGCTTCCTTCACCTGGCCGAGCTTGAGCAGGCACATGCCGAGGGCGTGCCAGCCGTCGAAGAAGGCGGGATCGATCGCGACGCAGCGGCGGTAGGCTTCCACGGCCGCTTCCAGATCGCCGAGGGCGAGATGGCCGTTGGCCTCGTCGAAAAGGGAGTCGCGATCGGTTCCGGACACGGGTGGCAGGCGGATCAGGGCGCGGAGAGTTGCTCGATCCGGGTGGAGTCGAACTTGTCCTTGATCCAGGCCGAGAAGGCGTCGCGCTGGAGGCTGCGGCTCATGTTTTCGGCGGCGGCCTGCGCGCGGGCGGCGCGGGCCGGGTCTTCGACGAGCTCGCGCTTTTCGACGAACACGAAGAGCGAGCCGTCGGGCCGCAGCACCGGATCGGCAAGGCTGCCGGGATCGACCAGCGAGGCGGTCTGGAACAGGGTGGTGACGTCGGCCTCGCCTTCGAGCTTGTCGGTCGCCTTGAAGGGGCCGTGGGCCTTGGGCTCGAGGCCGAGTTCCTTGGCGATGTCGGTGAAGCTCTTCCCTGCGGCCAGGCCCTCGCGGATCTTGGCGGCCTTTTCGTCGGCGTCCTTCTTGAGCGCCTCGCCGGAGGCCTTGGCGATGAAATCGGTGCGGACTTCTTCCTTGGCTTCCTCGAAGGTTTTCTCGCGGACCGGCTCTTCCTCGTCGAGGCGGGCGATCAGGTAGCCGCCGTCCGGAATCAGCAGGGCGTCGGTGAAGCGGGTCATCGGCTCGCCGCCGAGCTTGAGGTTGAAGATGAGGTCGGCGACCGGGCGGGGATTGCTGGAGGAACGGAGGTTCATCGAGAGTTCAGGCGGGACGGCCGTCCGGGCAAACATCTCGGTGGTGGCGAAGGGCCAGCCGTTGTCGGTCGCGAGTTTTTCGAAGTCGTTGCCCTCGCTCTTGTCGAGGTCGTCGATGAAAATGTCGACCAGGTCGGCCAGCGCGGTGTCCACCTTGCGTTTCTCGACGGCGAGCTCGGCTTCTTCCTTCGCCTTCTTGTCGGCGGCTTCCTTTTCGGCGGCCTTCTTGGCCTCCTCGGTGACGGCGTCGGGGAGCTTGGGCGCGTCCTCCTTGGCGGGTTCCGGATACTTGGGCTTCACGATGACGTGGCTGACCTTCACCCGGCGCTCGGTCTGGTATTTGTCCTTGGTGGTTTCCCAGGCGGCCTTGAGCTCCTCGTCGGTCGGCTTGATCGATTCCTGGAACTTGGAAAGCGGCACGCGGGCGAGCTGGATGCTGACCTGCTGGTCGTTGCTGGCGGTCTGCTCGGTGGCGAGCTTCGGATCGGCGGCGAGGCCTCCGCCGATGATGGCCGAGAGCTTGCGGACGGCCAGATTGTCGCGGAGGAGTTCGAGCATGTCCTGCTCGGTCATGCCCAGGCTGCCGAGGTTCTTGACCACGTTGTTGTAGCTTTCCTGGTCGAAACCGCCGGTGGTCGGGTTGCTGAAGATCCGGATCGAGGCCCGGGAATCCGCGACTTCCTCGTCCGAGGGATGGACCCCGAACTCGTCGCGGGCCTGTTTCAGGATGAGGCGGTTGACGAAGAAGCGCTGGTCGGCCTGGGCGTCGTCACCCATCGAAAAGGCATCGGTCGCCTGGAGCAGTTCCATCAGGAACAGGCTCATGGTCAGGCGGCGGGCGGAGGATCCGCCCTTCTGGAGATCGCTGTAGGTGTAGGTGGTCCCGTCGACCGAGATTACCGGCGGATCGTTGCGGTTGCTTTGCCCGAGGTTGGCGTTGTCGCCGAAGAAGGCCAGCCCGACGAAGAGCAGGGCGACCACGATGATGATCAGGCCGGTGTATTTGCGAAGGTGTTCGATCATGGACGCTAACTTGGGTGTGCCCGCGGGGCGCGGAAGTAAAGGGAGCGACCGGAGCCGCTTCAACCCTTATTCGCGGGCAATTGGGGGCGGTCCGCCCGGGCAAAAAAAGAGCCGCCGGGGAGCACCCACTCCCCGACGGCCAAGTTCGTCAACCCGTGGCGTCCTCGTCAAACGAAGGCCGCCAGAAGCTGACAACTGCTGTTCACCCTTACATGAAAACTGCACTTGCGCGCGGTTTCCAAAGGGATGAGACCGAAGCCCCCCGGCCGCCGTTCAATTGTTTCGCAATTTTTTTTCGCGGCGGGCGGAGGAAAAGGACTCTTGCCGGGACCCGGGCGAGGGGGCATCGCTCGGGCGTGACAGGTCATGAGATCCGCGAGGCCCTCGAAGCGGCCGGGGTGATGCCGAGCCGGCAGTTGGGGCAGAATTTCCTCTGCGACCCGAACATGGCGCGCTGGATCACCGAACAGCTCGAGGCCGGGCCCGGGGACACGGTCGTCGAGGTAGGGCCGGGCACCGGGGCGCTGACCGGGCATCTGGTCGGCAAGGTCCGGCGGCTGGTGCTGGTGGAGTTCGATTCCCGGCTGGCGGCCTGGCTGAAGGAGCGCTTCGCGGGGGAGCCGTCGGTGGAGGTGCATCACGCCGATGCCGTGAAGTTCGACGCGCGGACGATTTTCAAGCACCGGCCCGTCAAATTTCTGGGCAACCTGCCCTATTCCTGCGGCGGGGCCATCCTGCGGAATTTCCTGTCGCGGCCGAACCCCTACGAGCGGGCGGTGGTGATGCTGCAGAAGGAAGTGATCGAGCGCCTGGCCGCCGGCCCGCGGACCAAGGAATACGGGGTCCTGACGCTGCGGGTGCAGAGCGAGTGGGAGGTGAGGCCGCTGCGCACCGTGCCGCCGGAGGCCTTTCATCCCCGGCCGCAGATCGATTCCTCGGTCGCGCTCCTGCTGCCGCGGGGCAAGAGTCTGCCGGCTTTCGACGCCCGCCGCTTTGACGAACTGATCCGGCGCGGCTTCGCGCAGCGGCGCAAGCAGATGGGCAAGCAGATGCCGGCCAGTCCGCCGTGGGAGGAGGTCAGCCGGGTGATCGGGGCGGGCCCGGCCGCGCGGGCGGAGGAGCTTTCGCTCGGGCAGTGGATCGAGCTGGCGCGGCTTTACGACGATCATCCGCTGCGCGATCTCCCCCAGAAGGCGGACGAGCTTTTCGACGTGGTGGACGGGGAAGACCGGGTGACCGGGCAGGCCACGCGGGGGGAGGTGCACCGGCAAGGCCTGCTGCACCGGGCCGTGCACGTGTTCGTGGTCAACCGCCACGGGGAGCTGCTGTTGCAAAAGCGTTCGCGCTTCAAGGACGCGCATCCCGAGGTCTGGGATTCGAGCGTCGCGGGGCACCTCGATGCCGGCGAGGACTACGAGCCGGCCGCCCTGCGGGAGCTGGAGGAGGAAATGGGGATCCGCGGCGTCGGGATCGAGGAAATCGGCCGGATCGCGCCTTCCGAAAGGACCGGCTGGGAGCATGTCCGGCTTTTCCTGGCCCGCTGGGACGGCGTGCCGCGCTTCCCGAGCGCCGAGGTGGAGGCCGCCCTGTGGATGAAGCCGGAGGAACTCCAGGCATGGATCGATGCCAAGCCGGACGACTTCGCCAGTGGATTTTTGGAATGCTGGAAAGTCGCAAGGGGCGGATAGCGCGGATTTTCTGAAAGTTTTTAGAATTCGCTTGTCAGGAGGGGTTGATTTTGTAGTCTGTAGGCCACTCCCCGAAGTACCTCCCTTACTTCGAAACACCCTGTCCCGAACATGAAACTTCCGATCCTCGATCGGCTTGCCCGGACCAGCCACCGGCGCCGCCGTTCCGCCCAAGGGATGACTCTTCTGGAGCTCACCGTGGTCATCCTTGTCCTGCTGACCCTGATTTCCGTGCTCTTCATCGGAGCCAACGCCTGGAAACAGGGGTCCGACCGCACCCTCTGCATCCTGAATCTTCAGAACGTGCAGAAGGGAGTCCGCAGCTTCTCCAACCTCAACGGATACAGCGCCGGTCAGACGGTTGCCGGGCTCCAGTCCCAGGTGATCGGTCTCGGCCGCTTCGTCGAGGTGATGCCGGAGTGTCCCGGGAACGGCAACTACGTCTCGGGAGGCGACGTGATCCCGGAGATCGGCACGCTCTACTTCAATTGCACGCTTTCCGCGAGCGGGGCGCACGAGCCGCTCAACGCCGACGACTGGTAAGCGGCCGGCCCGGAATTTCCCGGATTGCAGCAGGCTGCGATCCGGGTGAATCTCGGGCCGAGTTCCGATGAGCGCGGCGGCCCCTCCATTCCAGAGTCAGGCGAAGCTGTGGCTGATGGCCTTCGTGCTATCCGCCGCGGTGAATGCCGTGCTGATCCTGGTGCTCGGCTTCTGGATGGTCGCGGCCCTGGTCATCCGTCCGGCGGATGAAAGTTCCACGTCCTGGGAATCGACGGCTTTGATCGTGCCCCAGGTGGGATCGGCGGCGCCGGATGCCGTCGCGGTGACGCCCGCGCCGGCGGAGGCCCCGAAGGATCCTGCGTTTGCCCGCACTTCTCCCGACCAGCTCGAGGAGGCCCCGGAGACTCCGGATTTCATCGGGGAGCGCAATACCCGTGCGACCAGCGATGCGACGCCCCGGCCCGACGGCCCGGACCTGCCGAGCCAGAAAGGCCGGGAGCCCTTGTGGGAAGACGAGATCGAAACGACCGAGAGCGATTATCAGGACGGCGAGTTGGCCCACAACCGCACGGCCGACCCCGAGGCTCCGGCGGAGGAGATGAAGGCCGCTCCGAGCCCGCCCGCGGAGCCGGAAGCGAGCGAGCAGGCCGCGGAGTCCGAAACCAAGGAGTCCGCCAGCCCGGCGGCGGAGTCGGCGATGAAGGAAGAGCGGCTGGCCGAAGGCCCGGTGCCGGTTGACCGGAAGGTGAAGGAAATGCCGGAAGCGGAGGAGTCGCCCAAGCCGGCGACCGCGGAGCGGGCGGAAGAGGGCAAGGAGCAGAAGCCGGAGGACCCGGCGAAGCCGCCCGCCAAGCCGCAAACCGCCGGCAACCCCAACGCCCCCGGTTTTCGCGGCAACCAGAGCAAGACCCGGCTGGAAGGGTCCATCTCGCGGACCGGCCGCTCGGCGTTGAATGTCGAGGACTCCGTGCTCGGCCGCTACCACGCCACCGTCAGCCGGGCGGTGGAAAAGGAATGGCAGCGGAACTGCGTCCGCAACCGCGATTACATCACGCCGGGGCAGCTCACGATGCGGGTCATGCTCGAGGCCAGCGGCAAGGTCCGCTCGGTCGGCTTCATCGAGGAGTTCGGCGTCGGCAACATTCCGAAAGGTTTCACCCTCAACAGCATTCGCGACGCCGAAATCCCCGCGATGCCGGCCGATCTGAAAAAGCAGCTCGACGGCGAGCCGCTGGAACTCATTTACCGCTTCAACTTCTGATGCTCCCGCCACTGCCCGTTCCGCACCCCCTTTTCGCCGCCGCCACCGAAAGCAAGGGCCTCCAGCAGGTCTGGAAGTTCTTCGAAGAAGGCGGATTCTTCATGATCCTGCTCGCCGTCTGTTCGCTGGTCGGGGTGGCGGTGATCCTCTTCAAGTTCCTTTCCCTGAGGCGTCAGATCGTGCTGCCGGACAAGCTCGCGTCGGGTGTGGACGACTTCGAAGAACGAATCCGGCACGCGAGCGGCGAGGCCTTGATCCGCGAGTTCGAGGCCGGCCAGAGCACGCTGGCCCGGCTCTGCGCGGTGGCCTGCCGGAACCGCGGCAAGTCGCAGGCCGAGATCACCGAGGCGGTCCAGGCGGCGGCCCGCGAGGAGATTGTCCATCTTCATGCCGGCATGACCGCGCTCGACGTCGTCATCACGGTCGCCCCGCTGCTCGGTCTCCTCGGCACGGCCAGCGGTCTGGTCGTGGTCTTCGGCGGCCTCGGCGACAGCGCCAATCACACCGCCATCGCGCTGGGGATCGGCCGAGCCCTCAACACCACCATCGTGGGGCTGGCGATTTCCATCCCGGCGGTGGTGGCCCAGGGTTGGTTCCAGCGCCGGATCGACACCATGGCGGCCCGGCTGGAAGTCCTGCTGACCCGGCTGGCCCATGCCCTCGAAAAGGCGCCCCGGCCGGGTGTCGTCCCGCCCTCCATCCCCCCGCACGCCTGAGGTTCCATGCGCTTCGACCGACCCGCCCGAGCCGCCCGCGGGGTGCCGATCGTTCCGATGATCGACATCCTGTTTATCGTGCTGATTTTCCTCATCGTCTCCACCACCTTCAAGAAGCCGCGGAGCATCCTGCCGATCGAGCTGCCGACCGTGAACGAGATCGCCAGCACCGAGGTGGTGGACGACCGCTCGATCCTCGCCGTCGACAAGGACGGGAAGATCACCCTCGACTCGCTGGTGGTGCCGGACGCGCAGCTGCTGGACGCCTATTTGAAGGCTTTCCTCAAGGAGAACCCGGGCCGGAAGCTCGAGCTGGAGGCCGACAAGCAGATCCCGCTCGAGAAGCTGCTCCAGGTGTGGGACGCGTTGACCCGTGCCGGGATCCCGATTAAGGAAGTGCCCGCCCGCATCCGGCTTCCCCAATCGCCCGCGGATTCTTCCCGATGATCCTCGAAATCGTCCAATACGGCCATCCCGTCCTGCGTGAACGTTGCAAGCCCGTGACTCAGGTCGACGACGCCTTGCGCCAGCTCGCCGCCGACATGCTGGAAACCATGTACGACGCCAACGGCGTGGGGCTGGCCGCCCCGCAGATCGGCCAGGCGATCCGGCTGGCGGTGGTCGATGTCTCGCACGACCCCGATTGCATCAGTTTCCTCAAGGTGGCCGGCCGGGACGCGCCGCTCGCCTCCATCATGCCGCTGGTTTTCATCAATCCGGAGCTGGAGTTCACCGGGCCGAAGGAGCGGGATGCCGAAGGTTGCCTGAGCATCCGGGACGTGCGGGCCGAAGTCAGCCGGCCGGTTTCACTGAGGGCGATCCTGCCCCAGCTCGACGGCAGCACGCTGGAGATCGAGACCGACGGCTTGCTGGCCCGGGCGATCCAGCACGAGACCGACCACCTCAACGGGGTCCTCTTCATCGACCGCGTCTCCCCGGCCGCCAAGATCGCGCTGAAACGGAAACTGCGGCGGCTGATGGCCGAAGATTGACCCTTCCGGCATTTGGAAGCTCGACTTTTCGGAAACCTGAAGCTATTTCAGCGGCGGTTTCAGTTTTTTTTCTAACATCTTCCGAAGTCATGAACAGCAGCCGCGGTATTTTCGAACCTCAGGAAGGCTTCGCGCCGGCCCCTCCGTCCAAGAGCCCTTTTGCCGTGGCGGACGATGGACCGGCGAACAGTCCTTTTGCCATTGTCTCCGAACCGGAGTCTCCGTTCGCCTCGATGAAAGACGAACACCCCGCCCGTCTGGCATCCGATCCGGGGCGTCCGGCCAAGCTGCCCGAGCGCCGGCCTGCCGCCGGTGAAATGCCGCCCACCGACGCCCGCTCGCCTTTTGCCGCGGAACCGGTGGGTTCTTCTCCCTTCGATGCGCCCGCGGCGTCCGCTTCGCCCTTCGGGGCCACGCCTCCGCCGGTTCCGGCGTCGGCTCCCGCATCCTCCCCGTTTGGATTTGCCCCGGAAGTGGCCTCGGCCCCTGCCCCTGCCCCGGCTCACGTGAACCCCGCTCCGGAGCCTGTGTCGGCTCCGGCTCCGGCAGCAGCAGCCGCTCCGGCTCCCGCACCCGCCGCTCCGGCCGAGCAGGATTCCTACGAGTCGGACTCGCGGACCATTCGCCAGCTCGAGCTGCGCGCGATCTTCGGGGTCGACCGCGAACTCGGCGCCGAGGAAATGCTCCAGCGTGCCCGCGGACTCTCCGGCATCCGTCATGTCGCCCGCATCCCGGCGGCTGAAGTCGCCACCGTCGATGCCTTCAAGCGCGTCATCGGCAGCCTCGGTTTCCCGGGCGGCCAGGTGAAGCTGGTGGCCGGCACCACGCCGATCGAGTTCATCCGCGAAGGCAACGTCGTCCTGGCGATCCAGAACGACGGCTCCTTCGCTCCGGGCGTGCGCGAGACCCTGATGATCGTCGCCCGCGAGCTGGGACGACTCTGATTCCGTCCTCCGCATGACGGTGGAACAGGACGGACGGCAAGTCTCGGTCAAGGTCGCCTTGGCCGGGGCGGCCGATTCCGGGAAGCTGGCAATGCTGCGCGCCATCGCGGCGCGCTTCGGTTTCGCCACGGTCCGCGAGCATCCGGTCGGTGCCGTGAGGGTCCACCGGGTCGAATGGACCGAGCCGCAGCTCCTCCCGGACGGGCGCTTTCTCAACGTGGCCATCCACTCGCTGACCGGCCCGGTGGAATACAACGCGGCCGAGGAGCTGCTGCTGCGCGGGGTTGCGGGGATCGTCTTCGTGGTCGATGTCGATCCCGCCAAGTTCCAGACCACCTGGGACAGCCTGATGAGGCTTTCCGACAACACCCGGCGCAATGGCTACGACCTGCACTCGGTGGCCCTGGCCATCCAGTATCACCGGGCCGATCTCTATCCGGACTTCGATCCGCAGAAGCTGGACCGCCGGCTCGGCGTGCCGCCCGGAATGATCCCGCGCTTCGTATCGTCGAGCCGCCAGCCCGACGCGGAGGGTCTTGCCTTCGACTCCGTGCTGGCGCAGCTCAAGGCAAAGATCGGCCAGGCCGCCTGAATCCCCGCCGGTCGAGTCAACGGCCGGCGAGCAGGTGGCGGCTGCCCTTGAGATAGTTCAGCCCGGAGACCATCGTCAGCGCCACCGCGGTCCAGAGGGAGACCGGCATCAGCCAGCCGGCCGGGTTGGCCAGGTCCCGGAGCAGGCCGGACAGCCCGCCGCTGCTTTTTTCCAAGGTCAGCCAGACCAGGCCGGTGATGCAGAAGATCAGCTGGAAGGTCGTTTTCCATTTCCCCAGGCGGTCCGCCGCCAAGACCTGGCCGGCTTCCACCGCGATCAGGCGCAGGCCGGTCACGAGGAACTCGCGGGCGATGATCAGCGCCGTCACCCAGACCGGGCAGTGGTAGCCTCCCACCGGCTGGGCGGAAAAGAACACGAAAGCCGCGCAGACGAGGATCTTGTCGGCCAGCGGGTCGAGGAGTTTTCCCAGCGGCGTCACCAGTCCCATCTTGCGCGCCAGGTAGCCGTCCAGCCAGTCGGTCGCCGCCGCCACCGAGAAGGTGACCAGCGCGATGGCGTAGCCCGGATTCCCGGGGAACCCCACGGCCGCAACGAAAACGCCCGTGAGGACGAGCCGGGACAAGGTGATCGCATTGGGGAGGTTCACGGCGCGAATGTGGGGAATGCATGGCATCATGGCAACAAGGGGTTGCACCGAAGGCGCGCCTTCCCTACATCGCCGCCGTTTCCCGAACCGATTCAAGATCATGAGCAACAGCGATTTCGGCCTCATCGGCCTGGCCGTCATGGGCCAGAACCTCGTCCTGAACGTGGAGTCCCGCGGCTTCCAGGTGTCCGTTTACAACCGCACCACGTCCGTCACCGACGAATTCGTCGGCAAGCACCCGGACAAGAAACTCGTCGGCGCGAAGTCGCTGGAAGAGTTCGTCCAGTCCCTCGCCTCGCCGCGCAAGATCATGATCATGGTCAAGGCCGGCGGCCCGGTCGACGCGGTGATCGAGCAGCTCATCCCGCTCCTCGACAAGGGCGACATCATCATCGACGGCGGCAATTCGCTCTACACCGACACCGAGCGCCGCGACCAGTGGCTCGGCGACCTCGGCTTCCGCTTCATCGGCGCCGGCGTCTCCGGCGGTGAGGAAGGCGCGCGCAAGGGCCCGTCGATCATGCCCGGCGGCCCGGCCTCCACCTGGGACGTGATGAAGCCGATCTTCGAAAGCATCTCCGCCAAGGTGGACGGCGAGCCCTGCGTGATCCACGTCGGTCCCGGCGGCGCCGGGCACTACGTGAAGATGATCCACAACGGCATCGAGTACGGCGACATGCAGCTGATCTGCGAGGCCTACAACATCTTCAAGGCCGCCGGCTTCACTCCGGCCGAACTCGCCACGGTGTTCACCGATTGGAACAACGGCGACCTCGAAAGCTACCTGATCCAGATCACCTCGAAGATCTTCGAACAGGTCGACCCCGGCACCGGCAAGGCGCTGGTCGACGTGATCCTCGACACCGCCGGCCAGAAGGGCACCGGCAAGTGGACCATCATGAACGCGGTGGAGAACGCCGTGGTCATCTCCACCATCAACGCCGCCGTGGAAGCGCGCATCCTGTCCTCGATGAAGGACGCCCGCGTCGCCGCCTCGAAGGAGCTCCAGGGTCCGAAGGCCGAGATCTCCGCCGACAAGGCCGCGCTGGTGAAGAAGGTGCACGACGCGCTGTTCGCCTCGAAGATCATCTCCTACGCGCAGGGCCTCGACCTGATCGCCGCGATGGGCAAGGAGAAGAACTGGGGCCTCGACCTCGGCAAGATCGCCGCCATCTGGCGCGGCGGCTGCATCATCCGCGCCCGCTTCCTCAACCACATCACCGACAGCTACCGCTCGAATCCCGGGCTGAGCAACCTGATGCTGGCCCCGTATTTCAAGGACCTCCTCAACGAGTTCCAGCAGAACTGGCGCGAGGTCATCTCGATGGCCACGCTGGCCGGCATTCCGGTGCCCGCCTTCAGCGCGTCGCTCGGTTACTACGACAGCTACCGGAGCGCCGTCCTGCCCGCCAACCTGCTCCAGGCCCAGCGCGACTTCTTCGGTGCACACACCTACGAGCGCACCGACAAGCCGCGCGGCGAGTTCTTCCACACCGAGTGGCCGGAAGTCATCGGCTGAGATCCTCGCAGCGGCGGTCCGTGACCGTCGTGTGCTTGTAGCGGCGGTCGGTGACCGTCGTGCATTTCGAAAAACGGCCGGGAGCAATCCCGGCCGTTTTTTCATGTCCCGGACACGACCGTCCGGCGGCGGCCCGGGAACGATTTTCCCGCGATGCGGCGATTCGCGGTTTCCTCCCCGGGCCCGGACGGTTCAAAAGGGAGGCGTGAACGATCCCGTGCGGCAGTTGTATTCGGAGCAGCGCTACCCGGCGCTGAGTCATCCGGTGACGGATATTTCGCGCCTGGCGGTCGCCGCCCGGGTGGCGGGCCTGCAGCGGCCGGCGATGCCGTCGAGCTGCCGCGTCCTGGAATTCGGCTGCGCGTCCGGCCACAACCTGCTGCCGCTGGCGGCACGCTACCCGAAGAGCGAGTTCACCGGGATCGACTACTCCGACACCGCGATCCGCGCCGCGAGGCAGGCCGCCTATGCCGCCGGGCTGGACAACATCCGCTTTGAAGTTGCCGATCTGGAGCACTGGCGCCCCTCGCATCCGTGTGACTATCTGATTGTCCACGGCGTCCTGTCCTGGGTGCCGGATGCGGTGAAGGCGCGGGTGATGGACCTGTGCGGCCAGGTGCTTTCCGATTCCGGGGTCGCCTGCATCAGCTACAACACGCTGCCCGGCTGGTCGCTGCGGCGCGACGTGGTGCCGCTGGTCCGGGCCCTGGCGGCCAGTCCGGCGGCCGCGGGTCTGGGCGGCAGCGTCGGATCGGTCGCCGCCGCGCTGGCAGGGATGGCGGGATCCGCCACCCCGCATGCGTATGATCTCAAGGCGGTTTGCAAGAGCATGGCGCGCAAGGGGTCCGAGGTGCTGCCCTTCGACGATTTCGCGCCGGTCTGCGATCCGCTCTATTTCGCGCAGTTCGCCGATTGGGCGTGCCGGCGGGGCCTGCGCTATCTCGGGGAGGCGAGGTTGCAGGACAACCTGCCCGAGGGGCTTGATCCCGCCTGCTGGGAGCGGCTCGCACCGCTGGCCGCGGATCCCGTGCTGTTCCAGCAGACCATCGACCTGCTGTCGGGCCGGACCCATCGGAACAGCCTGCTTTGCCGGCAGGATGCGCCGTTGGAAGAAGCCACCACCACCGCGGTGGTGCTGCATTTCGCGGCGGGACGCGGCGACGCGGCATGGCCGGAAGCTTCCGGGGAGCCGGCGGTGGCGAAGGTGTTCCGCGAGGTTCTTTCCGCAGTCGGGAATGACGTCCTGCCGGTGCGGGACCTGATGGAAGAGACCGCCGGAAGGCTGGGCGGGGGATGGGACCCGACCCGCCACTCGCAGGAGCTGGCCGGCTGGATCTTCCAAGCGGCCCGGATCGGCGCGATCGAGCTCCGCTCCGAAGCCCTGGTGATTCCCCGCGGCTCCGCAGGACGGCCGCTCCTGTCCGCGCTGAACCGGCACTTCTCCCGGAACGGCCAGCCGCTGGTCGATCCCCGGCATGCGACCTGCCGCTTCCCGGCCGGGCACGAGCAATTGCTCGCCGCCATGGATGGATCGACCCCTGCGGAAGAGCTGGAAGCAAGGGCGGCCCGTGATTTCCCGGAACTCGATTTTCCGCGCTGGCTGGCCCACCTTGCGGACCGCGGGCTGCTGATCCCCGAAGAGGGCGGGGTGGAGTCGTTCATTTCAGATTGAACATTTAGGATTTCTTAGATATCTCACGACCGTGCCTCCCGTCCGCGATGAAGATGAGATCCGCGAGTTTCCGTCGCTCCGCGCGGTGGAGGCGCAGGTGATCCAGGTCTTTGTCGACGGGGTGAAGGTGCTGGGTTTTCCCCGCTCGATCGGGGAGATCTATGGTCTTCTCTTCATCTCTCCGGAGCCGCTCTCGCTCGACGACCTGGTCCAGCGCTTGGAGATCAGCAAGGGCTCCGCGAGTCAGGGTTTGCGGGCTTTGAAAGGGCTCGGCGCGGTCCGCGAGATCCCGGTCGAGAGTTCGCGCCGGGTTCACTATCAGGCCGATACGGAATTGAAGCGGCTGGTCGGCGGCTTCATCCGGGAGCAGGTGCGGCCCCATCTGGAGAGCGGCCAGTCGAAGATCGGGCGCTTGCTCGAGACCGCCGGCGAGGAAGAGGATCCGGCCCGCCGGGAGTTCGTGCGCGAGCGGGTCAAGCAGCTCGAACGATGGATCGACAAGGGCCGCATCGTGCTGCCGATCCTTCAAAAAGTGCTCGGCGAATGAATCCGCAAGATTCCAGCAACGAAGCGGCCTGGTTTTGCCTCAAGACGCAGACCAAACGGGAGGCCATCGCCGCCGCCCACCTGCGGGAACTGGAGAACGTGGAAGTCTTCTGCCCGATGCTCCGCTACCGGAAGGCGACCCGGCGCGGCAAGGTCTGGTGGGTCGAGGCCCTCTTTCCCGGCTACGTCCTCGCCCGCTTCTGCCTGGATCGCGACGAAAGGGCGGTGATGTACAGCCAAGGGGTGCGCGGTCTCGTCCGCTTCGGCGACCGGGTTCCCGCCGTGGCCGACGATTTCGTCGACGTCCTGCGCCAGGAGGTGGCCAAGCAAGGAACCGCCGAAGTCCTCACCGTCGGGCCGCGGATCTCGCAGGGTGAGGAGGTGGAACTCGCCCACGGCCCCTTGGGCGGGGTCCGCGCCACCGTGGTCGAGGTCTTGCCCGCCCGGGAAAGGGTCAAGGTGCTGCTCGAATTCCTCGGCCGCGAGCAGATCATCGAGGTCGATCTTTTTTCGCTCCTGCTGCCCCGCAAGCCCTTGCCATGAGCCGCTGCCAAGGCCTCCTTTTGTTCATTTTACATTGAACAACCAGCCGATTTTTCGATCCATCACGCCGTCGAGGCGCTCTGCCATGATGCTGCCAGAAGACCTGCCTTTTTCCCCAGCCCCATTGGTTTTGACCGGCATCCGGCCAATCGACCAAGGGCGGCAGCTGGTCTGATTTCCGCTTCCCCCTCCTCCCTCATGCATTTGAACCAAGACCTGAAAGGCAATACCGCGGTGGTGACCGGCGGTGCCGGTTTCGTGGGATCCCATCTGGTCGACCGACTTCTGGCCGACGGCTTGCGGGTGGTCGCGCTCGACAACTTCGTCACCGGCCACGCACGGAACATCGCCCATCTTGAGGGGAATCCGGCATTCCGCTTCGTCGAACAGGACGTCTCCGAGCCTTTCGATGTCGAAGGCCCCGTCGACTACGTCTTCCATTTCGCCTCGCCCGCCAGCCCGATCGACTACGTCCAGATCCCGATCGAGACGCTCAAGGCCGGCTCCTACGCGTCCCACAACGCGCTCGACCTCGCCCTGCGAAAAAAGGCGACCTACCTCGTGGCCTCCACCTCCGAGGTCTACGGTGACCCGGAAATTCACCCGCAGCCGGAAAGCTACTGGGGCAACGTCAACTCGATCGGCATCCGCTCCTGCTACGACGAGGCGAAGCGCTACGCCGAGGCCGCCACCATGGCCTACCACCGCGCCCACGGTGTCGACACCCGCATCGTCCGCATTTTCAACACCTACGGCCCCCGCATGCGGCTCGACGACGGCCGCGTGGTCCCCGCCTTCATCGGTCAGGCCCTCCGCGGCGAGCCGATGACCATTTTCGGCGACGGCACCCAGACCCGCTCGTTCTGCTACGTGTCCGATCTGGTCGAAGGCATCTGGCGGCTCGCCCGTTCCAATTTCCACGAGCCGGTCAACTGCGGCAATCCCCACGAAATGAGCATGCGCCAGTTCGCGGAAGCCATCGCCGGCGTCTTCGGCATCGAGCTGAAGGTCGACCCCAAGCCGCTGCCGCCCGACGACCCGAAGGTCCGCCAGCCCGACATCACCCGCGCCAAGGAAGTCCTCGGCTGGGAACCGGTCGTCCCCTTCGACCAGGGCATCCGCGAGACCGTCGAATACTTCCGCGGCCAGCTCCAACCCGCGTGATTCTTGTCGCCTGATTCCAGCGTCGATTTCCTGATCGTGGGCGCCGGCTTCTCCGGCCTCGTCGCCGCCGAACGGCTGTCGAACGCCGGCTTCCGCTGCGTGGTCGTCGACCAGCGCGACCACCTCGGCGGCAACGCCTACGACCGCATCGATGCGGCCGGCGTGTTGGTCCACGACTACGGCCCGCACTACTTCCGCACGAACTCGCCGCGGATCGTCGAATACCTGTCGAAGTTCACCGGCTGGCTCGACGCCGACTACAAGATCAAGAGCTTCACCGACGGCCGCTACTGGAGCTTCCCGGTCAATCTCAACACCTTCGAGGAACTCGTCGGCCACCCCGCCACCACATCCGACTTCGAAGGCTGGCTGGCCGAGCACCGGATCCCGGCGGAGCACCCGCGGAACTCGGAGGAGCTGATGCTTTCGATCGTCGGCCCCGAGCTCTATCGCAAGTTCTACGAAGGTTACACGCTGAAACAGTGGCGCCGCCACCCGCGCGAACTCGACCCCTCGGTCTGCGGCCGAGTCCCGGTCCGCACCAACCGCGATGACCGCTACCTCGCCGAGGAATTCCAGGCTCTGCCGAAGGACGGCTTCACCGCGATGTTCGAGCGCATGCTCGCCGCCTCGCCCCGCGTTGAACTCCACCTCGGCGTCGATTTCGAGGAAGCCCGCCGCCGCTGGCGCCACCGCCACCTGATCTTCACGGGACCCGTCGACCAGTACTTCGGCCGCCGCTTCGGCGCGCTGCCCTACCGCTCGCTGCGCTTCGAGCACGAAAGCTTCACTCGCGACCAACTCGCCGCCCGCGCACCGATTTCCGGCAAGCCCGGCTTCTGGCAGCCCGCCGTGCAGGTGAACTACCCGGCCGCCGACGTGCCGCACACCCGGATCCTCGAGTTCAAGCACATCACCGGCCGCCAGCCCGAAGGCAGCACCATCATCCGCGAGTTCCCCAAGGACTGGACCCCGGACGACGAGCCCTTCTACCCCGTCCCCGCCGACGACGCGAAGGCCGCCTACCGCCGCTACGCCGAACTCGCCGCCGCGGAGGAAAACACCAGCTTCATCGGTCGTCTCGCGACCTACCGCTACTACAACATGGATCAGGTCACCGGCATGGCCCTCGCCGAAGCCGATCGCCTGATCTCCCGCTACTCCACCCATGCTTGATCGCCTGAAATCGAAACAAGCCGCTGTCGGCGTCGTCGGCCTCGGCTACGTCGGCCTTCCCCTGCTGCTCGCCTACGCCAAGGCCGGCTTCCGCGCCGTCGGCATCGACATCGACCCTGCCAAGCCCGAGGCCCTGCTCGCCGGCCGCAGCTACATCAAGCACATCCCGGGCAGCGAAGTCGCCGCCGCCCTCGCTTCCGGAAAGCTCGAAGCCACCACCGACTTCGCCGTCATCTCGACGCTCGACGCGATCATCCTCTGCGTCCCCACTCCCCTCGACGAGCACTTCGAGCCCGACCTCAGCTACGTCACCGACACCGTCGACGCCGTCGTCCCCCACCTCAAGGCCGGCCAGGTCCTCAGCCTCGAAAGCACCACCTACCCCGGCACCACCGACGAGGAGGTCGTGACTCGCGTCGAGAAGGCCGGCTTCACCGTCGGTACCGACTTCCACGTCGTCTATTCGCCGGAGCGCGAGGATCCGGGCAATCCGAAGTTCTCCGCGACCAACATCCCGAAGGTCGTCGGCGGCGTCACCCCCGCCTGCCTCGAAGCCGGTGTCGCGCTCTACGAGGCCGCCTTCGAGCAGATCGTCCCGGTCAGCTCCTGCAAGGTCGCCGAGCTCACCAAGCTGCTCGAAAACATCTACCGCGCCGTCAACATCGGCCTGGTCAACGAGCTCAAGATCGCCGCCGACCGGATGGGCATCGACATCTGGGAAGTCATCCGCGCCGCCTCGACCAAGCCCTTCGGCTTCACCCCCTTCTACCCCGGCCCCGGCCTCGGCGGCCACTGCATCCCGATCGATCCCTTCTACCTCACCTGGAAGGCCCGCGAATACGGCGTGCACACCCGCTTCATCGAACTCGCCGGGGAGATCAACCGCGCGATGCCCGACTACGTCATCCATCGTACCATGGAGGCGCTCAATTCCCGCGGCAAGCCGGTCAAGGGCTCCCGCATCCTGCTACTAGGCCTGGCGTACAAAGCCAACGTCGACGACATGCGCGAATCCCCGACCTTCGCCCTGCTCGACGGCTTCAAGCGCCTCGGCGCGGAGCTCGCCTACCACGACCCCCACGTCCCGATCGTGGGCCCCACCCGCGAGCACATGGACTGGGCCGGCCACCGCTCGCTCGACTGGACCCCGGAAAACCTCCGCGCCCAGGATTGCATCGTCATCTCCACCCACCACGCCGCCTTCGATCTCGACCAGCTCGCCGCCTGCGCCGACCTGATCATCGACACCCGCAACGCCATGGCCGCCACCGCCACCCGCGAAGGCCAGGTGGTCAAGGCGTAGCCTGCCTCCCCCGGCACTTGGCACTTCTCACTTGGAACTTTTCCCCATGCCCGTCCCACTCCTCGACGTCAACGCCCAGAACCTCCCGCTCGAAGCCGAGCTGAAGGCCGTCTTCGACAGCGTCCTCCGCTCCGGCCGCTTCATCCTCGGCGAGGAGGTGGAAGCCTTCGAACGCGAATGCGCCGCCGCCCTCGGCGCGAAGCACGCGATCTCGATCTCCTCCGGCACCGACGCCCTGATCGTCGCGCTGATGGCCCTCGACATCGGCCCCGGCGACGAGGTGCTGTGCCCGTCCTTCACCTTCTTCGCCACCGCCGGCAGCATCGCCCGCACCGGCGCCACGCCCGTCTTCTGCGACGTCTGCCCGGTCTGCTTCGGCCTCGATATCGATTCCGCGAAAGCCAAGCTCACCCCTCGCACCAAGGCCATCGTGCCGGTCCACCTTTACGGCCAGTCCGCCGACATGGACTCGGTCATGGCCTTCGCGAAAGAGCACGGGCTGAAGGTCGTCGAGGACGTCGCCCAGTCCTTCGGCGCCACCTACAAGGGCCGCGGCTGCGGGACCATCGGCGAGCTCGGCTGCTTCAGCTTCTTCCCGTCGAAAAACCTCGGCGGATTCGGCGACGGCGGACTGGTCACCACCGAGGACGACGCCCTCGCGGAGAAAGTCCTGCGCCTCCGCAACCACGGCATGCACCCGCGCTACTACCACTCGATGGTCGGCGGGAACTTCCGCATGGACGCCCTCCAATGCGCCCTGCTCCGCGTCAAGCTCCGCCACATCAAGGACTACGAAGCCGGCCGCTCGCGCAACGCCAATTACTACCTTTCCCGTATTTCGGAACTCCCCGGCGTCGTCCAGGCAAGCGAGGCCGACTGCTGCTGCCCCGCCGGCCAGGCCGCGCGCCTCGCCGGTGCCAGGCTCGTCCTTCCCGTCGCCTACCGCCACAACGGCCACGTCTGGAACCAGTTCACCCTCCGCGTCCCCGGCGAAGGAAGGCGCGACGCCCTGAAAGCGCACCTCACCGCCCTCGGCATCGGCTGCGAGATCTACTACCCGGTCCCGATGCACCGCCAGGAATGCTTCGCCAAGCTCCCCGCGCATTCGCTCTCGGACTGCCCGGTCTCCGACCTGCTCGCGTCGGAGGTCCTCAGCATCCCGGTCTTCGCCGAACTGCGGCAGGAGCAGCTCGACGAGGTGGCCGGGGCGCTTGCCTCATTCCTTTCCTGATCCCCATGACCAAAACCTTCATCACCGGTCATCGCGGCATGGTGGGCTCCGCCCTCGTCCGCGAAGCCGCACGACTCGGCGGCCACGACGTCATCACCGCCGGCCGCGACCGGCTCGACCTGCTCGACCAGCGCGCGGTCTTCGATTTCCTTGCCGCGGAAAAGCCCGGCATCGTGATCATCGCCGCGGCGAAGGTCGGCGGGATCCACGCCAATGCGACCTACCCGGCGGACTTCATCTACGAGAACCTTAGTATCGCCGCGAATCTCGTCGAAGGCAGCCGCCGCGCCGGCGTGCCGCGGGTGCTCTTCCTCGGCTCGTCCTGTATCTATCCGAAGCTTGCCCCGCAGCCGATGACCGAGGACTGCCTGCTCACCAGCCCGCTGGAAACCACCAACGAGGCCTACGCCATCGCCAAGATCGCCGGGCTCAAGCTGTGCCAGCACTACCGCGCGCAGCACGGACTGATGTATCACTCCGCGATGCCGACCAACCTCTATGGCCCCGGCGACAACTACCACCCGGAGAATTCCCACGTCATCCCCGCGCTGATCCGCCGCTTCCACGAGGCGAAAGTCGCCCACGCGCCGAGCGTGACCATCTGGGGCACCGGCGCGCCGCGCCGCGAGTTCCTCCACGTCGACGACCTCGCCGCCGCCTGCTTTCACCTGCTGGGGATCGAGAATCCACCCGACTGGGTGAACGTCGGGGTGGGGGAGGACGTCACCATCCTCGAGCTCGCCACCCTTATCGCGGAAACCGTCGGCTTCACCGGCGAAATCCTCACCGATCCGACCAAGCCCGACGGCACCCCGCGCAAGCTGATGGACGTGTCCAAGATCAAGTCCACCGGTTGGTCGGCCGCCATTCCCTTCCGCGACGGCCTGGCCGGCGCCTACCGCGACTTCCTCGCCAGCCTCGAAGCCGGCGCGGCGCGGCTTTGATCCCCACTTCATCACGTAATGGGTCCCCGCGGCCCGGCCGGGCAATCTCCGGCACTTCCTTCCCCATTCAGTCGCCATGAAAAAAGCTCTCATCACCGGCATCACCGGCCAAGACGGTTCGTACCTCGCCGAGTTCCTCCTCGAAAAAGGCTACGAGGTCCACGGCATCAAGCGCCGCGCCTCGCTCTTCAACACCCAGCGGATCGACCACATCTACGAGGACCCGCACGTCGAGAACTCGCGCTTCCGCCTCCACTACGGCGACCTGACCGATAGCTCGAACCTCACCCGCATCCTCAGCGAGGTGCAACCGGACGAAGTCTACAACCTCGGCGCGCAGTCCCACGTCGCCGTGTCCTTCGAAGCCCCGGAATACACCGCCGACGTCGATGCCATCGGCACGCTCCGCCTGTTGGAGGCCATCCGCTTCCTCGGCCTCGAAAAGAAGACCCGGTTCTACCAGGCCTCCACCTCCGAACTCTACGGCCTGGTTCAGGAGATCCCGCAGAAGGAGACCACGCCTTTCTACCCGCGTTCGCCCTACGCCGTCGCGAAAATGTATGCCTACTGGATCACCGTGAACTACCGGGAATCCTACGGCATCTACGCCTGCAACGGCATTCTCTTCAACCACGAGTCCCCGCGCCGCGGCGAGACCTTCGTGACCCGCAAGATCACCCGCGGCATCGCCAACATCGCGCAAGGGCTCGAGAAGTGCCTGTTCCTCGGGAACATGGACGCGCTCCGCGACTGGGGCCACGCCAAGGATTACGTCCGCATGCAGTGGATGATGCTCCAGCAGGACGCGCCGGAAGACTTCGTCATCGCCACCGGCAAGCAGATTTCAGTCCGTGAATTCGTCCGGATGTCGGCCGCCGAGGCCGGCATTGCCGTCGCCTTCTCCGGGTCCGGTATCGACGAGATCGCCACCGTGACCGCGGTGACCGATGCCTCGAAGGCGCCCGCAGTCGAGCCGGGTGACGTCATCGTCCGCGTGGATCCCCGTTACTTCCGGCCCGCCGAGGTCGAGACCCTGCTTGGCGATCCCTCCAAGGCGAAGGCCAAGCTCGGATGGGTGCCGGAAATCACCGTCGAGCAGATGTGCGCCGAGATGGTCGCTTCCGACCTCGACACGGCCCGCCAGCACGCGCTGCTGAAATCCCACGGCCACCACGTGGCGGTGTCGAAGGAGTGATCCGTGTGAAGGGCGACCCCATCCGGTTCGCCCGAGCGCGGTCTCAGGATTGAGCGTTTCCTCCCCATGAAGAAAATCTTCGTCAGCGGCTGCTACGACATCCTCCACGCCGGCCACCTCCAGTTCTTCGAGGAGGCCCGGGCCCATGGCGATTACCTGATCGTTTCCTTCGCCTCCGCCGAGGTGCTCTGGCACCACAAGCGCCGCAAACCTTCCATCCCCGACGACCACAAGCGCGTGCTGCTTCAAGGGCTGCGGATGGTCGACGAGGTGATCGTCACCCAGGGCCACGAGGAAGGCCTCGATTTCAAGGATGACTTCCTGCGCATCCGGCCGGCCATGCTGCTGGTCACCGAGGACGACAAGTACGGCGCCTTGAAACGCGAGCTCTGCGCGGAGGTCGGGGCCGAGTATCGCATCCTGCCGAAGACCCCGCCGAAGTTCGAGCCGGTTTCCACCTCGTCGATCGTCCGCTGGGTCCAGGCACCGACCGAGGCCCCGCTTCGTGTCGATTTCGCCGGCGGCTGGCTCGATGTCCCGCGCTTCGCCCGCGAGGGGGCCTTCGTGGTGAACTGCGCCGTTTCACCGCTCGTTTCCTTGCGCGAATGGCCCTACGAAAAGCAGGCCGGCCTCGGCGGGAGCGGGGCCTGGGCTTTGCTCAACGGCAAGGATGGCATCGACTCGGAACTCGATCTCGGCGTCGGCTGGCAGGACCCCGCGGTGATCCGGGAGACCGGGCTTTGCGTCTGGCGGTCCGGGCAGCGTCCCGTGCTCGATTTCAAGCGCAACGGGGATTTCCTTGCCGGCCGACTCGCCATCCTCTGGACCGGAAAGGCCCACGACACGCCGGGTGCCGCCGACCTGCCGCGCGACTACGACCGCATCGCGGAGTCCGGCGGAATCGCCCGCCGGGGCGTGCTGGAAGCTTCCCTCGACGCCCTTGCCGAAGGAATGGCGCTCTATCATGCCACGCAGCTCGACGAAGGGATGGATCCGCTGCCGGACCTGCCGGGAGCCATCGCCCGAAAGTACTGCGGCGGCGGTTATGGCGGCTACGCCCTTTATCTTTTCCCCGGCGAAACTGCCCGTGCGGCGGCCCTTGCCGTGACGGCGGATCTTCGCCCGGTGGAACCCTTCTGCCGGATCTGACCCCCCGGGGGCTGTCCGGTCCTTGTTCCCCCATGCGCACCCTCCCCGTCATCGGTCTTCCCTTGGCCTGCACCGACTACGCCGGGGCCGTGGACTGGATTCTCCGGAAGGCCGCCGGCTGTAGTACGGCGTTTGCCGTAGAAGCCGCCAACACCCACGTCGCCGCGCTCGCGCGATCCGACGAGGCGTTTGGCGAGACCATGCGCCGCTTCGACCTGATCGTGCCCGACGGCATGCCGCTGGTCTGGTCGCTGAATGCCGCGCTGCCTCCCGCCGACCGATTGAAAGACCGGGTCTACGGCCCGACCCTTATGCTCGAAACCCTCCGGGCCACCGACGCCCGGCCGGAGTTCCGTCACTTCCTCTTCGGCGGCAAGGAATCGACCCTGATCAACCTGAAGTCCGTCTTCGCGGAACGCTTCCCCGGGGTCTCCATCGCCGGGGCCTATTCGCCGCCCTTCGGCGAGTGGCCGGAGGATGAGTTCGACCGCATTTGCGAAAAGATCCGCGAGTCCGGTGCCAACCTGATCTGGGTCGGCCTCGGCTGCCCGAAGCAGGAACACTGGATCGCCCGCCACAAGGACCGGCTCCCGCCCGGCGTTTACTTCGGCATCGGCGCCGCCTTCGCCTTCCATGCCGGCGAGGTCTCGCAAGCACCCGCCTTGCTCCAGAAGATCGGCATGGAATGGGCCTACCGCATCGCCGCCGAGCCGCGCCGGCTCTTCAAGCGCTACTTCACTTACAACTCGCTCTTCCTCTGGTACAGCCTGCGCGACCGGATGAGGGGAGGGGAATGATGGGCCGGCCCCGCTGTTTTTCCAATCGCTCCCGGTCGACGGGGACGGCTTGGAACGCAATCCTTGACCCCTGATGGAGCCCGTGGGAATTTCCCACCATGAACGAGGTTCGGAAATTGGATTCCAAGCGACGTGCGGTCTTCCCCGACCGCTATTCGCCCGGAGATGTGTTCGTCGAAGATGAGGTGACCGCGGACCGGGTGGTTTTCCGTTTGCTCAAGCCTGCGGAGGTTCCCTTGGTTCCCCTCGTCGAACGGGATGGGCAACTCTTCGTCGATCAGGTGGTCGACCGCGACATCATCCGGCAAGCCATTCGGGATGAGCGCGACGAGCGATGAGTGCCTACTGGGATAGCTCGGCGATCGTTTCCGCGGCGCTTGAGCCTGCGGTCCGGAACGCCTTGATTTCCACCCGGCCCTGGTGCCGCCCGAATGTGCTCGCCGAGGTATTCTCCACGCTCACCGGGAGCCGCCTGGGGTTTCGGATCGATCCTGCCAGCGCTTCAGTTCTCATCGCCGGCATCGCCGCCAACCTTCGGTTCGTCGAATTGACGACCGATGAAACCCTGCTGGCTCTGGCTGCGGCCCAATCCCGCGGGGTCCGGGGCGGGCGAGTTCACGATTTTCTCCACGCGAAGGCGGCCCGGAAGGCGGGATGCTCAAACTTGGTGACCCTCAATCTTTCCGATTTCCAAGGTCTCGATCCCGATCTGGTCATTGAGTCTCCCTGATCCGCTTCCTATCCTGTCGCTTCCGATCTCCGGTTCTTTCCCATGTCCAACATCCACCCGCACGCCACCCTTCCGCGCCACGACAAGGAAACCTTGCTCGGCCAGCGCGGCATCGTGCTCTGGTTCTGCGGGCTTTCCGGCTCCGGGAAATCGACCATCGCGTCCGGCGTCGAGCGCGTCCTCCACGACCAGGGCCGCTTCACGGTCCGTCTCGACGGCGACAACCTGCGCACCGGCCTGAATGCCAATCTCGGGTTCTCCGACGACGACCGCCTGGAGAACATCCGCCGCACCTCCGAGGTGGCCAAGGTGCTCGCATCCAACGGCGTGATCGTCCTCTGCTCGCTGATCACCCCGCGCGGCATCCATCGCGACCTGGCCCGCGGCATCCTCGGCGAGGACTTCGCCGAAGTTTATGTGAAGGCCAGCTTCGAAGCCTGCGAGAAGCGCGACGTCAAAGGGCTTTACGCGAAAGCCGCGAAGGGAGAGGTCGCCCACTTTACCGGCCGCGACAGCAGCTTCGAGGAGCCCCAGCAGGCCGACCTTGTATTGGATACAGAATTACTGAGCATCGAGGATGCGGTGTTCGAGGTGCTGGAGTTCGTCCGTGCCAAGGGGAAGGACGGCTCCCGGTAAGTGCGACCCTCCTCCAGTCCAGTAAGGCTGGATCGCCGGACTCGCCGACTTCACCCCGCGATCGGACCGCGCCGAATTAATCATTACTAAGTTGCTAAACTAGGTAATTATTTCTTGCCGTGGCCCTTGGCCCCGGCTTTTCCTCCCGCCCCGCCCAAGCGGTGTTGCGACGTTTCCGAGAGGCGGATCTGCCCCGGAAGCGCGGCTCACCGAAATTCCGGCTCACCGAACCACCGACCCACCGGCTTTCCCGATGCCCAACTACCAGCTCTCCCACCTCGACCAGATCGAAGCCGAGGCGATCTTCGTCCTCCGCGAAACCGCGGCCCAGTTCCAGAATCCCGGACTCCTTTTCTCCGGCGGCAAGGACTCCATCGTGATGGCCTGGATCGCACGCAAGGCCTTCCACCCGGCCCGCATGCCCTTCCCGCTGGTGCACATCGACACCGGCCACAACTTCCCGGAAACCATCACCTACCGCGACGAGTTCGCCGCGAAACTCGACGCCCGCCTGGTCGTCGGCTCGGTGCAGAAGTCCATCGACGACGGCCGCGTGGTCGAGGAAAAGGGCCCGAACGCCTCCCGCAACCGCGCCCAGACGACCACCCTGCTCGACACCATCGCCGAGCACCAGTTCGACGCCCTCCTCGGCGGCGGCCGCCGCGACGAGGAAAAGGCCCGCGCCAAGGAGCGCTTCTTCTCCCACCGCGACGACTTCGGCCAGTGGGACCCCAAGAACCAGCGCCCCGAACTCTGGAACCTCTTCAACGGCCGCAAGCACTCCGGCGAGCACTTCCGCGTCTTCCCGCTGTCCAACTTCACCGAGATGGACATCTGGATGTACATGCAGCGCGAGGGCATCGTCCTTCCCAGCCTCTACTACGCTCACGAACGCGACACCGTCACCCGCAACGGCACCATCCTCGCCGTCAGCGAGTTCGTCCAGCCGCGCGAAGGCGAGACCGTCGAGCGCAAGGTGATCCGCTTCCGCACCATGGGCGACGCCACCATCACCGGCGCCATCGAGTCCACCGCCGACACCATGGAGAAGATCATCGAGGAAGTCGCCGCCGCCCGCCAGACCGAACGCGGCAACCGCGCCGATGACAAGCGCTCCGAGACGGCGATGGAAGACCGCAAGAAGGAGGGCTACTTCTGAAAGTGCCGAGTGATCAGTGATCAGTGTTTGATCCTGGATCCCGAATCACCCGTCACCACCAAACCCACGCAACTCGCCCGCAGCAATTCTAACTTCCGCCCCTGATCAGCGCTCACGGATCACTCGGCACTCTGACTTTCCATGGACCTTCTCCGCTTCACCACCGCCGGCTCCGTCGATGACGGCAAATCCACCCTCATCGGCCGACTCCTTTACGATTCCAAGTCGATCTTCGAGGACCAGCTCGAAGCCATCGAGGAAACCTCCAAGCGCCGCGGCGACGGCCACGTCGACCTCGCCCTCCTGACCGACGGCCTCAAGGCCGAGCGCGAGCAGGGCATCACCATCGACGTCGCCTACCGCTACTTCGCCACGCCGAAGCGCAAGTTCATCATCGCCGACACCCCGGGCCACATCCAGTACACGCGGAACATGGTCACCGGCGCCTCCACCGCCAACCTGGCGATCATCCTCGTCGATGCCCGCAAGGGCGTGATCGAGCAGACCAAGCGCCACAGCTTCATCGCCAACCTCCTCCGCATCCAGCACGTCGTCGTCGCCGTCAACAAGATGGACCTCGTCGATTACTCGGAAGAGGTCTACAACCAGATCGTCAAGGATTACCAGGAGTTCGCCTCGCGGCTCGACAACATCGTCGACATCACCCCGATCCCGATCTCGGCGCTCAACGGCGACAACGTCGTCGACAAGTCCTCCAACATGCCCTGGTTCCAGGGCCCCTCGCTGCTCTACCACCTCGAGCACGTCTATGTCGGCGGCGAGGAGAACCACGTCGACGCCCGTTTCCCGGTCCAGTGGGTGATCCGCCCGCAGAGCGACGAATGGCACGACTTCCGCGGCTATGCCGGCCGCGTCGCCGGCGGCGTTTTCCGGCCGGGCGACGAGATCTCGGTCCTGCCGTCCGGCTTCACCAGCCGGATCAAGTCGATCCACACCGCCGACGGCGACCTTGAGGAAGCCTTCGCCCCGCAGAGCGTGACGCTGACCCTGTGCGACGAGATCGACATCTCGCGCGGCGACATGCTGGTGAAGAAGAACAACCCGCCGCGCATCTCGCAGGACATCGAGGCGATGATCTGCTGGTTCTCCAACAAGCCGATGCCGCCGCGGGCCAAGGTCCTGCTCCGCCACACCACGCGGGAAATGCAGGCGCTGGTCAGCGAGGTGAAATACCTCGTCGACATCAACACCCTGCACAAGATCGAGCAGCCCGGCACCTTCGCGATGAACGACATCGGCCGCATCACCCTGCGCACCGCGCAACCGGTGATCCACGATTCCTACCGCCGCAACCGCCAGACCGGCTCCTTCATCCTGGTCGATCCCGGAACGAACGAGACCCTCGCGGCGGGGATGATTGTTTGAGCGGGCCCCGGGGGGCAGCTTTCAATCCGGCGAAGCCGGCCCGGATCACCGAGTCCTTCCTGTTCATTTTAAATTGAACAAACTCCTGCGATCGTCACACTCCGCGCCATGACGCTGGCTTCTGCCCATCGTCGGCAGCATCCGGACGACGAAGCGGGTTGGATTTTGCGAATCCGACCAAGGGCGGCAGCTTGCCGGATCATCGCGCGGTCTCCGATCCCCGGTGGATAAGGCCGGGTCCGCCCCAAAAAACCCTCGCCTTTGCTGGTCTTCGTCCACATTCCGAAAACCGCAGGCACCACCCTGCACAAAATCCTGAGCCACCAGTATCCGGCCGGGAAAACCTGGATTCGCCACGATTACGCAGGGAGCTGGTCGGCCGACGAATTCGCCCGCCTGCGGGAGGATTCTTCCGGACGTCCGGATCTTGTCATGGGCCACCTTAGCACCGGCCTCCACCGCCAGGTTGGCGGTGTCCGCTATCTCACCTGCCTGCGGGAACCGGTGGCACGGCTCGTCTCCCATTACCACCACGCACTCCACGAGTCCGACCACTACCTTCACGAGATTGTGGTGCGCCGGCAGCTTGACCTCGCTTCCTACGTTTCCAGCGGACTTTCCGGCGAACTCTCCAACGGCATGACCCGGATGATCGCCGGGATCGAGGATTTCGACAGTGCCATGCCCGGTCCTGCAGAACTCCAACTCGCCAAGGATCTGCTGGATTCACACTTCGACGGGGTTCTCTTGAGCGAGCGCTTCGACGAGGGCCTGCTGCTGCTGGCGGAGTCGCTGGGCTGGACGACACCGTATTACATCCGGAGGAAAACCGGCCGCTACTCCGCCCGCGCCGGAGCACCGGATCCCGGCACCCGCCGGATCATCGAGGAGCACAACGCGCTCGATCTCGAGCTTTACCGCTGGGCGCGGGAGCGCTTCGAAAGGCGGATCGCTGCCCTTCCCGAAATCGCAGACAAGGTCCGGCGCTTCCGCCGGCGCAATCGCATCCTCGGCAAAGCGGTCTTCCTTGCCCGTGAACTGAAGTGCCGCTTTTGAGACGGCAAGGCCCGGCAGAAGGGCGATCCGGCTCCATTTTGTAGCCCCCGAGAAATCCTCGGGCCAAGCTTTCGAAAGCGGCCAGCCATGCCGCGGGTCGATATCGTCCAGGCAGGTGGTCCGACCCCGCTCCACCCGATGGCTTGACGGTCCGCCGCCCTGCATCCACCCTTCCAAGGCCGATGAAAGCGCTTTTCCAATCACTGCTTGCGCTGATTTCCCTCGCACTGCTCCCCGTGGCTGGCGGTCAGGACGCTTCCAGGCTGGAGAAACTGAAGCAGAGCTTCGATTCCCGTCGCGCGACGTCGGTCGAGGAGCACGCGAAAGCCGTGGAGAAGCTCCGGATGAGCTATCGCGTGGCCCTGGAGCGGCTTCAGGACAAGGCGCAGAAATCCGGCAAGCTGGAGGACGTCCTGCCGGTTCGGGACGAGATCGCCCGCATCGACAAGGAGGAAGATCCCCTGCCGCCGCTCGGGGCCACTGCCAGCGCCGACCTCAAAAAGCTCCGCGACACTTACGACCAGGCTTCCGCCAAGGCGGGCAAGGCGCATGCGGAAGAGGTCTCGGGCATGGCCGACAAGATGATCGAGTTGCTGGAGAAGGAGTCGGAAAGCGCCACCAAGGCCGGTAGAATCGACGATGCGCTCGCCATCGAGAAAATGATCGAAGCGCTCGGGGTCGACCAGGATCTGCAGGAAGCCCGTGCACTTGCCGGACAGGAGAAGAAGGCCGAAGGCGGGACCAGTCGCGCGATTTCCCTGCTCAAGGCCAAGCGCACGGTGCTGGACGGCGGGACCAGTTATTGGGTCGGCACCATCGACGGCAAGGAAGGGCAGGGTAACTACGACCCGGCCATTCCCGGCTTGGTCCCTCCCGAGGACGCCGGCGGTCAACACTTCTTCCTTCATCCGCCCTCCCGGGTGGAGTTCCGTTTCGACCGTCCGGTGGAACGCTTCAGCACTGATGCGTTCGTGGCCCGCAATGGCGATGTCATCTGCCGCCTCTACATCGGGAACCGGAAGGCCTCCGAGGTAAAGGTAAGCGCCGCGGACAAGGCCAGGAGGAGCTGGGAAGTGAAGTTCAAGCCGACCGATACCTTCGTGCTTGAGGTCGACATGAACGGGACGATCGTGAACGATCTCTTCTACCTGCTTTCTCCGGTCGTCGAGTGAGGTTCGGGGCGGGGAGATTGAGATCCTCCCGATTTTTACGGCAAAGGAATCGCTCTTCATGGAATCCAGCAAGATCAAGGCCGTCTTCATCATCGCGCTCGCCGCGGTGTTTGCGGTGTATCTCGGGGTCTCGGCGGCCACGGCCCAGTTCAAGGCAATCGCTTGGGTCGCGGGTGGCGTCGGCATCGCCTTCATCCTGGCACTCGGTCGGAATGTCTGGATGTTGATCCCGATGGGTCTGGTCCTCCAGGGAACGGTCAACGCCCTGCCCGGGTCTCCACCCGTTTGGGCTGCCGGCACCGCGGTGACCATCATGATGTTCACGCTCCGCTTCGCCTTGCGGAAGCCCGATTTTGTCTGGCGCTTCGATTGGCTGGACCTGGCGGTGCTGCTTCAGGTCTTTGCCGTGGCCCAGGCCTACATGAGAAATCCCACCGGATTGCTCATCCTGGGCGGTTCCACGGCCGGCGGGAAATCCTATTTCCTCTTCGCCGTCGCGATCTGCGCCTACTTCTGCATTTCGGTGGTAAAGCCGAACCTTAAGAATTTCAAGATCGTGGTGATGTTGATGATCGCGGTGATCATTGGCGACGGCCTGCTCGCCACCGCATCCGATTATCTACCCTTCGTGGCCAAGGCCATCCTCCCGATTTATTCGAACGCCAACTTCGCCGTGGCTATGGCGGGCGATTCAAGCATCGACTTGAGTTCGGCACGTGGTGGGGGTGGTTTCTCGATTCTCGGCGAGGCGCTCGTGCTTCCCTGCCTTTGCATGGCCCGTCCCGTGCACTGCCTCCTGCCCACGCGACCCATCCTGTTCGCCTGCTGCGCCGTCGGAGGAATTCTCGTCCTGCTCAGCGGCTTCCGAAGCGGCATTGGTTACCTGCTGATTGTGTTCATTGTTTCCGCGCTCCTGCGCCGGAAGTATCTGGACGTGATGCTCGTCGGTTTCATCGGCATCCTGGGTTTGAGCGTCCTGCTCCTCAGCGGCTCGGTCAAGAGCCTGCCTTTCGGGGTCCAGCGCGTGCTTTCGGTCCTGCCGATCGAGGTCAGCGCGGCGGCCCGGGCCGATGCCGAGAACAGCTCCGAATGGCGCTTTGAAATGTGGCGGCTCGCCCTCGGAACCGACCGCTATATCCAGAACAAGATGCTGGGAGACGGCTTCGCCCTGAGTGCCCGCGAGATGAAGCACATCCAGGACGTCGCCTTCGGTCTCACCGATCAATCGCTCGATTCCCAGGAGCAGATGCTCTCCCTGGGGGCCTACCACAGCTTCCCGGTCGAAACCATCCGCTTCACGGGAGTGGTGGGTTTGGCTTGCGCCCTGTTCCTCATGATCGTCGCGTTCCGGAAATCCCTCGCGCTCGTCCGCTACTACCGGAACTCGCCGATGTTCCCTTACGTGATGTATGTCTGTGTGCCGATGGTCATCTACCTCTTCTGGTCGCAACTGGTGTTCGGCGCCTACCGGGTCGAATTCCCGCAGATCATCGCGTTGACCGGCCTGTTGAAGATGCTCGACAACCATCGCGTCCAGGAATTGGCCGCCGCCGCCGAAACCGTCCCGCTTGCCGGGAACCCCGCGACCGGTCTTGGGCCGCGCCCGCGTCCGGTTCTCGGGGGATCGCGGGCCTGACCCGACTTCCTCCGGTCGGGAGGTGAACCGATGATTCGACGGCTCCTCTCCAGCAAGTCCGGCAAGAATGCCCTTGCCTCCTATCTTGCCTTCTTCTCATCCGCCGTCTGCGCGCTGCTTTCGATGGCGGTGGCGGTCCGCTACCTCGGCAAAGCCGAGATCGGACTCTGGACCCTGGTCAGCCAGATCGTGGCCTGCCTGATCTGGATGGATCTCGGGATCGGTGACGGTTTGGGTCGGAAAATCGCCCCCGCGATCGCAAGAGGCGACCGCGAGGAAGCATCGAAGTGGTGGACCTTGTCGATCGGCGTCCTGCTTTTCCAAGGGCTCTTGTTGTTCGTTCTGGCGGCTTGCCTCGTGCCGGTCCTGACCGGATGGCTCCAGATCGGTGCGGAAATGCAATCGCTGGCCTCGGGGCTCTTTCTTGGTGCGGCGCTGGTGACCGCCCTCAATCTTCCCAGCAGGATCTACCCCGGGATCCTGCTGGCGCAGGAACGCTACCACTGGGTGCCGCTTGTCCAGTCGGTCATCCCCTGGGTCCAGGTCGCGGTGTTCTGGCACCTCCTCCGTGAGGGCGGCGGCATCCACTCCTATCTCTGGTCGGTGGCGGCCAGCCAGTTCACCGGGTTCATCGCGTTTCTGGCACTGGTTCACGGCAGGGAAAACTGGAGCTTCCACCGTTCGGGTTTCCGGTGGGGCAGGGTCCGCGACCTTCTCGGGTTCGGTGGTTCGCTCACGATCAACGGGCTGGCGACGGCCATCCTGACCAGTTTGCCCGCGATGATCATCGGCCGGTCCGGTGGCGTGGCCCTGGTTCCACCCTTCGGGTTCACCCAGCGGGGTCCGGCGATGGCCTCGGGGCTGGTGCTGCGGACCTCGCTGTCGTTTTATCCCGGGCTGCAAAGGATGTTCATCGACGGCCAGCAGGCCGCGTTCCTGCTCAAGTACCGGAGGATTGCCGATTTGACCCTGGCCGTCGGACTGCTGGGCGGGGCGGCGGTCATCACCTTCAACCGCAGCCTGATCGAGCTCTTCGCCACCCCGGCGTTTTTCGCCGGGCATTGGGCGAACGCCTGGTTCGCCCTCGGGATGATCACGGGTCCTCTCACCGCCTGCCTGGTGCACCTGCTGCAGTATTCCGGCTCGATGGGGAAGATCGCCTGGCTTTCCATCTTGCAGGTGATCCTCTGCATCTCCCTGGGCGGGCCGGTCTGGGACCGGGCGGGGATGTCCGGGATCGCGGCCCTGGTCGTGTTGTTGCCTTTGGTCACCATCGCTCCCTACGCCCTGGTCCGGGGCTCGCGTGGCTGCGGTTTCAAGCCCGCCGGAGTGTTGGGCCCGGTCCTGCTGCGGGCCACCTTGATGGCCGCCGCCATCCTTTCCTGCGGGGGATTCCTCGACTGGAAGGCGGGCGAGGCACGCGCTATGGCAGGGTTTGGCAGGACTTGGCCCCTTCCTGGAGATGCCGAACTGGCTTGCGGCGCGCTGCTGGCGCTTGCCGGTGCCGGTCTTCTCTGGCTTTCGGTTGCAAAGCTGCGGCAACCGCTTGCCCGGTCCTGAAGCTGCCGCGACCCGCGGTCAGGTCGTTCCCTAGAACGGAGCCATGGTGCGCCGCCCGCGAATTTGCCTTCTGGCACCCTTTCCCCTTCATGCCTTGCCGGGACAGCGGGTGGCTGGTCCGGCACACCATGCCACCTGGTTGCCGCCGCTGGCGCGGGAACTGGAGGCCCAACAGGAGTTCGACCTCCACTGGATCACCTGCGGCAAGGAAGCCGATAGCCGGCTTGCGCTACACGCTTGGAACCAGACTTTTCATCGACTGCCCCGCGGACGGCTTGCGTGGGAGATCGCGAGCGGCTTCCGCCGTGAACGCCGCCTGATCCTGAATCTTCTCCGCGAATTGTCGCCCGATCTGGTCCATGCCTGGGGCACCGAAGAAGGCTACGGGATTTCCGCCGGCGCCTGGCCGGGGAGGCGGGTGCTTTCCATGCAGGGCATCCTCCAGGCCTACTGCGCGGCGGCACCCCAGCATCCCTTGCTTCGCTGGCAAGCCCGCCACGAGCGCGGGGTGCTCGGTGCCTTCCCGCGGATCACGGTGGAATCGGAATGGGGCCGCCGGCAGCTCGCCCGGCTGGCACCCCGGGCGCAGGTGAGCATCATCGAATACGGCGTGGAGCTTCCCGACGCGGCTCCGGCACGTGATCCGGATCCGTCTCCCGTGGCACTTTTCGTGGGTACCCTCTCCCGGCTCAAGGGCGTCGACCTTCTGCTCGAGGCATTTGCGGACGAGCGGCTGCGCCACGTGCGGCTCGTGATACTCGGCGAGGGTCCCTTGCGCCGATCCGGCCACGGGCCTCTCGGCAATCTCGACTTCCTCGGGCACCGGTCTAAGGCGGAGGTCGCGGCGTGGATGGCCCGCGCCTGGTTCCTCGTTCATCCCACCCGTGCCGACACTTCTCCCAACTGCGTGAAGGAGGCCCGGGTCAGGGGATTGCCGGTGATCACCACCGCCGAGGGAGGGCAAACCGCCTATGTCGAGCACGGCGTCTCGGGCGCGATCGTCCGAACCAACGACCGCGATGGCCTGGTGGCCGCGATCCTGGATGTCGCGGCAAGAGTCGCGGCGAACCGGCAGTTCGGAACCGATGGTCGCGATTCCTGTCGCGAAGCGCTCGATCCGCGCCGGACGGCTTCGTCGTTTCTCCAGCTCTATCGTGAACTCCTCGGCCGGCCGCGGATCCCGCCGGAATCCGCCCCCTGCCGCGCAAGCTGATGTTCCGGAAATTCCAACGGCTGGCCGGCAGGATCCGGAACTCCCCGACCGCGCTGACGGCTTTTTCCGGCTACGCGGCGATGTTCAGCATCATGCTGGCGGGCGTGTTCTCGGTGCCGCTGGCCCTGCGTTTCCTTTCGAACGAGGAATTCGGGCTCTGGAATGTCATCGGACAGTCGCTGGGCTACCTGCTGTTGATCGACTTCGGGGTCTCCTGGTCGGCCAGCCGCATGCTCATCGGTCCGCTCCGGGACGGGAACTCGCGGGAACTCGACTCCTGGTGGACGGTATTGGTTTCGGTACTGGTGATCCAGGGTCTGCTGATTGTTGGCCTCGGATTCGCCGGCCGGGACTTTTTCCTGAGCTTCTTCGACATCTCGCCGGAACTCCTCCCGGAGGCCCATCTCCTGTGGTCGGGGATGATCCTCGTCAATGCGATCCAGTTTCCTTTCCGGGCCTACACGGGAATCCTCTACTGTCAGGACCGCTGGTACGTGATGCATCTGACCTCGATCCTCTCGTCGTGGCTGAACCTCGTCGTCTTCGCCGCCTTGCTTTACGCGGGTTACCGGATGAGCGCCTATCTCGTGGCGAGCAGCCTCTCGATCGCCTGCAACTCGATCCTCTGGTTCCTTTCGGTGCGGCGCAGCGGTCTCAGGCTTTCGTTCCGTCCGCAGCTTTTCGACCACGGGAAGCTGGTCGCGCTGTTCCGCTTCAGCAGCGGCATGTTCCTGCTGGCGATGGCGGCCCAGATCACGTTCATGTCGCAGTCGATCATCATCGGCAAGGTGCTCGGTCTGGGCGCCGTGGCGGCATTCGTGGTGAGTTCCAAGTCGTTCACGGTCGTCCTCCAACTGGCGCGCCGTGCTTTCGATGCTTTCAGCCCGAGGTGGATGCAGCTTTTCGTGGGGAATGACCGGGAAACGGTCTGCCGGCAATGGCAAGGCGTGATGTCGTGGCTGCTTCCGGCGACGCTGGCCGGGGCGCTTGGAATTCTCATATTCAACCGTTCCTTCTCTGTTCTTTATGGTGGCGCCAGCAACCATGTCAGCCGGCTGTTCGACCTCTTGCTCGCCACCGGCCTGCTGGTCCAAGTCGTGATCTTTTCAACGGCCTTTACCTTCCATTTATCCGCCAGGATCCGGGGATGGTGCCTCGCCGGAATCGGCGATGCCCTCCTCCAGGTGTCGCTCGGCGTGATCCTGACGCGCTGGTATGGCAGCTGCGGCCTGCTTGCAGGTGCTTTGCTCGGTCCGGCCTTGGTCTCGCTGCCCTTCCTCTTCCTTCGGGCACCTGCCGAACTGGGAATGTCCCGGAGTGCGATGTTCGGCGGAGTGGCAAAGCAGCTTGTGGTGTCACTTCTGGTGCTGGGTAGCTGCTATGCCCTGCTCGTCCTGGTTCCTCAATCCTCCGGCGGGTGGTGGCCCAGTTCTCTCGAAATCCTGCTTGGCGGGGGCGTCTGCTTGGCCTGCCTGTTGTGGCTCCTCCGTCTGCGAAACCTTCATCAGGGCCTGAAGCAAATCGAGGCATGAGATCGCGAGATCCGCTACCGGCCGTCGCCTTGTGCACGGAGTATCCTGTCGCCCAAGGCGGCGGTGTCGGCGTGATCGTGGAAGAACTCGCGGCGGGCCTGCGCGACGAATTCCGCCTGCTGCTGGTGAGTCCGGATCCCGAAGGGGCCGTCGCCACCGCGTCCGGATCCTCGCCCTTCTCCGCGCATCTTTCCTTCCAACTGGCGGCCTTGCCTCCTTCGCCCGCTTACCGCAGGCAATCGCAGGAGTTGGTGCGTCGGCTGAAAGTCGAGAACACGGCCATCGCCCACTTCCACTGCGGAGGAACCTTCGGCTGGGGCAACCGCTGGCCGGGACTCTCCATTCCCGAACTCTGCTCCAGGCAGGGGATTCGCGCGGTCTGGACGAATCACCTGACGGCGTTGCCGGACCGGGTTTACGCCCCGCCGGGTCGTCCTGCCTGGCTCGGCAAGCTCCTTTCACCCCTTGCCCGGGCCGGCAAGGCCCGTCAGATGGCGGCGGTGGATTGGGAGATCGCGGTGTCCGATCACGACCTCGATTTCTTCCGCCGCGAGTACCGGTGTGACGGGGTGCGGCTCAAGCGCATCTACCACTCCCGCCTGGAGAAGCAGCCGGAGCCTTCGCCCGGCAACCGATTGCCGATCGTGCTTGCGGTGGGTCATCTGGCCTTCCGCAAGGGACAGGACGTTCTGGTGCGTGCCTTCCTCCGGATCGCCTCCCGCTTCCCGGAGTGGCGCCTGATCGTGGCGGGTCCCGACGGGGGCGGAGGATGTCTCCAGGAGATCGAGCGGCAGATCGGGAGCCATCCCGAGGGGCACCGTATCGAGCTCGCCGGGGCCTGCTCCCATCCGATGGAGCTCATGGCCAAGGCATCCATCTTCGTCCAACCCTCGTTGGAGGAAGCGCTTGGTCTCGCGCTCCAGGAGGCGCTCTTCTGCGGCTGCCCGGCGATCGGCAGCCGGACCGGCGGGATCCCGGAGGTCATCGAGGAGGGTCGCACCGGACTCCTGGTGCCGCCGGGAGATTCTGCTGCGCTGGCAACCGCGCTGGCATCACTGATCGAGAACGAAGCCATGCGCGGGGAGATGAGCCGCCAAGGGCAGGTTTCGATCGCAGCCAAAGGAATGGTTCGCAAAGGCATGATGGACGCCCACCGCAAGCTCTACATGGAGCTGCTGGGGCCGCGTGTTTCGAACCACATCAAGGGCCTCTGAGATCATGGGTTTCTCCGTCATTTGTCCGATCCGCTCGGTTTTGGACGACCATGCAAGGGTGCTGGCGAAGCACGCCTTGCTCGATCGTTACATCGTTGGCACCCGACGAGGCACGAAGGGCATCCCCGGGGAACTTACCTACCTCAACCCTGCTTTCGGGCTTTGGACCATGGGCACGCGGCGGCTCTTTTCCACCTACGGAGCCGAATGGCTGAGAGCGGCGGCCCATCCGGTGTTCGACCGGCTCGCCAGCATCGACGTGAAGCCGGGAGACCATGTGATCTCGAGTTATGGCTATGCCAACCGCTGTTTCGCCAAGGCGAAGTCCGGCGGGGGCAAAGCCTTCGTCGATGCCGGCAACTCCCATCCCGCCGACTTTTGGGAAGTGATCCTGGAGGAACACCGGCGCTGGAACGTGAGACGCGCTCCCTATCCTCGCCACTGGAACCGCCAGGGCCTGCGGACGGTCGAGCTGGCGGACTACATCTTCACTCCCAGCACCCACGTCGCGAACTCGTTTCGCAAGCGCGGGTTCCGGGACGACCAACTCCTTCATCTTCCTTATCCCGTCGACTTGTCCGTCTTTCATGCCCGGAAAGAACTGGCCCTTCCATCATCGCCCTTGCGCGTCGTCTGCACGGGAAGCGTCTCCCTGAGGAAGGGATTTCCTTATCTGTTCGAGGCCGTCCGCTTGATTCGCAAGCAACGGGACGCGGTGCTGGTGCTGACGGAATCCATCGAGAGCAGCATGACGGACGTGATCAAGGCCTACGCGGACGTGCCCGTGGAGTGGGTGCGACCGATGCCCCACGAGCAACTTGCCGTGCATTTGAAGGGCTGCCATGTGTTCGCCCTCCTTTCCCTGGAAGAAGGGATGGCTCGCACCGCTCTGGAAGCGATGGCGTGCGGGTTGCCGGTCGTGCTGACCCCGAATACCGGAACTGCAGATCTCGTGACACCGGGTGCCAACGGCGAGATCGTGCCGATCCGGGATGCGGCTGCGGCGGCTGCGGCGATCGTAAGCTGCCATGAAAGACAGCTGGCAACGGGGCCTCCGGTGACCGGAACCCTTGGTGCGATGCTGTCGCTCGACACCTTCGAAAGTCGGTTGATGGGCCATTTGCGGGATGCCGGATTCGCGGTCTCCGCTTGACCTTTGACAACCTCAGTTTCGGGAAAAACCTAACAGATCATCACTATGGACGCAGAAAAGTCTTACGACGATTATTGGCAAAGCGGAAAACACGGGACCAACGCGTGGACGGAAGAAGAGTTCAACTCGTGGATGGCACCGCTCCGCAACCAAGGGAAGGTGTTGGATTACGGTTGCGGGATGGGATTCTCCTACCAGAGAGAACTTCTCAAGAACTGCCGTGAGTATGTCGGCGCGGATGTCAGCAACGTGGCTCTGGAGGATCTGGCGAAGAAGGGGCTCCAAGGGGTGAGGATCTCGCCCGAGGGCCGCATCGACGTGCCCGATGCTTCCTTTGATGCGGCCGTCTGCTGCGAGGTCATGGAGCACCTTTGGGATCCGCTGAGTGCGGCGCGTGAACTGGCTCGAGTGGTCAAGCCGGGCGGCGTGCTGGTGTCGACAGTTCCCAATTTCGGCTACCTTCCCTGGCGGTTGCTGGCCCTGTTCCGTGCCCAGGTATGGGACGAGCCTGAAGTTCCCGAAGAGGATCCTTTCAAGGGTGTGCACATTCGCCATTTCTCGCTCCGGAGATTCCAACAGCTCTACAGGATGGCAGGCTTCAGCCGGGTTGAAGTGGGACATTTCGACGAGTGCAACATCCTGCATGTGTTCCATGCGGTAAACATGCAGCGCTTCGGTGGTTATCTCGGTGCGAAGTTGCCGAAGTTTTGCCGGCTGCCGTGGCTCCAGCACGTCTCGCCCTCGCTGTTCGGCCAGAGGCTCAGGGCCGTTTGCACCCGCTGACATCACGGAAAACCGCAACCGAAACGACCCTTCATGAAACGGCAGATTTGGGACTTTCTCTACAGGTTCTTCCCCGACCACGGGCATCACTTGGTTCCCAGCGCGGCACTGTTCGATTGGCAAAAGGACCCGGCTCTCGGTCGCGGCAAGGTAAGGCTCGAAGGCCCGGAGCAGAATGACCCGCGGCTGCGGCCCGACAATCCGGAGCTTCTTTCGTTGAAGGAGCGCTACGCCGCTTTTGACAAAAAAGCCACGACCCCGCTTTTCTGGAGCAACGAGCACATAACCAAGGACGGCATGTGCCACTTCCGCGGCTCGGACATCTACGTCTCCCAGGATTGCGGCCTGAATTACGGCTTGATGGCGATGGGGCTGACTTATTACCAGGCGCTCGCGATGGATCGGCTTTGCCTGTTCGAAAGGCTCGACGAGGACGGGCATTTTGCCGCGAGCCTGTTCGAGATCGACGGCCGGATGGTATCCCGGGATCTCTTGGACTCGATCAACGAAATCCATTTCCTCGATCGGGAGTTCGGGCTGTCCCGCCGGCCGGGCTTCACGATGCTGGATATCGGCGCGGGTTACGGGCGGTTGGCGCACCGGATGGCTCGCGCGCTCCCCAACCTGAATCGCTATCTTTGCACTGATGCAGTTCCTGAATCGACGTTCCTCTGCCGCCATTATGTCGAGCACCGGGGAATCGGGGATAAGGTGGACGTGGTTCCCTTGGACGAGATCGAGCGGAAGCTCGCGACGGAGCCGATCGACGTTGCTGTCAACATCCACAGCTTCTCGGAGTGCAACATGAGTGCGATCGACTGGTGGATCGCCTTGTTGGCCCGGCACCGGGTGCCGAATCTGGTGATTTCTCCCAACCAGAAGTACGACGGAGGGAGAACATTGGCGGTCGATGACGGCACGGAGTTTTTGCCCGTTGTCAAAAAGTACGGTTATCGTTTGGAACGTGTGGTTCCAAAGTATGAGGACCCGTTTGTCATGAAGCACGGGTTGGACCCCGGTTATTTTCATGTCTTCTCCTTCGCCGGCACGTGACCGGATTGCTTTCCTGCAACTTGCGTCGCAGGGGACGTGGCCTCGCAGGCCAAAGGACAATGGGTTGAATGCGGATCAAAGTGGTGGATTCCGAACCAAGAGAAAGGGTCAGAATCGTGATTCTCGCGGACTCGCCTTTGCCGGCTCTGCTGGAGGGGGCGCAGGGGCGCGGCGCGGGCCAGGGGGCGACCTGGCTTCCGCCACTGGCGCGGGAGTTCAGCCGCTTCGGTGATCTGGAGATCACCTGGGTGGCGTTCGGGGATGCGGCTTCCCCGAAAATCGATGTCCGCACGGAGGGCCAGAGATTCATCATCCAGCCCCATCTGCGGGCGACCCACGACACCTTGACGGGATACCGGGCGGCGCGCTGGCGTCTGCAGCGCATCGTGCGCGAGCTCCAGCCGGACCTTGTCCACGCCTGGGGTTCGGAGCGCTCGTATCCTTCGGTTCTGCCCGGCCTGGGGATCCCTTCGGTGCTTTCGATCCAAGGGAACATGACCCGCTATGCGGAGATCGGCGGATTGCCGGACAACTGGTTCTGGCGGCGGCAGCCGCGATACGAAGCCGGCTGGGTGCGCGCCGCCACCGCGGTGGCCTGCGAGTCGCCGTGGTCGCGTGAGATCGCTCTCGGCTACTGGCCGGGAATCGATGCTCGGGTCATCGAGTGGGGCGTCCACCCGTCGTTCTACAAGGTCAAGCGCGAGGAGGACACGGCGGCCCCATACCTGCTCTACTGCGGGGGGCTTGAGTGGCGGAAGGGGATCGATGTCCTGTTCGAGGCCCTCGGCCGGCTGGAGGGCAGGCAATGGTCCTTGAAGCTGGCCGGCGAGGGGCCCTTGCGGGAGCAATGCGAGGCGGCGGGCCTGCCGCAGGTCGAGTGGCTTGGCAACTTGAAGTGGGACGACATGCAACGGCAGATGGCGGGGGCCCGGGGGCTGGTGATGCCGACACGGGCCGACACCGGTCCGTCGGTGGTGAAGGAAGCCCTGGTCATCGGCCTGCCGGTCATCGGTTCCGTGCACGGGGGGCTCCGGGATTACATCGTCCCGGGTGAGAACGGATGGCATGTGGATCCGCTCGACGCCGCGGGACTCGCGGCCGCGATGGACCGGCTGATGAAGGGCGGCGGTTTTTCGGATGGAACCTCCGGGCAGCGGACCGAATCGGACCGGGCTTACTTCGAGGCTGGAAGGGCGGCGGCTTCGTTCCGGCAGCTTTATCTCGAACTCGCCTCCCGTAGGGGCGGTCAACGACCATGACGCTCGGATCCTTGAAGCACCGGCTGGTATTGCTCCAGTCCATCGTATGGCGGCCTTGGGCGAGGCTGTTCGGCGCCGAGGTGGCGTCCGATGTCTCGATCGTCGGCCGTCCGCTGGTGAAAGTGGCGCGCGGCGCCCGGGTGATCGTTTCCGCGGGTGTTCGCCTTTACGGCAGTACCTCGGTCAATCCCCTCATTCGCAGCCGGGGTTGCACGCTGTGGGCGATCGTGCCGGGAGCAGAGCTGAGGCTGGGGCCCGGTGTCGGGTGCAGCGGGGCCTGCCTGTGCGCGGCGAAGGGCATCGAGATCGGCGAGGGCAGCATCCTTGGGGCGGACTGTCTGGTGGTGGACAACGATTTCCACCTGCCCGGCGAGGGCTGGACCTGGCTCGACCGTTGCGCGGAGACGGCCAGGCCCGTGGTGATCGGCCGGGGCTGTTTCATCGGAGCCCGCTCGGTCATCCTAAAGGGGGTGACGATCGGCGATGGGGCGGTGATCGGGGCGGGGGCGGTGGTAAGCCGCGACGTGCCGGCGGGGCACCTGGCGGCGGGGAATCCCGCGGTTTGCCGGCCCCTGACGGCGCCCTGGCGGCGTGAGTTCCCCGGCTCCAAGGAAGAACCGGCATGAATCCTTCCGAAATCTGGATCCTGATTCCCGTCCACAACCGGCGGGAGATCACCCGGGCCTGCCTCGAGCGCCTGCGCGAGCAGGGGATCTTCGAGTCCGCCACCGTTTGCGTGGTGGACGATGCTTGCAGCGACGGGACGCCTGCCATGCTGCGGGAGGATTTCCCGGCGGTCCGGGTCGTTCCCGGGACCGGCCACCTTTTCTGGGGTGGAGGCATCTGGACGGGCATGCAGGAGGCCCACGCGAGGGGAGCCCGGGTGATGGTATGGCTTAACGACGACTGCCAGCCCGAGCCGGGGGCCATCGAGGTCCTGGTCCGCCGGGTGACCGAGACCCGCGGCATTTGCGGCGGTATCTGCCACGATTCCGCGGACCGGAGGGTGCAAACCTACAGCGGCACCCGGTTGGGCGGCGATGCCATGGTTTCGCCCGGACCGGGCAGGACCGAGCCCGTGGACCTGATCAATGGCAACCTGGTGGCGGTTCACCGGGATGTCGTGGATCGCATCGGATACATCCCCGGGCTGGATTTGCCGCATTACGGCGGGGATTCGATCTATGCCCTCCGTGCCGTTCGCGCCGGAATCCCCTGCGAGGTGCACGGCGATGCCCTTGCGATCAACCCGCCGAATCCCTATTTCAGCCGTTTCGGCACCCGCAGGCCGGCGGCCGAAATCCTGCAGGAGCCGTTCCGCATCGGCTCGATTTATTACTGGCCGACCTACTGGCGCTTCCTGCGGGAAGCGTTCGGATGGAAGGCCTATCTGAGATGGCCGGCCTTCTTCGTCCGTTTGGCAAAGCAATTCGCCGCGGCGCTGGCCAGGGAACGCGCGAAAGGCAATCCGTCATGAGCGAGTCACCGCTTTGCATCCTCGTCACCGGATCACTCCAACCCTATGCGGTGGACTTCTACCGGGCGCTGGATCGTTCCTTGAAAGCCCGCGGATGGCGCTTCGTGGTCCTGGTGGGAAGCCGGGCGACCTACCGGCCTTGGGCCGGGCTCGGGATTGCGGAGGATGATCCCCTGTTCGGATTCGTCTCCGGGAAGCCGGCTCCGGACTGGGTTCAGAGGCTGTTGGGATCGAGTGCCCGGGACAAGATCCTATTGCCCGGGGGCTCCGGGATCGGGGCCGCCTTGTCTTCGCGCGGCCCCCAACTGCTGATCGTCAACGAGCGCAATCCGCTCAGCTTGAGCGCGGCGGTCTGGGCCAAGCGGCATCGGCTGCCGTGCCTGCTTTCGACCGATATCGGGACATCGCCGCCGCCTTATTCAACCACCCGCATGCACCTGTGCTACCATCGGGTGCTGGCGGGCTTGTTCGACGGCGTGATTGCCAAGACCGTGGACGCGCAGACGGCACCCGCGAAAGCCGGCGCTCCGCCCGCCATCCTCGCGCCGCATGGGATCGACACGGCACGCTTTCCGTTCTCGGATCATGCCGGTCAGGAACCCTTCCGTTTCCTTTTCGTCGGGGTGCTTGAAGAGCGGAAGGGGCTCGACACCTTGATGGCGGCGGCGCGGCGGCTGGCGGCCACGGGCAAGCGCTTCACGGTCCGGGTGGTGGGCAGCGGTCCCTGGTCGCCAGCGGAGGAGGATCGTGATGCCCCCTGGCTTTCGATGGCGGGGTTCCGCGAAGGTGAAGGCCTGCTCGAGGAATACCGCGCGGCCGGTGCCTTCGTCCTGCCGACCCGGGAAGACACCTATGCGGTGGTGGTCCACGAGGCGGCCTCGTGCGGACTTCCGCTTCTGGTCAGCACCGGTGCCGGTGCCTGCCACGTGCTGGTGGAGGAAGGGGCGAGCGGCTACGCTTGCGCCCCGGGAGACGCCGAAACCCTGGCACAGCGGATGGGGATGCTTCTCGACGACCGGTCGTTGCGATCGCGCCTGAGCCACGGGGCCCGCAAATTGGCGGAGCAGTGGTGCGCGGCGCGGTCCGGAGAGCGGGTGGCGGAATGGCTCGGCCATTTTCCGGTTGAGAATCATCAAATCAAAAAAACAACCAATTGAGCCCTATGAATATTCGAAGTCTGGTTCCCGAGTCGCTTTACCCCCTTGCCCGCCGTATCAAGTATGGCATGCGATCCGTAATCAATAGCGTGCAAGGAATCGAGAATGCGCCGTTTGGTACCGACCTTGTTGGTTATGAATCACTGATTCTTCGTTTGAGGGCGCTCGGCATCGACAAGATCGAGGGCGATTTTGTTGAAATCGGGGCGTTCCTCGGGGGGGGGTCGCGCAAGCTTGCTGCATTCGGCAGGAGCCTGTCCCCTGGTCGGAAACTATTTGTCGCCGATGTCTTTGATCCCGATTTTGATTGGACGGAGACTAGCGGAGGTCGAGCCATGGCCGAGGTTTACAAGGATTTCATGAAAGATTTCGGATCACTGAAGCAATTGGAGATTTTTCAAAAAGTTACCCACGGACAAGATAACATCCATCTCTTGATTGGAGATAGTTTGAATTTGTCAGTGCCGACTGAAAAGATTGCATTTGCGTTCATCGATGGGAATCATGATCCTGTCTATGTTAAGAACGATTTCAACAAAGTGTGGCCTTTGGTTTCGAGTGGCGGAGTCGTCGCATTTCACGACTATGGCGGGAATCTGCCTCAGACGACGAGGGCCATCGATGAGCTTGAGGCCGAACACAGTGAAGAAGTACGTGAAAAAATCACCGAGCCTGCCAAGACGCTCGTGTATCTGATTAAAAAATAAGGAACTCTTCCGATGATTCATCGCGTTCTCATTGTGGGCTCCGGCTTTTCCGGAGCGGTTCTGGCCCGCCAGCTTGCCGATCTCGGCGGGATTTCCAGCCTCGTCATCGATTCGCGTAATCACGTGGCCGGCAACTGTCACACGGAGCGCGACGAAGGGACGGGCATCCTGGTCCATCGCTACGGTCCCCACATTTTCCACACCGACCGCGCCGATGTCTGGGCTTATGTGAACCGTTTCGGGGAGTTCCGTCCTTTCGTGAACCGGGTCAAGGCTTCGATCCCCCGGGGCGTGTTTTCCCTGCCGATCAACCTTCACACCATCAACCAGTTCTTCGGCAAGCGACTGAATCCCGAAGAGGCCCGGGCCTTTCTCCAAAGCAAGGCGGACCGGGGCATCGGTGAACCGGCGAACTTCGAGGAGCAGGCGCTGAAGTTCATCGGAAGGGAACTCTACGAGGCGTTCTTCCAAGGCTATACCCGCAAGCAATGGGGATGCGAGCCGACCGAGCTTCCGGCATCGATCCTGACACGGCTGCCGGTCCGCTTCAGTTACGACGACAATTATTACAACAGCCCTTTCCAGGGGATGCCGGCCGAGGGCTACACGGAAATCGTCCGGCGGATCCTCGATCACGAGCGGATCGCGCTGCGCCTGGAAACGACCTATGACCCTGCCATGGCCGGCGAGTTCAGCCACGTCTTCCACACCGGTCCGCTGGACGAATACTTCAGGCACCGGTTGGGACGCTTGTCCTATCGCACCGTGTTCTGGGAGAAGTCCGAGTCGACGGGTGATTTCCAAGGCAATGCGGTGATCAACTACCCCGGCATGGAGGTGGCGCACACCCGTGTGCACGAGCACAAGCACTTCGCCCCCTGGGAGAAGCACGAAAAGACCCTTTCGTTCGTGGAATACAGCAAGGAGACCGGCGAGGGTGACATCCCGTATTATCCGAAACGGCTTTCCGGAGACAAAGAGCTGCTGGCCGCCTACGCGGCCCTCGCGCGCGGGGAGGAGCGGGTTTCATTCCTCGGGCGGCTGGCGACTTACCGCTACATGGACATGCACCAGGTGATCGGTGAAGCGATGGATTTCGCCTCGGACTGGCTGGCAGCGGCCGCGGCCGGAACCCCGTTTCCGGTCTTCCCGCCGAAGTCCGCCTTGTGAATCGCCACGCCGCGAACCGACATGAAAAAAAAGCACGCCGTCATCTATCTCTGCAAAGGCTTGCCCTCGCGCTCGGGAGGCGGATTGGGAGTCGCCTACAACTACCTTTCGGCAACCTGGAACCAGCCGATGGCTCCCGTGGCGGCCGATCACATCCTGTTTTGCGGGGAAGCCGAGAAGCTGCTGGAACCCGGGCCTGTCGGCCTCGACGGGTTCCTTTCCTCTCTTGATCCCGGGCCACGCAGGGGTGCTTCCCTGTTTGCGTGGCAAGCGGGAAGGGTCAGGGAGATCGCGCGGAACTACGAAAAGGTGGTGGTGCTGGCATTCACGCCCTTTTATCTGTGGCCGCTGGTCCGGCCCTTCAAGGGCGGCAACATCGTCACTGTCCACAGCGAGCACGGCAAGGGCGGCCGTCACCATGAACTGGCGGAGGAACGCGGAAGCTTCGGCTGGCGCGAGCGCTTCGTCGAATGGTGCGTCGGATGGAATTTCCGGCTACCCGATCATGTCGTTTTCCCGAGCCGCGGTGCGCTGAATCTGTTCATCGACAAGAACCCCGCGCTCAAGGAGCCGGCCGCATCCAAGTCGGTCATCCTCTACAACGGGGTTGCGACTTGCGAGGCCCCGCCGCCGCGGCCGGGGAGCGGGCCCTTGGAGATCATTTCAGTCGCCCACCACGTCCGCGAGAAGGGCCTGGACGTCATGGTCGAAGCCCTGCGTCGGACCACGGCTGCCGGGGTCGATTGGCACATGCTGAACTTCGGTCACCTGTCGGGACTCACCGACGAGCTCCGCGCGCAGGCCGGGGCCGCGGGAATCGGCGACCGGATCGAGTTCGCCGGGCTCAAGCCCCAGGCGGAAGTCCGGGGCAGGCTCGCTGCGGGTGACGTGTTTCTCCACACGCCGACGATCGTGGTGTTCGATCTCTCCTTGCTGGAGGCGATGATGCACGCGATCCCGGTGGTGACCGTGCCGCTCGAAGGCAACCGCGAGGCGCTGGGGGAGGACTATCCGCTGTATGCAACCACGCCGGACGAGATTGCTGAGCGGCTGCGCTGGATCGCCGGGCACCGCGCCGAAGCGGATGCGATCGGCCGGGGACTCCGGCAAAGGGCGCTCGAGATGTTCACCAACGAGGCCTTGGTCGGCCACTACGCCCGCTTCCTCGGACGGCTGCTGGAGTGATCGGCTCCCGCAGGAGATTTCCCCCGGATGAACCTTCACTCAACATCGGCGGCCGGCATGTCCGCCCGGATGCCCGCGCTCGACGGCTTGCGGGGATTGGCGATCCTGATGGTGCTGGTCCACCATGTCTGCCTGCTCCCGCATCCGGTGCACCCGGTCGACCGTTTCATCGAGCGCGCCTCGCGCCCGCTCTGGATCGGGGTCGATCTGTTGTTCGTGTTGTCGGGTTTCCTGATCACGCGCAGCGTGCTGGAAACAATGGGCCGGCCCGGCTGGCTCGGTGGCTTCTTTCTCCGCCGGTCGCTGCGGGTCCTTCCGCTCTACTTCCTTTCGGTAGTGCTGTTCCTCGTCGTGTTGCCGCAGTTCCCGTGGAGCGGTTTCGACGTTTACCGGGCTTATTCCGATGGCGAACTGGCGTCCTTCCTCTTCGCCTATCTGAATTACTTTTATGCCACGACTTGGCCGGCGGGCTACCTCGGTCATTTCTGGTCCTTGTGCGTCGAGATCCATTTCTACCTGGTCTGGCCTTTTCTCTTACTGTGGTTCAAGGGGCGTCTCGAACTCTTGTGCAAGCTCCTGATCCTCGGGGTGACCTTTGCGAGGATCGGGGCGATCGCCACCGGCTACTGGACCGCCGAACTCGGCTACCATGCGACCCATCTCCGGCTCGACGCCCCGGTTGCGGGTGCCTTGGCCTACCTCGTCCTGCAGCGCTGCCAGAGTGATCCGAAGTTCCTTCCGCGGGTCCGTCGCCTGTTGGTTCCCTGTGCCTGCGTTGCCGCCGGGTTTCTGATTTTCGGGCGAACCCGCTCCAGCCATCTGGGCAATCTCGTCGGTTTTCCCTTCGTCGGAGCGACGATGTGCCTTTTCCTTCTGCTTGCGATCAAGGGAGAGATCCGCTGGCTGGATCGGATCCTGACCAGCCGCTTCATGGTCTGGAACGGGAAGCTGTCGTATGCGCTCTATGTTTTCCATTTCCCCGCAATCTATCTGGCGTGGCAACTCTTCTACCCCGGTGGCGAGCTTCCGTCATGGCGCGGCATGATTTGGCCCTTCGCGTTGCTTTCCGCCGCCGTGGCGATTCCGTTCACGTATGGTCTGGCGTGGCTTTCCGGAAAACTCATCGAAGGACCTTGCCAGCGGATCGCCCGATCTCCCGCGAAGTCCGCGGTCATGGTGGGTCCGGCCGCGCCGGCGGGTGGCGTGGCCGGCGTTTCGCGGCGGGACGAGGCGATCGACATCGCCCGCCTGGTGGCAGCCGTCCTGATCGTGCTTTACCACGCGGCCCAGTCATACTCCCTCGCGGGCGGAACGGATCTCAACGGCTGGCCGCCCTGGGCGATTGTCGGAACGATCTCGTTGTGGGGCCGGGTTCCGTTTTTCTTCTTCCTCGCCGGATGGCTGGCTTCGAAGTCGTTGGACAAACCGGGGGCCGATGGTGCTGCCTTTGTCGGGAAGAAGCTGAAGGGACTCGGGGTTCCCTATCTCTTCTGGAATCTCGTCTGCCTGTTGATGCTCTGGATTGCCGCGACCTCGGGACTTGGTCCCAGGGAAATTGAAGTTGCGGGCCTATCGCAGGTGCTGATGCAGTGGGTTGGCTTCGGAATGCCTCCCGCGAACGGACCCCTGTGGTTCGTTCGGGACTTGATCCTGGCTTCGCTGGCAGCGCCGCTGATGATGCGTCTGGGACCTTGGTTGCTCCTGCCCTGCCTGGCCTTGACCACCTGGCCGGAGCCCGTGATGTCCTGTCAGGCTGCGGGAATTCCGCTCCCATCCTCGCTCGGTTATTTCGGGCTCGGAATGCTTTTCCGGTATCTGCCGCCGGGCAGCCTCGCCAGGTTCTTCCCCCGGCCGGGAACCGGAGCCGTTCTCTGCCTGATCGCCGGAGCCGTGGTGCTGGTCTACGATGTACCCCTGCCTCCTCTGGTTGGACCTGCGGTAGGTGCCGCGGGTATCCTGCTCACGGGGCGTTTCGTCCACGGTTCCCTGCCGGTGCTGGCAGGACGGATGGCGGCTTGGTCGGCGGCTTCCTTCATGTTGTTCGCGGCCAACGTTCCGTTTTTCGCCGTGGGCCGGGCGATTTACCTGAACCTTCCGGATAGGCCGCCGGCTGCCCTTTATTTCACCCTGCTCGCCTGTGCTTTCATTCCCCTCGGGATCGCCGGTCACCGCTGGCTCCGGGATCACTGTCCGGGAAGCCTGAGAATCCTGAGTGGAGGACGCTGACCCCACCGCCGGCTCAGGGTCCGGTCCGCTCGAATTGCAACCTCATGAATCCGCGGGTCGGCGGCAGTTCGGGATCGGTTACCTCCAGCCGGTACTCGCCGCTCTTTTCATCGATGAAACACCCGGTGATGACCGGTTGGGCGACGGGATTCCATTGTGCCGGGTTGGCAGAGGATTGAAGGCTCCAGGCGGCTCCTCGGCCCGGGTTCGGATCCGGGAAGGCGAGGGAGCGGGTACCCTTTTTGATTTGGAACAGTTCCGGGTTGCGGGCCCGCGGGTCGGAAGCGATGGCAAACTCAACGTAGTTGGGGAGTCCGTCGCTGTCGGGATCGGCATCCGGATGGCTGAGAATTCCTGCCGCAATTTCCGCCGGGCTGAAGTGGCGGGTACGCCATGTCGCCAGCGAGGGCTCATCCACGGCCGCGAGCCGGTAACTGGCGCCCGAAGCAGGAACGGGATAGGTCACGAGAATCATTCCGGGTAGCGACGACCCCGATGTGAAGGCCTCTCCCGTGACAGTGGCGGGTCGCCAGCGCGAGACGCCCGCGCTTTCCATCAGACGCCAGCCGATTTCCGCATCGTCACGCCACAGGAAGCTGACCTGGCCGTTGGTTTGTGAGATCTGTGGAGCGGCATCGGGCAGTCCCGGATTGGTGCCCTGAGCGTATTCGAGCAGGTTGGAGCGACCGTCAAAGTCCGAATCGAATGCGAGCGACATGGGTTGCTCCACCGGGAGGGGTTGCCCCGCGTATTCCTGCAGCCAGCCGTAGGTGGGGAGCGGATCGCCGCTGCCATTCGGCTGGCCGGCCGCGGGCACGGGGAAGTAACGGGCGAGGAGATGAGTGGTTCTTTCCAGATCCAGCGAGGCGCGGATGAAGCAGCGGCCGTCGCTGTCGTTCCCATTGTAGGCTTGGATCGCCAGTACGTTGGTTCCCGGATTGAGCAGACCGGAGAATGCGGAAAGATCCAAAATGGCCTTTTCGAAGCTGCGGGAGTCGTCCCGGGGAACGCTTGCCACCGTGCCGGCGGCGGGCGCATTGCAGTAGGCGACTTCGGTCCCGTTCAGCCAGGCTCTGAAACCGTCGTCGAACTCAAGCTTCAGCTTGATTCCGGTGACCGGTTCTTGTCCGGCTTCGAAGGGAATCCGGACGAGGTAGGCGGAATCGGACTGCAGTCCGAACGAAGGGGCTGGATCGGTAACGAGCGGTCGTTTTTCCGGATTATCGTGGGCGAGGTAACCGTTGGCAGGGTCGGGAGCAAAAGCCCCGGTGAGGTCGTAGCTCGCGTAATCCAGCAGGGCATCCTGGTTGTGGGTGGAGCCGATGGCACCGATGGTCAGCCAGTTGAAACGGGAGGAATCGCGGGGCTGGCCACCGGTCCGGCCGCTGATTTCCACCCCGTCCCGCCACACGAAGAACCTGCGGGCCGGGGCATGGTAGGCCATCCGGAACACGTGGAAGCCGTCGTTGTTGGGCGCGGTGGAGATCACGGCACCGTGTTCGTAAGGAGAACCGAGGACGACCCGGTCCGACTGAATGAAGAGATGGGTATAAGCACCGCCGGTCGGCTGGGTGCCGCCGCGAATCACAAAGCCTTGGTTGCTGCCGGTCTGGGTGCCATTCAGCTTCAAGCGCACTTCCACGGTCCACGAGCGGTCGGCACCGCTGATCCAGCTTGGAACACTGGCCGAAACACCGGGTCCGGTGCAGGCATAAATGCCATAAATGCCGCCACCTTGTGCGGTCCAGCCGGCCAGCGACGGGAGGAGGTTCCAGACTCCGGCCGGGCCTTGGTCGCAGGTCCACCGACGGGAGAACTGGCTTTCCTCGCGGCGCGGGAGTTCCTGGCCGAACCCTCCGGTGCCGACGGCCCAGCCCGAAGCCACAAAGCCAGGCTGTTGCCAGCCTGCGGGCGGCTGGCTGGTCACCAGTCGCTGGTGCACGGAGCCCGGTCCGACCGCGGGGGTGACCGTGGCATCGGCCCGGCCCAGCGATCCGGGAAATGCCCAACTTCCCCAGCCGATTGCATCCATCGTCTCGCCGTCCCTTCCGATCAAGCGGACCTGCCCTCCCGAATTGCTGACCGTGAAGTTGCTATGCAGATTGCGTGTGCTGTCGCGGGAATACTTCCCGGAGAGAAAGACGATTCTCCGTTCGCCCGGCCACAATACGGTCGAATCGGTGAACACGTAGCGGTTGCTTTCAGGACCGGCATCCAGTGCCAGCCCGTCGAGGCAAATGCCGAAATCCCGCGGGTTGTACAATTCCAGCCACGGGAAGCAGGTTCCCGTTTCGTCCAAGGGAGATCCATTTCCGGGCGATGGGGCGACTTCGCTGAGCCGCGGGAGCGCCGATCGGGACCTGGATTCCCACACCCGGCAATAATTGAGTTCCGCAAGACGTTTCAATCCCGGCTCGATCAGGTGCAGTCCGTCTCCCGCCCAATCCGCGCGGCTTGCGAGCAGCGAGTAGGAATCGACCGTGCCGAGACCGATCGCGGGGCTCAGACTGTCCACCCGTTGCTGGACAGCCGGCCGGTTGAGCGCGGTGCCGGAATCGTCCGTCGAAAAAACCCGGGAAGGGCCGAAAACGTTCCCGGGAAAGCCGACCACTCCCAACGGACCCCGGAAATCGGGAGTCAGCCGGTTCCACAGCCAGATCGATGGATTGCGGCCGGAACTCCGCCACGAAGCCACGAGATCCCGGTAGCCCTGTTCGAACAGCGCGGGATTCACCCAACTGGAATTGCAGTCGTTGATGCCAAGACCGGCGATGATGAAATCCGGTTGCCAGTTGAACGTGCCGAGCTGTTCCCCGCTGTAAATGAAAGCCCTGGACGTTTGGCCGGGATACACGCCGGCGGTGGCGCCGCCGAAACCGTAGTTCCTCACCTGATAGCCGGGCCCGAGAAGCCGGGCGAGATAGTCGGGATAGGTTTTTTCGAGCAGGGGCAGTTGAAGCCAGTATCCCCAGGTCACGCTTCCCCCCACGCAAGCGACCTTCTTCGGGGCCGGATCCGCCCATTCGACCGGCTCCGATCGAACCGGTGCCAATCCCAAGACCGCACAAGCCGCAAGCCCGCTCCACGGGAGCGACCTGCGCCCGGATTTGGGTTTAAGCTCCGACGGCATTGGGAGAACCAATCACCGCACCGCACAGGCCGCAAGAGACCTTTCAATCCTTCGCAAAGCTGAATAAATCGTGACTCGGAGGATCCTTCTGCAACCGGTTGCTTGCTCGTGGCTTATTGCTCAGGTCGAAACTCGAGAAGTAATCCCGGGAGAAATGATTGTGCCCGCGACGTTAACTTGCCGCCGCCGTCTTTCTGGCCCGCGGCCCTTCCGGTCATTTGGTGCGGGACTTTCATCCGGCCGTAATTCTTAGAGAGCCTCAAGTATGCAAAGCGTTTCGGAATTCTGCTGGGCACTGAGTTATCGATTTCTGGTTTTCGCCGAAAAGGCGCTTCCGATGAAGGGGCTGTGGTTCGGCATCCGGTTTCGGATGGAATGCCAGCGCCGTCACGGGCCGTTCCAACGGGAGTTCGTTAAGAAGGTCTATCAGGGAGGGGCACCGAGAACCCTTGGGGGACCCTTTGCGGGGATGCGTTATTTCGACGGGACCTTCTTCGGTCCCGTCACGCCCCGGTGGCTGGGAAGTTACGAGGAGGCGTTGCATCCCGTGATTTCCGAGGTGATCGCAAAGAAGTACGGGACGGTGATCGATGTTGGAAGCGCCGAAGGATACTACGCGATCGGGTTCGCCCGCGCCATGCCGGCCAGCGATGTTTATTCCTTCGATACCGATCCGGTGTCGCGTAGCCAGCAGCGGAAGCTCATCGCCTTGAACAGCGTGACCAACCTGCAACTGGGTGGTTTCTGCAGCCACGAATTCCTCGGTTCGACGGGATTCAAAACTCCTGTTTTCCTGTTGGTCGACATCGAGGGCTGGGAATACGAGCTACTCGATCCCGCCCGCTGCCCGGCGCTCGCGGGGATGGACATCCTCGCCGAGTTGCATGACGGGTTCGGGCTAACCTACGAGCAGATGATCGAGTGCCTCTCGGACCGCTTTTCGGCCACGCATGCGATCGAAAGAATTGTCGATGGGGCAAGGCATCCCGGCGATTATGCCGCCCTTGCCGGCCAACAATTGGATGAGGCTGAGCTGGCGGAAGCGATCAACGAATACCGTCCATGGCAAAACTCATGGTTGTATTTGCGAAAGCGAGAGGCCGCCGGGCGCTGAAGGGGCCCTGATCCAGATCCCATCCCCAAACCTTTCCTCATGCTCTTCAATTCCTGGGAGTTCCTGATCCTGCTGGCGGTGACCTTCGCGCTCTACTACGCGCCTTGGTCGAGGGGGCGGCATGGCAAGGCGTGGCAAGTCACTTTGGCACTTGCGGCGAGCGTCGTGTTCTATGGTTGGGAGGATCCCCGGCTGATCGTCCTGCTGGCCCTTTCCGCGGTGGGCAATAGCATCGCCACTGCCAGGATCATCCAGCACAAGGTCGCCGGCGACGAGGCGAAGGTGAAGCGATGGACCTCGCTCGCGGTGATCCTGAACCTGGCCCTGCTTGCGGGATTCAAGTACCTGCCGTTCCTCGCCGGGATGTTGCCCTTCCTCCCCGCGTCCTGGGTGGAGGCGCTGAAGGGCATCCCGCTTCCGATCGGCATTTCGTTCTACACCTTCCACGGCATCAGCATGATTGTCGACGTGTCGCGGGGGGAGGTGACACGGGAAGGCGATGCCTTGCTTTCCAAGGGAGGCCGCTTTGCCAAGGGCGTGCGGGACATCGGCTTCTATCTCCTGTTTTTCCCGCAACTGGTCGCGGGCCCGATTGTCAAGGCGAAGCAGTTCTGGCCTCAGATCGCGGCGAAGCGGATCGAGGATATCCCGTGGAAGAAAGTCGTGCGCGCCCTGGTTGCGGGCTACTTCCTCAAGGTGTTCGTGGCCGACAACCTGGCGGAGCAGACCGTCTTGCTGACGATCGGGACGGCGGAGCTGTCGAACTCGGGACCCTTCTTCCTGCTGCCCCTGCTTTATGCATACAGCCTGCAGATTTTTGCCGACTTTGCCGGTTACTCCCTGATTGCGATCGGGCTGGCCTGGATGTTCGGCTACCGGTTTCCGGACAATTTCAATTTCCCTTATCTCTCCACCAGCATCACGGAGTTCTGGCGCCGCTGGCACATGTCCCTGTCCGCCTGGCTGCGCGACTACCTCTACATTCCGCTCGGCGGCAACCGCAAAGGGCCGGGGCGGACCTATGTGAACCTGTTCCTCGTGATGTTCCTCGGCGGCTTGTGGCATGGAGCGGAGTGGAAGTTCGCGTTGTGGGGGAGTTTGCACGGGCTGGCCCTGGCGGTGGAGCGCTTGCTTGGGGCAAGGAGAGGCGAGCAAAGAGACGAGAGGGAGACCGGGGAGCAGGGAGAGGCGAGACGCAAGCAAGAGAGGCGCTTGGCGGGTCCTTTGGTCGGTTCAAGCTCTCCTGGCTCGAGTCTCCCCCCTCGCGTCTCCCTGCTCAAGAAGGCTCTCGCGTGGTTCTGGACCTTTCACCTCGTCACCCTGCTCTGGTTGACCTTCCTGATGCCGGACATCGCCCACATCCGCGCGTTCTTCGAGGGGGCCTTGAGCGGACGAACCTTCCTGTCCGGCCCGCCGGTCTTCTCGCTGCTGTTCTACGGCACGGCCGTGGTGCTCTACCATGCATGGGGTTGGCTCAAGGAGCATCGTGAAGCAGTGGCCGCGAAGCTGGAGGGCTCGTCGCTGGAGCCGGTGCTCCACGGCATCATGCTGTTCCTGATCGTGACCAATCCCGGTGCGCCGCAGGGCTTCATCTATTTCCAGTTCTAACAGCGCAGGGAGAAGCGGGCTAATGGAGCTTGATCCACTCCCCGAACTTTCCAAGCACCGTTCTTTGGCTCGCGTCTCCAAGCTCCAAGCTCTTTGCTTCGCCATCCCATGCAATACACCCTCCTGCTCACCCTCACCCTTGCGGCCTGCTTCGCGTTGCAGTCGCTTGCCCTGCGGACCAGCGGCGGGAAAACGACCAAAAGCGAATCGAACTTTTTTTCATCGGTGGCGCGGATCCAGACAGGGCAGCGGGGGCAAGCTGAAACCCTGCTTCTCGGTTCTTCCATCACGGGTAGGCTGCCGGACCGCTCGGCGGGCTTCGCCGGGGTTGCCAACCTCGGGATCGATGGAGGCAGCGCGGCGGACACCCTGCGGGCCCTCGACCGCGGCCTGATCGAACTCCCGCCCCGGGTGATCGTGGAGGGTAACACCTTGCACCGAGCCGCAGGGCAGGAACCGGGAGAAGTGGCTCGGGCCATGGAGTCCGGCTGGTTTGCGGTGGGACGCGAGATTCCGAACCTCGGTGCGACCGCCCGGCCGTCGGCATTCCTTTACTCTTGGCTGATGGAGCGGAAGCACGGCGGACCCGGGAGCGGAGACACGGCGGCGCTTCCCACGGGAAGCGTTCCTCGGATTCCAGCGAAAAACGAGGCACCGCCGCTGGAAGGTGCGGATGAAGAGCTGGCGGAGGAACTTGCAGCAATCCTGCGACGGCTGGAGTCGAAGGGGTGCCGGGTGACCATGGTTCTGCTCCCGCCGGGCGCGGACGCCGATTCGCCCAAGCGCCGGATTCCCCTGGCCATTGCATGCCGTGCCGGGGTGAGATGGTGGGACTTGACCGAGGGTCTGCCGGCCGGAACAGTCGAGTTCACGGACGGGGTGCACATGTCCCCCGAAAGTGCATCTGCCACCCTGACAAGCCTGCTCGCCCAGTGCGCCCGATGAAGTGACGGCATTCCCCTCCTCAAGTCCGGCGAGGTCCGGCGATCCCGCGATGATTTCGATTCTCCAGGTGTTCAACCAGTATCTCGAGTCCGGGGGCGAGGAGGTCTGGGTGAACGAAATCTCGGGTTTCTCGGGGAACGGGTTCCTGGTGAACGATCTCCGCTTCCTGAGCAGCGACTGGAAGCGGAAGGACGCGCCGACCCGTTTGATTCAGGCGAGGAAAGTCTGGGACAATCCCGAGTCCCGGGCGAAGTTGAGGGAGGCGGTCGGCCTGTGTCGGCCGGACGTGTTGCTTTTCCACAACCTGATCCCGGTCGGTTCGCTGGGCCTCTACGATGAAGCGGCGAGGCTGGGCTTGCCGGTGGTGCAATACATTCACAACTTCCGGCCCTTCAGCCCGTCCGGGACGATGTGGGTCCGGGGAAGGATCCACGAGGGTGGATTGCATGGCAATCCCTGGCCCGAGGTTTTCGGCCGCGCCTGGGAGAGTTCATTCCTCAAGACCCTGCTGGTCGCGACCTACCAGTCGCGGCTGCTGCGCGAGGGGAGCCTCGCCTCGGTCCGGCGCTGGATCGCGGTGTCCGAGTTCATGCGGGAGAAGTTCATCGAAGCGGGTGTTCCCGCGGACCGGGTGGTGACGCTCCGCCATTGTTGGAAATCGCGCGGTGAACCGGTGCCCGAACCGGAATCCGGACACTACCTTTTCCTCGGCCGCCTCGTGCCGGAGAAGGGGATCGCAACGATGCTCGACGCGTGGCGCCTGCTGGAAAAGCGGCTGGGGGATGCCTGCCCGCGGCTGGTGATCGCCGGATCCGGTCCCGAGGAGGCCAGGGTGCAGCAGGCGGCGACCCGCATGAAGAATGTGGTGCCGGTCGGTTTCGTGGCGGGAGAGCCGAAGGAGCGGCTCCTGCGCGGCTGCAAGGCTCTGGTCGCGCCGTCGATCTGGTGGGAGCCGCTGGGATTGATCGTTTATGAATCCTATGACCACGGGAGACCGGTCCTCGCGGCGCGCTCGGGCGGGCTAACCGAAACCGTCACCCCGGGAGTCACCGGATTCCTGCACGCGCCCGGCGATGCGGAGGCCCTGGCCGCGGATGTGGAGCGGATGGAATCGCTCGGGCACCACGGGCGGGCGGTGATGGGTGCGGCGGGCCGCGAATGGCTGGCCGCGAATGCTTGTCCGAAGCAGTGGTTGGAAAGCTTCACCGCCATCCTGCAAGCCGCGGCCGGAGACCAGCGCAACCAGGTCTTTTCATGAAGAAGATCCCTTCCAGGTTCATTCGCTTTCTGAAATCGGTTCGCGATTGGTATCTCGTGCACGTGGTCTGGCGGAGATATGAAATCGGCCGCGGTTTTCATGCCGGCCGCAACGTCGTGCTGTGGGCCCCCACCACCCTGAAGATCGGCGAGAACTGCTACATCGGCCGGCACAGCCAGATCGAGTGCGATGCCGAGATCGGGCACAACGTCATCATGGCCAACCAGGTCGCCTTCGTGGGCCGCTACGACCATTGTTTCCAGCACGTTGGAACACCGACACGGCTGGCCAGCCAGATCCGCGATCCCGACTACGACTGGAAGGGTGCCGGCACGAAGGTGGTGGTCGGCGACGATGTTTGGATTGGCTACGGGGCGATCATCCTGAGCGGTGTGACCCTAGGCGAAGGCTGCGTGGTCGCCTCCGGGGCGGTGGTGACCCGCGATGTCGAGGCCTACACGGTCGTGGGCGGCAACCCGGCCCGCCCGATTTGCCAGCGCTTTGGGGATCCCGCCGATTTGGAGCTGCACCGGTTGGCCATCGCTGCGAGGAGAAAGCTCGCGACGGCACGCAGCCACTGAGATCCACCGGGCCTCCGGGACATTCCGGCGAGTTCAAGATGCCGATGATGCAATGCGACTGAACCTCCTCATCTCCGCTTACTACTGTTCTCCCTACCGGGGTGGTGAGTCCGCGGTCGGATGGAAGGTGGCCACGGGGCTGGCGCGGCATCACGACGTCACCGTGATCTGCGGGGATTTGTCCGCGGACGCCCCGTCGGCCGCGGATCTCGATCGCTGGGAGCGCGAGGAGGGAATGCCCGAGGGCATGACGGTTCATCACGTCCAGGCAGAAGGCATGACGCGCAGGATCCACGACCTTCATGCGCTGCCGGGGCTATGGTTCCTTTTCTACGAGGCCTACCGACGCTGGCAGCTGCAGGTGCTTGAGCTGGCGTCGGGTCTTCACCGGGCGAAACCTTTCGACGCCGTGCATCATGTCAACGTGATCGGCTTCCGCGAGCCGGGTTACCTGTGGCGACTGGGCGTGCCCTTCTTCTGGGGGCCGGTCACCGGGGCGCCGATGGTTCCGGCGGCTTTCCTCGGTGATTTCAGCGCCAGGGAGAAGTTCCGCTGGGGCAGCCGCAATCTTCTCAATGCCCTCCAGATCCGGATGGCCGGGAGGTCGGCGGCCGCCGCCCGTGTCGCTACCCGGGTGTGGGCCGTTTCAGGGGAAGACCGCGAGGTGTTCCGGCGCTGGGGGGTGGAGGCGGAACCGATGCTCGAGACCGGCAGTTCCGGGCCCGCCGGGGGCGAGCCGCGGCGGCGGAAGCCGGGGGAGCCCCTGCGCTTGTGCTGGAGCGGGCTTTTCCAAGGGATCAAGGCGCTCCCCTTGTTGTTGAGGGCCATCGCGGAAATCGATCGCACCGACATCGTGCTCGACGTTCTGGGCGACGGCGTGGAGGCCGGACGGTGGAAGGAACTGTCCGCTTCCCTCGGTCTGGAGGGCCGGGTGGTCTGGCACGGGATGCTGCCCCGGGATCAAGCGCTGCGGAAGATGGCTGCGGCCCACGCGCTGGTGCACACCTCGGTCAAGGAAGGCACCCCGCATGTGGTGCTGGAGGCGCTGTCGATGGGGCTGCCGGTGATCTGTCACGACGCCTGCGGGATGGGCACGGCGGTCACCGGGGATTGCGGGATCAAGGTGCCCTTGCGGGATCCTGCGACCAGCGAAGAGGGATTCCGTCGTGCGCTCGTACGCTTGCTGGTGGAGACGGACTTGCTGGAGAAGCTCTCCCGCGAAGCGCTGGCGAGGGCGGATGAACTGACTTGGGAAGCGAAGATAACCCGGTACGAACAATCCTACCGCGAGGTGACGGGCCGTTGATGCACCCGCCACCCGGTCCTCGCTTCTCCCCGTGCCCGTATCCGAGTTTTAACCGCAATCCGAATCATGAAGTGGAGCCGGATCCTTGACCAACTGCTGCCCCCTCTTGTCACCAGGGTGCTCACCCGCGGCGAGCGCCGGAGGCAGGAGATCGAATGCTTCCGCACGCTCTACCGGCAGTTCGTCCGCGACGGGGACCTGTGCTTCGACATCGGGGCCAACCTCGGCAACCGGCTGCGCTGTTTCCGGGCCATGGGGTGCCGGGTGGTGGCGGTGGAACCGCAATCATTCTGCTTGCGCCGCTTGCGCAAGGATTTCGGGCGCGACCGGGCGGTGATCCTCGTGCCCAAGGCCGCGGGCGCCGCGGCCGGAACGGCGACACTGCGGACGTCCCCGGTGCACGTGCTTTCGACCCTGTCGGATACTTTCGTCGACACGACCCGTGCGTCGGGCCGCTTTGCGGCGGTCGAGTGGAGCGGTGAGGAGACGGTCGAATTGACGACGCTTGACGCCTTGATCGCGGAACACGGTTTGCCGCGCTTTGTGAAGATCGACGTGGAGGGCTTCGAGTCGAAGGTGCTGGCAGGGCTTTCGCAGCCGGTGCCGGCGCTTTCGTTCGAGTGGACCCCGGAGATTCCGGGGAACGCGCTGGGCTGCCTTGAAAAGCTGGAGGCCTTGGGCGATTACGAATTCAATTATTCCTGGGGGGAATCGATGCGGTTGGCACGCCCGGACTGGCTGGATGCGGCCGCGATGAGAAGGGTGGTGGAGGAGTTTGCCGGGGAGAACCAGATGTTCGGTGACATCTATGCGAGGCTGCGGCAGCATGCCTGAGCGCGCACATGGAATGGAGAACCAAGGCATGGTGACAGGCCCCAGGGTGCTCATCGCCGCGATGCTGAAGTGGTATCTCCACCACACGGCCAAGGCGTTCGAGGCGCGCGGTGCTTTGGGCGGGTACTGGGTGAGCAATGCGAATACCACGGGAGTCGAACCCTACCGCCGGATCTGGCCGTATCATCTCCTGAAAAAGCCGTTCTATCACCTGCCTTTCGTCCAGCTCGAGGAATGGACCCGCTGGTGGTTGCTTCCCGTCTATGACGCGTGGGTGGAGCGGCAGGAGATTCCGGAGGATTGCAACGCGGTGATGGCGCCGATGGGATCCTGCGAACCCTTGTTCCGCTTGGCGGACTTGTCGGGTCGGCGGGTGCTGAAAGTCTTCGACGCACCGAACAGCCATCCCGCGGACTGCGCCCGGACCTGGCAGGAAGAATGCGATCGCTTCATGCCGGGCTACCGCATTCCGTGGCCCGCCCGGGCGGTGCGGAGGATGGCGCGCGAGATCGAATCCGCGGATCTGGTGATCTGTCCGAGCGACTTCGTCAGGGAGTCGATGGTCTCGCGGGGAGTGCCGGCGGAGAAATGCCATGTCCGCCATTTCGGGGTCGACACCTCGATCTTCCGGCCGCGGCCCGGGGTTCCGGAACGGCCGGTGTTTGTCTGCGTGGGCAGCATCTGCCTGCGGAAGGGACACCAGTACTTGTTCCGTGCCTTTGCGAAACTCCGGGAGAGTCATCCGGAGGCGCGGTTGGTTTGCATCGGCGGCGTGCGGCCTGATTTCGCGGTGGAGTGGCCCGCATGGAGGGGAATGATCGAGCACCATCCCCAGCTTTCCCAGTCCGCGCTGGCGGAGATCCTGCGGGAGGCGAGCGCCTTCGTGCTGGCTTCCGTGGAAGAAGGGTTCGCGCGAGTCCTCTCGGAGGCGATGGCGGCAGGCTTGCCCTTGATCGCGACCCACGAAAGCGGGGCAACCACAGTGATCACCGACGGATTGCAGGGCATGGTGGTGCCGGTGCGCAGCGTGGAGGCGCTGTATGTGGCGATGAAGCGCCTCGCGGAAGACCGCGCGATGAACCGCCGGATGGGCGAGGCGGCACTCGTGGCCGGAGCCGTGAAGAACAGCTGGCAGGACTACGGCGACAATCTGCTCGGGCGGATTTCGCGGGAACTTGAAGCGAATGCGTGAGGCTCCGGACGAGGAGTCCAGGATGACGTCGGGCACCATGAAACATCTCCCGAAACAAATCGACGAAGCGGGAAACCGGCATCATTTCCATGAGAACCACTGGAAGCGGGTGGGGCTGGATTTGCTGGCCGCGAAGGCCGGGGAATTGAGCGGATGGAGCCTGCTCGACTACGGTTCCGGCCGTGGGGAAACCCTGCGGCTGGCCCGTGAGCGGGGGATGGAAGCGCTCGGCACCGATCTGGATCCGGAATGCGTGGCGATCAGCGGGAAGCACGGCGAGGCGGTGCGGCTCGAGAGCCCCCGGGACCCGGTCGCCCAGTTCGGCGCGAAGAGTTTCGACGTGGTGACCTGTTTTCACGTGCTGGAGCATGTCGACCGGCCGATGGAAGTGCTGGCAGGCTTGGGGAAGATCGCGCGGCGATACGTCGTGCTGGCGGTGCCGAACCTGCGGGTGCTGCCGCGGCCGCGCTTCCTGCGGCGGGAGCCACTGTCGGTGAACGAAGGTCATCTCCAGGGGTGGGACCATGCGCACCTGAGAAACCTGGCCGAGCGCCATTGCGGCCTGGAGCTGGTCGCGTGGGGGCACGACCACTGCCGGATCCCGATCCTGGGCGAAGGGGTGTCCAGGGTGTTCGGCGAGCGGGCGCTAATCCGGCTGGAGACCGGCCTCTTCGTCCGGCTGTTTCCTTTCCACTCCGCTTCCTTGATCGCGCTCCTCAAGCCGCGGGAAGACCATCCGACATCGCCATGATCCGTGTCGTCCTGTTAGGCCGCACCGGCAACAACCTGTTCCAATATGCCATCGGCCGCGCGCTGGCGGTGCGCCACGGGGTGCCGTTGACATTGGACGGAAGCGGGTTCAACCGGCGGAGCTGGTCTTCGGTGTCCTGTCTCGGCCGACTGCCGCTGAATGCGCGGATCGCGCGGCCGTTTTCGGCGGGTTCGCGGTTGTTGAAGAAGCTGACCGGCCGGCATCACTGGGAGTTTCTGGGCTTGCCGGTGCTGCGGGAGGTGCCGGGCGACCAGCGCTTCGACGAGCGGTTCCTGCAGGCGCCGGAGGATTGCGTGTTGACGGGATATTTCCAGACACCGCGGTATTTCGCCGGCATCGAAGCCCTGCTGCGGGAGGAATTGCGGATGGACCGGTTGCCGTGGGCGGAGGAAACCCGGCGGGTGGTCGAACGGCTGGAGCAGGAAGGGGGCGTGGCGGTCCATGTGCGGCGGACGGATTACATCGGCAACGCCGACGTCGAGGTGTGCGGGATCGACTACTACCGCACTACGATGGACCGCTTGCGGGGGCGGCGGGAGGGCTTGCGGTTCTTTCTGTTTTCGGATGACCCGGCGTGGTGCCACCGGCATCTTGCGGGAAGCGATGCGGAAGTTTGCGCGCTGGAGGCCGCGCGCGGGAATGCCTTGCACGATCTCCACCTCATGAGCCGGCCACGGCATCAAATCATCGCCAACAGCAGCTATTCGTGGTGGGCGGCATGGTTGGGCAAGAAGCCCGGACAGGAGGTGTTGATGCCTTCGGTGTGGTATCGCAGCGGTATCGTGGCGCCGGTGGAGGAGAAATGCTGCGAATGGTGGGAAACGGTGGAAGTGGAACCCGCAGACTTGAGCCCGGAGGATGGGACATCACGGGACTCTCGGCTAATCCAATGAAGCCAAACGCTGGGAAACTGGGCCGCAGGTGGAAGCAGCGGCTGGCAGAGCGGCTTGGCTTTCCCTGGGTCCGGCGCTGGCGCTCCTGGCGCGGGCCGGGCCCGGAAGCGGGCGGGGTGCCTCGGGGGATTTTCCACGAGAGGCGGGAGATCGAGGCGGGACGGGTGGAAGGGGCCATCGTGGCGGATGGACAGGAGCTGCCGGAGCTACCGGCGGATTCGGAGATCCTGAACTGTGGATTGGGACAGGCGGCCTTCGCGGATTGGCCGGTCATTTGGTCGAAGAGAGAGTCGCTGCGCTTGCTGGGGGAGTCGCTGGTGCCGGTCGATCCCGCCGGTCGAGCTTGTTTCGAGGCGATGTATGGTCCGCAGGCCTCCGGCGACCCGGTCTGGCGGCCCGGCGGGTTCGGGCCGGCGCGGGATTTGGCTGGAAACTGGACCTCGCTGGTATCGCGATGGACGCTGGGATCGAACTATTACCACTGGTTGACCGACGCCTTGACACGGCTTTCGCATCTTTCGTTCTTTCCCGCGGACACCGGGATCCTGGTGCCGGCCGGCCTGCCGGGTTTCGCCCGGGACAGCTTGAAGTTGCTCGGCTTGTGGGAACGGGCATGCGAGGTGGAAGACCGGCATTTGGTTGTCGGGACCCACTGGTTTTCCGGACCCGGGGCGCCCAGCGGCTGCGTGAATCCCCTGGGAACCCGCTGGCTGCGTCAGGCCTTCGGACCGGAACCTGCGGTTGGAAGCGGACATCGCCGGATTTTCGTGTCCCGCCGCGGGACGACGCGGGATTTGATCAATTTGCCGGAGGTGGAGAGGGAGCTTTCGGCGGATGGGTGGGAGGTCCTCGATCCCGGGACCTTGTCGTTCCGGGAGCAGGTCGAGACATTCCGCGAGGCGCGGGTGATTGCCGGAGTCCATGGGGCCGGGATGTCGAACCTGCTTTGGGCCCCGGCTGGTGTTCGGGTGATTGAGCTGATGCCAGACACCTTTCGCAACGGTTGCTACGAGGCGATCTCACGGGTGATCGGGCACCGGCACGAAGTGCGCTTGTGCCGGGCGGACGAGCGGGGGAACTTCCGCTTGGAGAAGCCGGACTTGGCCGGGATCCTGGAAAGCTGAAGAGAAAGGGTGGAGCGCGGCACGCAGGTGCCTAAACTCGATCGGCCACCTGCAACGAACCCATGTTCACCATCATCACGCCGAATCTGAACGGGGCGGAGTTCCTGCGCGATTGCCTTGAAAGCGTGGCCGGCCAGAAGGGGGTGGAATTCGAGCACTGGGTGATCGACGGAGGGTCGACCGACGGCAGCCCGGAGGTGGTGCGGGATTTCCCGGCGGTCAAGTGGCTGCAGGAGCCCGACGAGGGCATGGCGGATGCGATCAACAAGGGTTTCGACCGGGCGGCGGGGGATTGGGTGATGTGGTTGAACGCGGACGACTGCCTGTTGCCCGGGGCGCTGGCGATGGTGGAGGCATTTGCGCGCCTCCATCCCGAAGCCGACGTGATCCACGGGGATTGCCGCTTTGTCCGGCAGGACCGGTCCTTGGTCCGCAGGAAGCGCGACCATCCGATGAACGAGTTGGTGCTCGCCTTCGCCGGTTGTTGGGTCCCGTCGACGGCCACTTTTTTTCATCGACGGGTGCTGACTGCCGGGCATCGGTTGGACCGGCGTTTCAAGAACAGCATGGACTGGGAATTCTACCTCAGGCTGCTACGGATGGCGTTTGAGTTCCGATATCTGCCCGAGGCGCTGGCGGATTTCCGTTGGCACGCCGGTAACCTGACGCTGCTGCACGACGCGCGGCGACGGGCGGAAGACCGGGAGTTGCAGCGAGCGCACCTGGCGGCGCGCCGATGGCCGGCATGGCTCGGATGGCGGCCGGTGCTCGCGGTGCTGCGTTGCATATTCAAAGCGAGACGGGTGATGTTGCGTTGGGAAGCCCACCGGCGCTTGGGTTGACGAGGTGGTGCGGGGCCGCATGATGCGTCCGGCGCGGCGGGTCCCGCCGGTTTTTTGATTCCAAGCCGATGAGCGAAACGCCCCCTGCAATCCCGGGCTTCCGGCCGTCCGAATGGCTGGCGCTGATGCGGCCGCGGCAGTGGATCAAGAACGCGGTCTGCCTGGCAGGCGTGTTCTTCTCGGGTTCGGCAGGCGATCCGGCGGCGCTGGGGGCGGCGTTCCTGGCCGCCGCGGCTTTCTGTCTGCTTTCGAGCGGAATCTACGTTCTCAACGATTACACCGATCGCGAGGAAGACCGGCATCATCCGGTGAAGCGGCACCGGCCGCTGGCCAAGGGCAGCGTGGGCCCGGGATCGGCCGCGCTGCTGGCGGCGTTGCTGGCGGCCGGGACTTCAGCGATCCTCATGTTCCTGCCGCCGACGGTGGCGACGGTGGCGGCGGCCTACCTGATGTTGAACCTGGCCTATTCGGGAGGCGGCAAGCGGGTGGTAATCCTCGATGTAATCATGATTGCAGCAGGATTCGTACTGCGGATCCTGGCGGGCACCGAGGCGTGCGGGGTGGAGGCGAGTTCGTGGATCCTCGCGTGCGGATTCTCATTGGCCTTGTTCCTCGGCTTTGCCAAGCGGAGGGCGGAGCGGGCGGCGACCGGGAGGGTTTCGCCGCGGGCCGTGCTGAAGGATTACAGCGTCGCCCTGCTTGACCGCTTGTGCCTTGTGACGGCGGCATTGACCCTGTGCTCCTATTTCTTGTTCGCGGTGCTTGCGCACGAGGGCAGGGGCCTTCTGATCACCTGTCCGCCTGTGGTTTTCGGCACCTTGCGCTATCTTTTCCTGCTCGCCGAGCGGGGCTGCGGCGAAGCGCCGGAGGTGGTGCTGTTGCAGGACCGGCCGATCCAGATCGCGATTCTGGTCTGGGCGGGGCTCTTCGGCTGGGTTCTCTACGGAGGGTGAAGCGGGGAGGGCTTCCATTGTGCCGAAAGACTCCGGCGTTTCAGTCGGCTTGCGGACGAAGGTCGGACTCGGCCTTGGCGCGCCGGTGAGGCGGGATCAGGTCGCTCCTGCCGGCCAGGAAAAGCCAGGAGCTCAAGCTCAAGGTGGTGACCGGCTGGCGGTGGGCGCTGGCGGTGAACTGGAGGAGGAAAGCATTCGCCAAGGCATCGCGGGCCGAGGCCGGAGGCTGTACGGGCCGCGGGATGAAGAAGAGAAGCATTGCTGCGAGGATCTGGGCGGCACTCACCCGCAGGAGCGCGGGGGATGGCCGGAGCACCCGTGCCAGCAGGATGAAGACGGGCGGAAGCGCGGCGGCGAGGTAGCCCGGATGGACGCAGAGGTAGCCGAAAATCACGAACAAGACACCGCAGGCGAGGGCTGCGGGAAGAAGAAGCGGCCAGTCGGGAGAAAAGGCGTCTGCGCGGCGGCGGCTGTTCGCAAAGGCGAGGAGCGGCAGCAGCGGGAGGGCGAGGAACAACCAGAAGCCGGCGCGAAGGAGGTTCATCCCGCCGGCCTTCAATCCGCCGCCGGTGAGCAGGCCGGCCTTCGAGTTGTTGGTGTGGAGGGCGGCTGAGATTTCCCTGTAGGTGTCCCAGCCGCCGTAGCAGCGGGCGGTGATGGCGACGATCGCTCCGGCCAGCACGGTGGCGGACAGTGCGGAAATCCAGAACCTTGGCAGTCGCCAGTCCCGCAGCATCACGAGGGCGAGGAATGGCGCTGCCATGACCACGGTGCTGGTGCGGAAGGAGACTGCCCAGGCAATCGTCATGAACAGCGCCGGATGCCAGCCGCGCGAATTGCGATCGGGCCGCGGGAGGGAGGCTAGGTAAACAAGGATGCCGCCGAACAGGAGGTCGCTCGCATGAGAGGTGCCGACCGTCGCGATGTTGAGGCTGACCCAGCCGAAGGCGTAGGCAAGGGTCAAGGCGCGTGCAGCGGGGGCGCTCGTGTGCCGCCGCAGGGCGAAGCACACGAAGGGGATCGAGGCGAGATAGCAGATGGCAGAAATGAATTGCAGTGCCCGGTAGGGCGATCCGAACAAAGGATCCAAGAGGCTGGCCAGTCCGATGAATCCGATGTAGCCCGGAGGTTGAACGACCTTCTCGCCTTTCGTCACCGCCGCGACGTAGCCGGTGGCATCGATCCAGAATTCGCGGGGGCTCAGGTAGCAGGCGAGCAAGGCGGCTGCCGCAATCATCACGCAGGCAGGGAATCGCCAGGTAAGCGGACGATCGCCTTTCGGATGAGGCTGGTTTTCGGCAGGAACCATGGTTTCGAAAATGAGGGGCGAGCCGTCACCGGCAAGCCGGAAGCGCCTGGGCGAGGTTTCAGCTTCCGGCGCGAGCGAGGGCCGGAGGCAGGCGGCGGAGCAGGTGGGGGTGGATCCAGAGGGCGAGCGCGATGCCGGCGGCATTCCACAGCAGGTCGAGCAGATCGGTAGCGTCGAAGCCGTAGCCGAAGAGCGTCTGGGCGAGTTCGATGCTTCCGGAGCAGGTCGTGGCGATGACCAGAGCCCGCTTGCGCGGAATCAGGAACAGGACCAGCAGGGTAGGCACGAACAGCAGCAATCCGTGGAGGAGCGGCCGGACGCGGGGAAGGGCCGCCTTGACGCGAAGCACGGGATTGCCGGCGGTGGGGATCCGTCCGGAAGGCAGGGCTTCCGGTCCCGGTTCGGCGGGTTGGTTCGGCGCGGCCACGGGCTCCGCCGCAGCTTCGAGGATCGCGGGCGACGGGAGGGAGGTCGGGGACTCGGGACCAAGCTGGAACGACGCCGCCATCGGACGGGCGGACTTCCAAGGGCCGGGGACAATGAACTCAAAGGCGAAAACCAGCCAGATCCCCGCGGCGAGAAGGGGCCGCCAATGTCCTCTTTGAAATCCGGCGGCCAGCGCGGCGAGGGCGAACCACCCCGCCAACAAGGGCCAGCTTAGAAGTTTCCAGGCAAGGCGCTCGCGGACCGGGGTCGCTTCCACCCGGGTGACGGAGAAATCGCCGGCCGAGCCGAGGTGTTCGATGCGGAGGACCGGCAGGGCCGGTCGGTTGACGGGTCGCGCGACCAGTTCCCAAGGGCCCTTCCTTTCATTCCCGCGGGCGGAGGCGATCGGGTCGAGCTCCATCCCGCCCGACTGCCCTCCGGGTTGCCATTCGACCAGCAGGCGGCCGTCGTCCCAGTCGTGCCGGCCGATCGACAGGTTGGAGGCCTCGACCTGCACGACCAGATGCAAGGCTTCAACCCGCGGGGTATCGGGAAGTTTCAGCCGGACCACCGGGGGAGGAGTGCCGGCGGTGATGGTCAGGCGGGTCTGCCGCCCGTTTCCCGACCAGGCGGCCGTCCCGGGGGACGGATTCTGTCGCGCGAGATCTGCCAGTCCTAAGGAGCCCGCGCCCGGGATCTGCTCGTAGCGATGGTTCCAAAGCAAGCCCGTGGCAGCCGCTAGGACCAGTAGGAGAATCGGCGGGAGAAAGCGGCGCATTGCGGATTGCTGCGCGGCGAGAATCCGCGGCGGGGAGGGTCGTGGCAAGGCTGCTTCGCCACGGCTTACGTGCGTAATCCCCGCCGGCCGCGCCCAAGCTTGGCTCTTGCCACGACCAGAGCCTTTGGATTCTTTTGTGCGTCCTCGCAAAACCCTCATGGCTGTCGGCCGAAAAGAAGCGTTCTCGATCCAATTGCTCCAGCTGGTGGATGCCGCCATGGTGTGGTTCGCCTTCTGGTTGGCATCATGGTTCCGGATTCCGGTGCTTGAAGTGCTGACCCGGGGGGAAAGTCAGATGCTGGAGCTGTCCACCATGAGCTGGGTCCTCTACATCGTGGTCCCTTTCACGCCGCTGGTTCTCGAGTTCTTCCGGTTTTACGAGAGGCCTCGTACCAAACCCGCCTTCCAGTCGTTCAGCCAGCTCCTGAAAACGTTGATGGTCATGGCGCTGGCGATTGGCATGATCTCGATCTTCGCCCAGCTCGGCGGGGCCAGCCGCTTGATCCTCGGGATCGGCGGCGTTTTGACGGTAATCGTGCTGATGGCACGGGACCGCGCCTACCAAGCCTACCTCCGCCGCGAGGCCTTGAGTGACTACGCCAAGGAGCGGGTGGTGATTGCGGGTTCGGAGGAAGAGATCGACCAGTTTCTTGACGAGATCGACGAGGAAACCAAAGGCCTCTGGAAGATCGTGGCGCGATTCGATCTTTCCAACACGCCGGTCGAGGAACTCTACACGATCCTGAAGGAGGGATCGGTCGAGCGGGTCATCTTCACCGCGCGCGACACCGGGTTCGGCAAGGTGGCGGAAGGGGTCGAGGTCTGCGAACTGCAAGGGGTGGAGGCCTGCATCGTGGCCTCCTTCATCCGCACGCAGATCGCGCGGCCGGCTTTCGATCTGGTGGGCAACAAGCCGATGCTGGTGTTGCGGTCCACCCCGGAACTGTCGTGGGAGCTGTTCCTCAAGGACGTGATCGACCGGGTGGGCAGCTTGATCCTGATTCTGCTGAGCTCGCCGCTGTGGATCATCGCGATCATCGGCATCCGTCTCTCGAGCCCCGGCGCACCGGTGTTTTTCCGCCAGCGGCGGGCCGGTCGCTACGGCAAGCCGTTCCGGATGTGGAAGTTCCGGACCATGGTGCCGGATGCCGAGGCCCAGTTGGCGAAGATCAAGCAGGAGCACGGCAACCACATGGAAGGTCCTGTTTTCAAGCTCGACCGCGACCCGCGGGTCTTCGCGTTCGGCGCCTTGCTTAGGAGGCTGAGCATCGACGAACTGCCCCAGTTGCTCAACGTGGCCTCGGGCAACATGAGCCTGGTGGGGCCGCGGCCGCTGCCGCTTTACGAGGTCGATGCCTTCGAGAAATCCGAGCACCGGCGGCGCCTGAGTGTGAAACCGGGCATCACCGGTGAATGGCAGGCCGGGGGGCGGAACAAGATCACCAGCTTCGAGCAGTGGGTGGCGATGGATCTGAAATACATCGACAACTGGTCGCTGTGGCTCGACATCAAGATCCTGCTGCGGACGATTCCGGCGGTCTTGTTCGGCCGGGGTGCGAAATGAAGGTGTCCGGCGGACGAGGCGTATCATGCAAACGCTAACCGGAATCCTATTCTCGCTATCACTGGTGATGGCGGTGGCGCTGGGCGGTCAGACGATTGACTACACTTGGGGTCCGGCTTTGGTCATGTTGGGCGGCGCGCTGCTGGCGGCTTGCGGCGAGGGCTGGCGGCTCTGGCGGCGTGGCCCGGCAGGTTGGGTGGGTCCATTGCTGATCATCGCGGCGGCAGGTTGGATCGTCTGGCGCTGCATGTTGAGTCCGGTCCACGAGTTTGGGCGGTCGGATGCCTTGCTGGTTGTTGCGATGGTCGCGGCCTGCGTTTGGGGGATGGTGGTGCCAGCCCGAGGGGTTGCGATACGGATGACGATGGCGATTCTTGGCGGTTTGGGGGTCGCCAACCTCGGGATCGGTCTGTGTCAGCTTGGGAATCCCGATTTTTCATGGCCCTTCGCCTGGCGGATTCCCGGTTTCCCATCCGGACTGTTCGGGCACTACAACCACCTCGCGGATTTTTCCTTGGTGTCTGCGGCTTTCCTCGCGGCACGATTTTTTTTCGGTGGGGACAGGGTCTGGGAGCGTTGCTGGCAGGCGACCGGCGTGCTCGCGCATGTGTGCTGCGTGCTGTTATCGGGGTCCCGCGGCGGGATGCTTTCAATTTGCGCCGCGGCGGTGGCTTTGGTGTTCATTTGCGCCCTCATCGCCTGGCGGGACAAATCGCGGCGGCTGAAGTTGCTGGTGGTGCTGAGTTTTGGAACGCCGCTGGTTGCATTGGCGCTGGCGGTGCCCGTGATGCGGCATTTTCAGGAACGCCGGGGTATCGAGGATGTTACCTTGCAGGAATTCGGCGATAACCGGACCCGTCTCGTTTCGCTGGGACTTGCGATCGACACTGCAGGGCGGCATTTCTGGACGGGAGGAGGCAGCCGGAGCTTCGGCTGGGAAAAGTATGCGGCCTGGGATCCGGAAGTCCACGGCCTGCAGGCGCAGAACGATGATTTCGTACACAACGAGATCCTGCAAGTAGCCACCGATTACGGTTGGATCGGAGCTTTGTTGGTGTTGGCAGCGGTGATCGCCATGGTTTTGAACGGATTGTCCGGCTTGATGGTCCGGCAAACTGGCAGCGGGGACGATGCACTCACCGCGGGAGGGTTGGCGGCGCTGGCGGGAACACTCGTGCATTCGAATTTCAGCTTCGTGACGCATACCCTGCCGGGTGCGGTTTACCTCGGTCTGGCGCTTGGCCTTGCCTTGCCTAGAGTGGCCGCGGAGGAGGTTGCTTCAGGCCGGAAGACCGGAAGCTTCGGCGCCTTTGCCGCATTCCTTCCTTTGGTCGTGGTTCTAATGGCCTACGGAGTGATTGCGAGCCGAGCTTATCACATCGTGTGGCCGGTCTGGTATGGTTCGGCGAACCTTACCGTGGCTTCACCCGGCGAAGCGATCGAAAGACTTGGTGCACTCTCCCGGCTGTGGCCGGCTGCCGAGACCTCGGGTCGGATTGGACATCTTGCGCGTTCGATTTCGGAGCGTGAAGGGATGCCGGACAAACAGCGGATCGAATGGTTGGAACGAGGCGGTGACTTTTACCGGGAGGCAGGCCGACTGAATCCGTTTGATCCGGAATGGCCGGTCAACCGGGCGAACGTCCTTTCATTTCTAGGGCGCGACATCGAGGCGGAAGAGGAATTCGAGCGGGCGATCTTCCTTCAGGGCGGAACGGAAGGCGGTTTCCGCGCTCGCTACTATCTGGCAGCTCACCTTTACCGGCGTTGGTACCAGGCCTGGACCCGGGAACGGCGTGCGGGCGAGGCGTTGGGCGGATTCCTGCGGGCTCGGGACTTGCTCGACGAGGCCGAGAGGCTCACCGAACCGTGGGTCCGCGGGTCGGAGGGCAAGGAGCTCCGGGCAGGACTCGAAAAGACGATTTCCTTCCTGGAAGGTGCGAAGGTAATGCCCGAGCCGTCGCGAATTGATTAGGGCGCCTCCGTGCTTTGCCGGCGGATCTGGTTCCAGTTGATGTTCCGGGCGGACAGCTTGCCGAGCAATTCGCGGACTTTCCGATCCGCGGTTTCGATGTCGGGCAAGTTGCTGCCATCTTCTTCCGCGGCGAACCACATCGAGGCGGAAACGTAGGCCCAGCGCTGGGCCTCGCCCTTCTTGAGGCGATCCTCCATGTCGATCAGTGTGCGGCGGGTGTGGCTTTCGGTGATGGTGTCGTGGCCGACGAAGAAGTAGTAGGTGAGCGCGTTGTAGCGCGTGATCACGGCGTTTGGCCCCTCGCCGTCTACCTTTTCTTGCACGGACAAAAGCCGACGTACCGGTACCGAACCATGGCCGGGGATCTCGATCTCGGATCTGCCGGATCCGTAGATCTTGTGGCCTTGGGCCGGCATGCATCGTTCCGGGCGGTGGATCGAACTCGCCAAATCGTTGCCGGACAGCACGATTGAGAGGTCTGCAAGGTCGACGAGCGTTGGGGAGCCGAAGGAAGGAGGCTGCTCCCAGCGAACCCGGAGACAATGAGCTTTGGAAAACTCCGTGTCCTTGGCCAAGGATTCGCGTTCCTTTTTCGAAGGCTCGTAAGGTTCGCAGGTCCATCCGTCCATCCGCTCCGGCAGGTCAAGCTCGATCGCCGAGTCCGTGTTCTTGAAAGGGGGCAACAGGAAGGCTGTCGAAAGCGTTGCCATCAGGAATAGCAGGAGGAAGCAGGCGCGTTTCATCCGTTGGCTTCGGCGTGTTTGTTGACGACGTGGCGGATTTCCCGCTTCCGCGGTCTTTTCCAGGGAAGGCCGCCCTCCAGCAGCGAATGGAACGCCAGCAGCAGCGCCAGAGAAATCGGGTAGAATAGAAGCAATCCCGACCAGTCGTGCCAAGTTTGCCGGGCAAACACGGGATCGCCATAGTTGGCGATCACGAAAATCGAAGTAAGCCGAAGCATGTTCCCGAAGATTGCCAACGGCAGGGCCGCAAGGCAGAGCAGGGCTTTTTTCCAAAGCGGGACATCAGCAATGTAGGCCCAGACCGAAGAAATCATGACGAGGGCCATGAGGGATCTTATGCCGCCGCAGCCCTCGTCGATCTCGAGTGGTTTCCACTTGTCGCCTATCGAATGGATCTGGGTGCCGCGGACCTCGGTTTCAACCCCGAACAAGGACGAACCCCACTGGGCCAGTTTGGTGGAAAGGATCTGCAGCTTGGTAGTGGCCTGTTGGAACTCCGGCACCGGAATGGCCAGCCACAGGAAAAAGAGAGGGAACAACAATAGCCGTCCCACTCCCCAGCCCCAAAGGAAAAGCGATGCCCCCCAGAGAATCATCGGCAGCCCGCCGGCCGCGAGTCGCGGCTGGCCGGTCCGGTGGGCCGCCACGAAGAGCATCGCGCCGAGCAGTGCCACCGGCAGGCCCCAGAAACTACCCTTGCCGGCGGCCCTGCAGAGCGCCTTCCATTGCCAGGCGACAAGACCGATCATGATCACCGGTACGAGAAAGCCGTGTTCGTAGTCGGTCTCGGGATTCCAAGTGGTTCTCAGCCAGCCGAGAGGCGACAGGTGGCGCTCTCCTCCGAATCCGGGTATCAATAGGTAAAAGACCGCGACCACGGCGAAGCAGGCCGTCCACACAGCGGCCAAGCCTTTCGGGACGGGACCCGCCTGAGCCGCGGGGGTCGCGTGACGTGACTCGGATTCCTTCTCCATTCTTCTGGGGAGGCTTGCGCAGGGTCAAGGGCTTGTCAACGTCCGCCCGCGGCGTTCCGCCCGCTTGACAGGGGCGGTTTCCCGTGCATCCTCCGCCTCCCCGCCGCGTCGGTAACGTGTCCGGGGCCTCTCACCGCCATGAAAAAGGATCTTCATCCGAAATACAATCCGGTCGTCTTCGTCGACATGACCACCGGGGCCCGCTTCGTCACGCGCTCGACCAAGTCTTCCGACAAGAAGGAAGTCATCGACGGCGTGGAACACTCGATCGTCTCGATCGGCATCACTTCCGACTCCCACCCGTTCTTCACGGGCAAGGCGCAGTTCATCGACACCGAGGGCCGCATCGACAAATTCCAGAAGCGCTTCGGTGCCGTCCGCCGCGCCGGCAAGCCGAAGCTCGAAGCCTGATCGCCGGAGAAGATCCCGCGCATCGTTTTTCCGAACGCCCGTCCGCCATCTGCGGCCGGGCGTTTTTCTTTGAGCCGGCGGGCAGCCGGTTTCCCGTGCTTGCCCTGACGCCGCCATCCCCTAGCGTGGCGGGATGATCGGGAAAATCCTCGCCCTGACCCTGGTGTCGTCGCCCCTGGTCCTCGCCCAGCACGACCATTTCCCGGCCGGAAAGTGGAAGGAGAAGAAATCGGACCACTTCACGCTCCGGATCGACGGCACCAGCGCCGATCCCGCCTCCCGCAACGCCGAGAAAGTCTGGGAAATCTGCGTGGAGGTGCTGCCCGGGATGAAGCGGGATTTCGAGAAGAACGAGTTCCGCACGCCGTCGGGCGGCGAGGCTTCCGACGACGCGCCGTTCCGCTTCACCGTTTACCTGCTCGGCGATGGCAGCGATTTCGACGAGGTCGTGAAGGTCGACACCGATCGCAACGGCTGGACGGATAATCTCGTGAAGCTGGTCAAGCAGACCGGCACCTACGCCGACCCGCAGCACCGCTACGTGGTGCTTTGCAAGGGAGCGACCGACCAGTCGGCCGGCGGCGACCGCGACATGACGCCGGTCTTCGTCCACTCCACCGGCTCGACCCTGATGGAAGGCCAGGCGCGGGGGGTGAACCTGCCGTTCTGGATGACCGCGGGCTTCGGCTACTACGTCGAACACCGGATGTTCAAGCTGTGCCGCGTCCACTACCTCGACTTCGAGGCCTACTACGAGGACCAGAAGGCCGAGGTCAAAAAGGGCGAGACGCTCGGGCCCGACGAGTCGTGGGCGAAGGTGCTCAGCAAGATGTGCAAGAAAGGCGAGCGGGTGAGCCTGGAGAAGGTGTGCAGCGCGGACATCATCGGGCTGACACCGGAGCAGTCCGGTTACATCTTCGCGCTGACCTGTTTCCTGGTCCGCGACGAGCCGGCGCGGGTGAAATACCGCGATTTGGTCGCGAAGTCGGCCGCCGGCAGCAAGATCGACAAGGAGATGCTGCTTTCCTGCTACGGCTACGCGGACGACGCGGCGCTGGAGAAGGAGTGGTACGAGTGGGTGGAGAGCCGCCAGTTCAAGTGAAGCCGCGATGGGGGAAGCTCCGCGCAGGAAAGTCCCGGGATTGACCCTGCTTGATGAAAAACGGGGGGTCACTTACGCCATCGTCTTCGGGATCTGGGCGCAGGTCTTCCTCTACTGCGTGCTGCACGACCAGTACCTGATCCGGATCGCGCCCGAGCACTTCACCGAGTGGCATCCGCCGCTGTGGGGGATCGAGAACCTGACGCTGCTCGCGCTGGGCTGGGGCTTTCGCGCGTCGGTCGGGCCGGGGTTGGGCCTCGGGCTGGCGGCCTTGTTTCTGGGCCGCGCGGGCAGCCGGCCGAAGGTAGAGCCGGTCACGATGCTCAAGGTGCTTCCGCTGGGGATTCTGGCGACGGAGTTCGCCGGATTGCTGGCCGGGGCCTGGGTGTGGAGGACCGGACTGCCGCTCTATCCGGCGGCGTTTTATCCGGATTTCTCCAAACCGCTGCTGATCACCCAGACCATCCAGCTCACGTGCTACGTGACGGGAGCGGTGGCGGGGATGGTCTACCTGGTGTGGATCGTGCGGCGGCGGTAAGGAGTGTTGACCTGTGGTCAACACCGTGTCGACGGAACGTCGACACTCCTTACAGGTGCTCCGCACGGGGGCTTTGCCAGAGGGTGAAGGCGTCGGCGGGCAGTTTCGCTTTAACTGGATTCCGCCGGATGTAGCGGACGGCGTTTGCAAAGTGATCCGCATCGCGGATCAGCGTGTCCCGGTAGTTGCGTTGCCAGATGCGCCCCTTCCCAATGCGGCGGGCCGAGGTGGACTTCCATGCCTGGATGAGCTTCTCCAGCGTAACGACAGGCCTGAAGAGCAGATGCACGTGATTCGGCATGATCACCCAAGCGTGATGCTCCAGCCGGTCGCCGTGGAATCTCATCAGCACTTCCGTAAGGATGCGGCGGGCGGACGGGTCGCGGAAGATGCAAGAGCCCGCGCCTTGGTCGAGCCAGCGTTCGAGTTTCCAGATGAACTCCTTTTGATACTCCGCTTCGGTGGCGGGATCCCAAGGCAGCGGGTGATGGGTGAGCCAAACGCGTCGTTGGTCGAGCCAGAGCCGAAGTTTCTCCCGCGGGAGGGCGTCGCCGAGGCGGAATGTGACGAATTGCATCACTTCGCCTTGCTGCCAGTGGGGCAGCTGGTCGCCGTGCTTTTGGATGTCTCGAGACGAGTCGAAAAATTCCGGCACCATGGGTCGAGACTAAGGAGTGTTGACCTGTGGTCAACACCGGGTCGACGGAACGTCGACACTCCTTAATGATACTCCTGGATGCTCTTCACGGTCAGCTCCTTCTCCTTCAGCGAGCGGATCGCTTTCACCGAGGCCAGGGCGGCGGCCATGTTGGTGCAGTAGGAGATCTTGTTCGCCACGGCACCGCTGCGGATCTTCACCTCGTCCTCGCGCGCGGCGTGGCCGCTCGGGGTGTTGATGATGAAGTGGATCTCGCGGTTCTTCATCATGTCGATGACGTTCGGCCGGCGGCCCTCGCTGAGCTTGTAGAGCCGGTGGCAGGGGATGTTCTCCGCTTGCAGGCGGTCGCAGGTGCCACCGGTGGCGTAGATCTCGAAGCCGAGCGCGACCAGCTCGCGGGCGATCGGCATGGCGACCGGCTTGTCGCGGTCGGAGATCGAGAGGAAGACGTTGCCTTTGGTCGGCAGCGGGTTGAAGGCGCTGGTCTGGGCCTTGGCGTAGGCCATGCCCCAGTCGGGGTCGATGCCCATGACCTCGCCGGTCGAGCGCATCTCCGGGCCGAGCACGATGTCGATGCCGGGGAAGCGGTTCCACGGGAAGACGGCTTCCTTCACCGAGAAGTGCGGCGGGATGACGGTCTCGGTGAAGCCGAGCTCCGGCAGCGTCTTGCCGACCATGATCTGGGCCGCGTACTTCGCCAGCGGCACGCCGGTCGCCTTCGACACGAAGGGCACGGTTCGCGAGGCGCGCGGGTTGACCTCGATGACGTAGAGCTGCTCGTCCTTCACGGCGAACTGGATGTTCATCAGGCCCTTCACCTTCAGCTCGCGGGCCAGCTCGATCGCCGCGCGGGTGATCTCGGCCTTGATGTTTTCCGAAAGCGAGTAGGCGGGGATGCAGCAGGCGGAGTCGCCGGAGTGGATGCCGGCCTGCTCGATGTGCTCCATGATGGCACCGACGACGGACATCGTACCATCGGAGATGCAATCGACGTCGACCTCGGTCGCGCCTTCGAGGAAGCGGTCGACCAGCACCGGGCGGTCGGGCGAGACATCGACGGCCTCGCGCATGTACTTCCGCAGCTCGCTTTCCTCGTAGACGATCATCATCGCGCGGCCGCCGAGCACGAAGGAAGGGCGGACCAGCACCGGGTAGCCGATGCGCGAGGCGATCACCGCGGCCTCGTCCTCCGACACGGCGGTGCCGGCCTCGGCCTGCTTGAGGCCGATCTTGTCGAGCAGGGCGGAGAAGTGCTTGCGGTCCTCGGCCAGCTCGATGCTTTCCGGCGAGGTGCCGATGATCGGGACGCCGTGGCGCTTCAGGTCGGCGGCGAGGTTGAGAGGGGTCTGGCCGCCGAACTGGACGATCACGCCGTGCGGCTTTTCCTGGTCGCAGATGTTGAGGACGTCCTCGAGCGTCAGCGGCTCGAAGAACAGCTTGTCGGAGGTGTCGTAGTCGGTCGAGACGGTCTCGGGGTTCGAGTTGACCATGATGGTCTCGTAGCCGAGCTCCTTCAGCGCGAAGGCGGCGTGGACGCAGCAGTAGTCGAACTCGATGCCCTGGCCGATCCGGTTCGGGCCGCCGCCGAGGATGATGATCTTCTTCTTGTCGGTCTCGCGGGCCTCGTTCTCGTCGCCGTAGGTCGAGTAGAAGTAGGGCGTGTAGGCCTCGAACTCCGCGGCGCAAGTGTCGACCAGGCGGTAGGTCGGGATCAGCCCGGCGGCCTTGCGCTCGGCGCGGATGTCGTCCTCGTGGACGTCGCGGGCGAGGGCGATCTGGCGGTCGGAGAAACCGAGGCGCTTGGCGTTCTTCAGGTCGAGTGTCGCGAGTTCCATGCCCTCGTCGGCGATCTCCTTGAGGTGATGGAGGAACCAGGGGTCGATGTTGGTCGTTTCGAAGACCTCGTCGATGGTCCACCCGTTCACGAAGGCGGCCTGGAGCCAGAAGATCCGCTCGGCGTTCGGCACGGCGAGCTTGGTTTCGATCTCCTCGCGGGTGACGCCGGTCATGTCCTTCTTGTCGAAGCCGAAGCCCCAGCGGCCGGTTTCCAGCGAGCGCAGGGCCTTCTGCATCGACTCCTTGAAGGTGCGGCCGATCGACATCGCCTCGCCGACCGACTTCATCGACGTGGTCAGCACCGGATTGGCGGTCGGGAATTTCTCGAAGGTGAAGCGCGGGACCTTGGTCACCACGTAGTCGATGGTCGGCTCGAAGGAGGCCGGGGTCTCGCGGGTGATGTCGTTCGGCAGCTCGCCGAGCGTGTAGCCGACGGCCAGTTTGGCGGCGATCTTGGCGATGGGGAAGCCGGTGGCCTTCGAAGCGAGGGCGGACGAGCGCGAGACGCGCGGGTTCATCTCGATGACGATCATCCGGCCGTTCTTCGGGTCGATGGCGAACTGGATGTTCGAGCCGCCGGTCTCGACGCCGATCTCGCGGATCACGGCGAAGGACGCGTCGCGCATGATCTGGTATTCGCGGTCGGTCAGGGTCTGGATCGGCGCGACGGTGATCGAGTCGCCGGTGTGGACGCCCATCGGGTCGATGTTCTCGATCGAGCAGATGACCACGCAGTTGTCGGCGCGGTCGCGCATGACCTCCATTTCGAATTCCTTCCAGCCGAGCAGCGATTCCTCGATCAGGACTTCGGAGACGGGCGAGAGGTCGAGGCCGCGGAAGACGATCTCCTCGAACTCCTCGCGGTTGTAGGCGATGCCGCCGCCCTGGCCGCCGAGGGTGAAGGCGGGGCGAATGATGAGCGGGAAGTTCTTGCCGGTGTAGGCGGCGATTTTTTCGGCGACCGCGCGGCCTTCTTCCATCGTGTGGGCGGTGCCGGACTGCGGCACGTCGAGGCCGATTTTGAGCATCGCGTCCTTGAAGCGCTGGCGGTCCTCGCCCTTGTCGATGGCGTCGGCATTGGCGCCGATCATCTTCACGCCGTGCTTGTCGAGCACGCCGGACTTGAAGAGCGACATCGAGGTGTTGAGCGCGGTCTGGCCGCCGAGGGTCGGCAGCAGGGCGTCGGGCTTCTCGCGGATGATGATTTTTTCGACGACCTCCGGCGTGATCGGCTCGATGTAGGTCCGGTGGGCGAACTCCGGATCGGTCATGATGGTGGCCGGATTGGAGTTCACCAGGACGACCTCGTATCCTTCCTCGCGCAGCGCCTTGCAGGCTTGGACGCCGGAATAGTCGAACTCACAGCCTTGGCCGATGACGATGGGACCGGAACCGATGACGAGGATTTTGTGGAGCGAGGTGTCTTTGGGCATGGCGGGACGGCGGCAGGCGCGCGGGGAGTAAATTTCGGGGTGTTTCGCAGGGTCGGGGGGGCTTGTAAAGGGTTGGCTTGAAAAGGCGTCGCGATTCGCGGGACGGGGCTTTGACGGGGCGGATTTTTGTGATACTTGGAAGTATCACATCATGAAAACGGCATCCGTCAGGGACCTCCGCTACGACTTTCCGAAGGTGGAAGCGTGGCTGAAAGCGGGGGAGGAGATTCAGATCACCAAGCGGAACAAGGTGATCGGGAAGCTGATGCCCGAATCGAAGCCGGAAGCGCGGGTGCTGCCGCCGCTGCCGGACTTCGAGGCGCGGCGGAAGCGGATCTGGGGAGACCGGGTTTACACCCAGGCTGAATGGGAGGCGGACAGGCAATGGGAAACCGGCGAGCCATGATCGCCTACCCCGACACCAGCTTCCTCTGTTCCGTTTACCGCGAACAAGAGCACTCGGCCAAGGCGAGCGACTATCGGCGCGCGATGACGGAGCCGCTCTGTTGTTCCCAGTTGCTGGAGTTTGAATTCCTGCAGGCCATCGAGCTACAGGTCTTCCTTTTCGCCCAGGACCGCAAACGCGGATACAGCCGGCGGGAGGCGGAACTGATGCTCGTGGACTGGGAGCAAGACGTCGCCGCGGGTCATGTGTCACTCGTCCCCTGCGACACCGACGAAGTCATCCGCTATGCCCTCAAGCTCTCCCGTGCTCACACCGCGGGCGGCGGGCATCGCTCGCTCGATCTTTTGCACCTCGCCACCGCGGTGCACCTCGGGGCGAAGGAGTTCCTCAGCTTCGACGACCGCCAGGTGAAGCTGGCGCGCAAGCTGGGCCTGGCCACGCCGCTGGTCTGACGGCTCAGCGGCGCTCGATTCCCGGCGGCAGCCAGTCCTTTTTCATCGGCTGGATGACCGGTTCGGCCTCGGGTGCCGCCGGGGCCGCTTCGCCGGCGGGTGCCGCCTCGATCCCGGCGCTGTGCTTCTCGAAAAGTTCGCGGATCCGGCCGGCATCGATCGAGCCGACGAACTTGTCCACCAGCTTGCCATCGCGGTAGAGGCGGACATCCGGGATGCCGCTGACCCCTTCCTTGCCCGGCAGGTCGCCGGCGTGGTCGACGTTGATCTTTCCGATGTAGACCTTGCCGGGGAACTCGCCCGCGACCCGCTCCATCACCGGCCCGAGGGTCTGGCAGGGGCCGCACCAGTCGGCGTGGAAATCGACCACCATCAGCCGGCCCGGGCTGGCGATGAAGGATTCAAATTCCTCCGCCGCCAGGTCGCGCACGGCCGGTCCCGTCGGTGCCTTGCCCGATGGAGCCACGGCGGCGGTTCCCGATTCGCGGGCCTTTTCCACGAGGTTCTTGGCCTTGTCGCAGGAGGTGGCGAGGAGGCAGAGGGGTAGCAGGATCAGGAAGCGGGTGCTCATGGCGGTGTCGGGCTGGCGGGTTTCGGCGGGGCCGCGGGCTTGATGTCGAGCACCGGCTGGCCGCGGTCGCGCTCCATGCCGGGCACGGTGGGCAGCCAGTCCTTGTCGATCCGCTGCAGCAGTCCCGCAAGCATGCGGTCGATCGTTTCCTCCACCACCTTCGGGTCGGTCTGCTTGACCAGTTGGCCGAGCTTCTTGCCGTTGGCGTGGAAATCCAGATGGCCGGCGAATTCCTTGGTGTCCACCCCCTGGCTCGCGGCGAGTTCGGGCTGGGCGCTGGCATCGAGTTCGGCCAGCACCACCTTGTCGCCGTATTTCTCCTGCTGGAGCTTGTGAAGGATCTCCTTGAGCTTCTCCGCGTCCGGATTCCCATCGATCATCATGTTGGTGACCGTGACCTTGCCGGGCGAAGCCTGGACCTGCGCGAGGTTCTCCTTGGTCACCTGGAGTCCCGTCTTGGGCTTCTTCGCAATGCCCTTCCACCAACCCTCGGGCATCACGAAAAACAGGCCCGCCGCGACGGCGCCGGCGATCAGGGTCAAACTGAAGATCCGGCGGATCCAGTTGGCTTTCTCTTGGGAGGTCACCCCGGAGGCTTAGCAAGAAGCTAAAGGAATGTGAACTATTTTGAAGCCGGACCCGGCGAGGCCTTGCGGAGCAGGATGGCGGACGAAGCGCCGATCCGGGGATGGATGCGTCCGTCCTCGCCGACCACGACCGGCGGTGGCTGAGCTTCGCCACAGAGGGGCAGGGCTGTTAGACGGGTGCCTGGAGGCAGGTCTCCGGCGGGGAGGGCAGGGCTGCGGGGTGCGGCGGCCGCATTGAAAACGAGCGTCAGTCGCTCGCCGCCGGGCAGCCCGCGGGTGAAGGCGAGGACCCCGTCGTCATCCGCGCTCTCCGGGCCGTCGACCCACAGCGGCGCAAAGTCGCCGTCCCGCAGCGCGGGGAGGGCGCGGCGCAGGGCGGCGATCCGGGCGATGGTCCGGAAGGAGCCGGTTTTCTTCGCCAAGGCGGGAGTCAGCGCGCGGTCCCTGCCGAAGAGCGTGCGGCGACCGCTTTCGCTGGGGTCCCCGGGCCGGCTGTCGGGGTCCTGCAAGGCCGCCTCCGCCCCGTAGTAGAGGCAGGGAATGCCGGGCAGCGTCAGGACCAGGGCCTGCGCCAGTTCGCTGCGCTCCTCCGTGATCCCGGCGACGCGGAAGCGGTTCAGCGCGTCGTGGTTCTCGATGAAGGTAATCGATTTCTGCCGCGAGTTCTTCCCGTCGGGTCCCGGGTTCGGGTTGAAGACCGGCCTGGCCCGGCCGTCGCCAAAGAGCGTCGCCATCGCCTTCTCGATGCCGGACGCGTGGCCGTGGGCCTCTCCTGCCTGCCCGAGATAATCCCGCGCCGCGTGGCAGAGTTGGAAATTCAGGACACCATCCAGGCAGGGGTCCTTCCGTGCCGGCCAGTCGCTGCGCCAGGTGTAGCGGCCCAGGATTTCCGGGTTGGCGTCGTAGACCTCGCCGAAGATCAGCTTGTCCTTCGCCGCCGGGCCGAGTCGCTTGCGCAGCCGCTCCGTGAAGGCGTCCCAGAAGCCGTGGTGGACGTGCTTCACGGTGTCGATCCGCAGGCCGTCGACGCCGACGTCCAGCAGGTAGAAGGCGTGGATTTCGACGAACTCGTCCACCAGCCGGTCGAAGTGGCCGCTGCCCGGCGCGGTCCAAAGGTCGCGCAGCGAGTGGAAGTCGCACTCGAGCTCCTCGCCGTCGGTCATCCCGAGGCTGCCGCCGGAGAAGCCCTTCCGTCCGTAGATCGAGAGGTCGGCCAGCAGGCCGCGGGTGGCGATTTTCCGGCCGAGCAGCTCGCGGGGGCCGTCGGGCTGCGTCCGCCGCAGGTTCCAGGCCGCGATGTCCGCCCAGGCCGCGTTGCCGTGGTAGCCGTCGCGCTTGAAGGGCTGCTCCCACTCGTCGTGCCGGTCGTGGTCGAAGCTGCCGTCGCCGTCGGCGTCGTAGTAGAAAACGGGACCGGCGTGGTTGAGCACCACGTCCTGCACGACCTTCAGCCCCTTCGAGCGGGCCAGCGCCACGAAGTCGCGGTAGTGCCGCATCCGGCCTTCGGCGGAGTCGGGGTAAGGCTCGCCTTCCAGCGAGGCGGCGCTGGTCAGGTGGGGATCGATGTCCAGGAAGTCCTGCGGCCAGTAGCCGTGGTAGCCGCTGGCTCCTTCGCCCGCGCCGGATTTCCAGGCGTTGCGCACCGGCGGGGTGATCCACAGCGCCGTCACGCCCAGGTCCTTGAAATAGCCGCTCTGGATCGCCCGCTCGAGGCCGCGGAGGTCGCCGCCGTGATACTTCCGGATGTTCTTTTGCGCCGGGTCGTAAAGTCCGGGATCGCTGCCAGCCGGCACGTTGTTCGACGGGTCGCCGTCGTGGAAGCGGTCCGTCAGCACGAAGTAGAGCACGTCTTCCGTCCACGGCCGGGCATGGGCGGTGGCAAGGACGAGCAGCAGGGTGAGGAGGCGGAGCATGGATCGGGGCGTCCCTGACCAATGTCGGAATTCGCCGGCCGGGCACGAACTTTTCCCGGGCATGCCGGCGGATTTTCACTAGGGTGGGACTGCAACGTGCTGCCGGGAGGGGATCCCGCGGGTGATCGGACAAATCCGCTGCAACCTGCCGCTTTCCCGGTGCGAAACATTGCCAAGACTCATGAAAACCATCGTCCTCCTCAGCCTCGTCGCCGCCCTGCCGCTCACCGCCGCGGAGAAAGAAAAGTCGGTCGTCGCGATCTACGATCTCGAAGGCGCGCTCTCCGAATCCGGCCGCGCCGAGGCCTCGTTGCTCGGCGGGTTGGGCATGGAGTCGGGCCGTCCGCTGACGCATTTCGACCTCACCCGCTCCTTGAAGAAAGCCGCCGCCGATCCGCAGGTGAAGGCCGTGGTGCTGGATGTCGACGACGCCTCGATGGGCCTGTCCCAGATCCAGGAAGTCCGCCGCCGCCTTCAGGCCGTGCGCGAGGCCGGCAAGGACGTCTGGCTCTACAGCGATTCCTTCAGCAACGCCACCGCGCTGCTGGGCTCGGCGGCGAATCATTTCACCCTGATGCCGGAGGGCGATGTCTCCTTCAGCGGGCTCTACTCGGAGTCGATGTATTTCAAGGGCATGCTCGACAAGGCCGGCGTGGTCGCCGATGTGATCCACATCGGCGACTTCAAGAGCTTCGGCGAGGAATACTACCGCAGCGGCCCCAGCGAGTTCGCGAAGCAACAGCAGGAAGAACTCATCGGCGGGATCTTCGACCAGATCGTCGGCGACGTCGCGGAAGGCCGCAAGGTGCCGGTGGAAAAGGTCCGCGAACTGGTGGACCTCGGCACCTTCACGCCGCAGCAGGCGAAAGAGGCGGGGCTGGTCGACGACCTCAAGCACCGCACCGATTTCTCCGCCGCGGTCAAGGCCGCCTACGAAGGTGCCGAACTCAAGCACGGTTACGAGCTGCCTGACCTCGATGGCCCGGAGATCGAGGGCATGATGGACATCATGAAGCTGATGTTCCAAAGCGACAAGTCGAAGGCCGGCAAGAGCGACTACATCGCCGTGGTGCCCTTCGAGGGGGAAATCTCCAGCGCGTCGGTCGCCCCGGTGCGCGCCCAGATCCTCAAGCTGATCAAGGACAAGCACGCCAAGGCGCTGGTCCTGCGCGTCGATTCCCCCGGCGGCTCCGCGCTCGCCAGCGAGGTGCTGTGGGAGGCCACCGACGAGTGGAAGGCCAGCGGCCGGCCCTTCGTGGTCTCGATGGGCGGCGTCGCGGCCAGCGGCGGCTACTACATTTCTAGTGGAGCCGACCGGATCTTCGCGGAAGAGGGCACCGTCACCGGATCGATCGGAGTGGTCGGCATGAAGATGGTCCTCGGCGGCGCGATGGAAAAGCTGGGCATCACCACCCACGCCACCCAGCGCGGGAAGAACGCCGGCGCGCAGTCGATGAGCCGGCCCTTCTCGCCGGAGGAATCGAAGCTGGTCCGCGACTCGATGCTGCAGGTCTATGGCACTTTCAAGAAGCGGATCGAAGCGGGCCGCGGCGACCGCTTGAAAGGCGAGCTCGAAGGTATGGCCGGCGGCCGCGTTTTCACCGGCACCCGCGCCCTCGAACTCGGCCTGGTCGATGAACTCGGCGGCCTCGGCGAGGCGATCGCCCACGCCGCGGAGAAGTGCGGCGCCGATGCCGATGCGATCAAGCTCCTGCCCGAGCCGAAGGCCGCGCTGGAAGGCTTGTTCGCCACACCCGAGAAGCCGTCCGACGACGAGGTCGTGCGCATGGGCAGCACGTCATCGCCCGCCGCCGACGCCGTTCTCGCGACCCTTGGCGAGGTGAAGCTCGCCGGGCTTCCGAAGCCCGCCCGCGAAGCCGTGGCGAAGGTCTTGGAGCGCATCGAAAGCTGCTCCGACAGCACCATCCAGCTCATCGGTCCCGACATCGCGATCCCGCTGGATTGACCGGATTCAAGGGAGCGCCGGCTTTAGCCGGCTTTCGCTGGTCCGGGGCCCCCGGCCGTCCAAGCCGGCTGAAGCCGGCGCTCCCAAAAGCCCGCTGAATCCATGCATCCCCGCCCGCTCCACCGCTGGAAGTCCTTCTGGCTCGGCGTCTTCGTCGTGGTCTTCATTGGATGGGCGTGGGCGAGGTCGAACTCGCATTGGGATATTCTCGCTCTTTGCTGGAACACACACGGCGATGTCCTCGGCTTCGACCACTCCGGATCGATGGCTGCGTTGAGCTGGGGGAGGGATTCCGGCGGGCGTCCGATGGGATTCCGCTTGGGCCACTACGCCCAGAATGGTCCTGAGAAGTGGTTCCCAAGCCCGGTTTCGGGAACACACAATGCGAACGGATTCGGATACATGGGCATCGCCCACTGGTTCCTCATCCTCCTCTTCCTCCTCCCTTGGACCACCTGGCTCGTGTGGCGATCCCGCCGGATGAAGCTCCTGGCCCCAGGGACCGCCGGTCCTCAGACCGGCCCGAGTGGTCCCTGACTGCCGGTCTTCAGACCACCGCTCCCGGATAAGTGCTTGCCGCCCCAAGCGCCTTCCCCGGATGCTCCCACCATGCCCGACCCGGCCGATGCCTTCCTCGACGCCGCCGTCCGTTGCTTCGTCGACAACGCGGAGCTGCAGGTCATTGCGAGACGGGAGCTGGAAGAGCTTGTCCAGCGCGCGCCGGACCGCGGCGAGCCGCTCGACGCACTGGCCCGGCGCTTGGATCGGAAGGACGCCGGGCCGTGCCACAGGCGGCTGATCGTCATTGGCTCGGCGCTGGTCGTCTCCGCAGTCATCGCCGTGTGGACCCTGGCGGGGCTGTACTCGCAGCGCGAAGAGGTTCTCTGGCTGCGCGCGTTGATGGACTCGGACTTCCATTTACTCGAAATGCCGGCCGACAAGATCACGAGCGGTCTTTCCCCGCAGGACCGCTTGCTGCTGATGGGCGATCCCGAAGCGAGACCAGCGGGCGACCGGATGAAGCGGCTGTGGGAATCCGATCCGGCAACCCCGGCTTATCTTGCCGAACATGCGCGGTGGCAGGTGAAGGAAGAGAAGTCCCTGCCACCGGAGTTGCTCGCGGAGGCGCTGCGGCTGGAGCCGGACAACGGCTACATCCACTACCTGGCGGCGATCGCGGAGTCGCCCGGCGCGGTGAAGTCCGTGGACGTGCCGCGGAAGCCCGGGCAGCCGCGACCGCCCAAGCTCTACGAAGTCACGGACGAGGCGAAGTGGCGGAAGACGCTCGATCACTTGTACGCCGCTGCGATGGCACCCCGCTTCGACGGCTACGAGGACGAGCTGCTGTCGAAACGCCTGCCGTTGCTGCCGCCGGCAGACGATCTCCTGTCGATGGCTCCCCGATGCCAATACTTTTACGGGAACCACATCGTGAACGTGAGTGGATACCGGCTCCACGAAGTGATCTCTGCCACGGCGCAAACTTACCGGGTGCAAGGCGATCGCGGGGGGTTTCTCAAGCTGGTGGAAAACTGGGACCGGCTCATCGACCGAATGCTGACAGATGGCTGCCGCTCGCCGCTGGAACTGTCCGCCCTAAGGCTGAATGCCGGCGCGCCATTGGATAGTTTCATCGATGCGGCAGATTCCATGGAGCTTTTCGACATGGCGGGCCGACTCGATTCTCGGAAAAGCTGGCTTTCGAGCGCGGAGGATTCGCCATTGAGGACGGCCATATCCAATCACTTGGCGAAGGAACGGGCGGCGATGAAGGGATGGCTCTTCACAAGCTACACCTTCCATGCTGAAACGCCCCGCGAGGAAGACCTGCGGCCCGGTCGGCTGGCGGAGTATGCGCTGATGGATCGCGTGGCGGCCATCGCGGGGTGGGCCGTCCTCGCGTTGGCGGCCTTGGCCGTGGCGCTCTATCGTTTCCGCGCTTCCGCTTTTGTGCGGCGCTTGTCGGGGCGGCTCGCGATGCTGGCAGGGCCGCGCGACTTGCTACGTGTGGCGTTGGTGGGCGCGATGCTGCCATGGTTGCTGGTCGTGGCGTTCATCCATTTGACCCCGCTGGGCAGTCGTGCGTGGAGCCTCTCCTCGCAGGGCGCCGCGATTCTGGCGGGGCAGCTCCTCGCCGTGCTGCTGGTCATGCTCCTGCTGCCGCCGCTGGTCGCTCGCGGCTTTCTGATTCGCCGCGCCGCGCGCGCGGGCCTCGTGGCGGGTCGGCCGGTCGCAGGCTGGGTTGCGGTGATCGCAGCGGGCGCGGCGCTGCCGGTTTTCGGATTGGCGCAATGGATGACGTTGCCGGAGCCGTTGATGGAAGGCGGCGATTTTTTCTCGGGCCGGTCCATGATCGAGCTGGATCCCGGAGAGGCGAGGCATCCTGGACAAGGCTGGCTGTGGGCCGGGACTGGCTTGCTGGGCATCGCACTGCTGGTCGGATTGTCGGGCGTCTTGCGAAGCCTGTTTTCGCGGAGGAGTCATTTGCTGCGGCGGCTCGTCATGGCGCGGCTGGTCTTCCCCGCCTACGCCGCAGGGGCCTTGATGTTCGCCATCGCCATGCCGCTCTACCACGCTGTCGAGCGCCACTGGTTCGCCCGCGATACAACCATGACCTTCCTCCCCGAGAACCGGGGGCTGACACCGGCCGAGGCGGAATTGGTCCGGCAGGAAGCGGCACAGATCCGCGGGGTGCTGGAGGAGACGAAGTAGCGCCCGGGGCCTCCCCTGAAAAGCGGGCTTGCCCTATGCCGTAGGATGGCACCGCCCATGCGAACCCTTGCCTGCCTCTCCCTCCTCGCCGCCGCGAGTGCCGCTGAAATCGAAAGCACCTCCTTCGCGGAGACCCTGCGCGATCCGATGGAGATCGCGGTCGCGCCGGACGGCGACCTCTACGTGGTGGAGCGAGAGGGCCGGGTGCTCCGGGTCCGCCCGTCGACCGGCGGCGTCTTCGAGATCGGCAATATCCCGGTCACCGCGCTGAAGCAGGCCGAGTCCAACTCGCCCTGGGCCCGCGAGGACGGGATCCTCGGCATCGCGCTCGACCCCGCCTTCGCGAAGAACCAGCGGGTCTTCATCTACTACAGCCACGCCAAGGAGATGCTCAACCGCCTGTCGCGCTTCACCTTGAAGGACGGCAAGCTCGACCTCGCTTCCGAGAAGGTCATCCTCGACGTCGCCAGCGACCGCCGCGACCGCGTCTGCCACCACGGCGGTTCGCTCGCTTTCTCCAAGGACGGCCTGCTCTTCATCACCACCGGCGACAACACCAACCCCTTCGAAAGCGGCGGCGTGGCCCCGATCGACGACCGCGACGGCCGCGACCATGTCAACGCGATGCGCAGCGCGGGCAACACCAACGACCTCCGCGGCAAGGTCCTGCGGATCCGCCCCACCGAGGACGGCTACGAAATCCCCGCCGGCAACCTGTTCCCGCCCGGCACCCCGAAGACGAGGCCGGAGATCTACGTGATGGGCTGCCGCAATCCCTTCCGCATGTCGATCGACCCGAAGACCGGGACGATCTACTGGGGCGAGGTCGGCCCGGACGCCGGCGACCCCGGCCCCAAGGGCCCGCGCGGCCACGACGAGGTGAACCAGGCGAAGAAGGCCGGCAACTTCGGATGGCCCTTCGTGATCGCCGACAACAAGCCGTATCCGATCGTGGACTTCGCCAGCGGCAAGCCCGGCGCGATGACCGATCCCGCCGCGCCGAAGAATCCCTCCAAGCACAACACCGGCCTGACCGACCTGCCGCCCGCGCAGAATGCCTTCATCTGGTATCCCTACGCCGAAAGCCCGGAGTTCCCCGTGATGGGCAAGGGCGGCCGCAACGCGATGGCCGGCCCGGTCTTCTACTACGAGCCTGGTAGGAAATACAACCTGCTCGCCAAGGAGGACGATTTCACCCTGCTGACCTACGACTGGATGCGCGGCAACATCTGGAAGGCCAAGCTCGGCGACGGGGAGAAGCTGGTGAAGATCGAACCGCTCATCGGCGGCCTGAAACACCCGATGGACCTCGAGATGGCCGCCGACGGCACCGTCTGGTTGCTCGAGTACGGCACCGACTGGTATTTCAACAAGGACGGCCGGATCCGCCGCATGCGCCCGGCCGATGGCAACAAGCCGCCGGTGGTCAAGATCGCTTCCTCCGGCAATGTCCACACCGCGACCGCTTCGGATCCGGACGGCGGCGAGGTGAGCATCGAGTGGTGGCTGACCGAAGGGGCAGGCGAACTGAAGGTCGGCAGCGGTCCCTCGATCACCCACGTCTCCGGCGGCAGCGAGCTGCGCGCCGTGGCCACCGACGCGAAGGGCAAGACGGCCGTCGCCCGCGTCGCGCTGGTCCAGGAGCAGGCGCTTCCCGCCCTCGCCCTCGAGCTTTCTGGAAAGCCGTCGCAGCTCGGCTTCGGCGAGGAACTCGCCTTCGCCGTCAAGGGTGCCGCGGATGCGTCGAAAGTCGTCGTCCGCGCCCGCTACATCCCGCCGACCGGCCACGATGCCGGCGGCCCGCAGTTCAGCTCGGAGATCGAGAAACTGGTGACCGCCAAGCAATGCCTCGCCTGCCATCAGGTGGAGAAAACCTCGGTCGGTCCTTCCTACCTCGACGTCGCGATGAAGAACCGCGCCGATGCCGGCGCGCTGGAGCGGCTGCGAGCCAAGTTGAAGACCGGCGGTGCCGGCGTCTGGGGCGAGGTCCCGATGCCGCCGCAGACCGCCGTGACCGATGCCGAGGGAGAAACCATCATCCGCGCCATCCTTGCCCTGTCCGAAGGCATGTCCGAGACCCGCGGCAGCGCGGCCGGCAAGCTGGCCCTCGCCCCGAAGCCCGCGAACGCCGGCAGCGGCGGGGCCTGGGAGATCACCGCCGAAGCCCCAGGCTTCATCCCGGCGAAGACCCGCATCGCGGCGAAGTAGCGCGACGTTTCAAGTAGCGGAACGACTGCGTCGTTCCCGGAGGGCGCGGTCCGTCTCCTCACGGCGGAATGACATCCCCCTTCGAAACCCCGCCCCGCCGGAAGGGCGCAGCCCTTCCGCTACGGCTCCCGTGTGCCCTACGGCGTTTCCAGTAGCGGAACGACTGCATCGTTCCGGGAGGGTGCAGTCCGTCTCCTCACGGCGGAATGACACCACCCTGCGTAACCTCGCCTCCGCCGGAAGGGCGCAGCCCTTCCGCTACTCCCCCGAGGACGCGTGCTTCTTCACCTCCGCGTGATGGATCAGCCAGAAGCGTTCGAACCATCCTTCCGCCCTGGGATCCGTGTCAGGATACCCGGCAGCAAAGGCACCGAGATACCGCCAATCCCGCCAGTCCTTCACCAACTCAGCCCGTTCGGGATTCCCCAGCACGTAAAACACCGTGTCTTCGAACGCGGTCGGATTGCGCTCGTGTTCGTTCAGCACGTGGTCGTAGCCCTGCTTTTGGAGCTCGAACCCGCGTGCTCGAAGTTCCCGGTTCCAATAGCGGCGGAGAAAGGCCGCCGCCGCGAGCTGGTCGGAGGCCGGCGCGGTGCCGAGCCAGAGGAAATGGGCGTGGTCCGGCATCAGGCAATAGGCGGGAGCGACGAGGTGGTGGCGAGCCATGGTGTGGAGGAGCAGTTCGCGGAAGCGGGCATGCATGGCTTCGTCCAGCCAGCCGCGTTTCCTCCCTTGGATCGTCATGCTCCAGTGAACCCACGCATAGCCGGTGTACCAGCCCCCGGGGAGGCGGCGGAGATAGTCCGGCGATTCGTCGGAAAGAGGCATGGGATCATGGGGAGATAAATCCAAGATCTCAGCCCGGGGCGAGAGGTTTTCGTGGCTCCGCCACTCCTTTTGCGGAATCGGCAGCTCACGCCTCCAGTAGCGGAACGACTGCGTCGTTCCCGCGGGGTGCGGCCCGCCTCACCAAGGCGGAATGACGAGACCCGACAAAGCCCGCCCCGCCGGAAGGGCGCAGCCCTTCCGCTACGGATCCCGTGCGCTCTCTCGCTTTTCACGTGGCGGAACGACTGCATCGTTCCCTCCGGGCTTGCGCCCGGCCCGCAGCTCGCCATGCTCCCGCGCGTCGTGAATCCCATCCCGGTCGAACCGTCGTTCGAAGCCTTCCGCAAGCTCGCCGAACAGGGCAATGTCATCCCTGTTTACACCCAGCTCGCGGCGGACTTCGAGACGCCGCTGTCGGCGTACCTCAAGGTGCGCGACGCGCGGCATTCCTTCCTGCTCGAAAGCGCCGAAAGCACCGACAAGAGCGGACGATGGTCGATCATCGGCAGCGGCCCGCGCCGCGTCATCGAGGCCCGTGGCAAAGACCTCACGATCCGCGAAGGTTCGTCGGTCGAAAAAGTCACCGTGGAAGACGACGTGCTCGCCGCCCTGCAACGCCACATGGCCGGCTACCAGCCCGTGCTGCACGGCAACCTGCCGCCCTTCTGCGGCGGGCTGGTCGGCTACCTCGCCTACGATGCCGTCCGGCAGTTCGAGCCGACCGTGCCGCCGCCGCCGAAGGACGAACTCGGCATTCCCGACGCCGTTTTCATGCTGGCCGACACGCTGATCGTCTTCGACCAGCGCCTCCGCCGCCTGCAGATCATCGCCAACGCCTTCACCGGCGACCATGCCACGCTGGAGGAAGCCTACGCCGCCGCCCGGACGAAGGTCGCCGCACTGGTGGAAATGCTCAACCGCCCGCTCCACGTGCCTGCCCTCAACGGCCTCGCGCCGGTCGAGCCGGAACCCGCGGCAAGCAACACGACCCAGGCCGAATACGAAGACATGGTGCTGCGTGGGAAGGAATACATCGCCGCCGGCGACGTGTTCCAGTTCGTGCCGAGCCAGCGCTTCGCCACCGATTTCCACCGCTCGCCGGTCGATCTCTACCGCGCCCTGCGCCACGTGAATCCCTCGCCCTACATGTTCATCCTCGAACTCGGCGAGTTCGCGCTGGTCGGCTCCTCGCCGGAAGTCCACGTCCGCGCCATCCACGGCCGGATCGACATCCGCCCGATCGCCGGCACCCGCTGGCGGGGCAAGACGCCGGAGGAGGACGACGCCCTCGCCGCCGACCTGTTGGCCGACCCGAAGGAACGCGCCGAGCACCTGATGCTGGTCGACCTCGCCCGCAACGACGTCGGCCGGATCGCCAAGCACGGCAGCGTGAAGGTGGACGACTTCATGATCGTGGAGCGCTACAGCCACGTCATGCACATCGTCTCGAACGTCACCGGCGAGCTCGACGAGACCCATAGTAGTTACGACGTCCTGCGCGCCACTTTCCCCGCCGGAACCGTCAGCGGCGCGCCGAAGATCCGCGCGATGCAGGTCATCAACGAGCTCGAGAAGAGCAAGCGCTGCGCCTACGCCGGCGCGGTGGGCTACTTCGGCTTCGACGGCGGCCACGACTCCTGCATCACGCTGCGCACCTGCCTGCTCAAGGACGGCAAGGCCTACGTCCAGGCCGGCGCCGGCGTCGTCGCCGACTCGAATCCGACCTACGAGTACGAAGAGACCGTCAACAAGGCCAAGGGCATGCTCCGCGCCATCGCTTTGGCCAAAACCCTCGAAGCATAGCTGCCTTTCCTTGGCACCTGATACTTCTCACTTGGAACTTCCCATGCTCCTCATCATCGACAACTACGACTCCTTCACCTACAACCTCGTCCAGTATTTCGGCGAGCTCGGGGCGGAGATGAAGATCGTGCGCAACGACGCGTTGACCGTGGACGAGGTGAAGGCGCTCAAGCCGGAGCGGATCTGCATTTCGCCCGGTCCCTGCACGCCGAACGAGGCCGGGATTTCCTGCGAACTGATCGAGAAGCTCGGCGCAAGTACGCCAATTCTAGGAGTTTGCCTCGGCCACCAGTCGATCGGACAGGTCTATGGCGGCGAGGTGGTCCGCGCGGCGCAGCTGATGCACGGCAAGACCTCGCCGATCCACCATGAGGGCAAGAGCGTCTTCGCCGGCCTGCCGAGCCCCTTCGAGGCGACCCGCTACCATTCGCTCGTCGTCAAGCGCGAGACCTTGCCCGACTGCCTGGAGATCACCGCCTGGACCGCCGACGGCGTGATCATGGGCCTCAAGCACAAGGAACATCCGGTCCACGGCGTGCAGTTCCACCCGGAGTCGATCCTGACCCAGGACGGGAAGAAGATCCTCGAGAACTTCCTAGGGTTCTGAGCGGCCTTCGAGCCGGGCGCGGAGGGTCTTGAGATCGGCCTCGAGCCGGTCGAGCAATTCCTTGTCCGGGGCGGGCGCCTTCCGCTCCGGTGCCATCGCGAGTTCCTGCATGGCGGATACGATCACTCCGATGAACAGGTTCAACGCGGTGAAGGTGGCGGTCAGGATGAAGGGCAGGAAGAATGCGGGAGCCCACGGATGGGTCTTCATGATCACCCGCACCATGTCCGCCCAGCCTTCCAGGGTGAGGATCTGAAAGAGCGTGAACAGGCTGCGGCCGAGACCGCCGAACCATTCGGGGTAATCATCGCCGAAGAGGTTCGTGGCCAGCACCGCCGAGGTGTAGAGCAGGATGCCCAGCAGGGCCGACACGCCACCGAGGCCGGGAATGGCGTGAAGAAAGGCGGCGACCACCTTGCGCAGCGAGGGAACCACGCTCAGCAGGCGTAGCACCCGGAGGACACGGAGCGAACGCAGCACCGCCCACGGGCCTGCACCCGGCACCAGCGCGATCCCGATGACGAAAAAGTCGAAGCAATTCCATCCGTTGCGGAAGAAGCCGCCGCGTTGCGCGAACAGCTTGGCCATGAGTTCCGCGACAAAGAGCAAAAGGCAGAGCCTGTCGATACCGATCAGCAGTCCGCCCCAGCCGGCCATCAAGGCATCGCTGGTTTCCAGCCCGAGGACCAGCGCGTTGACCAGGATGGCCGCGACCACCACCCGTTGAACCCGCGGGGACTCGACAAATTCCGCGACCGCCACGCGGGTGGGTGACTCATCTGGGGCCGCCCGGAGCTGTTTCAAATCGTCTTCACCCATTCCGAGTCCAGTAATTGAACGGCGGCCGGAAGGCCATCTGGAAAGACGGTTGTATTTTCCATTCTGGGCGATCATCGCCCGCCCATTGGTCTCCGCAGCGGGGCGGCGCGAGGCTCGAGGGCAAGAAGCCGGACTTCGGATTTCCTGGAGCCCGGCGAACACCCGGAGTCGATCCTGACCCAGGACGGAAAGAAGATCCTCGAGAACTTCCTGGGTTTCTGACCCTCACTTCGCCGCCAGCGCCTGGCGCAGGAAGCCGGGGCGGTTGGTGGTGATCGAAAGGGCGCCGAGGCCGAGGAAGCGCTTCGCGGTGGCGGGGTCGTCGACGGTCCAGCAGTGGTATTCGAAGCCGGCGTCGCGGATGGTCTTCACGAAGGCCGCATCGATGCGGGCGTCCGCCTTCGAGCTGAAGCCGTCCGCCTTGATCCGGCCGACGGTGGCGAGGACCTCGGCGGTGCCGGGATCGAGCGGCGATCCTTTGCCGAACGACGACAGCCAGCAGGCCTTGTAGTCCGGCTTGCGCTTCTTGAGTTCCTCGATGACCGGCGCGTTGAACGAGATCACGACGAGTTGCTCGGTCTTGAGTCCGGAGGCGGCGAGATCTTGCAGCATCGCGGGCACGATCTCCGGGCCGCATTTCACCTCGAGGTAGAACTTCTTGCCCGCCGGGACGGTGGCAATGACGTCGCGCAGGGTCGGCATCGTGGTGCCTTTGAACTCGGGCTTGAACCAGGCCCCGGCGTCGAGCGCCTGCAGCTCGGCCAGGGTGCTGTCCTTGACCGACTTCTTCGTGCCCGAGACGCGCCTGGTGTCGTAATCGTGGATGCAGACGATCTTGCCGTCGGAGGTCAGGTGGAAGTCGCCCTCGATCGCATCGGCACCCTGTTTCCAAGCCAGCTCGAAAGCCGGCAGCGTGTTCTCCGGGGCATCGTGCGAAGCGCCGCGGTGGGCGACGAGGAAAGGTTCGGCGGCCTGAAGGCCGGCGGCGGCGAGGGTTAGCATCGTGAGGAGGGTGCGCATGGGAAGAATCCGGTCAGACTGCCGATACGCGGCGGCGGAGTGGAGCCTTGCCGCGCGACGCATCCGTCACCGGGTCGGGTCGCCTGCTTGCCAAGGAAGGTGGCGTGGGGTCGTGTGAGGAATGGCCGGGAATGAGAAACCGAATTTCGAGGACGACCCGCTCTTCCAAGCGATCCTACGGGAAGGTCCGGCGATTCAGGCCCGCTTCAAGGCTGAGCCGGTTTATGCTCGGACGGGCAAAGGGTATCTGAAGAGCGTCGGAGTCCGCGAGATCGAGGAGGCGAAAAGGAAGGCCGGTGAAGAAGATGTCTTTTGAAGGCTCCCCATGAGCGGGAAATCCGCGCCTTCCGCGAATTCCGCGCCTCGCTGGGCTGACATCCCGGTTGCCCTCCGCCGTGCACCTGCTTCAATGGCGGGGATGACGAAAGACGACCGGGAATTCCTGTTCCACCTGCTCCAGACGCCCAGCCCCACCGGCTTCGAGATGCCCGGCCAGCGGGTGTGGGCGGATTATCTCCGGCCGATCGCCTCGGAAGTGGCTTGCGATGCCTACGGCTCGACCTGGGCGCGGCTGGAAGGGAAATCCCCGCGGACCGTGATGCTGGCCGCCCACGCGGACGAGATCGGCTTCATGATCAAGGCGATCCAGTCCGACGGCTTCATCCGCATCGACCGGGTCGGCGGCAGCGACGTGGCCACCGCGCGCGGCCGGCGGCTGGTCTTCGCCGGCGACAAAGGGCCGGTCCTCGGGATCATCGGCAACACCGCGATCCACCTGCGGCGCGACAGCGCCGGCGACGAGAAAGCCCCGCAGGTCCACGAACTGTGGGTCGATGTCGGGGCGTCGAACGCCAAGGAAGTCGCCGCGCTCGGACTCCGCGTCGGCCACCCGGCGGTCTATCAGGACGGCCCGGCGGAGCTCGCGCACAAGCGGCTGATCGGCCGGGCGCTCGACAACCGGATCGGCGGCTACATCATCGCCCAGGTGCTGAAACGGATCGCCAAGGGCCGCAAGAAGCCGGCCTTCTCGCTGCTTTGCCTGAACGCGGTGCAGGAGGAGATCGGCGGCAACGGCGCGATGATGGCGACCTACCGCCATTTCCCGGACGCCTGTATCTGCCTGGATGTCACCCACGCGACCGACACGCCGGGGATCGACCCGAACAAGCACGGCGCGGTGAAGCTGGGCGGCGGTCCCACCCTGTCGCACGGCACCGCGAACCACCCGCGGGTGGTCAAGCGGCTGATGGACGTGGCGGCGAAGGCAAAGATCCCGGTGCAGCACGAGGCCAGCAGCCGCTACACCGGCACCGATACCGACAAGATTTTCCACATGCGGGAAGGGGTGCCGAGCGCGCTCGTCTCGCTGCCGCTGCGCTGCATGCACTCGGTGGTGGAGACCGCCCACCTCGACGACATCGAGCGGACGATCGGGCTGCTGGCCGGCTTCGTGATGTCGCTCGACGCCGCGGACGACTTCCACCAGTCGCTATGAAAGCCCTGGTCGTCCTGCTCGCGCTTGCTGCAAGCGTCCGTCTTCCCGCCGCCGAAGGCCCGGGCGAGGCGGCCTTGAAGTTCCTGCGCGGCTTGACGGCGGAGAACGGCGTCTTCGCGGTGGGGGAGACCGCGATTTCCCCCGACATTCCCGCGGATCGGCGGGCGGACATCGCGCAGCGGCTGACCCGGCTCGGCCGGCAGATCCGCCCGGACGACCTGCGTTTGCTGGACCAGAAGGTCGATGGCGACCTCGCGGGGGTGCTGGTTTCGCAGATCACCGATTTCGATTCGAGCAGCGTCCAGGTCCACGCCGTGGGCATGGTGAAAGGGGGCGACAAGTGGTTGCCGGCGCCGCTCCCGTCGTCCTTCGACAGCACCGGCCTCAGCCTGCGGCCCGGATTCCTGAAGCGGGCGAAGGCGCTGGAGGACTGGATGCTCCGGGCCCGCAGCGAGCAGGTGCTGCGCTTGAAGGAGGATTCCTTCGCCCTGCTCGCCGAGGAGATGCGGAAGCTCCGCAGCCCGGATGAACTGCACGAGGCCTCGCCCGATCGCCTGGCCGCGGATTTCCTCGCGGCGCTGCGTGCCCGCAGCCTGCCCGGGGTGCTGGCGCTGCTCGGCGGCCTCGAAGACCAGCGGCCTTCCGAATGGGAGGACGCGTTCCAGGTCATGGCGCGCCTGATGCGGCATGCAAAGATCGACCATCCCGGCTGGCGCCTGCTCGCCGCGCCGGAAGCCGCCCGGGCGATCGTGCTGACCGAGCACGACGGGGAAGACGGCCTCGTGAGCATCGTCGCGCTCGATCCCGCCGACGAAGCGCCCGGCAGCGTGCGGCCGCGCGCGGTTCACCTGCCCTTCGTCCGCTCGGAAGGCGGGATGTGGAGGATCCGCCTGCCGGAGGAACTCCTGATGAGCGCGGCGAAGGCCCGGGATTTGCACGACGAGATGGAGGGCGATGTCGATGCGGAGATCATCGCGGCCTTTCCTTCCAAACTCCGCGACACCGTGGCCGCGGTTCCGGAAGCCAGCCCGCATGCCGCGGCCAAGGGACTGCTGGCGGCGATCGTCGGTCCCTCGCTGCAGGATCTGGTGCCCCGCCTCGGTTTGGACGCCAGCCCGGCGGCCGCGATCGACGGTCTGGTGCGCGCGGCGCGGCTCTGGCAGCGCGTCCACCACCCCGACCAGCTCGTCCGGCCGGTGCTGCTGGAGGTGCATGAATCCGGCGACGATGCCTGCGCCCTGATCCAGATGTTTTCCGCCTCGACGCCGGAGAAGACGGAGCTGGAGGCGGTTTATTTCCAGCGCGACGAGAGCGGCTGGCTGGCGAATCCCGGGTTTTCCGGCAACTCGGCGCTGGCTCTGGTGAAGGAGGACGACGAGTTCAAAACCTGGGCCGACCGGCAGCGCCCGCTGCGCGAAGGCGATTGGGCCGGAAGCCTGGCCGTCCGGCTGGGCGGGATCGCCGCCGACTCCGCGCCGGCCGAAGACGAGACCCGCCGCGTGGTCGCCGCCTGGCGGGAAGCGATCGTCGGCCAGGACCCCGCCACGATGCTCGCGCAATCCGCCTGCTTCGACGATGCGGCCGGCTTGTCCCGCCTGCTGCGGAACTCGGGCTATGAAATGCTGGGCCGCCAGAAAGGCGAGATCCTCGGGGTCCACCGCGCCGGCCGCTGGGCCGCGGTGTCGATGCGCGTGCCTGCCGCCCCGGGCGACGATTCGGCCGATGCCTATCCGCTCTACGTCGTCGCCGCCACGCCCGGCGGTCCCCGGGTGCTGCCGGAGCTGGATCTCTTCGACCCGCTGACCCGCGGCCGCGAGTTCCTCAACCGCAAGGTTTGGGAACGCCTGGCCGCCCGCCTGCCCGACGGTGCCAGCGGCGAGCTGGAATCGATCTACGAGAAACATCGTACCCTCGCCGCCGCCGACCGCGAGCAACGTCCAAAAACCGCCGAATGAGCGACCTCACCACCGCCCGCCAGACCGCCCGACAATTGGAAGACGCCGTGGGCACCGTGGTGCGCGGCCAGGAATCCGCCCTGCGCAACATCCTCGCCTGCCTGGCCGCCGGCGGCCACGCGCTGGTCGAGGACGTGCCCGGTACCGGCAAGACCACCCTCGCCAAGGCGATCGCCCGGGCGGTTTCCGGAGCCGTTTTCAAGCGCGTTCAGTTCACGCCCGACCTGCTGCCCGGCGACATCCTCGGCGTGTCGGTGTTCGACCCCCGCACCCAGGAGTTCCGCTTCCGCCCTGGTCCGGTCTTCGCCGACATCCTGCTGGCGGACGAGATCAACCGCGCCTCGCCGCGCACCCAGTCGGCGCTGCTCGAGGCGATGGCCGAACGCCAGGCGACCATCGACGGCGAGCGCCACGACCTCGACGGCCTGTTCTTCGTCATCGCCACCCAGAACCCGGTCGAGTTCCGCGGCACCTACCCGCTGCCGGAAGCGCAGATGGACCGCTTCATGATCCAGAGCCGCCTCGGCTACGTCACGCCGGAGGAAGAGCGGGCGATCCTTTCCGACCAGATCGACCGCCATCCGGTGGATCATCTTCAGGCGGTGGTCCGCCGCGAGGATCTGGTGGAGCTGCTCGCCGCCACCCGCCGGGTGCGGATCAGCGACGAACTCCGCGGCTACATCGTGGACATCGTCTCCGCCACCCGCGGGCGTGACGACGTGCAGCTCGCCGCCAGCCCGCGCGCGTCGATCGCGCTGATGAAGATGGCCCAGGCGCTTTCCTTGTTCGAAGGGCGCGACTTCGTGATCCCGGAAACGATCCAGTCCGTCGCCGCGGACGTGATCGCGCACCGCATGGTCATCGTGCCGGAAGCCAAGCTCTCCGGTGCCACCGGCCGGCAGGTCGTCGCGGAGATCCTCGCGACGGTCCCGGTGCCGGTTTGAGCGGCGGGCTCACCGGTCGCGGGCGACGATGAAATCGAACGGATAGATCTCGCCGTCGGCTTCCGCGAGGATGGCATTTTCCGGCCGGACGTCGGTTGCGATGATGTTTCCCCGCCGCCATGTAAGCGTGGCCAGCATGTCGAGATGAGTCTTCGGGCGATGAGGTTGCCAGCCATGAAGGCGCATCCATCGGTCGAGGTCGGACACGGTCGGATTTTCGCCAACGAGGAAGGGCTGCCGCAGGAGAAGAAAGCGGCCGTCCGAGCCCACGGCGTGAAGGTCAAGGCCGGTGGGGAACTGCTCCTCAGCCAATGCGAAGCGGATCAGCGACTCGGCGAGATGCCCGGGCCGGAGGATCCAGAAACCCTCGTGATCCCGGTCCATGGCCCATCCGAAGCCGGCTTTGCCCGCGCCGCCGAGGAGCTTGATCACCTGCTGGCGGGAGGGATCAAAGAAAACGACAGCCTCGCCACCACCGCCGATGAGTGTCAGCTCGCCGCGGGAATCGCTCTCATGAAAGTCGGCGAGACGCAGCGCGAGCGACCTTCCGAATTCCGGCGTCTCGCGGAAGAATTCGCTCAGCTCGCTTTCGACCTGGGCACCATCGAGGCTTTCGGCGAACTGACCGGCTTCAACGCATCCTCCGGCGTCACGGGCCCACTGCGTGATTCCAGCACCGCCGAGCGGAGTCGGTTGCGGCGGGTTTGTTCGAGAGCTTCCTCGGCGGTCACCCGGCGCTGGTTCTTCGGAGGCATGGCCGGAAAGTAGCAGAGCCGCGAGGTTCTTCAAGCTGAAGGTCGACGAGGGCATGGCTGGCGAGGGGCGGAGGAGCTCTCAAGGAGTAACATGAATCCCGTGACAAGCCACCTCCGTGACGCCGGGAGGAATCCGCCGCTGAAATTACAGTCGATCTTTGCGTCGGGGATGGTCCATATGTCACCGCTCACCGCAGCCGATCCCCATGTCCAGCCCGCCCCAACTCCCGCAATTCCGGATGCCCGCCAAGGGCGTCGGCTTCGTCTTCCGCATCCTGCTCGCCATTCCGCTGGTGATCCTGGTCTTCACGGGGATCTTCTCGTCGTTCTACACCGTCAGCCCGGAAGCGGTGGCGGTGGTGCAGCGCTTCGGGAAGTTCAAGCGCGTCGCCGAGCCCGGCCTTCACTTCAAGATCCCCTTCGGCGTCGACACCGCTACCATCGTGCCCGTCCGCCGGCAGCTGAAGCTGGAATTCGGCTTCGGCACCCCGGGGGCGACCAACGAGGACCAGACCAGCAACGAACCCGGTCTCGAGAGCGACATGGTCACCGGCGATTTGAATGCCGCCCAGGTGGAGTGGGTGGTGCAATACGGGATCTCCTCGCCCAAGGACTACCTTTTCAACGTCAAGAACCCGGGGCCGACCCTGCGCGACCTATCGGAAAGCGTGATGCGCGAGGTGATCGGCGACCGCACGGTGGACGAGGTGCTCACTTTCGGCCGCACCGAGATCGAGAGCGACGCGCTGGTCCGGCTGCAAGCGCTGGTGGAACGGATCAACATGGGCCTGCGGGTCGAGCAGGTGCAGCTCAACAACGTCAACCCGCCCGCCCCGGTCCAGCGCTCGTTCAGCGACGTGAACCGGGCGCAGCAGGAACGCGAGCAGCTGATCAACGAGGCGAACGGCGAATACAACCGGGTGATCCCCAGGGCCAAGGGCCTCGCCGAACAGCGGGTGTCCGGCGCGGAAGGATTCGCGGTCCAGCGCATCAACGAGGCCCGCGGCGATGTCGCCCGCTTCGGCCAGCTCCTCGTCCAATACGACAAGGCGCCCGCCGTCACCAAGCAACGGCTCTATCTCGAGACGATGAACGAGGTGCTGCCGAAGCTCGGCGGCAAGATCATCCTCGACGAGGATGCGAAGCAGTTCCTCCCGCTGATGAACCTCAACCAGGGCATCGGCACCCGCCCGTCTGCTCCCGCTGCCCCCGCCAATCCTTCACGCTGATCGCGCCATGAAACGCCTTTCCATCATCCTATCCGCCACGGGGCTCTTCCTCGCGCTCGTGGTTCTCTCGAGCAGCGCCTTCACCGTCAGCGAATCCGAGCAGGTGTTCATCACCGAGTTCGGCAAGCCGGTGGGCGAACCCATCAACGCGGACCCCGCGAAACCGGAGGCCGGACTCCATTTCAAAATGCCCTTCATCCAGCAGGTCAACCGCATCGAGAAGCGCGTTCTCGAATGGGATGGACCGGCCACCGAGATGCCGACCCGCGACAAGCTCTACATCACGGTCGACAACTTCGCCCGCTGGCGGATCGTCGATCCCAAGGCCTACTACGAGAAGCTGCGCGACGAGCGCAGCGCCCAGTCCCGGCTCAACGACATCATCGGCAGCGAGACCCGCGCGGTGATCGCTTCCCACGACCTGATCGAGGTCATCCGCAGCGACAAGGAGCGCAAGCCGGTGCGCGACGAGGCGCTGAGCGCCGCCGACTCGAACCTCGGCCTGCTGCCGCCGATCCGTGACGGGCGCAGCGTGCTGGACCAGCAGATCCTCAAGGCCGCGCGGCCGAAAGTGAAGGGCTGGGGCATCGAGCTGATCGACATCCGCTTCAAGCGCATCAACTACAACCGCGACGTGGTCGAAAAGATCTACGCGAGGATGGCTTCGGAGCGCCAGCAGATCGCCGAGCGCTTCCGCTCCGAAGGCGCCGGGGAAGCCGCGAAGATCCTCGGCCGCAAGGAGCGCGAGTTGCTGACGATCGAGTCCGACGCCTACCGCCGCGAGCAGGAGATCAAGGGCAAGGCCGACGCCGAGGCGACCGGGATTTATGCCGCCGCCTACAACGCGAGCCCTTCCGCCGCCGACTTCTACCAGTTCATGAAGACGCTGGAGACCTACCAGAAGTCCCTTTCGAAAGACACCACCGTGATCCTCACGACCGACAGCGACCTGTTCCGCCTCCTCAAGGGCGTGGAAAAGCCCTGAGCGGCCGGGTCAGTGGGTGATGACCACCGGCGTGCCCACCTTGACCGCGTCGAAGACTCGCGGGGCGACGGCCTTGGGCAGGCGGATGCAGCCGTGGGATGCGGTTTCGCCCGGCTTGGGGATCACGCCGGCGTGCATGCCGATGCCGTAGGAGGTGAGGCGCATCCAGAACGGCATCGGGGCCGGCATGTAGCGTTCGCCCGGCGGCACCGGGGTGCTCGGCTTGGCATCGCCGTTGGTGACGTTGCCCCACTCGTCCTCGATCCATCCGTAGCGGTTGGAATACTTGTCGACGATCTTTTCGGTGATCCGGAAGGTGCCGGAGGGCGTGCCGTGGCCTTCCTTGCCGGTGGCCACGAAGGACCAGCCGATCTCGCGTCCGCCGCGGGTGTAGGTGGCGCGCTGTTCGCCGAGGTCGATCTTCACCTTCACCTCGCCCGGGCCGTAATCGTCGTACCACTCGTAGAGCACGTGCTCGGCCTTCGGCGGCGGGCCGGGCGGGGTGGTCGCGCAGGAGCAGAGGGCCAGGCTCGTGAGCGCGGCGAGTAGACGCAGCAAGGGAAGGGAAGCAAGTTTCGCCATGACTGGGAGAGGGTGGCGCGGGTTCGCTAGCACGAAACGCGCCGCTGGCCAAGGGCTTCGATGGCGAGAGCCGCTACTTGAGGGATGAGAGGTATTCGACCAGATCCCGCAGCTCCGCGGGCTTCAGGATGGCATCCATCGCCGGCATGGTGCTGAGCGGGGCGCTTCGGGAGGCGATGTCGGTCAGCGGGATTTCGAGCTTCGAGCCGTCGGGCTGGGAGAGCACCAGCTTGCCGTCCTTTTCCTCAAGGAATGCCCCGGCGGCGACCGAGCCGTCCTTGCGGGTGGCGGTCATCAGGCCGAAGCCGGCGGCGACCTTGGCCTGGGGGAGAACCAGGGATTCGAGCAGGTGTTCGCGGCCTTTCGCGCCGATTCCGGCGAGGGCCGGGCCGACCTGGGAGCCTTCGCCGTCGATGCGGTGGCAGGCGGTGCAGTTGGCGGCGAGGTTTTCGGTGAGGATCTCCCGGCCGGCTGCGGCGTTGCCCCCTTCGAGGGCGTAGGACCACTTGCCGAGCGGACTTTTCGCGGCGAGGGCGGATTCGATGCCGGGGACGGATTCCGGCGCGAGGACGCGGGCGGCGTCGAGGATTTCGAGCTGGCAGGCCGGGTCTTTGAGCGATGCGAGGTGCGGCTCTAACAAGCGCCGCGCGGCGGGGGACTTGAGCGTGGCGAGGAGGCGGAAGGAGGCTTGGCGTTCGGGGAGGATTTTGGAGGTGAGGCCGGTGCTTTTGAGGTAGTCGAGAACGGCTTCGGGGTTTTCCTCAGCAAGCAAGCCGCCGACCTCGGGGCGAAGGAGGGGAATGTCTTCCGCGAGGAGTTTGACGGCGATATCCTCCCATCTTTTGTCGCCCAAGTTCTTTAGGTAGCGCACCTCGATCAATCGGATGTAGTAGTGCCGACTTGGGTCGAGCGCCTGTTTGGCTAGAGTGTCAGCATTCTGCTTTACTCCGAGCGCATCGAGCGCGGCGGCCGCATGCCCGGCGAGATTCTTGTCGGACAGAAGAGGAAGGAGCGGCTGGGTGAGCCAGGTGATTTCCGCCGGGTCAAGATCGATCACTTCCAACGGGGAGTGGCGTCCGTCGATCGCGTCGAGCTGTTCTCTGGATTTCACGCTGGCGAGGGCTTCGAGGGCCGCGACACGCAGGCTTTGCGGCTTTGCCGGGTTGGCAGCAAGTTCAGGGAGTAGCCGCAACGAGTCAGCGTGCAGCATTCTGCGCTTTGCAGCAATCGAGCGGCGGAGCGCGGATTCCCGGGAGTTAGGCTTCATCTCCAGCAGGCCAGCGAGCTTCGGAAGAGTATTCGGATCAAACTCATTGAAAATCGAGTCCTCGTATATCGCCCTCGTGGCTTCCGCCGCGACCGTTGGATCTGAATCCGTGAGAAAGGACGAAAGGGACGGCATGAGGACTGCGGAAGCGGGGTGCTCGTAAATCCGCATGGGCCCGATGATGCGGAGAGAATCTTGGAAGATGTCGCGCATGGCAACCACCGCGGCGAGGCGGACGGCTGGCGAGGAATGATGTTTGAGCTTGGAAAGAAACACTGGATCGATGGCCCGGCGAAGCGCGAAAGCGCCGGCATGGCGGAGGTAGGGGTCCTTGTTGTTGTTGGCTTCGAGCATGGCGACAATATCGCTCTGGCAGCCCGTATCGCGGGACCTACCGACGGCGAGGGCGGCGACGAAGCGGACGCGGGCGGAAGGGTCGGAAAGCAGTGATTTGAAGCGGAGGGGTAGCTTGATGCAACATTCGCCCGCCCACTTCGCGGTCTGGGCGCGGAGTTCGGGGTCTTGCGCCTTCGCCAAAACCTTGAAAAGCGCTTCGTCGAACTGCTTGCCCTGGGAAAGCCCCCACAAGGCGTGGATGCGGGCGAGTTGGGTCGCTTCGCCGGATGCGGCTGCTTTCTTCAATGCGCCCCATTTCTTGCGAGCGACGAGTTCCCACTGGGCATCGAGCCGGACGCGTTGGTCGGGATGGGCCAGGCGTTGGATGAGTTCTTCGTCCGGGACCTTTGCGGTGCCCGCTTTGAGGAAGGCTGCGACTTCCATTCTAACAGCACTGCCCGCCTCCTTCGGATCATCGATCCTCCACACGGCGCCCTTCTCCTTCAGCGGATACCCGCCTTGCCAGTCGGCGACGTAGAGGGCGCCGTCGGGGCCGAAGTTGCAGCCGACGAAGGGCGTGCCGCCGGCCATCAGGTGGTCGCCGGTCATCTTGAACCCGGCACCGTCGGGCTCGAGTTTGAAGGCGTTGATCTTTCCCGCCGGGAACTGGGTGAGGAAGAAATGGCCGAGGTAGAAGTCGTTCAGCGCGGTGCCCGGATTGTAGGCGAAGCCGCTGGGGCCGTCGTGGTAGAGGGCGAGCGGCGGCAGGATGGCGGCGGGCCGGTCCGGGCCGTCGGGGAAGGCGATGCGCTCGGCCATCCAGGGGTTGTACTTCGCGCCACGATACTGGTAGTAGGCGCGCCAGCCGTGGTCGGAGCCTTCGGGGATGAAAATCAGGCGCTCCTTCTCGCCCTTCATGTCGGCATCGTTGTCGACGCCGAAGATGTTGCCGTAGTCGTCGAAGGCGATCTGCTGGACGTTGCGCAGGCCGCGGGCGAAGACTTCGAATTCCGAGCCGTCGGGATTGCAGCGGAGCAGCGCGCCTTCGTGGGGGTAGAGCCATTGAACGCCGTTGGCGGTGACGTTGGTGCCCTTGTCGCCGATGGTCCAATAGACCTTGCCGTCCGGCCCGAAGGTCAGGCCGTGCATGTCGTGGCCGGCGTAGTTGATGTGCACGCCGAAGCCGTGGACCAGCGACTTGCGCTGGTCCGCCACGCCGTCGCCATCGGTGTCGCGGAGCTTCCAAAGGTCGGGCGCGATGGTGGCGTAGACATCGCCGCGATAGGCCATCACGCCGGCGGCGATCCCGGTGACCTCGGTGTTGAAGCCTTCCGCGAACACGGTGGAGCGGTCCGCCATGCCGTCGCCGTCGGTGTCGACGAGGCGGTGGATCTTTTCGCTGTGGACGGTGAGATCCTGCCAGTCGATGCGGCCGTTCTTGTCGTGGTCCTTGAGCGATGGGTGCTTCTTGAAGCGTTCGGACGTGATGTTCTCGCGGAAGAAGCGGCGCTTGTCGTCGATGGAGGTGTGGGAGAGGTCGTCGACCACCCAGTCCATCACTTCGCGGATGTCGAGGTCGGCCTGCTTGCGGCGGGTGGTCTCGGTGACGTAGATCGCGCCGTCGACATCGACCGCCACGGCGACCGGGTTGCGGAACATCGGCTCCCGGGCGACCAGCGAGCGGACCAGGCCGTTCTGGCAGGGGTGGCTTTCCGGGGCGGCGGCGAGGGGGGCGGCCAGCAAGGGGAGGAGGAAAAGGGGGCGGGTGGCCGTCATAATTGAGGGGGCTTACGGAGATGGACCGGTCGTTCTCACCCGGAGCCCGAAATGGGCTGGTGGTGTACTGGACCGCGGACTTCAAGGCACTCCTATCAATTCCCATTTCGCTTCGGTTCCTGTGAACCGGTGCAGCAGGGCGTGTGCGCTCGTCGGGGCAACCGGGAGTTGCGGCTATGGATGGCGGTATCCCCGGGTTCCG
>JAIXWR010000028.1 GCA_027491155.1 Verrucomicrobiaceae bacterium
ATCCCTCGGAAACCTCCCACCACGCCAATTCAGACTGAGACAACAAACCAACCCCGAACTGAAACCAACCGCCCGGAACTCTACTTCTGAAATGTCCCGTTGACGGGGAAGCTTACAATCGCAGTCCTTCTCCAGTGCCGCTTGGAACGCCGCCCGGAGGCGACCCAAGGCATCCCCGGGCTCCTCCCGCAGATGGATGTCCACGGTCGACAGGGCCGGGAGACCCATGCTCCACATCCGGAGCTTCTCGAGAAAGGTCGGCGAGGCCACGACGTCGAACCCTTCGAACTTCCAGATCCTGTGGTCCGCCGAAAAGACCTCGACGCCCATCGCCGCATACCGCTTCACCGCCCCGGGATTCCAAGCCTCCAGATCCTCGGGCCTCGTCGTGACGGCCACCCAGCCGTCGGGAGCGACCAGAAGAGCGGGACGGGCGATTTGCTTGAGGGTCATGGTCCAAAGGCGGGGTCGGGCGATTGAAGCCAGGCGGCCCGGGTAGCAATGGCGGTCAGCCGTTGATTGAGTATGGTCTCTCGCAACCAGGCCACGGCGTAGCAAGGCCGCGGATCAGGGTCGCCCTACGCCGGCTTGTGCGGCTTTGGTCGTTGCTTAGGCAGGCGGTTGATCTCCGGATAGAGACTCGCAACAGCTTCGTGGTACTCGTCCAGGGTGATTATCCCCTCTTCAAACAGGTCACGATACTCACGTGCCTGATCCAAGCGACTGCGACCATCGTGAATCTTGGGCCTTGCTCGAGCCGGAACAACGTCGCGGCTAGTCCGGTTCTGAATTTGAGCATACCAGTTAGCGCCGATTACACTCCCGCCAAATGCCAGTAGTCCAAGGCCTGTCGGCGGATGAAACCAAACCGCGATGAAGGAAGCAATTAGGGCGGTCCACCCCACGACAAGACGGGTTTGGTCGCTCCTCTCAGTGAATCGGTAGTGAGTGTTCATTGTCTTGGAGTCTGCTTTCTGGCCAACGTCAAAAGTGGTGGCGCCCGCTACCGGGAGCGCCGCGTCGCAACAGGGTTAAGTGCTCGAGAAAAGGGGGTCATGTGAACTCACGGCGGGGTAGCGGGTTGTCCAGCCGCGCCTTGTTCGCTGCTTTTGATGTAGGCGAGGTCTTTTGCGGTGACGATCGCCTCCTCAAGGAGTTCCTTAAGACGGTCGCAATCGTCACCGGTCTGACAATAGATATACTCAGCAGTGTTCTTGTGGGTGAAGGGAGGCGGCCCTGAAAACTCGAACTTGAAGGGTTTGCGGTGATCTCGGGCATGAAATCCGACACGGGGGAGACCCGCACATGAATCCTCTCTATCTCGGCATGCATACACCTCTTCCTTCATCGTCCAGAGTGGGATCTTTGCGCTCAAGTTCGTTCCGTCCGAATCCACATCGGCCTTACGTTGCTGACGAAAAATCAATGAAGTTCGGTCGCGGGAAAGCTCGATCCGCTGTTCTAGAACCCCTTTGCCACCCTGGCTGGTAAAATCCAGTCCATTCGTAAGTTCACCAATCGCTTGATTTAGCTCATCGAGCCTCCGCTCCAAATCCTGTCGTGATGCTACGGATGTCCCACTTCCGGACATGAACGAGGAGGCCAACTCCTTCAATTCGCGCTTCTGATCGGTAGACAAGGCGCTCTTGAGAGGAATCCAGAGTGAGTCCTTTTGTTCACTCTTGATGCGGCCTTTGTCTCGGTGCCACGTCTCATACCCAACAACGTTTCTCATAAACCGAGTCCAAAGAACCAGCTCTGGACCGGAGGAGGATCGGCGGAACTCGATGCGTTTCGGATCAAAGTCGCAGAGTTCGGCGTCGCAAGTATGGCGGTAAACCGGCTCCGACAAGTCAGGCCCAAAGCTCACATCATACTCATAGTGGCACTTCGAACCATCGAACTCGATCTTCCGCCGAGTGATTGCGCCCTGTTGCTCTGATTCGGGATTGAGATTCTCGGTGATGACCTCGGGAAGCGTCATTTTCTTCAGCGAACAGTGTTCTTATGCCGCACGCCGCATTTGCGGTGCATTTGCAGCGTGCTGCATAAGCCCTGCAAAGGCAGCGCGGGCCGCGGAGATTCCTTCACTTTTCATTCTGTTTCCAGAGCTATCCCGAAGCGTGCCGCCCTGCAAGGGGGAAGTCAGGGCTTGAGACAGGCGGGAGTTCGCCTTGCGCGGCGGCAGCATCGCATCAGCCGGGCATCATCCTTGCGCCCGGCGGGCCGGGAGGGTGGCGGCGGCGGCGCCGAGAAGGGTGCCGCTGGCAAAGCCAGCGAAGTGGCCGGCGACGTCGGTGTTGCTTTCACCGGCAGCCGCCGCCTCGCCGCCGGTGCCATACCAGCCGAGCAGGACCAGCCCGATGACCAGCGGCACCAGCACCGGGCGCAGCTCGCGGTAGGACCGCGACCGCCAGGCGCGGACGCTGGCCGTGCCGACCAGCACGCCGACCGCGCCGAAGGTGGCGGTGGAGGCGCCGAGCGAGAGGAACTCCGCCGGCAGGCGCAGCGCCGCGTTGAGCGCGTTGCCCAGGGTGCCGGCCGCGAGGATCAGCGCCCAGCCGCGCCAGGCGCCGACCGAATGCGCGACCATCACGCAGAAGATCCCGCCGAGGAAGACGTTGCCGAGCAGGTGGCCGGCATCGGCGTGCAGGAAGAGCGAGGTGAAGGGCCGCCACCATTCCCCCGCCGCCAGCGCGGTGCTGGAATTGCAGAAGCGCTCCGCCAGCTGGAGGTCGCGGCCTTGCCACAGGAACACCGCCAGCAGCGCCACCGCCCAGCCCGCGGCCAGCTCCATGCCGGCCGGGAAGACCGGCGGATCGACCTTTTCCCGCCGCTCGGCCTGCTCCGCCCGGTAAAGCTCGAACTCCCGCCGGATCCGCGGCAGCTCGGCCGGGTCGGCATGGATCGCGTAGCGGTCTTCCCCTTGGAAAATCCAGCACTCGAGATTCATCGCCAGCACCACCAGCGAGTGCTCGCGGGCCTCCGACAAGGACGGCCACTCGCCCACCGGCACCAGTCCGGCGGCATCGTCCTGCGGGTCGTCCTCGGCCATCGGCGGCACTGTGCCCCGATTCCGGCCGCTTGCAAGCGACGGGCTTGGGCACCGGTTCAGGACAGTCCTTCAAGGAGCGGCGGACTCCGATCCGCCGTGCCCGTCCGCCTCCGCTGATCCGGGGGAAGCGCTTTTCATCGGCCTGCCCAGGGCACGGCGGATCGGAGTCCGCCGCTCCTTGGAACCTGGCACTTCCCCCCTTGGAACTTCCCGCCACCGGCAATCCACATTCCCTGCGGATTTTTCATCGCGTCTTCACGCGGCTTTCCGCTACATCTCCGAACGTCGCAATCGTTAGAACTCCTTTCCCATGGAATACGCCTCCGAAACCGAAGTCAGCGCCGCCGGAAAACACGTGCGCTCCCTCTCCGCGGCGCTCAACCAGGTGCTCTTCGGCCAGGAGGAACTGGTCGACCTGGTCCTGACCGGCGTGCTCGCCCGCGGCCACATCCTGCTCGAAGGCCTGCCCGGCCTCGGCAAGACCGAACTGGTCAAGGGCCTCTCCAAGACCCTCCGCCTCGGCACCAAGCGCGTCCAGTTCACCCCCGACCTGCTCCCCGGCGACATCACCGGCAACCCGGTGCTCCAGGAAATCGACGGCCGCCGCGCCTTCGTCTTCCAGCCCGGCCCGCTGTTCACCAACATCGTGCTGGCCGACGAAATCAACCGCGCCTCGCCGAAAACCCAGTCCGCCCTGCTCGAGGCCATGCAGGAGCGCCGCGTGACCGTGCTCGGCGAGACCCACGACCTGCCGAAGCCCTTCTTCGTCCTCGCCACCCAGAACCCGATCGAGCTCGAAGGCACCTACCCGCTGCCCGAGGCCCAGCTCGACCGCTTCCTGTTCAAGCTCGAGGTCACCCGCAACAGCGTCGAAACCCTGGAGCGCATCGTCAACCAGCGCGAACTCGGCGGCGAACCGCAGGTGGAGGCGATCATGGACGCGTCCACCCTCGACGAGGTGCTCAACCTGGTCCGCCGCATCTACCTGCCCGACGTGGTGGCGAACTACATCGCCCGCCTGGTCGACGGCACCCACCCCGGCCAGAGCTCCGCCGCCCGCGGCATCCGCTACGGTGCCAGCCCGCGCGCCGCCCTGTCCCTCGCCTCCGCGGCGAAAGCCCGCGCGCTGATGAACGAGCGCACCCACGCCTCCTTCGAGGACGTCCGCTTCGTCGCCCCCGCCGTGCTCCGCCACCGCATCGTGCTCGAATACAATGCCCGCGTCGAAGGCCTGACCAACAACGACATGGTCCGCGCCCTCCTCGAGGAAATCCCTTTCCAAGGCGGTGCCACGCCGAAGACCCTCAAGCCGGTGAGCGCTTGAGGAAAAAAGCTGAAATCTGAAATGCTGAGAATCTGAAATCAGCAGCCGGCCCCTCCGCAACATTCCCCTTCGCTTCTCATGCCAGCTTTTCAACGCTTCCACATCCCAGCGTTTCAGCTTTTCAGCGTTTCAGCTTTTCTCTCCATCCTCGCCCCGCTGGCGGCCCAGGAGACGCTCTTCAACCACGAGCCGGACCCGAAGTCGAAGATGCGGGTCGAAGCCGTCGCGCTCTTCAGCACCCCGCCGCCCAGCGGCTTCCTGCCGGTCCGCGTGACCGTCCACAACCCGCGCGAGCAGGAGGTGGAAATCAATTTCACCAGCAAGTCCAGCGACGGCTCCTATTCGGGAGAAGGCAGCGAACTCGCCTCGAGCTTCACCATCACGGCCGCCCCGGGCAAAACCACCCGCCACGACCTGCTGGTGCCCTGCACCACCGTCCTCAACGGCGGGGAACAGTCGGTCGAAATCCGGATGAGCGGCGCCTTCGGAAGCAACAGCGGCAGCGTCTCGACGTCCTACATGGACGACCAGCCGGCCCTGCTGCTCAGCGAGCCCTTGTTCACGCCCAACGCGTCGATGCTCGATGCCGAGGCCAGCAGCCACTACAGCGGCGGCTACCGGGGGAGCGCGACCTTTTCGGGGAAATTCGACGCCCGCGAGCTGCCGGAAGACTGGCGCGCCTACGCCGGCTACGACGGCATCGATCTCACCGACACCGACTGGGGCAATGCCAGCCCCGGCGCCCGCAACGCCCTCCTCCGCTGGAACCGGCTCGGCGGCGAACTGGTGATCCACGCGCTTTCCTCCTCCACCGACCTCTCCACGCTCGGGATCGCGCCCGATGCCAAGGGCATCCCCACCGCCGACCGCAGCTTCGGCCGCATCAGCATCGTGCCGGTCGGGTCCGACCTGAAGCTCGATGCCCCGGCGACCTTGTCCCGCCACTTCAGCTCGTCCCGCCTGCCCGCCCTCGGCAAATCGATCCGCGACGACTTCGGCGGAGGCTGGCAGCTTCACGCGGAATTCGGCGAACAGGGCTACAACTACGGCCTCTTCATCCTCATCCTCGTCGCCTTCGGCATCGTCGTCGGCCCGGTGAACCTCTTCGTCTTCGCCAAATCCGGCCGCCGCCACCGGCTCTTCATCACCACGCCGGTCATCGCCCTCGCCACCAGCGCGCTGCTGGTGCTGCTGATCATCCTCATCGACGGCTTCGGCGGACGCGGCGCGCGCGCCGTGCTGATGGAAGTGCGGCCCGACGACGGCGAGAACTCCGCTTACATCTATCAGGAACAGATCAGCCGCACCGGCGTGCTGCTCGGCGGGGACTTTGAACTCGCGGATCCCGCGCTGATCACGCCCGTCCCGATCGCCGCAAGCCAGTGGGCCCGCCTGACCCAGGGCAATGCGGGCGGCGGCATGCGCTACGAGGTCCAGGTCCGGGACGGCAAGCTGGCGGTCGATGGCGACTGGTTCCAAAGCCGCTCCGAGCAGGGCCAGTTCGTCCGCGCCGTGGTCCCCACCCGCGGCCGCATCGAGGCCCGCGGCAACGCCGGCCCGCCGACCTTCGTCTCGACCTTCGAGTTCCCGGTGGAGACGCTCTTCTACCTCGCCCCGGACGGCGGGCTCTGGCGGGCGGACAAGATCGAGCCCGGCAAGGCTTTCACCTGCCAGGAAGTCATGGGCACCGGCATCGGGGAACACGGCGTGTTCATTGCCAAGGCGACCAACTCCTTCGCTCCGCGCACCCGCGCCGCCTTCACCCCGCTGGCCGAGCGCCGCGGCCACTTCGTCGCCCTGACCACCGAAGCCCCCGGCATCGACACGCTGGAAGGCATCAATTGGCAGACCACCCGGACCTACATCACCGGCCCCGTCGCGCAGCCATGACAACCACCCCGCGGCATCCCGATCTCCGCGGCTCGGAAGGAGCGCCGGCTTCAGCCGGCCTGTCTTTCCCTCCGGTTTCTCACCTTCCTGTCCAAGCCGGCTAAAGCCGGCGCTCCGCCAACCCCCGAGCCCTTTTCATCTTTTCCTCCGCCCCCTCCTTGGCACTTGGAACTTCTTAACTTGGAACTTCATGTCCACCGCCCCCGCCATCAAGGTCAACAACCTCTACCGCTACTTCGGCCAGCTCAAGGCCGTGAACGGGATCTCGTTTGAAATCCCCCACGGCTCGGTCTGCGGCTTCGTCGGGGCCAACGGTGCCGGCAAAACCACCACGATGCGGATCCTCGCCTCGCTCGATTACCCGACCATGGGCGTCGCCGAAATCTGCGGGATCAACGTGGTCCACCACCCGGAGGAGGTCCGCCGGCTGATCGGCTGGATGCCCGACCACTTCGGCAACTACGAGCACATGACGGTGGTCGAATACCTCGACTTCTACGCCCGCGCCTTCGGCTTCTCCGGCAAGGAGCGCAAGAACCGCGTGCAGGAGGTGATGGAGTTCACCGACCTCGTCCCGCTCGCCGACCGCTTTTCTAACAAGCTCTCCAAGGGCATGACCCAGCGGCTCTGCCTCGGTCGCTCGCTGCTGCACGATCCCCAGGTGCTGATCATGGACGAGCCCGCCGCCGGCCTCGACCCGAAGGCCCGCGTCGAACTCAAGCACCTGATCCGCGTGCTCGCCCAGGAAGGAAAGACGATCTTCATCTCGTCCCACATCCTGTCCGAGCTCGGCGAGATGTGCGACTCGCTGCTCTTCGTCAACGGCGGCCGCATCGTCCACCACGGCGATGCCGAGACGCTGCGCCAGGGCACCGACGCCCTCGGCGGCATGCTTTACGACGTCCAGGTCACTGGCGACCCGCAGGCGGTGTCCGACTGGTGCGTGATCAACCCGCACGTCGAGTTCCTGGAATCCCGCAAGACAGGCGGCCGCATCCGCATCGAGTCCACCGATCCCGACCGCGCCGCCGAAGTGCTCGCCCGGATGATCAAGGACGGCCTGAAGGTGGTCGAGTTCCACAAGGAGCAGCGCAACCTCGAGGACGCCTTCATCGACATGCTCGGCCGCATCGACCGCGGCGAGGGAGCCCTGCCGTCCGCCGCGCCGAAGCCGGTGCTGCCCGCCTTCACCCCGCCGGAGTCCAACTGATGAGCACCCCCGCTCCAGCCGCCGCCGCGACCCCGCCGCCGGTCGCCCACCCGCTCGACGAGTTCAGCGACCGGATCTCGCCGATGCTGGTCAAGGAGCTGCGCCAGGGCCTGCGGGCGAAGACCTTCGTCATCGTCTTCCTCGCGCTCCAGGCCATGCTCGCGGTGGTGCTGCTCGCGGCGATCGGCGCCTCGTCGTCGGAAGACGCGGGCCGCTCGGTCAGCACCATCATCTTTCTCTTCTTCTCGCTCGCCGTGGTGATCGTCCAGCCGCTGCGCGGCATCGGCGCGCTGCACAACGAGATCAAGGGCAACACCATCGACCTGATGGTCCTCACCCGACTCGGCGCGTGGCGGATCGTGCTCGGGAAATGGGTGTCGATCGTCAGCCAGTCCGCCCTGCTGCTGACCGCCATCGCTCCCTACCTCATCCTCCGCTACTTCTTCGGCCGGATGAACCTGTTCGCGGAGCTGAACCTGCTCCTGCTGATCTTCCTCGCCTCGGCCCTGTTTACCGCGATCACCGTCGGGCTTTCGGCCATCCCTTCGATCCTCATCCGCGGGCTTCTGCCGCTGGTGATGGCGCTTTACATCGGCGCGGGAATCTTCGCGGCGAGCGACGATTATTTTGGCGACCTGATCGAGTTCTGCGCGCTTCAGGAAGACGGAAGCGGCTGGGCGCTGCTGGCCGGGCTGGTCACCGCCGCTTACTTCGGCTGGTCCTCGCTCGCGCTCGGCGCCTCGATGATCGCGCCGATGGCCGAGAACCACAGCACGGTCCGCCGCCTGCTGACCCTGGCGGTGGTCGCCGGCTTCGCCGTCATCGCGACCGTCGCCAATTTCGACCGCGAGGCGATCGGCCCCGTCCTGCTGCTGTTCTGCGCGCCGGCCATCGCGATCGCCGTGACCGAGCCGCTGCAGCTTCTCCCGCCGATCTGCCGGCCCTTCCTCCGCTTCGGTGCCGCCGGCAAGCTGGCCGGCCGCTTCCTCTACCCCGGCTGGCCGTCCGGCATCCTCTTCAGCGGGCTGCTCATCGCGCTCGGCGTCGGCGCGGTGCTGCTCCACCTGCGGGCCGGCGGTGGTCCCGGCTGGGCCTTCGACGACAAGTTCGTGATCCTGATGCTCGGCGCGCTCGGCACCTTGCTGCTGCCGGGACTGCTGATCCGCCTGATGCCCCGGCGGATCCCGCGGACCTTCTCGCTCTTCCTGCTTTTCGCCGGCATCCTCATCGGCACCGCCATCGGACTCTCCATCGTCGCGGAAGAAGTGGAGAACGACTCATTCATGTGGGCCTTCGCCTGGATCCCGCCGGTCCAGTTCAACCTGATGGATCTCATCTACCGGGATTACTACGATTCCGTCGCCCCCGGTGCCACCGGGCCGCCCGGTAGCCCGGACTACCAGCCGCTGGTCCTCACCGGCATCGCCACCTGCTCGATCTACTACCTCGGCATGCTCCTCTTCGCCCTCCGCAACTTCCGCAGCATCCGCGAGGTGGAAGAAGAAGCCGCCACCATCACCCGCAGCGCCCCGTGACTCCCGACGAACTCTCCCGCTGCCACGCCCGCGCGCTGACCGCGGCCGGCCGCTTGCGCCTGCCGCTGCGCTCCCGGGTCTGGAAAGGCCAGTCCGGCGAGTTCCAGGGTGCCGGCGTCGGGTCCTCGCTCGATTTCCAGGACCACCGGACCTACGTCCCCGGCGACGATCCCCGCCACATCAACTGGCAGGCCTTCGCCCGCACCGGGCAGTACACGATGAAGCTCTACCGCGAGGAAGTCCGCCCGGTGGTCGACGTCGTGCTCGATGCCTCCGAGTCGATGTTCTTCGACCCCTTCAAGGCCGCCCGCAGCGCCGAGCTCTTCTGCTTCGCCGTCGAATCCGCCCGCCGCTCCGGGGCCTCGACCACCGTCCACCTGGTCCGCGGCGACACCACCCGCGCCCTGCCCGCGGAAATGGTCGCCGCCCACCGCTGGCTCGACGAAGCCCGCGCCCTGCCCGCCGCCGACCCCGCTGCGGCCCCGGACCTCTCGCGCATTCCCTTCCGCGGCAATGCGATCCGCGTGCTCGTTTCCGACCTCCTCTTCGCCGGCGATCCCGAGCCGGTGATCCGCTGCCTCGCCGCCCGCCAGGGCAGCCCCATCCTGCTGGTGCCTTTCCTCAAAAGCGAGGCCGCGCCCGAGTGGACCGGCAACTACGAGTTCATCGACGCCGAGCGCAAGTCGCGCCACCCCCACCGCATCGAGCCCTCCGTCCTCAAGCGCTACAAGGAAAGCTACGTCAACCACTTCGCCCTCTGGAAGAACGCCACCCGCCGCCACCAGTGCCGCATGGCCCGCGTCGCCTGCGAACCCGACCTCCAAACCGCGCTTTTCGCCGAAGCCGTGCCCAGCGGCGCGCTGGAGACGGCGCTTTGAAGTTCCAAGGGATGAAGTTCCAAGTGCCAAAGAAGACCATGACCCTGCGAACGAAAGGCCGACCCGTCCCGCGGAGCGCCGGCTTTAGCCGGCATGCCTTTCCCCATTCCCGCCCGATTGCCGGCTGAAGCCGGCGCTCCCCCATCCACCATCTCCCATCCAGCCTCCCTTGCTCACCCTCACCAACCCCGCCGGCCTTTGGGCGCTCCTCGGAATCCCCGCGGTGCTGGCGATCCACTTCCTGCAACGCCAGGCGGTGATCCTGCCGGTGTCGACGCTCTTCCTGTTGGAGAAAACCCAGCGCGAGTCCGCCAGCGGCCGGCGCTTCGACCGGCTGATGAACTCGGTCCCGCTGTGGATGCAGCTCCTCGGCGTCCTGCTCCTCACCTGGCTGCTCGCCGAACCGCGCTACCAGAAAGCCCGCAGCACCCAGCGCGTCGCGATCGTGCTCGATTCCTCCGCATCGATGACGGTGGTGAAGGACGAGCTCAAAGCAAAGATCCTCGACGCCCTGCCCGGCCTGCAGGGCCCGGCGACCGCGCTGGAGCTCACGGTGTTCGAAAGCATTCCCGGCAAGGCCCGCCTCTACGCCGGCAGCTCGCCCGAGGAACTGGCCGCCGCGCTCGATGCCTGGCAGCCGCGCGCCGGCCTGACCGACCCCGCCCCGGCCCTGCGCCTCGCCCGCTCGCTGGTCGCCCGCGAGGGCATCGTGGTCTATGCCACCGACACCCCGATCGAGGCCCCGCCCTTCGATGCCCGCATCCTTTCCCCCGGCGAACCGCTCGACAACGTCGGCTTCACCGGCGTGACACTTGTTGAAAAGGAAGGCGCCACCCTGTGGCAGGCCCTCGTGCGGAACTACTCCGGGAATCGTACTTCGCGCACCTGGCAGCTCGAACTCCCCGGCGGCGGCCGCACCGAGCCGAAGTCCTTCGACCTCGAACCCGGCGCCATCGTCACCCTGCAAGCCGCCTTCCCCGAAAAGGCGGAGCGCGTCCGGCTGGTGCTCTCGCCCGACAAGTTCACGCTCGACGACTCCCTGCCGATGGTCGCGCCGATGCCCAAGAAGCTCGCGCTCTTCTCCGCCACCGGCGGCGCCTACGAGGAACTCTCGAAGAAGCTCCAGCGCTCGCTCGAAGCCACCGAGCCGGTCAACGACGCCGCCACCGCCGACCTCACCATCCTTTCCTACGATCCCCTCGACCCGGTCGTCCCCGGCGGCCACGCGATCGTCTTCGTCAACGACGAGACCAAGGGCGGGGCCTACCTGAAAGGCGGCATCGTCGCCGAAAAGCATCCGCTGATCGACGGCCTCAACTGGCAATCGCTCCTCGTCCGCGAAACCATCCAGCTCCAGCGCCGCCCGTCGGACACCGTCCTGCTCTACCAGGGCACCCGCCCGCTGATCTTCCTCCGCGAGAACGAAGCCACCCCCGAAAAGCCGGCAACCCGGCAGCTCTGCTTCAACTTCGACCTCCGCCTCTCCAACGCCGCGACCCAGCCGGCCTTCATCGTGATGCTCCACCGCTTCGCCGAAGAACTCCGCGCCGCCAAGGTCGCGCCCGCTTCCGAACTGCTCGAAACCGGCCAGTCGCTCGTGCTCGCCGCCAACGGCGCGGCCGACGCCCCGCCGCTGCGGGTCGAGAACATCGACCTCGACGGCAAGGTGCTCGACACCAAGACCCTGCCTGCCGCCGCCCGCGTCCGCGTCGATGCCCCGGCCGATGCCGGCTTCCTGCGCGTCCGCCAGGGCGAGACGCCGCTGCTTTCCGCCAGCGTCCATTTCGCCGACACCCGCGAGGCCGACTTCGCCGCCTGCGCCCCGGCCGACACTCTGGACGAAGGCAGCGCGGCCGCCGTGGAACGCCACACCGAGGAAGACCACTGGTGGCGCGCCTGGGTCCTGCTGCTGCTGCTCGCCCTGCTGATTTCGTGGCATTTCACGCGTGAACGGGAAGCCTCGAAGGTCCAGTCTCCGGTCATCCCACCGAAGCAAGCCACGCCATGAAGACGACATCGCTCCGCCCGTTCGCGCTCCTCATGCTGCCCTGGATCGCGACCTCCTGCGTCTCCACCAAGGCCTACCGCCACAAGAACGGGACCGTGACCGTGACCCAGCGCGGCTGGAACGCGAACGCCGGCAGCTACTGGATCACCGGCGCGGCTCCGGGCACCATCACGCCCGCCGACGATCTTGCCGTGTTCCGCAAGGACTTCATCGGCAAGCCGCTGCCCGCGGTCCCGCTGAAGTGCGACGGCTTCATCGACACCACCGAAGCCAAACGCATCGAGATCCGCCTCGTCGAAAAGCGCGGCGGCAGCCTCCTCCAGTCCTGGGCCAACGGCCGCCACAAGCTCGTCGACGAAAACGCCCCCAAGCCCTTCTACCACTGGCTCATCCCATGACGCCCTCCCCAGCTGCACCCGCCGCCTAACCATTCCACTGCCTCCCATTGGCACTTCCTCACTTGGAACTTCTTCCCCTTGGCACTTGGCACTTCCCCACTTGGAACTTCCCACCACCATGACCTTCGGCTCCCCGGAATGGTTCCTCCTGCTGCCCGCCTGCCTCTTCATCGGCTGGTTCTGGAAGAGCCTGCGCCTGTGGTCGCCGCTCCGGCTGCTGCTGGTGCTGCTCTGCACCTTCGCGCTCGCCGATCCGAAGATGAACGTGCAGGACGACGCGCTCGACCTGTGGGTGCTGCTCGACCGCTCGGACTCGACCGAGGACCTCGTCGACAAGGGCCTGCCCGAATGGCAGCGCCTGCTGGAGGAAGCCCGCCCCGGCCGCAACGACAAGGCCCACTTCTTCGACTACGGCGCGGAGATCGTCGAGCACGGCAGCGACGGCGCCAGCTTCACCGGCTCGCGCAAGCTGACCCGCACCGGCCTCGCCATCTCTCACGTCGCCGCCCTCGCCGAGAAAGACCGGCCTTCCCGCGTGCTGGTCTTCACCGACGGCTACTCGACCGAACCGCTGCACGAAGCCGTCGAACAACTTCAGGCAAGCGGCATCCCGCTCGATTTCCGCCTGGTCCGCGAGGAGACGCTCGATGACTTCCGCCTCGCCCGCCTCGAACTCCCCGAGCGCGTCCAGGCCGGCGAGCCCTTCCTCATCGCCGCCACCGTCCGCGGCTCCACCGATACCGATGTCACCCTGATCCTCCGCCGCGGCGGCCAGACGCTCACCGAAACCACCGTCACCCTCACCGCCGGCGTGGGACGCGTCGAGTTCACCGACCGCATCCCGCGCGCCGGGTCCTTCCAATACGAGGCCGAGGTCGTGGTCGGCGCCACCACCACCGCCAAGGATGCCCACCCCGGCAACAACAAGGCCACCCGCTGGATCGAGATCGCCGGCGGCCCGCGCGTGCTGCTCGCCACGAAATACGTCGACGACCCGGTGGCGAAAGTCCTCTCGTCGCTCGACTTCACCGTCGACGTCGTCACCAAGCCCTCCGACCTCCACCCCGGCCGCCTGACCGGCGCGCGCGCGGTCATCTTCAACAACATCCCGGCCTTCGAGGTCCCGCAGGACTTCCTCAACGCCCTCGACTTCTTCGTCCGCGAACAAGCCGGCGGCTTCCTGATGGCCGGCGGCAAGCAGTCCTTCGGCTCCGGCGGCTATTTCCAATCGTCCATCGATCCGCTGCTGCCGATCTCGATGGAGCTCAAGAGCGAGCACCGCAAGCTGGCCGTCGCGCTCGGCATCGTGCTCGACCGCTCCGGTTCGATGTCCGTCGGCGTGGCCGGCGGGATGACCAAGATGGACCTCGCCAACAACGGCGCGGCGGAAGCGATCGGTCTGCTCGGCCCGATGGACCGCATCACCGTCCATGCGGTCGACAGCGCGCCTGAAACCGTGATCCCGTTGACCGAGGTCAAGGACAAGCAGAAGGCCCTGCAAGGCCGGGTCCGCAAGGTGCAGTCGCAGGGCGGCGGCATCTACGTCTACGAAGGGCTCAAGGCCGCGTGGGACGAACTCAAGAAGGCGAACGTCGGCACCCGTCACGTCATCCTTTTCTCCGATGCCAGCGACTCCGAGGAACCCGGCGACTACAAGCGGCTGCTGGCCGAGATGAAGAAGGAAGGCTGCACCGTGTCGGTCATCGGCATGGGCACCAAGGCGGACGTCGATGCCAAGCTGCTGGAGGAAATCGCCAAGCTCGGCGACGGCCGCATCTTCTTCACCGACCGCCCGGTGGATATCCCGAAGATCTTCGCCCAGGAGACCGTGACCATCGCCCGCTCCGCCTTCCTCGAGGAACCGATCGGCGCGCAGCCGACCGGCCGTTGGGCGGAGATCTCGCCGAAGCTGCTGGAGTGGCTGCCGCAGGTCGACGGCTACAACCTTTCCTACGCCCGGGAAGACGCCACCACCTCGCTGGTCAGCAAGGACGAATACGTCGCGCCGCTGGTCGCCCACGCCCGCCGCGGGCTCGGCCGCAGCGCCGCGGTGTCGTTCCCGCTCGGCGGCGAGTTCTCGCAGGGCATCCGCGATTGGAAGGGTTACGGCGACTTCGTCCAGACGATGACCCGCTGGCTGATGGGCCTCGACCTGCCGGCCGGCATCGGCCTGAAGCACCGGCTCGACGGCACCCGCCTGACGCTCGACCTGCTCTACGATCCGGAGATCTGGTCGAAGAAACTCGCCGCCGCCCCGCCGCGGCTGCGCCTCTTGGAAAGCGGCCCCGGCGCGACGCCCTACGACGTCCCCTGGAAGCGCATCGCGCCCGGGCATTTCACCGTCTCGCGCGATCTCGACGAAGGTTCGGTCGTCCGCGGCGCGATCCAGGTCGGCGAACACGCGCTGCCCTTCGGCCCGATCACCGTCGGCTCCTCGGTCGAGTGGGCCTTCGAGCCCGAGCGCCTCGCCGAACTCCGCACCGTCTCCGCCCAGACCGGCGGCCGAGAGTTGATCAATCTGGAAGACGCCTGGCTCCGCCCGCCGAACCGCCAGGACATCTCGCTGCGCCTGTGGATCGCCCTTGCGCTGTTAGGCCTGCTGGTCACCGAGGCCCTGCTCACCCGCACCGGCTGGAAGATGCCGCTGCCAGCCATGCCGAGCTTCGCCCCGCGCGAGAAGGTCGTGAAACCGGCGAAGGTGAAGACCGCCAAGCCCGAAGCCCCGGTCATCGCCAAAGCGGAAGAAAGGCCCGCCGTCACCGCCGAAGCCCCGCCCGACGACAGCGAGCGCCGCAGCCGCTACCAGCGGGCGAAGGACCGGAAGTGACGCGGTTCTCTCCCCGCTTCACAAGCGTGCGACGGCCACCATGGCCGACTCCGACTGCTCCAAGATCCGGCATGCCATCTCCCGGCTGACCGACGGGAAACATTCAACGAATTCGGCCAAGGTGTAATCCCGCTCAAGATACTCGAACAAGGTCTGCACCGGCACGCGCGTCCCGCGAATCACCGGCGTGCCTCCCAGGACTTCCGGATCGATGGCAATCAACTCGTTTCCCTGCATGGAGCCACCTTAGTTCAAGGCCCACCGTCGGTAAACCTCGGATTCGCCACGCCGGCCGGCCGGCTTTACCCGGCGGGACGGCGCGATCATTAATGGATCGCACCCGCCCGCTTCCCATGTACTTTCACTCAGGATGAAATCACCTTCCGGAAGCCCGCGGTGGAAGCGAATCCAGCGCCGCCTCGCCATCACCGGCGCGGTGCTCGGCGTGCTCGGCGTGGTCTCCTGCGGCGTGACCACCCGGCTGGTGTCGGAGGCGATCGTCCAGCCAACCCGCAAGGGCGTCGGTGCCCCGGTGCCGGACGACATGAAGGCCCGCACTTTCATCCTGCCCGACCGCGTGGAAGTCCGGGCCTGGGAGGCGCGGCCGGCCGGCACGCCGCGGGCGGCCATGCTGGTGCTCCACGGCGTTTCCGATTCGAAGGCCAGCCAGGTCGAGACGCTCCGCTTCCTCGCCCGCCGCGGCGTGCTCGCCATGGCCCCGGACTTCCGAGCCCACGGCGACAGCGGCGGCACTTTCGCGACCTACGGCTACCGGGAAAAGCACGACCTCACCCTGCTGCGCCGCGCCATCGAGAACGAGTTCCCCGGCATCCGCGTCGGGCTCTGGGGCACTTCCTACGGCGGCGCGGTGGCCTTGCAGTCGATGGCCATCGACGACAGCTTCGACTTCGCCATCATCGAAAGCACCTTCGCCGACCTGCGCGAGGTCGCGCGCCGCCAGGTGACGATGCGCACCACCCTGCCGGTCAGCGGGCTCGGCCCCTATTTCATCAACGAGGCGGGCAAGCTCGCCTCCTTCGACCCCGGCGAGGTCGCGCCGGAGCGGGCGATCGAAGGGATCCGTTCGCCCGTCCTCCATCTGCACGGGGAGGCCGACGAACTCATCCCCCTCGACCAAGGCCAACGGATCGCCGCGCATGCCGGCGGCCCGGACTACCGCTTCGTGCCGATCGCCCGCGGCGGCCACTACAACCTGCGCTCCGGCGATCCCGCGACCTATGACCGCGAGGTGCGCGCCTTCCTCAAGCGCGTGATCCCCGACGAACCCTGAAGCGGTGCATCACCGCGACCGCCTCAAGGCCTGGCACACCGCGGGGAAGACCTGCTTCTTGCGGCTGACCACGCCGGGAGCGTCGTAGAGGCTGTTGTCGATCCGCGCGTAGGGCAGGTTCGAGACGAAGGCCGGATCCCCTGCCGCCAGCACCAGGCTGTGGTGCTCCGCGATGTCGGTGACCACCAGCACGACCAGTTCGTAGCCGTTCTCGGCCGCCAGATTCTTCAAGGCCTGCTCCAGCTCCTCGCGGCGCGGTGCGAAGGCTTCAAGCCCGAGTTCCTCGACCTGGGCGATCGCCACTTTCACGCCCTCGTCGCTGAACTCCTTGCGGTCGGCATTCAGGATCGCTTCCGGCGTGCCGGTCGCCAGCAGCGAGCCGACCGCGAAGAACTCGGCCTTGAACTTCGCGGGATCGATACCCGCCACGCCGCTGAGCCACTCGAGCATCTCGTGATCGAGCTCCGCGGTGGTCGGCGAGGTGAGGCAGAGCGTGTCGGCGATGATCCCCGCGCAAAGGCAAAGCGCCGTGCCCTTGTCCGGCACCAGATAGCGGTGGCGGAACTTGCGGGCGACCAGCGTGGAGGTGGACCCGACGGGCTCGTTGAGGAAACGGATCGGCTCGCGCGAAACGAGGTCGCCGGCGAGGCGGTGGTGGTCGATGACTTCCACGATTTCCGACTCCTCCACCCCGGTCACCGCCTGGGCGAACTCGTTGTGATCGACCAGCGCGAGCCGGGTGCGCGGAGGATCGACGAGGTCGGACTTCGAAAGCACGCCGATCATCTGCTTCGAGATCGGGTCGGTCACGGGAAAGAGATCCTGGTCGAGGGGCGAGAGGGCCTTGCGCAACCTCGACACCGGCTCGTTGGCCGACACCGCGGTGAACGAGGCATCCATCACGTGGCGCACGGTGCGGGAGCAGCGGATCAGGGTCGCGCAGCTCGCGGTGTCCTGCGAGCAGAGAAGGACGACCACTCCCCTCTTGCGGGCGAGGTCGCGCAGCGCGGGCTCCACGCCGTTGCCGCCGGTGACGATCAGCGCGCGGGCGCCGTTCTCGATGGCGTAGTGCTGCACCACGGGACGGTCGCCGCAGATGACGAGATAGCGGCCGACGTTGCCTTCCTTCGCGGCGGATTTGAGACGGCGCTCGACGGTGGCTTGCGAGGACGCGCCGACCAGCAGGATGAGTTCCTCCTCGTCATCGCCGGCCGGCATTTCCGCGCCGGTGCTTTCGGCATGGAGCGTGGTGGCGATCTTCGAAAGCGCGACGTTCACCGTGCGGACCTGCAGGCCGGAGGCATCGCCGGGGACCAGCAGTTCGAGCAAATCGAGATAGCGCAGGATGCCGTGGACGGTGCCGGCGGCATCGACCACCGGCACGCAGCGCACGCCGCTGGCGAGCATCCGGCGGTAGGAATCCAGGAAGGTGTCGCAGGGCGCGACCTGCACCACCTCGCGGCGGCAGATCATCCCGGCCGTCGCGCGGACGTCGGTGATCAGCGGCGGCGTCTCGATGCCCGCGCGCTGCAAGACCCAGGCCGTGCGCGCCGGGACGTCGCCGCAGCGCGCCGCGGTGGCGGTCGGTTCCCCGGTCATCCGCAGCAGCGCGGCATTCCCGATCGCGGAGCAAATGGCGTCCGTGTCGGGGTTCTTGTGACCGATGACGTAGAAGGGAAGCTGGTGGCGGGACGGTTCCATGCAGGGAGGAAAAGGACGGGCGCAGGATGCGGGAGATCTTGGAAACGGCAAGCCCCGGGAGCGCCGGTCCTCAGACCGGCCCCAATGGTCCCCGACTGCCGGCCTGAGGACCGGCGCTCCCGGTGAGATTCAGCACGCGGCAGGTCTGGTCGCCGACCCGCCAAGGGTGAGGTGTTGAGATCGGCGGCTTTTAGACCGGATACTGTATTTGCGCGATCGATGCTCCTCCGCTCAGGGCGAATCCCATCCCAAGGAAGCAGCCTATAGCGAAAAGCACCGTGCGTCCTTGCTTCCGATAGCCAGCCTCGGCCCGTGAACCTTGGATCCAAAATTCGATGACGTATGCAAACGAATAGCAAATGTTCGCGCCGAGCGCGGCAAAGCAAAACAGGGCAGCTACGACGGGCCATCCAAATGCAGGCGGATCGCCGATCCCGACCGCCATCCCGGAAGCGAACCCATAAGAAAGAGCTGCCGGTGGCACGAGGAGGAGATTCCAGACAATCCGCCGCCTCTCCCAATACCGGATCGCTTCTCCTTTGGTGTTCTGAGTAGCCTCCATTTTTTGGTCGAACGTCGAGGCCTGGCAACCCGCTACCGGGAGCGCCCCTCCGCATCAGGTTGAGGTTTGTCGCCACCCTCCGGCTCAGCCACGGGGCGGGTAGCGGGTTGCCCAGCGCCGCCTTGTTCGGCGGAATCTTCCTTCGCTGCGACGGATGCGACAGGCCTCTTGAAGTAGCAAAGGTTAGCTTTGGCATTACCATCGGGAGGGAGAGCCGCTACCAATTCCCACCCTTCCAAACCCAGCTTGTTGAGTTCCGATTGCGCTGCGTAGTCTGTGATGATGTAGCGGACCAAATACTCAAACCTTTGCTGTCCTCCGTATGGCTTAGGGGGCTTCACAGTGCCTGACTTTGGTGAAGCGGGCGGTTCAACTATTCTCTGGCGATTGGATTGCTGCCCAACAAGAATGCCTGAACAGGCACAGGCAAGGCAAAGAGCGAGTAATGCGGCTTTCATGGTAGCTTTCACTTAGAGTTTGTGACGAAGTTCTTTGGCCGAACGATATAGGAATGGCGTCGCCGGTGTGAAGCCCCAAAATTAATCAGACGGCTTCCTCGGCGTCGCCATGTCCGCCTTGTTCTGCTTCTTCGATTTATAGGGTTGTAGCCTCAAACATAATTTGTTGCCGGATTCCGATAGCGCAGATTGTGAGTTCATAGCCGCGCCATTCGAGTTGGTGGCGATCACCACAAATCCCTCATATACTCCATTATTCGCGCTAGATGCCCAAGTGTTACCGGTCAATACGCTCTCCATTGTTGATGACACGGAACCGCCACCGCCGCGGAGCTTAATCTCAACATCAGCTCCGACCTTCTTGAGAGCCAATGCGATCTCCATCTCGGGATCTAAAACAGAATCATATCCAACCGAAACGCCCTCTTGGACTATCTCACCCTCCGAACCGACCACTACGACTTGGATCTGGCGCAACTCCTCGCTCGTGAGATCACTGACCTTCCACTTGTAGATCTTCCAATCAGTAGCCCACGCAAGATCCTCGACAGTAATTTGTTGCGAAGTGGTCTCGCGAGAAGGATCTTTTGTGTCGCACCCGGTGAAAAGCAACACACAAGGCATCAAGAGTATGCTGAATATCTTCATTTTCTTGCAGAACGTTTGAGGCCTGGCAACCGCTACCGGGGGGCAGGCTTCGGTTCAAGTTTAGGTTTCTCACCACCTTCAGGCTTCGACTCGGGGGCGGTAGCGGGTTGTCCAGCGCCGCCTTGTTCGGCTTCCGGTTGGGTGTGCACCTCCCCTCCCGAAAGGTAGGGGAAATGGCATTGGTGCCTCTCGAAATCCAAAGTCTCCGTAGTGTCCTCACGAAAGTAGATCGCAACGCTGACGAGTTCACCGAGCCTAATCCGTTCCTCCCATTCGCGCTCCGATTCGTCCTCGGCCCTCTTTGGAACCTGTCGAGAATTGGTCCACATCAACCAATGCCCAGATCCCTCGATCGTCCATGTAAGAAAGTAGGAGTGGTGACCACTCACCCCGTCGATCCGCTTAGCTTGGGCTTCAATCTTCGCGTCAGAGAGAAATGAGCCAAGTGTAGCGCCATCCTTGATTCTTGGAACTTGGTCCAGAACGCGTTGCACAGCAGGTGGCACCTTCTCCTCCGAAAAACCGAGGGATGAGAGAGCACCAATAATGATAATAGTTAGGAGCGGTTTTTTCATGTTTCACGCCGAACGTATAGGATGGCCACCAGAGGTAATGTGTGTGATGCGGAGCGAAGAGGAGCACCATGAATTTCCTGAAGGGAGAGGGTTGGCTACTCTGGCTTCGACTCGGTTGCTGGCTTATTCGGAGCTGGAACTACATACAGGGTTTTAATGATCGTGACCTCGGTCTCCTTCGGATTCGGGAATGGCTGCTTGCCGGGTGAGCAAAAAGCAATGCCTCTCGAGGTGATATGGAGATCCAACCGAGCTTTCTTCGCCATCTCAACAAGAAGCGTGGGCAAAGAGACATTCTCAATTGCGTAGTTAATCCTGATTGCCCCGGGGTCCTCGGCCCTGTTGGTAAAGTCGGCGCCATCTCCTGCCTCGGGTGCCCCGGGCTTGGCTAGCCAGATCGATACCCCTCGCATATTGGGATCCTCGTCCGGATCCATTTCAATAGACCGCCTGCGAACGAAGTCCAAGGCCTCTTCCATGCTAGTGTCCTCGAAGTCGATCTTCGGAATAACGATCGTGTTCAGGCGTTTGAGAATTGTTTGCCCAGGATCGGCGGCGTGAAGACTGAACCCGAAAAGCCAGAGCAAGGTGGTTATTGCGATGTTTTTCATTTCTTAGGCGAACGTTCAAGCGATGGCAACCCCACTAGCGGGGGCCAGCGTTGATCGCGGGGTTGAGGTTGACTGAAGGTGAAACATCGAAAACAGAAGGGCTAGTGGGGGTTGTCCATCCGCGCCTTGTTCGCCCCGTTTGATTGCTGTGGCTGCTTTGTGACTGTTTCGCACGGTAGTGGCAAAGCGCAAGACTCGACGGTGAGGGGAAACAGTGCGTCTCCGCCGCAGGCGGCTATCAAAGTAGCCTCGTCCTCCTCGCTCAGTTCAGGGTCATCTGGAGTTAGCAGTAACATCGTGTCCCCGTGGAATATCCAAAGTGAATCTGGGAACTGTGCGCTGACTGCACCGGAGAGCGTAAGCCCGCAAGGAATACGAAAGGCAGCAGCAGCATAGTAATCGTAGAAGCGAGGAGCATCTGCCGTGCGGAGAACAGGGAAACAATACTCGTCAGACCAATCCACGGAACGAAGTGCATCCTCCACCTCTGCTGTAGGCAAGCCCCAAGATGAAATAATGGCCACATCCGCAGGCTCGTGATAGCGTGCCCAAATCGGATGCTCCGGGAAGCCCTCGGTCACAAGCAAGCTGTCATGTAATACGCGGAACTTCATAACAAGGCGAGGAGGGCGGCGGGTTGGGCGAACAGTGTTTATTCTCCCACTCAGAGCTGGATATCTAACAAACGAGTGGCGCGATGGATCACGCCTTTAGGATCGACGGAATCTGCTGATTGTCAACGCTGAAGCCCTGGCATACGTCTGTTTGAAAGTCGGTTGGGATTACTTCGAAGGTCCCGATGGTCAGGAAGGTGGCAGTTGTTAGGTACGGGCAATTCGGGAGAATTGAATTCTTGGAACTTGAAGAAAACCGGAGGACTGAATAGGTCGCTTTCCCCGGCGCGGTTTTGAAGTCCAGACGAAGGCCGATTGCGGGGGGCAGTGTTCCCGTTTGAACCGGCCGGAAGGCATGGGCTCGACGGGACCGAAGGGTCCCCGACTGCCGGTCTGAAGACCGGCGCTCCCGGTGAGATCACATTTTCTCCGGACAGCCGATCCCCAGCAGCGCGAGGCCGTGGGTCAGCACGCGGCTGGTCAGGTCGCAGAGCAGCAGGCGGCTGTCGCGCACCGCCACCTCGGCCTTGAGCACCGGGCAGGCTTCGTTGAACGAATGATTGGCGCGGGCCAGCTCGAGCAGGTAGTTCGCCAGCAGGTTCGGGCGGTGGTCGTCGAGGATGGTCGGCACGACTTCCCCGTAGCGGGCCAGGAAGCGCGCGAGGTGAATCTCGGCGTCTTCGCTCAGCACCGGCGTCACGGCGGAGAGATCGACGGCCTCCTCCAGCTTCCGGAAGATCGAGCGGCAGCGGACGACGCTGTACTGGAGGTAAGGCGCGGTGTCGCCTTGCAGGGCCAGCATCTTGTCGAGGTCGAAGACGTAGTCCGACAGCCGGTGGTGGGCCAGTTCGGTGAACTTCACCGCGCTGATCCCGATCAGCTCCGCCAGTGCCGCGCGCTCTTCCTCCGTGTCCACGCGGCTGCGTTCGGCCACCGCCGTCGCCGCGGCGGCCACGGCTTCATCGAGCACGTCGGCGAGCTGCGGCAGGTCGCCGGAACGGGTCTTGAGCGGCTTGCCGTCGGTGCCGAGGATGGTGCCGAAGGCGATGTGGCGCAGGTCCATGTCGCCGAGCCCGATCCGCTCCGCCACGGCGAAGAGCTGTTGGAAGTGCAGCGACTGGCGGTGATCGACGACGTACCACGCGGCATCCACCTTCCATTCGCGGCGGCGGAATTCCAGCGTCGCGATGTCGGTGGTGGCGTAGTTGAAGGCCCCGTCGCTCTTGCGGATCATCATCGGGAAGTCGGTCCACTCGCCGTCCTTCTTGATCAGGAAGGGATCCTTCGCCGGATCCTCCGGGACGCCGTTGGAGAAGATGCAGATCGCGCCCTCGCTCTCGCGGGCCAGGCCTTCGGCGACCAGGCGGTCGACCAGCGGGGCAAGCGAATCGTTGTAGGCGCTTTCGCCGAGCCAGTGGTCGAAGGAGACATCGAGCCGGTCGTAGATCCGGTCGAGGCCGGTGCGGGACAGCTCGATGCAGCGCTGCCAGATTTCGAAGTTCTCCGCATCGCCCTGCTGCAGCTTCACCAGCTCCATCCGGCAGGCCTCGCGCACCGCCTCGTCGGCCTTGGCCGATTCGCTCGCGTGGCGGTAGAGGCGCAGCAGTTCCTGCAGCGGGTTTTCGAGCAGGGCCTGCTCGTTCAGCCCGTTCTTCCAGGCCCAGGTGATCATCCCGAACTGGGTGCCCCAGTCGCCGATGTGGTTGTCGGTGATCACGGTGTAGCCGAGGCAGCGGGCGATCCGCGCGAGCGAGTCGCCGAGGATGGTCGAGCGGATGTGGCCGACGTGCATCGGCTTGGCGACGTTCGGCGCGGAGAAATCGACCACCACCGTGCGGCCGGCGCCGGTCACGGGCACCCCGAGCCGCGGGTCGGCATGCTGGGCCTTGGCCCGGGCGGCGTAGGTTTCCGGTGCGATCTTGAAATTGATGAACCCGGGACCGGCGATGTCCGCACTGCCGATGCCGGCGAGGTCGAGCGCGGCGATCACCTGCTCCGCCAGGGCGCGCGGGTTGGTCTTGCGCTGCTTGGCCAGGGCCATCGCGGCATTGCTCTGGTAATCGCCGAAGCGCAGGTCGGCGGCGGCAACCACCGGCGCGGCGACGCGCTCGCCCAGCACGGATTCAAAGGCGGCGGCAAGGCGGGATTCGAGTTCCTGGATCAGGGTCATGGCGGAAGGGAAAACTGGCGTGGCGGAACCGCCCGCGGACCGGGAGGCGGAGAAGACGTCGCGCCCGGGGCTGGAGCGCTTCAGGCGGAGGGGCTTCCCTCGGCCTTGCGGGGCTTGCCCGCGAAAATGTCGAGGATCTCCTGATGCCCGGCGGCGTCCCCGAGCCGTCGGCGGCTCTCGGGATTCGTGAACATCTTGGCGATCGCCGCGAGGGTTTGCAGATGGAGATGGTAGTCCTTTTTCGGGACCAGGAAGAGGATCACGAAGTGCACCGGCTTGCCGTCGAGCGCCTCGAAGTCGATGCCCGCCTTCGAACGGCCGAGCACCGCCACCACGCGCTCGAGCTTGTCGGAGAACGCATGGGGAATGGCCACCCCGTGGCCGACGCCGGTGCTGACCTGCTCCTCGCGGGTCTTCAGGGCCTCCAGCACCTCGTCCCGCAGCTCGGGCGCAAGCGAGGAGCACGACACCAGGTGATCGATCAGCTCCACGATGGCCGGCCAATGCTGCCCGGCTGTCATCTCGAGGATGATCCGGTCCGGTGTCAGTAGATTCCCCAACTTCATGCTTCCGGTTGAAAGATTGCCGGCCCGACGGGCGCCGCGGGCCGCCGGAGGTAGACAGCGGGTCCGGGATTGGCAAGCCGTTTTCCCCGATTGGAAGCACCGTCCATGCCCGGATTGGCACTTGCGGGCGGCACCTCCGTCCGGCTAGCCTGTCGGCCTTATGCGCTGGCTCTTGCGCGGTCTCATCCTTCTCACAACGGCGCTCCTTTGCCACTGCGGCACCACGGGGAGCGGAAACATGGGCGGCCCCACGGTGGAAGAGCGGAAAGCCGCCATCGCTTCCGAGCCCACCGGCGACTTCTACTACGGCCGCCGCTACTACATCGAAAAGACCCGCTTCTGGGGCTACGTCCGCCGCCCCCGCCAGTCGTGGGACAAGGCGAAGCTGGTCATTTTCCGCGAGGACCGGAAGCTTTCCCCCGACCGCCTGCCCGAGAACGGCCCGGACGGACGCCGCTACGGCTTCGACCAGAACCACGAGTACCGCCTGAACGGCTACTTCACCGGGCGCGAGGCCTACGACCCCAACAGCAACCAGTTTCTCCCCGAGTTCATGCTCACCGGCTACGAGACCGTGAACCGGAACCCGGGCTGGTTGTTCCGGCCCGACGACCGCTACGATCCCTACCGGATCACCGTCTATCCGCGCTGACCGGCGCCACCCCTCCCGGACATGAGTTTCTCGCGCGAAGGCCTCGGAATCCAGCGGAAGAAGAAACTTGACCGCAAGGTGGGGGAAGCGCCCAACATGGGGCAGGTGGCCCGCTTGCACCGGAACACCACCGGCCTCCGCGCCCGGCTCCGATACGTCGGCTGGCTGCCGCTCTTCCTGCTGGCCTTCGCCGTGTTCTCCTTCGGCGCCGGGGTGACCGCGCTTGCCCTCTGGTGGACCGGCACCAGCTTCAAGCCGAAAGCCATCCAACTCCACAACGGCCCGTCGCCCCGCCCCGAGCCCCGGATCAAGGAGTTTCCGGTTCCCGATCCCGGGATCCTCGAGAATCAGATCAACAGCCTGCTGGCCGCGCGCACGGCCCGGCAACTCGATGCCCTGGTGCGGCCCTCGGACCAGCGGACGGAGGAAATCCTCGCCAAGCTCGCCGCCTTGGAAAAGGCCGACGGCAAGGTGACCTCGGTGCAATACACCGGCCCGGTCCAGAGCCGCTGCCTGCAACTGGAATCGGTCACCGTGAACTTCGACAGCGGAAAGAACCGGATCGCCCTGGTCGCCCCGGATCCCGCCGGCGTCTGGCGGGTGGATTTCGACGCCTTCGCCCGCCATGTCACCACCCCGTGGAGCGAGTTGCTTTCCGGCACCGCTCAGGAGGGCACGGTCCGGGTCTTCACCCGGCCGGACAACTACTACAACGGCCGCTACCAGAACGACCGGGAGTGGGTTTGCTTCGGCTTCGCCTCGCCCGACCACGAGACCCTGATGTTCGGCTACACGCCCCGCGGCGGAAAGCAGCACCTGGCCATGGCCGAAGCGCTCCGTCCGCTCGGATCGTCCGGCCTCAAGCGGATGACCCTGGAGATCCGCCACACCGGCGACGGCGACCGCCGGCAGTTCGAGATCGTTCGCGTGCATTCCGACGACTGGGCCGTCGGCGACGTGGCGCTCGACGACCTGATGCCCGCGCCGAAGGAAGCCGGCGGGGAGGAGTGATCTTGGAATCCATGGACGACCTTTTCAGCCGCCCGACCGCCGGGGCCCGCATCGCTGAACTCCGCAAGGAACTCGAGCGCCACAACCGCCTCTACTACGAGGACGCCGCGCCGGAAATCTCCGACGCGGACTACGACAAGCTCTACCGCGAGCTCGAACAGCTCGAAGCCGCGCACCCCGAGTTCGCCTCGCCCGACTCCCCCACCCGCCGCGTCGGCGGGGCCCCGCTCGAAAGCTTCCAGCAGGTCCGCCACCTGGTCCCGATGCTCAGCATCGACGATGTCTTCGAGTTGAAGGACGCCGAAGTGCCCGAAGCCGAGCTGATCGACTTCTACAAGCGCCTCCAGAAAAACCTCGGCCGCGAGAACATCGCCGTGACCGTGGAGCCGAAAATCGACGGCGTCGCGGTGTCCTTGGTCTATCGCGACGGCAAGCTCGACTACGCCGCGACCCGCGGCGACGGGACGACCGGGGATGATGTGACGAACAACGTGCGGACGATCCGGACGATTCCGCTCACGCTCGCCGCAGCCGGGCCCGGCGGCCCGGACGTTGACTTGGAAAGGATTCTCTTCGACCATCCTCCACATGAATTCAGCCCTTCAAACACGCCAACTCGCGGAGAGACTGAAAGCGGCCCGGAAGAAAGCCTACGCCGCAAGCTCGAACATGACCGCGGAGCAAATGATGGAGCAGATGTTCCGGAACGGCTCCGACGTGAAGCCGAATCCATTCTTGAATGGGGAGCTGCGACTGGTCGGACGATCCAAGAGCACAAGCTCCTCGGACTCGTAGGCGGTTGGACAAAACTGGGCGGTCAGTCCGAACATACCGTCTTCACCTTCGGGTCGTCGAAGCGCGTGATCAAGTTCACGCTGCCCCCGAATTTCGGAGCGCAAGGAGCAGAGGCCTACCTGAAGAACATCGGTGCCTCGAACCGTCTTTTCGCCGACGATATCCGCTTCCATGGCGTGCTCGAAACCGACAAGGGGCCCGCCTTTGTCATTTCCCAACCTTTCGTCCCAGGGACTGATCCCACCTTGGAAGAAGTCGCCTCATGGTTCATGAGCCTGGGCTACCGCTCCACCGGCCACAACCGCTGGATCAACGACACCACCGGCACCGAAATTGCCGATGCCCACACCGGCAATCTCATCAAGACCGCCGACGGGGAACTCGTCCCCATCGACCTGCAAGTCCTCAGCGAAGGCGAAGCCGAAGCCGCCATCTCATCCACCATCAACCATCAACCATCTGCCATCCCATCCCTGCTGGAAGTCCGCGGCGAGATCTTCATGCCCAACGAGGCCTTCGCCGCGATGAACGCCGAGCGCGACGAGGCCGGGTTGCCGACCTTCGCCAACCCGCGCAACGCCACCGCCGGCACGCTGAAGCAACTCGACCCGAAGATCGTCGCCACCCGTCCCCTCGCCTTCCTCGCCCACGGACTCGGCGCTTACGAGGGACCCGAACTCCCGACGGAGCACGATTTCCACGCCCTGCTCGACGAACTGGCCATCCCGCGCAACCGGCCGGTGATCGTCGCCGAATCGCTGGACGAGCTGTTAGAGGCAGTGCGCCGCATCGACAACGATCGCCACACGCTCGGCTACGGCACCGACGGCGCGGTGGTGAAAGTCCTCGCCCGCTCCGAACGCGAGCAACTCGGCTTCACCTCCCGCGCCCCACGCTGGGCCGCGGCTTACAAGTTCCTGCCGGAGCAGAAGGAAACCGTGCTCAAGGACATCACCATCCAGGTCGGCCGCACCGGCGTGCTGACCCCGGTGGCGGAACTCGAACCGGTGCTCGTTTCCGGCACGACGGTCGCCCGCGCCACCCTTCACAACGAGGAAGAGATCCAGCGCAAGGACATCCGGATCGGCGATACGGTGGTGATCGAGAAAGCCGGCGAGATCATCCCGGCGGTGGTGAAAGTGGTGATGGAAAAGCGCCCCCCCGGCACGCCGCCCTTTTCGCTGCTCGACCACATCGGCGGCAAATGCCCGTCCTGCGGCGGCCCGGTGTCAAAAGAAGAAGGCTTCGTCGCCTGGCGTTGCACCAACTTCGAATGCCCGGCCCAAGCCGTTTCCAAGATCAAGCAGTTCGCGTCGCGCAAGGCTCTCGATATCGAAGGCGTCGGCGAGACGGTGGCCGAGGCGCTGGTCCGGCGCGGGCTTTGCCGCACGCCGCTCGACCTCTTCACGCTCGATGCCGAAAGCCTCGCAAACCTCAACCTCGGCAGCGACGAGGAAGCGCGGCGCTTCGGGGAGAAGAACGCCGCGAAGGTGATCGAAGCCCTGAAGGCGGCCCGCGAAAAGCCGCTCGACCGCTGGCTCTTCGCGATGGGCATCCGTCAGGTCGGCGAGTCCGCGGCGAAGGAGCTGGCACGGCTTCATCCGGACCTCAGGTCGGTAGGCTCGAGTGATCTGCTGCAGAGCGTCGCGGAGATCGGCCGGCTCGAAGCCGAGCGCAAGATTGTCTCGCCGCGCAACAAGGAGAACCCGCCTGCCAACGATGCCGACAAGCAGGATCGCCAGCGGGCTCACGACGAACTCAAGGCCAGCATCGACGCCATCGCCGCGACGCTGGAAGGCTACAAGATTTCCCCCGACGCCGGACAGGTCGTCGCGGAAAGCGTGACCTCGTTCTTCAGCTCCGAAGCCGGCCGCCACGTGCTGGAGCGCATGGAGCAGCTCGGCATTGATCCCGCATCCGCCAACTACCAGCCGAAGCCCGCTGAGGCCGACCTGTCCGCGATGCCCCTCGCCGGCAAGACCTTCGTCATCACCGGCACCCTCTCGATGGGCCGCGACGAGATGAAGCGCCACCTCGAATCGAAAGGCGCGAAAGTCTCCGGCTCGGTCTCCGCGAACACCGACTACCTGCTCTCCGGCGAAGGCGGCGGCTCGAAGCGCGACAAAGCGGAGAAGCTCGGCGTCAAGGTGATCGGCGAGGAGGAACTTGCGGAGCTGTTAGGGTAGCCAGGAAAGCAAAACTTTCCCCGGAATGATGGACTCGCTCACCACCATTGACAGACTCCTCCTCGAGATTCGGGAATCCGTTTCCTGCTCGTCTCGCGTCAACGTGTTAAGCATCGACGAGACGGGCTTTTCTATCCAACTGGGCCAGTCCGCTGAGGCTATCGTGGCAGTCTCGCTATGCGATCCCGACAGACCATCCTTTTCGGCTAGCTATCCAAAGCTCATTGCGGACCGCCACGGCCACGAGACCATCGAGGAGGAGATCTCCGAAGGCATTCCTTCAGAGGGGGTATCTTGGATTGTTCGGAAGGTATTTCGATTCGGATTTGTCCCACCTGACGGATACCGAAGGCCGCACATCAATTCAGGCAGTGCAGGGGGGAGACGCTACAGCGAACTTTGACGACGAACGAGGCTTTGCTCCGAACCGCTCATTACCGCGCACTTTGAATTCGACGTCTTCCGTTCGCGGTTCGGAGGATTTTTGAAGGGAATTCGCCAATTCTCCAACCCTCTGAAAATTCGCCAGTTTCGTCCCTTTCGTTGTTCCCCCTCTCCGGATCCGGGCTCGGTCACCACTCGTCCTTCAAGTCCCGGCTTACCCGCCGCCGCTCCGCCCGGTGCTCGATCTGGCGCTTTTGCTTCGGAGTCAGCGCCTCCTCGCGGTCGCGCCACGAGCGCCCCGAATCCCCCGCCATGATGCAACCCAGCGGCCGGATCTCGGCGATCACTTCGGCCAGCCCGAACTCGCGGATCTGCTCCTTCACCTTCGCCGCGTCCTTGTAGGCCAGCGGCGTCTCGCTGAGGTCCGGCTTGCCGCAAAACCAGCGGACGTCGATGCCTTCCGTCGAACGCTCGATCGCCGTCCGGCGCGACGACTCGTCGGGAAAGAGCCGCCGCATCGCCGTGCGCGACAGGTTGCGGCCCGCGCCGTGCGGGGCGAAAGACAGGAACTCGTCGCGATCGCCGCCGAGCACCAGCAGGATCGGCTCAGCCATGTTCAGCGGGATCAGCCCGAGCTGCGGCCGTCCCTCGGAGTCCTTCCACGCCGGCGTCGCGCCCTTGCCGTGAAAGAAGGTGTCGCCGCGCTGCCAGACGAAGTTGTGCTCGTTTCCAACCTCCGCCACCGAGCGCCCGCCGATCCGTTCGAGGAAGCGGCGGTGGATCGCCCGGTGGTTCGCCTTGGTCCAGCGCGCGACGTATTGCAGCGCGTCCCAGTAATCGCGTCCGGTGTCGGACTTCGCATCGAGCCACGCCGCCGCCGCGGGAATGTGCTGCGCCGCGCGGGCGACGTGCTTCTCCGCCGCGATCTGGCCGCGCTTGAAAACGTGCGCGCCGAGGCTGCGGGAACCGTGGTGGGTCACCAGCACGCGGTATCGCTTCGTCATTCCGTCCGGCAGTTCGAAGCGCGCCGCGAGCTCGCCGTGGCCGGTGAGACGGAGCACCGCCAGCAAGGCGGCGTCCACCTCGACCTCGCCGAGATAGGCAAAGTGGTTGCCATCGCCCTGGTCCGCGATCTGGGTCCGCGCCCGGTCCCGCAGGCCACGGAGGAAGCGGTTGGTCCAGACGTTCTCGTCGTTGACCGGGTCCGGCACCAGGTCATCGAGGTGCCGGTGCTCCGGTCCGAAGCGGGTGGCCGACATCAGGGCGTCCAGCTCCTTCGCCACGCTACTGCGTTCCTCGTAGAAAGTCGCGAACATCGAGCAGCAGATGTCCGCCGAGTGGGCCGACGGGATGATCGCGCTTTCCACCGCGATCGCCCCGCCGACCGGGATTTCCGCCGGTGCCTTGCCGGCGGGACAGGCATCGGGCAGGATCACCCCGCGGGCGATCACCGGCGTCTTGAGCAGCTGGTGCATCTGCCGCCGCACGGCATCGACGTTCGCGCGCTCGTCCTTGGACTCCGGCACGATGGCCTCGGCGAGAGCGACGGGCCGTTCGCGCATCCCGTGCTTCGGGAGCGGAGCGGCGACATCGCGCTTCAGGAGCTTGAGCGCATACTTCGGATCGTTGATGCCGCGGGCCTCGTATTCGGCGACCTTCGCGAGCAGATCCTTGATCACCGGACCCGGTTCGTAGCCGGCCGCGATCAGGTCGTTGGAGGTGAGGAGTTTCATAGTTTCTTCAGGTTGCGAGTGCATGCCATTCGCCGGCACTCAAGTGGCGGACGAAGCCGGGCACCGAGTGCCCGTCATCGCGGTCCGGAAGCTCGACCGCCCTGGGATGTCCCATGCCCGCTTTTTCCATGACCCGCCCGGAGGCGGGGTTGATCGCGAGGTGATAGGCCTCGATCCGGACCAGCCCGCGCTCCCCGAAGCCGAAGCGCAGGACTTCGAGCAGCGCCTCGGTCGCATAGCCCCGGCCCCAGACCGCGGGGCTGAACCAGAAGCCGGTGCTCGCTTCTTCAGGCAGATCGGTGGGCCGCAGGCCGGTCGCCCCGATGAAGCGTCCGTCGCACTTGGTGAAAACCGCGAAACCGCCGAAGCGGTGCGTCTTCCAGGAAGTCCGCGCCCGCTCCACCCAAACCAGCGCGTCGGCCGGCGTGTAAGGATGCGGCACCAGGGTCATCCGTGCGACCCGCCAATCGTTGGCCACCGCGGCAATCGCCTCCGCGTCTTCCTCGGAAGGCGGTCTCAGGATCAATCTTTCCGTTTCAAGTTTCATGGGATCACGGGAATCAGGGGTTGCTGCGCCATTCGTCGGCGAAGAGTCCGTAGTTGACCTTGTCGTGGAGCACGCCGTCGCGGCGGAGTCCGCCTTCGACGATGTTCTCGAACTTCATGCGCGCCTTCTTCATCACCCGGCCGGATGCGGTGTTCACGGCCATGTGACAGGCGCCGATGTAAAGCAGGCCGAGGTCTTCGAAGCCGTGACGCAGCACTTCGCGGAGCGCCTCGGTCATGTAGCCGCGGCGCCAGAAAGGCACGCCGAGCCAGTAGCCGGCGTCCGCGCTGCAGCGGTCGGGCCGGAGCATCAGGGAGATCGCGCCGATCATGCCCGGTTCGTCCTTCCGCTCGATGGCGAAAGTGAGCGCGTCGCCTGTCTTCCGGTCGCGGGCAATCTGCTCCAGCCAGCCGGTCGCGTCGCGGGTGCGATACGGATGCGGCATGGCGGACATCTTGAGTCCGACGCGCGGGTCGCCGCAGTGGCGGACGATGGCCTCGATGTCACCGGGTCCCGGCGGGCGGAGCCGCAGGCGTTCGGTTTCGAGGCGGTTGCAGGAAATGGTTTTCATAAAATGGAATGGAAGGAGGGAAGCGGATCAGTGCCCGCGGAGTTCGTGCCAGGCGAAGCGCGCGGCGGTCGCCAGGGCCAGGAAGGCGAAGATGAGGGTGGGAATGTCCATGGTGAGGAAGGGAGAGGGAACGCCTTGTCCCCTCTCCCGGGGTTAGTGATGGAGGAAGTGGTTCCAGTCGGGGATGCCCCACAGGTTCCGGATCCGCAGGGTGGCGGGGACGGGCCGGGGAGCGAGAGGCCGGGAAAGCAGCCGCAGACCCGCTTCGGCGGGAGTGCGTGCGGCTTTCCGGCTGTTGACGGCGCGGTCGGCGAGCACGCAGTTGTCCCAGTCGTCGCGGCCACCCCGCGAACGCGGGACGACGTGGTCGATGTTCGCCTCGCCCGGGCTGAGCTTGCGGCCGGTGTACTGGCAGCGCCCGCCGTCCCGCTCCCACAAGGCCCGGAAGCCGAACTTCGGGCGGTGGACCGGCACCCTGGCATAGCGCGTCAGCACGATCACCGTGGGAATCCGGACCGGCCCGCGGGGCGTGCCGATGGTTGCGATCCCTTCTTCCGTGCCGAGCGCACGCCAGTCTTCCCAGTCGAAGGCCTGCATCGAGTCGCCGTCGATCCGCAAGGCGCGCGCGCTGCCGGTGGCCAGGTGCCCGAAGGCTTCCGCGGGCGTGGCGGTGTCGATGGCGAGCCAGTGCCGATTGAGCACCAGGACGGTCGTTCGATGAAGGAGGGACGTGGTCATGGTCGTGCGGGGAAAAGAGGCTTGGGTTGACCTGAGGGACTCGAACCCTCCCCGCCGCGCTCACAACGCGGGGTGCTGCCGCTACACCAAGGTCAAAGCCGGTGTCGCCGCCAAAAGACAACAGTTCTCCCGCGGTCCAAGATATGCCATCTTGACCGCTGCTATCTTGCAGGGATCAGGACCGGCTTCCGGACCGGAAGGTCTGGGATCCGTCGGGCGGGACGGAAAGGCTCACGGAAATCGTTTCAGAAGGGACACGGGGTCACGGTGGAGAATCGGGGAAAAGGTTGGGGTTCAAATCGCGGGAAACAAAAAGCCCCGCTTCCGGTGGGAAGCAGGGCGGCGGGAAATCCTAGGATCTACGCGGCTTTCAGGCCGCTGTCGGCCTGATCCTGCTTCGGGTGGGCGCCGGATTACCGGCAAAGGTCATTCCTTCATACGACAGCGGGCATGTGCCCTGAATCGAGGAACCGATGACCCGGCGCCATGCCAAGCTCACCCCGGCATCGGGGGCGCTTTGGCATTTGGGTAGGGATCGGTGGAGACGCATCGGCGTGGAATGAAGTTGGCGGTAGATATGGATTCGAATCAGAACGGTCAATGATGATTTTCAGAAAAGTTCATCTTCTTCCCAAAGGGCATGCAGGACGGCACGTGTACTGGACCGCGGACTTCAGTCCGCTCGAAATCCGGAATGCCTGCGGACTGAAGTCCGCGGTCCAGTACATCGCCAGTGTTGCTTGCCAATGGTAATAGCTTTGGAGCATGGACCACAAAGGCTGGCACACCCGTGGCTACCTTCCCCACTGCGATTTCTCGGACTCCATCCAAGGGATCACCTTCCGGTTGGCGGACTCGGTGCCGAATGACGTCATCGACGGCTGGAGGAAGCAGCTCAAGGAGGACGGAATCCACGGCCGGCCAGCCGAGACGGACCTCTATCGCAAGATCAGCAAATACGAGGACGCCGGCTACGGGGAATGCATTCTACGCCGGGCTGAATGCGCGGACATCGTTCAGGAGCAACTGAAGAAGCACCACGGCGAGCGTTACCGCCTGCTGGAGTGGTGCATCATGCCGAACCACGTCCATGTGCTGATTGCCATGATGGAAGACCATCCGCTCGGGAAATCCGTCCAGGCGTGGAAAGGAGCTTCGTCCGTCGAGATCAACCGGATTCTGAAACGCGCCGGGTCGATCTGGGCACCCGACTACCACGACCGCTACATCCGGGATCAGATCCATCTGATCGACGCGCGGATCTACATCCGGATGAACCCGGTGAAGGCGAGGTTTTGCGGGAAGCCCGAAGAGTGGGGGTTTTCCAGCGCAGGGAACGGCTGGAAGCCTTGATGCAGTGTACTGGACCGCGGACTTCAGTCCGCCAGAGAACGCTCGAGCGGACTGAAGTCCGCGGTCCAGTACACCGCCCGTCCGCACGGCATCTCCGGTCAAGCATTCACCCCATCCACCATGCGCCGGATCCCCAGCGGATTTCCTTCCTGCAATTCCGCGGGCAGGCAGCTGTCCGGAAAACCCTGCCAGGCGACGGGGCGGACGAAGCGGTGGATGGCCATGCTGCCGACGGAAGTACTACGCCCATCGGAAGTCGCCGGGAAGGGGCCTCCGTGGACCATGCTGTGGCAGACTTCCACGCCGGTCGGGAAGGCGTTGAAGATGAGGCGCCCCGCCCGCTGCTGCAGGGCGGCGACCAGCGATGCGTGGGCGGCCAGTTCGGCTTCCGTGCCGTGGACGGTCGCGGTGAGCTGCCCTTCGAGTTCCGGAATGGCGGCCTCGATTTCCACGATGCTGCCGCGGACGATCAGCGCCGCCGGGCCGAACATCTCGCCCTGGAGCAGGTCGGCCTCGAGGAAACGGCGGAGCGACACGCTGAAGACCGCGGGCGCGCCCTGTCCCGGACCGGCCGGCGTGGCACAGCGGGCGATGGTCTCCACCCCTTCGGTCGACGCGAAGGCTTCCACCTCGTCCGCGAAGGCACGGCAGATCGAACCGTTGAGCATCGTGCCCGGCGATCCGGCCTCGACCAGCGACTTTAGCTTCCCGAGGAACTCCGCCCCCGTGCCTTCCGGCAGGAACACCAGCCCGGGATTCGTGCAGAACTGGCCGACGCCGAGGGTCAGGGATCCGAAGAAGGCCTCCGCCAGCGCCACCTCGCCGCGCGCCAGCGCGCCGGGCAGGATGACGACCGGATTGACCGAGCTCATCTCCGCATAGACCGGGATCGGCTGCTCGCGGTTCGCCGCCGCGGCCATCAGGGCGGTGCCCCCGGCCCGCGAGCCGGTGAAACCGACCGCCTGGATGACCGGGTGCTGCACCACCGACATCCCGATGCTGCGCCCACCGCCGTAGAGCAGCGAGAAGACGCCTTCCGGCATGCCCGTGGCAAGGGCGGCGCGCATCACCGCCGCTCCGACGATTTCCGCGAGACCGGGATGCGACGCGTGGGCGATGACGACCACCGGACAACCGGCGGCAAGGGCCGAGGCGGTGTCGCCGCCGGCCACCGAGAAAGCCAGCGGGAAGTTGCTGGCGCAGAACACCGCCACCGGACCGAGCGGACGGAGCATCGAGCGGACATCCGGTTTCGGCACCGGTGCGCGATCGGGCTGGGCGTGTTCGATCCGGGCATCGACCCAGGATCCTTCTTCCAGCAGCGACGCGAACAAGCGCAGCTGCCCTGTGGTCCGGCCGGTCTCGCCGCGCAGGCGCGCTTCCGGAAGTCCGGTTTCCAGCGGACCGCGGCTCGCCAGATCCTCCGCCACGCCCTCGATCTCCGCGGCGATCGCCCGGAGGAAGCCGGCGCGCACCTTGCCCGGCAGCGCCGAATACTCGGGAAAGGCCGCGGCTGCCAGTTCGACGGCCCGGTTCATTTCCTCCGTGGTGGCGGAGACGTAGTCCGGCTCGAGCGGCGCGCCCGCAGCCTGGTGGATGCCGCGACCGCAGACGTCGCTGCCGCTGCCGCGCGAATAGCCGATGATCGAAGTGCCGAGGAGTGAGGATGTCATGGAGAAAGAATCAAGAGACCAGCTACAAGAGGCAAGAGCGTAAGCCCAACTGCCTTTTTGGCACTTGGAACTTCCCTGTCCCCCGTAGCCTTGGCGCAGGGGGATCATTTGGAACTTCAGACCAGCGGCGCGGTGGCGATGGCCTTCTCGATGATCGCGGTGGCTTCGGCGAGTTCCTTGCCTTCGAGTTCAAGCCGCGGCGCGCGGACGCGGTTGTTGCCGTACTTCCCGGCGGTCGCGAGGGTCTGCTGGAGTTTGATGAGCTGGACGAACTTCACGACGGTGTCCATCCGCAGCATCGGAAGCATCCAGGTGTAGATCGGCATCGCTTCCTCGATGCGGCCGGCGGTGGCGAGATCCCAGAGCTTCACGTTGTGCTTCGGGAACGCGCCGCCGACGCCGGTGATCCAGAATTTCGCGCCCATCGCCGCGCCCTCCAGCGCGCAGTCGTCGACGCCGACTCCCAGCACCAGGCGGTCGCCACAGACCTCGCGGATGCCGGCGATGCGGCGGGCGTCGGTCGAGGACTCCTTCACCGATTCGACATTCGGCAGTTCGTCGGCGAGTTCCTTGATGTGCAGCGGGGTGAAGTCGGTCTTGTAGGCGACCGGGTTGTTGTAGATGATGCAGGGCAGGTCGGTGGCGGAAATCACGGCCTTCATGTGGGCCTTCATCTCGCGCCAGTCGGAGGCGTAGAGGTAAGGCGGCAGGACCATCAGGCCGCGGCAGCCGTTGTCCTTCGCGGCCTTGGCGATGTCGACGGCTTCCTTGGTCGAAAGCGCGGCGACGCCCGGGATGATCGGGGTGTCCGGCAGGGCCTCGACGTAGGTCTTCTGCAACGCCAGCTTCTCGGCGAAGGACAACGTGGCGCCCTCGCCCAGCGAGCCGTGGACCACGATCGCGGAGCAACCGTTTTCGATGAGCCACTTCCCGTGATCCGCCATCAGGGCGTGATCGATGGTCATGTCGGCGTTGAATTGCGTGAGGGTCGCGGGCATGACGCCCTTCCAGGTGATGCTCATGATGGTGCGGTTTCGGTTCGATTAGAGATTGGCGGGAATTCCGTGGCGGAACGGGTCGGCGGGGTCAAAGAGATAATGGGACTCCCCGGTAACCCAGGCGCGGCCGGTCACGCGCGGCAGCACCTTGCCGTCGGACAGCAGCTCGACGCTCCCGGTAAAGACGGTGTCGAGGATGCCGGCCTGGCGCCAGGTTTCGCCGGGGGCGAGTTTCCCCGCCGCGTGGAGAGAGGCGAGCTTCGCGCTGGTGCCGGTGCCGCAAGGCGAGCGGTCGTAGGCCTTGCCGGGGCAGAGGACGAAATTCCGGCTGTCCGACGTCGCCGGATCGGTCGGCGGGCCGAAGGATTCGATGTGGTCGATCTCCATCCCGTCCGCGCCCGTGATGCCCTGCTTCACCAAGGCATCGCGGACCGCGCAGGTGAAGGCGGTGAGCGCTTCCAGATTCGCGAAGGTCACGGCCGGGCCCTGGTCTTCGATCAGGAAGAACCAGTTGCCGCCCCAGGAAATGTCGCCGCGGACTTTACCCCAGCCGGGCACTTCGACCTCGACGCCGGTGGCGAGGCGATAGCTCGGGACATTGGCCACGGTGACCGCTCCGTCGCCGTGGACACGGGCGACGACGACGCCGACCGGGGTGTCGATCCGGTGCTCGCCGACCCCGATCCTGCCGAGATACGCGAGGGTCACCGCGAGGCCGATGGTCCCGTGGATGCACATGTTCAGGGTGGAGACGTTGTTGAAGAAGATCACGCCGCAGCAGCAGTCCGGCTCGTGCGGCTCGACCAGCACGGCACCGACCATCGCATCGTGGCCGCGGGGCTCGTTGCAGACGCTGGAGCGCAGCCAGTCGTGCTCCTCGCGCAGGCGGCGGGATTTCTCGGCGACCGTGCCGGAACCGAGGTCCGGCCCGCCCTCGACGACGACCCGGGTCGGTTCGCCTTCGGTGTGGGAATCAATGACGCGGAGGTGCCGGGTGCTCATGGACGAAGACCTTACCACGGCGGGTCTTGTCGTAAGAAGGACCGGCGCATCCTGAAATGGCATAGTCCCGGGCGCTTCAGGGAATCAAGGTGAAGCCGGACCGGTAGGTCTGGAAGAGCGACTCGACCGCTTCCTCGGAACCCGCCGAGATCACCACCTGGTGGAGCACCCCGCCGGCGCGGAAGACGGCGATCAACACGGGATCCTTACCGGAAAGCCCGGTCCTCACGCTGGCCTCAACGCCCCCGATGTTCTCGACCCGGTCGGGAGTCGCCCCCCCGGTGGACCGGTCGAGATTCAGCTTGAAGAGGTCCTTGACCATCTTGCTGACGATCGACGCGTCGTTGCCCGACCCGCCGGCCTGGACGGCGATGTGAGTGACCATCCCGTTCTTGACCCGGTAGGCCGCGCTGCTGCCCAGCGCCGAGATCACATTCCCGGCCGGCTTGGGATCCAGGACCGCACCGGTCGGCAAGGTCCATTCGTAGCCCATCCTCACATCGCGGTGCTTCCCGCTGCGGGTCTCGACCTTGCGCAGCTTCTTGCCGGGGAAACTGAAGCCCGCCAGCGCGCGATCCGCCGCCGCGCGATCCGAGGCCATCACTTCGGCGGTCGCGAAGCAATTGAGCTGGTAGGCCGTCCCGCCGACGATGGTGGTGGCGACATGATACTCGAGCACCGCATCCTCGCCCTCGAACTTCAGGGCGCTGCGCCGGACGCGGTGGCCGTCAATGTCGAGAGCCGCAAGCTCCGTGCCCGCGGGCTCGAACCCGCCTTCTTTCAGCATGCCGACCAGGTGTTCGTGGAACCCGTCGGGATCGACCTCCTCGGCCTCTTCCGCCACGACTTGCAGGGTCAACCCGCTATCGAGATGAGTCGCGTGCAGCGAGCTGTCGCTGTTCCGGGCCGCGGCCTCGTCGCCGGACTCGATTTGCCAGAAGCCCTCGGGGCTCCGCCAGACCAGCCCCCTCGCGAAGTCCCGGTAAACCCCGCCGCGGATCGAGAAATCCTCGCCCGTGTTCCCCGCGGTGTCCGGCAAGGCTTCCAATTCCGCGCGCAAGGCGGATGCCGCCTCGTCCGGAAGCAGCTTGAAGGCGGCCAAACCCTCCGCCACCGCCGCCCCGTGGTCCGCGCCTTCCTGTTCGAGATGCCACGCCTTCATCCGGTAGCCGCGACCGCCGTTGACGAAATGCCCGAGATAGATCCGGACCGCCGGCTGTCCCGGCACCACGAATTTCCGGAATTCCACCTCCTGCCCCGCGACTTCACACCGCTGCGTTCCCAAGGACCGCCCGCCCTCGAAATCCAAAGCGTCCACCGCCGCCAGGAAACGCGAAGCCGCCGATCCCGCCACCGGTTGGGAATCCGCGACCACGAAAATCCCGAGGTCGGAGCGCTGCATGCCGATCTCCGCATCGTCCCCGGTCGCCGCGAGCGACTGCCCCCACATCAAGCTCCAGGGCCCGGATCCGGCCACCGACAGCCGGGAAACCGCGCTTTCAAAGCGCCCGTCGACGATCCGGTTGCCGAGTCCGACGGCATCGGGCGTCTTCGGTGGCGGCGGCACGCTGACCTGGCCCTCCTCGATCGACACCGCGCCCATGAACTCGTCGAGCGAGCTCCGGTCGCCCTTGTCTTCCGGTTTCCAGGCGATGAACTGATAGCCCATGCCCTGGTGCAGATAAGTCATCAGCTCGTAATCGAGACGGATCCCCTGGATCTTGGCGGTCACCTGGCGCCGGTGCGCCTTGCCGCCGGCAAAATCGACCTCGCGGCGCTCCCCGATCTTCGCATCCGCCGCGACCTGGCTCATGTTGCTTTCGATCAGTCCGCTGAACTCGTCGAGGCTGCCGGCGGGATAGGGCTCGACAATCACCGCGCCGTGGGTGCCGCCGACCTTGCTCACCATGGCGGACGCATCGGGCAAAAGGGCGGCACGCTCCTCCCCGTCGAGGAGACGCCAGCGCGATCCCAGGCCCTGGATCCCGAAGCGGTAGTGCTCGTCCACGTAGGAGACCCCGCTCTCGCTCCCGATCATCGTGGCCGTGGAGATCGGGGCCCCGGTCCCCTTCTTCTCGCGACAGGATACCACCAGCAGGAAAAGCAGCGACACCGCCACTGTTGCGACACTTGTTCTCATCTCGGGGAGATCTGAGCCCGAAAGCGGCCCGCTTGTCGATTCGTCGCCGTGCAAGCCGGCGGATTTCTTCCGGACTCCGGATTCAAGCTGGCCGGAGCGCCGCTCCCCGTGCCACGTTCCGGAACCGGCCATGACCTTGACCGCCCGACTCCGCAAAGCCTTCCTCGAATCGCTCGACGGCATGCCTCCGCTCGACAGCCTCTTCGACGGCGTGCCGGACATCGTGTTCTTCATCAAGGACGCGCAGGGCCGCTACATGGCCGTGAACGAGACCCTCGCCAGCCGCTGCGGCCTGCCGGACAAGTCGGCGGCGATCGGGCTGACCGCCGAACAACTCTTTCCCCCGCCCCTCGGCGAAGGATTCGCGGCCCAGGACCGGGCGATCCTCAAGAGCGGCCGTGGCATCCGCGACCACCTCGAGCTCCACCTCTACGCCGGCGGCCGGCGCGGCTGGTGCCTCACCTTCAAGGAACCGGTGCGCGGCAAGGACGGCCGCATCGCCGGGGTCTGCGGCATCTCGCGCGACCTCCACGGTCCGCACGACCGGCAGGAGGACTTCGCCGCGATGTCGAAGGCGCTCGACCACATCCACAAGCACTTCGACGAACCGCTGCGGCTGCCCCAGCTCGCGGAAATGGCGGGACTTTCCGTGTACCAGTTCGACCAGCGGATCCGCGCGCTCTTCCACGTCACCGCGGGCCAGTACCTGGTGAAAGTCCGCATCGATGCCGCCTGCGAGCGCCTCTCCCTGAGCAAGGAGCCGATCGCCCAGATCGCGCTGGGATGCGGCTACTCGGACCAGTCGGCCTTCTCGCGGCAGTTCAAGCAGGCGGTGGGCATCAGCCCGCTCGCCTACCGGAAGAAGCTGCACGCACCCTGAATTCAGGCGCCGCGCATCAGCGAGATCTCGGCCAGGCTGACTAAGGAACGCCAGAGATCCTCGCGGGAGCCGTTCTTGAGCTGGTCGATCGTCACCGCGCGCTCCAGCGTGAAGCGCCCGGAACGGGTGCGGCGCAGCGCGCTGAGGTGACCGCCGCAGCCGAGCCGCGCCCCGATGTCGTGGGCGTAGGTCCGGACGTAGAAGCCCTTGGAGCAGTGGACGACGAAGTCGACTTCCGGCAGCTCGATACGACGGATCTCGTACTTCGTCACCGTGACCGGGCGCGCCGCGCGCTCCACTTCCTGGCCCTTGCGGGCGAGCTTGTAGAGCGGCACGCCGTCCTTCTTGATCGCGGACACCATGGGCGGCATCTGCTCGAAGGCCCCGGTGAAGGCGTCGAACGCGCCGGCGATCTGCTCCGGCGTGAAAGCCGGCACTTCCTTTTCCTCCAGCACCTCGCCCTGGCGGTCCTGGGTCGAGGTGGTCTTGCCGAGCGTGAGCGTTCCCTCGTACTCCTTGTCCTCGCTCATCAGCAGGTCCTGGATCTTGGTCGCCCGCTCCACCACCAGCATCAGCAGGCCGGTGGCCATCGGGTCGAGGGTGCCGCAGTGGCCGATCTTCTTCGTGCCGAGCGCGCGCCGGGCGATGGCGACCACGTCGTGCGAGGTCATGTCAGGGGCCTTGTCCACCAGCAGCACGCCGCTGGGAACCATCGGTCCGGGGTTCGGTCGGTTCATGAGGTAAAGCAGGTTTCAAACCGCGGGCAGCGCCTTGCGCACCGCATCGAGGACGCGGTCCCGCGCCGCCGCCAGCGGGCCGGTCATGCGGATGCCGGCCGCGAGCGCGTGACCGCCGCCGCCGAACTCCATGCAGATGTGGCAAACATCGACGCGGCCGTCCTTGGAGCGCATCGAGACACGGATCTTTCCGTCCGGCAGCTCTTCGAAAAAAATGGCGACGATCACTCCCTGGATGCCGCGGATGATGTCGATCAGTCCCTCGCTGTCCTCCGGCTTCAAGCCGAGCGCCTCGCGGGTGGCCATGGTGAGTTCCCAGTGCGCGACGCTTCCGCCGCAGTCGAGCTCCAGGGTGTTGAGCAGCGCGCGCATCAGCTCCACCCGGCGGAAGGGATGGTTGTCGTAGATGAGCGAATTGATCCCGCCGACATCCAGTCCGGCATCGATGAGATCCGCCGCCATCCGGTAGGTGGCGGAGGTGGTGGAGGGATACTGGAACGAGCCGGTGTCGGTGGACACGGCGACGTAGATCGCGTCGCGCGTCGCGGCGGGCAGCGGCAGGCCGAGCGCGGTGATGAGCCGGTGGAGGATCTGTCCGGTCGCCGGGCTGGTGGAGTCGATGTGGTTGATGTCGCCGTAGCCGGGGTTCGACTTGTGGTGGTCGATGTTGATCCACAGCTTCGCCTTTGAAGCGGCATGCAGCGCCCGGTCCCCGAGCCGGGGCTTGGTGGCGGTGTCGAGCGCGATGGCCACCTCGACGTCGAGCGGTTCGGCCGGCGGCAGCTCGATCCGGCCGGAGCACGGCAGGAAGGCGAGATTGTCCGGCAGCCCGTCCTCGTTGATCAGGCGCACCTTCTTGCCCGCGGCTTCCAGCGCCATGCCGAGCGCGAGCTGCGAGCCGATGGCATCGCCATCCGGTCGGACATGGCTGATGATCACGAACGAGTCGTGCGCGGCGATGGCCTGTCCGATTTCCTGATAGCTGGCATTCACGCGATTGGGGTCCCCTCCGCGGGGGCGGCGATTCTCCCGATGCCCCGGGGACACGCAAGGACAAAGGCGGCGGCGCCGCAAGGGTAGGGTCGGACGCCCCCTCCGTCGCTCTCCGAGCTATGGAGGGCAGGCCCGGCCGACCGGCCTGTCCTCCGTAGCCTTAGCGAACGAGGGGGCGCATCGTCACTACCCTTCGCAAAAAGCCCCGCCGGTGAGGGCGGGGCTTCTTGAAATCACATTGCAGCGGATCGCATCAAATCTCCGCCACCGGCAGGTTCGCCACTTCCTCGCGGACCTTCTCGGCCAGCGGCGTGGAGAGGTAGCGTTCGGTGGACGAGCAGCCGACGGTGACGATGCGCTTGCCTTGGAACTCGGGGCGCTTGGCCACCTGGATCGCGGACCACACGTTGGCCCCGGTCGAGATCCCTGCCGGGATTCCTTCCAGCTGGTTGAGCGCCTGGGCGGTGGCGAAGGCGTCCTCGTTGGAGACCTGGATCACCTCGTCGATGATCGACACGTTGAGGTTCTTCGGAATGAAGCCGGCACCGATCCCCTGGATCATGTGCGGGCCGGGCGCGCCGCCGGAGATGACCGGGCTGGCCACGGGCTCCACGGCGAAGGTCTTCATCGCGGTGCGCGCCTTCAGCACTTCGGAGACGCCGGTGATGGTGCCGCCGGTGCCGACGCCGGCGACGAAGGCGTCGATCTTCCCTTCGGTGTCGCGCCAGATCTCCTCGGCCGTTGTCTCGCGGTGGACCTGCGGGTTGGCCGGATTGTCGAACTGGCCGGGACCGAACGAGCCGGGATTCTCTTCCAGCAGCTTCTTGGCCATCGCGATCGCACCGCCCATCCCGCGGGCGCGGGGCGTGAGCACCAGCTCGGCACCGAGCAGGCGGAGCAGCACGCGGCGCTCGATCGACATGCTTTCGGGCATGGTCAGGATGATGCGGTAGCCCTTGGCGCGGGCGACGAAGGCGAGCGCGATGCCGGTGTTGCCGGAGGTCGGCTCGATGATCAGGCCGCCGGGCTTGAGCGAGCCGTCCTTTTCGGCGGTCTCGATCATCGCCTTGCCGATGCGGTCCTTCACGCTGAACAGCGGATTGAAGAACTCGGCCTTCACGAGGATCTCGGCACCGAGGCCCTCGGTCAGCTTGTGGAGGCGGATCAGCGGGGTGTTGCCGACGGTGGCAACCATGGAGTCTGCGATGGGCATGGACGTGTGGGGTTGGGAAGTTAGATCTGGAAATCGGAGTTGCCGGAATCGAGGTGGAGGCCGCACTCGTATTTCTCGCCGTTGAAGCGGGTGGCTTCCGCGTCGAGACCATCGACGGCCGGCCGGGTGCTGTGCCAGTCGCCCATGGTGACGTAACCTTGAGCGGCCAGGGGATGAGGCGGCAAGCCGTGATCGTGCATGTAGGACGAAACCTGCGCGTCCGGCCAATCGAGGATCGGATAGACCTTCAGCGTCTTCTTCTGCTGCTCCGCAAAGGGCCGCTCCAGGCGGGTGCTCGAATGGCTGCGGCGGACCCCGCTGATCCAGACGTCGGCGCCGAGTTCCCGCAAGGCGCGGTCCATCGGTTCGACCTTGGTGAAGATGCCGTACTGGTCGAGCCCTTCCTTGCCCTGCTCCCACAGCTTGCCATAGAGCGCCTCCATCCGCGCGGCGGAATGGGTCGGCTGGTAGATCCGCAGGTCGGTGCCGAAGCGCTTGGTCAGCTCCTCGGCGTAGCGGTAGGTCTCCGGGAAATGGTAACCGGTGTCGATGAACACCACCGGGATTCCCGGCGCGTGGTCGGCGATCAGCTTGAGCATGACCGCTGCTTGCAGACCAAAGCTCGTCGACGCGACCAAACGGCTGCCGTAGCGGTCGTGCAGCAATTCCAGACGCTCGCCGGCCTTCAGGCGGGCGAGGTCCGCGGAGATGATTTCAGCCTCCGTGATGGGTAGAGTGTCAGTCATGGGGCTAATAGGTCTTACAAGTCCTATGGGACCTGTTTCAGTTCTTCAGCGCCTCTTCCTTGATGTTCTTGTGGAAGTCCGCGCCCTGCACCGTGGCCGCGACGTAGCCGGCGCGGATCACGAAGTCGCCGAAGCGCTCGCCGTCGTTCCGCTCCTTCGCGTAGCGCTGGAAGATCGGCGCGAGCAGGCCGCGGATCTCGCTGGCATGGACGTCCTGCCGATACAGCTTGCTGAGCCGCTGGCCGGCGTGGCCGCCGCCGAGGTAGAGGTTGTATCGGTCCGGACCGCGGCCGACGAAGCCGATCTCCGAGATGAAGGGACGGCCGCAGCCGTTCGGGCAGCCGGTCATGCGGATGGTGATTGCGTCGTGGCGCAAGCCGGCGGCTTCGAGCTCTTCCTCCAAGTCGGTGATGACCACCGGCAGGTAGCGCTCGGCCTCGGCCAAGGCCAGGCCGCAGGTGGGGAGGGCGACGCAGGCGATCGACGACAGCCGCAACGCGCTGCGCTCGTGGCTCTTCGCCATGCCGTATTTCTCCAGCAGGGCCTCGATCTCCGCGCGCTTCTTCACCGAGACGTTCGCGATCATCAGGTTCTGGTTCGCGGTCAGGCGGAAGTCGCCGTCGTGTACCTTGGCGATCTCCAACAAACCGGTCCGCATCGGATAGCCGGGCGTGTCGAGCACCCGCCCGCCTTCGACGAAGAGCGTGTAGTGGAAGTTGCCGTTCTCGTCCTCGACCCAGCCGAAACGGTCGCCGTTGTCGGTGAACTCATACGGCCGCACCGGGCCCAGCTCGTAGCCGAGGTATTCGTTGAGCTTGGCCAGGATCCACTCCGGACCGTGGTCGTCGACGGTGTACTTGAAGCGCGAGTGCTTGCGGTCGGTGCGGTCGCCGAAGTCGCGCTGCACCAGCACCACCTTCTCGGCGACATCCACGACCTGCTCCGGCGTGCAGAAGCCGATGACGTCCGCCAGACGCGGGTAGGTCGCCTCGTTGCCGTGGGTCGAGCCCATCCCGCCGCCGACGGCGACGTTGTAGCCGACCAGCTTGCCGTCCTCGACAATCGCGATGAAGGACAGGCAGTTGGCGAAGATGTCCACGTCGTTGCTCGGCGGCACGGCGATGGTGATCTTGAACTTCCGCGGCAGGTAGGTCTTGCCGTAGATCGGTTCCTGCTCCTCCTCGGTCGACTCGATCTTTTCGCCGTCCAGCCAGATCTCGTGGTAGGCGCGGGTGGCCGGGGTGAGGTGGGTGGAAATGTCCTGCGCCGCCTTCAACACCTCGGCGTGGACCGAGGAGAGGTAGGGATTGGGATTGCACATCACGTTGCGGTTCACGTCACCGCAGGCCGCGATGGTGTCCATCGCCGCCTGGTTGATCTCGGCGATGGTCCGCTTGAGGTTGGACTTGATGATGCCGTGGAACTGGAAGGCCTGGCGGGTGGTCAGCTTGATCGTGCCGTTGGCGAACTGGGTCGCGAGGCGGTCGGTCTCGATCCACTGCCGCGGCGTCGCCACGCCGCCGGGAACGCGGATCCGGATCATGAAGGAGTAGGCCTTCTCGAGCCGATGCTTGCGGCGGTCGTTGCGCAGGTCGCGGTCGTCCTGCTGGTAGGTGCCGTGGAACTTCAGCAGCTGCTGATCGTCCTCGGACATCGAGCCGGTCGAAAGGTCGGCCAGGCCTTCGGCGATCGTCCCGCGCAGGTAGTTCGAGCGGGTCTTGATGCCTTCGTTGACGGAGAGTTTCTTTTCGCTCATGGCGTCTGAAAATTGGAACTTGGAACTTGCTTGTCCCCCGTAGCCTTGGCGAAGGGGGATGACTTGGAACTTCAGTAGACGTCGCGCTGGTAGCGCTTGGATTTCTTGAGGTCCTCGACGTAGGCCTCGGCGACCTCGCGGGAGAAGCCACCCTGCTTTTCGACGACGGTGATCAGGGCCTCGTGGACGTCGTGGGCCATGCGCGAGGCATCGCCGCAGACGTAGAAATGCGCGCCGTCCTGAAGCCAGGCGTAGAGGTCCTTCGCGCGCTCGATCATCCGGTGCTGGACGTAGACCTTCTCGGGCTGGTCGCGGGAGAAGGCGACGTCGAGCTTGGTCAGGTTGCCGTCCTTGAGATGCTCCTGCCACTCGGTCTGGTAGAGGAAGTCGTAGGTGTAGCGCTGGTCGCCGAAGAACAGCCAGTTCTTGCCGGGATTCCCGAGCGCCGCGCGGTGCTCGACGAAGGCGCGGAACGGCGCGACACCGGTCCCCGGCCCCACCATGATGACCGGCGTGTCGGACGAAGCCGGCAGGCGAAAGTTCTTGTTCTGGTGGGTGTAGACCGGCACCTGACCGCCCTTTTCGACGAGATCGGCGAGGTAGGTGGAGGCCACGCCCTTCCGCGGCTGGCCGTGGGCCTGGTAGCGGACCGAGGCCACGGTGAGGTGGACTTCGCCGGGATGGGCGAGCGGGCTGGAGGCGATCGAGTAAAGCCGCGGCGGAAGCTTGCGGAAGATCGAAGCGAGGTCCGCGGCGGCCAGGCCGCCCGGCGCGAAGTCGGCGATCGCGTCGGCGATCCAGCGACCCCACAGGTAGTCCTTGAGCTGGTCCTTCGCGTCGTCGGCCAGCAAGGCGGCGAGCTTTTCGGATCCGGAGAGCGCTTGCAGCTTGGTCAACACGGCGCGGGACAACGCGGTAATGTCGAAGTCCTCGCGCAGGGCGTCCGCCAGCAACTTGGAACCGCTGCCTTTCACCTCGACGCTTTCGCCGCCGGAGAGCTTCGATGCTTTCAGGATGCCTTCGACGATGTCAGGCGCATTCACCGGGATCACCGCCAGCGCGTCGCCGGGCTCGTAGCTCATTCCCGAACCTTCGAGCGACAGCTCGTAGTGCCAGGTCTCCTTGGTGGTGCCCTTGCCGTTGAGCAGGACTTTCTCGAGCAACTCGGAAGGGAACGGGTTCTTCTTGCCGAACTCGGTCGCGACCGGCGCGGCGGTAGCGACTTCCAGCGTCGCCCCGGCAGCCGACGGTCCGAAGGCTTTCAACGCGGCATCGAGCCACGTGGCGTGGGGTTCCTCGAACTCGACGTCGCAATCCTGGCGAGCGTGGATCCGGGTCGCGCCGAGCTTCTCCAGCCGGGCGTCGATGTCTTTGCCGGTCTGGCAGAATTTCTCATAGGCCGTGTCGCCCAGCGCGCAGACCGAGAAGCGCAGTTTCTTCAGCTCAGGTCCGCTGCCGTTCATGAACTCCTTGTAGAAGGCGGTCGCGCTTTCCGGCGGTTCGCCGTCGCCCCAGGTGCTGACGATCACCAGCAGGTTCTCGAACTTCGCCAGATCGGCCGGCGCGAGGTCCGACATGTTCTTGGCCACCGCCTGGAAACCGCGCTTCTTGGCGGTCTTGACCGACAGGTCGGCGAGCTTCTCGGCATTGCCCGACTCGGTGCCGTAGAGCACGGTCAGCTTGGTCGACCCCGCCGCGGCGGGTGCCGCCGCAGTGGCCGGAGCCCCTCCGGCGGACAGGAAGCCGGCAAGCCAAAAGCGCTGGGAAGGATCGAGGCCCGCCAGCGCGATTTCGACGGCGCGGCGTTGATCGGGAGAGAAGGGAGCGTGCTCGGGAAGCATTACCTTAGTTTGTTGCTCAGGTTTGTAACGTTTCGCCGCCAGCATTTGACGGTTTCCGTTCGCGCGCAAGGCAAATTCCGCGTCATTCCCTGGCGACGGTCCGTTGCGATCCGCGGTCTTCGGCTTTCCTTCGTTCCGGCTTTTGCCTTGCACCGGGAGCCATGCGGCCAACAATCCGCCGGGTGACCCGACCTCCGGAGGGGTGGCAGAGTGGTCTATCGCGTCGGTCTTGAAAACCGAAGTTGGGCAACCAACCGTGGGTTCGAATCCCACCCCCTCCGCCAAATTAACGAGAGCGACCCGCACCCTCATTCAACATCGCCAGTTCAGGCGGCCCGCATTGCCCAAGGAGGGGGTGGGATGAGAACCCATCCTGAGGCTTTGCGAAGGCTTGGGTTCGAACGCAGGAGCGAGCTTCGCGAGCAGATCCAGGAACCGCGCAGCGCACTTTCGCATGGCCGAAGGCAATCCCACCCCCTCCGCCATATTCACGAAGAGGACCGGAATCCCAGTTCGATGCCGAAAGTTTTCGCGGCCCGCATTGCCCGAGGAGGGGGTGGGATGAGAACCCTTGCCGCAGGCCTTGGGTTTGAACGCAGGAGCGAGCTTCGCGAGCAGATCCAGCAACCGCGCAGCGCACTTTCGCATGGCCGCAGGCAATCCCACCCCCTCCGCGCGGGTGGAAAGCCATTGAGAAAGCCCCCGCGGCTTCCACGCAGCAAGAACCACCACGCCCTCACCACATCTCACCGCTTCCTCCCCGCCCGCCGCTCCTTCAGCCTCTGACCGACCGCGACGATCGCCTCGATCGCCGGCTTCAGTTCCCGGCCCAGGTCGGTCAGCGCGTATTCCACCGTCGGCGGCGAGGTGGGCTTGACGCTGCGCTCCAGCACGCCGTCCCGCGCCAGCTTCTTGAGCCGCGACGAGAGCACCTTCGCCGAGACCCCCTTGAGATCCGATTTCAGCTCGCTGAAGGTCCGCGCCGAATGGCCCAGATACCAGATGATCCCGGGCGTCCACACCCCGCCGATGATCCCGAGACACTCGGCCAAAGGGCAGGTGTCGGGAGGCGGTGGAACCGGATTCTTCCTGCGGGCAACCATGGACGATCGGTGGTTTCCGCGAGGTAACCCGATTCTTTGGTTTCCGCAAGTCATGTGGTTTACAAAAGTAACCTCTGTCCTAGCGTGCCGCCGCCATGACCGAATCCACCATGACCGCATTGGAAGCCATCGAGACCCGCCGCTCCGTGAAGCACTTCGACCCGGACCACCGCATGACCGACGCGGAAACCGCTCGCCTGCTCGGCCTGGCGAAGCTCGCCCCGTCGTCCTTCAACATGCAGAACTACCGCTTCGTGGTGGTGGAGGACCCGGAACTGCGGAAGCAGATCCGGGCGGTGGCCTGGAACCAGTCGCAGGTGACCGACGCCTCGCTGCTGGTGATCCTCTGCGCCGATCTCAAGGCGCATTCCAGGAACCCGCAGCGCTACTGGGCTCATGCCCCGCAGGAGGTGCAGGACATCCTGGTGCCCGCGCTCACGCCGTTCTACGAAGGCAAGCCGACCCTGATCCGCGACGAGGCGATGCGATCGACCGCCTTCGCGGGGATGACCCTGATGCTCGCCGCACGCGGCATGGGCTACGACTCCTGCCCGATGGTGGGCTTCGATGCCGAAGCGGTGGCCAAGCTCATCCACCTGCCCGATGACCATGCGCTGAGCTTCATGATCGCCATCGGCAACCAAGCCAAGCCGGTCTGGCCGCGCGGCGAGCGGCTTTCCGATGAAGAAGTGATCATCCGCGACCGCTTCCCCGCATGATCTCCTCCACCGCTGCCTTCGCCCGGCTCGGGATGCGGCTGCCGGTGATCCAGGGTCCCTTCGGCGGCGGGCTTTCCACCGTGAAGCTCGCCGCCACCGTGTCGAATGCCGGGGGCATGGGTTCCTACGGCGCCCATCTGTTAGAACCGGAGGAAATCGTCCGGGTCACCGGTGCCATCCGGGCGGAAACCGCGGGTCCCTTCGTGATGAACCTCTGGGTCAACCGGGAGGATCCGGTGTCGCCGACGGCCGCCGCCGACTTTGACGATGCCGTGCTCGCGCTTGGCCCGCTTTACCGCAAGCATGGCGTCGAGGCCCCGTCGTTCGTGAAGTCCAGCCCGCTCTCGTTCGAGCGCCAGGCTGAAGCGATCCTCCGCGCCGGGCCGCCGGTCTTCAGCTTCGTCTTCGGCATCCCTGCGCCGGAGATCCTCGCCGAGTGCCGCAAGCGGGGCATCGTCACCATGGGCGCGGCCACCACGCTCGACGAAGCGCTGGCCGTCGAAGAAGCCGGAGTCGACCTCGTGCTGGCCACCGGATTCGAAGCCGGCGGCCACCGCCCGTCCTTCCTCAGGCCGGCCGCCGATTCCCTCCACGGCACGCTGGCGCTGGTGCGCCAGGTCGTCGAGGCGGTGAAGATCCCGGTGGTCGCCGCCGGCGGCAGCGCCGACGCGCAGGGCGTGGCCGCCGCCCTGACCCTGGGCGCCGGTGCGGTCCAGGTCGGCACCGCGTTTCTCGCCTGCGAGGAATCCGGTGCCCTCCCCGAGCACAAACGCCGCCTCTTCCATGCGGCCGCGCGCCACACCCGACTGAGCGACCGGGTGTCAGGACGACTCGCCCGCTTCATCGTCTCACCGATGCTTGACGCACTGGACGCATCGCCCGCGGTCCACCTTGGCTACCCCCTGCAAGGGGAACTGACCCGCCCGCTCAAGGCGAACGGCGACGGTTTGTTCTACGCCGGCCAGGGCGCCCCGATGCTGCGGCATCATCGTGCCGCCGACCTGGTCCGGGCGCTTGCCGGGCCGGCCGGAACCTGCATGGTTTCATGAGGGCATGGCTCCGTGGGGAAGTTCGCGGGGTGAAAGGCCTCGGATCCCCATCGACCAGACATGAAGCCGCCGCTCCCGATGAAACCGCGTCCGCCGCGCGGCCTGCCCTACCTGCTGGCGGCGGCACTGATCGCATCCAGCCCGGCGGCCCCGGCACCCGACATGACCTCGGTGCCCGCGGATCTGAAAGTTCCGGAAACCGTCGCTGGAGCACCGCAGGCGGGAAAGCGGGTGCGCTTCGAACTTTTCCGCGGCAGCCCGCCGGTGGTCGTTTATCTTCCCGTGGACTGGTCGCCGGAAAAGAAGTTTCCCGTGATCGTCGAACTGCCCGGAAACGGGAAGTTCAAGAACGACCTCGGGGACACCTGCACCGGACTGCCGGAGGGATGCTCCCTCGGCTACGGGCTGAGCGGCGGCCGCGGTTGCGTGTGGGTTTGCCTTCCCTTTCTCAACCAGACGGGCAATGCGGTCGCCGTCACCTGGTGGGGCGACGCCCCGGGCCATCAACCCGACAGCACGGTGGCCTTCATCAAGCGCTCCGTCCCGGCTCTCTGCGAACGCTTCTCGGGGGACCCCGGGCGGGTGATCCTTTGCGGCTTCTCGCGCGGCGCGATCGCCGTCAACGCCATCGGCCTGCACGACGACGCGATCGCCGGCCTGTGGCGGGGATTCGCGTGCTTCAGCCACTACGACGGGGTGAACGAACGATGGCCCTTCGACGGCTCGGACCGCGCTGCCGCCCGGCGCCGCCTCGCGCGGCTGAAAGGCAGGCCGCAGTTGATCTGCCACGAAGCGGCCGGCGGAAAGCACGGACTCGATGCCACCCGCGCCTATCTGGAACAGTCCGCTATCGAAGGCAGCTTCACCTTCCTCGAGAGCGGCTTCCGCAACCACAGCGACGCCTGGCTGCTCCGGCCGTCCGCGGCACGGAACGCGGCCCGCGACTGGCTGACGCGGGTCCTCGGCGATTCCCCGGACCAATGAAACGCCGGCGACCCGGCAATCTTCACTTCTCCGGCCGCTCGATCACGACCTCGTCCGCGCCTAACAGATCGCGCAACCGCGTCCGGAGCGTCGCTTCCACCATGTCCAACAGCCCGTTGTTCTGCGCCTCCATGCGCATCTGGTTCCTCAGTTCGCGCAGCAGCTGCGCCCGGTCTTCGGCGGTGATGTCGTTGGCCCAGCCGTCCTTCTCGCTCAGGGGCTGGTAGTCGATGAGTTCCACCGACAGGATCTCGGGCTCGGGGAAGCGGGCCACCGGCTTGCCGTCCTTCATCGACAGGGAAACACCCGGCTTGAGCTTGTAGCCGGCCTTCACCTTGTAGTGCCCCCGAACGATCAGGCGCTTGGTGCCGGCGGGAAAGTAGCGGAGCACGAAGGCCTCGTTCTCGAAACTGCGGGTCGCCGACAGGCTCATCTCCGCCAAGGCGAGTTCCGAAATCTCCGAAGTCTCGCGGATCTCCGCCCGGCCTTCCACGATGCGGGTTTCCGATCCGGTGATCGCGCCGAGCACCCTCTCCAGCCCGGTCACCGTGCCGCCGACACCCCGCTCGAAGGTCCGCAGGCCCATCCATACGAGAATCCCCAGCGTCAGCAGCACGGCCACCCAGCGCACGGTCTTCCAAAGCTCGGGATGCGGCGTCATGGCGGCAGGTTAACGGACCGGAACCGCCCGGACAAGCCCGCTGCCCGGAACGAAGCGCGCATTTTTCAAATCCGTGTTTGGCATTTCCGGCGGCTTCGCTTGGAGTCGCGCCAGCCGATTTCCCACCGTGAAAGCCCACGAACTCTACAACGCCGTCGATCCCGCCCTTGTCACGCAGATGCTCGACTGGTTCCGCGACAACGACCGCAACGTCTACAAGTCCGCCGTCGCCACCCTCGCCCAGAGCCGCAAGCTCAGGCTCGTCTTCATCCAGAAGAAGCCCGTGACCGAGCAATACGCCTGGATCCTCAAGACCCTCCGCGGTCGGCAAGCCGACACCATCGGCGAGCACCTGCTGCAAGCCTGGTTCATGGCCGGCAACCAGCCGATGCTGGCGAAGTTCTGCGACGCGATGGAGATCCAGCACGATGGCAAGGGCTCGGTCACCGGGGACCTGCCGAAGGCGCTGGACGCCGCGAAGCTCGATGGCGCGGTCGATGCGCTGCTCGAGTCCTTCGATCCGAAGCTGGTGGCCCTTTACCTCCACGTCTTCAACCTCCAGACGCCCGGGGGCTGGGACAGCCTGACCGGCAAGCTCGCCGCGGACTCCAGGCTGGCTTTGGCCTGAGGAACCCGGGCCGGCCCTCAGCGGTCGGCCGGCTGCTGCAACAAGGGATCGCCCGGGGCGCTCGCCGCCAGCTTGCCGCGGGCGGTCACATACTGGCTGCGGAACTTCGAAACCATCGATTCGAGCCGCTGGATCTTCTCCGTCCAGGTCTCCAGGCTTCCGGGGACCGAGGCCCCGCGGCTGTTCCTCGACTCGTCGCGGGCCCGGGAAAGCTCGGCTTCCGCCTTGTCGAGGAAGCGACGGGCCTCGCTGACATCGCGGCGGAGGGCAGCCAGCTTCCGGGCCTCCGACTGCTCGGCCAGCGCTTCGGGATCGGGCGGATCGCTTGCCGGCTTATCCGCCGCCGGGGCGGCCGGCTTGGGCACAGCGACCACCGGCTGCGGTTTCTGCAACTCTTCAGGATGCCAGTCGAAGCGCTCCTGCCAGGAATCGTCGAGGTCCTCCGGACGCAACAGGGCGATCCCATCCGAATGCCGGATCTCCATCCCCACCGGCGTTACCCGGCCGATGGTCACGGCTTGGTAAGTCCGGCCGCTGCGGACCTTCAGCTCGCCCAGTGCCTCCCCGGCCGCGGCCAGACGGGCCTGGGAACGGAATTTCGTGCGGTATTCCCGAAAGGCATTCTCCGCCGCGACGATTTCCTCCTCCAGCGCCGTTTGCCGCCCGCGCAGCGCGGCCAGCTTGCGGGACAGATCCCGGGCGATTTCCCCGGATGCCCGCAGCTCCTCCGCATGCCCCTCGAAAGGCTGCACCTCCTTCTTCCACTGCTCCCGGACCGCTTCCACGCGGAACTCCATCTTCTCCACCGCCCGCTGCAGGTCCTGCACCTCCTGTTCCAGCTCCGCCTTGCCGCTGGAAAAGCGGAAGCGCTTGTCCACCATCAGCGAAAACACGATCCCGGCGAAGACCAGCACGACCATCCCCACCAGGAATCCCACGGTGCCGGACTGATCGTTGGAATCCCCGATCATCGAACCTAAGGCTGGGGTGCCTTCGCCTTGAGATCGCTCTTGATCTTCGCGATCTGCGCCTTGATGCCCTCGACCTCCTGGCGCAGCGCGGCGATCTCGCGGTTGCCGTCGCGGACGATCCGTTCATTGGCCGGGATCGAGTCGCGGATCTGCTTCGCGGCCCGCTCCATGTCACGGAGTTCCTGCTCCATCTGGGGCGCCCGGCTGATGCCGCCGACCTTCGCCTTCTCGGAGGCGATCGCCAGCCGTTTGCGCTCGATCGCCGCCTGATTCAAGGGAGCATTGGCTTGGGCCTTCTGGATCGCGGCGTTCGCCGTCTCCACCTGCTTCTCGAGTTCCGCCGCGCGCGCGAGCTTGTCCTGGCCTTTCTTGGCGAGCGTGGCGATTTCCACGTTGTCGCCGAAAATCTCCAAATCATCCCCTTCGTCTTCCAACACCTTCTTCTTGATCTCCTCGTCGAACTGGAAGCGGTCCTGAAGCTCCGGCGGCAGCTCCGCGCTGTCGATCGACTTCGGCCCGGTGGTGTCGGTGATCTGGATGCCCTTGTGATCCACCTTGCGGATCTTGACCTTCTCGTACTTCCGCCCCGAGACGGTCGTGATGTCACCCAGCTCCTCGCCTTCGGCCGCCGCCCACTCGGAGGCGCGGTATTCATCGCGATACTTGGCCCACGCCTCGTCGGCCGCCGCCACGGCTGCCTCGGCCGATGTCTTGGCCTCGCGCAGATCGGCCAGCCGCTTCGCCCCGTTCTCGGCGCGCAGCTTCAGGGCGTCGGCTTCGTCCGCCACGGCCTTCAGGCGCTTGGCATCCTCGATCCGGGTCTTGAAGTTCTCGATCTGGATCTTCTGGGTCCCGATCAAGGTGCCCTGGTCGCGGATCACCGCCTCGATCTTTTTCTGCCCGCCCTGCAGGCCTTCATCGAAGACGAACATGTAGAGCGTGCCGAAACCGACGAGGACGAAGAGCGCCAGAAAGGTGCCGATGACGCCCGGTCCCCGGCTGCTGGTGAGAAGATCGGAAAATCCCATGGTTCAAGGAGTTGGTGAGAGGTTCAGCGGACGACGTACTTGCGGCGATAGGCCTCGTGCTGCTTTTCGATATCGGCCTTCTCGCGCTCCAGAGCTTCGATCTCCGCTTCGACTTCCGCGATCTGGGCCCGGTTGGTCTCGGCGTCCGCCTTCAACTGCTCGACCTCCTTGCTGCGGTCGGGCGGCACCTGCTCCAGCTTCTCCTCGAGGATTGCCAGCTCGCCTTCCAGCTTGCTGATCTCCACCTTCTGGGCCTCGCGTTGACGCACCAGTTCGGGATCGTCGCCGCAGGAACTGAAAACAAGGCAGAGCGCAAGCGCGCCCGCCGGACGCCACCATCGGAACGGGGAGGAATTCATGGGAAAGAAAAGGAACTCGTGGTAGGCCGGGGGATCACCGGCGACGAAACACAGCGGCCCGCACGCGGGGTGTAGCTCCAATTGCCGCTCGCCACCCGGATGCTCGGGTAGAGCGGAACAACGTAGGGAGAGGGCGTGTAGCACGGGTTGTAACCCGGACGATAGTAACTGTAGCGGTAGCGGGAGTAGTAGGAAGGATACCAGATGGTATGCCGTCCCACGTCCCGCGGCTCGTCCCGCAAGCGGGTCCTGGCCGGAGCGGCCGCAGCCACCACCGGCTGGGGTTTCGGCCGCGCCGCTTCCGCCGCCAGGCGGGCCGCCTCGGCCTCCTTCTCCTCGGCCCTGGCGACCGCCACCCGGCCGTCAACCCATTGGCCGTAGGCGCGGGCGACCGCCTCCTCTTCTTCGAGCGCTTCTCCGGAAATCCCGGGATCGATCCCGAAAAGCCCCTGCTGGGCCGCCGTCAAATCCGCCGCCGCCAATCGCGCGGTCCCGGTGGCGTGGCGGAATTCAATGCCAACGTCGGTCACCCGGGTGATCACGACCTGCTCGAAACTCCTGCCGCGGTCTCCGGACAGTTGGTCGAAGGAGCGGCCGACCGCCGCCGACCTCAGGGACTGCAAAATCTCCGCCTTCTCGTGCGAAAGCCGGGCATCGAGTTCCGCCACCTCTTCCTCCAGCATCGCCGCTTTCTCCTCCAGCAGGGCATGCCGCTCCACCTCGCGGTCCAGCAAGCCGCTCAAGCCGGCACGCTCGCCGTCGCGGTTCTCCACTTTCGAGAGCCGCAGTTTCGCCAGCTCCACCTCGTGGACCAGCTTCACCCGGTCGGCTTCCAGTTTCAGCCATTCGGGATCCATCGCAGCCCCGGTCTTCTCCCGGCATCCCGGCAGCGCCAGCCAAACCGCGAACGGCACAACTAACAGACGGGGGGGAGTTGACGTCTTCACTGGCGTAAGTCCATCAGGATCGGGGACGCGGATCAAGGGGATTTCCCTTTGCAGTGGCGGAAGCCGCCCGCACCTGCCAGAAAGCCGCGGTCCGGCCACGGCCGTCATCCGCCCGGGCGATGCCCGACTTCCCACTTGTATGACAGATTGAATCCCTCCAAAACCCGCCTGCCTGCCATGCCCACCCGCGTTCTCCTCACCACCTGCAGCTTCCAGGACACCCCCGGACCCCACCACGCCCAGCTCGAAAGCCAGGGCTTCGAGATCGTCCGCGAGCGCGGCCCGTTGACCGAGGCCCGCATGCTGGAACTCGCCGGCGAATTCGACGCCTTCCTCTGCGGCGACGACGCGATCACCCGCGAGGTCATCGAGAAAAGCCTGCCGCGCCTCAAGGTCATCTCCAAATACGGCATCGGCCTCGACAAGATCGACATCGCCGCGACCAAGGAGTTCGGCATTCCCGTCCTCTTCACCCCCGGCGTCAACCACACCACCGTCGCCGAGCACACCTTCTGCCTGCTGCTGGCGATGCAGAAGAACCTGGTCGAAACGGTCAACGCCACCCGCCAGGGCAAGTGGCTCCGCATCACCGGCCACGAGCTGTGGCGCAAACGCATCGGCCTGATCGGCATGGGCCGCATCGGCCAGGAAATGGCCCGCCGCGCCCACGGCTTCGACATGGAAATCCACGGCTTCGGCAATTTCTGGCCGGAAGACGTCGCGGCCCAGTACGGGGTGATCCGCCACGATACCGTCGAGTCGCTCTTCGCCGCCGTCGACATCATCAGCCCGCACACCAAGCTCAACGCCGCGACCCACCACCTCATCAACCGCGAGCGCCTCGCGCTGATGCCCGAGGGCTCCTACGTCGTGAACACCGGCCGCGGCGAACTCGCCGACTCCGCCGCCATCCTCGAGGCCCTCGATTCCGGCCGCCTCGCCGGCTACGGGACCGACGTGATGGAAGAGGAACCCCCGCCAGCCGACCACCCGCTGCTCCACCACCCGAAGGTCATCGTCACCGCCCACATCGGCTCCCGCACCTTCGAAAGCGTCCCCCGCCAGGCCAAGAAGTCCCTCGACAATCTCCTCAACTTCCTCAACGGCACCCGCCCCATCGCCTGCGCCAACGGCGTCATCCCTTCCGACGAGTGATCCCTCCCTCAATTACCCCAATCTCCTAATCTCCCAATTCCCCAATCCCCATGTCTTTAACCCTCCGCACCGCCGCCTCCTGCCAGTTCGATATCATCTCGCTGGGTGAAATCATGCTCCGCCTCGATCCCGGCGACGGCCGGGTCCGCACCACGCGGCAGTTCGCGGCGTGGGAAGGCGGCGGCGAATACAACGTCGCCCGAGGCCTCCGCCGCTGCTTCGGCAAGCGCGCCGCGGTGGTCACCGCCTTCGCCGACAACGACATCGGCCGCCTGATCGAGGACTTCATCCTGCAGGGCGGCGTCGACACCCGCTTCGTCCAGTGGAAGCCCTTCGATGGCATCGGCCGCACCATCCGCAACGGCCTCAATTTCACCGAGCGCGGCTTCGGAATCCGCGGCGCGAAAGGCACCCCCGACCGCGGCCTCACCGCCGCCAGCCAGATGAAGCCGGGCGATGTCGATTGGGACGACGTCTTCGGCAAGCACGGAGCCCGCTGGTTCCACACCGGCGGCATCTTCGCCGCGCTGTCGGAAACCACCGCCGAACTCACCATCGAAGCCTGCAAGAAGGCCAAGGAATACGGCACCATCGTCGCCTACGACCTCAACTACCGCCCCTCCCTCTGGAAGTCGATCGGCGGCCAGAAGAAGGCCCAGGAAGTCAACCGCGAGATCGCGAAGTATGTCGACGTGATGATCGGCAACGAGGAGGACTTCACCGCGTCGCTCGGCTTCGAGGTCGAAGGCGTGAGCGAGCACATCACCGGCATCGAGGTGGAGAACTTCAAGAACATGATCGAGCGCGCGGTGAAGGAGTTTCCGAACTTCCAGGTCGTCGCCACCACCCTGCGCGACGTCCACAGCGCGACCATCAACGACTGGGGCGCGGTCTGCTGGCACGCCGGCGAATTCCACGAGGCGACCCACCGGCCGAAGCTCGAGATCTACGACCGCGTCGGCGGCGGCGATTCCTTCGCCTCCGGCCTGGCCTACGGCTTCATGGAATTCAACGACGCCAAGCTGGCGGTCGAATACGGTGCCGCCCACGGCGCGCTGGCGATGACCACCCCCGGCGACACCACCATGGCAACGGTCGACGAGGTGAAGAAGCTCGTCGGCGGCGGCTCCGCGCGGGTGGACCGGTAAAGCACGCCCGGCTTGGAATCCCGAGCTCCGCACCCCGATCCGAGTGTCGCGCTCCTCGCCCCGACTGGAGTGTCGAGCTCCTTGCTCGACATGATGGCGGACGGGCGGCTCTCCTGCCGCCCGCTCCCCAGGCCCCGCCCCATGTCGCCTCCAAGGCGAAAACCCGCCCAATGCCGCCTGCAAGGCGGCACTCCACCCCACCCGCGTCCCGAGCTCCCAGTTCGATCCGGAGTGTCGAGCTCCCTGTCCCGACTGGGGTGTCGAGCTCCCTGCTCGACATGACGGCGGACGGGCGGCTTTCCTGCCGCCCGACTCCCAACGCCACGCCCACGACCTCCCCGCTTGACAGAATGCGTTCTTTTGAACACATGTCTGACCATGAGCGACAACCCTCTTCGTTTCTACAATCCCCTCCTCACAAGCCGCACCTCGACGAGCCGGCTTCCTCACCTCCAGCAAGCGGGAGCCGTCTATTTCCTCACCTTCCGGCTCGCGGACGCGGTTCCGGCGGAGCCGCTTCAAGCATTCATCCGCGAGCGCGACGAATGGATCACCCGACAAGCGCCGCGACCCTGGCCGGAGCAACTTGAGAAGGAGTTCCACCGCAAGTTCACCGGCCGATTCGAACGCTGGCTGGACCACGGCTTCGGCTCCTGCATCCTCCGCGACCGCGCGAATGCCCGGATCGTCGCGGACACCTTGCAGCACTTCGAAGGCGAACGCAGCCGGCTGCACGCATGGGTGGTGATGCCGAATCACGTCCACGTTCTCGCAAGTCTCGTGGGTGACACGTCGCTGGCCGACCTGCTGAAATCGTGGAAGGGCTTCACCGCGCGCCAGATCAATCAAAGGCAGGGAACCAACGGTAGCATCTGGCAGAAAAGCTACTTCGACCGCATCGTGCGCGACGAGGATCACTTCGAGAAGTGCGCCCGCTACATCCGGAACAACCCCGGGAAGGCGAAACTCGGGCGGGAAGAGTTTCTCCAGGGCGAGAGCGATCTGGTGAGGCGAATCCTCTGACACCGTTCGAGCCATCCAAGGGAATGAGGCTGGAAGCGATGCGAATCGGTCCCCCGGCCGAGCGGAGTGTCGAACTCCCTACTCGAATCGAAGTGTCGAGCTCCTCGCCCCGACCGGAGTGTCGAGCTCCCTGCTCGACATGATGGCGGACGGGCGGCCTTCCTGCCGCCCGACTCCCAACGCCTCGCCCCATGTCGCCTCCAAGGCGACAACCCGCCCCCATGCCGCCTGCAAGGCGGCACTCCACCCCACCCGCGTTCCGAGCTCCCAGCTCGATCCGGAGTGTCGAGCTCCCTGTCCCGACTGGGGTGTCGAGCTCCCTGCTCGACATGACGGCGGACGGGCGGCTTTCCTGCCGCCCGACTCCCCAAGCCCTGCCTAACTCCGGTAGATCGTCCCCGCCACCCTCGTAAACGGCCCATGCATCTCCCGCGCCTGCTGCTCCCGCTTTGCCTCGTCCTCTCCCCGCTCGCCGCGGAACCCGAGGCCGGCTTCGAATCGATCTTCGACGGCACGCTCAAGCAGTGGGAAGGCGACCCGACCTACTGGCGGGCGGAGAACGGCGTGCTGATCGGCGAGGTGACGCCGGAAACCCTGCTCAAGAAAAACTCCTTCATCATCTGGCGCGGCGGCGAGCTGGCGGACTTCGAGCTGAAACTCGAATACCGTGTCTCCGAAAAAGGCAACAGCGGCATCAACTACCGCAGCATCCGGGTGCCCGATCCCGCGACGAACTGGGCGATGCAAGGCTACCAGGCCGACATCGACGGCCAGGACCAGTGGAGCGGCCAGAACTACGAGGAGCGCGGCCGCACCTTCCTCGCCTACCGCGGCCAGAGCGTCGTCCTCAAGCCCGGACAAAAGCCCGAGGTCGCCAAGGTCCTCGGCGACCGCGCAGAACTCCAGAAGCAGGTGAAGAAGAACGACTGGAACCAGGTTCACCTGATCGTCAAAGGCAACCGCCTCAAGCACTTCACCAACGGCGTCCTGATGTCCGAAGTCCTCGACGAGGATCCTGAGAAGCGCCGCATGAACGGTCTGTTAGGCGTCCAGGTCCACGTCGGCCCGCCGATGAAGATCGAGTACCGGAACATCCGGGTGAAGCGGCTGTGAACTACTTCTTCGACAAGCTCTCCAGATAGTCCAGCAGGCTCGCGAACTCCCGCAGCGTGAGGCCGCTGACCAGCCCGGGCGGCATCAGCGAGTTCGGCAGCTTTTCGCGCTTGGCGATGTTGCCGGTCTTGTAGGTGAATTCCTGCGCCGCGATGTTGCGGACCTTGACCTCCTCCGCGCTCTCGAAGGTGACGAAGCCCATCTGCGCCGTGCCGTCCTTCAGCGTGAACATTTCCGTCGCGAAGCCCTGGGCGATGGTCTTGCCGGGCTCCAGGATGTTCATCGCCAGATCGGCGCGGGTATAGGTCTGGGCGATGGTGCCGAGGAAAGGTCCCTTCTGAGGCTCGTCCATGCTCGCCGCGTGGCAGGCGGTGCAAGTCTGGCGGGCGAAGAGTTGCTGGCCGAGCGCCACGCTGCCCTTCGTCTTGAGGATCTCCGCGACGACTTCCTCCGGCTTGAGCTTGCTGACCAAGGGCGTCTTGTCCTCGACCGGCTTCTCCAGCTTGAGGTGCTTCGCCGTTTCGGCGGCTTCCTTGGCGACCGAGACGTCGGCATCGTTCACCGCGAGTTGCACCTGCTCGTCGAGGCCGTGGAAATCGGTCAGCCGGATCGCCTGCAGGATCTGGATCCGGCGCTTGGATTCCTGCCAGCCCTTGTCGATCGCCTTCTTCGAAAGCTCGCGCGATTCGGGGCTGCCTTCCTTGCGGGCGCTCAGGGCGAGCAAGGCGGCATCGGCCCAGACCGCGGGGCCGCCGTCCATCTTCTCCGCCCGCTTCTCTAACAAGAGGTGGTGGTTCTCCAGCTTCGGCGCGGCGAGGAAGGCCTGGCGGGCCTGGTCGCATTCCTTGCCGGCCGGGATTTTGTCGAGGGCGGCAAGCGAGGCCTCGCAGCCTTCGGCGGAGTCGGTCTTGGCGAGGCAGGCGACCGCCTGCGCGAGCAAAGCCGGCGGGCCGTCCATACGGGCGGCCTTGAGCAGGATCGGGATGGCTGGCGCGGGGACATTTTCGGTTCCCGCGAGTTGTGCGACGACGTCAGGAGCCAGACCGGCATCATCGTTCGCCAGCGCGAGCAAGCGATCGAGCGCGTCGTTCGATTCGATCCGGTTGAGCTTCATCTCCCGGGCAAGGAAGGCAGCCTCGCCCGGCGTCGCCTTGGCCAGCGCCGCCTTCAGGGCCGCTGCGATCTTCGGCGTCTCGCTCCACGCTTCGGGCTGATAGTAGGGCCCGCGGGTGTCGGGGCGGGTGCCCCAGGAGTCGCCCTTCCAGGTTCCTTCGTGGAAATGCAAGCGGCACAGCGCGCCTAACAGGTCGTTTCTTCGGGCCGCTTGCGCCGGTTGATCGAGCCGTGCCAGCAGACCATCGACGACCGCCGGCTGGTGCATCCGCATTAGGGCGCGCAGCGCGCCGGTCCGCTGAGCGGAAGGCGCGTCGGTGCGATCGACCACTGCGAAGCAAGCCTCCGCCGCGCCGAGCATCGCCAGACCGCGGAAGGCGGTGTGGGCGAGCACCGGATCGGCATCACCGAGTTGGGTCGCGATCTCATTACCTAACACTTTCAAGTTCTGCCGCGTCGCCCCGACGATCGCTTCTAGCCGCGTTCGTGGATCGGCGCTCTTCAACCCGGCGGCGAAGATCTCGGCCGGTGCACTCGACTTGCCCGATGCCAGTTGATCCAAACCCATGTCCCCCAGCGCGCGCAGCACGAAGCGCTGCAACTGCGGATCGGCCGCCAGCGGGGCCAGCAAAGTGATCACCGGCCCGGCGGCGTCCGCCTTCAACCCGCGGTCGGCCAGCGCGAACACCGCCGCGACCCGGCCGGCCAGCGGCTTCGATGCGTCGCGAGCCAGCGCGACCAAACCCTGCGCCATCGCGGCATTCGCCGGCCGGCGGTTCAGCGCGCGCTGCGCTTCCATCGCGCGGACCTGACTCGGCGATTCGAGCAGCTGGATCAATTCCGCATCGCTCAGTTTTTCGAAATCCGGCAGCGGCTCCGGCGTGTAGCCCTTCGGCGTGACACGGACGATGTAGCCGACATCCGGGCCCTCCCAATTGAAGGTCGCGCCTTTCCAACTCGCCTGATAGATCGCGCTCATGCCGTCGACATCGGCATCGGTCGGCCGCGTGACCCGGACCAGCGGCTCCGGCTTCGCGGTCTCGGCGAAGGTCGCACCTCGAGGTTCCACCGTGTGTTTCCAAAGCGCGCCGCTGCCCCAGTCGCAGGTGAAAGGCGCGTCGTTCCAGGGCTTCGGAATGCCCGGCTCCGAGATGTAAACCGACCCGCAACCCGAGCCACCGCCGTAGTCGGCCAACGGCTTCACGATCTCGTCGCCGAAGTTGATGTACATCCGCGGATAGCCATGATCCTCGAGACCGGTGAAGTGATGGAGCCTCACGTCCCAGCCGCCGCCGTCGTTGGTATTGTCGCGGGAGAACAGGTCGAGCAGCGGGCTGATCGGCGTGCCGAGGATGTTGCGGGTGCCGGTGCTGAAAATTTCCAGTCCGCTCCCGTCCGGTCGGAAACGGATCACGCCGCCGTTGCGATGCTGCACCTTCCTGCCATCGGTGCCGGTCGCCTCCATGAAGCCGAAGTCGCCGCCCGCGATGTAAAGCCACCCGTCGATGCCGAGGCTGAGCCCGTTGGTCGTGTGGTCGGCCGGCCGGTCCTTGAACCCGAACGCGATCCCGGTGATCAGCGTCTTCTGCTCGTCCGCCTGGCCGTCGCGGTCGTGGTCGATGAACTCGCTGACGTCCGGCGGATGCACGACGTAGAGCCGGTCGTGATCCCACACCATGCCGCGCGGCGAATCGACGTCCTTCACGAACTCGGTGACCTGGTCGGCGCGGCCGTCCTGGTCGGTGTCGCGCAGCCGCACGATCCGCCCGCGGTTCGGCTCGCGGCCGAGCGAGCCGTTGCCATCGCTGGCCACGTAAAGGTCGCCGTTTGGTGCGGCGGCGACATAGACCGGATAGTTCGCCGCGGCGGCGGTCGAGAACAGGCTGACATCGAAACCCTCCGCGACTTTCACATCGTTGAGAATCGCCGCTTCTTCCTCCGGCGTCAGCTTCTCGATCTTCGGGATCGTGTTGCCGCGCTTCTGATAGGGATCGGCGATCTTGGCTTTTTCCGCCTCCGGGATTTTCGCGAACAGCGGCCCGACGCCTTCGCCGCTTGCCGTGATCTCGCGGATGCTCGACCAGCCGCCTTGAGAAGTGCCCTTGCAGGTGATCTTGAGAAACATCACCTCGGTTTGCGCGAACTCCGCCGCGGTGTCGCCGGGCTTGCTGTTGTCGCTTGCCTCGGAGAGGACCGACCACTGCTTGCCGTCCACCGAGCCTTCGATGACATGGCGATACGCGTTGTTCCCGCTTTCCCAGACGATCTTCACGCCGGTGAGTTTCTGCGGCTTGTCGAACTCCAGCTGATACCACTGCGGGAACGACGGGCCTTCCGCGCACCAGCGGGTATCCGGCGCCCCGTCGACCGCTTTCCAGAGCCAGTTGTCCGGCTGGACGCTCGAGGCGGTGGCGGTGACCAAGGTGGCATTCGCCGGCGGCTCGCCGCGCATCTCGGACCTCGGCGGGACCACCGTGGTGCGGCCTTTCGGACCGGCGTAGGGTTTCAAATACTCCGCGTTGAGCTTGTCGCAGCTCCACAGCAGCCCGCGCGTCACCAGGTCGAGGTAACGGGCATCGCCGACCGTCTCGTTGTTATGTCCGATCGTCGTGCTGAAGCCGCGCGTGCCGTGGAAATCGTTCGTCCACACCACCACCGCGCTGTCCTTCCTGCCGTCGCCCTGCACCTGGCTGCCGAGCGCCAGCGGGGTGGCGGTGCCGAAAACCTTGACGCTGTTGTAGAGCTCCTCGTCGCCCGTGGTCCAGTTCGCCAAGCCCTTGGTCACCGGATGCTCGGCGACGGTGAAGTCGATCTCGATCGGCTTCTGCCAACCGTGGCCGGTCGACTGGAGACCGAGGAACTCGAACCAGCGGTCGTCGCCGGTGCGGTAGCTGTGCATCGCGCAGTGCAGGTTCACCGCGGCGACGCCGTTCTTGTGTGCGTCGATGACATGCTGCACGTACGGCATGTCCTTCACGTCGGCCGCGCATTCGTCGTGGATCACCACGTCGTAGCCCTTCGCCCAGTCCTTGTCCTCGTAGATCGGGAACCACGGCTTGGTCCCGTTGTCCTCGCTGCGGATCACGTCGACCTGGACGTTCGCCCGGGCCTGGATGCCGTCGCGCAGCAGGGCGGACTGCTTTTCGTAGTCGTGGCAACATCCGCCGCACACCAGCAGCGCGCGGAGCGGGGCTTCGGCGGCAGCAAGCGGGGTCGCGGCGAGGATCAGGAAGGCAAGGGAGCGCATGACGGCAGGCAGGGTTCGGCGGAATCCGGCCTGATACGGATGAGCCCCGCCGAATCCCGCACCGATTTCCGCCGGCCTACTTCTTGCCGTCGGTCACGCCCGGCCAGTCGTCGGTGCGGAACGGCCCCGCCGGCAACCCGGCTTGATTGTACAAGGTTGCATCCGGATTGTTCGCCCAAGCGTAGCGGACCGCAACCGGCTTGGACACCTGCGGTGAAGACACCAGCACGGTGTCGCCGTCGATCTTCGCATCCGCCCAGACGAACTTCTTGTCCTCCCCGGCGATCGCGAAGCCCTTCAAAGATCCGTCCTTGGCGGTCAAGCCGCCGCCGACCGAATCGAAGCTCACCCGGATCGCGCCGCCCTCCACCTTCGCCGCCTTGAACTCCGGCCCCGCGGCCACGACGTCCTTGCCGTAGGTCTTGGCCAGCGCCTGAAGGGCGAGCCGCTTCCCGACGTCCTGCTTGTTGCGCGGGTGGATGTCGTCCGCCTCGCCGATGTCGATGGTCACCGCGATCCCGCTCTGAGGGACCTTCTTCCCGGTCATCGCCTGGGCTTCGCGCAGTTCCGCCCAATCCGACTCGCCGGGCTCCGGCCGCTTCGGGGTGAAATTGGCGAGCTGCACGATGTAGAACGGGAAGTCCCCCTGGCCGAAACGCTTCCGCCAGTCGCCGATCAAGGCGGGCAGAAGTTTGCGGTACTGCTGCGCACGACCCGCATTGCTTTCGCCCTGATACCAGATCGCGCCCTTCACGCCATAGGGCAGCAAGGGGGAGATCATCGCGTTGTAGAGCACGGTGGGGACGTTCGGATTTCCTCCGGCACGCCGCGGGAATGGTGGGTTGTTTGCGAGCCCCGCGCCGATCTTGTAGCGCCACGGTCCGTGCAGTGCCAGGAAGCCGGTGTCGAAGGCCAGCTTCATCTGGTCCGCCGGTCCGGTCATCCCGCCGCCGCCGCTGTGATCGAGCACCCGCACCGCGAGCACGTTCTTGCCCGGCTTCAGCACACCGGCGGGCACCTTGTAAGTGCGGGCCTTGTTCCAGCCCTCGCCCTCGCCGATCTTCCGGCCGTTCAGCCAGACCGTGTCCTCGTCGTCGATCGCGCCGAGCTGCAGCACCGCCTCCTTGCCCTCGATCTCGTGGGGAAGCGCCAGCGGCCGGCGGAACCACACGACGCCGTCAAACCCGGCCAGTTCCGCCACCGTCGAACCGGTCCACTGCATCGGCTGCTCGATCCTCGTCCACGCGGCATCGTCGAAGGCCTCGCCCGACCACCCTTCCTTCGTTCCGGCATCGTGCTTGGCAAACCAATCCTCCTGCCGGCTCGCTCCGCCTCCTTTGGCCTGGGCATCCAGCGCCGCGAGGGCCGCGTCGAAATCGCCGAGCGGTGCCAGGCCCTCCTTGCTGACCCACGCTTCCGCAATGGTGCCGCCCCAAGAGGTGTGGATCAGCCCGACCGGCACCTTCAGTTCCTCGTGAAGCTTCCGTCCGAAATAATAGCCGACCGCCGTGAAGCCGCCGGCCGTCTGCGGCGAGCAAACTTCCCACCCGGCGCTGCTGAAAGTCGTCTGCGGCTCCGCCGCCGTCACGTGCGGCAAGGTGATCGAGCGGATCCGCGGATGGTTCGCGGCGGCGATCTCGGCCTGCGCATCCTTGGAAGCGGCGACCTTCCACTCCATGTTCGACTGGCCGGAACAGATCCACACGTCGCCGATCAGGATGTCCTTCAGGGTCACGCTTTCCGGACCGGAAACGGTCATCACGTGCGGCCCGCCCGCCGGCATCTCCGGCAACAACATCTGCCATTTGCCGTCGGCCCCGGCGACCGTCTCGAGCGACCGGCCGGCCAAGGTGACGGTGACCTTCGCCCCCGGCTTGGTCCAACCCCAGACCGGATCCTTGCGGTCGCGCTGCAGCACCATGTGATCGGTGAAGACGGGACTGAGGAAGGGTCCCTCCGCAAGGCAGCAGGAGACCGTCAGGACGCAGGCGGTCGAAATCCGGAGAAGCAGGGTTTTCATGGTCGGCAACGAGGATTGGAACATCGCGCCCCTAACAACGCGAGTCGCGCCATCGAACTTGCGATGGTGACACGGGCGCAGGCCTCAAGGCACCCGCGCCACCGGCCGGTCGTCGCCGCGCCGCAGGATGCCCTTCACCCATTCCTTCAGCGCCGCGAAGCCGCGCGCCAGCGAATGCTCGCGCACCCCGTGGAGCTTCAGGTGACCGGCCATGCTCTCCTCATGACCCCGGTAGCGCGGCAGGAAGATCAGCAGTTTCATCTCTTCCACGCCGCACCGGTGGACCAGCGCCGGGGAAAGCAGACCCTTCTCGACATGGCGCGTCCCGTCCGGCAAGGGCACCGTCCGTTCGTCGAGCACGCACCAGCGGCGGTAGCGGAAGACCATGCTGCCATCCTCTAACAGCACCATCCGCCCGCCGGTCCGCGGCGGCAGGCCGGCCACCCGGCCCAGCGTGAAGGCGTGCGGCTGCTCCGGCGTCGCCCGCTTCCGCCCGCGCCACGGCAGCAGGATGTCCGCCGCGTAGCGCGCCCCGAAGATCGCCAGCCGCAAGGCCGACGGCGCCAGCCAGGCCGCGACCGCGATGATCGCCAGGCACATCAGGGCCGCCAGCCACGGGGCGATCGCGTAAAGCAGGCCGACCATGGCCAGCAAGCCGGTGCGCATGAGCTTCAGCCCGGCGTCCAGCGTCGAAAACGGCGACAGGATGATCAGCACGTTGATGGCGTGGCTGCAGATCCACACCATCAGGAACGCGACCACTGCGACCGGCACCATCAGCCATGCCGCGTTGACGCCGGTGAAGGCCAGCCCGGCGATCGACGCGACCGGCACTTCCAGCGCCCGCTCCGCCTGCCAGTGGGCCGCCATTTCCTGCGCCACCAGCGGCACGAAGGCCCCGCTCGCAACCAGCGCGCTCGCCTTGTTCTCGAAGAGCTCGATCATGTCGAAGGGCTTCTTCAGCACGCCGGGCAAGGCCGTTCCCAGCGAGTCCTTGAGAAAGCACAGGGCCAGCAAGGCCAGCCCGGTGCCCCAGGCCCAGGGCTGGGCATACCACGGCAGCGAGGCCCGACCCGCGGCCGGGGTTTTCCAGTAGCGCCAGGCCCCGACCGAACTGACCCCGAGCAGAGGCGAGATCGCCACCCCGGTGATCTCGGTGATGCCCTGGCTCAAGGCCACGCCCGGAAGATAGGCTTCCTCCTGCGACGACGGCGGAGGCTCCGGTTCCGCCGCGCGGAGCGGGCCCGCGATGCAAAGGATCAGGCAAAGCCAGGTGCGGAGGGCATTCATGCAGGACTCCATAGCACCCCGCGACCCGCCCGTCCACGACTCCGCGGACCGCGCCGCTTGACTCGCCAATCTTCTTCCGTCAGATGCTGCAGCCATGGCTTCCCTCTCCAAACTCCGGCTTGCCGCCGCCGCCCTTTGCCTCGCCGCCTGCTCCTGCGTCTCCCTGGTCACCCCGGAGCAAACCGCCATCGCACCGCAGGGCAAGACGGTCTCGCCGGTCGGCATCGCGGTCGCCGACCACCGCACCAACACCACCGGCATGCGCAAGGACCGCTACTACGGGCGCGTCCGCCTCAGCTACGGGATCCCGACGCCGATCCTCGATCCGAAAATGGCCGCCGCCGAACGGCTGACCCGCCAGCTCGAAGCCGGCTTCCGCAGCCAGGGCGCCGAGGTCCGCACGCTCGTCACCGAACCCTTCGCGAAAAACGCGGAAATCGTCCCGGCACTCGCCGGCCAGGGAGCCAGCAAGGTCCTGCTGGTCCGCCTCGACGACGTGTGGATCGACTTCGCCAATCCGATCGGCGGCCGCGACTCGATCCTCTACTTCGATGCCACCGCGCAGGTGCTCGATCCCGCCGGCCGCGTCCTGGCGACGACCACCCGCCGCTTCGAGCGCAACTTCCGCTACGACGCCAAGGATTCCTTCTTCAACCAGGCCGTCCGCACCCTCCAGCCGGAGTTTGCCGCCCTTGTCGGACAACCTTCCATCCGCCGGGCCCTCGCGCCGTGAAACTCCCGCGCGTCGCCGCCGGCATCGGCCGCCGCCGCTTCCTGCGGCTGGCCGCGGCAACCTTGCCCGCCGGGTGGGCGAAAGGCGAACCCGCGGAAGGCGCGGGCCGCTTGCTCGATTTCAAGATCACCGGCGACTTCGGCACGGCCTCCGCGGCCGACATCCGCGCGGTAATCAACTCAGCCGCCACGGAACTCTGGAAGCATTGCCCGGACACCCGCTGGCAGACCCGCGGCTTCTTCATCTTCCCGAACGAGGGCAGCCCCATCACCCTCTTCGACCACACCGCCGACCAGCGCGTGGCGATCGGCCTGAACTGCCGCGACACCTACTGGGCCCAGTATGCCTACCAGTTCGCCCACGAGTTCCTCCACGCGCTGGCCGGCCACAGCAACGACTGGCGCCAGCCGCGGATCCGGGGCAAGAAGCCGAACCACTGGCTGGAGGAATCGCTGTGCGAGGCCGCCTCGCTGTTCTCCCTGCGGTCGATGGCGAAGTCGTGGAAGACCGAGCCCCCCTACCCCAACTGGCGGGATTTCTCCGGTGCCCTGCACCGCTACGCCGGGGAGCGGATGGAAGCGACCCGCAAGGAATTCCCCGACGACAAGGACTTCCCGCGCTGGTTCCGCACGGAAGAAACCTCGCTCCGCGGGAACGCGACCCAGCGCGAAAAGAACAACCGCATCGCCCTCCGCCTGCTGCCCCTGTTCGAGAAGGAACCGGCCGGCTGGGAAGCGATGACCTTTTTCAACCTCGGCGAACGCGGCCCGGAAGCGAGCCTCGCCGATCACTTCCGGATCTGGCGCGAGCAAGCTCCTGAAAGGCTGCGGCCCTTCGTGGGCAAGATCGCCGCGATTTTCGGGCACGACAGCGGACCGCGGGGCGGTTAGAACGGCTCCCGTGAAACCCCTCGTCATCGGCATCAACGGCCACGTCTCGGCAATCGATCCACGCAACGGACGCCAGCTCTGGGCCACCAAACTGCAAGGCGGCAACTTCCTCGCCAGCACCAGCCACGAGGATGTCTCGGTGCTGCTTCACGACGGCGTTGTCTTTGCCGGCTGCTACGGCCACCTGTTCGGGCTGGATGCCTCCAGCGGCCGAATCCTCTGGCACAACGAACTGCCCGGCATGGGCCACAACGACATCTCGCTCGCGATGGAGGGCGTCTCGGTCCAGTTCCAGCAGAAGGTGGTGCGCCGCGACAGCTGACAGCCCGTCTTGCGCGGATCGGATCACCCGCCAGATTCCGCCATGATCTGCCCCTCCACCCGCGCGGCGGCCCTCGAGCAACTCGCGGCCTTTCTCCCGAAAGCCCCGCTTTACGCCCGCGACCGCAACCACGTGCAACCCGGCCACCCGGCGGTGTCCCGGCTGTCCCCCGCGATCCGCCACCGGCTGATCTCCGAGGACGAGGTCGCCTCCGCCGTGCTCGGCCGGCACGCCGCCGGACGCGTGGAGAAGTTCGTCCAGGAAGTCTACTGGCGCCGCTACTGGAAGAGCTGGCTTTCCCTGCGCCCGCAGGTCTGGCGCGACTACCTCGAATCGCTCGCCACCTTGCCGGAAAGCGACTTCGCGCGACGGGTTGAGGCCGGCGATTCGGGCAACGCGGTGATCGATCACTTCGCGAACGAACTCGTCGCCACCGGCTACCTCCACAACCACGCGCGGATGTGGTTCGCCGCGTGGTGGGTCCACGAGGCGAAACTCCCGTGGCAAAGCGGTGCCGCTTTTTTCTTCAAGCACCTGCTCGATGGCGATCCCGCCGCGAACACGCTCTCCTGGCGCTGGGTCGCCGGACTCCAGACACCGGGCAAGACCTACCTCGCCCGCCGATCCAACCTCGAGAAGTACCTCGCGCCCGGGCTGCTCGAGTCGCTGGCCGACAGCCTGACAGAATTCGAACACCCGCAGCCCCACCTGCCCTGTATTCCGACGAAAGAACCGGTCACCCGCGCGGAGCTTCCACCGTCGGAATTCCAAGCCTCCGCCAGCACCGGGCTGTGGATCCACGAGGAGGATCTTTCGCCGGAAACCTCGCCCCTCGCGGGACACACCTTCGCCGCGATCCTCGTCAGCGGCCACTCCGCGGCGTGGGACCGTCACGGCTTCCCGGCATCGAAACGGCAGTGGCTGTTAGAAGCGCTGGAAGACACCTCCCGCCGCGCGACGGAACAATGGAACACCGCGGCGAGCATCACCACGCCGGCCGATCTCCCCGGCGAACTCGTCCGCTGGGCGAAAGACCGGCGGCTGGAGCAGATCGTCGCGCTTCGCCCCGACACCGGCCCTCTCGACGACGCCCTGCCGGAGATCGCCGCCGCTCTCGCCGCGGCCGGGATTCCTCTCGCCCTCGTCGACCGCCCGCGCGACCTCGTCCTCCGTCCGCTCGCCACCGGCGGCTTCTTCCAATTCTGGGAGCGGCTGCAGAAGCGCGGCCTCCTGCCCGGAGCGATTGCCAGCGCGGGATCCTTGCTCTAACTCCGAGGCATGTTGCGCGTCGTCATTCCCATGCTCGCCCTGCTGTTCGGTTCCTGCGGATTCACCGGAAAGTCCGGGGGTGTGAGCGGCTACCAGCCCGTGGAGGGCGACATCCTCTTCCAGTCCCTGCCGAATCCCGCCGGGCTCGACCTCGTCGATGCCATCGAAGGAGCGACCGGCTCGCCCTATTCCCATTGCGGCATGGTTTTTCAGGAGGACGGCCGCTGGCAGGTCATTGAGGCCATCGGCCCGGTGAAGATCACCCCGCTCGACGATTACGTTGCCCGAGGTCGCGGCAAGCAGGTCTGGGCCTACCGTCTCGACGAACCATCGAGAGCGAAATTCCCGGTCGCCCTCGCCGCGATGAAGCGGGACCTCGGCAAACCCTACGACCCGCGTTACCGCTTCGACGACGAGGCGATCTACTGTTCCGAACTCATCTGGCGCGGCTGGAAATCCGCCACCGGCCGGGAACTCGGCAGCACCGTCACTCTCGGCAGCCTGAACTGGCAGCCCTACCAGCCGGTGATCGAGGCCATCGAAGGCCCGGGCAATCTCCCGCTCGAGCGTCCGATGATCACCCCGCGCGACCTCGCGAAGGCGAGGGAGCTGACGCGGGTGTTTCCCGCCGAGTGACTGGGGACGAGATGAGCCTCAAGGAACCGGTTTCTCTTTCGGATCCCAGATCTTCCTGAAGCCGTTCTCCTCCGAGGTCGCCTGGCGCACCAGGCCGCCGGCGGAGAGGGCGGTGGAGGTGTTGATCGAGAAGCCGCAGCTCTGGAGCGCCTGCACGGTCCAGACGTTGCAGATACGAGGGAAGTAGTAGGAGTAGTTCTCCGGGCAGCGGATCAGGCGGCCGTCGCCCCAGCTCGAAGGCGCGATGGTCACGGGCCGGCCGTCTTCCCCCTGCACGGCGCAGGCGTTCAGGAAAGCGGCGAGCGAGGGACCGGCGGCGCGCGGGACATCGGCGACGAAGACCCGCTGGTGGTGGCAGACCTGCTCGACCTTCCAGTCGATCGGGATGCACTCCATGACCGAGGGCGACGGCGTGCAAAGCGCGCGGAAGACCTGGACCGGCGAGAGCCAGCGCTTCTGGACGTAGGCGACCTCGTCGCCCCAGCTCATCGTCAGATACTTCGGGTTGCCGATCCCCGCCGGCTTGCGGTAGCCGCTTTCCTCCAGCCACTGCCGGTCGAAGACGAGGGCGGTGTGCAGGTTGTCCGCCAGCAAATACAGGGGCACGGTCTCGACCGTTGCGGGCCGGGTGGCCTCGACCCGGTATCGCGCCGCCTCCGGGGCGGGCAGATGCATCGTGCAGGAGGCCAGGAAGGCGACCGGCAGGAACAGGACGAAGCGGAGCAGGGACATGGCGGGAGCGGGAGGAGCTCGCCGGCTGCCGGGATCAAGGCGTGCCGAAAGAGCAGATGTATTCGCAGGGCGCGTCCTTCACCGTGATGGTGAAGCCGCTGTTGCCGGGGACGTCGAAGGCGGAACCGGCGGCGACCTCGAGCGTGTCCGAAGTGCCGTCGAGCACCACGGAGCAGGCGCCGGCGGTGATTTCCATGACTTCCGGATCCCCGGTGCCGAAATGATACTCGCCCGGGAAGATCACGCCGAGCGACTTCTTGCGGCCGTCGGCGAGGGTGAGCGAATGGGAGACGACCTTGCCGTCGAAATAGACGTTGGCTTTGGTCGAGACGGTGACGTTTTCGAAGGTAGCGGACATGATCAGAGAATATCGAGGAGTTCCACGTCGAAGACCAGCATCCCGGCCGGCGCGCCGGGAGGCGGGTTGTGGCCGTAGGCGAGGTTCGCGGGGATCCAGAAGCGGCGCTTTTCACCGCCGACCATCAGCTGCACGCCTTCGGTCCAGCCGGGGATCACGCCGTTGAGCGGGAAGTCGATGGATTCGCCGCGGACGACCGAGCTGTCGAAGAGTTTCCCGTCGGTGGTCCAGCCGGAGTAGTGGACTTCCACGCGGTCCGTCGCCTTCGGATGGCGGCTGCCGTTGCCGGGCGAGAGGACCTTGGAAGCCAGTCCGCTGGCGGTCACCTGGGCATCGGCCGGCGGGGCGGCGACGTCCTCGGGCACCGGCGGCGGCTCGGGTGCCTTCTGGATGGCGAAAAGCTCGACGTCGAAGACCAGCATGCCCTTCGGCGCGCCGGAGCGCGGGTTGTCGCCGTAGGCCAGGTTGCCGGGGATCCAGAAGCGGCGCTTTTCACCGGCGACCATGAGCTGCAAGCCCTCGGTCCAGCCGGCGATGACCTGGTTGAGCGCGAAGGAGATCGTGCGGCCGCGGTCCACCGAGCTGTCGAACTGCTTCCCGTCGGTCGTCCAGCCGGAATAGTGGACGGTCACGGTATCGGCCGGGCCGGGCTTGTCGCTGCCGGTGCCGGGCTGGAGGACTTTGGAAGCCAGGCCGCTGGGGCTGGTGATGGCATCGGCGGGCGGGGCTTTGACGTCGGCTGGGGCGGCGGGCATGGCGGCGTGAGCCTTGGGCCCGCGGGGCGGGACTGTCAATCCGCGGCATCGCCCGACGGCCTGCTTTTCGCGAGAGGGCGGTCGATGATGTGGGCCGGCGCCGACTCGCCGATGTCAGGGTTCCGCCCGATGAACGATTGCGCGAGCCCGCCCGCATCTGCTAAACGCATCCCGCGCGTTGAACATTCCCCCCGCGGCACGCCACTCCCCCCATGAACCCCCGCTTTCTCGCGCTGTCGCTCGGCAGCCTGCCCCTGCTGGCCCACGGCGCCGGCTTCCAGCTCCAGGAACGCTCCGCTTCCGGCCTCGGCCGGGCTTTCTCCGGTGAGGCGGCGATGGCCGACGACGCCTCGGTGCTGGCTTCCAATCCCGCGGCGATGCTGCTGCTCGCCGACGAGTGGTCCTTCGCCCTCGGCGGCAGCGGGATTTTTCCGGAAGTCGAGGTCCGCGGCACCTACGCCCCGCCCGCCCCCGCCCCGCCGGGCACCCGCTTGCCGGCCATCGGCGGAAACGTGTCGGACGATGCCTTCGTGCCCTTCTTCCACGCCGTGAAACGGGTCAACGAGCGGCTCGCGCTCGGCTTCGGCAGCTACACCACCTTCGGGCTGAACAGCAACTACCCGACCTCCTTCCCCGCCCGCGCCGTGGCGGATTCCAGCGAGGTCCTCACGCTCAACCTCAACCCCTCGCTCGCCTGGCGGATCGACGAGCGCTGGTCGCTCGGCCTCGGCTTCGACGCGCTTTACGCCGAGGGCAAGCTCACCGCCACCGCGCCGTCCACCTTGCCGCTGCTCGACCTCGCGGGCGACGACTGGGGCTACGGCTTCAATGCCGGCCTGCTGTTCGAAGTGTCGCCCTCGACGCGCTTCGGCCTGCACTACCGCTCGGCGATCGATCTGGAAATCGAAGGCCGCGCCGTGTCGCTGGTGCCCGCGTTCAACGGCCCCGCCACGCTCTCCGTCGAGCTGCCGGACAGCATGGAATTCAGCGCGGTGCATGATTTCGGCGACTGGTCGGTCCACGGCGACGTGATGTGGACGAACTGGAGCGTCTTCAAGCAACTCGCCCCGCAGGTCACCGGCGCGCCGGTCCAGCCGACGCCGACGCAGGAGAACTGGAAGGATTCGTGGCGCTTCGCCCTGGGCACCACCTGGCGGGCCGGCGAGACCTGGACCTTCCGTGCCGGCGTGGCTTACGACTGCAGCCCGGTGCCCGAGGCGAACCTCACGCTGCGCATCCCCGATGCCGACCGCCTGTGGGTCAGCGCGGGCTTTTCGTGGGAATTCACGCCGTGTTGGACGCTCGATTTCGGCTACGCGCACATCTTCGCCGACGACGTGCCGATCACCGACGGCAATGCCGCGGCCGGCATCTTCCGCGGCACCGCGGGCGGCGGCGCGGACGTGGTCTCGCTGGGGATCTCCACCAGCTTCTGAAAGCGGCGCTTTTCCCATCGCCAGCCCGCGGGACGATTCGTTAGGCTCGCTCCCGAATGACACCGCGCGTCAAGCAAACGGCCTCGATCACCATCGGCGAGTTCTTCGAGCGCCACGCCGGCGCGCTTTCCCTCACCCTGCTCGGCGAAAAGCACGGCTTCGAGCGCCCGATCAGCGAGCCCGCCCCGAACCGCCCGGGCCTCGCGCTGGCGGGCTTCTTCAGCTACTTCGCGAAGAAGCGGATCCAGGTGCTCGGGAATTCGGAGATCTCCTACCTGAAGAAACTGACGCCCCAGATGAGCAGCGAGCGCTTCCGCCGGATGTGCGAGCGCGACATCCCGGGCATCGTCATTTCCCGCGGCGCGGTTCTTTCCGAGGAGCACATGAAGATCGCCGCGGAGCACCGCATCCCGGTCTTCGGCACCACGCTGGTGACCATGAAATTCCTCAACGCCGCCACCCTGCGGCTCGAGAACGAGTTCGCGCCGAACGTCACCCTCCACGGCTGCATGGTCGACCTCCGCGGGATCGGCGTGCTGATCATGGGCAAGAGCGGCGCCGGCAAGAGCGAGACCGCCATCGGCCTGATCGAAAAAGGCGGCGCGCTGGTGGCCGACGACATGGTCCGCATCAAGCTGGCCGGCGGCGAACTGACCGCCTCCGCCCCCGCCCTGTCCCGCGGCTACCTGGAAATCCGCGGCATCGGCATCGTCAACGTCGCCAACCTCTACGGCCTCGCTTCGATCCGCCCGGAAAAGCGCCTCGACCTCGTCGTCACCCTCATCGCCTACTCCGACCAGAACGAGATCGACCGCCTCGGCCTGCAGCCGAAGTCCTACGAGATCCTCGGCCAGCAGGTCCCCCACGTCGAAGTCCCGGTCGCCCCCGGCCGCGACACCGCGCGGATGGTCGCCATCGCCGCGCTCGACCAGCAGCTCCGCCGCCTCGGCTACAACATGGCCGACGAGTTCAACCAGCGCCTGCTCCGCCACATGTCGGGGGAGGTCTGATTGGGGGAGAAATCTTCAATCAGCAATCCTTCAATCATCAATCGGAGTGCACGTTGCGATTGGAGGAAGCTTTGATGGAAGAGCCTGACCGTGAGGAAATGGCGGTCCGCCAAGGGTGAAGGCGAACGGGATTTGATCCTTGCCGGGCGGGAGGAAACCGGTCCAGTTTCAAACTGCAATGGACGAGAAGGATCATGACCGGCAGTTGATTGAAGAGATCCGCGCCCTGCGAGCCGATCTCCGGCGATATGCGGTCACAGCAATTTGGGTGTTTTGCGGAGCATGCCTCTTGGGCTTCCTGCTGTTTTCCAATCATGCTTCTCGCGAGGCGGGCAGCTGGCTGTTTGCAGCTTTCCTCCTGATCGGTTTCCTCTATTTGATCGGCTTGATCTTCCAAGCCGCCTTCAACGCGAAGCTCCGCCGCCAGCGGGAACGTGCGGAATTCGCGATCCTGTCCGGCCGCACCTCGGGCTCGAATCGCAAGCCTTGAGGCGGATGCCGTTCACCGGTCCTCCTTGTGAGGCCCCCACCCCGCGAAGCGCACTCCGCTTTGTGATTGAGGGATTGGAGATTGGTGATTCGGCCTCCGGCCGCCTCACTCTTCTTCGAACTTCCGCCCGATCAGATCGGCCAGGGCGTCGAGAGCCGCGTCGGCATCGGAACCATCCGCCGCGACGCTGATCACCGATCCGTGGCCGGCGGCCAGCATCATGAGGCCCATGATGCTCTTGCCGTCCACTTCCTCGCCGTCTTTCTCGACGCGGACTTCCGAGGTGAACCGGCTGGCGGTCTTCACGAATTGGGCCGCGGGACGGGCATGAATGCCGAGTTTGTTCTGAATGGTGAATTCGCGCTGCGGCATCGGGGTGATCAATCGTTCGGGACGGCCGGAGCCTAGGGGGATGCCCCCCGCCTTCCAAGGGATTTTTTCGCCCCGCGGGCCGTGCCGATTTTTATCCTTTGAACCGCGCCGCGCCCTTCGCAGCATCCCGGGAGGAATGCCCGCCGCCGTCCAACAGGAAATCGTCCTCCAAGGCATCCCGGTTTCGCCCGGGATCGGCATCGGGCCCGTCCACGTGGTGGCCCGCGGGTTTTCCGCCCCCGAGGTGTACGAGATCCGCGAGGAGGACGTCCCGGCGGAAAAGGAACGCTTCCGCGCCGCGCTGGAAGAAACCAAGGCCCAGCTCGACGAGCTCCAGCAGCGCCTGAAATCGATCTCCGGCGAGCAGGACAGCGAGATCTTCGAGGCCCACCTGATGGTGCTGGAGGACCGGGCGATGCTCGACCGGGTGGCCGAAGCCATCGCCGAGCGCCGCCAGAACGCGGAGTTCGCCTTTTACGCGGTGATGCAGCATTTCCTGGAAGCCATGCGGCGGGTCCCCGACCCCTACCTCCGGGAACGCACCGCGGACCTCGAGGACGTCTGCCAGCGGGTGCTGCGGAATTTCCGGGCGGAAGAAGCGCCGCGCCACGTGGCGCCCGACGGCCAGCACATCATGGTTGCCTACGACCTGACGCCCTCCGACACCGTGGCGATCAACCGCCGCCACGTGCTCGGCTTCGCCACCGAGGTCGGCAGCGTGAACTCCCACACCGCCATCCTCGCCCGCTCGCTCGGCCTGCCGGCGATCGTCGGCCTGGAGGACGCGGTGCTCGATGTCCGCACGCTGGCCCCCGCCATCCTCGACGGCTACTCCGGCCGGCTGATCCTTTATCCGTCGGAAGAAACCCTCGCCCGCTACAGCGAGCTGCAGGCGCGGAAGGAAAAGGTCCGCCTCGATCTGGAATCCCAGCGCGACGCCGCGACGGCCACCACCGACGGCCGCACGATCACGCTTTCGTCCAACATCGAGTTCCTCGACGAACTCGACATGGTCCGCAACAGCGGTGCCAAGGGCGTGGGACTCTACCGCACCGAGTTCCTGCTGCTCGACGGCGAGGACATGCCCGACGAGCACGAGCAGGCCGAGGCCTACACCCGCCTCGCCAAAGCCCTGGCACCCCATCCGGTGATCATCCGCACCCTCGACGCCGGCGGCGACAAGCTTCCGGTCGAGCCGCTGACCGAGCCGGAGCCGAATCCCTTCCTCGGCTGGCGCGGGATCCGGGTCTCGCTCGACCGCCCGGCGATGTTCAAGGATCAGCTCCGCGGCATCCTGCGCGCCAGCGCCCACGGCAAGCTCGCGGTGATGTTCCCGCTGGTCTCCGGCATCGGCGAGGTGCGCCGGGCGAAGGATTATCTCAAGGAGTGCATGGACGAGCTTTCGAACGAAGGCGTGCCCTTCGACGAGCGGCTGGAAACCGGCGTGATGATCGAGGTGCCGAGCGCCGCGGTCATCGCCGACCTGATCGCGCCGGAGGTCGATTTCTTCTCCATCGGCACCAACGACCTGATCCAGTACACCGTCGCGGTGGACCGGGTGAACCACCACGTCGCCGAGCTCTACCGCCCGACCCATCCGGCGGTGGTGCGGCTGATCAAGAGAACCGTCGATGCCGCCAACCACGCCGGCATCTGGACCGGCGTCTGCGGGGAAATGGCCGGCGACATCCGCCTCACGCCGCTGCTGCTGGGTCTGGGTGTGGAAGAGCTCTCGGTCGGCCCGCACCAGGTCCCCGGCGTCCGCCGTGCGATCCGGGCCCTGAGCCACGCCGAGTGCGCCGCGATGGCCGAGCAGGCGGTGCGGACGCCGCTCAGCGCCGACATCATGGAGGCCACCGTCGGCCTGGCGCGGAAGTACTATCCGGAGCTGTTGGACTGACGGACGTCCCGGGACTCAGCTTGCCGCACTCGCGGCGCGTCTGCCGCGACAAACGGACCCTCCCGTGCCTCGTGAGAACCACCGGCGGTCATAGACTCGCCGCTACATCACTCAGCGCACCAGCGGGTTCCGCGGGATTCCCCGGTCCTCCTTGGGAAAGGCGGGGGCGACCGGCTTCGCGGGTTCCGGTTCCGGGCTGCGGTCCCGGTTGGCGTCCAGCAGCTTGGCCACCCGCTCCGCGTCGTGGAGGACCAGCGCCGCCTGCGGGCTTGCACCGGCCTGGCCGGCGAGCTGGACGTAGGCGTTGTTCACCTTCACCAGCTCCGGCAGGGTCTTCGCGTTGATCTCGTCCGCCAGCAACTGGCGGTGGCGCTTGAAAAGCTTCGCCTCGGGCGCCACGGCGGGATCCTGTTCGAGTTCGGCGATCCGCTTGGCCACCTTCTCCTTCCACGGCTGGCCGGGGAAAGCGACCGAAGGCCGCTCGCGGAACTCGAGCAGCTTCCACCATTGGTCCACCGGCTGGAGCTTTCCGATCTCCGCGAACTCCTGCTCGAAGGCATCGGCATCCGGCTTCCCCCCGTTGCGCAGGGCGAACCATTCCTTCAGCCCGGGCGAGCCGCCGGTCGGGAACTCGTGCTTGAGGTCCTGCCAGGTTTCCATGTTCACCGTCACGCCGAGCTTGCCGTAGAAAAGCCGGGCCTTGAGCGCGAAGGGGTAGTTGCCGTCGAGCCGGCCGACCCCGACGAACAGCGGCGTGCCCGGCGGGAACGCGGCGGTCTTCGGCGCGGCTTCCCTCATGTGCCCGGCACCGAGGATCACCGCCCCGGCCAGCGAGCGCTCCGCCTGGAAAAACAAGCCGCTGACCCAGCCACCCTGGCTGAAGCCCGAAACGTAAAGCCGCTTGGGATCGAGCCCCTGCTCCTTCGCCAACCGGTCGCGGACGCGACGCAGGATCACCAGTTCTTTCTCCAGGTTCTCCGGCGTCTGGGTGAAAGCGCCATCGAAGGTGTAGGTCATGCCGACCACGATCCAGTCCGCCGGCCCGGCGTGCTGGCGGATCAGCTTCGTCGACGGCCGGCCGCCGCTGCCGTGGTAGTAGAACACCGCCGGCCACTTCTTCGCGGGGTCGTGGTTTTCCGGCAGCGAGACCTCGACCGGCACCGGCAGGCCTTCCACCTGCAGGTCATCGGCTTGGACCGCGGCGACCAGAGCGAGGGCGGCAAGGAAACGGGCGATCATGAGTTGAAGCGTGCACCGGACAAACCGGCAACGCAACGGCTCAAGTCGCGCTACTTCAGCGCGTGAGCCCGCAGGTCGTCGAGGTCCAGGAACTCCAGGGCCGACTCGTGGGTGGCTTCAAGCACCACCGCCGGAGCCTTGCCGGCCTCGAAGGCCTCCTTCCAGCGGGCGGCGCAGAGGCACCACTGGTCGCCGGGCTTCAAGCCGGGGAAATCGAACTCGGGACGTGGCGTTGAAAGGTCGTTGCCGCGGGACTTCGACCACTCGAGGAATTCCTCCGTCACCCGGGCGCAGACCACGTGCACCCCGACGTCGCCGCGGCCGGTCCGGCAGCAGCCGTCGCGGAAAAACCCGGTCATCGGGCTGGTCGAACAGGGCTGGAGGATCCCGCCGGTCACGTTGCGTCGTTCCAAAGGCATGGCGGAACCTAGACGCATTCGGCCATCCGTCCACCGCGGGCTTGGTGACTTTCGTAGCGGACGGGCTGCGCCCGTCCGGCAGGGGACAGCCCGCCAGAACCACCGGACTTCCACTTGCCTTCGCGCCGCTCCGGGCGGAACGGCACAGCCGGTTCCGCTACGAGGCAAAAGAGATCAACCTCCCGTGCGCGGCGGACGCTTCTTCGAGGAGCCGCCATCGTCCTTCGGATCCACCACGCGGCCCTGCGCCTGGCGCATCCGCTGGGCCTGGTCGGCCTTTTCGGCCATCCGCTCGACGAAGCTCTTCCCGCCGCCGCCGGGCTTGGCCTTGAGCACTGGCTCCGGCATCCGGTTGCTCAGCCAGGTCTGGCCGATCGAGAAGACGTTGGAGACCGTCCAGTAGAGCGCGAGCGCCGAGGCGAAGTTGTAGCAGATGAAGAGGAAGAAGAAGGGCATCAGCTTGATGATCATCATCTGCGTCTTGTCCCCGCCGGTGTTCGGCATCATCGCCATCTGGGCGAAGCTGGTGATCGCCATCACGATCGGCAGCGGGTTGATCGGGATTCCCAGCACGTGGCCCAGGGTGTCGGGCAGCGAAAGATCGTTCACCCAGAGGAAGGGCTGCCCGCGCATTTCCACCGCGTGGAGCAGCATCGAGTAGAAGCCGAAGAAGATCGGGAGCTGGGCGAACATCGGGAGGCAGCCACCGAGCGGGTTGACCCCGTAGGTCCGGTAGAGCTTCATCATCTCCTGCTGCTGCTTCTGGACGTCGTCGGGATACTTCTCCTTCAGCTTGTCCATCTCCGGCTTCAGCTTGGCCATCCGCTTCATGGTGCGGTTGGAGCGGTTGTAGAGCGGCCAGATCGCAACGCGGAGCAGGATGGTCAGCACCACCACCGCGAGGCCCCAGGACCACTTGCCGGAAATCTTTTCCATGCCGGCGTGGACCCACCACAGCGACCAGTTCATGAAGCGGCTGAAAGGGCTGAAGAACCCGTAGTTCATCAGGTCGCCCCAGTCGTCGCCCATCTTGCGCAGCATCCGGTTCTCCTTGGGACCGGTGAAGACCTGGTAGCCGAAGGAGCGCTTCTCGGCCGGTGCCAGCACCACCGAGGGGAAGCGCAGGCCGGCGCGGATCGCCTTCACCGGCTTGGCCCCGGGCTTGAGGTTGACGTCGGACACCTTGCTCCACAGCAACGAGGGGCCGGCCTCCGCCGGCTTGACCACGGTGGCGAAAAACTGGTTGGCCACCCCGGCGTAGTCCGCCCGCTCGAGCGGCTCGGTGATCATCGTCTTCTCCTTGCTGAACCAGCCGCCCGCGAAGGACGTGGCAGCGGTGAAGGAGAACTCGCGGTTGTCCCGCATCACGAAGCCGGACTGCTCCGGTCGCTCGATCGTGTCCAGCGGGGCGGCGGTGCCGAGGAACAGGCTGTAATTCTCCAGGTTGACCGTGGTCTCGTTGGCGTTCTCGAGCTGGACCTGGAGGTCGAGGCGGTAGGGATCGCCCAAAGTGCCGGACTCGACCAGCGACCAGGTCTTGGTGACTTTCAGGCCGGAAGGCAGGCGGCCGGTCATGACGACCGACTTGCCGGTGTCGGGATTGAGCGGGACGAACTCGTAGGCGACGCCTTCCATGCGGTCGGGTCCCTCGGCGATCGCGCCAATCGGGCTGGAGCCGTGGCGGTTCAGCCGGACGGGTCCCTCCGTGCCGTGTTTCTGGTTCTTGAATTCGGCGTGCTTCAGGCCGCCGCCGATCGAGGTGAAGGTGAACACGACCTCCGGGGTCTCCAGCTTCGCGAACTGCTCGACGACCTCTTCGGCCGGCGGTGCCTCGACCAGCGAGCCGGGCTTGTCGGGCGCGGCGGCGGGCTTGGCTTGATCGGTCCCGGGCGTCACCTGCGCGGGAGTCTCCTTCTTCTTCTGCTCGGCGATCGCGCGGGCGTTCTTCTGCTGAAGGGTGATGTTGACCGCCAGCAGAATGCTGCAGGCGATGACGACGATCCAGGTCTTGCGGTCGTACATGAGGGAATGGTGGAAAAGGAAAGGTCCCGCGCTCAGGCATCCGGCCCGGCGGGACGGCGGGAGTGCCGGTGTTCCGCTCCTTGCGGCGGCGGGACGGGGTCATAACCACAGCCCCCCCACGGATGACAGCGGAAAATCCGGCGGATCCCGAGCCAGGAGCCGCGGAGCGAGCCGTGGGCCTCGACGGCCTGGAGAAAGTAGTTCGAACAGGTCGGCTGGAAGCGGCAGCCGGTGTTCGGCCCGCCCAAGGCCTTCAGCACCGGATTGAGGAACCTCTGGTAGAATCGGATGGCCAGCCGGATGAGCGGTTTCATGGAAGTGCCAAGGGGAGAAGTGCCAAGGAAGAAGAAGTTCCAAGTGCCAAAGAAAGGCAGAAGAGAAGCAGATGCGGCTCGGCCGGGGCTGTTCGTTGGCACTTGGAACTTCTCACTTGGAACTTCCGGGCCGGCAGTTGGAACTTTTCACGCGGAACGCAATAGCCCCAGCCGCTTCGCTTGTCGCAGCCAGTCGGTCTCCAGGTCCTCGAAGCTGGCCGCGGCGGAGCCGGGGCGCGGGATGGTGACGAGCAGGCGCCTGGGATCGGCGATCCGGTCGCCGTGGCGCTGGAGGATGGCACGGATGCGGCGGCGCAGCAGGTTGCGGTCGTGCGCCTTGCCGATCTTGCGGGTCGTGATGACGGCCACCTTGAGGTGCGGCAGCGCGGGATCGGCCAAGGTGCTGAGCACGACAAAACGGCCGGCTTTCGCCTGGCCGTCTTTCCGGGCGCGGGTGAAATCCCCGCGCTTCGACATGCTGTGCTTCCGCGGGAGGCGCATGGGCCGGGCGCGGCGCGCGTGCTGGGATCAAACCCCGTGCTGGGTGGTGTGGCGCGCGTACTGGATCTCGGCGCCCTTGGGGATGAGGCGCTTGCGGCCCTTCTGGCGGCGGCGCTTGATGATGTCGCGGCCGGCCTTGGTCGCCATGCGTGCGCGGAAACCGTGCTGACGCTTGCGGGTGCGCTTGGAGGGCTGGAAGGTGCGTTTCATGGCGGTATCGGGAAAAAACGGTGGTTCACCCGCCGGTGGAACCCTTGTTCCGGCCCGGGCGGGGGCGCACTCTAGGAACCGGGCCCGGCTTGTCAATGCGCCAAATCGGGGCTTGCCGCGAAATTTTTCGGGGCGCCCGGGAAAATTTCGTGCCGCCCCCGCCCCGCCGTGCCACGCTTTTCCGCGTGATGCAAGGTTCCGCCGACAGCGCCGCCGCGGTTGCCAACCGACCGAAGGTCCAGCCCGCGACCATCGAGGACCTGCCGGCCCTGACCGGCCTGGTGATGGAGCTTTTCGCCCTCTCGGACGATTTCACCCCGGACCGCGAGGCCCAGGAGCGCGGTCTCGCCCTGATCCTCGAGCAACCGAGCCGCGGCCGGATCTTCGTGGTGCGCAACGAAACCCGCATCATCGGCATGGTGAACCTGCTGTTCACGATTTCCACCGCGATGGGCGGCTTCGTGATCCTGATGGAAGACGTCATCGTCCACCCCGACCACCGCGGCCAGGGCTACGGCACCATGCTGCTCGACCAGGTGATCGAGTTCGCCAAACAGAAGGACTTCAAGCGGATCACCCTGCTGACCGACAAGATCAGCGCGGAGTCCCAGAATTTCTTCCGCAAGAACGGCTTCGAGTATTCGAACATGATCCCGATGCGCCGCATCATCTCCGCTTGAACCCGATGAACCTCGCAAAGATCAGCGACGTGGACGGCCTGGCGATGGCGATGGTGGTCGTCCTGGTGCTGAGCTTCGGCGTGGTCGCCATGCTGGTCGTTTCCATCACCCGCCAGGGAAAGCGCCGCGACCGCGAGGTGGAGGAATTGCTCGACGAGGTGCGGCGCGAGCAGGAAGCGGAAAAACTCCCCGCCCCGTCTTCCGGAGCCACCGCCACCGAGTCCCGCGAGCCGTGGGAAAAGGACGGCGACTGGTGGAAGAAGTGAGGCCGCTCACCGCCGGCGCCGGATCCCGAGCAGCAGCCCGCCCAGGGAGAGCAGCAGGGCGCTACCGGGCTCGGGAACGGAAACGATGTCCCATCCGATGAGGTCGAAGGCCCGCAGGTCGGCGTCGCTGAGCAGGAACACCTGCTGGGGGGCGATCGTGGGATCCATCGAACCGATCAACAAGCCGGTCAGGCCGTTGTCCTTCCAGTGGCTCGCTTGTCTTCCGTCGCCGTTATCGATGCCGGTGGAAAATGCCGCTTCGAGGTTCAGGTCGTCGAAGATCGCCGCCGACCCCGGCTGCAGGTTCCGGCTGCCGGTGGTGAAGTCCAGGGCCGTCGCCGGATTCCCGCCCCCGCCGAGCGCGAAACGGAACAGGTCGAGCGTGGTCGGCTGGACCTCGATGGAAATGCTCTGCGACACCGCGAAATCCACGTCGTCCACGGCGGACAGGAAGCCGAGGGCGTGGCCGATCTCGTGCAGCGCCACCGATTCGAAGTCGAAGGTGCCCGGCGCGATGCCGTCGGAGCGGTCGTAGTCGAACGCGAACGCCGAGTTGAACTCGATCGTCGCGTCGGAGGCCCCGAAGATCGAATCGAGGCCGGTGAAGCCGAGTGCCTTCGCGTTGGCTTTCGAAAGGGCGATGTTGCCCGCGTAGCTCATGCCCGGGGCGGTGGTGAAACTCATCTGGGCCGCGGTCGGCAACAAGGCCACCACGCTGTCGTCGCTCTCGCCCGAACTGTCGCTCACCATCGCGTTGCGGATCAGGTTGTGCCCGCCCGCCAAGATCACCGAGCTGGCCTGGCCGAGGATCGAGGACGATCCGAGATTCCGCACGTCGGCGGTGATGTTCACGGTGACCGGGTCGGAAATGTAGCTTTCCCAGGTCGCCGCGGCCCGCTCGAAGGCGGCCAGCGCGGGTGCGTTTGCCTGCAGCGAGGTGCCGGGGTTGATCACGACATTGAAAGAACCCAGCGACGTCGTGGCCGTGCCGGCCGGCGACAGTGCCGGAGTCTCCGGGTCCGTGCCTTGAACCCACAGGTCGGCGGCGAAAGCGGGACAAGGGAACGCGATGCACGCGACCAGCGCGATGAAGGTCCGGATCTTCATGGGTTCACCACGACTAAGCGGACCACCGGTGCCTCATCCAGCCCAAACTCATCCCAAAAGATACTTCGCCGCCTGCTCCACGTCCTTGTCGCCGCGGCCCGAAAGATTGGCGATGATGATGTCGCTCTTCGGCAGGCTGCCGGCGATCTTCGAGACGTAGGCCATGGCGTGGGAGCTTTCCAAGGCGGGAAGGATCCCTTCGGTGTGGGCCAGTTCCTTGAACGCGGCCAGCGCCTCGTCGTCCGTGGCGTAGGTGTATTCCACCCGGCCGATGTCCTGAAGATAGGCGTGCTCCGGCCCCACCGCCGCATAGTCGAGTCCGGCTGAAACGGAGTGGGTGAGCTCGATCTGGCCGTCGTCGTTCGCCAGCAGCCAGGTCTTGGTGCCCTGCAAGACGCCCAGCTTGCCGCCCTGGAAGCGGGCCGCATGGCGCTCCGGCACGATCCCGTCGCCACCGGCCTCCACGCCCACCATCCGGACGTGCTCGTCCTGCAGGAAGGGATGGAACAGGCCCATCGCGTTCGACCCGCCGCCGACGCAGGCGACCAGCAGGTCGGGCAGCCGGCCTTCCTTTTCCAGAATCTGGGCGCGCGCCTCGACGCCGATCACCCGGTGAAAGTCCCGCACCATCATGGGGAACGGATGCGAACCCAGTGCGGAGCCGAGGATGTAATGCGTGTGGTCGACGGTCGCCACCCAGTCGCGCATCGCCTCGTTGACCGCCTCTTTCAGCGTGGCCTGGCCGGCCGTGACCCCGCGGACCTCGGCCCCCATCAGGCGCATCCGGGCCACGTTCAAGGCCTGCCGCTCCATGTCGACCGCGCCCATGTAAACGACGCATTCCATCCCGAAGCGCGCGCAAACCGTCGCGGTGGCCACGCCGTGCTGGCCGGCGCCGGTTTCGGCGATGATCCGCTTCTTGCCGAGCCGCTTCGCCAGCAGGATCTGGCCGATGGCGTTGTTGATCTTGTGCGCGCCGGTGTGCAGCAGGTCCTCGCGCTTGAGGTAGATTTTCGCGCCGCCGAGCTTCTCGGTCCAGCGCTCGGCGAAATAGAGCGGCGTCGGGCGCCCGACGTAGTTGTGCAGCAGGTCGTCCAGTTCCGCCTGGAAGGCCGGATCCCGGCGGGCCTCGGCGTAGGCCACCGTCAGCTCCTGCAAGGGGGCCATCAGGGTTTCGGGCACGAACATGCCTCCGAATTTGCCAAAATGACCGGAAGCGTCGGGAAGCGCGGGCGAAGGAAGTGCCATGGCGGCGGCAAACAAACACAGGATGCGGGCGGCGACAGAGGAAAAAATCCGGCCGCCGCGGAATCGCTACCTTTGCAGGAACGGCTCCACATCCAGGAAATCCTGCCCGTGGATGATCTCGGCGAGGATCGGCGCGCCGGTCAGCTGCTCCAGCACCCCCTTGTTGGTGATCGATGCCGTGTCGAGCTCGTCGGAAAGCTGGTTCACCACCAGCCCCGCGACCTCCAGCCCGCGGGCCCGGATCGCGTCCACCGTCAGGATGGTGTGGTTCAGCGCACCGAGCCGGTTGCCCACCACCACGATCACCGGCAACCCGAGATCCGTCGCGAAGTCCGCCATGTCGTAGCCGTCCGCCAGCGGCACCCGCCAGCCGCCCGCGCCTTCCACGATCACCACCGGATGCTCCGCCGCCAGCGCACGGTAGCCCGCATGCATCGCCGCCACGTCGACCGGACGGCCTTCCAGCATCCCGCCCACCAGCGGCGCGACCGGAGCCTTCAGCCAGACCGGGTTCACCCGTTCCGGATCAAGCCCGCCCGACGCGGCGGACAACAGCATGGGATCCTCCCGCTCGCCGCAGCACACGGGCTTGTAGCCCGCGGCCGCGATGCCCTCCGCCCGCAAGGCCTCGATCAGCAGGCAGGAAAAACGGGTCTTGCCCGCGCCGGTGTCGGTGCCGGTGATGAAATAGCTCATGCCGCAGCCGTGGCGGGGCGGGACGCTCCGGTCAAGGCGCATCCTCTTGCACCGGGATCGCCCGCGGATAGCCGCCCGGCGGAACCCCCAGCTCCCCCTGCTCCCGCAGGTGATCCCTAATCAGGAACCAGATCGCTGTCGCCAGCAGCAGCGACACGACCTTCGGCACCAGGTTCTTTCGGAACGCCTTTCTCATGATTCGTTTCTCCGGCGAGGAAGATCTCGGCCATCCTCTCGCGGAACCTTTCCTCGCCGAGGTTCCGCTCCAGGTGACCCTCGATGCAAATCGAAATCGCCCCGGTCTCCTCGCTGACGATCACCGCGACGCAGTCGGTTTCCTCGGTCACCCCGATCGCCGCGCGGTGCCGCAGGCCGATCGAGCGGTCGCTCAACTCCCGCTGGCTCACCGGGAACACGCAGGCCGCGGAGGAGATCTTCTTGTTGGCGATCACCATCCCCCCGTCGTGCAGCGGGGTTTTCGGGAAAAAGATCGTCTTCGCCAGCTCCGGCGAGAAATCCGCGTTCAGGATGACGCCGGTCTCCTCGAAGGGCTTCAGCGCGATGTCGCGCTCGATCGCGAACAGCGCGCCGATCCGCTTCTTCGAAAGCGCCACCACCGCGTCCTCGAAGACCTCCAGGAAGTCGAGCTGGCTCTTGTTGGAGAACGAGAAAAAGCGGCTGCTGCCGAGCTTCGCCAGCGCGTTGCGCAGCTCCGGCTGGAAAATGATCGGCACCGCGAAGACCAGCAGCAGCGCCGCCCGGGTGATCAGCCAGGAAATCACCGCGAACTCGAACAAGCGCAGCAGCAAGGTCACCGCCACCAGGATCACCACCAGCCCGACCAGGATCCGCGCCCCGCGGGTCGCCCGGAAGGCCCGGAAGATCTGATAAATGGCGATGGCGAGGATCAGGATCTCGATCCCGTCCCGCCAATGCTCGCTGATGAACTCCCACGCCATCCCGGACCGATTACTACTCCCGGCCACGCCGGCCTGTCATTTCCTTTTCCTCGACGCGGCCGATTTGGAAGCCCCGGGCCGTCGGTCAGTAGCAGCGGTAATGATGATGCCCGCCACCGTAGTAGCCCCCGCCATAGTAGCCTCCGCCGTAGTAGCCGCGGACATACCGCGGTTCGTTATTCTGGCCGATGGCGTAGCCGATCGCCCCCGCCGCCAGGACCCCGGCCGCGGCGGCGCCGGGATCGACCGTCTGGACCGGCCGGCCGTAGGCATCGTAGGTGGTCATGCAGGAAGCGAGCGGAAGGAGGGCCAGCAGCGCGGCGGCCTTGGTGAGGATCGTTTTCATCAGCGGTGAAACTCGCCGGCCGCCGGTTTATTCAAGCTCCCCGGAACTCGCCGGCCGGAACCTTCGGTCCGCGGCACTTCAATCCTCAACCAGAAGCAGAGGATCCAGGGCCGATCGAAGCTCTTCGATCAACTCGGGATCCATGAACTTGAACCGGTCCTCCAGGCCCAGGACGAGTATCTCCTTGTGGCGCAGCTCTTCCCCGAAATCGGCCGCGATGCGGTTGCAGTGCTTGTCCTCCATCACGACGATCAGGTCCGCCCAGCGGATGTCTCCCACGCCGATGCGCCGCCTTGCCTTCGAACTCGTTCCCGCGGAGCGGCACGCCAACAGCGGGTGCCTCGCGTAAATCCGCTCGGCCGTGGGACTCCTCCACTTGTTCATCGTGCAGACGAACAGGACATGGAGGACCTCCGCCTGGACCATCTCCCGATCATTCAAGCGGGGATACTCGAATCCGAGCTGCTGCGCCCTGCGGACTTTCACGCTCCGCGTGTAAAGCTGACGCCACTTCTTCTCCCGCGGCCACTCGTCCTCCTTCACTGTCGTTTCACCCGTCATGAAATCGGGAAGCACCGGAGGAACAAGCCCTCTTTCAAGCGAACGACCGGATCGTGCCTGGCATCCCCCGGGGCATCGCAGGAAGTCCTCAACGCCTTGGTCAAGGCACAGCTCCCTTCCGCTGCTCGCGGTATCCCTGCCTGGTCAGGAAGCTTTTGAAAGCAGCCAGACCCGCGGTCGCATCCGCTTCCACGGCAAAGCGAAAGTCCTCCAGCCCGCAATAATTCAGGGTCGAGTGGAACTCGCTGCCATCCGAAGTGCGGATCGCAACGGCATCGAATCCGCCTCCGCTGCAACAACCGTGTTCGAGAATTACCGACGCCGATTCCCCGGACCCGAGATCGATCACGGCCACCGGTTCCGTCCCGCTTCCGCCCCTTAACTGGACGAACGCCCGCTCCAGGAACCAACGCTCGCGGTTCCCGTGACGGTGGATCATGACTCCCGCAATCCCGGAAACCACCACAGCCAGAAGCCCGAGCATCCTGAGTTTCATCCGGCAAAAGATCATGAGGTGCCGTGCTCCCGTCAACTCCGCCAGTGCCCTCCGCCATGCCGGATCCCCGTGACCAGATCACCCGACCCCGTTCAAAATCGCCTCCACCATCCGCAGCGCCTCGACGTTCGGCTTCACGTCGTGAACCCGGTGGATCATCACCCCGGCTTCACGTGTCCGGGCGGTGATCGCCACCGTCGGCCAAGCCCGGTCGGCGAGATCGGTGCTGCCGAGCACCTTCCCGATGAAGGATTTCCTCGAGACCCCGAGCAGCAAGGGCCGGCCACCGACGCCGAGCTCCGGCAATCCGCGCAGCAGCGCGAGATTGTGCTCCACGGATTTCCCGAAGCCGATCCCCGGGTCGAAGCAGATCGCTTCGGGATCGATCCCCGCCGCGCTCAGCGCCGCCAGCCGCTCTTCGAAGAACCCGCGGACTTCCGCGACCACGTCGTCGTAACGCGGGGAAAGCTGCATCGTCCGCGGGTCGCCCTGCATGTGCATCGCCACCACCCCGCAGCCGCGTTCCGCACAGACCCCGGCCATCGCCGGATCGGCGGTGAGGCCGCTGACGTCGTTGACGATGTCCGCTCCCGCCTCCAGCGCTGCCGCCGCGACCGGGGCTTTCATGGTGTCGATCGAGATCAGCCCGTCCCACTCCGCCCGCAGCGCCGCAACCACCGGCCGGGTGCGCTCGATTTCCTCGGCCTCGGGCACCTCCGCCGCGCCGGGACGGGTCGACTCGCCGCCGACATCGATGATCCCCGCGCCCTCCGCGATCATCCGGCGGGCATGCTCCAGCGCGCCATCCGGACCGCCGTGACGGCCGCCGTCGGAGAACGAGTCCGGCGTGACATTGAGGATGCCCATGATGACCCCGCGGTGGCTCAGGTCGAGCCGGGTGCGCCTTGATTTCCACCACATTCCGGCGCGGAAATGGCCACTTGCCGCGCCTCCGGCCAAGCCCTAATCTCCACGCCATGAAGATTGCCAACTTGGTCGCCGCCGGACTCCTGCTGGCCGCCGCCGCCTCTGCGGACGTGCCCGGACTCGAAGTGAAAGGCCCTTACGCCAGCGTGAAAACCAACAAGGACGGATCGCGCGAATACTTCTCCCGGACCCGTGACATGCGGACCATCACCAAGCAGACCAAGGGGGCCGACGGCACCCTGCGCCTCACCACTGTTTACCGACTCAGTCCGCAGGGCAACCCGCTGACCTGCGACATCTTCGACGGCAAGGGCGAGCGGCTGTTCAAGTCCCGCTACGGCTACGACCCGAAGCCCGGCCTGACCTTCGGCAAGCTGGTGGAAGAGCAGATGTTCGACGCCCGGGTGAAGCGCACCGACACCAGCGGCCAGGAGATCCCGGTCCGCCGCTTCCTCTACACCTACGACGCCCGCGGCAACCGCAACGCCCCGATTTCCATCACCACCATCCCCGGCAAGACCGCCGAGGAAGCCTTCGGTCCCTCCGCCCTGGAGTTCGATCCCTTCGACGGCCAGGGAGCCCCGGTCGCCCCGAAGCAGGCGAACCCTCGCGCGAAGCCCGTCGGCGGCAAGTGATCCCGCGCCGCCATGCGTCCCGATAAAATCCTGCCCTGGCTCCTCGGTGCCGCTTTGGGTGCCGCCGGCTGGATCCAGGGTTCCCACTGGCGCTCCACCTCGCCCGCTTCCGGCGACGGCGAACTCGAAGCCAAGGTCGTCGGCCTCGAGAACGAGATCGCCCTGCTCAAGCGCGAGAACGAAAGCCTGCGCTCGCTCGCCCAGGGCGGCGGAGAGGTACATGTCGATCCCGCCCTGATCGACTTCACCGAGGAAGCGCTCGGCATGGATTTCAAGAGCAACCCGCAGGTCCACCGCGTGGCCGGCGAGGAACTGCGCGACCGCATCGTGGCCTCGATCGAGGCCCGCTACGGCCCCCACGGCCTCGATTCGCGCCAGCAGGCCTGGGCGCTGATGGGGCTGCTGACCGCCGACGACCGCTTCGCGCCGCAGCTTGCCGCGACCAAGTCGGTCGGCGCGCGCTCGTGGTTCGACGAGCAGAGCGGCGAGGGCTGGGTGACCGACCGCTTCGACCCGCAGTCCGTGCCCGACCAGGCCGCACTGATCCGCGCGCTCGGCCGGATTCTCCTCCACCAGCATTATCCGCCCGCCCCCGGCTGGCCCGGCGACGAAGCCGCGATGGCCCGCGAGGCCCTTCACCACGGCGCCGCCATGGCCGCCGAAAACCGCTACCTTGCCCGCCAGGCGCTCGCCACCGGCTTCACCGGCTTGAAGGAGAACACCGAGGCGCGCGACCTGATGGAAAGCCTGCCGCCCTTCGTCCGCGGGCTCGCCACCTTCCCTTCGGTGCTCGGCCTGCCCCGCGCCTCCCGCCTGATGGACCAGGAGGAATTCCGCGGCGCCCTCCACAAACCGCCGGCCATCACCGCCGACTTCTATCCGGACCACGAGGGCATGGAGTTCAATCCGCCGCCGCTCCCCGAAACCCCGGGCAATGCCTTGCTTGTCGAATCCGCCGGCATGCTCGGCTTGAAACTCTGGCTCGATTCGATGGGCGAGGAATTCCCGAAACTCGGCGACGGCTGGCACGGCGACCAGTACCGGCTCTTCGCCACCAGCGACGTCGCCAGCCACCTCGTCTGGGAGATCCGCTTCGACTCCGCCAAAACCGCCGACACCTTCCTCAAGGCCGCCGGGGAAATGATCTCCGCGCTGGCCGGCACCGAACAAGCGCCGGCACCGGGCGAAATCACCGCCACCCCGGAGAACCGCTTCCTCGCCCTGGCCCGCAGCTCGCCGGACACCGTCCGGTTTCTCAATACCGCCGACCGGCCGACCGCGGAAACCCTCGTCCGTTAGATTCGAGCCTGCCTGCCGAGGGCGTCACAGGAGCGCTCGAAGCAGTCATCGCCGGAGCCGCCGAGTGGATCCGGAAAAGGATCGACCCCGCCCTCAAAGCCCGCGAGGAAGAATTGGGAACAACGAAATCATCGAAACTTCGCGAAAGTCGGATCATCTCTTCATCTGCTGGCCACTACCTCGAAAAGGATCGGCCACCCACGAGCCCTCTTCATTTTCGCCCGTTTCGTCCCTTTCGTTGTTCCACCCTCCCAAAACTGCATGACTCCCGACTTCCCCCCGCCCGACCGCGAGCCGCCGCCCTTGCCCGCGTCGCCGCCGTCGTCCGACCGGGAGCCGCCACCTTTACCGGGCGAATGGCAGGATCCGCGCCCCGCCCCGCCGGCCCGGCGCCGCTGGCCCGCCTGGAGCGCCATCGCCGCGATGGCCCTCGCCGCCCTCTACCTCGGCCCCCTGCGCGCCGAGATCCTCTTCGCCGACGACACCGGCCGCGTCCCCACGCCCTTCGACCTCACGCTGCGCTCCGGCTCCACCGAGAAAAAGATCCGCATCGAGAAAGGCCGGCTCCATCTCCTCCGCGGCCGCTGGGACGAGATCGAGGTCACCGATCACTTCTACGAAAGCACCGTCCATCCGCTCAAGGGCGGCGCCATGCGCTTCACCATCCAGCGCAACCTCCGCCTCCGCCTCAAACAGGCCTCCACCGGCCACCGCTCCGTCCCCCAGCGCGGCGACCCGGATCCGCGGGAGGATTGACGTCCAGATGTTCCTCGACGGGGTGGCGGCCGATGCGGCATCTTCCGCCCCTTTCTGCCACGACTCGCGTTCTCAACGACCCAACCTTCCCGGGCAACGGCAATTGCCTGGAATCGGCCTCTTTCAAGGCACTTCGAAAGTCTTCCGAGTCGACTTCCCGCCATCCGGCTCGAGTTCATAAACCCCACCTCCATCCTTGAGGGACAAAAACAGCCGGCCCTCTTTGATTTCATAACCGTTGAAATCGGGGAGGTCCCTCACCACCAGGCGGTCCAGTGATCCGGCCGGACACACCATGATTGTTGATGAGATGGGACCGAAGGAGATTCTCCCGGGGGCCGATGACGCCCACGTCCCATTTCCGCGGTTGCAATCGATTCGAGCGTTCAGGCGTCCGCCAGGGAGGAACTCGAAGGTATACTTCTCCGGCTTGTCCGGCTTGTGGACCTTCCCGTCCCTGTAAGTGATCTTGGCCAGTTTCCACAAAGTTCCGGCCAATTCCGAATCCGCCGGTTTCGGCACAGGCTTGGCAGGTTCGGGTTTCGGGTCCGGTCTGACAGGCTCAGCTTGCTTGGGAGACTGGGCGAATCCAGCCGCGGACATCAAAAGGCAGAAGACCAGGGTCCGTTGCATGACAAACTGATTCAGACTTGGGAAGTCTGGTCACGGAATCCCTGCTCATACAAGCTCCGTCATTCCGGCCCGCCAACCTCACATCGCCCCGTGAACTTGCTCCAACTGGCCGCCCAGATGTTCCTCGACGGGGTGGCGGCCGATGCGGCATCCTCCGCCCCGTGATCGCCCGTCGCGTGATATTCGAGGGCCGCGTCCAGGGCGTCGGCTTCCGCTACACCACCAAGGACATCGCCAAAGGCTTCGAAGTCTGCGGCACTGTCAGGAATCTGCCCGACGGCAACGTCGAGCTCGAGGTCATGGGCGAACGCGAGGAGGTCGAGGCCTTCCTCAAGGAGATCGCCGAGGAATCCGCGATGGCCCACCACATCAAGGGCATGCACGTGAAAAACATCCCGCCGCTCGAAGGCGTGAAAGGCTTCACGATCGAGCGCTAGCCGCCGGGCCTCCCTTCGGGGCGCGAAACTTCGGAGCTTCCTCCGGGTTCGACCCGATGGCCCCGCGGGGCTCTGCCGATGATCCGCTGTTTCCCCTCCCTTCTTGCCTCGCTGGCTCTCCTGACCTCGGCCCCGGCCGCGAGCCCGGCAGCTCCCGCCGCCACCCGCAACGCCGACGGCTCCGTCACCCTCGCCTGGCCCGCTGTCACCGGCGGCTGGTATCAGGTCGAAACCAGCGACGATCTCGTCCGCTGGACCCTCCTCGGCAGCTCCACCGAAGCCGCCGCGTCCCCGATGACCTGGACCGACGACGGCTCTCTAACAGGCAGCCACCCCTCCACCGCCGCCAAGCGCTTCTACCGCATCCGCGACTGGGGCGTCTTCGACGTCGCCTTCACCGCCACCCGCTTCACCTACACCGACTCCGAACGCACCGTCACCGGCCTCTTCCGCAAGCCCGCACTGCCCGGCCGCTTGCCCGCCCTCATCATCAACCACGGCACCGGCGGCAATACCCAGACCAACGGCTTCACCGACCGCCGCGCGCAGGAAATGAGTCCGTGGGGCCTCTTCTGCATCGGCCCCGATCTCACCCACGCCGCGGGTGCCGTCACCGACCTCCAGACCTTCGGCTTCTCACCGGAAAACCTCGCCCGCGATCTCGCCTGCCTCGCCGTGCTTTCCACCCGCAGCGATGTCGACCTGAACCGCCTCGCGATGTGGGGCCACAGCCGCGGCGCATTCACCTCGATCGGCGTCGCCTCGGTCCTCGGCAATCGTCTCCACGCCCTCGGCTTCAGCGCTGGCGGCGTCACCGATGACCCGCAAGACGTCTCCTTCCCCACCGTCGCCGAAGCCGCCGGCGTCACCGCGCCCGCGATCTTCTTCCACGGCAGCACCGACACCGTCGTCGATCCCGCCACCTCGTTGCTTTTCAAGACGGGCCTCGAAGCCCGCGGCATCACCCACCAGCGCGTCATCTACGACACCACCGGCTTCACCACCGGCAACGCCCACAGCATCCAGAACGTCCCCGCCATCAACAGCGACATGCTCGCCCAATGGCAGGCCTGGTTGGTCGCCCGCGGCGTGCTGCCGCCTTGAGCCACCCGTAACCGCCCTGTTACGCAAAACGGTTTCACTCCGGGACGCGGATCGGCAGCCTGTCGATGCTTCAAACAGGCTGTTCCCGAATCGCCAGCCCCTCCCGGAACCATGAAACGATCCACCTTGCTCCTCACCGCGACCGCCCTGCTCGCCTTCGCCGCGACCAGTCACGCGCACACCGTGAGCATCGCGTCCAGCGACACCAGCCTCGCCGAGACCGCTCCCGGCCAGCCCGCGAATCCCGCCGCCATCCAGTTCTCCCGCAGCGGCCCCGTCACCGCCCCGCTTACCGTCTGGGTGAAAGTCAGCGGCACCGCGCTGCAAAACACCGACTACCGCTTCGGCAGCCCGATCGGCTCCTTCGTCACCATCCCCGCCGGCATCGCGCAGTTGAACGTTCCCGTCACCGCGATCGACGACGCCCTGATCGAAACCGCCGAAACGATCCGCGTGGAGTTGGAAGACCAGACCAGCGCCGACCTTCCAGTCCCTTACACCATCGGCACCGACCGCGTGGACCTCACCCTCGCAGACAACGAGGACCCGCTCGCCCCGCCGCTGCCGATCGTCAGCGTCACCGCTTTCGATCCCCAGGCCGCGGAGTCGCCCGCGAACCCCGCCGCCTTCCGCCTGACCCGCACCAACAACCTCACCGTCGGCTTCAACGTCAGCTACTCCCTCGGCGGCACCGCTAGCGCCGGCACCGACTACGTCGCACCGCCCGCCATCATCGCCTTCCCGCCGGGTGCCGCCTTCGTCGATGTCCCCATCGCGCCGGTCAACGACTCCCTCGTCGAACCCGTCGAAACGATCGTCTTCACCCTGCTCCCCGCGGCCGGCACCTATGCCTTCGGCCCGGCCACCAGCGCCACCGCCCACCTGACCAGCGAAGACCTGCCGCCGCCGCCCGTCGTCGCCATCACCTCGCCCGCCCCCGGCTTCAATGTTACCTCGCCCGCCGCCACACCGGTCTCGATTCCGATCAGCTTCACCGCTTCCGATTCGAACGGCCACATCACCAGCTACGTCATCTACGACGGCGGCCGAGTCGTCACCCGCGGCACCGCCACCTACCCGGAACCGCCCGCGCCCGGCACGCCGTTCAGCACCACCTTCACGATGCCGAACGCTTACGGCGGCACCCACCAGCTCCGAGTGGCGGTCACCGACAACAGCGGCGTCACCGCCTCCTCCGCCGTCGTCGCCGCCACCGTGACCTACGACTACCCGACCATGTCCGTCACCGCCCTCGACGCCAGCGCCGCCGAGAAAGCCGCGGGCGAGGAGCCCGACCCCGCCGTGTTCGTGCTCTCGGTCGACGCGCCGATGCCCATCGACCAGCACGTCTTCTACCGCCTCACCAGTCCGGGCCCTGCCATCGACTTCCAGCTGCCCGCCGGCTACAGCCTCAGCAACTGGCCCATCAATATCTTCACCGGCCCCACCGACTATGGCATCGCCGTCTTCCCCGCCGGCACGACGAGCATCGAAATCCCGGTCACCCCCGTCGACGACCTCCACCTCGAGGGTCAGGAAACCCTCACGCTCGAACTTTCCTACCCCTTCGTCATCACCGAGCGCACCTTCGAAGGCATCGTCCAATACACCCAGGGCGGCTTCCACGTCGACCCGAACGCCATCCCGGTGGTCAATTTTCAATACGAGATCTCTAGTACTCCCACCGCCACCGCGACCATCGCCGACAACGACACCCGGCCTGCGCCTTTCTCCATCGTCAGCCTTTCCGTCAGCGACTCTGACGCCGCCGAAACCGCGCCGAGCACCCCCGCCAATCCCGGCGCCTTCACCATCACCCGCGACGGCCCGACCGACCGGCCGCTGACCGTCCACTACGCCCTCACCACCCCGCCGCGGCCGACCGTCATCACCACCCAGGTCGCCCTCGCCCAGAACGGCATCGACTTCGCCCCGCTCTCCGGCGTCGCCACCATCCCCACCGGCGCGACCAGCGTGGACATTCCCATCGCCCCCATCCACGACCTCCTCGTCGAGCCCGGCGAACTCGTCCAGATCTCGCTCCGCCCCTCGCCCGTCGCCGTGCCGGATCCCGCGAGCTACATCTTCGGTGCCACCACCGTCGCCAGCCTGACCATCCGCGATGCCACCCTGCCCGCCGGCACCCCGGTCGTCCGCGTCAGTGTCTCCGATTCCCAGGCCTACGAAGGTGCCGCGCCCAGCCGCGCCGCCTCCTTCCTGGTCCACCGCACCGGCGACCTCACCCTGCCGCTCACCGTCGCCTACGCCCTCGGCGGCACCGCCACCAACGGCACCGACTACGACGCCCTCCCTGGCACCGTCGAGATCCCCGCCGGCAGCGCCAGTGCCGCGATCCTCATCAACCCCATCGCCGACGGCCTGACCGAGGACATCGAAAGCGTCGCCCTCACCCTGCAAGCCCCGCTTGCCATCGATCCGCCGACCTACGTCCTCGGTGCCACCACCTCGATCCAGCGTTCCGGCGGCGTCACCATCCGCGACACCTACACCCCGCCGCTCAACCGCTTCGAACGAGCCCTCCGCCTCCGCTACCCCGGCCGCTACGCCGTCGTCCAGCGCCCGCCGCTCGCCGCCGAAAGCAGCACCGCCACCGCCGAAGCCCCGGCCGCCCTCACCGCTCCGACCGCCTGGAACGTCGAAGCATCCCCCGACCTCGTCCACTGGGAGCAAATCGGCACCGTCCAGCCCGGCGAGTCCACCGACGAATTCGTCGACCTCGACGCGCACAATCATCCGAAGCGCTTCTACCGCTTCGTCCCGGTCACCGCGGCGGAGCCGTGAGCCAGAGTCACGGAAAGTTCCGCCTCCCGATTCAGCCGGAAGGGTAGCATCGAGAATTGGACCCGCAGTCATTCGAGAGGGCCAACGGCCCATTCCATACCAGCCTAGGCCGCAGGCCTAGGTCACTGCCGTCCAGAGATTGGAAGGGCCAACGGCCCGCTCGATCCGCCGCCACGGACCCTAACCCGACATGGAACGGACCCTTGGCCCGCCCAAAAGCCGCATCCGACTTCCTTCTTGCCACTTCCCTTGCCTACCTTCAAACGTCCAGCATGAACGGAAGGATCGAAACAATCGACCCGAGCGCCGCATATGCAGGTGTTATGCAGCACGCTGAAAATGCAGCGCGCCGCATGATTACACTGTTCGGCAAATAAATATCATGAACTTTACGGATCTACTCAACGACGAACGATTCACTCAGTTTGAGGAGCGGTTATCAGCACGACTCGGCCTCGAACGGCGCACTGGCAATTCGACGGGGCGAGAGCTATTGCGGAAACAAATCGAGGATTCCCGATATGACCTAGCCCAGATCGCCGAACGTGTATTGAACCGCTCCAGCCACTTCGATCGATTCGCTCCAGCGTGGTATTGTGACGCAAGTGGAATCGATTACGGCGAAGAGTTCGATCCTGACGAAGGCGATCAGCAGGATGGAAAGCGCAAGGGCGAACTAAAGGGTATTAGCGAAGGTTTTACGATTTCGTATCTCCTCCTGTTTCTTTACGGGACCGAGGCTCCGGATGACCTCGAAGCTTGGATTCGAAAACGTCGGATTCCCGCAGCGAAGAAGGTGGCTCGGGACGTGAGGCGGATTATCGGCGCGACTGCCAAAAGCGCCGAATCGGGTCCCGGGGAGTAGTAAACTCTCCGGTCCCACAACACCCTGCGTACGGCTCTGGACAAAGCGGCTCCTATCAGACACGGACATCTTTGCCGTAGTGTAGAACGATCCAGATGACACCGGACACCGCACCAGGCATTCAGTCAAATATCACGACGCGCAGCTCATTGACCACCAGCGCCTTCCTCTACAGAAGCAGACCCTGAAATCCGGAACGGAACACACCCCGGTGGTGTCTAACCAAGCGACACCCCTGAAGGCCCGCGACTGCGCGGACCGGATTTACTGCCCGGCGTCTTGTCTGGAGCTGCGTCGCAGGTGGGGAATTTCAATCCAGCGGATTCACTAAGCGGACCCGGGGGAAGCGCCCAACGAACGTCTTTACCTGTCCCTTTCGCACCCCCTTGAGGAGTTCTTCGTCGATTCGACAACGTGGGGCGAAGCCTCATGAACTGGCCCGATTCCCCAACCGCCCGCCGCGTCATCCCAACCTTACCCCCACACCACCCTCCAAGCCTCGAACTCCGACGGCCTCACCCGATACCGCGCGAAATTCCCTTCATGAATCCCGGCAAGGGTTTCTTCCGCAGCGGCGACGAATCGTTTGCGGTCGGCTTCGATCAAGGAAGCTTCCGCCCATCGGCGCAGGCGGGCGACGGCTTCGCGGCGGTCGCAGCGGGAGCGGATGATTTCCGCCACCTGATCGGCGATGGCCTGGCGGTATCGGACCCGGAAGGGATCGGGATCGCCGACGGCCCCGCGGATGACGGTGTAGCGTTGGGCGGAGCGTTCATAAGCCCGGATGAAGACTTCCTGCAGGATGCGGAGGTCGTTGAGCTCGTAGACGGCGAGCACTCCGTCGGTGTAGTCGGCCTCGGAGACATCGACGAAGGAGAGCGGGGCGAGGTTGTGCCGGAAGAGCGGCAGGTTGGCGGCGAGGCGGGAGACCCGCTTGTTGCCGTCGATGAAGGGCTGGAGGTAGGGCAGGTGGACCATCGCGAAGAACGCCTGCTCGAAGGGATCCCGGATCTCGCGGGCCTTGGCCAGGATGGTGTCGAAGAGCGTCTCGATCAGCGCGGGGATGGCAGGCGGAAGGTAGGACGACTTGCCGATGCCCACCGGCACGGTCCGCAGGGCGCCTTCCGCGGAGGGATCGCGCAAGAGGTCGGCGGTGAGCAGGGCGTGGAGGTTGAGGATGGTCCGGCGGTCGAATCCGGCCTCGGTGGATGATTCCAGCAGGAACTCGATGGCGGCCTTGTGGTTGAGGATCATGACAGCCTCCAAGGAGAGCTGCGAGTCCCCGGAATGCCCTGCTTGAAGGAGTTGCTCGGTTTCCAGAAGGGAGTAGGTATTGCCCTCCAGCCGGCTGGAGTTCCACGAGAGGTCGATGAGAAGACGCTGGCAGATGTTGCGGGCATAAGTGCCGGCAGGTTCCGCTTCCATCCCTGTCTGACTGCCGATCTCGAAAAGCCTCCGCCGGACGGGGTCCGGCAGGTAGTGGGTTTCGTTGGGAGTGTAAGCGTCCAGGAACGAGCGCTGGTAGCCCACCGCCGGTCGCCCGGAGACAGGCTGGCGGAGTGCTTTCCGTACTTCTTCAGCCCCGGTTGACAGGCGGGAGGGAAGCGGCCCCGCGCTCTCGGAAGGCTGCGACGGTGGATCCGACTCCAGTGTCGCCCGTCCTGCTTCGGTGAGCTGGTAGATCGTGGCGCGGGAATCCCCGTGCCGATCGATCCAGCCTGCGTCGCGCAGACGCTTGAGCCGGTTCAATGCGGTCCGCCGGGGAAGCGGCGGCGTGAAAGCCGCTTCATAATCCCCTGCGCCCCATCTCTCGCGGAGCCGGAACGGTTCGAGCCATTCGACAGGTGTCGGGCGCTTCATGGCGAGAAAATGGCGAAAAACAGAGAGAATGGCAAGGAAATGGCGATTAAATGGCGAGAGACCGAATCAATGGCGCCAAAATGGCGAGAAACCGCCCAAATGGCGAGAAACTGGCTTCAGTCGGGTCATCCGCGTCCGTCCGGTCGTTTCTCCCGGCTTCACACCCAACCCCAGGAATGCGAAACCCGAGAAACCCCGTTCGAGCCACCGGTCACCCCCAGAATTCCCCCACCCCCAAATTTCCCCGGCAAATCCCCCTCCTCCGCGGAGTATCACCGCAAGCCTCATGAAACTTTCCCGCTGCCTCCTCCTCCTGCTCCCGGCCCTCTTTCCCGCTGCGGGGGCCAAGCCGCTGCCGGAAAACACCGTCGCCCAGGCCGCGGCGCGGATCGACCGGTTGCTTGAGGACGATCTCCAACGCGCGAAACTCGCCCCCACCGCGATCATCGACGACGCCACCTTCGTCCGCCGCGCCTACCTCGGCATCGCCGGCCGCATCCCGTCGGCGGAAGAAGCCCGTGCCTTCCTCGACGACAAAAGCCCCACCAAGCGCGCCGTCCTGGTCGACCAGCTCGTCGCCTCGCCCGGCTTCGACTCGCACCTCTTCAACTGGACCGCCGACCTGCTCCGCGTCCAGACCCGCCAGGAACAGTTCGGCCTCGGCTGGCACGTCTGGCTCCGCAAGTCGCTCGCCGAGGACATGCCCTGGGACACCCTGGTCAGCGAGATGCTCACCTCGAACGGCCACTGCTCGGACGACCCCGCCGTCGGCTACTACCTGCGCGACCGCAACATGCAGCTCGATAACTTCAGCAACACCATGCAGGTCTTCCTCGGCCGGCAGATCGGCTGCGCCCAGTGCCACGACCATCCTTTCGACGACTGGAGCCAGTTCGAATACTACCAGATGGCGGCCTTCGGCGGCGGCATCGAATACAAGAGCAAGGACGCGCAGGACGCGATCCGCAAGACCGTCAAGGCCCTCTCCAACAACCGCACCGCCAAGGAGCCCGCGGCCAACTTCGCCCCCAAGCCCGGCAAGAAGAGCAAGCAGGACCTCAACAAGGCGAAACAGCTCGAAAAGCAGAGGAAGAACGAACAGCAGCGCCTGACCCGCACGGTCGGCAGGCAGCTCAACCCGCTCTTCAAGGACTTCAACAAGAACGCCATCCTCGAGGACCCCGGCTCGATGCTGAAGCTGCCGGAAGATTACCAATACCGCGACGGCAAGCCCGGCGAAGTCATCCAGCCCGAGACCCTCTTCGGCGAGAAGGTCAGCAACGTCGCCCCCGAGAAGCGCCGCGACACTTTCGCCGGGTGGCTGACCTCGCGCGACAATCCCTACTTCACCAAAGTCATCGCCAACCGCCTCTGGGACCGCGTCTTCGGGCACGGCCTGGTCGATCCGCTCGACGACTGGAACGACGACTCCACCAGCGCCCACCCCGAGGTCCTCGCCTACCTCGAGACCACCATGAAGGGCGCCAACTACGACCTCCGCCAGTTCCTCCGCATCCTCTACCGCACCCGCCTGTTCCAGCGCGCCTGCCTCGAAGAAGAGCCCGACATGGGCGTCCCGCTCGCCTTCCGCGGCCCGGTGCTCACCCGGATGAGCGCGGAGCAGCTCCACGATTCCTTCCTGGTGCTCTTCCACGGCGAGGTCGAGGACAGCAGCAACGAATTCGCCAAAGATTGGGAGGCCTACCGCAGCCAGGTCAAAAGCCTGCTCAGCACCGAGCCGAAGCAACTCATGGTCATGGGCAAGTCCGCGCAAGAAGGCGAACAGCTCTTCCGCAAGGCACAGTCCGAGTTCCGCGCCGCCCAGCGCGCCCTCTCCGACGCCGACACCGGCGAGGCCCGCGCCAAGGCCCAGCGCGAATTCCAGGAAGCACGCCGCGCGGTCGGCGAGGCCCGCCGCCAGTATGATCCCTTCAAGGGCATGCAGATGGGCAAGAAGGCCGGCGGCAAGAACGGCAACAGCACCCTGCGCGCCTCCGAGCAACCCGCCCCCTTCAATCCCGGCACCCTCGTCCGCGAGTTCGGCGGCTCCGACCGCCAGACCCCGTCGTCCAGCCACACCGAGGCCACCGTCCCGCAGGCCCTCGCCCTGCTGAACAACAACCGCACCGACCCGCTGTCCGGCAAGAAGACCCGCCTCGGCCAGGCCCTCGAACGCTGCGACTCGCCCGAGGAGAAGCTCGACCTGCTCTTCATCACGCTCTTCAGCCAGCGCCCCGACGCGGACGACAAGCAGCGCTTTCTCGTCCACGCCAAGGACCCCGCCGCCCTCCGCGACCTCACCCGCGCCATGCTGACCTCCAGCCGCTTCCTTTTCATCCAGTGACCCGTCCCGGATCCCGCAAAACTTCCACCGCCATGAATCCCAACCGCCTCGACGAACTCAGCCGCCGCGATTTCCTCAGCCGCACCGCCCGCACCTGCTTCGGGCTGACCATCGGCGGCTCGATGGCCCGGCTTTTCGACAGCACCGCCTTCGCCGCGGACCCCGCCGTGGTGAAAGCCGGCGGCGGCAAGGCCAAGCACGTCATCTATCTCTACATGTCGGGCGGGATGACCCACATCGACACCTTCGACCCCAAGCCCGACGCCCCCGCCGACGTCCGCGGTCCGGTCACCGCGATCAAGACGAAGGCCGACGGCATCCAGCTCGGCCACTGCCTGCCTCAGCTCGCCCGGCACGCCGACAAGATCGCGCTGGTCCGCTCCCTCAACACCACCCAGGGCGCCCACGAGCAGGGGAAATACCTCATGCACACCGGTTACGCCCCGCGCGGCACCATCAGCCATCCGTCCTCCGGCTCCTGGGTCGCGAAGCTCGCCGGCCGTATCAATCCCGACCTCCCGCCCTTCGTCCTCGTCGGCGGCGCGAACCGCCACCCCGGCGGCGGCTTCTTCGAGCCGCCCTTCGCCCCGCTGCCGATCGGCGATCCGGAACTCGGCCTGCAGAACGTCGCCCGCCGCCCGAACACCAGCGACGAGGCCTTCCAACGCCAGCTCGATCTCCGCCGCGAGCTCGACCACGACTTCGACACGAAATTCCACAAGGGCCAGAAAGCCGTCCGCGCCTACGACGACGTTTACGACGCCGCCGTCGCGATGATGAAGTCGAAGGACCTCGAAGCCTTCGATCTCTCCAAGGAGCCGGAGGACAGCCGCGCCGCCTACGGCAGCGACCGCTTCGGCCAGGGCGTCCTGCTCGCCCGCCGCCTCGTCGAGCGCGGCGTGCGCTTCATCGAGGTCGAATACGGCGGCTTCGACTGGCACGCCGACAACTTCGAGCAGATGGAAGACAAGATCCCGGTGCTCGACCAGGCGCTGTCCGCCCTGCTTTCCGACCTCGCCACCCGCGGCCTGTTAGAGTCGACCCTGGTCGTCGTCGCCACCGAATTCGGCCGCACGCCGAAGATCACCAACAACGCCGGCCGCAACCACTACCCGAAGGCCTTCTCCTGCCTCCTCGCCGGCGGCGGCATCCGCGGCGGCCAGGCCTACGGCGCGACCGACAAGACCGCATCGACCGTCACCGAGAACCCGGTCGGCGCCCACGACTTCAACGCGACCATCGCCTTCGCCATGGGCCTGCCGCACGACCTGCCGCTGATGTCCCCGTCCAAGCGCCCCTTCAAAATGGGCGGCCTCGACGGCAAGCCGATCACCGCGATCTTCGGGTAGGTTCACTCCGGCTTACAACTCTCCCCCAGCCACTTCAAATACCCCGCCAGCCCCGCCGCCACCGGCAAGGCGAGGATCTCCGGCACCTCGTACGGATGCAGCTCCTCCAACGCCGCCTCCAGCTCCGGATAGCGCGTCGTCTTGATCACCGCCAGCACCTCGCCCGCGCGCTCGACCTTGCCTTCCCAGCGGTAGATCGACTCCACCCCGGGCAGCAGGTTGACACAGGCCGCGAGCCGACGCTCGACCAGAGCCGTACTGACGGCCCTTGCCACTTCGATGTCAGGATAGGTGCAGAGAACGACGAACGCTTCCATGCCCCATTGTCGCCAAGTCGGCGGAGAGAAGGGCAGCACGAATCCGCGAAAAGTGGATCACCGGATTTGATGCAGCCCCCCCGGTCTGATAGAGCCTCGGGCCGTGAAGCGGAAATGGCGTTGGTGGCTCTTGATGGCGACGGTCTATGGACTCGTCGCGGCATGCGGAAAAAAGGAGTCGTCCACCGCTTCTAACAGCCCCGCGGCGGTCGTGCCGCCCCCCGCGAAGCAACTCCCCAAGCCGCCCTCGACCGAGTGCCTCGACTGCCACCAGAAGGCCGCCGAATCGTGGAAAGGTTCCCACCACGCCCTCGCCCACCGCGACATCGGCACGCCGGCCGACGGCCCCGCCTTCGCCGGCCATGAAGTGACCGAAGGCGACGCCACCTGGAAATTCTCCGGCGGGGCAGCCTCTCCGGAGATCCGCTGGGAGGACAAGACCGCCAAGGACGTGCAGCCGATCCAGAAGAAGCCGCCGATGGCCATCGGCTACGAACCGATCATCCAGTACCTGCTCGATGCCGGCAAAGGCCGCTACCAGGTCCCCGACATGGCCTGGGATCCCGCGAAAGAGGACTGGTACAGCATTTACGAAGGCCAGAACCGCCGCCCGCACGAATGGGGCCACTGGACCCAGCGCGGCATGAACTGGAACAGCCAGTGCGCCTACTGCCACTTCACCGAGTTGAAGAAGGGCTACGACGCCGAAAAGGACAGCTACCACACCACCTGGGTCGAGCAGGGCGTCGGCTGCGCGCAATGCCACGGCGGCACCCCGGAGAATCACCCGATCGGCGGCTGCGGCATCGATCCGAAACGGAAATTCAGCGTCGCCCAGTGGACCCACACCTGCGCCACCTGCCACGCCCGGCGCGAGGAACTCGACGAGAACTTCCAGCCCGGCAATTCCTTCTTCGACCACTACAACCTCGCCCTCCCCAGCCAGCCCGGCCTCTGGCATCCGGACGGCCAGCAGATCGACGAAGTCTACAACTACACGTCCCTCCAGCTCTCGCGCATGGGCCACAAGGGCATCGGCTGCACCCATTGCCACGACCCCCACGCCGCCACGCCGCTCGGCGGCAAGCAGGCCGTCGATACCAACGCGCTCTGCATGACCTGCCACTCCGCCGGGGCGAACGAGGCGGTGGTGATCGATCCCGCCAAGCACGTCTTCCACACCCCCGGCACGCCCGGCAGCCGCTGCGTCGACTGCCACATGCCGAAGAGAACCTACATGGGCCGCGACCCGCGCAGCGACCACCGCTTCCCCATCCCCGATCCCCTGCTGACGAAGGAACTCGGCACCCCGAACGCCTGCAACAATTGCCACGAGGACAAGGGCCTCGACTGGCAGATCAAGCACGTCGACCAATGGTATGGCGAAAAGATGAACAAGCCCGCCCGCGGCCGGCAGCGCACCCGGGCCATCGCCGCCGCGCAAGCCGGCAAAGGCGACCTGATCTCGCTGCTCGCCGCCTTCGACGTGGAGGAAATCGGCGCCTGGAAAGCGACCCTGCTGCGCCTGATGGAGCCCTGGACCGGCGATGAACGCGTCGCCGTCCGCGCGGAAAAGCTCGCCACCGATGCCGACCCGCTCGCCCGCAATGCCGCCGCCTTCATCCTCGGCCCGCGGCAGGACCGGCAGAAAACCGTCGACGCTCTTCTAACAGACGCATCCAAGTCCGTCCGCGCCGAAGCCGCCTGGGGCGCGCTCGACCGCCTGCCCGCCAACCACCCGGCCGTCACCGAACTCACGGAAATCGCCAGCCACCAGTCCGACCAGCCCGCCGGCGCGATGCGCATGGCCCGCCTCGCCATCCACCGCCGCGATGCCGCGGACGCCGAGAAATGGTTCAAGCGCGCCATCACCTGGGACCAGTCCTCCGCCGCCCCGCGCCGCGATTTCGCCGTCTTCCTCGGCGGTCTCGGCCGCGCCGAAGAGTCGGTCCGCTGGCTCGACGACGCCGCCTTGCTCGATCCCGCCAATCCCGACATCCCTTACCTTGCCGCCCTCGGCAAAGCGGAGCTCGGCGACCTCGAAGGCGCGGAAAGCCGGCTCCGGCAGACCCTCAAGCTCAACCCCTCCTTCGCCCGTGCCCATTACAACCTCGGCCTGCTGCTTTCCTCGAAGAACCAGCCGGCCGACGCCATCGCCTCGCTCCGCCGCGCCGAGCAACTCGACCCCTCCGACGCCGGCGCGCCGTGGGCCCGTGCCACCATTCACCTCCGCCTCGGCGACCGCGCCGCCACCCTGGAAGCCGTCGAAACCACCCTCGCCCGCGACCCCGCGAACGTCGAGGCGCTGCAACTGAAGGCCGAGCTCCAGTCCCGCTGATTGTGAGGTAGAATCGGACGCCCTCAGCGGGTAACATCCGACGCCCTCGGCGGCAGGATCGGACGCCCCAAAAGGTAGGGTCGGACGCCCTCGGCCGACCGGAACGATACCCGGCAGCCCGACACACTCAGGAGGAAAGAGCCCACCTCCTCGCGTCTCCACCAAGCAAGCCAGCCCTCCCGCTTGCCATGCCACCCGACCTGCGCCATTCTGTCGCGCCGTCGAGCACCAATCTTTGCCTTTCCTTGGCGAACTTGGCGACTTGGCGGTGAAAACTTCCCCTGCCTCCCTTGAAACCCGGCTTCCTCGACAAACTCCTCGCCCGCATCGACCGGATCGACCCGGCCGAAGCGCGGCAGTTGCTCGACCGCCTGGTCCGCGAGAAAGGCTTCCTGGAGCAGGTCTTCGAGTCGCTCCACGAAGGCGTGATCGTGCTCGATGAAGACGGCGAGATCACCTTCATCAACGGCGCCGCCTGCCGCTTCTTCGGGATCGATCCCGAACAAGCCCCCGGCACGCCCCTGACCGCCCGCATCCCCGGCCTCGACTGGGCTTCGATCGCCAAGCCCGGCAAGTCGGTCTCCCGCGATCTCGAAATCTTCTACCCGGAGAACCGCTACCTCAATTTCTACCTCTCGCCCATCAAGCCGGAGGAATCGGCCAGCGAGACCGTCGGCTGGGTCATGCTCGTCCGCGACCTGACCACCACCCGCCAGGAGGCCGAACAAACCCTGGAGTCCGAGCGCCTCAACGCGCTGACCCTGCTCGCCGCCGGCGTCGCCCACGAAATCGGCAATCCCCTCAACTCGCTGGACATCCACCTCCAGCTCATGTCCCGCAAGCTCCGCAAGCTGCCGCCCGGCGACCGCGGACCGCTGGAAGAACACCTCAACACCGCCCGCAGCGAGATCAAGCGGCTCGACACCATCCTCCGCCAGTTTCTCCAGGCCATCCGCCCCACCACCCCGGACCGCGAGCGCTGCGACCTGACCAAGGTCCTGCGCGACGCCCTGCGCCTGCTGGAGCCCGAGCTCGAATCGCGCGGCGTCGCCGTGGAACTCGACTTGCAGGAGGACTTCCCCCGCATGGAGCTCGACGCCGGGCAGTTCCAGCAGGTCTTCTACAACCTCCTGCGCAACGCCTTCCAGGCCATCGGCGGCCACGACGGTGTGATCCGCATCAGCGCCCGCGCCAACGACTTCGAAGCCACCCTTTCCATCGAGGACAACGGCACCGGCATCCCGCCGGAGCAGATGGGCTCGCTCTTCGAACCCTACCGCACCACCAAGCAGCACGGCACCGGCCTCGGCCTGCTCATCGTCCGCCGCGTCGTCCGCGAACACGGCGGCGAGATCGAAATCCAAAGCGAACCCGGTGCCGGCACCCGCATCCTCATCCACCTCCCCCGCGGCCCGAAGCCGGTTCGTTTGTTAGAGCAGCCGGTGAGCATCATCGATATCGATTAGCTAGATCCGACCGATCCGTCGGCTCCGTCCGATCCCACTCCATCGCCTCCCTCCCCATGACCCCCACCCTCCTCATCGCCGACGACGAAAAGGCCACCCGCGACGGCCTGCGCGCCGCCTTGGAAGAGGAGTTCGACGTCTTCACCGCCTCCAACGTCTCCGAAGCGATGTCGGTGCTGAATTCCGAACCGGTCGACCTCCTGCTGACCGACCTCCGGATGGGCGGCGACTCCGGGATGGACCTGCTCGACCAGGCCCTTTCGCTGCCCAACCCGCCGGTCTCGATCATGATGACCGCCTACGGCTCGGTCGACACCGCCGTCGAGGCGATGCGCCGCGGGGCCTGGCATTTCGTCACCAAGCCGCTCAACCTCGACGAGGTCGAGATGCTCCTCAAGCGCGCCCTCCGCAGCCGCAAGCTGGAGACCGAAAACAAGCAGCTCCGCGCCCAGATCGCAGACGAGTCGGGCCTCGACCGCCTCGCCGGCAAGTCCCCGGCCATCCGCAAGGTCACCGAGATCGTCCGCCAGGTCGCCCCGACCCGCGCCACCGTGCTGATCGAAGGCGAAAGCGGCACCGGCAAGGAAGTCGTGGCCCACGCCATCCACCGCCTCAGCGGCCGCCCGGCGGAAAAGCTGGTGATCGTCCATTGCGCCGCCCTCTCCCCGCAGATCCTCGAAAGCGAGCTGTTCGGCCACGAAAAGGGCTCCTTCACCGGCGCCACCCAGCGCCGGATCGGCCGCTTCGAGCAGGCCGACGGCGGCACGCTGTTCCTCGACGAGATCGGCGAGATCGACGCCTCCATCCAGGTGAAACTCCTCCGCGCCCTGTCCGAGCGCACCATCGAGCGCGTCGGCTCCAACACCCCGGTGAAGGTCGACGTCCGCCTCGTCGCCGCCACCAACAAGAACCTCGCCGCCCTCGTCGCGAGCGGGGATTTCCGGGAAGATCTCTTCTTCCGCCTCAACGTGGTGCGGATCGAAATGCCGCCGCTGCGGGAGCGGGCGGAGGACATCGTGCTGCTCGCCGGGGCCTTCCTGAAGGAATTCGCCGAGGAAAACGGCCGGCCGGTCAAGCCGCTCAGCGACGCCGCCCTCGACCTGCTGCGCGCCTACCCCTGGCCCGGCAACGTCCGCGAGCTGCGCACGGCCATCGAGCACGGCGTCGTCATGAGCAACGACCCGGTGATCGACCTCCGCCACCTGCCCGCCAGCCTGCTCGGCGGCGCACCGGTCCTTTCCACCCCGCTGCCGGTCCCCGCCGAACCCGGGAAAATCACCCTTGCCGCTCCCCGGGAATTCAACTTGCATGAGCTCGAAACCAGCGCCATCCGCGCCGCCTTGGCTCAAGCCGCTGGCAACCGGACGCGGGCCGCCGAGCTCCTCGGCATCAGCCGCCGCACCCTGCAACGGAAGTTGAAGGAAAGCGACGGGTGAGGCCCGCGGGTGCTCCGACCGATTCCCCATGAGCAGCTTGCCATCACCCCAGTTCGAGACGGCGGTCATGATCCGCCGGATCCTGTTCTTCCTGGTACTGATCAGTTTCACCCTGCTCCACCTGCTGCCCCTGTTCCGCGGCCTCGACACGCCCCAGGCGATGGAACAGGCCCAGATCGGCCGCGAGATCGCCCGCGGCAACGGCGCCGTCACCAAGTGCATCCGCCCCCTCGCCTACTACGAGGCGGAAAAAGCCAACGACGGCGCGGTCGCCTTCACCGGCTTCAAGGACACCTACCACGCCCCGCTCAACCCGCTCATCCTCGGCGCCGTGCTCAAGCTGGTCGGCGCCGACAAGGAAGGCGCCTGGCCGATGGGCAAGAACGAGTACATCTACCCGCTCGACCGGGTGATCGCCCTGGTCTCGACCCTGTTCTTCCTGATGTCGATCGGGGTCACCTATCTGCTGGTCGGCCGCATCTTCGACGCGAAGATCGCCGGGGTCACCGCGGTCCTGATGGTGCTCTGCGACTTGTTCTGGAAGTACTCCCAGAGCGGCTTGCCGCAAATGCTGGTGATGCTGCTTTTCACCTGCGGCCTCTATTTCACCTACCGCGCGGTCGAGGATTCCGAGGAAGGCAAGATGCCCTTCGCGCCCGCCCTGATCGGGGCGGCCTTCTTCGTCCTGATGGTGCTCGCCCACTGGATCACCGCCTGGATCTTCATCGGCTACCTGATCTTTGCCGCCGTCGCCTTCAAGCCGCGCGGCGTGGTCGCCCTTTCCGCCCTCGCCATGCTCGTCGCCGCGGTGATCTTCCCCCTGATGCGGGCGAACGACTTCTCCGGCCAGCCCTTCGGCACCGGCTTCTACGTCCTCTACAACGGCCTCGCCAGCGGCACCGAGTCCACGGTCATGCGCAACCACGACCTGGAGAGCGCACCGCTGTCGCTCGACGGGCTGCTGCTCAAGATCCTCTCCACCACGCTGATCCAGGCCTCGGACATCGTCCCCTTCCTCGGCGGCATCCTCGCCGCCCCCATCTTCTTCATCGCCCTGCTCCACCCCTTCAAGCGCCCGTCCATCGCGAACTTCCGCTGGGGCATCGTCCTGATGTGGCTGTTCGGAGCCCTCGGCATGGCCGTCTTCGGCATCGACCGCAAGGAAGGCCTCAACCCGAACCAGGTCCACCTGATCTTCGCGCCCGTCATGGCCGCCTACGGGCTGGCCTTCATCTCCATCCTGTGGAGCCGCCTCGAGGTGATCAACGAGGTGCCCTTCCTCCGCAACGCCCACTATTTCGCGGTGGTCATCCTTTCCTCCGCCCCGATGGTCCTTTCGATGCCCAATCTGGTGAAGATCGGCCTCGCCTTCCGCGAACGCGGCGTGCCCCAGTGGCCCCCCTACCTGCCTTCCGTCCTCAACGACAAGATCCCCAAGCTGCTCGAACCCGAACCGCAGGAAGACGAAGTGGAGAAAATCGTGGTCTCCGACCAACCCTGGGCCGTCGCCTGGTACGCCGACCGCCTCAGCCTCTGGCTGCCGAACACCAAGCGCGGCTTCGAGCAACTGGAGGAGCGCGCCTCCTCGCTCGGCACCCCCTTCGCCGGCATCCTGGTCAGCCCCAGCTCCAGCGGCGCCGAACCCGCCCCTGTCGTCCGCGCCCGATACGGCGAGTTCAGCTCCCTCGTCTTCAACGGGCTGGTCATCGACATCACCGCCCCGGGCGTCGGCCGCGCCGGCTTCCAGATCTTCGACCGGGATCCCAAATTGACCGAAATCTACCGCCGCTACCCCTATCTGGAACCCCTTCAGGGAACCGATATCCTTTTCTACGGCGAACGCGCGGTGAAGCCAGCAGCCGAATCCAAGTGATGCCCGCCCGCAAGAAATCCCCGGACAGCGGAGCTCCCGCCGCCACGACCTTCGAAGCCGCCTACGCCGAGCTCGAGGAAATCGTCGCCGCGATGGAGGAAGAGCAGCTTCCCCTTGAAGAATTGGTGGCCCGCTACGAAAAGGGCTCGAAATTGCTCGCCCGCTGCGAGAGCGTCCTCGCCTCCGCCCGGAAACGACTCCACACCATCAACGCCGGAACCGCCGCCGAAACCGTCGAAACCGACGACGAGGCCGACCTTCCCGACGAGGATGACCACCGCTCCGGCCCCGCTGCCGGCACCCCGGACGAACACGACGACGATGACGACATCCGCCTCTTCTGAGCCTCCCGCCCTTGGACCGCTTCTTTCCGCGATCCGCTCGCCCGATGACGTCAAGGCTCTCCCCGAGGCCGACCTGCCGAAGCTCGCCGAGGAGGTCCGCCACTCGCTCATCACCTCGCTTTCGCGCACCGGCGGCCACCTCGGCCCCAACCTCGGCGTCGTCGAATTGTCCATCGCGCTTCACCGCGTGTTCTCCACGCCCAAGGACAACTTCGTCTTCGACGTCGCCCACCAGGGCTACGTCCACAAGATGCTCACCGGCCGCGCCGCCCAGATCCACACGATCCGCACCTACAAGGGCCTCAACGGCTTCCTGCTCCGCACCGAGTCCGAGCACGACTGCTACGGCGCCGGCCACGCCGGCACCGCCCTCTCCGCCGCCCTCGGCATGGCCGCCGCGCGCGACCTCGCCAACGACGATTCCCACGTGGTCGCCGTCGCCGGCGACGCCGCCTTCACCTGCGGCCCGACCCTCGAAGCGCTGAACAACATCGCCGAGACGACCAAGAAATTCATCGTCGTCCTCAACGACAACGAATGGTCGATCGACAAGAACGTCGGCGCCATCGCCCGCTACTTCAACGCGCTGCAGACCCACGCGACCTACGCCAGCGTCCGCAACACCGCCGCCGAGTTCGTGGAGAAAATCGCCGGCAAGGCCGTCCGCAAGCTCGCCCACAAGGTCGAGGAAGGCGCCAAGAACCTGCTCTTCCCCAACGTCCTCTTCGAAAAGTTCGGCCTCCGCTACTTCGGCCCGATCGACGGCCACGACCTGCCGCTGCTGGTCAAGACCTTCGAGCACCTGAAAACGCTGCACGAACCGGTCGTCCTCCACATCATCACCGAAAAAGGCCGCGGCTACCAGCCCGCCCTCGACAACCCCGGCAAGTTCCACGGACTCGGCGCTTACAAGATCGAGGACGGCTCCACCGACATCTCCGCCACTCCGACCTGCTCCGACATCTTCGGCCGCACCGTCACCGACATGGCGAAAGGCGACGACAAGATGGTCGCCATCACCGCCGCCATGCCCGGCGGCACCAAGCTGGAGATCTTCAAGAAGGAGCTGCCCGGCCGCTACTACGACGTCGGCATCGCCGAGGAACACGCCGCCCTCTTCGCCTGCGGCATGGCCACCCGCGGCTTCAAGCCCTTCCTCGCGATCTACTCGACCTTCATGCAGCGCGCCTACGACATGATCATCCATGACATGGCGCTGCAAGGCCTGCCCGTCCGCCTCTGCATGGACCGCGGCGGCCTTTCCGGCGACGACGGCCCGACCCACCACGGCCTCTTCGACATCGGCTACCTCCGCCCCGTCCCCGGCATCGTCCACATGCAGCCGGCCAACGAGGCCGAGTTCATCGCGATGCTGAAATGGATGGCCGCCTACGAAGCCGGCCCCTCCGCCATCCGCTACCCGCGCGGCCCCATCAACGGCACCCCGCTCGACGCCCCGGTCGCCCCGATCGAACTCGGCAAGGCGGAAGTCGTCGCCGAAGGCACCGACGTCGCCCTGATCGGCCTCGGCACCACCTTCGCCATGGCGCAAAAGACCAAGGCGATGCTCGAAGAGAAGGGACTCTCGGTCGCCCTGATCAATCCCCGCTTCATCAAGCCGCTCGACGCCACCGTGTTCGAGCGCTTCGCCCGCCAGTGCAAGGTCGTCTGCACCTTCGAGGACCACGTCCTCCACAACGGCTTCGGCTGCGGCGTCATTGAACTCCTCCACGACGCCGGGATCACCACCCCGGTCGAACGCATCGGCTGGCCGGACGAATTCGTCGAACACGGCAAGCCCGACATCCTCATGAAGCTCCACGGCCTGACCGCCGAGGCGGCCTTCGAGAAGGTGATGCGGCATTTCCAATAGGATCGGGCCCGGCCCGGTGGAGAAGCCGCCTTTTCCCTGCCAGCCATCCAACCGCGGTCTCGACGGATCGCGCAAGACGGTCCACCCTGCTTGGAGACCTCATGAATCCCGCCGCTCCCTCCCCGTCGGAAATCGAAGCTGCCATCCAAGGCCTGCTCTCCTCACTTCCGGAACCCTACGCCACCGAGGCCCGGTCGTTCGCCCGGCCGGTTACCCTCGCCAAGCCGTTCCGCTCGCTGCAAACCATTCCGCCCGATGCTTCCAGCCTGTCGGGTCCCGCGCTTCTCGCCGCCGGCGAATCCTGGCCGGCCCGTGATGGAAAGCCCCTGACTTTCCTGGCCCGCATCAATTTCGCCGATCTTCCGTCCACCGCCTTCCCGCATCCGGGACATGGGGCGGTCGAGATTTTCTTCGATGCCGGAAATCCGCCCTGGGGCCATGATGCGGCCGACGCGGCAGGACACGCGATCCTCTTCCACCCCGACTCCCCGGGATTGAAGCCCGCGCTCGCCCCGGGCTCCGGCCGCCACCCGCCGCTCCGCAAGCCTCTGGTCTTTTCCCAAGCACCCGAGTTCACCCCGTCGAGCGACTTCGAAGAACGGTATCAAGACCTCCTCGACACGCTCGACGACGCCACCGGCGAAGCCGTCGACGATTTCTACCAAACCCTTTCCGAGCTCCAGTTCGGGGACGGGCACCGGGTGCTCTCCCTGCCTCTCCCGATCCAGGGCGACATGGACGAAGAATTGGCAATCGCGGCCAGGGTTCGCGGCCTGCCCGAAGATACCCCGTGGGCCTTGTTGCTCCAACTCGACTCGGACCCCACTCTCAACTGGAAATGGGGGGATTCGGGATACCTCTACTTTTGGGTTCCAACCGCAGACCTCGCCGCCGGCCGATTCGACCGGTCGTGGGTGGTCCTGCAATGCAATTGAAGATCGGATAAGCGAGAAACCGCCATGGCCCAGTTCATCGAGCGAGTCGCCATCCAGTGGTTCGAAATCCAGGCCGGGCGCGTCCGCGTCCGCAAGGGCCACCCGTCCCAGCTCAAGCTCAACGCCCTGAAGCAGCTCTTCGAAAACGAAGAGCTCCCCGCCCTCACCGGCTTCTGGACCACCCGCGACCGCTGCATCCATTTCAAGCTGAACTTCCCCCAGCATCTCCGCCCCGCCGTCCGCGCCATCGTCGATCCCTGAACGGCGGGACCGCGGACGCCTGCGCCGGCAGCGCTGATTCCCCCGCTTTCAGGAGATACCCGCTGCCCGGATCCGGGGAGATTGCTCCGGCGGCGTTCCGCTGCTAGGGATATCCCGAACCCGCGCTACCGGCAAATGCTCCAAACCAAACCCGCCCGGAATCATCGTGCACCGGACGCCCTGCTTTCCCTCGCCAGGATCGCGGCCGCCATGTCGTGCGCACTCGGGATGGCGGGCGCCCAGGTCGCCACCAGCTCCTGGGTCTATCCCTCCGCGTCCGGCAACCTGATCCACCGCCTCGACGAACGCGGCCAGAGCATCGCGGACTTCTCGAACTGCGGATACCGATCCGGAACCGTTCCTCTCCCCGACGTGCAACGCGAGATCGCCCCGGCCCGCTGGGTGACCGTCAGCCCGGGCGATGGCGACGACACCGCCCTCATCCAGAACGCGATCAACACCGTCAAGGCGATGACGCCCGATGCCAACGGCTGGCGCGGCGTCGTGTATCTGAATGCCGGCGAATACCAGTTGGAGAACACCGTCACCATCGACGCGGGCGGCATCGTCCTCAAGGGCGCGGGCGATTCCCCGACCACCGGCACCCGCCTGCGCGCCACCGCCACGCGGCAATACGCGCTCATCAACGTCACCGGCAGCGGCTCGCACGCCACGGTTGCCAACACCACCCGCAACCTCATCCAGAAAACCGTGCCCGCCGGCGCGCGGACCTTCGAGGTGGACTCCGCCGCAGGTTATGCCGCCGGCCAGACCGTGCGCATCCAGCGCCCGAGCACCGCCGAGTGGATCGCCGACATCGACATGGACCAGCTCGGCCCGCAAAGCGGCGGAGCCTCCGACGACGTGCCGTGGACCGCGGGATCGAAGGATCTCTTCTTCGACCGCGTCGTCACGAACGTGGACGGCAACTGGATCACCGTCGATGCCCCGCTTCCGCAAACCTTCGAGTCCCAATACGGCGGAGGGAAGATCTGGCGCTACACCTGGAGCGGTCGCATCCAGCAGTCCGGCGTGGAAGGCCTCTACGGGATCTCCAACTACACCTCGTCCACCGACGAGAACCACGGCTGGACCTTCATCCGCTTCTCCGCCGTGCAGCACGGCTGGGTGCGCGACATCACCGCGCAGTACTTCGGCCACAACGCGGTGCTGCTCACCGGAGCTTCGAAATGGATCACCGTCGCCGATTCCCAGTGCCTCGATCCGATCTCACAGATCACCGGTGGCCGCCGCTATGCCTTCTCCAACGAAGGCGCCGAACTCACGCTCTTCATCAACTGCTACTCGCGGAAAGGCCGCCACGATTTCGTCTTCGGTAGCACCATCGAGGGGCCGAACGCCTACGTGCAATGCAAGGCGGACACCGCCTACTCGGACACCGGCCCGCACCACCGCTGGGCCGTCGGCGGGCTGTTCGACAACATCACGGTCAACGGCAACGCCATCAACGTGCAAAACCGAGGCAACCTCGGCACCGGCCACGGCTGGGCCGGCGCCTACATGGCCGTCTGGAACTCCGTCGCCGGCTCGTTCCGCGTCCGCAATCCGCCCACCGCCCGCAACTGGCTCATCGGCTCCACCGGTCCGATCTACGCCAGCCAGTTCCCCGTCGGCGCCGATCCCGAAGGCACCTACGAAAGCAGCGGCAGCTCCGGGGAAAACGTCTTCCCGCGCAGCCTCTACTTCGCCCAGCTCCAGCAGCGGATGAAATGGCCGGATTCCTGGTTCCGCGAAGCCTGGCTCGGCGACATCGACGAACACTACAGCATCGGCGGCAGCGGCAATGCCCAGAGCTGCGACCCGGCATGGCTCGCCGCCGCGACCGCCATCAGCCCCTCCGTTCCCACCGATTCGCTGCACGACAATCTGACAGCCAACCGCCGCCGGGCCTTCACCCTTTCGTTCACACCGGTGCCCGGCGAATCGGTCGCCAGCGCCACCCTCAGCATCGGCCTGCGCGCCACCGGCACGAGTTCCGGCGACGACCGCATCTTCCTCGATTCCACCGCGACACCCGTCACGCTCGCATCGCTCGGCTGGACGCCGCTTTCGACCACCGCCTCCACCGTCCGCACGATGACGCTCGATCCGGCCTTGCTCGCCGACGGCCAGTTGAACGTGGCGATCGAGAACGACAGCGCCGTGGACTTCGCCGTCCTCCACCTCCAGATCCGGAAAGCCGGTCCCGCCGTGCGGGTGGTCACCCTCACACCGGCCGCGGACGCCTACACCCGCGGCGGCGTCCATGCCAACACCAACTTCGGCACCGATTCCACGCTCGCCACCAAGGACCTTTCCGTCACCGATGTCTTCCGCGAGTCGTGGCTGCGCTGGAATCTAACAGGCCAGTCCGGACGCCTCGTCGACGCCCGGGTCCGCCTCGGCGGCACCACCACCAGCCAGGCCGGGAACGAAAGCGCAGCCGCCTTCGTCGAAAACGATGCGTGGGGCGAGACGACCATCACCCACAACAACCGCCCCGCCTCCGGCAACCTCTTCACCCAGTGGCTCCCGGTCAACGGCCAGCCGGTCGAGTTCTCCGTCCTGCCGCTCGCCATCGACGCGCTCGCCGGCGATGGCGCGATTTCGCTCAAGGTCTTCTCCACCGGCAACTACGGCGGCCTCGGCAACGCCGGATACGCCTCGCGGGAAAACGCCAGCACCTCGCTCCGCCCGCAACTCATCCTCACCTTCGAGAACAACGCGCCCGTCCTCTCGTCGGTCGCCGACGCCTCCATTCCGCTCAACACCAGCCACGGTCCGGTCGCCTTCACCGTCAGCGATCCCGACACCGCCGCGGCAGGCCTCGTTCTAACAGCCATCTCCTCGAACACCGCCCTCGTTCCCGCCAACGCCATCACCCTCGGCGGCAGCGGGGAAAACCGGACGATCTCCCTCACGCCCGCCTCCAACAGCCTCGGCACGTCCACGATCACGATCCGCGCCAGCGACGGCTCGCTCACCACCGATTCCTCGTTCCAACTCACCGTCACCGGCACGCCCGAGCAGACCTGGCGCTTCACCCACTTCGGCACCACGCTCGACAGCGGAAACGCGGCCGATACCGCCGACCCGGACCTCGACGGCTGGACCAACGCCCAGGAACGCGCCGCCTCTTCGGACCCGAACGATGCGGCATCGCAGCCCGACGGCAGCTCGGGCATCACCCGCTACTGGAACGCCACGCCGCGATCCAACACCTGGCAACCATCCGCCACCCACTGGAACACCGCCCCGCTCGGCACGGGCATCCAGGGCGTCTGGAACACCGGGGACGACGCCGTGTTCGACCGCAATGAAACCTACACCGTCACCCTTCCCGAGCTCCTGAACTCCGGGCCCGTCGCCCTCCGCGCGGGACAGGTCGGCTTCGATGGCAGCGGCTCGGTTTCCACGCCCTCGCTGACCGTCGATGCAGGGGCCATTCTAACAGCAAATGGCGATGCCGTCTTCCGCGAAGGCTCCACCACCTTCACCCTGAACGGCGACTTCGAGTCCTTGTCCGCCGCCTCCACCGCCACCCGCGCCGTCACGCTGCAAGGCGCCGGCCGGGTGCTTTCCGGCCCCTTCCGCGCGGCCGCCGGCAGCTTCGCGGGCAGCTTCACGGGGAATGCCGCCCTGACCAAAAGCGGCACCGGCACGCTCGTTCTAACAGGATCTTCCGATGCCACCGGAGCCATCGCCATCGAATCCGGCACACTGCAAGTCGGCGACAACACCGCTGCCGGAGCCATCGGCGCGGTGCCCGTCTCCGGCAGCGGCACGCTGGCCTTCCACCGCAGCGACGCCGCGTCATGGGCCGGCTCCACCGGCGGCGCGCTGGCACTCCGCAAGTCCGGCACCAACACGCTCACCCTCACCGGCGACCTCAACCACACGGGAGGCACCGTCATTTCCGGCGGCATCCTGCAGATCGGCGACGGCGGATCGACCGGCAGCCTCGCCGGCGGCACCGTCACCAACAGCGGCACGCTCCGCTTCAACCGCTCCGGCCTCACGACCTGCGGCGCGGTGATCAACGGCGGCTCGCTCTCCAAAATCGGCACCGGCACGCTCGTTCTAACAGGCAACAACAACTTCGGCAGCGGCACCTTCACCCTCGGCGGAAGTTCACAGAACGTCGGCTACCTCCGCCTCGCCCACCCGAAGGCCCTCGGCAATCACGTCAAGATCAGCCTCGCTTCCTCCGGTGCGACCTTCTCCGGCATCGAGGTCGCCGGCGACCACACCTTCACCCAGGCCATCGACACCGTCGGCCGCAATTCCACCGCCGGGTCCGTCTTCCTGCGCAATGTTTCCGGTTTCAACACCTGGTCCGGCACCATCACCATCACCGGCGCCGGCGGAAGCTACGAGATCGAATCCCTCGCCGATGAACTCGTGGTCACCGGCTCCCTCGGCGTGGCCAACATCAGCATCGGCACCCGGAACTTCGTCGTGAAAGGCGCGGGCAATGTCACCCTCGCCGGAACGGTCACCGATCAGCCCGCCACCCCGATCGCCCTGACCAAAACCGGCGGCGGCATCCTCCGCCTCAACGCGGCCAACACCTTCGGCGGCGGGATTTCCGTCCAGGCGGGCTCCCTCCGCGTCAACGGCTCCGTGACTTCCAACGCGACCGTCGGAGCCGGCGCATCCCTCGGCGGCAGCGGCAACATCGCGTCCGCCACCCTCGGCGGCTCGACCTCCGCACCCGCCGTAATGGCACCCGGCGACGACTCGGCCGCCCGGCTCACCTCCGGCGGCACCGTGACCTTCGGCCTGAGCTCCCGCTACGAGTGGGAACTCGCCGGATCCGACGACGAACAGGCTCCCGAACACGACCGGCTCACCGCGTCGCAGATCGCGATCACCGCCACCGCCGCACGCCCCTTGGTCATCTCGATCCGCCCGCGCGATCTCGACACGCTGCCATCCACCGTCACCGCTTTCCCCGTCGCCACCGCGCTGGCAGGCCTCACCGGCTTCAGCACGACCTCCGTCACAGTCGACGCCTCCGCCGTCCAGGCCCTCGGCGGCACCTGGTCGCTGCGCCAGTCCGGCCTCACCCTCGAAGCGGTCTTCACCCCCGGGGGCTACGCCGGATGGATCGCCGGCTTCCCCTCCATCGCCGATCCCGCGGAGTCCGCCGACCCCGACGGCGATGGCTGGACGAACGGCGACGAATGGATCGCGGGCACGGACCCCACCAACCCCGCCTCCCGATTCACCACGGCCGTCACCCCGGCGCTCGGATTGCGGTTCACCCGCATCCCCGGCCGGGTTTACAGCGTGGAAACCTCCACCGGCCTCACCGGCTGGACGCTTCATGCCACCGTCACCGGAGGTTCCGGCGAGATCGACGTCCCTCCCCCCGCTCCCGCCGGGCCGACCCGCTTCTACCGGGTCCGCATCGCATTTGCCGAATGAGCGTTGGATGCCCGCCGCGACCGGCAGGAAGCCACGGGAAAAAGGGGTTGATCCACCCGGCAAGCAGCGCTCTTGTTGGCGACTTTCACTCCTCCGGCGGGCTCCGCTTCTTTCCCGGATTTCACACGAAGGGAATCGAACCCGTGGCCGGCAGCACGATCACCAAGTCTCCCGACCATTCATGAAAGCATTCGCCCTCGCCGCCCTCACCGCGGCTTTTTACGTCCTGCATCAGGATGTCTGGAACTGGCGCGACACCACGCCCCTGCTGTTCGGGTTCCTCCCCATCGGCCTCGCCTACCACGCCGGCTACTCGCTGTGCGCGGCCGGCATCATGGCGGTACTCGTCAAACACGCCTGGCCGAAGGGACTGGATCCCGATGAAGTCCACGGGGAACACGCCGGCAATCCAAACGAGAAACAGCCATGATCCCCGCCATCGTCGTCTTCATCTATCTCGCGATCATCCTCTACGTCGGCATCTTCGCCTTCCGACGGGGAAACAACACGAGCGAGGACTTCTTCCTCGCCGGTCGATCCCTCGGGCCCTGGGTCTTCCTCCTCACGGTCTTCGGCACCAACATGACGGCCTTCGCCATCCTGGGCAGCAGCGGGCTGGCTTACCAACGGGGCATCGGAGTCTACGGGCTCATGGCCTCGTCCTCGGGCCTCGTCATCCCGCTCTGCCTGCTCTTCATCGGGACCAAGCTCTGGAGCGTCGGCAAGAAGCACGGCCACATGACCCAGGTCCAGTATTTCCGCGACCGGTGGGAGTGCAACGGCACCGGGACCGTCATCTTCTCGCTCACGGCGCTCATGATGATCCCCTACATCGTCATCGGCATCATGGGCGGCGGCCAGACCCTGGAAGCGCTCAGCGGCGGACTCGTGCCCTACTGGTTCGGCGGCGGACTCGTCGCGCTCGTGGTGATGAGCTACGTTTTCTTCGGCGGGATGCGCGGCGTGGCATGGGTCAACGCCTTCCAGACCGTGATGTTCCTGCTGTTCGGCGGGGTCGCGTTCTTCCTCATCGCCCGGAACCTCGGCGGCTTCGACAAGATCGTGGCCGAAATGATGGCGAACCCGGCCCAGGCGCCGCTGTTGACACGCCAGCGCATCAGCCCGGAGGAGTTCTTCAGCTACACCTTCATTCCTCTCTCCGCGATCATGTTCCCGCACATGGCCATCATGTGCATGACCGCGAAGTCCGTCCTCTCCTTCAAGAAGACCGTCGTCTGGTACCCCGTCTGCATCATGCTGATCTGGCTGCCCAGCGTGTTCCTCGGAGTGATCGCCGCCCACCAGTTCCCCGGCCTGCGCATGGGGGAAAGCGACGACGTGCTGCTGCGGATGCTTTCCGACAATACCAACGTGATCCTCGCCGGCGTGCTCGGGGCCGCCATCATGGCCTGCGTGATGGCCACGGACTCCCAGATCATGGCCCTCAGCACCATGTTCACCACGGACGTGGTTTCCCACTACGGCGGGGAGAAGGTCAGCGAGCAGCGCCGCATCTGGGCGGGACGCGCTTTCGCCGTGCTGTTCACCGTCATCGGCTACGCCGTGGCGCTGATGCTGCAGGACATCAAGTCGATCTTCGACCTGGCGATCCGCTTCGGATTCTCCGGATTCGCATCGCTCGCTCCCATCATGCTCGCCGCCCTCTACTGGAAACGCAGCACCAAGTGGGGCGCGCTGGCCGCAACCCTCTGGGTGGCGACGGGCACCGGGTTCCTGTGGTGGCTGCACGAGCACTCCGCTCTCATCGCTCCCAAACCCGGCCAGGCGGCGGTGCCCGTCTTCGAGTCACTCGGCAACCTGTTCCTTCGCACGCCCTCCGGCGTCACCATCCACGGCTACATGCCGGTGATGTTCCTCTGCCTCGGCAGCGTGCTGTTCATGGTGGCCTTCTCCCTGATGACGAAGCCGCCCCGCCGCGAGGTGATCGACCGCTACTTCAACTCCTGACGGCCCGTCCGAAACCCGGGATTGAGGGGTTCCCGTTGTGTCCCAAGCCGGGCGGCCAGGCCCGGTGATCGGAAAACTTTGCCTGCCCGGCGTGTTGGCGGTTCCACCTTGCCCTCTCCCGGTCTAAAACCCCTCCGCCGATGCCCGCCGCCCGCGTCCTCATCGACGGCCCTTCCGAGCTCGTCTTCGATTACGCCATCCCCGATGGCCTGCCGGTCGTGCCCGGCTGCCGCGTCCGCGTGCCGTTGCGCCACAAGCTTTCCCAAGGCACCGTGCTCGACCTCGTCGAACCCGAAGACCTCGGCTTCGCCCTTCGCCCGCTGCACTCGCTCAGCGATCCCGAACCGCTGATCACCCCCAAGCTGCTCGAAGCCGGCCGCTGGATCGCCGGCTACTACGGATGCAGTATCGAAAGCGTCGTCCGCGCCCTGCTGCCGGAAGCCGTCCGCACCGAGGACAATTCCGCCAAGGTCCGCAAGTTCGCGATCCTCGACGCCCCGCCGCCGCCCGAGGTCCTCGCCAAGCTCGACAAGCGTGCCCCCAAGCAGTCCGCCATCATCGCCCTGCTGTCGCACGCCCCGGAAAACAAGCTCCCCCTTGCCGACCTCGGCGACGGCGCCTCCGCCTCCGTCAAATCCCTCGTCAAACAAGGCCTCGTCCGCCTCGTCGAAGAAGAAGTCCGCCGCGACCCCGAAGCCGATGGCATCGAGGAAATCCTCCCCGACTCCCCGCTCCCCCTCAACGACGAACAAGCCGCCGCCCTCGAAGTCATTCTCTCTTCCCTCCAACAATCTGAAATCAACCATCAACAATCGACAATCGACAATCGACAATCTGCATCCGCCCGATCCCCCATCTTGCTCCACGGCGTCACCGGCTCCGGCAAAACCGAAGTCTACCTTCAGGCCGCCCGCGCCGCGCTCGACCTCGGCAAGACGGTCCTCGTCCTGGTCCCGGAAATCTCCCTCACTCCCCAGACCGTTCGCCGCTTCCGCGCCCGCTTCGCCGGGATCCAGGAACAGGTCGCCGTCCTCCACTCGAACCTCTCCCAAGGCGAACGCTTCGACGAATGGCACCGCATCCGCAAGGGCATCGCCCGCATCGTCATCGGCGCCCGCTCCGCCGTCTTCGCCCCGCTGCCGGACCTCGGGCTGATCCTCGTCGATGAGGAGCACGAGAACTCCTACAAGCAGGACCAGATCCCCCGCTACCACGGCCGCGATGTCGCCGTGCTGCGCGCCCACCTCGAAGGCTGCACCATCGTCCTCGGCTCCGCCACGCCCTCGCTCGAGTCCTTTCAAAACACCCTCGACGGGAAGTATCAGCTCGTCCGCCTGCTCAAACGCGCCGACGGCCAGTCCTTGCCACTGATCCGCATCCTCGACATGCGGCTGGAGTCGAAGAAGCACAAGGGCGGCATGGCCATCCTCTCCGACCGCCTGCGCAGCGCCCTGGAGCAACGCATCGCCAAGAACGAGCAGTCGATCCTCTTCCTCAACCGCCGCGGCTTCGCCCGCTCCCTCCAGTGCCCGTCTTGCGGCCACGTCTGCATGTGCCCGCACTGCGCCGTCGCCCTGACCTACCATCGCGAGGACGAGCGCCTCTGCTGCCACGTCTGCGGCCACCAGGCCGTGGTCCCTCGCAAATGCCCCGAGTGCCGCGACCCGGCGATCGCCCTGCAAGGCTTCGGCACCCAGAAGGTCGAGGAAGTCCTCGCCAAGGTGCTGCCCTCCGCAAAAATCGCCCGCATCGATGCCGACGCGATGCGCAAGAAGAACGCCCTGCGCGACCTGCTCAACGCCTTCCAGGCCCGCAAGATCGACGTGCTGATCGGCACCCAGATGATCGCCAAGGGCCTGCATTTCCCCAACGTCACCCTGGTCGGCATCCTCAACGCCGACATCGGCCTCCACGTCCCCGACTTCCGCGCCGGCGAGCGCACCTTCCAGCTCCTCACCCAGGTCGCCGGGCGCGCCGGCCGCGGCGAGCTCGAAGGCGAGGTCATCGTGCAGACCTTCACCCCGCACTCGCCTTCGATCCAGTTCGCGCGCCACCACGACTTCGACGGCTTCGCCGAGCAGGAGCTCGAGTTCCGCCGCCAGTTCGGCTACCCGCCCTTCGCCCACTGCGCCGTTCTAACAAGCCGTTCGACCCACGAGCGCCGCGCCGAGTTCACCCTGCAGACCCTCTTCCGCCGCCTCGGCGAGAACTGCCCCAAAGGCATCATCCTCGGCGAGCCGATGCCCAGCCCTCTGGTCCGCTCCCACGGCCAGTTCCGCTTCCAGCTCATGCTCCGCAGCAAGAACGCCCGCCCGCTGACGCGGCACGTCCAGCAGGTCCTGCAAAAGACCACGCTCCCCGAAGACGTCACCGTCGTCTTCGACATGGATGCGTGGAGTTTCACCTAACCCCCCGGAACCGCCGGTCCTTCCTGGCCTTCGTAGCTCTAGCGAAGCAGGCAGACCGGCCGAACGGTCCCTCCCGCCCCGCTTCACAACATCCCGCGGCCGTTTCGACCGAAGCACCGGCCTTTCCGACCCTCCAAGCTGGCGGAAGCCGGCGCTCCCTCCGCCCAATTCCCGGCTCGCCCCGGATTCACCGATTCTTCACACTCGCCCCACGCTCCCTCCCCGTCACCTCCCTTTCCTCCGCCCATGCACGTCCTGCTCGTAGAAGACGAACCCGCCATCGCCGACACCCTGGTCTATGCCTTGAAGACCGAGTGCTTCGACGTCCACCACGCCCTCACCGGCCAGGCGGCGCTCGATGCCTTCGCGGCCAAGTCCTTCGACTTCGCCATCCTCGACATCGGCCTGCCCGACATGACCGGCCTCGAAGTTTGCAAGAAGCTCCGCGAAAGCTCCTCCGTGCCCGTCCTCTTCCTCACCGCCCGCGACGGCGAGGTCGACCGCATCCTCGGGCTCGAACTTGGCGGCGACGACTACGTCACCAAGCCCTTCAGCCCGCGCGAAATCGTCGCCCGCATCCGCGCCATCCTCCGCCGCTCGCAGAACGGCAGCGCCGCTCCCGCCCCGGCAGCCGCCAAGCCCGAGCTCCCCGCCGGCCCGCTCCAGCACGACCCGCACGCCATGCGGATCCACTGCCACGGCACCGAGCTCGATCTCACCGCGCACGAATACAAGCTGCTCCTCGTCTTCCTCAAGAACCCGCGCCGCGTCCTCAGCCGCGACCAGCTCCTCGACCACGCCTGGGCCGATCCCGGTGCCGTCACCGACCGCACCATCGATGCCCACATCAAGTCGATCCGCGCCAAGCTCCGCGCCGTCAAAGCCGGGGCCGAAGACTTCATCCAGACCCGCCGCGGCCTCGGCTACCTGTTCGTGCCGTAGCCGGCTGAAGTTCCAAGTGAGGAAGTGCCAAGTTCCAAGAAAAGCAGGAGGAATCTGAACGTTTACTACTCGGCGGCTGTTCTTTGGCACTTGGAACTTTTCACTTGGCACTTCTCTCTCTGCCCATGCGCCTTACCCGCGTCACCCTCCTTTTCATCGCCGTGATCATCGGTGCGGGGATCTACCTGCTGGCCCGCCAGCAGCTCTCGGTGGTGGAGCCGCAGACCTACCAGGCGACCGAAGAGTCGATGGTCGACGCCGCCCAGCTCCTCGCCTCCATCGTCGAGGCGGATCTCGAATCCGGCCCCTTCGACAAGCAGCGCTTCCGGGTGGCCTTCGACCGGCTTTCGGAGCGGAAGTTCGAAGCGGACATCCACCAGCACCTCAAGCAGAAGGTCGGGCTCGGGGCCTACCTCACCGACGCGAAGGGCATCGTCCTCTTCGATTCCGCCGGTAAAGCCGAGGGCATGGACTACTCGGAGAAGCGCGACGTCCACCGCACCCTGCGCGGCAAGTACGGTGCCCGCAGTAGCCGGACCGACGAGCAGGACCCGCTTTCCTCCGTCCTCCACGTCGGCGCGCTGGTCGGCCCGCCGGAGAAGCCTTTCGGCGTGCTCACCGTTTACAAGCCGCAGGCCGACGTGCTGCCCATCGTCGATGCCCGCCGCCGCGCCATTTACTGGGGCACCGGCCTGGTCGGCGCGGGGATCCTGCTGCTCGTCGCGGCCGTCTTCATCTGGCAATATCTTCCCGTCGGCCGCCTGACCGAATACGCCCGGGAGATCGAGTCCGGCAAACGCCCGCCGCTGCCGAAACTCGGGGCTGGCAAGGAGGTCAACACCCTGGCCCGCGCCCTCGAGTCGATGCGCGAGGCCCTCGAAGGCCGCCGCTACGCCGAGCGCTACGTCCAGACCCTGACCCACGAGATGAAGAGCCCGCTTGCCGCCATCCGCGGCGCGGCCGAGCTGCTCGACGAGGACATGCCGCCCGCCGACCGCCACCGCTTCCTCGAAAACATCCGCGCAGAATCCGGCCGCGCCGAGCGGCTGCTCAACCGCCTGCTCGAACTCTCCGCCCTCGAAGGCCGCAGCAGCCTCGACGCCTCCGACCCCGTCGATCTCGTCCCCATCGTCGCCCGCGCCATCGACCAGGCCCGCCCGCCGGCCGACCTGGCAAAGGTCACCCTCGCGGTTTCGCTGCCGGAAACACCCGTTCCGGTCCGCGGCGATGCCTTCATCCTCCGCTCCGCCGTCACCAACCTGCTGGAGAACGCCATCGATTTCTCCCCCGCCGGATCCAAGGTGGACATCGTACTTCAGCCGGACGGCACCGTCTCCATCTCCGACCGCGGCCCCGGCATCCCGGACTATGCGAAGGAGAAGATCTTCGAGCGCTTCTACTCCCTCAAGCACCACGGCTCCGGCCGCAAAGGCACCGGCCTCGGCCTGACCCTGGTGAAAGAAGCCGCCGAACTGCATGGCGGCAGCGTTGCTCTCGAAGCCCGCGAAGGCGGCGGCACCACCGCCCGCCTGACCCTTCCGGTCAACGCTTAACACCGTGGCTGCGGCAACTTTCCGCAAGCCAGTCCTCATTCGTCCCGCCACCCTTCATCATTACCCTCGTGGAACTGGAACGCGGCCTATCACTCCTTGCTACTGTCCACAATTCGGAAGGAATGCCCGACGAACTTCACGTCGCTTCCTGGATCATTTATGGTGCTGCCGCGATCACGGCATTCATCGCGATCGTGATGCGGATTCAAGGGGGCTGGGAGCCGAGGGTCTTTCGCGGCGTTGCGTTGGCAGCCATTCTCGTAGGCTTGATTCCCTTGGCATGGCATGCTCACATTTACCGATTGGACAATTGGCAGTTTCGCCTCGAGGGCCGTCCAAAGTCCGGCTCGTGGACAAGCCTGATCTTTCCCAGCCTGCCAGTGCTAACCGGCTGCATTTTCCTATTCGCTGATCTGCGGAAGAGGAGTAGGGGTACGGGACTCCGAAGTGTCCGACAGCGTCTGGAAGTCGTATGAACCCGGAGCAATCAGTGCCCGCCCGGCACGCCTGATGTCCCGCTTGGACCGCCATTAGAGAGGGGCTAGCCTCGCAAACCGTGAACAATCGGCTGAAACCTCTGCCGTCCCGGCTTGGGATTCCCCACTTTCGACCGACCGACCAGTGAACGTGCGGCAATCCAAGCCGTCAGTGAACACACCTTTACAGCTGAGATCTGATCATGAAACAAGGATCCAAAGGGGTGATATTGGGTGGCACCGTGCTCGTTGCCTCGTATGGCTACGCCCTGCACTTGGCGGCCGAAGAACCTGAGTTCGGGCCGATCGTTGGACTTGGGCTAGCTGTTCTAGGGACAGCCGCGGCGGTGCCCATCATCGTAATCTCGGTTGTTGAGGGAGCGAAGGAGGAGCGCAAAGCGACCGCAAGAAAATTCAAGATGAGGCTGAATCCGCCCAGAACCGGTGAGCACCCCGGTGAAGGACAGCCGGTTGTCAGTCCACGGGTTCCATCGAACTCGCCAGACGCGGGCAAATCAAACTGATCTCTATCCGCCTGTACTCGCTCGACCCAGCAACCGCTCCCCAACCACGTCCAGCCTCACGGGGATCGTATCGATGGGAACGATCAAGCCGTCCGCCGTTCTCACCACGTTCGCCGGGCGCAAATCAAAAACCGCGACCCCGGGTCGCGCGAAAGCCATCGAATCCGCATACCCCAGCGCAAAGCGAGCCGCCAAACGTCGGAACCCCAGCTCTTTCTCCATCATCTCCACGATCTCCGACTCATTGGCAGGTTCCCCGGCGATGTCCTCCTGCCGGGTGATGATCCGCGGCCGATGCAGATTACCGCCGATCCCCACGAAACGCACCGTATCCTCGAAGAGCTCGTTGTGGAGTAGCAGTCGCTCGAAGTATTCCAACGGCAGCGCGGGCTCCATGGCCGGGTGTCCGGCGTCAAAGGCCACCATGTAGCCCGCCGCACTTGGCTTGGTGAACTTGAGCCACGTCGAAGTGGCTTCGTCGTAGCTCAGATCGTGCTTGCGCCCGCCTTCCCTCAGGGGTTGGAGCCCTTGGTAGTAGCATCCGCACTCTTGGGCCCAGGCGACGATCCGGCGGAAACTCTCGTCGTAGATGTTCCACTCATCGATTTCGCCATGCGGTCCACCTGGGCATAGGCGTCCGCTGAGCTCCGCGAAGATTTCTGCGAGCGGGCGATCGCGATCCGGGCGAGGTAATCGGGCTTGCTCATCCAATCTGTTGCGGATCTTAGCCTCTCTTCCGGCAGCCGGCCAGAGTTTTCACCCTTCATTCATCACCGCTTCACCCGGGGAGTTCTTCATCCTCCCCAGTGATCCGCCGCCTGCTACAACCCGACGCCGAACTGCTCGACGACCCGTCGCCGGGAAGGATCGCGCGGATCGCCGGCCTCACCGCGCTGGCACTCGCGGCCTACGGCTTCACCACCGGCTTCTGGCGTTCGCCGATGATGGGCATCTATGTCGCGATCAAGATGCCGCTGCTGGTCGCCTGCACCCTCGGCTGCAATGGCATGTTGAACGGCCTGCTCGGACTGCTGCTCGGCGGGCTCGGTTTCCGCCGGTCGCTGCTCGCGCTGCTCAGCGCCTTCGCCGTCTCCGCGCTGATCCTCGGCTCGCTGTCGCCAGTGACCCTGATGCTCGCGCTCGATGCCCCGCCGCCGGATTCCCCCTACGCCGCCTCCGCTCATTCCGGCTACCTGCTCTTCCACGTCCTGCTGATCGCCGTCGCGGGCATCGCCGGCACGCTTTCGCTCCACCGCATCCTGCGCGAGCGCTGCGCCTCCACCTCCGTCGCCAGCCTCACCATGCTCGCCTGGCTCGCCGGCAACGGCATCCTCGGCATGCAGTTCTCGTGGATTCTCCGCCCCTTTTTCGGAACGCCTAGACTCACGGTCCAGTTCCTCCGCGAGGACCCGATGAACGGCAGCTTCCTTGAGGCCGTGTGGCACGCCTTGAACCGGTTCACCGGCGGAAACATCCACCTCGCCCTCTTCGCGCTGGTCCCGGTCGCCTTCCTCGTCGCCGCCCCGGTCTGCCGCGTTCTCTTTCCCCGATCCCAACCCGCAACACCATGAACACCGACATCCCGCAACCACCGCCCTTTATCCCGGTCCCGCCGCCCGCCGAACCCGCGCTGCCGGAGAAACTCGACACCCGCGCGCTTTTCGAAGCCCTGCTCCGCAGCCCGCGCACCCTCGTCCAGCGCCTCGCCGATCCCGGCCACGGCGCGCTCGGCCGCTTCCTCGCCATCGCCGTCGGCTCGATGGTCGTCTTCGGCCTGGTGCTCGGCAGCTTCGCCATGAACGAACAACTCTGGGCCGCCCCGCTGAAAATCACCGCCGGCCTTCTCATCGCCGGGCTGATCTGCTTCCCCAGCCTCTACATCTTCTCCTGTCTCGCCGGCTCCCGCGCCGGGGCCGGCCAGCTCGCCGCGACACTGGCCGGCATGCTCGCCCTGGCCGGGGTGCTGCTGTTAGGCTTCGCCCCCGCGGTGTGGATCTTCACCCAGGCGACGCGTTCCTACAGCTTCATGGGCCTGCTCGCGCTGATCCCCTGGTTCGTCGCGCTCCTCTTTGGCTTCCGCTTTCTCAAGAGCGCCGTGTCGGCCAGCGGTGCCACCTCGAACGGCCCGGTACTGCTGTGGGCCGGGATCTTCCTCGTGGTGACCCTCCAAATGAGCACCTCGCTGCGCCCGATCATCGGCACCTCGGACCGCTTCCTCACCGATGAGAAGAAGTTCTTCCTCCAGCACTGGATCGACTCCGCCGACAAGGTCCTGCCTCTCACCACCGAAGAACCCGCTGCCAACCCATGAACGCCCGTCTTCCCGGGACCACCAACCGCAGCGCAGCGGAGATGGTCGGCCACTTCGATCCTTCTTCTGCCGACAATCCTCAGACCGGCAGAACGGTCCCCAAGCCCTCGCCAAATCTCCAGATTCTCCCGATCCGCAGCAGCCCGCCGCAGCCGAAGATCCACCAACTCCCTCCGCGCAAACCCTCCGCCCGCGACCCGCTCTTCGAGTCCCTCCGCCAGGAACTCGGCCTTTGACCCGCAGGATGGAGCGCCGGCTTCAGCCGGCTTGGCTTATCGGGGCGATGAAAGACAAGCCGGCTGAAGCCGGCGCTCCAATGGATCATGCCGCTTTTCCTTCTGGTCTCTTGCCTCTTGGCTCTGGTTTCTAAAGCGCATGTTCCTCGGCCTCGATTCCTCCACCCAGTCGCTTTCCGCCCTCGTCATCGACCCCGCCAGCGGCACCATCGTCCGCGAGGTCTCGGTGAACTTCGGCAGCGCCCTGCCCGCCTACCGGTCGCCCAGCGGCTTCATTCCCGGCGGCAAGGACGGCGAAGTCCACGCCGACCCGCGGATGTGGATGGAAGCCATCGACCTCGTCTTCGCGCAGCTCGCCGACGGCTTCGATCTCTCGCAGATCACCGCCGTCGCCTGCTCCGGCCAGCAGCACGGATCCCTGTATTTCGACGAGACCCTGGAATCGCGCCTCGCCTCGCTGAAAGCATCCGAATCGCTCGAAGCCCAGCTCTCCGGTGCCCTCACCCGCGCCACCGCGCCGATCTGGATGGACACCTCGACCGGTGCCGAGTGCGCCGAGATCGCCGCGGCGGTCGGCGGCAATGCCGAGGTCTGCCGCAAGTCCGGCTCGATCGCCGTCGAGCGCTTCACCGGCCCGCAGATCCGCCGCTTCTTCAAGCAGGACCCCGCCGCCTACGAAAGGACCGACGTCATCCACCTCGTGAGTTCTTTCGTCGGCTCGGTGCTGGCCGGCAAGTCGATCGCCATCGACCACGGTGACGGCGCGGGCATGAACCTGCTCAACTTGCAGACGCTCGATTGGGACGACGCCTTGCTCGATGCGACCGCGCCGAACCTCCGCGCGAAACTTCCACCCGCCGCCGCCGGCACCACCCTCGCCGGCTTCGTGTCGGAATACTTCGTCGAGAAGTTCGGCATGTCGCCCGATTGCCAGGTCGTCCTTTCCACCGGCGACAATCCCTCGTCCCTGGTCGGCATGGGTGCCACCGCGCCGGGCACCATCGTCATCTCGCTCGGCACCTCGGACACCTTCTTCGCCGCGATGGAAAAGCCGGTCACCGACCCGCAGGGCTTCGGCCATGTCTTCGGCAATCCCGCCGGCGGCTTCATGTCGCTGATCTGCTTCCGCAACGGTTCGCTCGCCCGCGAGGCACTGCGCGACGCCTTCGGCCTCGACTGGTCGGCCTTCGACAAGGACGGCCTCGCCCTCACTCCCGCCGGCAACGAAGGCCGGCGGATGCTCCCCTTCTTCGGCCCCGAAATCACCCCGCGCCGCGACTTCGACGCACCTGTTAGAAACTTCCCCGCCGATACCCCCGCACCCGTCCAGGTCCGCGCCCTGCTCGAAGGCCAGTTCCTCAACATGCGCCTCCACAGCCAGTGGATCGGCGAGAAGGCCGGCCTGATCCGCCTGACCGGCGGCGCTTCCCAGAACGACGGCATCGCGCAACTGGTTGCCAACATCTTCCAGGCCCCTGTGGAGCGCTTCGCCATCGCCAACGGCGCCGGCCTTGGTGCCGCCCTGCGCGCCGCCCACGCCTGCGGCCACGACCTCGCCCGCCTCAGCGCCGATTTTTGCAAGCCCGCCGCCGGCTCGCGGTTGGAGCCCGACACCGCGCTCGCTCCGCTCTACGAGCAGGCACTCGGCGAGTTCGCAGCCTTGCTCAAGGCGTGACCGGACGTTCAGGGGAGCTCCGTCACCGACAAGCGGCAGAAGCGGGAAGAACCGCCCGGCGGCAGATCGAGACCGAGGATCTGGATCTCGCCGTCGTCGCCTAACAACTGCGGGGTTCCCTCCAACGGGCTCCAGGCGCCGGGCGAAGTGCCGGTCTGGGGTATCAGCAGCAACCCCGCGAGTTGCTCGACCTTCCGCCGCGCGAAGACGAAGCGCCAGCCGCCGCCGGGAAGCGCCACCAGCGACGGCGCTCCCCGCGTCACCACGGTGCCCGAGACTCCCGCCTGCGTGACATCCGGCAGCTTCGGATCGGTGCCGAAAACATACTCCAGCAGGTTCACCATGCCGTCCTTGTCGAAATCGGCATCGGCACCGCCCCGCTGGTCGTCGACGACCTCTTCCGCGGTGAAGCGGGCCAGCCGCCAATCGTCGAAGTCCGGCGGCGTCGGAACCACCGGATCCGTCGATCCGGGAGAACCGGTGAGATCGGTGCTGGGCCGCCACCCCGCTTCCGTCGACCAGTCGGTCAGCGGGGCATTGAGATCCTTCGCCACCAGCGACCTGCCGCCCTGCAAGCCGGCCAGGTGCCAGCTCCCGTCGTAAGTGATGTCGACCAAGGTGGTGCCGGTCGCGCTCTTCAAGTGCAGCCTCTCGCCGCTGTCGTCGAGGTTGCCCAGGTACTCGCCGTCGACCGCGATCCCGCTCCCGTAGCGCGCCGCGAAGGCGTCGGCATTCTTCACCAGCACGACGCTCGCGCCGGGCGCGAGGCTCCGCTCGCCGAAGGTGAAGGTCAGCCCGCTGGTGAAATGGGCGCCGTTGAGGTCGATGCCCTGCGTCCCGATGTTGCGGATTTCCAGGAACTCGAACTCGTCGTTGTCGATGAACCCTTCCGCCAGCTCGAACGCGTTGGGCGGCGCGGGCCGGAACATGATTTCGGCGACGCGCAGCGGGGCCGCGCCCTCGGAGATGAAGGTTTTCTCGTGCAGCGCGCTCCACACGCCGTTGGACCGGACCCGGGCCTTCACGGTCAGCGTGTAGGGAACCGGCACCGGTTGGCTGAACGGGGAGGCGGCGGCTGCCACCGCCCCGCCCGGCTGGCGCGGGTCGGTGCCGTCCAGCGTGTAGTGGATCGTCCCGGAGGCATTCGGGTTGGACATCGAAAGGGTGAAGCCCGCGACCACCGCGCCTCCTTCCTGGCTGAAAGACGGCGGATCCAGCGCCGGATAGAAGCCGCGCGTCCGCATCTGGCCCAGCAGGATCTTGCCGTTGTCGTTGGTCCCGGTGCCGGTGACGTTGCCGCTCAGCATCAGGTTGCGCACCCGGTTCACCTCGTTCTGCCACTCGATGTCCCGCCGGCTCGGCGGCTCCTGCATCACGTCGCCCCAGCGCGCGGATTCGGCCACGACCGCCTGGCGGATGCTCTCCGCGATGCGGTCCCAGCGGCCCACCGCTTCCACCGTGCTCAAGGCGCCGCCCGCGGACAGGTGCTTGTGAGTGCGGTCGGCGATCAGCATCAGGAAATCCGGATTGGCCCGCGCGGCATGCCAGATCTTCGGAGCCGGCGAGACCATGTCGCCGCCCGAGGTGCGGAACGCCGGATGCACCCAGGCGGTGAGGTTGGACCCGTTGCCCGTGCCCCACGCCGTCTCGCCGTCCCAGCAGAAGAACTCGAAGGGTCCGGCCGGCGTGTTGCGGTTCGCACCCCACCAGTTGTTCTCCGGCCAGTCGTCGAGCCCGCAATAAAAGCCGCACAGCACGTAGTCCACCAGCGCCGCGAGGTCGACGTGCTCGCGCAGTTCGTTGTAGTTCGCCGCCTGGGCCATGTCCTTGGCCAGCAAGGTGGTCATCAGGTAGTCCCAGCGGGTGCTGTCGCCGCCGCGCGGGCCGTCGTGGTTGATGCTGAACCAGTCCTCCTTCGATCCGCCCGATACCCCCGCGGCGAAGTCCGCGTCCGGGCGCTGGACTGCATTGTAGAGACCCCAGTAGATCCCGTTGATGAAGAGGTGGACGAAGCGGCCCGGCGAACCGTTGCGACCCATCGCGATCTGAGTGGCTCGGTACCATTCGTCCTCGGTGTAGGTCGTCCGCGTCGGATTCCAGACGCGGGCGAAGCTGTGGTTGTTGCCGGCCCGCAGCACGATGCTGTCGACCTGCCGGTTGCCCTTGCCGCCTCCCCAAGGCACGCCGGTGAAGATGGACGAATCGAACTTCGACTCCCCGTAGGCCGACTTGAAGGAAAGCCGCAGCGAGCGCTTCATCCGGTCGTGGCTGTGGCCTTGCACGCCGCAGTCCGCCTGGCGGTTCTCCGCCGGGTTCGCGGGGTCGATGTATTCCACCGATGCCGCCCGCTCGATGTCCGTTCCCCGGTAGAAGCCGCCGTTGCCGGCGCTGTCCCACATGTCGGATTTCTTGACCACCACCGACACCGTCGGGATCGCGGTCATGCCCGCCGCGAGATCCGCCTGATAGGCCGGTGATCCGGTGATCTCGGGGTCCATCTCGTAATCGTGGATCCGGGTGCCGGCTCCGGTCCCCACGCTGAGGGCGGGCTGCGGCCATCCCGCGATCGAGGCCGGCTGTTGGAGAACATGCGGCAGGTAGAGATAGGTCCGCGTCTCAGGCCGCAGCGAGGTGTAGCCGCTCAGATAGGCGCCGGCCCGGACGGTCGTGGTGGTCGAGATCGGGATCGGTCCGGTGTAGACCGTGCCCGTCGTCGCCGTCGGAGCCGTTCCGTCGGTCGTGTAGCGGATTTGCACCCCGGGCAGCGGATTGGAAAGCGTCAGCGAGAACGGCGTGGAGAAGTATCCCCGCTCCGCGCTGAAGGTCACGGACGGCACGATCCCGATGCTGCTGGTCACGTTCGCCGCCCCGGGGGTCGCGGCGCTGAAGTATTCCTCTTTCGCCAGGGTCCCGGTCCCGCCCAGCAGCTCGGGCAGGATCAGGAAATCCGGATCCCCGGCCGTGAGATTGAATCCCTGGATCGCCAGCGTGTTGCGGGACTCCGCGACGAGCAGGTGGGCATGCTTGCCGACGTCCAGGGTCTCGATCGCGAGCCCGTCCCCCGCCGAAGTTGCCGTGGAGTTCCACAGGGGAATCTCCGGGGCGGAGCGCCGGGCGATCTCGACGCCGTTGAGCCACGCGATGTAGCCGTCATCCGCCCGCAGACGGAGCTGCAACTCGCGCAGCGATGAAGCCGACTCGGGCGTGAAGCTGAAGCGCAGGTAGGCCGACGGAGCATGGCCGCGCATCGGGATCCTCAGGTCGTGGCCGATCAGGTGGCTGTAGGGCGACGGGGGACCGAAGGCACCGAGCAGATGCGTGATGCAGGCGTCGAAGAGCGCCAGCCCGCGGGCGTCGAGCGGCAGCAAGCCGTCGTCGCCGAGGAAGGTGTGGATCCGCGCGGCCGGAGCCGCCGTCCCGCCGCGAAGGGTGCCGCCCGCTTCGACCGCCAGGATGGCCGGTGTCCCGCCGGTCGTCCGGGCGACCACCACCGCACCGGGAGCCAGGTTGTTGGAAGATGCCGCGTTGAATGTCCCGGCGCTGCCCCGCACGGTGACCACTCCGGCCCCCAGGCCCGCACCCAGCGGATGTCCGGCACCGGCCGTCGTGATCTCCAGCGACGTTTGCCCCGACACCTGTGCGCCCGACGAGCTGAAGAGGAAGTCATCGGTCAATGAGCGGTCCCAGTTGATCACCGGCACCGGGATATTGCGGAGCTTGGTGTTCACCGTCCCGGCATCGACCGTCGATGAGACGATCACCAGATCCATGCCGTCCGCGCTCGATGCCTGGACCAGCCCGTCGTCGATTTTGACGACCTGATGGCCGAACAAGCCGGTGAGGCGATCCGCCACGCTCTGGTCGCCGGCCAGGCCCGAACTCGCCGCGGTGGTGTTCACCACCAGCAGGATCTTTGCCGGCCCGGAGACCCCGGAAGTGACATCGTAGCCCGCACCCGACGGCCCGCTGCTCCAGGCCGGGACAGGCGCGAAGGAAGGCAGCTTCCAGTCGGCCGGCGGAGCGGCATTCGGCACCCACGCTTCGCAAGGCGCGCCCGGCTGGATCAAGGTCGACCACGTTCCTTCCACCGGAGTCAGGCCGTAGGAGATGTCGGCCACCTGCTCCGGGAAGATCGGGGCGAACTCCCAGGCGACCGTCACCCCGTCCGGCTCGACCAGCGCCAGATACTCGCCGCCCGCGGAAATCTTGAAATTCGTGTGCAGGGGATTCGCCGTGTTCTTGAGGTTCCGCTCCGAGGCGAACACCACGAGATAACCCGACGCCGGCAAGGTGATCGCCGGGAACTTCCACTTCTTCAGGTTGCTCGTCGTGTCGGTCAGGAACCAGCCGCTCAGATTCACCGGCGCATCCGTTGGATTGTGGATTTCCAACCAGTCCTCGCGCAGGCCGAACTGGTCGGTCAGCCCGGTCAGGTTCGAGGCGACGAATTCGCTGATCACCGGTCCGTCCGGATACGGCTCCAAGGCCATGCCCTTGGACAGGCAGGCCATGGCCAGGAAGAGACCGCGGATGCGGGTCAAATAGGGGGGCATTGCAAGCGGGGGGGTGAACGGGTTGGGTGACCCGGGAATGAAATGCGGGGGGCGTTGAAGGTTGGGCAACCTTCAGTCAGGACTCGCATCCTGGGCCGAGGACAACCGGAATTCAATCCGAAAGTCGCGCTCTAACGGGTCTTCCCGATTGATGCTCAATCGGTCGTTTCCGGAGACCTCCCGTCTTTGCCTGCACGGGGGACCGGCTCCCTGCTCCGGACCGCGGAAACGCGCCGCCTTTCGATTCCCCCTTGATTTTCGAGCTTCCCGTCACCTGATGCACAAGAACTCGCGCCGCTCCTGTCATACAAATTTTGACTTTCCCGCCGCCAGCGGGAAGAGTCCTCGCCGCCCACCCGTAATTCCAAACCCATGCGACCTCACGCCCTCATCGCCACCCTGATCGGCACCCTGCCCCTCGCCGCCCAGCAGGGCGACCGCAAGGGACACGACAACATGCAGCCCGTGGTCCCCGAAAGCGAGATCCCGCCTTCCCCGGTCCTGCCGGTCGATGACGCGCTGAAGTCGTTCAAGCTCGCCCCCGGCTTCGTCATCGAACCGGTCGCCACCGAGCCGCTGGTCGACAAGCCGGTCTGCCTCGACTTCGACCCCGCCGGGCGGATCTGGGTCTGCGAAATGCGCGGCTACATGCCGGACATCGACGGCAAGGGCGAGGACATCCCCGAAGGCCGCATCAGCGTGCTGGAAGACAGCGACGGCGACGGCAAGGCCGACAAGAAGACCGTCTTCCTCGACAAGGTCCTGCTGCCTCGCGCCGTGGCCGTGTTCGACGACGGCGTGCTATTCCTCGACGAGCACCGCCTCTGCTGGATCAAGCGCGACGGCCTCAAGGCGGTCGGTGAACCGGAGGTCATCGACGGCAAGTTCAACGGCGGCGGCAACGTCGAGCACAAGCCGAACGGCCTGATGCCGAACCTCGACAACTGGCTCTACCTCGCCAAGTCGGACAAGCGCATCCGCCGCGTGGACGGCAAGTGGCAGATCGAGCCCACCTTCTTCCGCGGCCAGTGGGGCATCGCGCGCGACGACTGGGGACGGCTCTACCACAACCACAACTCCGCCTTCCTCTTCGGCGAAAGCCTCGCGCCGAACCTGCTGACGGCCAATCCCGCGGTGAAGCCGAAGTACAACGACCAGAGCGCCCTCGGCAGCAACCGCACCTGGCCGGTCCGCGTCACCCCGGCCGTGAACCGCGCCTACATGGCGAAGTCGAACGGTTACAACGAACAGACCCTGGATCCGAAGACCCACAAGCTGATCAACTGCACCGCCGCCGCCGGCATGACCGTCTATCGCGGCACCAACTTCCCGAAGGACTGGTATGGCACCGGATTCGCGACCGAGTCCGTCGCCAACCTGGTGAAGGCGGTCAAGATCGACGAGAAGGACGGCAAGCTGTCCGGCAGCCACCCGCTGGGTGAAAAGGAATTCCTCGCCTCCACCGACGAGCGCTTCCGCCCGGTCAACGCCTACACCGCTCCCGACGGCTCGCTCTACGTCGTGGACATGTATCACGGGATTATCCAGCACAAGACCTACCAGACCAGCTACCTCCGCAAGCAGCACCTCGCCCGCGGTCTCGACAAGCCGGGCTTCGGCCACGGCCGCATCTACCGCGTCCGTAGTACTTCCGGGAAGCTCGAGCCGAAGGTCGACATCGGCGCCCTGCAGGGCCTCGACCTGGTCAAGATGCTGATGCACGCCAACGCCTGGCACCGCGAGACCGCCCAGCGGGTGCTCGTCGAGCGCAAGGACCCCGCGACCATTCCCTTCCTCGCCAAGCTCGCCTCCAACGGATCGCCGGTCGCCCGGGTCCACGCGATCTGGTCGCTCGAAGGCATGGGCGCGCTCAAGGCCGAGCACCTCGTCGAGGCCTTGAAAGACAAGGATGCCAAGGTGCAGTCGTCCGCCCTCTGGGCCACGACCCGGCTGGCCCCGGAGGAAATGGCCAAGCTCCAGGGCGGGCTCGCCGCCCTCAAGCCCGCGGCTCCGGAAGCCGCGCCCTACCTCGCCCGCGCGCTCGGCACCGCCGGAACGCCGGATGCCTTGAAATCGCTGGCCACCCTGTTGAAGGACCAGTCCAAGACCCGCTTCGTCCGCGAAGCCGCGATCTCCGGCCTCCACGGCCACGAAGCCGCCTTCAAGGCGCTCGCCGATCCGAAGGACAAGGCCATGCTCGCCTGGCTCGACCAGGGCGAGAAGAACGCCGCCGCCAAGGGACCGAAAGGCCCCTCGCTCAAGGGTGCCGAACTCGCCTCCTGGGAGCGCGGCAAGGCGCTCTACGCCGGTGAAGCCGTCTGCTTCAGTTGCCACGGACCCGACGGTTCCGGTGTCCAGGCCCTCGGCCCGCCGCTCGACGAGTCGGAGTGGGTCACCGGCAAACCCGAAACCTTGATCAAGATCATGCTCCACGGCATGACCGGCCCGGTCACCGTTGCCGGGGTCACCTACACCCCCACCGCCGACATGCCGGCGCTCGGGATGAACCCGATGTTCACCGACCAGAAGCTCGCCGACATCGCCACCTACGTCCGCAACGAGTGGAGCAACAAGGCCCCCGCCGTCAGCGCCGACGAGGTGAAGAAGGTCCGCGAAGCCACCAAGGACCGCAGCGGCCGCCCCTGGACCGCGCCGGAGCTGAAGTAGCGTTCGGCAAGACGCGGTAGAGGAAGGTCTGCGACCTTCCGGCGGGGTGAGCGCCGCGAGAGCTTCGCGGCGCCAATTCCCCCTTCAAGCCGCCTCAAGCGGAACGGCGCAGCCGTTCCGCTACCCAAAAGATCACCCCATCGCCTTCTCCATCAGCGCGTTCATCCGCTTCACGGTGTCGCGCGCGTCGTCGAGCAAGCCGGCGGCGATCAGGGCGTTGTCGAGCAGCTGCCCTGCGACCAGCTTCGCCAGCTCGGGGTTCGAGGCCTGCGTTTCGGCCAGCTTCTTCACCAGCGGATGCCGCGGGTTGATCTCCAGCTCGACCTTGACCTCGTCTTTGAAGTTCTCGTCCATCGCCTTCATCATCCGCCGCATCTGCGGGGTCATGCCGTCCTGCGGGACCAGCGCGATCACCGGGCTGTCGACCAACCGCTTGCCGCTGGCCACCGCGGTGACCTTGTCGCCCAGCTCGTCCTTGAGGAAGGTGCAGAGCTTCTCGGTCTCCTCCGCGCCCAGAGCCTCGCCTTCCGCGGCGCTGTCATCGAGCTCCACGCCGGCGTGGCTGATGCAGACCAGCTTCTTGCCCTCGTACTCGCCGAGGGTCTCGACGACGTATTCATCGACCGCATCGGTGAAGTACACGACCTCCAGCCCGCGCGCCTTGAAGGCCTCGACATAGGGACTGCTCTCCAACTGAGCGCGGCTCGCGCCGACCAGGTAGTAGATCTTGTCTTGCCCGTCCTTGGCGCGGGTCAGGTAGTCGGCGAAGCTCGACAGCTTGCCGTCCTCGGTCATCGACGACTCGAAACGCAGCAGCTTGGCCAGCCCCTCGCGGTTGGCGTAGTCCATCGCCACGCCCTCTTTGAAAAAGCGGTCGAACTTCTTGTAGAAGGCCTGGAACTTCTCCGGATCCGCCTCGGCCTCCTTTTCGAACAACTTGACCACCCGCTTGCTGATCACGCTGCCCAGCTTCTTGACCAGCGCGCTGTCCTGCATGGTCTCGCGCGAGATGTTCAGCGGGATGTCGGCGCTGTCGATCACGCCCTTGAGGAAGCGCATCCAGTCCGGCAGAAGGCCCTTCGGCGAGGGATCGATCAGCACCTTCTTGCAGTAGAGCGCGACCGCCGGCTCGGTCTTGTTCATGCCCCAGCGCTCCATGTTTTCGGCGGGCACGAAGACCAGCGCGTTGATCGCGATCGGCGCGTCGGCGCTGAAGTGCAGGCGGTAGGACGGCGCCTCGTAGCCGTGGCAGGCGAACTCGTAGAAGGCCTTGTATTCCTCCTCGGTCACGTCGGACTTGTTCTTCAACCACAACGCCTCCACCTGGTTGATCCGCTCGCCGTTGAGATGGATCGGGAAGCCGACGAAATTGCTGTAGCGCTCGACCAGGTGCTTCACCCGCGATTCCTCCGCGTATTCGGCGTGCTCTTCCTTCAGATGCAGCACGATCTTCACGCCGCGCTGGAGACCGCTCGCCTCTTCGATCGAGTAGCCGCTGACGCCGTCGCTGGTCCACAGCAGGTCCTCGCCGTCTTCGCGCCACGAGCGGCTGAAGACTTCCACTTTCTCCGCGACCATGAAGGCGGCGTAGAAGCCGACGCCGAACTGGCCGATCATGTTGGCCGGCGAGTTCCCGCTGTCCTTCATCGCGGTGAGGAAGGCCTTGGTGCCGGAGTGGGCGATCGTTCCGAGGTTCTCCACCAGTTCGCCTCGGGTCATCCCGATCCCGTGGTCGGTGATGGTCAGGGTCTTCGCGTCCTTGTCGGTCGTCAGGTGGATCTCCAGCGGCAGCGCGGCGTCGTGGAGGTCCTTCTCGGTGCCCTGGAGATGGCGGAGTTTCTCCATCGAGTCCGACGCGTTCGAGATCAGCTCGCGCAGGAAGATCTCCCGGTCGGTGTAGAGGGAGTGGACCACCAGATCCAGCAGCTGCTTGATTTCGGCCTGGAAGGAGTGCGTTTCGAGAGTGGCTTCGCTCATGGGAGTGTGAGGGTTGGGGCGGGGAAAATAGCCATCCCGCCCGTCCTGTCAAAACCCGCGGCACGAGGGCCCGCGTCCCTAGCGACCGAAATTCTTGACCCGTGGCGATGCGCGCTAGCCCGCCGCCGGCTTCTGCTTCAGCAAGAGCACGATCGTGACGATGCTGGCGAACAGCATGGTGGAGATCAGCGATGCGGCGAAAAGCTTCTCGTCCTGCCCCCCTGCCACCGCCATCCAGCCGGCGCTCGAACGCCAGATGAAAACGAGCGAGAGGAATCCGCAGACCCCGATGCCGAGACCGCGCGCGGGTTTCCAGCCCTTCCGCGCGATGGCTCCCACGGCGATCTGGATGAGCCCGAAAGTGCCTCCGGACATCAGCGCGGTCCGGGCCTTCTCGGGATTGGAAAGATATCCCGCCAGTCCGGCGAGAATCAGGAACAGCCCGTAACAGATCAGAATCGTGGAGGTTTTCATGCGCGTCTTCTTGGGAAATTTCGCCCTTCAGGTCGCGCAAAACGAGGGATCTGCAACGGAAATCTTCAGCATTCGATGTTGGACGTTCGATGTTCGACGTTCACCTTCCGCCCCGTGTCCGCCCTGCTCTCCGCCAACGAAATCCGCCTGACCTACGGCTACCAGACGCTGCTCGACGGCGTGACCCTCGCCGTGTCCGCCGGAGAGAAGGTCGGCATGGTCGGCAAGAACGGCTGCGGCAAGACCTCCCTGCTCAAGATCCTCACCGGCACCCAGCAGGCGGACTCCGGCGAGATCTCGCTGCGCCGTGCCCTTCGCGTCGGCTATCTGCCCCAGGAGTTCGAGCTCGATCCGGAAAAAAGCGTCCACGAGAACATCGCCGCCGGTGCCGCCGACGTGGTCGAGGCGATCCGCCGCTACGAGCAGGGCGACGGCTCCGACGCGGAACTCGCCGAACTGCTCCACCTGATCGACCACGCCGACGGCTGGAACCTCGACGCCCGCATCAAGGCGACCGCCACCGCCCTCGGCACGCCGCCGCTCGAAGCCCCGGTCGCCCCGCTTTCCGGCGGTGAAAAGCGCCGCGTCGCCCTCTGCCGCGCGCTCGCCTCGCAGCCCGATCTGCTCCTGTTAGACGAGCCGACCAACCATCTCGACGCCGAGTCGATCCGCTGGCTCGAGGACTTTCTCAAGAGCTACTCCGGCGCGGTCATCTTCGTCACCCACGACCGCTATTTCCTCGACGTCATCGCCACCCGAATCATCGAGATCGACTACGGCAAGGCCTTCTCCCACGCCGGCAACTACACCGCCTACCTCGAGTCGAAAGCCGTCCGCCAGCAGATCGCCGAGCAGACCGAACGCCGCCGCCAGCGATTCCTGCGCGAGGAACTCGAATGGGTCCGCTCCGGCGTGAAGGCCCGCGGCACCAAGTCGCGCCACCGCCTCGACCAGTTCTACGCCGTCGAAGGCCTCGAAGCACCGCCGGAGGAACGCGAGATGGACCTGCTCATCCCGCCGCCGCCGGAACTCGGCAACATCGTGGTCGAGCTCGAACAAGCCGGCGTCAACATCGGCACCGCCACCTCCCCGCGCTGGCTGTTCCGCCACCTCGATCTCAAGCTCGAAGCCGGCCAGTGCACCGGCATCGTCGGCCGCAACGGCGCGGGCAAAACCACGCTTCTCAAAGTCTGCCTCGGCCAGCTCGACCCGAGCGAAGGCACGGCGGTCGTCGGCAAGAAAGTCCGCGTCAACTACATCGACCAGACCCGCATGGCGCTCGATGGCACCGGCTCGCTGTTAGACGAGATTTCCGACGGCCAGGAGAAGGTCCAGTTCGGTACCCAGACCCTCGGGGCGCGGAACTATCTCCGCCGCTTCCTCTTCGACGACCGCCGGATCAACGAGCGCGTCGACCTCCTCTCCGGCGGCGAACGCGCCCGGCTGATGCTCGCCAAGGTCCTCAAGACCGGCGGCAACCTGCTGGTGCTCGACGAACCGACCAATGACCTCGACCTGCCCTCGCTGCGGATGCTGGAGGAGGCGCTCGCCGACTTCGAAGGCACCGTGCTGGTCGTCTCCCACGACCGCTACTTCCTAGACCGCGTCTGCGACCAGATCATCGCCTTCGAGGACGACGGCTTGGTCGTCCAACCCGGCAACTACTCCTACTACCTCGAAAAGCGCCAGGCGCGGGAGCAGGTCCAGCGTCTCCACGCCCAAGCCGCCGCCCGCGACGCCGCGGCCCGGCAAAAGGCCGCCGCCCCGGAACCCGCCAAGCCGCGCAAGCTGACGCTGGCCGAGCGGAAGGAGTTCGAAGGCATGGAGGAGACCATCCTCGCCGCCGAAGAAGCCGTCGCCGGCCTCGAACAGCAGCTCAACGACCCGGACTTCCAAGCGAAGAACTTCGCCGAGATCCCCGCCCTCGTCGCCAAGCTCGACGCCGCCAAAGCGGAAGTCGCCCGGCTTTACGAGCGCTGGGAAGAACTCGGCAGCCTCGCCTGAAACGCCGCCCCGGCCGCGGGTGAATTCCGCAGGCGGGAATCGAGTCCGCCCTTGGCATCGGAACATCCAGATCCCAAGTTCCGGGCACCGTCATGAATGAGGTGAAACCGGAACCAAGCCTCCCCGCTCCCGAAGCTTCCTCGATCCGCTGGTCGCCCGCCCGGTGGATCCTCGCCTTGGCGGTGGCATCCGCCCTCGCGGTCTGGTGGTGGCCCATCTCGCAGGTCCAGGTGCGGAACATGATCCTCTACTCGGTGGGCGCGGTCACGCTGCTGTTGTTAGGCGGCTGGTGGCTCTTCGCCTCGCGGGCGCCATGGCGGACGCGGCTGACGGTGCTGGCAGCCTTCGCGGTTCTGGTCGCCTCCCTCGCCGCGACCTTCCGCTACCGCGGCGTCACCGGCGACCTGGTCCCGATCCTCGAGGCCCGCTGGAGCACGGCACCCGCCTCCGCGGCCAGCCTGCCGCGGAAAGCCGCCACTTCCAACAATCAGGACGACAGCGGTCGGCCGGATTTCCCCCAGTATCTCGGGCCCGGCCGCGATGCCGTGATCCGCGAAGGTCCCGCCCTCTCGGCCGATTGGAAAACCACCCCGCCGCAGGTCCTTTGGCGACAGCCGATCGGCACCGGCTGGGCCGGCTTCGCCATCGTCGGAAACCGCGCGATCACCCTTGAACAACGCGGCACCCGCGAATGGGTGGTCTGCCTCGACGTGCTCACGGGCGACCTGCTGTGGGAACACGGCGACGAGGCCCGCTACGCCTCGCCCCTCGGCGGAGAAGGCCCGCGGACGACACCGACCGTGTCCGAAGGACGCGTCTTCACCTTCGGCGCCACCGGGATCCTGAACTGCCTCGCCCTCGACTCCGGCAAGCTCCTCTGGCAGCGCCGGATGGCGGAGGAAGCGCCCGGTTGCCTGCCGGAGTGGGGCTATGCCGGATCGCCGCTGGTGCACGACGGCAAGGTGATCGTCAGCAGCGGCCAGGACGACGGGAAGTCGCTGCGGGCCTATCAGGTCGCGGATGGGGCACCGGTCTGGCAAGGCGGCTCCCGGGCGGCCGGCTATGCCTCGCCGATGCTCTGCACCCTGGCCGGCGTGCCGCAGGTCATCGCCTTCAACCTCCGCTTCATCACCGCGCACGATCCCGCCGACGGCTCCGTGCTCTGGGAGCGGCCCTGGGGCAACCGCCAGCCGGTGGTCGCCCAGCCCCTGCCGGTCGGGCCCGACCTCATCGTCTTCTCCAGCGGTTACGGCGTGGGGGCCGAGTTGCTGAAGATCGGCCGCGATGCCGCCGGCAAGCTGGGCCCGCAGCCCGTCTGGAAATCGCTCGCCCTGAAAGCCAAGATGGCGAGCTTCATCGAACACGGGGGATTCCTCTACGGCCTCGACGACGGCATGCTGGCCTGCGTCGACCTCCGCGACGGAAAGCGCCGCTGGAAATCCGGCCGCTACGGCCACGGCCAGTTGCTGTGGAAGGACGGCCGCCTGCTGGTCACCGCGGAAAGCGGCGAGCTGATTTTGTTAGAGCCGGGCCCATCGGCACCGAACCAACTCGCGCGCTTCCCGGTCTTCGACGCGAAGCTCTGGAACCCGCCCGCGCTCAGCGGCGACCTCCTGCTGGTCCGCACCGATCAGGAAGCCGCCTGCCTGCGCCTGCCGGTGGAGAAGCCGGAGTGACCGTCCATCCCGGCGCGTCGCGCGACGGGTGCGGCGCTTGCTTCGAAGGAGCGGGAGGTCGTGCCGTCGCTCCAAATGAATCCGCTCCGATCCCTCAAGGCCCCGCCGTCTGCACGATGCGATAAAACGCCCGCGGTCCCGTCGCCCCGCCATCCGTCAACGTCATCCGCGACTCCGTCGCCTGCACCGGCCCGTGGACCGTTGCCCAGTCGCCGAGGGTGCTTCCCCGCTCCACGCGATACCACAGCCCGGGCACGGCATCCCAGGCCAGCACCGCGCTCGTCGTATCCGGCCGAGAGATCTCCGGCGACATCGCCTCCCCGGTGATACTGGCATCCCAGTACTTCGGCGCCAGCGCCCACACCTGCTTGCCGCACTGCGATCCAATCACCCGCGCCGGCAGGTCGTCCACGCGCGGATGGATCCCGCCCCAGCGGCGCGAGACGCCCGCCTCGTCGGCCGCGTCGAAATACGTCGCCCACCGCAGGTTCACCGTGACCGATGGCCCCAGTTCGAATTCCAGGTAGGCATTGGCCGGCGCGCTGAAGCTCCCGCTGCCGCCCGGAAAATACGGGCTGCCGGTGATTGCCGCCAGCACCTCCGCTGCCGCCCGGCTGAAGGTGCTGTGGCCGGAAATGTAGCCGGGAAAGGCCGGCGACACGAAGGTCCGGTCTTGATACGGGAACCAGTCGACTCCCCGGATCCAGCGCGGCAGGCTGCGCTGGGACGTCGGATCTTCCGGCCGGCCCGGCCAGGTGAAAACGACCACCTCGCCGACCGCGAAGCCGCTCCCGTGGTGCGCCCCGCCGGGCCCCGAAGAGGCCGCCGTGACGACGTCAACCAGACCCGGCACCAGCGGCAGACCCTCCGGATGATAACCCGGCAACCCCGGATCCGACGACTGGCCCTGCCGCGCCATGAAGCGGATCATCGAGATCGGCCGCGGCGAATCGTATTTCCGCTTCAGCGACCATGCCGCACAGGCCGCGTCGTGCGTCGCTCCGGCCAGCGCGAAGTAAAGTTTCACGTCCCACTCCAGGTCGCTCACCACCGGCCCGGTGCCGCCGATCCGCTTCACTGCCAGCGCATCGCTCACCTGGTTGGCGATCTTGTGCCAATGCCCCGGCGGCGTCTCGGAATCCGGGCCGTCCGCCCAATACTCCGCCAGCACCCGGACGTAGTCGCCCCGCGGAACCCACTGCGGCGGATAGGGCTGTCCGGTCGCCGGATTCACCGGATGCCCCGACCCCGCCTCGGTGCCCAAGGGGTGGTTCCCCTGCGACGCCGGGGAGATGTCGATCAGCTCCATCGAACCCAGCCCGCGGCTCTTCTCCAGCACGTCCAGCGCCTCCGCCCGGTAGGCCGCCGCCTGTCCGCCGCGCAGCTTCGGCGGACCGCCGGGATCGATCCAGGGCTCCAGCGGATTCCCCCGGCGCAGGCTGAAGGACCTCGCATGCAGCCAGGTCACCCCGACAAAGGGCTGCAGGAAAATCGGCCCCACCCCGTTCTGGGCAAAGCCCTCGTCGAAGGTCAGCGGATGCCATCGGTCCGGATCCGCCCCGGCCGGATAGCCGCCGAGCGGCACGCCGTTTTCGATCACCGCGAACACCGGCTGGTTGTTGACATAAGCCGGGTCCGTGTAGCCCGCCGCCTGCCCGGAACCGTCGGCCAGCCCCCACGCCAAAATGGACGCCGCGATCCGGTTCCCCAGTGCCGCCGGGCTGCCGCCGGCCGTCGCCGTGAAGTCCTTGTCGTAGCCCAGCGCCGCCATCCGCGCGTCCAGCGCCGGCAGGGTGATGTCCTTGTTCACCGAGTTGGCAAAGCGCGCGCGCAGGATCCGGTAGGCCGCATGGCTGATCGCCTCGCGCCGTGCCGCCTCCACATCGGCCGCCGTGGCCCGCTCGTGGTGGATGTAGCCCACCGCCACCGCGTCATACGCCGCCCACGCGGCGTACATGCCCGTCGCCACATGGAAAAGATTCCGCGCGTGAACCGGCGGGTGCGGCACGTCGATGCGGATCGCCGCGAGGTTCTCCTCGTTCCACTGCCGAGCCACGCTGGGAACCGCCTCGCAGGGAAGCAGGATCGCCAGCGCCACCGCGATGTAGTGGAGGCGTTTCATTGTGCCTTCCACCGAAGCAAAACGACCCGGCCATCGGCGAGCCCGATTTTATCTTCCCTCCGGGTGACCATCCGTCCGTGGGATCGTGTCGATCCCGACACGGAAATCCGACTTGCCTCCAACCCGCGAAAATTGAACCTGCGACGATACCCATCGGAAAACCCTGCCCATGAGAATCTTGCATGCCTTCCTTGCCGTGCTGGTGGCCTCCCTCGCCGTCGGCAAAGCCAACCTCGTGATCAGCGAGATCGACCTCGTCGCCAACAAGGTCGAGATCGTGAACACCGGCACCAGTCCGGTGAACATGACCGGCAACTGGTGGTGCAATCTTTGGAGAGGATCGCCGGCTTACGTGCAAGTCTCGGCAGCCAATATCGTGGCCGCTGAATCGACCACGACCACCCTCAGCCTTCCGGCGGGCGGCATCCTGACCTTCCAACTCGCAGGAAGTTTCATCACCGACCTGCAAGGGGAGCTCGGGCTCTACCTGACAAGTAGCTTCGGATCGTCCACGGACATGATCGATTACGTAACCTGGGGTGCAAGTGGCGCTTCCCGGTCATCCGTTGCCGTATCGAAGGGGATTTGGGGCAGCAACACCTTCGTCCCCGTCACCTCCGCCGACATCACCGCCGGCCGCTCCATCCAGCTCGGGGCCGGCCTCGCGGGGAACACGTTCTCCGACTACTCGCTTGCCGCGCCGACCATCGGCGTGAACCAGGTCACGCCGCCCCCCGTCGCGACCACCGGCACGGCTTCGTCGGTGACCACCACCGGGGCCTCGCTCTCCGGCACGGTGAATGCCAAGGGCCTCAGCACCACGGTCACCTTCCAGTATGGCGAGACCCTTTCCTACGGGACCACCGTGGCAGCCACCCCGTCGCCGGTCACCGGCAGCAGCGACACCGCCGTCAGCGCCGCCCTTTCCGGCCTCGCCCCGGGAACAACCTACAACTTCCGGGTCGTCGGCACCAACGCCAACGGCACGGCCAACGGTGCCAACCAGACCTTCACCACCCCCGGCCCGCCGACCGTGACCACCGGCTCCGCCAGCGGCGTGACCAACAACGCCGTCACCCTCGGCGGCACCGCCCGGGCCAACGGCGCGGAGACCACCTTGACCTTCGAATACGGCGAGACCACCGCCTACGGCAGCACCATCGCCGCCAGCCCCGCCACGATCAACGGCTTCACCCCGACTCCCGCCAGCGCCACCCTCGGCGGCCTCGATCCCGGCACCACCTATCACTTCCGGCTCGTCGCCGCCAACGCCAACGGCACCACCGAAGGTGCCGATCAAACCTTCACCACCGCCGCACCGCCCGTGGCCGTCACCGGCACCGCCACGGGCATCACCTCCGCCGCCGCCATCGCTGCCGGCACGGTGAACGCGAAAGGAGCCAGCACCACGGTGACCATCGAATACGGCGAGACCACCGCCTACGGCAACAGCGTGAGCGCCAGCCCCTCGCCGCTGGCCGGCACCACCGCGACGGCCGTCAGCGGCCTGATCAGCGGCCTGCAAGCCTCCACCACCTACCACTTCCGCGTGGTTGCCACCAACGCCTACGGAACCGTCAACGGAGCCGACGCAACCTTCACCACCACCGCACCGCCGACCGTCACCGACCTGCCGGTCACCGCGGTCAGCCGCAGCGGGAATACCCTGACGGTCGATTTCACCGGCCCGCCGAACACCCCGCCCGCCACCTGGTTGGTGAAGGGCTCCGCCACGCTCGCCAGCTTCCCCGACGACAAGACCGCGGACAGCACCATCACCGAGATCCCCGCCAGCTCCGGCAAATACCGCGCCCAGATCGACGTCACCGGCGAGCCGGCGCGCTACTTCGTGCGCATCGAGCTGCCCTGAGCCCCGCTCAGCCGAGCACCTTCGCCCACTCGTCCGGCTTGAAACCGGCAAGGACCACGCCCTTGCCGGTGACGAAAGGCCGCTTCACCAGGTTGCCGTTCTTGGAAAGCAGCGCCACCGCGGCGTCCGACGTCATTCCCGGCAGCTTGTCCTTCAAACCCAGCTCGCGGTAGTCGCCGCCGGACGTGTTGAACAGCGGCCGCAAATCCCCGCCGAAGGCCGCCACCGCGGACTTCAGCTCGGCGACCGTCGGCGGTGTCTCGCGGATGGCCTTCACCTCGTGCGGGATCTTCTTTTCCACGAGCCACTTCAGCGCCTTGCGGCAGGTATCGCAGCCCTTGTAGGCGTAAACGGTGATCATGCGCCGATCCTGCCGCGCCACCGCCGGCATGCAAGGACGGGGATCCGGGAAGAAAGGGACGCCTGGATCCATCCATTCGCCTTCCGGCGGGAAGGCACGAAGCCCGCTGCACGTTTCACCGGTCGCGGACGGTTCAGCCTAAGGTCCGCCGCGCGGCATCGTCCGGTCGCTCTGCACCGAACTCGCGCCTCACCGGCCGCGAAAACAGGCCGAGCAAAAGTGCCCCGCCCGCCACGGCGGAAACGAGAGACGGCAGCATGACGATCCACCTCGCGGTCTCCGCGGCCGCCGGGTCCGGAGACAGCCCCGCGGCATCGGATGGAGCCGGGAAAAGCAGGCCCTTGCCCCCGATCAACATCGCACCGGCGGCGAGGAAGACCAGCCACCACCGCGCCCAGCGCTGCCGCAGCAGCAGGCAGATCCCCGCCAGCAGCGTGACCGGAGGCAGGATGAAGATCAGGAAGATGCCAAGCGGATCGGCCGAAGAATTCGCATACGGCTTGCCGATCGCCATCAGCAGCGCGAAGGCGCTGAACAAGGATCCGATCCCGCCCGAGAAAATGGCAGCCGCGCCGGCGAGGTTCGTGAACCAGGTCCGGCGCGGCGCGGGGGGGAAATCGTGGCGGATCATCTTCAGGGAATCACGGATGCCAAGGTAGCACCTCTTTCACCGGTCGAACTCCCTGGCGAACTGCCACTCTGCCCGAATTCGGGGAGCTCCGTGAATTCGCCTTTCGACGAATGTCACCTGGGGAATCAGGCTGGCAGCTCACCGCTGCTCCAAGCCGGGCTTCCCGAAGCGGCCCGGAAGATGCCTGATGCCGGCAAACGCTACATGTCGTCACCTCCGCCTCCGCTTTCATTCGTCAGGCGGAAGAAGCCGCGGCTAGCGGCCGGGAGAATCACCCGAAAGTAGCCGTTGCGGATGGTGGGAGTGACGGTGACGTTTTGCCAGGAACCGGCTGCAAGGTTGGTGGAACTTTGCAGCGTCCAGCCGGTGGAATCGGAAGGCCAGGTGAGAAGCGGTCGACCATCGGGGAGGAGGGCGAGGCCGAGCTCCGGCATCGTCACGACTTCGGGGACACCGGTGAAGTTCTGATCCGTCCGGCTGGCGGTGAGGTTGTTGAAGGTCAGATTCGACGGGGTGAAGGTGTAGCCGCTGAGAAAGGGAGAAACGATGTAGTTCCGCCCGCCGACCAGGTTGCCAAAAGTGTAGGTGCCGCTGGCGTCGGTGATGAGCGCGGTGTTGCCACTGCCGCCCAGATACACGCTTACCCCGGGGATGCCGTTGCCGTCCGGGCCGGCCACTCTGCCGGAAATGCTGTAATACACGTCGCTGTCGGTCACGCTGAGGGTATAGGTCGTGTTGCCGCCGAGGCTGGCGCCCGTGGCATTGCTGAGCTGGAGGACCAGGGTCTCGGTGCTTTCCGGCAGGTAGTCGTCGAGAAGCGAGAGGGTGATGTTGGCCGAGGATTGGCCGTGGGCGAAATTGAGCACCCCGGCGGAGCCGGCATAGGCGTAGTCCTGATTCACCGTCGCGGTGCCACCGGTGACCGAGTATTGCACGGAAGCCGCTCCCCCCGTGCCGCCGGTACGCGTCACGGCAAGGTTGATCGTGCCGTTGGATTCCGCGACGGTCGCACCGGTGGCTTCCAATTGCAGGGTTCCGGGGCTGCTGTCATCGTCATTGAGAATGGTGAGCAAGCACTGTGTCTGTGCTCCCAGGACGGCGTTGCCCGGATAGAGAGCGAGACTGATGTCGATGTATTCATCAGGCTCGACATCGGGATCACCGATGATTTCGACGGAGTGGGTCACCTTCGTCTGGCCCGGAGCAAACTGGATGGGCGGGGTGTTCTTCGTATAATCCTGGGAGTTGGCAGTACCAAACCAGAAATAGTAGTTTGCCGTAACCGGTAGCTCCGAGGGCGCGGACAGGGTGATGTCGATGAAAACCGTGGTCGTGCCCGTGTGGCCTTCCACAACGCTGAAGGACGGGGTGATGTTCAGCTCTGGCATGGTTTCATCGTCCAGAATGGTCACGGTGTGCAGTGCGGGACTCGAGAGCAGGCCACCTGCCGGATTACTCAACACGATTTCGAAGGTCTCCGCGTTTTCGTAGGCGGCGTTATCAAGGAGTGGCACCCAGAAAAAGAGCGAGGTCTGACCCGCGGCGAACGACAGCGTGCCGGAGGTCGCCGTGAAATCGGAACCGGCGACCGCCGTGAGGCCTCGTGTGGCATATTGGACGGAAGTGGCGGTGTTCGTGATGCCGGAGCGCCGCACGTTGACTGCAATGCCGCTGTTGCCCTCCGAAATGCTGGTGGCGGCGGCGGAGAAGGCGAATGAGGCGACCTCCTCGGAGGAGACGCTCAGGTTCGCGGCGAATTCCGAGGTGTTGTGGATGAACTCCACAGCCGGAGCGCCGGGCGAGTCGTAATGCTCGAGGATGACGCTGGCCGTGGCCGTGACACTCTGGCCGGCGGTGAGGCTCAGCCCTCCCAGGCCGAACGCCGTCAAGCCCGAGCCGTCCGACTTCACTTCCGTGGCTCCCAGAAAATAGCGTCCCTCGCCGTGGCCGCTAGGATCCGCCTGGGTGCGGAAAACCTCGACGCGGAACCGGGTATCCGGCGTGCTGGCCAGCGTGCCGATCACCTGGGTGGGCGTCGCCGCGGTGATGACGGGATAGTTCTGCCGCCGGTTGGCTCCGTTGTCGGCATCGCGGGAATCGTTCGGCAACACTCCGGATGCCGCGAGGTCGATACCGAGCCCTCCATTCCCATAGATCGAGTTTCCCAGAACGCCGATGAATTCGCCGGTGGATCCCAGCGGCTCGGGCAGGGCGACTCCGGCACCGGAGTTGTTCGCGATCGTGTTGGCGGAGTTGGGAAGCGTGCCGCCAATGACGGTGCTGTCCACGAAGTTCGGCGAGACGATGGGCAAATGTTGAATCCCGTCGCCATCATTCCCGATAGCGGCACCCGCGGGAGAAACCCCGATGTGGTTCCCCTCGGCTTTGAGCGTCGCACCGCCCAGACAGAAGATGCCGTGGCCGGCGTTGCTGCCAATGATGTTGCCGAGCGCCAGGCTGTCCGCGGAACCGGCGATGATGCGCCCTTCATTGGCCCGGATGCCATTGCCGGCATTCCCCATCGGAGTGAAAGTGCGCGACACGCCGATGTAGTTGCCCATGAGCCGCATTTCGCCACCCTCCACGTTAACGCCGCTGGACCCGTTCCCGGCGATGACATTGCCCGCACCGCTGGCCCCCACCACGACCACGCCGCGGGTGTATTCTCCGAAAGGTTCGCTGAACATGTAAATCCCGCCGGCATTGTTCGCCCGGGCGGCAGTGCCTGCGGCATTGGTGCCGATGAGGTTGTTGCGGAACAGCGAGGGGCTATCCGGCAGCCACGGATACCTGACGCCATAGATCTCAATGCCATGGCCGGAATTTCCGGAAATCACATTGCCATCGGCCACCGAGGGACCGCCCACATTCGCACCGAAGACGTTGACCTGCAGACCCGACCCGCCATTTCCGAGATCCGTGCTGCCATCGGCAGCCAAGCCGATGATGTTGTTTCTAACAAGGTTTTGAACGGTGCCGCTTGACAGGTTCAAACCGATCCCGGTGTTTGCCGAAATGACATTGCCAACCACGTATGTTCCACCGATACCCAAGCCAGAAGTTGAGATTGAACCTTCTTCAGCAATGACACCGGCCCCCTGATTGGGAAGAGGGGAGAGACCGTCCCGGCTGGTGCCTATTTTGTTATTTTGAATATCCGCATAGCCATTTACATAAATACCCGCGCCGCCATTGCCTGAGATCACATTTCCCTCGCCAGCCCCCGTGCCGCCTATCTTCACGCTGCCTATGCCATGGGAGCCGTAGCGGCTGTAGTATCTGATGCTGTAAACGCACAATCCGCCCTGCTCATTCGGCAGTGCTGCCGTGCCTGCGGGATTCGTCCCAATGGCGCAGCCCGTCATTTGCAAGCCGCAGCCCCCTTCGCCGTAGATCCCGTAACCTTTGAATCGGTTGATCGCGACCCCGCGCAGGTCCAGCTTTGAGAATTCCTCGATGGTCAACCCGCTGGTACTAGGGCCTGCGAGAGAGCCGCTGATCTGAATCAGCGGCGTACCCGCATAGCCGGGCTGCGTCGTGCCATCGATGGTGATGCTTTGGGTGATCTTCCGCAGCGGCCCCACGGGCTGGATGGTGATCGGAGTCCCGGAAGGATTGGGAATGTTGAAAACCACCCGCCATTCGTTCTCAAACAATGCGCTGCCATTGGCCTGACTGCGGGCCAGAATGGCGACGGTAATGGCCTCGCGCAATGATCCCGGGCCGCTGTCGTTGGTATTGGTGACAGGGTAGTCGAAGACCGCGGCGTCCAACCGGGTGGAGCCCAGCAGGCAGGCGAAAAGGAAAGCCGCGCCCCGCAGGATGCGCCGCACTCCGGAGACCAGGGTTAGAGGGTAAGCAGGTGGATTCATGACAATTGATACTCAGGGGATGATGGGGAGGGAAAGACAGGGACAAGCCGGCATCCACAGGTCCACGCCGTGGCGGTGCTCCGTTGAGGTGCGTGGTTATTGAAGAGGCAGGCCGGGTTCGGGGGTCGCTTCAAACGACTGCGGGGACCATGCCCGAATCCCGAAAAACCGTGAATTCGCCTTTCGACGAATGCCCCGCGCGATCAAGCCGCGAGGGTCTCCAGCGCGATCAGGCTGGCGGCCCCGCGCTTCTCGACGCCCAGCTTCTCGAAGATGTGCTCGAGGTGCTTCTTGATCGTCGCTTCGCCGACCCCGAGGATCGCGGCCGCCTCCGAATTCGACTTGCCCTGGGCGACCCACAGCAGCACCTCGGCTTCCTTCGGCGTGAGACCGAGCGCGAGCAGCGGGGCCGGACTCGACAGGTCGGGGGCTTTCCTCGCGATCGAGGAGTGACGGGCGAGCCGGGCACGGATGGCGGCGACGAGGTCGTCGATGGCGACCGGCTTGGTCAGGTAGTCGTCGGCCCCGCTCACCATGCCGAGACGGAGATCCTTCCGCTCGCCCTTGGCGGTCAGGAAGATGAAAGGGATCGATCCCAGCACGGGATCCGCGCGCAGGGCCGCCAGCACGCTGTAGCCGTCCAGCCCGGGCATCATCACGTCGCACAGGATCAGCGAAGGCCGCTGACGGCGGGCGAGGCCGATGCCCGTCTCCCCGTCGGCGGCGCGCCGCACGGTGAAGCCCTCGAACTCCAGCGCGGTGGCCAGCAGCTCGCGCATGGCGTCGTCGTCTTCGATCAGCAGGAGGTCGGTCATGGCGGGACGAGGGGCAGGGTGACGGTGAAGGTGGTGCCGGAACCGGGCTGGCTTTCGACCGCGATGTCTCCGCCTAACAATTCCACGCAGCGTTTGGTGATGGCGAGGCCCAGGCCGGTGCCCGGCAGGTTGCCGGTGTTGGACCCGCGGAAAAAGCCGTCGAACAACCGGGCTTGCTCATCCAGCGGGATACCGATCCCGTGGTCGCGGAAAGCCAGCACGAGCTGCGGATGGCGGTGCCGGAGGCTGACCTCGACCGCTTGCCCCGCGGGCGAGTACTTGCAGGCGTTCGAGAAAAGATTGCCGACGATGTGGTGGAGCAGCGACTCGTCGAGTTCCACCCGCCGCAGCGCCTCGGCCGGCTCGATCTCCACGCGCAGTTCCCGGTGTCCCGGGCAGCCCCCCTCGCCGTGCAGGGGACAAAGGTCCTGCGACGGGCAGGTGTCGGAGATCTCCGCCAGCGTCTTCGGCAGCCACGCGGCGAGATCGATCTCCGCCGGCGCCAGTGAGACCTTGCCGCCGTCGATTCGGGCGAGCAGCAGGATGTGCTCCATCATCCCGGTCATGCGCCGCACGGCGGAAAGGATGGTCGAGGTGTGACGGGCGCGTTGCCCGGGGTCCAACCGGTCGTGATAGCGGTCGAGGATTTCGGTGGCGGTGTTGATGATGCCCAGCGGCGTGCGGAACTCGTGGCTCACCATGCCGACAAAGGAAGTCTTGAGCCGGTTGAGCTGGCGCTCGGCGTCGAGGGCCACGCGGAGGTTCTCCTCGCTGGCCGCGAGTTCGGCGGTGCGGGTGGCCACGCGCTCCTCGAGGATCTCGTTGAGGCGGCGCATCGTTTCCTCCGCCTCCTTGAGCTCGGTGATGTCGTGGTGGATGACCACGACTTCCTGCAGCACGCCGTCGGGCGTGATGACCGGATAGAGGGTGCCGCCGATCCAGCGGACCTCCTGCGGCTTGCCCCGAACCGGAAAGGGCACGGCCGGCACGAACACCACCTCGCCCGCGAAGGCCTTGCGGATGCCGTGGATGGCACCCGACTCGATCAGGTCCGGAGCCTCCAGCACGTTGAAGGCGTAGGCCTCCTCCCGCGAAAGCCCGAACAGGTTCTCCCAGGCCGGATTGAAGCGGATCGTCCGCCCGTCCGGCGCGAACACCTGGATGCTCAGCGGACTCTGCTCGAAAAGCAGCGACCATCGCAACTCGGCCGGCGAGTCCGGAGTCGCGGAAAGGGTCTCGGTCGGGGATACCATGGAAGCGAAGGGCGACCCGGAATGCCAACCGGACCCGGCCCGGCTGTCGAGTGGCAATTGCGTTACCTGTCAGCGACTTACACCCGACCGGGAAACTCTCGTCCCGGAGGACCCTTGCCACCCGCGCCCCGGTCGGCGAGGCTGGCGCGCCGCCCGATGAAAGACCGCCTGCTCGATGCCATCCGCGCCGAACTCCGCGCCCGCTTCGACCGCCTGACCCGTGCGGCCAAGGACGCGCACGCCGCGGCCACCGACCCCGGCAGCAAGGCGGAAAGCAAGTACGACACGCGTAGTTTGGAAGCCTCCTACCTCGCCGCCGGCCAGGCCCGCCAGCTCGAGGACCTCGCCCGCGACCTCGGCCTCTTCGACGCCGTGACCCTGCCGGATTTCGCCATCGACGACCCCGTCGACGCCGGGGCCCTGGTCGAGGCCGAGCTCCACGGCGAAAGCACCTGGTTCCTCCTCGCCCCCGCTGCCGGTGGACTGGAAATCGTGCACGACGGTCTCGAAATCACCCTGCTCACTCCGGAAAGCGCCCTTTATCAGAAACTCCTGGGCCTGCGCGTCGGCGACCAGCTCGACGACCCGCCGCTTTTCCTCAGCGAGGTCTGCTGAACTTTCCCCGTCCCAAGTCCGCTCCGCTCTTGCCTCTTCAGTCTCGAAGCCTTCTGTCTCTCCCCCGCATGACCACCGTCCTCGAGATTCTCGACAAAGGCACCGCCTACCTTGCCAAGAAAGGCATCGAGGATGCCCGGCGGAACATGCAAATGCTCGTCGCCCATCAATTGAACTGCACGCGGATGGACCTCTACCTCCGCTTCGACCAGCCGCTGGAGGAGGAACAGCTCGCCCCGCTCCGCGACCTTCTCAAGCGCCGCGGCGACGGCGTGCCGCTCCAGCACCTCCTCGGCAGCGTCACTTTCCACCGCCGCGATTTCAAAACCGACGCCCGCGCGCTGATCCCGCGTCCCGAGACCGAGGAACTCGCCGAGTGGCTGCTGAAAAACGTGAAGCTCCCCGAGAATCCGCGCGTCCTCGACATGGGCTGCGGCTCCGGCGTGCTCGGGCTCACTCTCGCCGCTGAAATCCCCGGCTCGCAGGTGACGCTGGCCGATGTCTCCCCCGCTGCCCTCGCCCTTGCCCGCGAGAACGCCGCGCTCTTGGAAACTACCAACGCCACCTTCATCGAAAGCGACCTCTTCTCCGCCCTCGCCGGCCAGAGATTCGACCTCATCGTCGCCAATCTCCCCTACGTCCCGGAGACCGACCGTCCCGGCTTGTCACGGGAAGTCTCCCACGATCCCGACCTCGCCCTCTTCGGCGGGCCCGACGGCCTCGATGTCATCCGCCGCTTCGTCCCAGCCGCTAGGGACCACCTGAACCCCGGCGGCTGGCTCGCGCTGGAAATCGGCATCCACCAATCAACGGAGGTCGAATCCCTGCTCCGCGCCGCCGCCCTGAACGACGTCAGGACCCTCAAGGACCTCTCCGGCGTCCCTCGCTTCCCGGTGGGACGCAAGGCCTGACCTCCCATCCGCTCCCCTCCGCAGCTCCTCGCCCGGTCCCTCCAAAAACAAAACCTTGGCGAACTTGGCGTCTTGGCGGTTCAATCGCTTCCCGCACCCCAAATGGACAAGCTCATCGTTCACGGCGGCACCCCGATCCACGGCGCCATCACCATTTCCGGCTCGAAAAACGCCTCGCTGCCGATCCTCGCCGCCACCCTGCTGACCGAGGAAGACTGCGTCATCCGCCGCGTGCCGGATGTGTCCGACACCAATTACATGGTGCAGATCCTCACCGGCCTCGGCAGCGATGTCGAACGCTTCTCCGGCACCGTCCGCGTCACCGCCGCCGACATTTCCGACACCGCCCCCTACGACATCGTCCGCCGCATGCGCGCCTCGGTCTGCGTCATGGGACCGCTGCTCGCACGCAAGCGCCGCTGCGTCGTCGCCCTGCCCGGCGGCTGCGTCATCGGCGACCGCCCGGTCGACCTTCACGTGCGGGGACTGGAAGCCCTCGGGGCGAAAGCCACCATCGAAGGCGGCAACGTCATCCTCTCCGCGCCCGACGGCCTGAAAGGCGCCACCATCGATCTCTGCGGCCCGCTCGGTCCCACCGTGCTGGGCACCGACAACGTGATGATGGCCGCCACCCTCGCCGAAGGCATCACCACCATCACCTCCGCCGCCTGCGAACCGGAAGTCGTCGATCTCGCCGATTTCCTCAACGCGATGGGCGCCAAGATCAAGGGCGCCGGCACCCCGGTCATCTCCATCGAAGGCGTCGAGAAGCTCAAGGGCTGCGTCCACAACGTCATCCCGGACCGCATCGAAGCCGGCACCTTCATGGCCGCCGCCGCGCTGGCGGGCGAAGGCGTGACCCTGCGCCGGATCCGCCACGAGCACCTCACCGCCGTCACCAACGCCCTGCGCAAGGCCGGCCACCAGGTCCATTTCAACGACGTCGGCGACGCCTGCACCATCCACCGCGGCGACACCCCGATGCCCGCGAACATCATCACCGAGCCCTACCCCGGCTACCCCACCGACATGCAGGCGCAGATGACCGCGCTTTTCGCCACCACCCCCGGCACCAGCACCGTCGTCGACACCATTTTCCCGCAGCGCTTCATGCACTGCGCCGAACTCAAGCGCATGGGTGCCGACATCCAGGTCAGCGACGGCAAGGCGGTCATCAAGGGCGTCCCGCAGCTCAGTGCCGCCCCGGTCATGGCCAGCGACCTCCGCGCTTCCGCCGCCCTCGTCCTCGCCGCCCTCAACGCCAAAGGCTCCACCGAGATCCTCCGCCTCTACCACATCGACCGCGGCTACGAGCACATCGACGAAAAGCTCGCCGCCCTCGGTGCCAACGTCCAGCGCGTGCGGGAGTAGCCCGGCCCGGGACCGCCGGACTTCAGACTTGCCCGGCTCTTCCCTAGCGCCGCCTCTTCAGCAGCAGCAGGAATCCCAGCGCGCCCGATAGCACCGCGGCCGGCTCCGGCACCGCCACGATCTGGATCCCGTTGATCGCGGCGAATCGCGAGTTCACGCCGTCCAGATCGGTCGCGACGTTGCCGCCGGGACCCGACACCACGTTCGCGTAACTGAACTCGATCTCTCCCAAGGCGTCCGCGAAGACCGAGTAACGGACATACTCGATCCCCTCCTCCAGCAAGCCGTTACCCCCCGCCACGCCGTCCCACGAGGTCTGCTTCGAGACCCCGCCGAACGTGAAAAGCGTGTTTTGGCCCGGCGAGAAATCGACCGTGAAGTCGTCCCCCTGGGCATAGAGATACACGTCGTAAAGCTGGTCCGCGGCCAGGCCGAAGATCCTCCCTTGTTTCGTCACCACCTGCGAGACCGAGGGGGACGACAGATAAACGTAGTCCGACATCAGGTCCTCGTAAGCCAAGCCGGACCCGCCGAGCTCCTGCTGCCCTGGCAGCCCGAGAAAAGAACCGTTGATCTGGAGTTCGATCCCCACCCCGCTCGCGGCGCCCGTGGAATCCGTCAGGTTCGAAGCGGTGACCGTTGTCGTTCCGGCACCCGTCACCCGGTTCCAAACCGCCCCGCCACCCGCCGGGTCCGGCGCGGCGGCAAGCCCTTGGTAGATCGAAGACACCGACGACTCGTCGAAGTCGATGTTGATCACCTGGCCGGAAACACCGGCCGCCAGGGCGATCACGATCGTTGCGAGGCTGGGGAGGACTTTCATGGCGACAAGGGGCAGGAAGCCCGCCGACGCCCGAATATCAACTTTTCCTTAGCGCTTGGCAACCGACGCGATCGCGTCAGGCCCCTTTCACGCGACCGAAGCCCTTACCAGCGCCGGCGAGGCGGCGGGAATCGGCAGGTCTTCGGGCTGCAAATCGAGGCCGCGGACGGGCACGGCTTTCTCGATCTCGTCCATGATGTCCAGCTCCGGCCGGAAATCCGCCGCGTGATAGGAACTCCGGACCAGCGGCCCGCTGGCCACGTGGCGGAAACCCTTGTCGAGGGCGATCTGCTTGAGTTCGTCGAACACCGCCGGCTCCAGATACTCGACCACCGGCAAGTGCCGCGGCGTCGGCCGCAGATACTGCCCCAGGGTCAGCACCGTGACATCCGCCTCCAGCAGGTCGTCCATCGCCCGCAGGATCTCGTCGCGCCGCTCTCCCAGGCCCAGCATGATGCCGCTCTTGGTCGCCACCTTGCCGTTCACCATCGCCTTGGCCTTCTTCAGCACCGCAAGGCTGCGGTGGTATTTGGCCCGGGAACGGACCAGCGGCGTCAGCCGCTCGACCGTCTCGAGGTTGTGGTTGAAGATGTGCGGCCGGGCGTCCATCACCATTTGCAGGGCCCAGTCGCGGTCGTTGAAATCGGGCACCAGCACCTCGATCACGATGCCCGGGTTTACCGCGCGCACCGCTTCGATCGTCTGCTGGAAATGTTCGGCCCCGCCGTCGCGAAGGTCGTCGCGCGCCACCGCGGTGATCACCACGTGGCGGAGTTTCATCCGTCGCGTCGCCTCGGCCACGCGGACCGGTTCATCGGCTTCCAGCGCGTCGGGCTTGGCCGTCTTCACCGCGCAGAAGCCGCAGGCTCGGGTGCATTTCTCGCCGGCGATCATGAAGGTCGCGGTACCCTGGCCCCAGCATTCCCAGCGGTTCGGGCACTGGGCTTCCTCGCAGACGGTGACCAGCTTCAGGTCGGTGATCAGCGACTTGGTCGACCAGAACACCGGGTTGTTCGGCAGGCGCACCTTGATCCAGGACGGCTTCTTGTCCTGGTGCAGGGCGGGATCCATCTTCATCTGGGGTCCGTGGCAGCCGCTCATGTGGGCGGGACGCTAGGACGCCCGGCCGCGAGGGGAAAGGGGAATTTCTCCGCCCGTTCAATCGGCTGGCGGTGTCCGCCGCGGTGCGGCTAGGCTCCGCCCATGCGAACCCGCCCCGCCCTCTTCCTGCTGGCCGCCGCACTGCCGCTCGTCCTTCCGTCCTGCGGCCTCTTCCGCCTGCCCGTCCGGGCGGTCGGCGCGGTCGTCGAGGGCGGAGCCTACGCCGGCAAGACGATCGGGAAGTCCGCCGCCAAGCCCTTTGCCAAGACCCCGGAGGAGAAAGCGGAAGCCGCCGCGAAACAAGCGGCCGAGGACCAGAAGAAGCTCGACGAGAAACGAGCCAAGCTCCGCGAGGACACCGACCGTCACGCTGCCGACCAACGGAAGGCCGGTGCCGAAACCCCCGTGGAAAGCCTCCCCGTCCCCGAGGTTCCGCCCCTGCCCGGCGAATCCCCCGGCATCCCCGCCGGTCCGGACGAACTCCCGCCGCCACCGGACGGACCTTGAAGGAGTTGAAGAAGCGCTTCGCGCCTCCGGCAAGACCGGCGACACCCGCGCCCTGGGATCCGGATCCATCAACCCGTCAAATCTTCCCGGATCTCAACCAACCGCTTTCACCCTCAGTTGCCGCAATGCGTGAAGGCTCCCCGCCTCGTCCTCGCGGACCTTCCGCGCTCCGGTCTTTCTCTTCGCTCCGAAGTAGCTCCGGCATTGCTTGAACACCCCTTCCACGAAGCCCTTGCTCCCGATCGCCACCCCGTCGCTGAACCACCTCACCCGGCACCGTAGCAAATCCGCACGCGACAGCTTCCCGCCGCTTTTCAGCACCGCCTCCACCTTCTCCTTCGAGAAGCCGCGCCGCGATGCAGGGGACGCTGAGGAAGAGCGGAACGGGCGGCTCGCCCGTTCTCCCGATTCCACTGCCTGCCCTCCCGCCTCCAACCCCTCCCCGAACAACCAGCACCGGTAGGCCTCTCCAGGGGTCAGGCTTCCCCGCCTTTCCTCCCACGAATCCATCGGCGCCTCCATCACCCGGCACAGCCCCCGCCGCGCCCGCTTGCTCCCGCCGCTGGCCTCCCCGTAGCCGGTCCACCGGTAGTCCTTCGGATCCTCCACCAGTCCGGCGCGCACCGGGTTCAAATCGATGTAGAGCGCCATCGTCCGCAGCGCCTCGCCGTCCTCCACCAGCACGCTCTTGAAGCGGTCCATCCACAAGGTCCCGCGGCGTTCGTGGTGCTTGTTGAACCAGCGGGAGAAGCGTTCCTTCAGCTCCTTCACGAAGCAGGAGAGGTCGCAGAAGCGCTTGCGGAAGGCTACGAGGATCAGCTCGACCTCTTCCTCCCGCCC
>JAIXWR010000041.1 GCA_027491155.1 Verrucomicrobiaceae bacterium
AAAACGGCGAGCGGAAAGCCGGTCAGGAAAGGTTGTTTGGTCACACTCTCTAACCGTACCCGGGCCGGCTTTCCGTCTGCTGATTTCCAACGAAATCCAGCTTAATCCCGTGCCATTCGGGACAGGCAGTTTTATGGGCAGGCAGTTTTATGGGCAGTTTTATGGGGAAGATCCGAAATGGCGACTTCTTTGGCGGGCCAGGTTGCAACCCCGTCAACCGGCGGCTCGCACCTCCAAGACAACCTTGCCTCACGATATCGTCATCATCTTGTCACTCGTCACCTTCCACTTCCCGTCGACCTTTTTCAAGACATAGACGTTTCTGGAAGCGCTCAAGCCCGATTCATCGTAGCCGCCCTCCACCTCCACTTCGGTGTCCGATTCCCACCGGACACTCGAAATCCGGAACATCAAACCCTTCTCACCCGTCGTCTTGTCGCGCACACCCTTCTTCGCGTCCGACTCGCATGCCGAGGCCTTCCGGACGGGCGGACTGTGCCCGGCGAAGCGCTTCATGAACTCGTCGGTCGGATCACCCTCCTTGCCCTGCAATCGGAGGAAGTAGACCTTCGCCTTCTTCTGCTGGCCGGAGGCATTGTGGTCGAACTGCCATCGGAACACCGCCTCGCGAATGTCGTCGACCTGACCGGCGCGCTGCTTGTCTTGGTCCTTGTCCGCGGCGAGGCCAAGCGTTGTGCAAGCAAGGAGGAGAAAGAGGCGGATGAGGTTTTTCATGAGGCGCTGTGTGGATCCATAACACCGCCTTCAGGCGGCGTCACGCTTCAACCCGTTTGCCGACCGTGATCAAGTGGATCATTTCGAATCGGGGGCGGGGAACCGGTTTCCCATCACCATCTTCCTTGACGGGAACGAATGGATCGTCGTGGCGTGCTCCCCAGAAATTGAACCGTCTGCTATGAGAGTCCCCGGCGCCAGCCGTTTGTATAGAGCCGTTTGTATAGGGACAGACCTTTTAGGAGGAGGAGGAGAGAGAAGGAGAAGGACCCCCATGAATGAATCAGGGCGCCGATATCAAGGATCGACCGATCTAGCGCAGGACCTTCCCGATGGAGATTTTTCCATGGGATCGACCCTCCACTTTCGTTCCACCGGCGTGACCCCGACTTCCGTTTCCCTGCGCCGCTCCCTCATCGCCCTCGCCGTGCTCACCGGCTCCGCCTCCGCCCAGGACGCCCTGGTCCCCTTGCAAGGAGAACTCGACCCCCTGGTCGTCACCGGGAAGGCCGAGAACCTGCTTGGCGAAGCCCTCGCCGCCTCGAAAGGCCAGTCCGACCGCGAGGAACTGCTGGAACGCCCCTACGTCCGCCGCGGCGAACTGCTCGAAGTCGTGCCCGGAATGATCGTCACCCAGCACGCCGGCGGCGGGAAGGCGAACCAGTACTTCGTCCGCGGATACAATCTCGACCACGGCATCGACTTCGGGATCTTCATCGACGGCATGCCGGCGAACTACCGAGCCCACGGCCACGGCCAGGGTTATGCCGACATGAACTTCCTGATCCCGGAATTCGTCGAGCGCCTCGACTACCAGAAAGGCCCCTTCGACCCCCGCCTCGGCGACCTGACCACCGCCGGCGCCGCCGAGTTCTCGCTGGTCAACTCCCTCGAACAGGGATTCGCCACGCTCACCGTCGGCGAGGACGAATACTTCCGAAGCGTCTTCGGCGACTCCATCCAGGCCGGATCCGGCACCCTTACCTTCGGCGGGGAGGCCTCCTACTACAACGGCCCCTGGCTGCTCGATGAGGACGCCCACCGCTTCAACGGCATGGTCCGCTGGCACACCGGCGACGACGAGAACTTCCTCACCCTCACCCTGCTCGGATACAAGGCCGAGTGGACCTCCAGCGACCAGATCCCGGAACGCGCGGTGCTGGCCGGACAGCTCGATCCCTTCGGTTTCATCGACCCCACCAACGGCGGCCAGTCGCAGCGCTACTCCCTCTCCGCCCACTGGGGCCGCCGCAGCGACGACGTCCTCTGGCGCGCCAACGCCTACGTCGGCTACTACGACCTCGATCTCTACTCGAACTTCACCTACTTCCTCGACGATCCCGTCAACGGCGACCAGTTCCGCCAGTCCGACCAGCGCATCTTCTTCGGCGGCGAAATCACCGCCACACTGGAAAACCGCAGCCTCTTCGGCGCGGAGACCGACTACACCCTCGGCTTCCAGTCCCGCAACGACTCGATCTGGGACCTCGAACTCGCCCGCACCCGCCAGCGAGCCGACGTGAACCCGATCCGCGAGGACGACGTCTTCACCGGCAACTACTCGGTCTTCGCCGGGGCCGAAACGAAGTGGAACGACTGGTTCCGCACCGAAGCCGGCCTGCGCGCGGACCTGTTTTACTTCGACGTCGATAGCGACGATCCCGCCAACAGCGGCAACGAGTGGGACGGCATCGGGGTGCCCAAGCTCAACTTCATCTTCGGCCCCTGGGACGACACCGAATACTACGTGAACCTCGGCGGCGGTTTCCACTCGAACGACGCCCGCGGCCTCTTCACCCGCATCGACCCCAACGACGGCGTCACCCCGGTCGCCCCCGTCGATCCGCTGGTCCGCACATGGGGCAGCGAAATCGGCGTCCGCAGCCAGTGGAGCGAAGGCTTCACCACCACCGCCTCGCTTTGGTACATCTACAGCGAGTCCGAGCTGCTTTACGTCGGCGACGCCGGCAACGTCGAAGCCGGCCCCTCGACCGACCGCTACGGCATCGAGTTCGCCGGCTACTGGCGGCCCAACGACTGGTTCGGCGCCGACGCCGAGATCGCCCTCTCGGAAGGCCGCTACACCGACACTTCGGCCGGACCCTTCGTCGAGAACCAAGTGCCGTTCATCATTTCCAGCGGCATCACCCTGGGCAAGGAACGCGGCCTCTTCGGCGCCCTGCGCACCCGCTACTTCTCCGAACGCCCGCTCACCGCCGACAAGCTCGTCGAGTCCGAGGATTCGTTCCAGGTGAACGCCCGCATCGGCTACCGCTGGGAGAACTGCGAGGTCGCGCTGGATTGCCTCAACCTGCTCGACCGCGCCGACAACGACGTCGAATACTACTACACCTCCCGTATTCCCGGCGAACCCGCGGCCGGCATCGACGGCACTCACTTCCACCCCGCCGAGCCCCGCAGCCTGCGGGCCTCGTTCACCTGGTACTGGTGACGCATCGGAAGCAGGCGAACAAGCTGCTGGCATTCCCCGCGGCAAACGTGGATCGTCGGTAAACATCCCATGAACCCGTCCGACCCGTCCTCCACCTCCCGTCGTCACTGGCTGCAAGGCGCGCTCACGCTCGGTGCCCTCGGTGCCGCGGGCCTTAGTTCCCACGCCAACGAGGCACCAGCCGGCAAGCTCCAGCTCAAGAAGGGCGACGTCATCCTGTTCCAGGGCGACTCGATCACCGACGACGGCCGCGACAAGGGCGCGATGGACGCGAACCACGGCAAGGCCCTCGGCCGGGGTTACGCCGCGATGGCTTCGGGCCAGATCCTCTTCGCCCACCCGGATCTCGAATTGAAGTGCTACAACCGCGGCATCAGCGGCCACAAGATCCCCGACCTCGCCGCCCGCTGGGACAAGGACACCGTGGCCCTAAAGCCCGCCGTGCTGAGCATCCTCATCGGCGTCAACGACCTCTGGCACACCTTCGCCTTCGGCAACAAATACAAGGCCACCGTCGAGGACTACGAACGCGGCTACCGCGAACTGATCCAACGCTCGCAAAAGGAGATCCCGGGCGTGGCGATCATCATCTGCGAACCCTTCACCACCCGCACCTCGGACGATTTCAAACCCCTCGCCGGCTACCGCGAGGTCTCCCGCAAGTTGGCGGAAGAAATGAAGCTGCCCTTCGTGCCCTTCCAGTCCCTGTTCGACGAAGCCGTGAAAGCCGCCCCGGCCGAGTTCTGGCTGTGGGACGGCATCCACCCCTCGCCCGCCGGTCACGCCCTGATGGCACGCCAATGGCGCGAGGTGGTGGGAATCTGAGAGCGGGACGCAACCCGATTCCGTCCTTGCCGGAAGCACTGCTTCCACCTGTCCTTGGATTGTAACCGCAACCCGCTACCATGAAGCTGAACCTTCTCCTCCCCGTCGCCTGCGCCGCGCTCGTCGCACCCGCCTTCGCCCAAGCACCCGCCGCCTACGAAACCGGCGTGATCCTCAATGCCGCCGACCTCCTGCCCGCCGAGATTCTCCGCGGCACGTCCTACCGCGTCCGCGACCAGGTCGCGACCGACGGCTTCATGGCCCACTTCGAGATCGATAGCGATTTCGGCACCTTCACCGCCATCGGCGTGCCGCAGGCGAAACGCCGCATCGCCGAGTGCGAGGCCATCCGCAAGCTGGTCGAAACCAGCAAGGGCGACCTCTTCGCCGAAGGCCTCAAGCGCTCCGTCGAGCAGCCGATCGATGCCGTGAAAAACATCGTCAAGAATCCGGTCGGCTCGGTGAAGCAGGCGCCGAAGACCGTCGGCCATTTCTTCGGCAAGGTCGGCTCGGCGATCGGCCGCGGCGCGGAAAAGGTCGCCGACCGCGTCTCCAGCGGCGGTGAACCCTCGACCGGCGAGGTCGGCGCCGGCATCGGCAACGCGGCGAAGAATGCCGCCGGATTCGACAAGGCGAAACTCGACACCGCCAAGCAGCTCGGGGTCGATCCCTACTCGGACAACGCCCGCCTCCAGGAGGAGATGGACAAGGTCACCTGGGCCTTCTTCGCCGGCGGCCTGCCGCTGCGCATCGGAGCGGCCGCGGTGTCCGGCGGTGCCAGCCTCGCCCTTACCGCGACCAACATGGTCGGCATCCCGGAAGACACCTACGCGCTGACCCAGAGCGAGCTCGCCCTGCGCGACGAGCGCTCGCTGGCGGCGATGGGCGTCAGCATCGAGGACATCAAGGCCTTCCAGATCCACGCCGCGCTAAGCACCACCCGTCGCCACCGGATTGTCACTTACCTCGAAGCCCTGCCGAAGGCCCGGGGCCGCGGTTACATGGTCCGCCTCGCGAATTCGTGCGACTCGCCCGAGCAGGCCGAATTCTTCATCAGCGCCCTCGCCATCCTCGCCGAACGCCAGCGCTCGAGTGCCGCCGACTACGCCGGCTTGAAAATCCTCGGCCGCCTGCCCGGTGCCACCACCGCCACCGGCGAACTCCACGTGCCGGCCCCGGTCGATCACGTGACCTGGACCGACCAGGTCGCCGCCTTCGCCCAGCGCGACGACCTCGGCACCGAGCCCAAGGTCCTGATCCACACCGGCCGGATGTCCAACGCCGCCAACGCCGGCCTGATGGCCGCGGGCTGGAAATCCGTCGGCGTGGCCTATCCTTCGCGCTGAGCCGGGCAGGACTGGCTGGCAAGACGGCCACGATCCTTTGGGTGACATCCGGCGGGGCTTCTGATTGAACTCCGCCGCCCACCGCACCCGCCATGGATTCACCGTTCCCTCGTCCGCTCCGGCTTGCCGCCCTGGCCTTCTCCCTCGCCCTCGCATCCTGCGTCGCGCCGATCTCTTACAAGGAGGTCGTCAGCGCCACCCCGGCCCACGAGGATTTCACCGAGGCCCCGCTCGATGCCGCGCTGCGCGAACTCGAGGCCGGGAAATCGTCTGCCGACCCGATGGTCGCCTCCGGCCACTTCGTCGAGTGCGCCCGCCTGGCCGGCCGCAAGGCACTGGCGGGAGAACCGGGCGCCGTCGCCCTCTACAACCACGCCGTCGGCCGCCTGGTCGAACGCCTGGAACGCGCCGGCTCCCTGCCGTGGGGCCGCAGCATCACCGTCGGATCCGGGGCCTCGGCCGTTTCGCTCACCGGCAAACTCGAGGCCGGCGCCACCCGCCCGGCCGGCGAATACCGCGTCACCGACAGCCTGAACTTCAAAGGCAAATACGCCGCTGTCCAGGCCCGCCGGCAAGGCGTCGGCGCGCCGCTCGTCGCCGTCTATCCTCCGAATCCCGACTTCCGCCGGACCTACGAACCCCAGCAGATGTCGGTGCCCCTGACCGCCGTCCTCCGCTTCGATGCCCCCGCCGCGCCCGTCCTCCAGCTCTACGATCCGCTGGAGGTCGAAAAGATCTCCATCGCCGGGCGCAACCCCGCCCTCGCCGCCGACTTCAGCGCCCCGGTCGCATTGACCATGGCCGTGGCCCGCCCCGACAAGCTCGGCCTGATCCGGCTGCTCAATCCCCAGAAATATTCCGAAACCGCGCGGCTGATGCGCCTGCAGAAGTACGACAAGGATCGTATTCCCGTGCTGATGGTGCACGGCCTGCAGGACACGCCGGCCACCTGGGCCCCGATGTACCATTCGCTGATGCAGGACCCCGAGATCCGGGAGAAATACCAGTTCTGGGTCTTCAGCTACCCCAGCGGCTATCCCTATCCCTATTCGGCCTCTTTGCTCCGGAAGGAACTCGACGGCATCAACCGCGTCTTCCCCGGCCACAAGGACATCGTCATCATCGGCCACAGCATGGGCGGCATCACCAGCCGCCTGATGGTCACCGACGCCGAGGACAAGATCTGGCGCGGGCTCTTCGGCAAGGGCCCGGACGAAATGAAGATCGGAGGCGCCAGCAGCCAGATCCTCCGCGACTCCATCATTTTCCATCACCGCAAGGAAATCGGCCGCGCCATCTTCATCGCCGCCCCGCACCGCGGGTCGGAACTCGCCTCCAGCTGGATCGGCCGCATGGGTTCCCGCCTCGTCCGCATGCCCACCTTCCTGACCGACGCCCGCAATGCCGTGTCCTCGGTGATCACCGCCGACACCTCGTCGCTGATGCTCGACCGCGCGCCGAACAGCATCGACACCCTGTCTCCCGACAACAGCTTCGTCCGCGAGGTCAACAAGCTGCCGATCGCGCCGGGCATCCCCTACCACTCGATCATCGGCGACCGCGGCAAGGGCGGGAACCTCGAGAAAAAGCGGCCCTACAGCACCGACAGCTTCGTGCCCTACTGGAGTTCCCACCTGGCCGGCACCTCGTCGGAAAAGGTGATTCCTTCCAACCACAGCGCCCACCAGCACCCGGAAGGCATCGCCGAAACGCGCCGCATCCTCCGCCTCCACGCGGGCTTGAAGCCGGCACGCTGAACGAGGCGGCTTGACCGACTTCGCGGCGGTTCCCTCTCGACGCGCCATCCGCCGCAAGCCTTGACTGCCTCCATCCCCGCCGGGGAGGAGAGCCGGACATGAGCAGCATCACCATCATCTGGTCGGCGGTTGCGGGCGCCTGCGGGATGCTCGCGTTCATGCACCTGCTGGTGTGGCTGAAGGACCGCCGCTCGCGGGAGAACCTGTTCTTCACCCTCACGGTCTCCGGGGTGGTCGGACTGGCGGCCTGTGAATTGTGGTCCATGCATGCCGCGACGCCGGCCGGATACGTCGCCGCGGTCCGCTGGGCCCACGTCTCCACGCTGGTGTGTTTCGGCGGGGCGCTGGGATTCATCCACCACGCCTTCGGCACCGGCCGGCTGCACTTGCTGGCACTGACCCTGGGGCTCCGCCTCGTCGCGGTGGTGGCGAATTTCACCACCGGCGAAAGCCTGCACGTCAAGTCGCTGGAAAGCCTGCGGACCATCCGCTTCCTCGGCGAGGAAGTCAGCATCCTCGGCGTGTGGGAACCGAACCGCTGGGTGATCGCCGGGCAGCTTTCCTCGCTGGTGCTGGTGATCTACACCGCCGATGCCTCCTTGCGGCTGTGGCGTCGCGGCGGGCGGGAAGAAAAGCGCCGCGCGCTGCTGGTCGGCGGGGGCCTGATCTTCTTCGCCCTCGCCTCTTCGGCGCAGTCGGGCCTGGTGGCGGCCGGGGTCCTCGAGATGCCCTTCCTCGTCAGCTTCCCCTTCCTCGGGATGGCACTCGCGATGGGCTACGAGCTGAGCCGCGGCCTGCTCCGCTCCATCCGACTGTCGCAGGAACTGGGCGCAACCGAACAACGGCTCGCCGAAGCCGCCGCGGCCGCACCCCTCGCCCTCTGGGAATGGAACATCGGCCGCGACGAAATCTGGATCTCCGACGGCGGACGCATGCTCCACGGGGTCGAGACCGGCGGGAAAACCGGCATCGCACGCTTCACCGAAACCGTTCACCCCGAAGACCGCGCGACGGTATCCGCGGCCATCGATGCCGCCCTCGCGGGCCCCGGGCCCTACTCGGTCGACCACCGCGTGATCCTGCCCGGCGGCAGCTGCCGCTGGATCCATGCCGGAGGCACGGTGGAGCGCGATCCGCAAGGCCGCGCCCTGCTGCTGCGCGGGGTATCCATCGACATCTCCGAACGCCGGAAGGCCGAGGAACGCTTCCGCCACGTGATCGAAGCGGCCCCGGACGCCATGGTCCTGGTCGACCGCAAGGGCGGGATCGCCCTGGTCAACGCCCGGGCGGAAAGCATCTTCGGCCACCCGCGCGCCGAACTGCTCGGCCGCCCTTTGGAAACCCTGGTCCCCGGCTACCTCCGCGGCCCCGATCCCGGCACGCGGCCCGGGGTGGAACTCGTCGCACGCCGCAAGGACGGCTCGGAAGTCCCCGTCGAAATCGCCTCCAGCCCGATCGAAATGCCGGAAGGCGAGTTCCTCCTCGCATCGATCCTCGACATCGGCGCCCGCAAGCAAGCGGAGCGCGAAGCCGCCCTCCACCAGGAGGAACTCGCCCACCTTTCCCGCGTCAGCATGCTCGGCGAACTCGCCGGCGCGCTGGCCCACGAGCTGAACCAGCCGCTCGCCGCCATCCTCGGCAATTCGCAGGTCGGCCGCCGCATCCTGAACGACCCGGCCCCGGACCTGCCGGAAGTCGCGGCCATCCTCGACGACATCACCGGCGATGCCAAACGCGCCGGAAGCATCATCCACGGCATGCGTGCCATGTTCAAAAAGGACGCCGCCCCGGAACTCGATCCCGTCGATCTCAACGACGCCGTGACCCAGGTGCTCGGCCTGATCCATTCCGAAATCCTCCGCCGGAAGGTGGAAGTCGACTTCCGGCCGGGCCCCGGCTTGCCACCGGCCGCGGCGGGCCGGGTGGAAATCCAGCAGGTCGTGCTGAACCTCGTGATGAACGCGCTCGACGCGCTGGCCGCAGTGCCCCGCCCGGGACGGATCGGCATCGAAACCGGCCTGCGGGACGGGCAGCTCGAAGTCGTCGTCCACGACAACGGTCCCGGAATCCCCGACGCGATGATCGGCCGCTTGTTCGAACCCTTCGCCTCGACGAAACAAGGCGGCCTCGGGCTCGGACTCGCGATCAGCCGCAGCATCGCGGAGCGCTTCCGCGGCAAGCTGCTGGCCGACCCTCACCCGGAAGGCGGTGCCCGTTTCCGCCTGCTGCTGCCCGCCTCGCCGGAACAAGATCCATCTTGTCATGGAAGCCCCCGGCGGATGGAATGCGAGTGATGCCGATGTTGTGCCCATCCCCCGCGCCCACCGTCCTCATCGTCGATGACGACCCTTCGGTCCGCCGCTGCCTGTCGCGCATCGTCCGCCAGGCCGGCTGGGAGGCGAAGGCCTACTCCTCCGCCGAGGAATTCCTCAAGGAGCTCCCGGACCCGCTGCTTCACCCCGGCTGCCTGGTGCTCGATCTCCAACTGCCGGGCCTCGGCGGGCTCGGCCTGCAGCGCGAGATCGGCTCCGGCCCGGCACCCTGGCCGGTCATTTTCATCAGCGGCCACGGCGACATCCCCGCCACGGTGAAGGCGATGCAACAGGGGGCCGAAACCTTCCTGACCAAGCCCTTCGACGATACCGCGCTGCTCGACGCGATCTCCGGCGCCGTCCGCAAGCACCGGGCCGCGATCGATGCCTCCTGCCGCCGCAGCGAACTCCGCCGGCGCATCGACGGCCTGAGCCAGCGCGAACGCGAGGTCATGGCATGGGTCATCACCGGCGCGCTCAACAAGCAGATCGCCGCCGGGCTCGGCATCGTCGAGCAGACCGTGAAAGTCCACCGCGCCCGGGTGATGGAGAAGATGCAGGTCGACTCCGTGGCGGAACTCGTCCGGGCCTGCGACGGCGCGGGCTTCCAGCCGGCCCTCCCCTGACCCTGTCACCGGCCAACCCGCGGCCGGGGCGCTAATACGAAGGTCCAATTGCCCCGCCGCCTCGCGGCATGGCAATTTCCCCCGTCATGATTGCGTCCGAATCCACCATCCACCTCATCGACGACGACGCCAGCGTGCGGCGCGCCCTTGGGCGGCTGATGACCCACGCCCGGCTGAAATGGCAGACCCACGATTCCGCCGAGTCCTTCCTCGCCTCGGCCAGGACGAACGAAGGCGGCTGCATCGTCGCCGACTTGACCCTGCCGGGAATCAGCGGGCTGGAATTGAAGCGCATGCTCGACTCCGCCCGCGTCGATCTCCCGCTGATCCTCCTCACCGCGCACGACAGCGAGGAAGTGCGCACCGCCGCCCGCGCCGCCGGGGCCGCCGCCTATTTCCGCAAGCCGGTGGACATGGAAGCGCTGCTCGACGCCATCCGCTGGGCTCTCCAGCCGGCCTCCGCCCACCCCGGAACGTCCTTTCCCCCGTGAAGCCCTTCGCGCGGGAACCTTAGATCGCATTCGCGGCGGGATTGGTGCATCGAATTCAAATCTACGGCTTGTCGCCATCGGATGGCACCGCTTGTTCGCTTCTAGAGTATCCGATCTGGATGACCTCATTGTCGACGGGCTTTACTGTGACCCTCGTTGCGAAAGAGGTCGCTTCTTGCTCATGCTTGCTCTCAAGGGCAAGCAGCCCCCCATCGGTGGGAAAAACGCTCACCGAAAACTCGGCAAAGTCCTTCGGATTCTTGCCCTCTTCGAACTGGGGCAAATAGAGGACCTTGCCATTGATGGTCGGCTGATCGTATGTAACCACGATCGCGAAGGACCTCCCGGCCACACGCTGGAGTTTGAACAAACACTCGGCTACGACTGTGCCGCCAGGTAACAACGGATTATTGATGAACCGAATGTGGTTGGGATCATGAACCTTCCCTCCAGCTTCCAGTCTTGCCTTCATCACCTTACGGGCTGTGATCGCGTCCCCTGCCAGACTCGCAGGAAGAATAACAGGAACTGAAACATAGAACGGCTCGTTCAAAGAGTCCTTGCCCTTGTATCCAACCGCGCAGGATACCGTGGAGCACTTTTCGCCGGCGCTAATCACGCACCGTTCCCACGTCTTCTCGACAATCGCCTCCGGTAGCGCCACGGGATTGGCGAAGACCGGGATGGATAGCGAGGTGAGTGCTGCGAGAAGCGTTTTCATTCTGAGCGAACATCTTAGGCCGTCCTGCGGCGCGTCGGAAGCCCGAATTCAAATTGGCGGCTTGTGGTTCGGCATTTGAATTGTCATCGGATGCGGTCTTCGCTTTCAGGGAATGCCCAGGCATCCCAATAGGCATAGTGCCCATCCTGCTCGCTCACGCGTGTGAGATGCCGCCCATTGCGAAAAATCAGCTGGATACCATGCTCACGATCCCAAGAGCATTCCGCTGCGAGTTGGACGTAGACCGTATCGTCGGGCTTCATGAGGTTGACGTCCCGAAACTCCAACTCCCCCCAGACTTCTGACGAATCGCTGATCACCACCTCCAAACAAGCAGGATCGATCGTCGCCTCGCACTGCTTGAACTTCGCGAAGAGGTGAGGTTCCGCGACCTTCAAGCACTCCGGGGTCAGCTCCATGAAATTCCGGAGAGCCTCAATGAACTCAGGAAGGTCCGACAGATCGCCTTGAACATCCGGTGCGTCCAAACACAACCTGATCCCCGGGAGACAGCGCACCTCAAAATAGGTGACGTCTTCAAAGGTCGAACGCACTAGTGCCTCTGGATCCATAAATCTTTCGCCGAACGTCGAGTCCTCCTACGCCTGACCGGCGGCGAGGCGTCGACTGCGGGTTGAGGTTGTAGCGGTCATGGCGGCTGGAACTGGCGGTGGGTCAGGGGTTCTGTGCTCCGGCTTGTTCTAGAAGCTATCCCAAAACCTCTTTCATGAGGAGAAGGGCACAAGTCAGATTCACAAAGCCTTGAAACATCGCGGTCGATTTCTCCCAACGGATGCACAGGCGCCGGTAGTTCTGGAGC